>NZ_JAAGPD010000081.1 GCF_017104565.1 Paraburkholderia sp. Tr-20389 | reverse complement strand
AGGGCACCGCGGCAACGGGCTCGCCAGGCACCAGCAATCCGAACGCGCAGGCGAGCGGCCCCGGCATGCCGGAAGGCGCCGTCGGGCAGACGCAGAAAGCGGCCGAACCGGTGCGCACGCAGGCCGAGGAAGCCGTCGTGCAGCGCGAGCACGCGCCGCTCTTCGACCACAAGCTGACGCTGGACTGGGGCATCAGCGATACCTACTACGACCGCCGGCAGCTGCAGTTGTCCGGCTTCCTCGCGCTCGACGCGATCTTTCTCGGCAACATCAATCTGGGGCAGACCAAGTCGCACCAGATCATGGCCGACCTCGACACGCGCTACGGCCTGACGGACCGCATCAGCGTCGACGTCGACGTGCCGTATGTGTACCGGCACAGCCAGTTCATCGTCGGCGGCGCGGGCGGCGCGGCCAACACGCTGTCCGACGCGTCGGTGAATTCGAGTGCGATCGGCGACGTCAACTTCGGGCTCTACTACCAGATCCTGAAGGAGACCAACAACATCCCCGACGTCGTCGGCAGCCTGCGCGTGAAAGCGCCGACGGGCACCTCGCCGTTCGGGCTCAAGGTGGTCCAGCTCGAACCCGACAACACCAATCTCGTCGCGCCTTCGAAGCTGCCTACGGGCACCGGCTTCTGGAACGTGACCGCAGGTCTTTCGGTGCTGAAGACCTACGACCCCGTCGTGCTGTTCGGCAGCATGTCCTACACGTACAACATCGCGCGCTCGTTCGCGGATATCTCGTCGATCGCCGGACAGACGCAACCCGCGACCGTCAAGCTCGGCGACATCTTCCAGCTCGGCGCGGGCGTCGCGCTCGCGTTCTCCGACAAGGACTCGGCGAGCATCTCGTACACGCTCGCGCTGCAGCCCTCGTCGAAAACGAAGGCGCCCGGCGGCGACTACGTGAAGGTGCCGGGCAGCGAGACGACGGCAGCCGTGATGAATTTTGGCCTGAACCATGTAGTGAACAAGCATCTGACGATCAACGGTTCGGTATCGATCGGCATGACGCCCGACGCGCCGAACTATGTCATCGGCCTGCGCTTTCCCTATACCTTTTGACGTGACACCGATACGAGGCAGATCGTGCGCGAATCTTCTCATCTGAGTTCCGTTACCCCGCTCGCCGGCTCCGGGCTGCGGCTTGCCGCCTCGCGCGGATCGGAAACGTCCGCCGCCCGCCCCGAGGCCGTCGACGCGCCGCGCGGTGCGGCGCCCGAGGCGGGCACACGTGTGCTCCTGTACGCGGCCCGCACGCCTGACGACGCGCTCGTCGAGCACCTGAAGAGCCGTGGCTGGAGCGTGCTCGTGGCGCGCTCGGCGCACGAGATCGGCAAGCTCATCAAGCCCGCGACGATGTGCGCGGGCATCGTCGACATGGCGAGCTTCCCGGCGCGCGACCTGCCTGGACTCGAAGCGGGCCTGCGACAGCAGCAGGTCGGCTGGATCGCGCTCGCGAATCCCGAAAGACTCGCGGACCCCGCCGTGCGGCGGCTGATCCGCCACTACTGCTTTGACTACGTGAAGATTCCCGTGGCGAACGCGACGATCGACTATCTGGTCGGCCACGCGTACGGGATGATCAATCTTGGCGACGCCGACCTGCCGCCCGACACGACGGCCGTCAGCGACGACGAAATGGTCGGCACCTGCGAAGCGATGCAGCAGCTGTTCCGCACGATCCGCAAGATCGCGAACACCGACGCGAGCGTGTTCATCTCGGGCGAATCGGGCACGGGCAAGGAGCTGACGGCGCTGGCGATCCACGAGCGTTCGCCGCGGCGCAAGGCACTGTTCGTGCCGATCAACTGCGGCGCGATTCCGCATCACCTGCTGCAGTCGGAACTGTTCGGCTACGAGCGCGGCGCGTTCACGGGCGCGAACCAGCGCAAGATCGGTCGCGTCGAATCGGCCAACGGCGGCACGCTGTTTCTCGACGAAATCGGCGATCTGCCGATGGAAAGCCAGGCGAGCCTGTTGCGCTTCCTGCAGGAAGGCAAGATCGAGCGACTGGGCGGCCACGAATCGATTCCCGTCGACGTGCGCATCATCTCGGCGACCCACGTGGATCTGGAAGGCGCGATGAGCGAAGGACGCTTCCGCCAGGACCTGTTTCACCGGCTGTGCGTGCTGCGCGTCGACGAGCCGCCGCTGCGCGCACGCGGCAAGGATATCGAACTGCTCGCGCATCACATTCTCGGCAAGTTCAAGACGGACAGTGCACGCAAGATTCGCGGGTTCACGCCGTCGGCGATCGAGGCGATGTACAACTATCACTGGCCCGGCAACGTGCGCGAGCTGATCAACCGGGTGCGCCGCGCGATCGTGATGGCGGAGAGCAAACTGATCTCGTCCGAGGATCTCGACCTCGCGCAGTTCAGCGAGCAGCAGACGATGAGTCTTGCGCAGGCGCGCGAAGTGGCCGAGAAGCGTGCGATCGAAGTTGCGCTGCTGCGGCATCGGCACCGGCTCAATGAAGCGGCGGCGGACCTGGGTATTTCGCGCGTGACGCTGTACCGGCTGATGGGCACGCATGGATTGCGGGATGCGTCGAGCGACGACAAGGGAGACGGCAAGGGCGCATATCGCGGCGACGGCGACGTGCGCGAATAGCGGTCACTGCGCGAGGCGTCGGTCACTCGGCTTGGGCGCCTGAGGCGGCTCGCCGCTCGCGGTCGGGTAGAATCGGCGTTCGCTTTCGGACCCTGCTCTCTATCTGTTCTTCACTCGCATGACGACGCTGACCCTGATCGTCGCTCGCGCCCGCAATGGCGTGATCGGCCGTGACAACCAGCTGCCCTGGCGGCTTCCCGAAGACCTCGCTTTCTTCAAGCGCACGACGATGGGCGCGCCCATCGTGATGGGGCGCAAGACGCATGAATCGATTGGCCGGGTGCTGCCGGGCCGCCGCAATATCGTCGTGACACGCGATGCGCAGCGCCGCTTCGAGGGCTGCGATACCGTGACGAATCTCGACGATGCGTTGGGGCTCGCGGCGCGCGATGGTGCTGCCGAGGCGTTTTTGATCGGCGGCGCGCAGTTGTATGAGGAAGGCCTGCGGCGCGCGGACAAGATGATCGTCACTGAAATTCATGCTGATTTCGATGGCGATGCAAGGTTTCCTGCGCCTGATGCGGCGCGCTGGCAAGAAATCTCGCGGGAGACGCATCAGGCTAAAGAGCCTAATGACTTTGAGTATGCCTTCGTGGTTTATCGGCGCGTTGCCGCTTGAGGTTTTTTTGGGCGGCTTTGTCTTGCGGCGCTTGCTTGTAGCTTTTTTGGTTTTCGCTGGCATCCGCGGTTTGTTTTTGCGCTTTCGCTGGCATCCGCGGGATGTCTTTGGTTCGCTCGCGTTGCCCCTGTGCGGGGCGGCACTTACTTTCTTTGCCGCCGCAAAGAAAGTAAGCAAAGAAAGCGGGCTCACACCGCCAGTGCTACTCGTTGCCTGCGGGCCCCCAACAGTTCTTACGCTCCACGCGGCATCGTACTGGTTTGCGCCCGTTGCCAGCGTGCTACCTGCACGCATCACCCGCTTCACACTCTCGCGTCACGGACTGCATTAGCAGGAAGTCCACTGCCGCCCAGGTGGCAAACTGTGTGTAGGCCGTCGCGATGGAAGTGCACCACTCCGGACTGAAAAACAGATCGGTGTCGTAGTATCACCAACGCATACGGCGCGACAACCTACACACAGTTTGCCACCTGGGCGGCGCGGACGGGTCGCTGCCGCTGGCTGCCTGCGGGTGATTGGAGTGGGTGATGCGCCTGTTCGAGGCGCTGGCAACGGGCGCAAAACAAAGTGTTGCCGAGTGGAGTGCGGGACCCGTTGGGGGCCCGCAGGCAAGTACAAAAGCTAGCGGTGTGAGCGGCTTTCTTTTGCCTACTTTTCTTTGCCGCTGCAAAGAAAAGTAGGTGCCGCCCCGCACAGGGGCAACGCCAGCAAACCAGAGACATCACGCGGATGCCAGCGAAGAGAAACCCAAAAAAAAAACCACAATCGCGACTACGTCGCAAAACAACAAAAAATCACTGCCCAGCGACAGTCATCCGCTCGATCAAAACAGAACCAGTCTGCTTGGTCCCGCGGACAATAGTGTCCGCCCCAATAGCGACAACATGCCGGAACATTTCCTGCAACGTGCTCGCCACGGTAATCTCCTCGACCGGATACTGGATCTTGCCGTTCTCGACCCAGAACCCAGACGCGCCGCGCGAATAATCGCCCGTCACGTAGTTGACGCCCTGCCCCATCAACTCCGTCAGCAGCAAACCAGTGCCCAGCTTCCGCAACATCTCTTCGAAGTCGTCGGACGGCTGCGTCAAAGAACTACGCAAAGAAAGATTATGCGAGCCGCCAGCATTACCCGTCGTCGGCATGCCGAGCTTGCGCGCCGAATACGTCGACAGGAAATAGCCCTCGACGACGCCGTCCTTCACCACCGAACGCTGCTTCGTGCGTACTCCCTCTTCGTCGAACGGCGCGCTGCCCATCGCGCGCGGCACGTGCGGATCTTCGACCACCTGCACATGCGGTGCGAATACGGGCTTGCCCAGACTGTCGACGAGAAACGATGTCTTGCGATACAGCGCGCCGCCGCTCGTCGCCTGCACGAATGCACCCAGCAGCCCCGCCGCGAGCGGCGCCTCGAACAGCACGGGCACCTTGCGCGTGTCCAGACCGCGCGCGCCCATGCGCGCCAATGCACGCTCGGCGGCATAGCGGCCCACGGCTTCAGGATTGGCAAGTTCGCCTGCGCTGCGCTTCGACGTGTACCAGTCGTCACGCTGCATGTTGCGGCCGCTGCCCGCGATCGGCGCACACGCAACGTAGTGACGCGAATACGGATAACCCGCCAGGAAGCCGCGCGACGTGCCGAGCACGAACTGCGAATGCTGCGCCGATATGCTCGCCCCTTCCGAATTCTTGATCATCGGATTCGTCGCGAACGCGGCATCTTCCGCGCGCCGCGCCAGTTCGACGGCTTCGTCGGCGTCCAGATTCCACGGGTGATACAGATCGAGATCGCGCGGATCGGTTTCGAGCAGTTCTTCTTCCGCGAGACCCGCGCAGTCGTCTTCGGCCGTGAAGCGCGCGATGTTGTACGCGGCCATCACCGTGTCCTTCAGTGCCTCGGACGAAAAGTCGGACGTGCTCGCATTGCCTCGCTTGTTGCCGATGAAGACCGTCACGCCGACCATCTTGTCGCGGTTGTGCTCGATCGTCTCGACTTCGCCGCGCCGCACGGAGACGGACAGCCCGTCGCCTTCCGAGATTTCGGTGGCCGCGTCGGTCGCGCCAAGTACCTTTGCGTGACGAAGAATGTCGGAGGCGATTTCCTTCAGCTCGTCCTGCGTATGCGGGAAAAAGCGTTGCCGGGCTTCCGTGTCTGCTGCCATTGTCGTTTGCCGTCCTGAGTTTGCGGTGCCGTCCGGGCCGAAGCCCGCGAGAGTTCGTCGTTGCAAGCGCTGTATCCAGCCGGCCTGTGCGCCGACGTATCCCGCGATCATAGCAAGCTCTACGCCGCCGCACCTGGCATTCGCGAATGCACTGCGCGCAAGCGAGTGCCGACCGCACGTCGCCCTGCCGGCGCGGCCCGGCAGGCTACAATATCGCGCATGACACGCAAAACCCGCATTCAACCTATGGAACCCGCTGTCGTCGTCGACGACAACGGGTATGACCGTCCCAGCAAATCGCAACTGAAGCGCGAAATGCACGCGCTGCAGGCGCTGGGCGAAGAACTCGTCGCGCTGCCGAAAGACGCGCTCAAGCGCATGCCGCTGCCCGAAGCGCTCGACGAAGCCGTGCGCGAAGCACGCCGCATCACCGATCACGAAGGCAAGCGCCGCCAGATGCAGTACGTGGGCAAGGTGATGCGCGGCCTGACGGACGACGAAACGGCCACGCTGCGCGAAGCGCTCGACAAGTACAAGGGCGTCAACAAGTCGGAAACGGCACGCCTGCACTGGATCGAGCGCACGCGCGAACAACTGCTGGCCGACGACGCCGCGCTGACCGAGTTCATCCGCCAGCACCCGGCCGCCGATCCGCAGGAAGGCCGCACGCTGATCCGCAACGCCCGCAAGGAAGCGCAGCAAGGCAAGGCGCCGCGCTACTTTCGCGAACTGTTCCAGTGGATCAAGAACGCCGGCGGCGCGAGCGGCGATGATGACGACAGCAACGATTCCGACGAGCCGGACGATCACGATGACGAATCCCACGCGTAATCATCCCGACGAGCTGATCGTCGGCCTCGTATCGATCAGCGATCGCGCGAGCACGGGCGTCTACGAAGACAAAGGGATTCCGTCGTTGCAGGCGTGGCTCGGCGACGCGCTGACGTCGCCGTTTCGCACGGAGACGCGTCTGATCCAGGACGACGCACCGACCATCACGAAGACGCTGATCGAACTCGTCGACGAAGCGGGTTGCGATCTGGTGCTGACGACGGGTGGCACAGGCCCCGCGCGCCGCGACGTGACGCCCGAGGCGACGCTGGCGGCCGGTACGAAGGAAATGCCGGGGTTCGGCGAACAGATGCGGCAGATCAGCCTGAATTTCGTGCCGACGGCGATCCTGTCGCGTCAGGTCGCGGTGATCCGTGAAACGGCGGAACGCGCCGCGCTGATCATCAATCTGCCGGGACAACCGAAGTCGATCAAGGAAACGCTGGAAGGTCTGCGCGACGAGACTGGGAACGTGAAGGTGCAGGGCATTTTCGCCGCAGTGCCGTATTGCATCGACCTGATCGGCGGCCCTTACATCGAGACGAACGCCGCCGTCGTGACGGCGTTCCGGCCGAAGAACGCGGTGCGCGCTCCACGGCAAAGCTGAGCCTTATTGCGCGCTCGCGTCGCTGGACGATGCGTCGGCTGCGCTGGCCGCAGGAACCAGGAAATGCTCGCGGTAGTAGCGCAGTTCGTCGATCGATTCGTGGATGTCGGCCAATGCCGTGTGCATCGCGCGCTTCTGGAAGCCCTTGTAGATCGCGGGCTGCCAGCGGCGGCACAGTTCCTTCAGCGTGCTGACGTCGAGGTTCCGGTAATGGAAGAACGTTTCCAGTTCGGGCATCCACCGCGCCATGAAACGGCGGTCCTGGCAGATCGAGTTGCCGCACATCGGCGACTTGCCGGGCGGCACGTACTGGCCGAGAAACGCGCGGATCTGCCCGGTGGCTTCCGCTTCCGTCACCGTCGACGCGCGCACGCGGTCGATCAGCCCCGAACGGCCGTGCGTGTTCTTGTTCCAGTCGTCCATCTTGCCGAGCGTTTCGTCGCTCTGGTGAATGGCCAGCACAGGGCCTTCGACCATTTTGTCGAGCGTCGAATTGGTCACGACCACGGCGATTTCGATGATGCGGTCGTTGTCGGGATCGAGCCCCGTCATTTCCATGTCGAGCCAGACGAGATTCATGTCGGTGCGCGCGAGCGGCTGATCGACGGATTCGATAATGTCAGTCATTGAAGGCAACCCCGATTTGGATGGCGCGCTCCCGCCCGCAGGCGGGAACAAACATATAATTCTCGCATAGAACCCACGGATTCCCCGGATGCCTACTCTGTACTTCACCGTTCTGTTCGTGCTCGCCGTCGTGGCGATGGTCGGCACGAAGCTCTGGCTCGCGTCGCGGCAGATCCGCTTCGTGGCCGCGCACCGCGAGAGCGTGCCGCAGCAGTTCACAGGCACGATCGCCCTCACCGCGCATCAGCGCGCCGCCGATTACACGATCGAACGCACGCGCCTGACGATGGCCGAGATCGTCGTCGGCGCAGCCGTGCTGATCGGGCTGACACTGCTCGGCGGCGTGCAGGCCATCGATCTCGCCATCGGCGACTGGCTCGGGCGCGGCTATATCGGCCAGATCGCGCTGGTGGCAGCCGTCATCGCGATCACGAGCGCCATCGACCTGCCCTTCGAGTATTACCGCCAGTTCGTGGTCGAGCAGCGCTTCGGCTTCAACCGGATGACGAAACGCATCTTTTTCGCCGACCGCATCAAGGGCGTGCTGCTAGGCGCCGCGTTCGGCTTGCCGCTGCTGTTCGTCGTGCTGTGGTTGATGAATCAGGCGGGCACGTACTGGTGGTGGTGGACATGGGTCGTCTGGGTCGTGTTCCAGATGCTCGTGCTGATTCTGTATCCGACCTTCATTGCCCCGATGTTCAACAAGTTCGAGCCGCTCAAAGACGAGGCGCTCGTGCAGCGCATCGACGCACTGATGAAGCGCTGTGGCTTCGCAGCGAAGGGCCTGTTCGTGATGGACGGCAGCCGCCGCTCCGCGCACGGCAACGCGTATTTCACGGGCTTCGGTTCGTCCAAGCGGATCGTGTTCTTCGACACGCTGCTCTCGCGCCTGTCGGGCAGCGAGATCGAAGCGGTGCTCGCGCATGAACTCGGCCACTTCAAGCGCCGCCATGTGATCAAGCGGATGGTCGTCACGTTCCTGATCAGCCTCGCGATGCTCGCGTTGCTCGGCTGGCTCACGCAGCGCACGTGGTTCTTCGAAGGTCTGGGCGTGCGTCCGTCGATGACGGGCAGCAACGACGGCCTCGCACTCGTGCTGTTCTTTCTCGCGGTGCCCGTGTTCCTGTTCTTCGTGACGCCGCTCGGCAGCCTCAGTTCGCGCAAGCATGAGTTCGAAGCCGATGCGTTCGCCGCGACGCAAACCGATGCAAAGGATCTCGTCAACGCGCTCGTCAAGCTGTACGAAGACAACGCGTCGACACTCACGCCCGACCCGCTCTATACCGCGTTTTACTACTCGCACCCGCCCGCTTCGCAGCGGATCGACCGGCTGCTGCGTCACGCATGAGCGGCCGCTCGCCGAAAGCGCTGCGCGCGGCTGCCGCCAGCGACCGCGCGCAGGATCGCGTGCGCGGCCTCGTGATCGCAGCGCATGGCCGTCACTACATCGTCGCGCCCGAAGACGGCAGCGCGATCCTCCAATGCTTCCCGCGCGGCAAGCGCAGTGAAATCGCCGTCGGCGATCAGGTCCTGTACGAACCGACCTCCGCCGATCAGGGCGTGATCGTCGAGATCGGCGAACGGCGCAATCTGCTGTATCGCTCGGATCAGTACAAGTCGAAGCTGTTCGCGGCGAATCTCGATCAATTGCTGATCGTCCTCGCCACCGAACCGCATTTCAGCGAAGACCTGCTCGGGCGCGCGCTCGTCGCGGCGGAAGAGAACGAGCTGACGCCGCTGATCGTGCTGAACAAGATCGACGTCGAAGCCGCGCTGCCGCTCGCGCGCAAGCGGCTCGAACGGTATCGCGGGCTTGGCTACACGGTGCTCGAAGTGTCGATCAAGGCACAGCCCGACGCCGCGCGCGCAACCCTCGAAGAACACCTGCACGGCCATTCGACGCTGCTGCTCGGCCAGTCGGGGATGGGCAAGTCGACGCTCGTCAATCTGCTGATTCCCAATGCCGAAGTAGCGACGCGCGAGATCTCGACGGCGCTCAATAGCGGCCGTCACACGACCACGTTCACGCGCCTCTATCCGCTGCCCGGCACCGAAGGTGCGCTGATCGATTCGCCCGGCTTCCAGGAATTCGGTCTGCATCATCTGACGGAAGGCAAGCTCGAACGCGCGTTTCCGGAGTTCAGGCCGCTTCTGGCCGATTGCCGCTTCTACAACTGCCATCATCTGCACGAGCCGGGTTGCGCGATTCTCGAAGCCGTCGCCGATGGCCGCATCGCGAAGGAACGGCACGCACTCTACGCGCAGCTCGTGCACGAGGCGAGCCAGATCGTCCGCTGATCGCATGATGATGAAGCTGATGCGCGCGCCCAACGTCGTGATCGGGCAGCACTGGGTCAACGTGCTGGCGGCAGCGGGGATCGCATGCGAACTGCATAACCGGTATCTGAGCGGCGCGATCGGTGAAATTCCGGCGGATCAGTGCGCGCCGGAATTGTGGCTCGTCGACGAACGCGACGAGGCGCTGGCAAGAAAGCTGATCGACGCGGCGCGCAGCGGGCCGGCAGCCGATGCGCCACGCTGGCGCTGCACACATTGCGGGGAGATGCTCGAAGCGCAGTTCACCGTGTGCTGGAACTGCGGTACGGCGCGCGATCCGCTGGACGGTTGAGCGCGCCTTTTGGCGTTCTGTCGTTACGTCGTTTTGAAACGCCGGCGTTCGGCTTCAGGCGAGCCAGACGGCGATCGTCAGCATCAGCAGCAGGATCATCCACAGAATCACCGCCCGCCACACGAGGCCCACGGCCGATTGCAGCGTGCGCGGCGTACAGTCGTCGCCGACGGGCATCGGGCCACCGTCGCCCGTCGCCAGCGCGTCGAGGCTCGATACTTCGGCAAGCGGGCCCGCCAGACGCGCGCCCAACGCACCGCTGCCCGAGGCGAGCAGCACGCCGTCGTTCGCGTCCGGCCACTGACGCGCATGATTGCGCCATGCGTAGATCGCGTCCTCGAAATTGCCGACGATCGCGAATCCCAGCGCCGTCAGACGCGACGGAATCCAGTCGATCACGAAGAACGCGCGCTGCGCGAAGGTGGAGAACGCAACGGTCCGGTCGTCGGTGGGCTTCGACCACGTGCGCGCCAGATACTCGGCCGTGCGATACAACACCGCGCCCGCCGGACCAACGGGAATCAGGAACCAGAAGAACACGCCGAACACATGCCGATGCGACGCGACGACCGCGTGAATCAGCGTGTGGCGCACGATTTCGCTGACGGGCATGTCGACGGTATCGAGGCCCGTCCATTCGTTGAGGATTTCGCGCGCGCGCGGCACGTCGTCGTTGTTCAGCGACAGATGGATGTCGGTGAAGTAATGACTGAACTGGCGGAAACCGAGCGTGAAATACAGCACCGCAACGTTCCACAGGAACGCGAGCACGAAGTGAATCTCATACAGCACGAAGTAGATCAGGCCCGTGACGAGCGTCCACGGCAGCACGACGACCAGCCACGCGAGGAACCCGTGCTTTTCCTTGCCGGCATCGAAGCCGTGCGCGGTCGACTCCGCATGGTATTGAAGGAGCGCCGACACCGGGTTGTTCGGCGAGAGCGCGCGCACCTGTTCGAGGATGAGGGCCAGCAATACGGAGAAAAAAGTCATGCGAGACGCCGTGCTATTCGAGTTCTTGCCGGGCAGTGAGTGCCGGACGATCTGGTCCGATAAGCGGAATTCGTTATTACGATAGCACAGGGTCGGATGAGGCTGAGGCGCTGCAATACAAACGTAATACAGCGAGGCCGTGTGCCGAGTGCGTCGCCGCTCATCAGGCAGCGAGGAAGCGATAGAAATTGCGCAACATGCCCGCCGTTGCGCCCCAGATAAAGTAATCGCCGCCCGTTCCGTCCGGCGTGCCGCGCGGATACGGCATTGCAAAAAAACGACGATTGCCGCCTTCCCAGTTCAGTACACGCACTTCATGGTTCTGCGGATCCATCAGGAAGCGCAGCGGCACCTCGAAGATTTCCGCGACCTCGAAGGTGTCGGCCTGCACCGTGAACGGCGGATGCACGAGACCGACCACGGGCGTCACGCGAAACCCCGTACCCGTCAGATATTCCGGCAACGAGCCGAGCACTTCGACCCGCGACGGATCGAGCCCGACCTCTTCCTGCGCTTCGCGCAATGCTGTCGCTGTCGTCGTGGCGTCGTGCGGCTCGTGACGGCCGCCGGGGAAACTGACCTGCCCCGCGTGATCGTTCAGATGCGCGGTACGCTGCGTGAGCAGCACCGTCAGCCCCTCTTCGCGGACCACGAGCGCCACGAGCACTGCGGCGACGCGCGGATCGGCCGTTTCGCGCCAGCGCACCTCGCGAGTCTCCTGCTCCCACGGCAGGTCGCGGTCGAAGCGCGCGCGCAAGCCGTCCGGCGTCAGGCGATCGGGCGCGATGGCGGGCAGAACGAGGTCTGCCGGTTCGACAGGCAAGCTTTCGGGGTCAAAGACGGGACGGGACGGACGGGAAGGCGCGGTCAATGGAAATCTCGAAACGAGCGCTCGTGGGACATAACGCTATTCTGACCTGACAAACAAAAAAGCACCCGCGAGGGGTGCTTTTTCTTACAGCTTTTACGCTTGAGCAGCGCGGTCTTTCGACACCAGCTTCTCTTTGATTCGAGCCGACTTGCCCGAACGCTCGCGCAGGTAGTACAGCTTTGCACGACGCACATCGCCACGACGCTTCACGACGATGCTTGCCAGCAGCGGCGAATACGTTTGGAACGTACGCTCGACGCCTTCGCCCGACGAAATCTTGCGGACGATGAACGACGAGTTGAGGCCACGGTTACGCTTCGCGATCACGACGCCTTCGTAGGCCTGAACGCGCTTGCGGTTACCTTCAACCACGTTGACGCTCACGATCACCGTATCGCCGGGAGCGAATTCGGGAATGGTTTTGCCTGCGAGCGCGCGCTCGATTTCTTCCTGCTCAAGTTTTGCAATCAGATTCATTACTGACTCCTGGTGCCATCTTGTCGGCGTTCGTACCTGCCTCGCGCTTCGCGCCCGGCTACGGCCCCGATAGAGGATGGGTTCACATCTGGAGCCGGCCACGCATGGACGGCTCCGCCTCGATCTCACGTTGTCGCCCGAAGCTCAATGCTTCGAGGCTTCTTTCGCGAGACTTGTGAGCCACGCCTCGTCGGCGCGACTCAACAACTTGTTCTTTCTGGCCTGATCGATCAGATCGGGCCGCTTGAGCCACGTATTGCGCAGTGCCTCACGCCGCCGCCATTGCTCGATTTCCGCATGATGGCCGCCGAGCAGCACATCGGGTACGCGCACGCCGTCGTATTCTTCCGGACGTGTGTAATGTGGGCAATCCAGCAAACCGTCGACGAAACTGTCCTGCACCGCCGATTGCGCATCGTTCAGCACGCCCGGCAGATGACGCACGACGGCGTCGATCAGCGCCATTGCCGGCAACTCGCCACCCGACAGCACGAAGTCGCCGAGACTGACTTCTTCGTCGACGACACGATCGATCAGCCGCTGATCGATCGCCTCATAGCGACCGCACAGCAGGATCAGACCGGGCTCGGCGGCAAAGCGCATGACCTTGTCGTGATTGAGCGTGGCGCCTTGCGGCGACATCATCACGACACGTGCGCCGCCAATGCCCTGCTCCGCCTGCGCCGCTTTCGCGGCGTCGATCGCGTCTTCCAGCGGTCTGGCCAGCATGACCATGCCGGGTCCGCCGCCGTACGGGCGATCGTCGATTGTGCGGTAGTTGTCGGTTGTGAAATCGCGTGGATTCCACGTGCGCAAACCATAGCGCTCCTGCTTCGCTGCGCGGCTCGTAATGCCCCAGTCGGTCAGCGCGCGAAACATCTCTGGAAAGAGCGTAACGATATCGAACTGCATCGCTCTCTCCGTGAAGCGAATGTTCTAGTAATCGGCTTCCCAGTCGACGATGATCTTCTTCGCCGCCTGATCCACCGTTTTGACATAGACACCGACGAACGGGATCAAGCGCTCGCCGGTAACCGGCTTGCCGTCTTTGCCAGTAGCCGGATACTCGATGCGCAACACCGACTGCGCACCGTTGTCGATCAGATCTGCAACTTTGCCGAGTTCGACGCCTGCCTCGTTGACGACATCGAGGCCCAGCAGGTCGACCCAGTAGAATTCGTCGGTTCCGAGCGCAGGGAAATCGCTCCGGCGTGCGTACACGCGGTGACCGCGCAACGCTAGCGCAGCATCGCGGTCGGCAGTGCCGCCCAGTTGTGCAACGATGCTGTCGCCGTGAACCTTTGACTGCAGGCAGGGTGCCGACTTGCGCTCGCGGCCCTTCTCGAGCCACCAGCGTTTCGCGCTGAGCAAGGCGTCGCCGCCATGACCGGCGTCCGCATGCGCGGCCACCTTCACCCAACCTTTGAGACCGTATGCGTCGACGATTGCGCCGACTTCAACTGCGTCGTCGGGCCAGCTTTCCGCCGACTCAGCACGAGCTTCCTGTGCCGATGCGGCATTCGCCACGACCTTCTCGACCGGCTTGCGGACGAACGCGCCAAATGACGCTTTCGCGCCAGACTGCGTTTTCGCCTTCGCGCGACCTGAACTACCCGAATCACGCTCCGACATCAGCGAACCTCAAGCCTGCATACGTCAAACCTGCACACCTCAGACTCGCGCAAAACCAATGCCGCACGAGCCGGCGATGTACCGTGAAACTGCAACTTACGCAGCCGGTTGCGCCTTTTGCGCTTCCTTCACCAGACGCGCGACCGTCGGCGACAGTTGTGCGCCAACGCCTTGCCAGTACGTCAGGCGATCTTGAGCGATACGCAGCGACTCACCCTTCGTAGCGACCGGGTTGTAAAAGCCAACGCGCTCGATGAAGCGGCCGTCACGACGGCTACGCGAATCGGTTGCGACGATGTTGTAGAACGGGCGCTTCTTCGAGCCGCCACGAGCCAAGCGGATGATGACCATACTAGAATCCTTGAAAACCGGGGTTCGAAACTACTGAAACACGCGATTATATCCTGAAACCAAAATCACAACAAACACTTAGCGGGATAAACTGAGCCAGGAGGCCGCAGCGGCGGCTTAAATCTCGCGCTGGTTAGCGTCGAAATGGCCTGCTCGACCTTTATGGGAAAGCCGCACAACGCTTCACGACGCTGCCTGGTTCGCCTTCCGTAAGGCCGTCGCGCCGACGCCACGCCCTGTTCGCCGCTTGATTCCATGCCGTACATCCCGGGCCGTTGGCGGCACGGCTCATGGTGCAACTCGAGCCCGCGGCATAACCGGCAACACGTGCCGCGAGCGAAGCGGGCGGCGTAGAATGCGCGTCGGCTGTGCGCCGATGCGCAGTCATCGCAAGCCATCCGTCACTCCCGTCGCTCACGTTCATGGCCACCGTCGCTACGCATAACGCCCGCTTTCGCTCCAAGACCCTGACCGCCGCGCTCGCCTTTCTGTTCGGCACGCTCGGCGCGCACCGCTTCTATTTATATGGACTGCGCGACGTCTGGGGCTGGGCGCACCTCGTCGGCACGATCATCGGTATTCCCGGCTTCATGTTGCTCGTCGCCACCGAGCGCGCCGCGATCATGGGCTGGGTGCTCGCGTTTCCCGGCGCCGTGTCGATGCTGGCAGCTTTCCTCGCGGCGATCGTCTACGGTCTTCGTCCCGACGACAAATGGGACGCCCAGTTCAACGCGGACACCACGCAGCAAAGCCGCTCCGGCTGGACTGTCATCTTCGTGGTGATCTTTTCGCTGCTGATCGGCGCGTTTCTTTTGATGACGGGCCTCGCGCTGTCGTTCCAGACCTACTTCGAATCTCAGGTCGAAGCCGCAAAAGCGATCTCGCAATAAGCACTCGCCGGGAATCCGGTACTCAGAAGAGACTCATCTGCGGCGATGCTTGCGGTGCCGCGGGCCTGGACTGCTCCACACGCCGGAAATGCGACATATCGAGGATGCCGTGATTACGTGCATTCATCCCAAGCCGCCGAACTGCGTTTGCAAAGCGCTGCCTGAGCAGGTCGGCCCATAGTCCTTCGCCTTTCATACGCGTCGAAAATGACGAGTCGTAGTCCTTGCCGCCGCGCATGTCGCGCACTCGGTTCATCACGCGTTCGGCGCGATCGGGGAAATGCGCTTCGAGCCAGCCCTTGAAGAGTGGCGCGACCTCCCACGGCAAACGCAGCACGATATAGCTCGCACTCGTCGCGCCTGCTTCCGCGCACGCCTCGAGCACGCGCTCCATGTCCTGGTCGGTGATGAACGGAATTACGGGCGCGATGCTGACGCCCACGGGGATACCCGCCTCGCTCAGCGCGCGGATCGTCCTGAGCCGGCGCGCGGGCGTCGCCGCGCGTGGTTCGAGCGTGCGGGCGATGTCGGCGTCGAGCGTCGTGATGGTGATCGCGGCCATCATCAATCCTTTCGCGGCCATCGGCGCCAACAGATCGATGTCCCGCTCGATTAGCGAATTCTTCGTGATCGCCGCGAACGCCTGATTGTGGTCGCTCATCACCTGGATCACCCGCCGCGTGAGTTGCAGATCGCGTTCGACGGGCTGCCACGCATCCGTGTTTACGCCGAGCGCGATCGGCTCCGGCACATACGACCTCTTCGCCATCTCGCGAGAGAGCAGCTCGGGCGCGTTGACCTTCGCGTAGATCCGGCTCTCGAAGTCGAGCCCCGGTGACAAGCCGAGATAGCTGTGCGTGGGCCGCGCGAAGCAATAGATGCAGCCGTGTTCGCACCCGCGATAAGGATTCAGCGACACGCTGAACGGGATATCCGGCGACTGGTTATGCGTGAGGATGCTCTTCGCGCGCTCCTCGAAAATCTGCGTGCGCAGCGCCGGACGCCCCGCTTCTTCTTCCGACGGCGCGATCCAGCCGTCATCGACCGCTTCGCGCTGATCCACCTCGTAGCGGCCCTGCAGATTCGTCACCGCGCCCCGCCCCTTGCGCGGAGCAGGCGGCGCGATCGGATATTCGGGAATGTCTCGGTCGTAGTCGGTCACGGCACACTTCAAAAGCAGCGCAAGATACTGTACAAATATACAGTGTTTACGGCTTTTGTCGAGCACGACTTCAAGGGCCGGTTCAATGGCCTCGCTACCCCGTGCAGTCCGCGCGGGGCATCATTCGCCGACGGCGATCGTCAGCGTTTCCTTGATTTCCTCCATCACGACATAGCTCTTCGACTGCACCGCGCCGGGCAGTTGCAGCAGGATGTCGCCGAGCAGCTTGCGATAGTCGGCCATCTCGCCGATGCGCGCCTTGATCAGATAGTCGAAGTCGCCCGACACCAGATGGCATTCGAGCACTTCCGGGATCTTCTGCACTTCCCGGCGGAATTGGTCGAACATGTTGCCGCTCTTGTGAGCCAGCGTGATCTCGACGAACACCAGCAGCGCAGCGCCCAGTTCCGCCGGATTCACGCGCGCATGGTAGCCGGTGATCACGCCGTCGCGCTCCATGCGTTTGACGCGCTCGATGCACGGCGTCACCGAGAGACCCACCTGTTCGGACAACTCCTTCATCGCGATCCGGCCGTCGATCTGGAGGATTTTCAGGATCTTGTGGTCGAGTTTGTCGAGCGCTCGCACTGGATGACGCTGTGTACGCATGGTATTTACTGAAAATCCAAAAAATACAATAACAAAACCTAGTACGACGGAAATAGTATAGCGGTTAACACTAGGCATCCGGCATTTCACCTCGTCAATCGAACAAAATCACGACGCGCGAGGTTTTCCGCTACGCCGCGAGCCTTTCGACCTTTATGGAGCAGCTATGCGAGTCGTCGTTCTGGGCAGTGGCGTCGTTGGGGTAACGAGTGCCTATTATCTTGCGCGCGCGGGTCACGAAGTGACCGTGATCGACCGCGAGGCGGGTCCTGCGCTCGAAACGAGCTTCGCGAACGCCGGCCAGATCTCGCCGGGCTACGCGTCGCCTTGGGCTGCGCCCGGCGTGCCGCTGAAGGCCGTCAAATGGATGTTCCAGAAGCATGCGCCACTCGCGATCCGTCTCGACGGCACGCAATTCCAGCTCCAATGGATGTGGCAGATGCTGCAGAACTGCACATCCGAGCGTTATGCGGTCAACAAGGGCCGCATGGTGCGCCTCGCCGAATATAGCCGCGACTGCCTGCAGGCGCTGCGCGCCGAAACGGGCATTCAATACGAAGGCCGGACGGGCGGCACGTTGCAACTGTTCCGCACGCAGCAGCAACTCGATGGCGCCGCGAAGGACGTCGCCGTGCTCGAAGAAGCGAACGTGCCGTACGAACTGCTGATGCCGGCGGACCTGGCGCGCGCTGAACCGGCGCTCGCCGCGACGGCGCACAAACTGACAGGCGGCCTGCGTCTGCCGGGCGACGAAACGGGCGATTGCCAGCTGTTCACGACGCGCCTTGCTGCGCTCGCCGAGCAACTGGGCGTCAAATTCCGCTACAACACGCCGATCGACGCACTCGCAATGGAAGGCGACCGCATCGCCGGCGTGAAGTGCGGCAATGAAATCGTGCGCGCGGACAGTTTCGTCGTCGCGCTCGGCTCGTACTCGACGAAGTTTCTGTCGGGCCTGGTCAAGATTCCCGTCTATCCGCTCAAGGGCTACTCGATCACGGCCCCGATCGTCGATGCGAAGTCCGCGCCCGTTTCGACGGTGCTCGACGAGACGTATAAGATCGCAATCACGCGTTTTGACGACCGGATTCGCGTCGGCGGGATGGCGGAGATTGTCGGCTTCGATAAGAAGCTGAAGCAAGCCCGCCGCGAAACGCTCGAAATGTGCGTCAACGACCTGTTCCCGGGCGGCGGCGATACGTCGAAGGCGACGTTCTGGACCGGCCTGCGTCCGATGACGCCGGACGGCACGCCGATCGTCGGTCGCACGCCCGTGTCGAACCTGTTCCTGAACACGGGTCACGGCACGCTCGGCTGGACGATGTCGTGCGGCTCGGGCCAACTGCTCGCCGATCTGATCTCGGGCAAGCGTCCGGCGATCCAGTCGGGCGACCTGTCGGTGCATCGGTATCTCGGCGAAACGGCAGGCCAGACGCGTCCGGCTTACGCCTGATTCCGCAAGCGAGTCTTGATGATGAAATAACGGCGCCCTTGGGCGCCGTTGTTGTTTGTACCGTGTCGAGCGTGTCGAGTCGTGCTCAGAACTGGTCTTCGTGCAGCGCCAGCACGCCTTCACTGCCCTTCGTGCTGACGATCGACGCCTCCAGCGCCACCGCCTGCGGCAGCACGTGTTCCGCGAAGAACTGCGCCGTCGCGAGCTTCGCGCCGTAGAACGACGGATCGTTATCGAGCTTTGCCTGCGCGGCGAGCATCGCGCGCGCCATCTGCCAGCCGCCCAGCACGATCCCCGCGAGCTTCAGATACGCCACGCTGCCCGCAAACACCGCGTTCGGATCGCTCTTCGCATTCGCGACGACGAACGCCACCGTCGATTGCAACGCATCGTGGCCACGCGACAGATGCTTCTGCATCGACGCGAAGGCCGCGCCTTTCTGCTGCTTCAGCGCTTCGACCGTCTGCGCGATCTCCGCGAGCAGCGCCTTCGCGACCGCGCCGCCGTCGCGCAACGTCTTGCGGCCGACCAGATCGTTCGCCTGGATCGCCGTCGTGCCTTCGTAGATCGGCAGGATGCGGGCGTCGCGGTAGTACTGCGCCGCGCCCGTTTCCTCGATGAAGCCCATGCCGCCGTGCACCTGCACGCCCAGGCTCGTCACGTCGATGGACAGCTCCGTGCTCCAGCCCTTCACGATCGGCACCAGGTATTCGTAGATCGCCAGATGCTCGGCGCGTTTGGCTTCGTCGGCGTGATGGTGCGCGATGTCGCAATGCGCTGCGGCGACATACGCGAGTGCGCGCGAGCCTTCCGTGAGCGCACGCATCGTCGACAGCATCCGGCGCACGTCCGGATGATGAATGATCGATACCGCCTGCTTCGCCGAGCCATCGACGGGACGGCTCTGCACGCGCTCCTTCGCGTACGCGACCGCCTTCTGGTACGCGCGGTCCGAAATCGCCACGCCCTGCATGCCGACCGCGAAGCGCGCCGCGTTCATCATGATGAACATGTATTCGAGGCCGCGATTTTCCTCGCCGACCAGCTGACCGATTGCGCCACCGTGGTCGCCGAACTGGAGAACGGCCGTCGGGCTCGCCTTGATGCCGAGCTTGTGTTCGATCGACACGCAGTGCACGTCGTTGCGTTCGCCCAGCGAGCCGTCTTCATTGACGAGGAACTTGGGCACGACGAACAGCGAGATCCCCTTCACGCCTTCCGGCGCATCCGGCGTGCGCGCGAGCACCAGATGGACGATGTTGTCCGCCATGTCGTGCTCGCCCCACGTGATGAAGATCTTCGTGCCGAAGATCTTGTACGAACCATCGCCCTGCGGTTCCGCGCGCGTGCGCACCAGCGCGAGGTCGGAGCCGGCTTGCGGCTCGGTGAGGTTCATCGTGCCCGTCCATTCGCCAGAAATCAGGCGCGGCACGTAGGTCTGCTTCAGTTCTTCGCTACCTGCGGTGAGCAGCGCCTCGATGGCACCGTCCGTCAGCAGCGGACACAGCGCGAACGCCAGGTTCGACGCATTGAGCATTTCGATGCACGCCGTCGCGATCAGCTTCGGCAGGCCCTGGCCTTCGTATTCGACCGGATGCTGCACGCCCTGCCAGCCGCCCGCGGAAAACTGGCGGAAGGCGTCGGCGAAACCGGGGCTCGCCGTGACCTTGCCGTCTTTCCACGTGCTCGGATTCCGGTCGCCTTCGACGTTCAGCGGCGCCAGCACTTCACCGCACAGCTTCGACGATTCTTCGAGCACGGCTTGTGCGGTATCGGCGTTCGCTTCTTCGAGTCCGGGCAGGGCCGCAATGTCTTTCAGTCCGGCGAGTTCCTGCATCACGAACAGCATGTCCTTGATGGGTGCCGCGTAGCTCATCTGTGTCTCCTCCCGACTCCAATGAAAAAAGAGGCGCTGGATTCATCATCCTAGCGCCTCTTTCCGCTGGTGTCGCGCGCCGTCAGACGGCGCGTCGGTCGATCAGCCGAGTTCCTTCACCAGATCGGGCACGACCGCGAACAGATCGCCGACCAGGCCGTAATCCGCGACGCTGAAAATCGGCGCTTCTTCGTCCTTGTTGATCGCGACGATGACCTTCGAGTCCTTCATGCCCGCCAGATGCTGGATCGCACCCGAAATGCCGACCGCGATGTACAACTGCGGCGCGACGATCTTGCCGGTCTGGCCGACCTGATAGTCGTTCGGCACGTAGCCGGCGTCGACGGCTGCGCGCGATGCGCCCATTGCCGCGCCGAGCTTGTCGGCCAAAGGCTCCAGCACCTTCGTGTAGTTCTCGCCGCTGCCCAGACCGCGGCCACCCGACACGATGATGTTCGCCGACGTCAGTTCAGGACGGTCGAGTTTCGTCACTTCGCGGCTCACGAACTGCGAGATACCGGAGTCGGCCGCAGCTTCGATCTTCTCGACCGATGCACTGCCGCCTTCCGCCGCCACCGGATCGAAACCCGTCGTGCGAACCGTAATGACCTTGATGGGATCAACCGATTGCACGATCGCGATTGCATTGCCCGCGTAGATCGGGCGTTCGAACGTATCGGCCGAATCCACAGCGGTGATGTCGCTGATCTGCGCGACGTCGAGCTTCGCGGCGATACGCGGCGCGATGTTCTTGCCGTACGCCGTAGCGGGCGCGAGGATGTGCGAGTAATCCTTCGCGATGTTCAGCACCGTCGCCTCGACATTCTCCGCGAGGCCTTCAGCCAGTTGCGGTGCATCGGCAAGCAGCACCTTCGCCACGCCTGCGACCTTCGCCGCCGCGTCGGCCGCACCTTGCGCGTTGTGGCCGGCGATCAGCACATGCACGTCGCCACCGATCTTCTGCGCGGCAGCAACCGTGTTCAGCGTCGCTGCCTTGAGCGCCGCGTTGTCGTGTTCAGCAATTACCAGAATCGTCATTTCATTCGTCTCCGTGTGCCCGAAAAATCAAAGCACCTTGGCTTCGGTCTTGAGCTTTTCGACCAGCGTCTTCACGTCGGCCACCTTCACGCCGGCCGAGCGCTTCGGCGGCTCGCTGACCTTCAGCGTCTTCAGACGCGGCGCCACATCGACGCCCAGGTCTTCCGGCTTCACGGTTTCGAGCGGCTTCTTCTTTGCCTTCATGATGTTCGGCAGCGTCACATAACGCGGCTCGTTCAGGCGCAGATCGGTCGTGACCACGGCGGGCAGCTTGAGCGACAGCGTTTCCGCGCCGCCGTCCACTTCGCGCGACACCGTCGCCTTGCCGTCAGCGACGACAACCTTCGATGCGAAAGTCGCCTGCGGCAGATTCGCCAGTGCAGCGAGCATCTGACCGGTCTGGTTCGAGTCGTCGTCGATGGCCTGCTTGCCGAGAATGACCAGCTGCGGCTGTTCCTTGTCGACCAGCGCCTTCAGCAGCTTCGCCACAGCCAGCGGCTGCAGATCTTCATTCGATTCGATCAGGATCGCGCGGTCCGCGCCGATCGCCAGCGCCGTGCGCAGCGTTTCCTGACATTGCGTGACGCCCGCCGACACGGCGATCACTTCCGTCGCGACGCCCGCTTCCTTCAGACGCACCGCTTCTTCAACAGCGATTTCGTCGAACGGATTCATCGACATTTTCACGTTGGCGATGTCGACACCCGTGTTGTCCGACTTCACGCGGACCTTCACGTTGTAGTCAACCACTCTCTTGACTGGCACCAGGATTTTCATGCACACGCTCCAAAGTTACGAATACGTCAACCCGACGGACATTATAGCGATAGCCTCTGCGGAAGCCGCCCCGGGATTGCGTGGTGTTTCAGGATATCGCTCGCCGGCAGCGCGGCGGAAATAGCGAACGGTCGTGCTATTCTAAACCGGAAAAAACCCGGAGGCCAAGTCCGGGTTGCTACCGATTCGGGCCGATTGCGTCGATGCTGGCAACATCCGCCACCTTCACGGCTCAACTTGTCATCACCAAGCCGCGATCACCGCGCCGCCAAACTTGCTTTCGATGAACTGCTTCACTTCCGGCGAGTGGTAAGCCGCGATCAGCTTCGCCACCCACGGCTTGTTGCGGTCCGCCTCGCGGATCGCAATGATGTTCACATACGGGCCCTTCGGGTCTTCGATCGCAATGGCATCCTGCTTCGGCTTCAGCCCCGCTTCCATCGCGAAGTTCGTGTTGATGGCCGCTGCGTCGACATCGCCGAGCGAGCGTGGAATCTGCGCAGCGTCGAGTTCGACGATCTTCAGCTTCCGGGGGTTCTCGGCGATGTCGAGCGGCGTCGCCTTCAGGCCCGCGTCGGCGCGCAGCTTGATCAAGCCCTGTTTCTGCAGCAACAGCAGCGCGCGGCCGCCATTGGTCGGATCGTTCGGCACGGCGATCTTCGCGCCGTTCGGCAGCTCGGCCAGCGACTTCACCTTCTTCGAATAGATGCCCATCGGGAACGTGACCGTGTCGGCAATCTTGATCAGCTTGTAGCCGCGGTCCTTCACCTGCGCCTGCAGATACGGGTCGTGCTGGTAGCTGTTTGCGTCGAGATCGCCGCCCGCGAGCGCCGCGTTCGGCTGCACGTAGTCCGAGAACTCGATGACCTTGATGTTCAGGCCGTTCTTCGCAGCGACCGTCTTCACGACGTCCATCAGTTGCGCGTGCGGCCCGCCCGTGACGCCGACCTTGATCGATTCGTCGGCGAATGCGAGCGGCGATGTACCGATGAGCGATGCCGCGCCCAGCACGGCCGCGATCTTCAGAATGAAACGACGTTGCATGACCAAACCTTTTTCTCTTGACGTTGTTTATTTGTGGCTCAGGCGACGCACGAGCCAATCCCCGAACGACTGCACCAGCTGCACGAAGACGATCAGGATCACAACGACCGTCACCATCACTTCCGGCAGAAAGCGCTGATAGCCGTAACGGATGCCCAGATCGCCCAGACCGCCGCCGCCGATCGCGCCCGCCATCGCCGAATAGCCGACCAGCGAAACGAAGGTGATCGTCAGACCGGCGACGATGCCCGGCAGCGATTCCGGCAGCAGCACCTTGAAGACGATCTGCGACGTGGTCGCGCCCATCGCCTGCGCCGCTTCGATCAGGCCTCGATCGACTTCGCGCAGCGCCGTCTCGACGAGCCGCGCGATGAACGGCGCAGCGGCGATCGTCAGCGGCACGACGGCCGCCGCCGTGCCGATCGACGAACCGACCACAAGACGCGTAAACGGAATCACCGCAACGAGCAGAATGATGAACGGCACCGAGCGCACCGCATTGACGACGACGCCCATCGCGCGATTGAACGGCAGGTTTTGCAGCACGCCCTGGCGATCGGTCAGATAGAGCGCCACACCGAGCGGCAGACCGACGGCCGCGCCGATCAGCCCCGAGATGCCGACCATGATCAGCGTCTCCCAGAACGACTGCACGAACATATCGAACATTTCACTCAACATACGACAACTCCTCCACCACCACGCCCTGTTCGCGCAGGAACGTCATTGCCTGCGCCACCTTCGCCGGCTCGCCGCCCGCGAGCACCGCGAGCGAGCCGAACGCCTGGCCCTGGATCTCGTCGATCTGGCCGTGCAGGATGTTGAAGTCCAGTTCGTAGCGGCGAATCGTCTCCGAGAGAATCGGCTGATCGACGCCGGAACCCGTGAACGCGAGCCGCAGCAAATGGCCGCTGCCCGTCTTGAGACGCTCGGCGACACGTACCTTCAGCGCGGGCGGCAATTCCTGAGCGATCACATCGCCGATCAGCGCGCGCGTGACTTCGTGACGCGGCTGCAGAAACACGTCGATGACCTTGCCCTCTTCGACCACACGGCCGTTGTCGAGCACCGCGACGCGATCGCAAACCTGCTTGATCACTTCCATCTGGTGCGTGATCAGCACGATGGTCAGCTTCAGTTCGCGGTTGATGCGCCTGAGCAGATCGAGAATCGCACGTGTCGTTTCGGGATCGAGCGCGGAAGTCGCTTCGTCGGACAGCAGCACTTTCGGCTTGCTCGCCAGCGCGCGCGCAATGCCGACGCGCTGCTTCTGGCCGCCGCTGATTTGCGACGGATAGCGGTCCTTCTGCGCGGACAGTCCGACCAGTTCGAGCAGCGGCAGCACGTGCGCCTCGATTTCCGCGCGCTTCATGCCGGCCAGTTCGAGCGGCAGCGCGACGTTGTCGAACACCGTGCGCGACGACAGCAGGTTGAAGTGCTGGAAGATCATGCCGATCTCGCGGCGCGCCTCACGCAACTGCGCGGCGGGCATCGTCGTGAGGTCGCGGCCGTCGACGACGACATTGCCTTCTGTGGGGCGCGTCAGCAGGTTGATCGTGCGCACCAGCGTGCTCTTGCCCGCGCCGCTGCGCCCGATGATGCCGAATACCTCGCCTTGGGGGATCGACAGATTGACGTTGTGCAGCGCCTCGACCCAGCCCCGTGGCCCCGGAAAACGCTGTGAAAGATTGCGTAGTTCGATCATGAAAAACGAAACGGCGGACTTGCCAGCGGGCGTCGCACACCTTGGGCACCGGCCGCCGTGACTTTTATTGGAATTTAACCAGACGATTTTACCGCAGTGGCGTCATATCCTTTAATAATCAATTCAGCGGCTTTCATAACGGAGGAGAATTAGAGGCCGACTTGGACGAATCGAACACGATACCGCCTGCGCGTGCCGCTATGATCGTGCGCATCCCAATAATGATCGGACAATTGCCGATGGAGACCAGACAGGCCAACACCGCATCCGTGACGCCGAAGCCCGAGCGTTCGCAGATCATGACGCGCGACGGCCTCGCGCTGCCGCTTTATCGCTGGCGTGCGGCAGGGCTGCGCCGCGCGACGGTCGCACTCGTTCACGGTCTGGCCGAACACGCCGGACGCTACGCAGCGCTCGCGCACATGCTCAACGCGCACGGTATCGAACTGCTTGCCGTCGACTTGCGCGGCCACGGCAACGCGCCGGGCCGGCGCGCATGGGTCGAGCGGTTCGACGAGTACCTGCTGGATGCCGATGCACTCGTCGGCGAGGCCGCTCGCAACGACGGGCCGCTGTTCCTGATGGGCCATAGCATGGGCGGCGCGATCGCGGCACTGCATACAATCGAACAAAAGGCTGACGGCCGGCGCGCACTCAGCGGCCTGATCCTGTCGAGTCCCGCACTCGCACCAGGCCGCGACGTGCCGCGCTGGATGCTTGCGCTGAGCCAGAAGATCAGCCGCGTGTGGCCGAGCTTCCCGGCGATGAAAATCGACGCGGCGCTGCTGTCGCGCGATCAAAGCGTGGTCGATGCGAACCGCAACGATCCTCTCGTGCATCACGGCGCGATTCCCGCCCGCACGGGCGCCGAACTCCTGCTGGCGATGCAGCGCATCGAACAGGGGCGCGCCCGTCTGCGCACGCCGCTGCTCGTGTGGCACGGGACGGCCGACAAGCTTACCGAACCCGAAGGCAGCCGCGACTTCGGCGCGCATGCAGGCTCGCCCGACAAGACGCTGACGATCTACGACGGCAGCTATCACGAGACGATGAACGACCTCGACCGCGAGCGCGTGATCGACGCGCTCGTTGCGTGGATATTGAAGCGTTCGGAGTGAAGCCGATGGGCGAAGCTCAGCCGCCCGACGTGGGTTTCCAGTCCGGCGGCCGCTTGTCGATGAACGCCTGCACGCCTTCGAGCGCCGATTCGTCCATCATGTTGCAGGCCATCGTCTGCCCGGCCAGCCGATACGCGGCTTCGATGCCCATTTCGAGCTGCCGGTAGAACAGGCCCTTGCCCGCTTCGACGGCCTCGCGCGGCTTCGCGCAGATGCTCTTCGCGAGCGCCGCGACCTCGATGTCGAGCGCGTCCATCGGCACCACGCGATTCACGAGACCTTGCTGCTTCGCGGCCATCGCATCGATGAAGTCGCCCGTGAGCAGCATTTCGAGCGCGGCCTTGCGCGACAGGTTGCGCGACAGCGGCACGGACGGCGTCGCACAGAAAAGCCCAAGGTTGACGCCCGACACCGCGAAGCGCGCCGTATCGGCGGCAACGGCGAGATCGCACATGGCGACGAGCTGGCAACCCGCTGCCGTCGCGACGCCGTGCACGCGTGCGATCACCGGCTGCGGCAGGCGCTGGATCGCGAGCATCAATTTCGAGCAGCGCGCGAACAGCGACTGATAGTAGTCGAGCGACGGCGCCGCGCGCATTTCCTTCAGATCGTGCCCGGCGCAAAACGCGCGGCCCGCGCCCGCGATCACGACGACGCGCGCGTCGCTCTTCGCGATGTCGGCGAGATGCGCCTGCATCTCTTCGAGCAGCGCCTCGGAAAGTGCATTGAACGCGTCCGGCCGGTTCAGCGTGAGACGCACGACGCCGCGCAGGTCATACGCGTCTTGCGCGCGCTCGATCAGTGCGCCCGTAGCCTCTGCGTTCATGATGCCGCCTCCTCCTGTGCATGCCCTCGCGCGCTCAGATGTCCGCGAGCGCCCGCACGTGCGCGACGACGCTGCGTCCGAGCGCCGACAGGTTGTAGCCGCCTTCCAGACAGCTGACGATACGCCCTTTCGCATACTTGTCGGCGACCTGGCGGATCTGTTGAGTGATCCACGCGTAGTCGTCCTCGACGAGCGCCATGTTGCCGAGATCGTCTTCACGGTGCGCGTCGAAGCCCGCCGACACGAACAACATCTGCGGCTTGAACGCGTCGAGCCGAGGCAGCCAGATCATGTCGATGGCTTCGCGCACGACCATGCCCTTCGAGCGCGCCGCGATCGGCACGTTGCACATGTTCGGCGCCTGGTTGTCGGCGCCCGTGAACGGATAGAACGGATGCTGGAAGATGCTGCACATCAGCACGCGCGCGTCGTTCGAAAACGCGGCCTCCGTGCCGTTGCCGTGATGCACGTCGAAATCGATGATGGCCACGCGCTCTAGCTTGTGCACCTCGAGCGCATGCCGTGCGGCGATCGCGACGTTGTTGAAGAAACAGAAGCCCATGGCGCGTGCGGGCTCTGCGTGATGGCCCGGCGGACGCACGCTGCAAAACGCATTGTCGTAACGGCCTTCGATTACGGCGTCGGTGGCGGCGACGGCTGCGCCCGCCGCGCGCAAGGCGGCCGTCCACGTGTGCGGGTTCATCGACGTGTCGGGGTCGATCTCCGCGTAGCCGCTCTGCGGCGAGCGCTCGCGGAGATAGTCGACGTGCGCCTTCGTATGCACGCGCAACAGCGCGGCTTCGTCGGCAAGCGGTGCGGACTCGCGTTCGATCAGCTCGCCGATGCGGCTCGCGATCAGCTGGTCTTCGATTGCCTGCAGCCGGGCTGGGCATTCGGGATGCCATTGACCCATCTCATGCTGCAGACAGTCTGCGTGTGAATAGAAACCGGTTGCCATGAGTTGATTTTCAGCAGCGCGCGCGCCAGTCATGGCGAACCTGCACTGCATGTCTCCGTCCATTGACGCAAGCGGGTTGCGCGAATACTACGAACTTACCACACGATGCGCCCAGACCGTGCTGCCGCAACGCTTCTGCACAGTTTCAAGAACCCCGTCGGGTATACTTCCCCGTAACTTTTTTCGCCCGCACAAATCCAGTTCACCATGACCGTCAAGCTTGCTCCGTCCGCATCACATCGGCTACGCGCAACGACTGTAGCCGCCGCACTGTCCATCGCATGGTGCGCGTTCGCGGGAGTCAGCCCGGCTTCGGCGCAGACCGTCAACAGCAAGCCGCGCATGCAGCTCGCACAGAGTCAGCCCGAGCAACCGGCGCAAGGGCAGACCTTCGAAGAAGAGATCGTTCCGCAGCGTTACGCAAACAATGCCGACGTCGACGCGTTCATCAACGACATGTCAGCGCGCTACGACTTCGATACGGCCGCACTGCACGTACTGTTCGCGCGCGTCAGCTACTCGGCAACGGCCGTGAAGCTCGTGACGCCTTCGCCGACGCCGTCGGTCAAGAACTGGCGCGTGTACCAGGCGCGCTTTCTCGACCCGGTGCGCATCAATGCCGGCGTGAAGTTCTGGCGCGCGAACCAGGCAACGCTGCAACGCGCATACGAGCAATATGGCGTGCCGCCCGAAGTGATCGTCGGCATCATCGGCGTCGAAACGATCTACGGCCGCTACATGGGCAACTTCCGCGTGCTCGACGCGCTCACCACGCTCTCGTTCGATTACCCGAACACGCCGAATCGCGCGGACCGGATGATCACGTTCCGCAAGAATCTCGAAGACTATCTGGTGTGGACGCGAGATTCCCAAATCGACCCGACTACGGTACTCGGCTCATACACGGGCGCGATCGGCATTCCGCAGTTTCTGCCGAGCAGCATCGTGCAGTACGCAGTCGATTACGACGGCAACAAGAAGATCGATCTGCGCACGAGCCAGGCCGATGCAATCGGCAGCGTCGCGAATTATCTGAAGCAGAACGGCTGGGAAACGGGTCGTCCCGTCGTGTGGAACATCGCGACGGACACGGGCAGCCTCGGCATTGCGCAAGCCGCCGCGACGGGCGCGCCGGAGCCGCGCTGGTCACTTCAGCAACTGCTGAAGGCGGGCATGCTGATGAACCAGCCAGGGCTCGATACGCGTACGGAAGCGGGCACGCCCGTCACCGTGGTCGATCTGCCTTCGCCGGGCCGGCCCACGGAATACACGCTTGGTCTAAAGAATTTCTACGTGCTCACGCGCTATAACCGCAGCTTCTTCTATGCGCTGGCCGTGTATCAGCTTGGCGAGCGCGTGAAGGCGCAGATGGCGGCAACGGACGCGGGCAATGCGTCGATGCCGGCTGCCTCGCAGTAATCGCCTTCGCGCACCACCCCATGAAAAAACGCCGGCACATGCCGTAATGCCGTTCAGTTAAGGTCTCTTTTGAGGACTCGAACGGTATAACGAAACGGTCTGGACTTGACGGCCCGAGCGCAAGAGCGCCCGGGCCGTTTTTCGTTGATAAGTTGCTTGAGCCGCTC
>NZ_JAAGPD010000080.1 GCF_017104565.1 Paraburkholderia sp. Tr-20389 | reverse complement strand
ATCACCGTGCGCCGCCATCGAGCACCCACACTTATCGGCTGTTAGTTTTTAAAGAACATTCGCAGGAAGCACCTTGCTTTCACCGCGTTGCTGCGTCAGCAGCAGAGAAACGAGATTATGAAGAACCCTTTTCGTTTCGTCAACCGGTTTTTTTAGCATCGCCTGAAAAACCTTGCTGACTCGACCACCGCGCCGTTTCTGTCGCGGCCCCGCTCCGTCGCGCAGAACACCGCGCTCTTGAACGAGGACGCGAATCTTAGGCCATCCCAGGCCTCATGACAAGGGTGTGACGCAGGTTTTTTATCGGGGTCACTTTCTGGCCGCGCCAATCACCGCCTGCAGCGGAATCGCATCCGCCATTGCGGCGTACCCAGCGTCGCTCGGGTGAATCTGATCGCCGCTGTCGAACACGCGCTTTAGACGCGTCGGCTCCGCGGGATCGCGCAATGCCGCGTCGAAATCCACCACGCCGTCGAACGAACGGCCGGTACGGATCCATTGATTCACCTCCGCGCGGATCGCCTCGCGCTGGGGCGGCAGCGCCGCCGGCGTCAAAGTGGCGCCGAAAATCCGCAGCCCTTTGGCGCGTGCGGCCGCAATCACACGCTTGTAACCAGCGATAAGTCCGTCCGCCGTCACCTGCGTGTGCGGGGAATCGCAATCCAACCCGCCATGCGGCGGCATCGCCGCGAAGTTGATGTCGTTGATGCCGATCATCAGAATCACCGTCTTTACACCCGGCGGCGCCAGCACGTCCCGCCCGAAGCGCGTCACGAGTGCATCGCCATAGCAGGGCGAGTCGCTCAGCAGCCGGTTTCCGCTGATCCCCAGATTCACGACGGCGGCCGATTTGTCGCCGCTCAGCGCGACCCGGCGCGCCAGCGCGTCCGGCCAGCGTCGATTCTGATTCAGACTCGATCGCATCCCGTCTGTGATCGAATCGCCGATCGCTGCGATCGTCGATGCAGTCGGCGCCTCGACCTGCAACCCCGTTAGCCAGGCGAATTGCGTGAAACGCTGTCGATAGGCGTCGGCGGAGACGTCCTCGGTATGGTTTCCGGGTGTCGACAGATAGTTGACCTGACTCGACACGCGATGCCACGCCACCATCTTCTGCTCGCGCCCCATATAGCTGCTGATGACATAAGGCGCTCCCGCCGAAATGCCGGCGCGAACAGGATCGCTGTCGATTTCCCCGCCCGGCGGCACGCTGACTGCCGGCTTCCCGCCGAACGTCACCCGCATCGCCGTGCCGCCCTGAACAGCCGCGCCAGCGCCCCCGCCGGCACGCGCGATCCGCAAATCTTCGATCACGAGCGGCGTCTTCCCATACGCGTTACTAATATGGAGACGCACAACTTCCCCCGACAGCGTCGGATACAGGATCTGCCGGACAGTGCGCCCCGCAACCTCCGGCGCCCGGTACAGCGACGGCGGATTGGGTATTTCGGGAATCGGCTGGAGCGCCGTCGCCCAGGCGGTGACCCACGGCGACGCGTTATCGGCTGCGAAGACGGGATTGGAAACGAGCAGAACGGTCGACAGAACCGCGCCGCACGCGACGGCCAGAGAACGAGTGGACATTGCGACTGATTGGTGAAATGAGATTAGGGGAAACAAGCCGGAGAACCCGACGGAAAACGGGCCCGACACAAGCCGCCCATTGTGCACGATTGCATAGTGCAAACCCCTACCCATCTATCTCGAAAAATTTATTAACCGACCGGACGGTTGGCTTATACTGCCGAACACACACCAACTCATGACGAGAGCGTTCGACATGTACACGCAATCCCTCGACATTCCCGGCAATGTAGCCCCGCTCGACACGGCCGCCAGCTCGCCCGAGCAAGTCCGTTTCGACGAAGTCATGGCCGCCGACGGCAAGATCGAGCCGCAAGACTGGATGCCCGACGCGTACCGCAAGACGCTGGTTCGCCAGATTTCGCAGCACGCGCATTCGGAAATCGTCGGCATGCTGCCGGAAGGAAACTGGATCACGCGCGCGCCGAGCCTGAAGCGCAAGGCGATCCTGCTGGCGAAGGTGCAGGACGAAGGCGGTCACGGCCTCTATTTATATAGCGCGGCCGAGACACTCGGCGTGTCGCGCGACCAGATGATCGACGCGCTGCACGCGGGCAAGGCGAAGTATTCGAGCATCTTCAATTACCCGACGCCGACCTGGGCGGACGTCGGCGTGATTGGCTGGCTGGTGGACGGTGCGGCCATCATGAACCAGATTCCGCTGTGCCGCTGCACGTACGGTCCGTATGCACGCGCAATGATCCGCATCTGCAAGGAAGAGTCGTTCCATCAACGTCAGGGCTTCGACGCGCTGATCGCGATGATGAAGGGCACCGATGCTCAGCGCGAACTGGTCCAGCAGGCGGTCGATCGCTGGTGGTATCCGGTGCTGATGATGTTCGGCCCGAGCGACAAGGATTCCGTCCATAGCAACCAGTCGGCGCAGTGGGGCATCAAGCGCATCACCAACGACGATCTGCGTCAGAAATTCGTCGACGCAACCGTCGAGCAGGCGAAGGTGCTGGGCGTCACGCTGCCCGACGTGAATCTGAAGTGGAACGAAGAACGCGGCCACTACGACTACAGCGACCTCGACTGGGACGAGTTCTGGCGCGTCGTCAACGGCGACGGCCCGTGCAACAAGGAACGCCTCGCGACGCGCGTGAAGGCGCACAACGACGGCGCGTGGGTTCGCGAAGCCGCCCTCGCCCATGCCGAAAAACAGCGCCAGCGCGCGCAGCAACACGCCGCCTGAACGGCGCCCCGAATCGAGAGAGACTGGAAGGAGATTGCGATGAACAAGGAATGGCCGATCTGGGAAGTCTTCGTGCGCAGTAAGCAGGGACTCGACCACAAACATTGCGGCAGCCTGCACGCGGCAGACGCGTCGATGGCGCTGCGCATGGCGCGCGACGTCTACACGCGCCGCCAGGAAGGCGTGAGCATCTGGGTGGTGCCGTCGTCGGCGATCACGGCATCGGCACCCGACGACAAGGCCGAACTGTTCGAACCGGCTGGCGACAAGATCTACCGCCACCCGACGTTCTATCAGCTGCCCGACGAAGTCAACCACATGTAAGCGCGCGTCATGGATATCACGACCCAACACCTCGCCTACGTGCTGCGCCTCGCCGATACCGCGCTGATCCTCGGACAGCGCAACGCGGAATGGTGCGGCCACGGCCCGATTCTCGAAGAAGACATCGCGCTGTCGAACATGAGCCTCGACCTGATCGGCCAGGCGCGTCTTCTGTACTCGCACGCCGCCGACCTCGAAAAGACGCTGACGGGCAAAAGCCGCACGGAAGACGACTACGCGTTCTTCCGCCCCGAGCGCGAGTTCGCGAACTACACGCTCGCCGAACTGCCGCATGTCGGACCGCTCGCAGGTACGGCGCACGCGGACAAGGACTACGCCGTCACGATCGTGCGCAACTTCCTGTATTCGACGCTGATGCTGCACATGTGGTCGGCGCTGACCGGTTCGTCGGACGCGCAACTGGCCGCGATCGCCGCCAAGTCGATCAAGGAAACGCAGTATCACGTGCACCACTCGCGCGAATGGCTGGTGCGCTTCGGCGACGGCACGGACGAATCGCATCGCCGCGCACAGGCTGCGCTCGACTATCTGATGCCGTACACGCGCGAGTTCTTCAGCGCCGACGCGACGGAAGAAGTGATCGCCGCAGCCGGCATCGGCCCGAAGACGTCCGAACTCGAAGCTGCGTGGCTCGAAGACGTGCGCGCCGCGCTGGATGAAGCGATGCTGAAGCAGCCGGACACCGTCAAGCACATCACGACGGGCAAGCACGGCGAGCATTCCGAGCACATGGGCTTCCTGCTCGCCGAAATGCAGAGCCTCGCGCGCCAGCATCCGGGCGCAAGCTGGTAATCCGTCGATCCAACAGGTGAGTTCAACGATGACTTCGACCGCTCAAACAGCAGCCGCCACATCAGACCGTGCGCTCGCGCAGGCGTGGGCCGTGCTCGAGGCCGTGCCCGATCCGGAAATCCCCGTCGTGTCGATTCGCGAACTGGGCATTCTGCGCGACGTGCGCCGCGCCGCCGATGGCGCGCTCGAAGTCGTCATCACGCCGACCTACTCGGGTTGCCCGGCGATGTCGCAGATTGCCGAAGACATCGGCATGGCGCTCGACGCCGCCGGTTTCGCGCCGTATCGCGTCGAGACCGTGCTCGCGCCCGCGTGGACCACCGACTGGATCACAGACGACGCCCGCGAAAAGCTGCGGGCGTACGGCATCGCGCCGCCGACAGGCAACTGCGGCAGCAGCGAGCCGGACGCGAACACGGGAACGAAACAGAAAGTGATCCGCTTCGTCCCGCGCTCGCTGCCGGCACCCGCTTGCCCGCGCTGCGGCTCCAAACACACCGAACGCCTCGCGCAATTCGGCTCGACGGCATGCAAAGCGTTGTATCGCTGCGTCGACTGCCGCGAACCCTTCGACTACTTCAAACCGTACTGATATGGCCACTCCGCAATTTCATCCGCTGCGCATCCGGGAAGTGCGGCCCGAAACCGCCGATGCGGTCTCCGTCGCCTTCGAAGTCCCCGTCGAACTGCGCGAGCAGTTTCGCTTCACTCAGGGCCAGTTCGTCACGCTGAAGACGCATATCGACGGTGAGGAAACGCGCCGCTCGTATTCGATCTGCGTCGGCGTCACCGATTACGACCGTGACGGCGAACTGCGCATCGGCATCAAGCGCGTGCGCGGCGGTCGCTTCTCGAACTTTGCGTTCGATACGCTGCAACCCGGCCACACGATCGACGTGATGACGCCGGACGGCCGTTTCTTCACGCACCTGAACGCCGACCACGGCAAGCAGTACCTCGCGTTCTCGGGCGGCTCGGGCATCACGCCCGTGCTGGCGATCGTCAAAACGACGCTCGAAATCGAGCCGCGCAGCACGTTCACGCTGATCTACGGCAACCGCAGCGTCGATCAGATCATGTTCGCCGAAGAGCTCGAAGATCTGAAGAACCGGTTCATGAACCGCTTCGTGCTGTATCACGTGCTGTCCGACGACATCCAGGACGTCGAACTTTTCAATGGCGTGCTCGATCAGGCGAAGTGCGCATCCTTCCTCGAAACGCTGATGCCCGCCGATGCGATCGACGAAGCGTTCATCTGCGGCCCGGCGCCGATGATGGATGCCGCCGAAGCCGCACTGAAGGCCGCGGGTTTGCCGCAGGAGAAGGTGCACGTCGAGCGCTTCGGCACGCCGCTGCCGCAAGCGGGCGTGCCCGCCGCGGAAATCACCGATGACACGCCTACCGCCGACCTCGAAATCGTGCTCGACGGCAAGAAGCGCAAGCTGCGTCTGCCGTATCAGGGCTTGAGCGTACTCGACGTCGGTCTGCGCGCGGGCCTCGCGCTGCCGTATGCGTGCAAGGGCGGCGTCTGCTGTACGTGCCGCGCGAAGGTGCTGGAAGGCGAAGTGAAGATGGAAAAGAACTACACGCTGGAAGAACACGAGATCAAGGACGGCTTCGTGCTGACCTGCCAGTGTCATCCGATCAGCGACAAGGTCGTCGTGAGCTACGACGAACGTTGATACCCGCGCGGCGTGCACCCGTTGCACCGCACGCCATGCACGGTATGTGCGCATCGTCGCTTTCGGCACACACGCGATCCGCTTACACTAGGGGCCGCTCGTCACAGGAAAGATGTTCCTGCCACGAGCGGCCTTTTCTGTCTTCTGATCGAACCGTGCTTCGACTGCGCTCGACGGGCGCGCGAACGCGACAATGACAATGAGCACGATCCATATCACCAACGGCGACGTGGCCGCCGACTCTCTGCGCAAGGCGCTCGACCAGGCAGGCCGGCGCGACGCCGTGCTGGCCCTGCGCGACGATCTGGCTGTCGGCCCGTTGCAGGGCATCGACGATACGCCGCAGGTTCGCGCCGACTTCTGGCAGCGCGTCAGCGGCGACGACACGCGAGATTTCATCGGCGAGTTCAAGGAGCAGGCAGCCGAACTGAATGCCGTGGTCGACGCGACGACGCACGTGGTCGTATGGCACGGCCAGAGTGCCGCCGATCAGCTGACGCTGCGCCGCGTGTGCTTTCATCTGCGCGAAATGCCGCAGCGACTCAACGAGTTACGTCTGTCGATCGACGATCTGACGGGCGAAGCGAGCGCCCCGCTACGCCGTCCCGATCATGCAACGTCGGTCGGCATGTTCGCGCCCGATCTGTTGCTGCAGCGTCTGCCGGGCGCCGCGCCGATCTCCGTGTTGCGCATCGGCCGGCTCGCGCTCGAATGGCAGGAAGTGAAACTCGCGAACGCGGAGCTGCGCCGCTGGCGCGACAACACCTTTACCAGCGGTACGTTCGCCGATCTGGACGCGCAGGTCCTTGAGCATGCAGTCGAAGGCTGGCAATCGGCAGGACGAGTCGCCGCCCGTTTGATGGCGGCAGATAACGGCTTGCTGGTCAGCGACAGCCTGGTGCTGTGGCGCCTGCGCGAACTCGCCGCCTCGGGCCAGCTGCAATTGCGCGGAGAGACGAAGACGTGGCGTTCGCTGGAAATAAAAGTCACGCCTGCAGCGCTTTCCCCTGTTTAAGACCAACCAGAACAATCATGGCCCGCACACGAGCCCCTGACCACGAGAGCCAACGCGACCAGATCCTAGAACTGGCCGCCGCGAAATTTGCTCAAACGAGCTATCCGAGCACGTCGATGGCCGACCTGGCCGCGGCGAGCGGCACGTCGAAAGCGCGCCTTTACCACTACTACGAGAGCAAGGAAGCGATTCTGTTCGACCTGCTCGACCGCTACACGAAGCGGTTGATGCTGATCATCGCCGAGGTGGAAGGCGCGAGTCAGCGGCGCGGGCTCACCGAACGCGAGACGTTCGCCGAGTTGGTCCGCGCATTCCTTTCCGAGTACGAGACATCGCACAGCCGGCACGTCGCGCTGCTGAACGACGTCAAATATCTGGTGGAGTCGCAGCGCGAAATCATCCTGAACCGTCAGCGCGATGTCGTCGCCGCGTTCGCGCGGCAACTGGCGCGTGCATATCCCGAGCGTGTGTCGCGCGACAATCAGACGGCTCTCACGATGATGGTCTTCGGCATGATCAACTGGACGTTCACCTGGCTGAAGCCGGGCGGCCGGATGGGGTATCGGGAGTTCGCGGAGCAGGTGATCGGTATGGTCGATCACGGACTGCTTGCTGCGGCCTCGAAGGGCTGACATTCGGCGCCCCGACGATCGAATGGATGCTTTTCCGCAGCAACTATCGTGCCGTCGTTGCGACACGGCGACGCATCGGTATCGCACGATCACTCTATAAATAATGCTTAAAAATCAGATAGATAAAAAGAAACGCGCATATTTTTAGACGGCACACTCGGGACATTACAGGGTTTTCCCTAGTGATACATCGGGTTTTCCATTAGAATGCTTTTTGCGGCGCATCATGCCGCATAGCTATAGGAGAACCCACCATGACTGAGCAAACTATCCGCGCCGCCGAGCCGATCACTGTCGATCGCTTGTTGAACGTCGCCGGTCGCGCGCCTGTTCTGGTCCGGGAACTCGGCGAGAAAGACCGTCAGCGTCTGCTCGCCCACTTCCTCGAACTTGGCGAAGACGATCGTCTGTTGCGCTTCGGCCAGGTCACGCCGGATCACGTCATCGAAAACTACGTCCGCACGCTGGATTTCGGCCGCGACACGGTGTTCGGCGTCTTCGACCGTCATCTGCAACTGGTGGGCGTCGGCCATCTGGCTTATCTGCCGGCAGAAGGCGACAAGCGCACGGCTGAATTCGGCGTATCGGTATCGGAAAGCGTGCGCGGCCAGGGCATCGGCACGAAGCTGTTCGAGCGCGCCGCCATCCGCAGCCGCAACACGCACGTCACGTCGCTGTACATCCACTGCCTGTCGCGCAACACGACGATGATGCACATCGCCAAGAAGGCCGGCATGAAGATCGAGTACGCCTACGGCGAAGCGGACGCCTATCTGACGCTCACCCCTGCCGATCAGAACAGCATCATCTCGGAAATGCTCCAGGAACAGGCCGCCGTGTTCGACTATGTGCTCAAGCGCCAGGCGCGCAACACGTCGAAGCTGATCGAGTCGTTCATCCCGACCGCGATCGCCGCGTAAGCGCCAGCGAAACCACGAACACCAAAAAGGGCGGCTCCTCAATGAGCCGCCCTTTTCATTTGCCCCGACGCGCGCCGCCTGTCAAAGCGGCAACGCCGTCGTCTCCTTGAACTTCTCCAGCGAAAAGCTCGACTTCACGTCGATCACCGACGGATGCCGCAGCAACTGGTCCTGCACGAAGCGCGAGAAATGCGCCATGTCGCGCACCTGTACACGCAGCAGATAGTCCATATCACCCGTCATCGCGTAGCATGCGACCACTTCCGGCCAGCCCTGCACGGCTACGCGGAACAGTTCCGAGTGAGTCGCGCCCGCCCTCCCCGGCGTGCCGTCGGCGCGCGCACTAAGCGCGGGGCCGCCGCGCTTTTCGAGCCGCACGTTCACGTAGGCGAGCAAATCGAGTCCGAGCATCTGCGAATCGAGCAGCGCGACATAACCGCGGATCACGCCGATTTCCTCCAGGCGGCGGATACGCCGCAAGCACGGACTCGGCGACAGATTCACCCGCTCGGCAATTTCCTGATTCGACAGCCGCCCACTTTCCTGAAGGATCGCGAGAATGCGCCGGTCGATTGCATCTATCTCGATTTCAGCCATGTTCTGCCAGTCAAAAGTTGCCAGACGCAAGAAAATAGCTGAAGCCTAGTGCCGGGCGATTAACTTCGCAAGTTTTCTTCCTGAACCGGCAACTACACTGTTCTTCATCGAATCGCGCAACGCGAAGCGGACCCCGCCATTCAGGAGACAGACATGAAGGTTTCTACCTGGGAGAATCCCGTCGGCACCGACGGCTTCGAATTCATCGAATACACCGCGCCGGACCCCGTCGCGCTCGGCAAACTGTTCGAGCAGATGGGCTTCACAGCGATCGCGAAGCATCGTCACAAGGACGTGACGCTGTACCGCCAGGGCGACATCAACTTCATCGTCAACGCCGAGCCGGATTCGTTCGCGCAACGTTTTGCCCGCCTGCACGGTCCGTCGATCTGCGCGATCGCGTTCCGCGTGCAGGACGCGGCGAAAGCCTACAAACGCGCGCTCGATCTCGGCGCGTGGGGCTTCGACAACAAGACGGGCCCGATGGAGCTGAACATTCCGGCAATCAAGGGCATCGGCGATTCGCTGATCTATTTCGTCGACCGCTGGCGCGGGAAGAATGGCGCGACGCCGAACAGCATCGGCGACATCAGCATTTATGACGTCGACTTCGAGCCGATCCCGGGCGCGAACCCGAACCCGGCCGGACACGGCCTCACCTATATCGACCATCTCACACACAACGTCCATCGCGGCCGCATGCAGGAATGGGCGGAGTTCTACGAGCGCCTGTTCAATTTCCGCGAAGTGCGCTACTTCGATATCGAAGGCAAGGTGACGGGCGTGAAGTCGAAGGCGATGACGTCGCCCTGCGGCAAGATCCGCATTCCGATCAACGAGGAAGGCTCGGAAACGGCAGGCCAGATTCAGGAATATCTCGACGCGTACCACGGCGAAGGCATCCAGCACATCGCGCTCGGCTCGAACGACATCTACCGGACGGTCGACGGCCTGCGCAACTCGAAGATCACGCTGCTCGACACGATCGACACGTACTACGAACTCGTCGACCGCCGCGTGCCCAACCACGGCGAACCGCTGGACGAACTGCGCAAGCGCAAGATCCTGATCGACGGCGCACGCGAAGACCTGTTGCTGCAGATCTTCACCGAGAACCAGATCGGACCGATCTTCTTCGAGATCATCCAGCGCAAGGGCAATCAGGGATTCGGCGAAGGCAACTTCAAGGCGCTGTTCGAATCGATCGAACTGGATCAGATTCGTCGCGGTGTCGTGCAGGACAAGGCTTAACGCGCGCTCGAGCGTCTAGGCCCTACAAAAAAAGGCGAGGATCGATTTCGATCCTCGCCTTTTGTGTTCAGGAAGAGCGCTTCTCTCTGAGCCCGCTCTCATCGGTTACACAGACCCGAGCGCGTCAGCCACGCTGCTCCGTGTCATCTTCGGACGAGCGCCGCTGATTCACCGCGACCGTCGTCGCGGCGACCTGCGTCGTGCGCGTGACAGCATTCGCGAGCGCGTTGGCGCTGTTCGGGCGCATCGGTGCGCTCATCGCGAAAAATGCTGCCGAGACCATCAGGAAGGTCTGAATGTGTTTTGTGTTCATGCGTACTCCTTTTTCGACTGCACAGCGAAGCTCCGCAGCATGCGGAACGTTGCGATTCATGCAAGTGGGGAGTTTAGACCGTCATTTCAAGAGCGGTTCCGGCTGTTTCATGCTTTTACACCCTGTAACAGCCACACACGAAAAAGTTCGCATGACGTCATCGGGATGACATTTTCCACCGTGTTCCATCTCGCATTGTGGTGTTTTCGACGATAGGCGGCGGGTTTTTACCAGTGCTACCATCGCAAAAAAGCCGTCAACATGGCGACCCCGGCCGAAGCATCCACAAGATGCCGAGGCCAATCAGTTTTTGGTGATCCCAGACTGGGTGGAGGAGTACACATAATGAATGCCCCGCTAGACGCTGGCCAGCGAGCCTCGCTCGAAGCCGCGTTGAGTTCCGTCACGCTCGACGACAAATACACGCTCGAACGCGGCCGCGCGTACATGAGCGGCATCCAGGCGCTGGTCCGCCTGCCGATGCTGCAACAGGAACGCGACCGGGCCGCCGGGCTCAATACAGCCGGGTTCATCTCGGGCTATCGCGGCTCGCCGCTCGGCGGTCTCGACCTGTCGTTGTGGAAAGCGAAGAAGCATCTCGCCGCGCACCAGGTCGTCTTCCAGCCTGGCGTCAACGAAGACCTCGCCGCCACGGCCGTCTGGGGCTCGCAGCAGGTCAACCTCTATCCGAGCGCCAAATACGACGGCGTGTTCTCGATGTGGTACGGCAAAGGCCCCGGCGTCGACCGTTCGGGCGACGTGTTCAAGCACGGCAACTCGGCCGGCTCGTCGCGTCACGGCGGCGTGCTCGTACTCGCCGGCGACGACCACGCGGCGAAATCGTCGACGCTCGCGCATCAGTCCGAACACCTGTTCAAGGCCTGCGGCCTGCCCGTGCTGTTTCCGTCGAACGTCCAGGAATATCTCGACTTCGGCCTGCATGGCTGGGCGATGAGCCGCTACTCCGGCCTGTGGGTCGCGATGAAGTGCGTGACCGACGTGGTCGAATCGTCGGCTTCCGTCGATATCGATCCGCACCGCACACAGATTATTCTGCCCTCCGATTTCGCGATGCCCGAAGGCGGCCTCAACATCCGCTGGCCCGATCCGCCGCTCGTGCAGGAAGCGCGGCTACTCGACTACAAGTGGTACGCGGGGCTCGCCTATGTGCGTGCGAACAAGCTCGACCGCGTCGAAATCGATTCGCCGCACGCGCGTTTCGGCATCATCACGGGCGGCAAGGCGTATCTGGACGTGCGTCAGGCGCTGACCGATCTCGGCCTCGATGACGAGACCTGCTCGCGCATCGGCATTCGCCTGTACAAGGTCGGCTGCGTGTGGCCGCTCGAAGCGCAAGGCGCGCAGGCGTTCGCGCGCGGGTTGCAGGAAATTCTCGTGGTCGAAGAGAAGCGGCAGATTCTCGAATACGCGATCAAGGAAGAGCTATACAACTGGCCCGATGCGCAGCGGCCGCGCGTGTTTGGCAAGTTCGACGAAAAGGATGGTGCAGGCGGCGAATGGTCGGTGCCGATGGGAAACTGGCTGCTGCCCGCGCACTACGAGTTGTCCCCCGCGCTGATCGCCAAGGCGATCGCGACCCGGCTCGACAAGTTCGACCTGCCTTCCGACGTGCGCGCCCGCATCGCCGCGCGTATCGCGGTGATCGAAGCGAAGGAAAAGGCGCTCGCGCGACCCAAAGTCGCGATCGAGCGCAAGCCGTGGTTCTGCTCGGGCTGTCCGCACAACACGTCGACGAACGTGCCCGAAGGCTCGCGCGCGATGGCAGGCATCGGCTGCCACTACATGACCGTGTGGATGGACCGCAGCACGAGCACGTTCAGCCAGATGGGCGGCGAAGGCGTCGCGTGGGTCGGCCAGGCGCCGTTCACGAACGACAAGCACGTGTTCGCCAATCTCGGCGACGGCACGTACTTCCACTCGGGCCTGCTGGCGATTCGCGCGGCGATCGCGTCGAAGGCCAACATCACCTACAAGATTCTCTATAACGACGCCGTCGCGATGACGGGCGGCCAGCCTGTCGACGGCACGCTGACCGTGCCGCAGATCACGCATCAGCTCGCCGCCGAAGGCGCGAAGAAGATCGTGATCGTCACCGACGAGCCAGAAAAGTACGACGCGGACGTCGGCCTCGCGCCGGGCATCGACATTCACCATCGCGACAAACTCGACGACGTGCAGCGCGAACTGCGCGAGATCGAGGGCACGACGATCCTGATCTACGACCAGACCTGCGCAACCGAGAAGCGCCGCCGCCGCAAACGCGGCGCGTATCCCGATCCCGCGAAGCGCGTCGTGATCAACGAGGCGGTCTGCGAAGGCTGCGGCGATTGCTCCGTGCAGTCGAACTGTCTGTCCGTCGAGCCGCTCGAAACCGAGTACGGTACGAAACGGCAGATCAACCAGTCGACCTGCAACAAGGACTACTCGTGCCTGAAGGGCTTCTGCCCGAGCTTCGTGACCGTCGAAGGCGGCCAGTTGCGCAAGCCGAAGGCGTCAGGCGTCGCGAGCGATGCGATGCCGCCCGTGCCCGATCCCGAGATTCCGGCGATTGCCCAACCGTATGGCGTGCTGGTGACGGGCGTCGGCGGCACGGGTGTCGTGACGATCGGCGCTTTGCTCGGCATGGCCGCGCACCTCGAAAGCAAAGGCGTCACCGTGCTCGACGTGACGGGTCTCGCGCAAAAGGGCGGCGCCGTGATGAGCCACGTGCAGATCGCGAACCAGCCCGCCGACATCCACGCGACGCGCATCGCGATGGGCGAAGCGAATCTCGTGATCGGCTGCGATTCGATCGTGACGGCCAGCGACGAATGCGTGTCGCGGATGCAAAGCGGCCGCACGCATGTCGTGCTGAACAGCGCGCCCACGCCGACAGCCGAGTTCATCAAGAACCCGAACTGGCGCTTCCCCGGTGCGAGCGCCGACGCAGACGTGCGCGCGGCGGCGGGCGACGACAGTGTCTCTGCCGTCGACGCGAACCATTTTGCCGTCGCGTTGCTCGGCGACGCGATCTATACGAATCCGTTCGTGCTTGGTTACGCCTGGCAGAAAGGCTGGCTGCCGCTGACGCACGAGTCGCTGATTCGCGCGATCGAACTAAACGCGGTGCAGGTCGAGAAGAATCGCGCAGCCTTCGAATGGGGCCGTCGCGCGGCGCACGATCTTGCTGCCGTACGCAAGCTCGCGAACCTGCAAGATCGACTCGACGACGGCAACACGGCGAGCGCCGCGGGCAGCAAGATCGTCTCGCTGCACACGCCGAAAGCGCTCGACACGCTGATCGACAAACGCGCGCAGTATCTCGTCGCATACCAGAACGCGGCGTACGCGACGCGCTATCGCAAGCTGGTCGACGAAGTGCGCGCTGCCGAATCGAAGCTCGATGCCGCCGACGGCCAGATGCCGCTGACGGAAGCCGTCGCCAAGAGTCTGCACAAGCTGATGGCGTACAAGGACGAGTACGAGGTTGCGCGTCTCTATTCGGATCCGGCGTTCATCGAGAAGCTCAAGGCGAATTTCGAAGGCGACTGGAAGCTGAAGTTCCACCTCGCGCCGCCCGCCACCGCGACGACGGACACGCACGGCCATCTGGTGAAAAAGCAATACGGCCCGTGGATGCTCAACGCGATGCATGTGCTCGCGAAGATGAAGTTCCTGCGCGGCACGGCGCTCGACGTGTTCGGCAAGACCGAAGAGCGCCGCACCGAACGCGCGTTGATCGTCGAGTATGAAGTGCTGGTGCGTGAGCTGATCGGCGGATTGACGTCAGAGAAGCGCGCGCTTGCCGTCGAACTCGCGAATCTGCCGGACGGCATTCGCGGCTACGGTCACGTGAAGGACAACAACCTGAAGGGCGTGCGGGCGAAGTGGGCAGCGTTGCTCGCGAAGTGGCGCGCGCCCGAGGGTGGCGCCGAGCGGCACGTGGCGTAGGCATCGTTCGCTGTAGCAAAGGAAAAGGGCACCTCGCGGTGCCCTTTTTCACTTCATCGAGCCAGAAGCGCGCTTACTTCGCGGCCTGGCGATCCACGCTGGCGTTCGCCGAAGCGACAGCCGTCATGTTGATGATCCGGCGCACGGTCGCGGCCGGCGTCAGAATATGCACCGGCTTCGCCGCGCCGAGCAGGAACGGACCGACCGTCACGCCTTCGCCGCCGATCATCTTCAGCAGGTTGTACGTGATGTTCGCCGCTTCGACGTTCGGCATGATCAGCAGGTTCGCTTCACCCGTCAGCGTCGTGCCGGGGAAGGCGGCCTTGCGCACCGCTTCCGACAGCGCCGCGTCGCCGTGCATTTCGCCGTCCACTTCGAGATGCGGCGCGCGCTCGGCGATCAGCTTGCGTGCCTGCGCCATGCGTGCCGACGACGAAGACGGAATGCTGCCGAAGTTCGAGTTCGACAGCAGCGCGACCTTCGGCACGATGCCGAATTTTTCGATCTCGCGCGCGGCGAGAACCGTCATGTCGGCGAGCTGTTCGGCCGTCGGCACTTCGTTCACGTACGTGTCGCTGATGAACAGGTTGCGGCCCGGCAGCATCAGCAGGTTCATCGCAGCGAAGTTGTCGACGTTCGCGGCCTTGCCCAGCACCTGCTCGACGAACTTCAGATGCTCGTGATACGTATCGATCAGACCGCAGATCATGCCGTCCGCGTCGCCGAGATGCACGAGAATCGCGCCGATCAGCGTGTTGAACTTGCGCATCGCGGCTTTCGCGACTTCCGGCGTCACACCTTCGCGCGCGCCGATCTCGTGATACGCCTGCCAGCTCTTCTGATAACGCGGATCGTCTTCCGGATTGACGATCTCGACGTCCTCACCGCACTTGAGCTTCGAACCCATCTTCTTCAGACGCATCTCGATCACGCTCGGACGGCCGACGAGGATCGGCTTGGCGATCTTCTCGAGCAGCACGAATTGCGCCGCGCGCAGCACGCGCTCGTCTTCACCTTCCGCGAACACGATGCGCGCCGGTTGCGCCTTCGCCGCCGCGAACACGGGACGCATCACCATGCCCGTGCGGTAGACGGTCGCGCCGAGCTGCTCGCGATACGCGTCCATGTCCTGGATCGGACGCGTGGCGACGCCGGAATCCATCGCGGCTTGCGCGACGGCAGGCGCGATCTTGATGATCAGGCGCGGATCGAAAGGCTTCGGAATCAGGTAGTCCGGGCCGAATTCCAGCGAGTGCCCTTCGTATGCCTTCGCGACTTCATCGCCCTGATCGGTTTCTTCCGCGAGTTCGGCGATCGCGCGCACGCACGCGAGCTTCATTTCTTCCGTGATCGTCGTCGCGCCGACGTCCAGCGCGCCGCGGAAGATGAACGGAAAGCACAGTACGTTGTTGACCTGGTTCGGATAGTCCGAACGGCCCGTCGCGATGATGGCGTCCGGACGCACCTTCTTCGCTTCTTCCGGGCGGATTTCCGGCTCGGGGTTCGCGAGTGCCAGGATCAGCGGCTTGTCCGCCATGGTCGTGACCATTTCCGGCTTCAGCACGCCCGCGCTCGAACAGCCGAGGAACACGTCGCAGCCGTGCATCGCATCGCCGAGAGTGCGCGCGTCGGTGCTCGACTGATAGCGCTCTTTCGACGCATCCAGATTGCCGCGGCCTTCGTAGATCACGCCCTTCGAATCGACCACCAGCGTGTTCGACTTCTTCAGGCCCAGATGCACGAGCAGATCCAGACACGCGATGGCCGCCGCGCCCGCGCCCGAGCAAACCAGCTTGATCTCTTCCAGCTTCTTGCCGACCACTTTCAGGCCGTTGAGAATCGCCGCCGACGCGATGATCGCCGTGCCGTGCTGGTCGTCGTGGAAAACGGGGATCTTCATGCGCTCGCGCAGCTTCTTCTCAATGTAGAAGCATTCGGGCGCCTTGATGTCTTCGAGGTTGATGCCGCCGAGCGTCGGCTCCAGCATCGCGATCGCCTCGACGAGCTTGTCGGGATCCGACTCGCTCAGCTCGATATCGAACACGTCGATGCCGGCGAACTTCTTGAAGAGACAGCCCTTGCCTTCCATCACCGGCTTCGCGGCGAGCGGCCCGATGTTGCCGAGGCCCAGCACGGCCGTGCCGTTCGTGATCACGCCGACCAGGTTGCCGCGCGAGGTGTACTTCTGCGCGTCGAGCGGTTCGTCGTAAATGGCCATGCACGCGGCCGCGACGCCCGGCGAATACGCCAGCGACAGGTCCAGCTGGTTCGAAAGCGGCTTGGTCGGCGTAACCGAAATCTTGCCGGGCTTCGGATTCTGGTGATATGCGAGAGCGCTTTGCTTCAGTTGTTCGTCCATTTTTTAACCTGCGAGACGTTAATAATTGGGCCCGGCTCAATGTCACGTGCTGCGCTGGCCAATGTCGACGGGATGCTCGACGGCGGCGATTCTCGCGGGCGCCGGTTAGGCGCGGCGTCAAACCTCAGCGGAAAGCAGGCGGCGCTGAGCTTTTTCGGGTCGATTAGTGTACACCCCGGATGAGTCACTTCGGGGGCAGGTTTTGTACCGAATGGATAAGCCGGAGCCGCGCCAGTCTTGCTGCGCCGCGACATGAAAGCACTTCCACCCGGCTCGTCGTCGAGCCGTGGCGAGCGCTATTCGAGCGCTGCGCCGCGGCGTTCGGGGATCAGAAAGAGCGTCGCGAGGATGTCGAGCACGTAGATCGATGCGAGCACGCCGAGCGCCGTCGCAAACGAAAATTGCGCGGCCAGCGCGCCGACTGCGACAGGCCCGAAACCGCCGACCGCACGGCCGATGTTGAACAGCACGTTTTGCGCCGTCGCGCGGGCCTCGGTCGGATACAGCTCGGAGATCAGCGCGCCATAGCCGCCGATCATGCCGTTCACGAACATGCCCATCACCGCGCCGCCGATCAGCAGCGCGACCGGCGTGCCCAATTGCGAATAGACGAACACCATCACCACGGCACCCGCCTGATAGAACAGAAATGCCGGCTTGCGGCCGAAGCGGTCCGCCGCGATGCCGAACAGCCAGATACCGGCCGCCATGCCGAGCACCGTGACGGCCGTCCAGAGACCGGAGCGCGTCAGCGAGTAGCCGAAGGTTTTCGACAGGTAGGTGGGTAGCCAGATCATCAGGCCGTAGTAGCCGAAGTTCTGCACCGAACAGAGAATCGCCACGCCGGCGCTGGCGCGCGTGGTGCGGGCATCGGCGACGAGCAGCCTGAGCGGCGCCTTGGGCGTGCCGCGCGCGGCCCGTTCGGTGAAAAGCGCCGGCTCTTCGACGCGCCGCCGTACGAAAAACGACACGACGGCAGGCAGCAGCCCGAGCGCGAACATGCCGCGCCAGCCGATCACAGGCAACAGTAGCGGCGTGAGCAGCGCCGCCGCCAGCACGCCGAGTTGCCAGCCCAACCCCACATACGACGACACCCGCGCCCGTTGCGCCGCCGGCCACGCCTCTGCGACCAGCGTCATGCCGATACCGAACTCGCCGCCGAGGCCGATCCCGGCGATGGTCCGGTACGCGAGCAGATCGCCATAGCCTTGAGCCAGCGCGCACAATCCAGTGAAGACCGCGAAGATCAGAATCGTCCACGTGAGCATGCGTACGCGCCCGAAATAGTCGCTCAACACGCCGAAAATCAAACCGCCCGCGACCGCGCCGACCAGCGTCCACGTGACTAGCGATCCGGCTTGCGTCGACGAAAGGTGCAGGTCGGCGGCGATGGCGGGCAGCATGAAGCCGAGAATCAGCAGGTCGAAGCCGTCCATCGCATAGCCGAGCACCGACGCGATCAGCGCCCGCGCGGCATAGCCGGGACGGGTGGGCTGGGCGGCTGGGTTCGAAGGCGAAGCGATATTCATGGGCGGCAACCTGATGCGGACATGGGCGGAAGGCCGTCCGTGCGGCCTTCCATGGAAATTTGGCGTGAGTGTAAAGGCGGGCGATGGACGTCACAACCGGGCCCAAAGTCATAGGCCGGATGGACGACCGTCAGGCCGACTGTCCGCTGCGCTTACTCTGTTTCGCCGCCTTCCGCCCTGGGAACAGTCCGAATCGGGTAAAATCGCGGGCTACGCGCGCAGCAAACCGGCCGGTTTCTCAACTCGTCCGGCATGTTTCGCCCACCAGGGCGCGAAACGTTACGCCTGCTGCGCCATCGGGCCGCGCGCCCGCCTCCCAGCTCACCACACCGAAGGATTCGCCCATGACAGGCTTCGATCGCCAGACGATCTCCGACACGACCGCCAAAATGCTGCTGGAAGTCCAGGCAGTGCATTTCAACGCGGAAAAACCGTACATCTTCACTTCCGGCTGGGCGAGCCCGGTATATATCGACTGCCGCAAGCTGATTTCGTATCCGCGCGTGCGCCGCGGCCTGATGGAAATGGCGGAAGCGACGATCCTGCGCGACGTCGGCTATGAGCAGATCGACGCCGTCGCCGGCGGTGAAACGGCAGGCATTCCGTTCGCCGCATGGCTGTCGGACCGCCTGATGGTGCCGATGCAATACGTGCGCAAGAAGCCGAAGGGTTTCGGCCGTAACGCGCAGATCGAAGGTCTGCTGACGGAGGGCCAGCGCGTCCTGCTGGTCGAAGACCTGACCACCGACAGCCGCAGCAAGATCAACTTCATCAACGCGCTGCGCACCGCGGGCGCACAGGTGAATCACTGCTTCGTGCTGTTCCACTACAACATCTTCAAGGAAAGCGTGTCCGTGCTGAAGGACATCGACGTCGACCTGCACGCGCTCGCCACGTGGTGGGACGTGCTGCGCGTCGCAAAGCAACAGGGCTACTTCGAAACGAAGACGCTCGACGAAGTAGAGAAATTCCTGCACGCACCGGCCGAGTGGTCGGCAGCGCACGGCGGCGCGACGGCGGCCCCGCAATAAGCGCTGCCAGCACCGGCGCGTCTCGCACGCAGCCGGTCGGCATACAAAAACGCCGCCTGTCTCTACGACAGGCGGCGTTTTTTATTGGATATGCGCTTTCAGATTTGAGAGTTTGACGGTCAACTTCTCAGCCGACGCCTAAGAACCTTCCGTCGGTCCGGCGCCCGTATCCGCCGCACCCGGCGCATATGACGACAGGTTCATCAAGCCATTACTCTGCGCGTACTGAAATAGTTCGGAGTCCCGTTCGAGTCCGAGTTTGCGCATCGCAGTATTTTTTTGCGTACTGATCGTCTTAATGCTGCGATTCAGCTGTTCGGAAATTTCCTTGATCGTCATGCCGGACACAAAGAGCCGGACGACCTCAAGTTCACGTTTCGACAGAATTACTTCGTCGTTCTTTCCGCCGGTGTTCATGCGCAACGTATCAAGCGCCGTCTTCACCGAAGGACTCATGTATTCGATGTGCCGGCTGACGTGCTGCACTGCAAGACCGATATGACTCAGATCGTCCGATTTGTTGACGACCGAGATCACGCCAAGCTCGCTAAGACGCTTCAACAGCGCAGCATTTTCGAGCATCGTCAGGACGACTATAGGCAAGTCGGGAAAATTCCGACGCAGATAGCCGATCAACGGTAAGCCGTCGCCGTATTGTCCACCTGGCATCGCGAGGTCGGTGACGAGCACATCACACGGCGTCGTCTGCAATATCTTCACCAGCTCGGTGGACTGCTTTGCGCGCGCGACCACGCGTATGCCCTGGAACTTCAGCAACGCCTGTTCTGCGCCAAAGAGAATTACTGGATGGTCATCGGCGACCACGACCCTGATGGGATCTTGCATGGCCCTTCCTTCAACTGACAATCCACGCTCCGAAACTTCAGTCATGCAACCGTTCTTAGTTCTAAATTTCTCGGACTTGTCTGCTTGCTTACAACTGCGGACGACTGCAGCGACTATAGCCGATTTCGCGCCGTACCGGCCCCTCATCGAGCACAAATGGCTTCACAAGATGTAATGTTAGACTCGATTCGTCGCTTGGGCACTAAAAAGGACAACAATCCCTCGTAAAGACAATTCTTTGCGAGCCTGACAGGAGATTCGGCACATGCGCTTGTGTTGCCCGGTCGTTCCGCCCGCTTCGTTACGTTCGTTCCTGCCGTTTCTGAATTTCGCATCGATGCGCGCCGCTTCGCTCGTTGCTGTCCTGTTCTCGCTTTACGCATCGGTGGCCCATGCAGACACCGCGTTCACCGTCACGAGCGCCAACCTTCGCGCAGGCGCCACCGTCGACAACGCGCAGGTGCTCGACCGCTACGACTGCAAAGGGCAGAACCGTTCGCCGCAACTCAGCTGGCACAACCCGCCTGACGGCACGCGCAGCTTCGCGGTCACGATGTTCGATCCCGATGCGCCCGGACGCGGCTGGTGGCATTGGGCCGTCACCGGTATTCCCGCGACCGTCGACCGCCTGCCGGAGAACGCCAGCGCATCCGGCTTTCTTGGGAAACTCGGCGCCGTCGAGGCGCGCAACGACTTCGACTTCGACGGCTATGGCGGCCCCTGTCCGCCGCCCGGCAAGCCGCATCGATATGTGATCACCGTGTACGCGCTGAATACGTCCAATCTCAGGCTCGCGCAAGGGCGGCCGTCGTTGATGTTCGATCATGAGATCAGCACGGCGACGCTCGGCTACGCACGCATGATCGTCACGTACGGCCGCTAGTCTTCGGCAGTCGACTTAAGAGAAGTGCGGCGTCTTCTCGATGCGTCTGAAACCAGCCGCACGGTTCGCTCGTTAGACTTACGACAATCTTTGCAACGATGGAGCTGTCGATGTCCAAAATCATCATCGTGTATCACAGCGGCTACGGTCACACGAAAAAGCTTGCCGAAGCGGTGCTCGCGGGCACGCTCGACGGCGGCGCCGATGCGAAACTCGTCGCGGTCGGCGAACTGGACGATGCCCTCTGGGCCGAACTGGACACGGCCGACGCCATCATCTTCGGCGCGCCGACTTACATGGGCGGCCCATCCGCCGACTTCAAGAAGTTCGCCGACGCAAGCTCGAAGCCGTGGATGGGACAGAAGTGGAAAGACAAGATCGCTGCGGGCTTCACCAATTCGGCGACGATGAACGGCGACAAGTTTTCGACGATCCAGTACCTGATCACGCTCGCGATGCAGCACAGCATGATCTGGGCTGGACTCGGCATCATGCCCGCCAATACGAAGGCGGCGACGCGCAACGACCTGAACTACGTCGGCGGCTTCGCGGGACTGCTGTCACAGTCGCCCGCCGACGCCTCCCCCGACGAAGCCCCGCCGCCCGGCGACCTCGACACGGCGAAGGTGTTCGGCGCTCGCATCGCCGCCGTGACGGCGCGCTGGAAGGCCGGACAGCCGGTGTGAATGCGCCCGGCACGGCGGCCGGGTACCGCGCCTGTCATGCCGCTGTCACTGTTGCGGCGCAACGTGTTTTTCTCCCGATTCCGCGCACACGCCGCCTCACGGTCTTAAAATAACGTTCCGGCGCGCTTGACGCCCCGTTTTACCGCCGTTTTATCAGCCAGCGAGATTGAGATGAGCACGAAAGTTTTTGTCGACGGACAGGAAGGCACGACCGGCCTGAAGATCTTCGAATACCTGTCGCAGCGCGCAGACGTTGAAATCCTCCGCATCGAAGAAGCGAAGCGCAAGGATATCGACGAGCGCCGTCGTCTCATCAACGCGTCCGACGTCACGTTCCTGTGCCTGCCGGACGTCGCATCGCGCGAATCGGCGTCGCTCGTCGAGAACGACCGCACGGTGCTGATCGACGCGAGCACGGCCTTCCGCACCAGCGCCGACTGGGCTTACGGCCTGCCCGAACTGGCCCGCGCACAGCGGGAGCGCCTGCGCACGGCCAAACGCATCGCCGTGCCGGGCTGCCACGCGTCGGCCTTCGTGCTGGCCATGCGCCCGCTCGTCGAAGCGGGCGTCGTGCCGGCCGATTTCGCAGCGCACAGCTACTCGATCACCGGCTACAGCGGCGGCGGCAAGAAGATGATCGCGGACTACGAAGCGGGCGGCAACGCCAAGCTCGACAGCCCGCGTCCGTACGCGCTAGGCCTCACGCACAAGCATCTGCCGGAAATGGCCGCGCACACGGGCCTCAAGAGCGCGCCGATCTTCACGCCGATCGTCGGCAGCTTCTACAAGGGCCTCGCCGTCACGACGTATTTCACGCCCAGCCAGCTGGCCAAGCCGACCACGCCGCAAGATGTGCAGGCCCTCTTCGCCGAGTACTACAGCGGCGAGCAGTTCGTGCGCGTCGCGCCGTTCAACGCCGACGACAACCTCGATAGCGGCTTCTTCGACGTGCAAGCGAACAACGACACGAACCGCGTCGACCTGTTCGTGTTCGGCAACGAAGAGCGCTTCGTGACAGTCGCGCGGCTCGACAACCTCGGCAAGGGTGCGTCGGGCGCAGCGATCCAGTGTATGAACCTCGCGATCGGTGCGGACGAAGCCGCGGGCCTCACGCGCTAAACCCATCCTCTAGACGGCTCGCGCCGTCCCGCGTATCACAAAGCCGGCATTCAAACGCCGGCTTTTTCTTTTTTGGCTTATCGATCCGCGATTTAAAACCGCTTATTAAACACGCGATAACGCCTTTCAATTTTCCCACTATTTCGAGCACTCCTGAGGGCAGGTATTTAATGCCTCCCTTTTCAGTTTAAAGGCATCTATTACCGCATAGGGATATTCCCGATTTTTTAGCGAACGAACGTTCGAAGATGATAGATGCATTTTTGCCGAATCGCCCACCCATCAAGGCCAGACGAGAACGCAACGAAATCCGTCCGACGCACCAAAAAGCTGTTTTGTTTTAAAACACGCGCCTCGAAGCGCCATGCGACTTTCCGCGAAAAACGCGCTGTTTGAATCGGTCTTTTTAGACGGTTCGTTCAATTGACAGTTTTAAATCGCGCGGCGAAATTAGCTCGCAAATCAGATGCCTTGCCATAAATCGAATGAGACGGGAGTCAGACGTGAAAACGCCGGCTCAAGTCGACACAGGGAGACAGCAGCATGGACGCCATTTCAAAAGGGCTGGCATGTGCTATTGCCAGCGTGCCGTTTCTGATCGCCTGCAGTGGAGGAAAAGCAGGCGATCCCGGTTCGATCCAGACCAACCAATGCTCGGGCTCGAACTGCGGCGTGCAAGGGCCGCCGTCGCAAACGGCCGACACCAGCACGCTCTGCCCCGCCAACGCCGACATCGGCGCGAGCACGTATCTCGGCGGCGCGGGCAGCGGCGAAGTGGTGTCGCTGAACATCGACGCCGTGAAGATGACGTACACGCTGAAGTTCTTCGACTCGCCGGTTCCCGTGGCGGCGGGCAACGTCGACAACACACGTGCGAACACGACCGTGACGGGCGCGGTGATGCACCCGCCCACCGGCATGCTGCCCAACGCCGAACAAACGCGCTGTGCGTTCATGCTGACGCCCGCGTCGGGCACGGCGCCGTCGACGGGCTCGACCTACACGACGCCGTTTTCGTCGACTAATCCGCCCATCGTGTTCGTCGGCAAGGGCGTCGCGGGCGGCGGGATTCCCGGCGCGACGATTTCGTACTCAGGCCCGCTCGGCATCGGCTCGGTCAACTCGCGCACCTTCGACTTCTACCCGTTCCTCGGATTCGCCAGCACGTCGACCGATCTGTCGAAACTCGCCGGCACGTACAACGGCTTGCTCTATCACATCCAGCCGACGGCACAGTTCGCCGCACGGGCCATCAACACGATCGAAACTTTCGATGCGAACGGTGCGTGCACCGCGCCGACCAACCCTGCGACGTCGACCGCCTCGCCGAGTTCGCCCAGCTCGACGGGATGCCTGACCACCGGCGATGCGTACACGCTGAACGCCAACGGCTACTTCGACAGCACGACGGCGCCTCAGATCGAGGCGCAGTACAGGATCGGCGGCCTCGTTACGACGGGCAAGTCGGCCAGGACTCACATGATTCTCGGCCAGCTCAACGGCGCGACCGTGCCTGTCGTCGTGCGGACGGGCAACGTGAACACCGGAACCCCGGCAATCGACGACGAATCCGGCATCGCGATGCTCGCCAGCGCGACGCCGCTCGCATCGGGCGGCTTCAACGGCGGCTACGTCGGCGCCGACTCGAACTTCCGGTACACCGCATCGCTGATCTCGGGCGGCCTCGGCAGCTTCATCAATCCGACCACGCAGGCAGCCGAGAGCGGCTTCGCACTCCAGTACGGCCAGAGCAGCGACGGTCTCGTCACGGTCGCCGACGCGCAGGGCAATCCGGGCCTCGCGATCGCCGCAGGCGGCCTGTACGCGATCTTCATCAACGGCACGGAGAACGGCGGCGTCGCGCCGAGTTCCGCCAACGCCGACACCGTCAATTCGCCGTACTTCAGCGTCGGCGCGCAGATCAGCAAGTAGGCGGCATCCCCATCCGCAGAACAGGCCGTGCAGAACAGGCGGCCATCGAGGCAGGTCGGCAGCATCGCTAGATCACAAGACCGAGAGGCGGCTGGACTGGGAGCTGGCCGCCCATAACAAGACTGGAGGCACAATGAACTGGAAGATCCTTTTGGCGCTGGCCTTTGCAGCGCCCTTGCTCGGCGCGTGCGGCGGCGCGGGCAGCGAAGGCGCGCCGCCTGTGGAAGCGCGCCTGTGTCCCGCCTCGCTCGACTACGGCACGACCTTCACGGGCGGTGGCGGTGACGGCGAACTCGTGAAGCTGCAACTCGATACGACGAAGATGACCTGGCAGGTCAGCTATGTCGAGTCGCCGATTCCCGCCACGACGGGCACCGTCGAGCCGACGCGCAAAGGCCAGACGGCTTCGGGCACGCTGACTCAGGAAACCCTGCTGCCCACCAACAAGCTCAACCAGTGCGCGTTCCGCCTGAACGGCGCGAGTCTCGATCCGAACCGGCCGGCGCGCATTTTCGTCGGCGAAGGCGTCGCGGGCGGCACGATTCCGGGCGCCGAGATCTCGTTCGACGGCGTGCTCGGCCAAGGCAAGGTGCCCGACACGAAATTTCCGTACTACCCGTTCATAGGCTTCTCGACGATCGAGACCAATCTGGCCAACATCGTCGGCACCTACAACCAGCTCGGCTATCACCAGATTCCGTCGCAGAACTTCGCGCCGACGGTCGTCGATACGAAGATCACGATCAACGCCGACGGCACCTGGACGGAATGCGACAACGCGGGCGTCAACGCAGGCAAGTGCCAGCAGCCGGGCACGAACTGGGTTCAGTCGTCGGACGGCAGCGGCGCGTTCGAAACCGACAACTTCCAGGGCCAGGGCAAGCCGACGCAGGCGTCGTCGCCGGCCGGCAAGGGCTTCATGATCGTCGGCAAGCTGCGCAACCAGAACGTGCCGATCCTCATCCGCACGGGCTACGCGACCTCGTCGCTGGCCACGAATTCGCAGAACGGCGTGAGCCTTCCCGTCGCCGACGACGAATCGGGTATCTCGATTCTCGCGCCGCAGTCGAACATCGCGGTCAACTCGCAGAACGGCGAGTACATCGGCGTCGACAGCGAGTTCGACTACCGCACCAACGCGCTCGTCGGCACGCAGGCGACGCTGCTCGATCCGTTCAATCCGTCGCAGGCGTCGCTCACCAAGGCGCTGAATCTCGACTTCACGCAGAGCGTGCCCGGCGTCGTGACATCGACGTACACGAGTGCGGCCGCAGGCAGCGCGCCGACGGGCAAGTTCATCTTCACGGGCGGCGTGTTCGGCTTCCTGGATCTGTCGAACGCGTCGTCGCCGTACTTCACGATCGGCGCCTTCGTCCAGTGACGGGCGCAAGGTTCATCGCGAAGTTCACCTCGACGTCCACCGCTTAGAACGCAACGAGGCGACCGCCGCCCGGCCGCTCCCCTGCCCGCGCGCAGGGGAGCGGACAACGCGGGACAGACGGCATCGATAACGCCGTCGTCCGCAAGGCAGGCCGCCCGCTCAGGAGGAACAGAATGAGAAAGCACGTGATCGCGGCTTGGGCCGCTGCATTGGCCGCCGCGTTGTCCTTTGCGTCGCTGGACGCGTACGCACAGAAAGCGGGCGACAACCTCGTCACGCTCGGCTGGTTTCACGTCATGCCACAGGATTCGAGCACGCCGCTCACCACGCATGTCGCGCCCGTGCCGATCAACACGCCGCTGCGCCTGCCGAGTTCGTTCACCTCGCAGGGCACGAGCCTGTCGACCAACAACGCCGACACGGCCGGTCTCGTGTTCTCGCACTTCGTCACGGACCATTTCGCCGTGACGTCGGTGGCGGGCATTCCGCCGAAGTTCGAGATCTACGGCCACGGCACGATCCAGCCGCCCGGCCCGGCGGGCGCGCTCGGCAAGCAGGATATCGGCGACCCGGCCGTCAATCCGATCGTCAAAAGCGTGCGGCAATGGAGTCCGGCGCTGATCTTCCAGTATTACTTCGCGTCGGCGACGGCGAAGTTCCGGCCGTTTCTCGGCATCGGCGTGTCGTACAACTGGTTCAGCGACATTCAACTGAACAATAACTTCGTCACGTCGACGCAGGACAACCTCGGCGCGATTCTCGCCGCGGGCGCGGGCAAACCGGGGAAGACCACGGTGGAAGCGAAGGCGTCGTCGTCGTGGGCGCCCGTGTTCAATGCGGGCGCGATCTACAACGTCACCGATCACTGGGGCATCACCGCCTCCGTCACCTACATTCCACTGAAGACGACTTCGTCGGTGATCATCAAGGCGGCGGACGGCACGGAACTGGGGGTATCGAAGGCCGAGCTGAAGGCCAATCCGATCATCACGTATCTCGCGGTCTCGTACAAATTCTGAGCGCGCGACCGGCTGGCAGAAACCGGGCGAAAAAAAAGCCCGCCAAGGTGGCGGGCTGAATCCATATCAGAGGAGACATGGAGGAGACAAGGCGAACTATAGCAAATCGCTTGGTGCATCGCAACATTCCGCGTTAGAGCGTCGGCTCTAGGTTACATAAGGGTGACAAAACGTCGCACCGCACCGCTCAGGTGCATTTTTGTGCTTCGCATCATAAAACGCTGCTCGACGCGCCCCGATCAGTGCCGCACTAGCGCCATCATCGCGCCGAAACCGACGAACACGCCGCCCGTCAGCCGGTTGAACGCCTTCGCGACACTGCTGCTCTTCAGCTTCGCGCCGATCTGCGTGCCGCAGGCCGCGTACACGACGTACCAGCTCACTTCCATCACCGCCGTCGTGGCGACGAGAATCGCGAATTGCGGGAGCGTCGGGCGTGCCGCGTCGATGAATTGCGGCAACAGCGCGGCCGAAAACAGAATGGCCTTCGGATTGCTGCCGCCGACGAGAAACCCATTGCGCATCAGTGCGCCGCGCGACGGGGCGCGCTTGCCGCCCGCCTCGCCTGCGCCGGCTGAGGATGCGTCGACCTGCGCCGCCGCAGCTTCGCTCACGGGCGCGCGCCACGCCTTCACGCCGAGCCAGATCAGATACGCCGCGCCGAGCAGGCGCAACGCGTTGAACATCGTCGGCCATGCTTTCAGCAACACGCCGAGGCCTGCGACGGAGACGGCGAGCATCAGCATCAGCGACATCAGGCAGCCTGCCATCGTGGCCGTGGTTTGACGCATGCCGTAGCGCGCGCCATGCGTCATCATCAACAGCATGTTCGGGCCGGGAATTGCGCAAACGACGAAAATCGTGGCCACGTAAAGCCACCAGGTATGCAGACTCATGATGCGTATTGCTCGCTGAAAAAGGAAAACGGGCGGGACGGACATTATGCCCGTCCCGCCCGTTCTGACGCCGGTTCGCACCGTCCGCCGATGCAAATGACCGCAAGCATCGGCAATCAACCAACCGGCAATGCGTCAGCGCCCCGCGCGACGCGATGCGACCTGGCCCAGCACCGCGAAATCCTTCTCACCGTCGCCGTGAGCGACGGCTTCGATCAGGCTGTCACGCACGACGCTCGCCACCGGCAGCGGCGTCGAAACCAGATCGGCGGCCGCCAGCGCGAGACGCACGTCCTTCAGACCTAGACGCGCCTTGAAGAGCGCCGGCTCGTAGCGCTGTTCCGCGATCATCTTGCCGTAGCCCTGATAAACGGGGCCAGGAAACACGCTGTTCGTGATCACGTCGAGAAAATCCTGCATCGCGACGCCATGACCGCCGAGCAGCGCCGACGCCTCGCCGAGCGATTCGACGGCGGCTGCCAGCATGAAATTCGCCGCCAGCTTCACGACGTTCGCCTGCTGCGGCAGCGAGCCGATGCGCCACGTCTTCTGGCCGATCGAATCGAATACCGGTTGAACGCGGTCGATCGCCTCGGCGGGACCGGCGGCGACGATCGTCAGCTTCGCCGCGGCGGCGACGTCGGGCCGGCCCATCACGGGCGCCGCCACGTAGTGCACGCCTCGGCTGGCATGCGCAGTCGCCAGCTCTTCGGCGAGCGATACCGAGATCGTCGCCATGTTCACGTGAATCAGCCCGCGCGGTGCATGCTCGAGCAGCGACGCACTGATGACATCGCGCAGCGCGGCATCGTCCGCGAGCATCGAGAAGACGGCATCGCCCGTGAAGGCTTCCGCAGGCGAACCGACCACCTGTGCGCCCAGCCCGACGAGCGGCTGTGCCTTCTCCGCCGAGCGGTTCCAGACGCGCACGCTATGCCCGGCTTTCAACATGTTTGCGACCATCGCCGCGCCCATTTCGCCGAGACCGATAAAACCGATGTCCATCAATAGCTCCTGTTGAAGAACCCGAAGTAGAGCACAGCCGCGCACGTCGTGCAGGTATTTGCCCATCGGCGCGGCGCTTCTGGCGGTGCGATACTGGCGTCATGGTCACCGCGACTTTCCGCTTCTACGAGGAATTGAACGACTTCCTGGCGCGGCCGCTGCGCCGGCAATCGTTCACTTGCGAGTGCGCGCGCGCCGCCTCGGCCAAACATATGATCGAGGCGCTCGGCGTGCCGCATACGGAAGTCGAACTCATCCTCGTGAACGGCGAATCGGTCGGTTTCGAGCATCAGTTGCAGGAAGGCGATCGCGTTGCCGTCTATCCGAAGTTCGAGGCGCTCGACATCCAGCCCCTTCTGCGCGTGCGCGAGCGGCCGCTGCGGGTGGTGCGTTTCGTTGCCGACGCGCATCTCGGCGGGCTCGCGCAACTGCTGCGGCTCGCGGGCTTCGACACACTTTACGACAATCACTACGCGGATTCGCATATCGAATCGATTGCATCCGATGAAGACCGCATCGTACTCACCCGCGACCGCGAGCTGCTGAAACGCCGCACGATCACTCACGGCTGCTACGTGCGCGCGCTGAAGCCCGAGGCGCAGTTGCGCGAAATGTTCGACCGGCTCGATCTGGCGCGCAGCGCGCAGCCGTTTCGCCTGTGCCTCAGCTGCAACGTGCCGCTGCGGCGCATCGCGAAGGACGAAGCGCTCGGCCGCGCCCCCGATGGCGTGCTCGAACGGCACTCGCAATTCGTCACCTGCGACGTGTGCCGGCGCGTCTTCTGGGAAGGCTCGCACTGGCGGCGCATGCGCGCGCTGATGGACAGCGTGACGGGCGAGGCGGCGCCCGCGAAGTAGGCTGAACGCACGGGCGGCGTCTTTCGATATCCATCATTCACGCACCGCGCGATGCGTACAATGTTGGATTGCTTACCCGTTTGAGGTTTTCCGCATGGCAATGAAGAAATTCGACCTTGAGAAAAACAAGGCGCTGAAACTCGGCAACGACATGAAACAGGCGCTCTCCGCTGACCGCTTCGGCAAGGCGTCGTCGCAACAGCCACAACTCGACCGCCGCGAGCAGCGCAAGCTCGATCAGGCGAAAGGCCTCGTACCGTTCGCGTGCAAGCTGCCGGAGAAACTCGTCGAGCAGTTGAAGGAGCGCGCTGCGACGCATCCGGAAGGTATGAACGGGCTGATCGCCGAGCTGCTCGTCAACGGGCTCGCAGCGAGCGCCTGAGCCGCGCCTCATGCGTCGCTCGTCGCGTCGCTATCGTCTGCCAGGCCCGGAAGACCGACGCGAAACCGGTGCGCCAGATCGGCATAGGGGGTAGCCAACAGGCTACGCCCCTGCCACACCACCCGGCATGCGGGTCCGCACCGGGCGGTTCGGGAAGTTGAGGTCAGGAGAGACGGGGTAGGCCTAGTCGGTCGAACCATG
>NZ_JAAGPD010000079.1 GCF_017104565.1 Paraburkholderia sp. Tr-20389 | reverse complement strand
TGCATGGTTCGACCGACTAGGCCTACCCCGTCTCTCCTGACCTCAACTTCCCGAACCGCCCGGTGCGGACCCGCATGCCGGGTGGTGTGGCAGGGGCGTAGCCTGTTGGCTACCCCCTATGCCGATCGTCTCGCCTTCAGACGATCACTGCATTACCCCAGCAATGCATCCGAAAACTCTTCCGCGCTGAACGGCTGCAGGTCTTCGACCTTCTCGCCGACGCCGATGAAGTACACGGGCACCGGGCGTTGCCGCGCGATCGCCGCGAGGATGCCGCCCTTTGCCGTGCCGTCGAGTTTCGTCACGATCAGTCCCGTGAGCCCGAGCGCGTCGTCGAATGCCTTTACTTGCGCGAGTGCGTTCTGGCCCGTGTTCGCGTCGATGACGAGGAGCACTTCGTGCGGTGCGCCGTCCATCGCCTTGCCGATCACGCGCTTCACCTTGCGCAGTTCCTCCATCAGGTGAAGCTGGGTCGGCAGACGGCCAGCCGTGTCCGCCATCACGACGTTGATCTTGCGGGCGCGCGCCGCGCCGACGGCATCGAAAATCACCGCGGCGGGATCGCCGCTTTCCTGCTGCACAACCGTCACGTTGTTGCGCTCGCCCCAGATCGCGAGCTGTTCGCGCGCGGCGGCGCGGAACGTGTCGCCCGCCGCGAGCAGCACCGACTGGTTGAAGTGCTGCATATGCTTGGCCAGCTTGCCGATGCTCGTCGTCTTGCCCGCACCGTTGACGCCCGCAATCATCATCACGGTCGGATGGTAGTGGCCGAGCGTCAGCGACTTTTCGAGCGGCTTCAGCAGGTCGATGAGCAGCGTGCGCAGCGCACTCTTGACCTGCTGCGGATCGGTGAGACGGTCGGCGCGCACTTTCTCGCGCAGCGTTTCGAGCAGATATTCCGTCGCGTCGACGCCGGCGTCGGACATCAGCAGCGCCGTTTCCAGTTCTTCGTACAGGTCTTCGTCGATCTTCGTGCCGACGAAAATGCCCGTGATGCTCGAACTCGTTTTCGACAGGCCGCTGCGCAGGCGAGTGAGCCACGAGCGTCGGGCGGATGCTTCGGGCACGGGCGGCGGGACGATTTCGACGTTCGCGTCGTTTTCGTCGGATTCGTCCGCCGAATCTTCGAAATCGGCAGCGTCGGGCGAATCCGGCAAAGCTTGCTGGCGGGGCGCTGCGGGTGCGTCCGGCTCAGCCACGTCCTGCATGTCGACGTCGGCGCCGGAATCGGTCTGCGACGCTTCAGGCGTGTCGTCGGGCGCCTTGGAACCCTTGAATCGTTTGAAAAAGCTGAACATGGTCTGGGCTGGAGTGAGATTGCGCCGGATTCCTGCTTTCGGCCCGGCGACGCGCGGCGGCGAACGGCGATGAGCGGCCACGCGGCGATACGATGGCCGGCAATCGGCGTTCCGACGGCCGCATGACAAACCGGCATGCAAGGCGCTGGAAGCCGCACATTTTATCAGGCGCGTCAGGCGTCGTCGTGATCGCGGGCAGGCACGCACCGCCGTGGTGAACTTCGGCGAGGACGCTTGCGTGCGTGTGGTAACGTGGGCGCTCCGGCTCGCCGATCTTCAGTTTTCGGACCTTCGGCGGGCGTACGCTCAACACATTTCACGCATGTCCCGTACTTCTCCCGCACGCGCAAAAAGCGCGCCTTCCGGCCGCGGCCAGGCACACACCATTCGCATCATCGGCGGCGACTGGAAGCGCACGCCGTTGCCCGTGATCGATATCGACGGCCTGCGCCCGACGCCCGACCGTGTCCGCGAAACATTGTTCAACTGGCTCGGCCAGCGGCTGGACGGCCAGCGCTGCCTCGACCTGTTTGCCGGCAGCGGCGCGCTCGGTTTCGAAGCGGCGTCGCGCGGCGCTGCGCGCGTGCTGATGGTGGAGCGCAATGCGCGCGCGGCGGCGCAGCTGCGGGCGAATCAGGCGAAGCTGTCGGCGAGCGCAATCGAAATCGCCGAAGCCGACGCATTGCGGCTCGCCGCGAGCCTCGCGCCCGGCTCGTTCGATGTCGTGTTCCTCGATCCGCCGTTCGGTGAGGACCTGCTCGGCCGCTCGCTCGAACTGGCGGCGCCTCTGGTAAGCGCGGATGGCTTTCTCTACGTCGAGTCTGGAGAATCGCTCGACGCCGCCGGGCATGCGGCGCTCGGGGGCTGGTCGGTGGTCCGGGAGGGTAAGGCGGGCGCCGTCCACTATCATTTGCTGCAGCGCGAAAATGAGGAATAATGCGCGTTCCATAACAAGCGTCGGGCGGTTTGCCGTCACGCGCGCGATATCGTCGTCAGACGAGTCCTGCGAGGCATGCTCCAGCACGCCTTCTAGCCTGTAGAGAGGAGAAATCCCATGGTTGTCGCCGTGTATCCGGGTACGTTCGATCCGCTCACGCGCGGTCACGAAGACCTCGTGCGTCGCGCATCGAGCATTTTCGACACGCTGGTGGTGGGCGTGGCGGATAGCCGCAACAAGCGGCCCTTCTTCAACCTCGAAGAGCGCCTCGAGATTGCGAACGAAGTGCTCGGCCACTATCCGAACGTCCAGGTGATGAGCTTCAAGGGGCTATTGAAGGATTTCGTCCGCATCAACAACGCGCGCGTGATCGTGCGCGGACTGCGCGCCGTGTCGGATTTCGAGTACGAGTTTCAGATGGCGGGCATGAACCGCTACCTGCTGCCGGACGTCGAGACGATGTTCATGACTCCGTCCGACCAGTATCAGTTCATCTCGGGCACGATCGTCCGCGAGATCGCGCAACTGGGCGGCGATGTGAGCAAGTTCGTGTTCCCGTCCGTGGAAAAGCGGTTGCAGGACAAGGTCGCCGTGCTGGAGCAGGCACGCGCTGCCAATCCGTGACCACTCGCTTGGGCCTGTCGGCGGAGCGTGGGAGTCTCACCTTAACCGGACACGCAGCGTGGTCTATCCGACAGGCGTAAAATTGCGGATTACGGAACGTTTTGACCGGCGCGTGCAGGAACGCGGCGCGCCGGCATGAAGTGAGAACAGCATGGCCCTGATGATTACCGACGAGTGCATCAATTGCGACGTCTGCGAGCCCGAGTGCCCGAACGACGCGATTTCGATGGGCCCGGAAATCTATGTGATCGATCCGAAGAAATGCACCGAATGTGTCGGCCATTTCGATGAGCCGCAATGCGTGCAGGTGTGTCCCGTCGAATGTATTCCGCGCAATCCGGAGCATCTGGAGACGGCGGAACAGTTGATGGCGAAGTACAACGGACTGCAGGCCGCGAAGAGCGCCTGATTCTTTGGATCTGGTTGGATGCGGCACCGCGTGTGACAACGCGGTGCCGTTTTTCTTATAGCCGACGTCTTAGCCGACGTACCCGCCAAGAATATCCTTCAACGCGTCCACCAGCGTGTCGCACTCGGCATCCGTGCCGATCGAGATACGCAGATGCTGGTCGATTCGCGGCAGCTTGAAGTGCCGCACGAAGATTTCCTTTTCCCTGAGTTGCGCGGCGAGCGTGGCGGCGTCGTAGCCCTCATGACGCGCGAACACGAAGTTCGCCGACGACGGCACGACTTCGAAACCTAGCGCGGTCAATTGCGACGTGAGACGTTCCCGGCTCGCGATGACCTTTTCCGTGCATTCACGAAACCACGCGTCGTCCTTATATGCAGCCTTGGCCGCAGCCTGCGCGAGGCGGTCGAGCGGATAAGAATTGAAGCTGTCCTTGACGCGATTCAACGCGTCGATCAGCGCGGCGTCGCCGAATGCAAAGCCCACGCGCATGCCGGCGAGCGAGCGCGATTTCGACGTCGTATGCACGACGAGAAGGTTCGGATACTTGCCGATCAATGCGATCGCCGATTGCGCGCCGAAGTCGACATACGCTTCATCGACAACGACGACTGACTGCGGATTCGACGCGACAATTCGTTCGATGTCCGAAAGCGGCAGCGCATGTCCCGTCGGCGCGTTCGGATTCGGGAAGAGAATGCCGCCGTTCGGCTCGCTTTCAGGCTTTAGGTAGTCGTCGATGCGGATCTGGAACGTATCGTCGAGCGGAATCGTCCGGTACTCGACGTCGTAGAGACGCGCGTACGTCGGATAGAAGCTGTACGTGATGTCCGGAAAGAGGATCGGCTTGTCGTGTTTGAGAAGCGCCTGAAACACAGTGGCGAGCACTTCGTCCGAACCATTGCCCGCGAACACCTGATCCACATGCAGCCCGTGATGCGCGGCGACCGTTTCGCGCAGCATGCGGGCGGTCGGATCGGGATAGCGGCGCAGCGACTCGGCGTGCTCGCCCAACTCGTCGCGGATCGCGCTCACGACAGCGGGCGAGGGCGGGTATGGATTCTCGTTGGTGTTCAGCTTCACAGGATGCGCGAGCGCGGGCTGCTCGCCCGGCACATACGGCGTCAGCCGGTGAACGATGTCGCTCCAGTAGCGGCTCAAGCTTCTCTCCTTTGTGCTTCGACGCGTCGCGGCGTCGCGTCAGGGATTGCGATGCAGCTGCATCATCGCGCGTTCGAGTTCACCCTTCACGACGGTCGGCATCACCGCGAGCGAGCGTTCGATCGACGCGTCGATCACATCCTGCTCTTCCTTGCGCGGCGGCTTCAGCACGAAATTCGCGACGTCGGGCTTCGCGCCGGCGCGCGCGCTTTCGGGAATCAGATCGCGCGGATGGCCGATACCGATGCGCAGACGCCAATACTGCTGCGTCGACAGATGCGCGGAAATGTCCTTCAGGCCATTGTGCCCGCCGCTGCCGCCGCCGAGCTTCAGCTTGACGGTGCCGGGCGGCAGATCGAGTTCGTCATGTGCGACGAGAATCTGGTCCGGCAGAATCTTGAAGAAATGCGCGAGCGCGACGACGGATTGACCTGAACGGTTCATATACGTCATCGGTTGGAGCAGATGCACTTCCTCGCCATAAAGACGTGCTTTCGCGTAGAAGCCGTGGAAGCGCCGTTCATCGCGCAACGTCGTGCCCGCTTCGCGAGCGAGTTGGTCGACGAGCCAGAAGCCGGCGTTGTGACGGGTCGCGGTGTATTCGGCGCCCGGATTGCCGAGCCCGACGATCAGCTTGATCATGTTCGAATGAGCCGCACGGCAGGCCGCGCAGCCTGAAATAACCGAAAAAAAACCCGCCGGGGCGAACCGCGGCGGGTTACGTCGACCGTTCCATTGAAACGGATCGAGAGGATAGCGGCTTTATTCAGCTGCCGGCTTTTCGCCTTCAGCTGCTGCTTCTTCCGACTGGGCACCAGCAGGAATCGGAGCCGAGACGATAACCGGGTTTTCTGCGACGACGTGCGCAACCAGTGCGACGCCAGCCGGCAGAGCGATGTCCGTTGCGTGCAGCGATTGACCCGCTTCGATCTTCGCGAGATCGACTTCGATGAACTCCGGCAGAGCGGCCGGCAGGCATTCGATGTCGATTTCGTTGATGACGTGCGAGATGATCGCGCCGCCCAGCTTAACAGCCGGGTTGGTTTCCTGATTCAGGAAGTGCAGCGGCACCTTCGTGTGCAGCTTCTTCTTCGCGTCGACGCGCTGGAAGTCCACGTGCAGCACGAGCTGACGGAACGGGTGGTATTGCACGTCGCGCAGCAGAACCTGTTGCGACTTGCCTGCCACTTCCAGTTCGAGGATCGACGAGTGGAATGCTTCTTTCTTCAGTGCGTGCCACAGCGCATTGTGATCGAGTTCGATCAGTTGCGGTTCGCCAGCGCCGTACACGATGCCCGGGGCCTTGCCCGAGTTACGCAGGCGGCGGCTCGCACCCGTACCTTGCAGATTACGCTCAAAAGCGACGACTTTCATTTGCTTCTCCATTATCTGCCCGCGACCAGGCAGTAAAACGGGGCCTAGCTTGCTCTCGATGAGCTTCAGGCCCCTGACAAAACGGCATGAACCTTCGTTCGTTCACGCCGATATGCAAAAGCGCCGCATTCATCATGCGGCGCCTTCGCGAATACCTTAGCTTTCCGCGAACAGCGACATCACCGAGTCGCCGCGACGGATACGCGAGAACGTTTCGGCCAGCAGACCTGCGCTCGTCAGCGAGCGGATCTTCGCGCATTGACGGGCTTCTTCGCTGAGGGGAATCGTGTCGGTGACGACGAGTTCGTCGAGCGCCGATGCAGCGATACGCGGACCTGCGCCGCCCGACAGAACCGGGTGCGTCGCATACGCGAACACCTTCGTCGCGCCACGTTCCTTCAACACTTGTGCTGCCTTGCAGAGCGTGCCTGCCGTGTCGACCATGTCGTCCATGATCACGCAGGTACGGCCTTCGACTTCACCGATGATGTTCATCACTTCAGCGACGTTCGCTTTCGGACGACGCTTGTCGATGATGGCCAGATCGCAATTCAGCTGCTTTGCCAGTGCACGGGCGCGGACCACACCGCCGACGTCCGGCGACACGACCAGCAGGTTCTCGTGATTCTGCTTGCGCAGATCGCCGAGCAGCACGGGCGTGGCGTAGATGTTGTCGACGGGGATATCGAAGAAGCCTTGAATCTGGTCAGCGTGCAGATCCATCGTGATGATCCGCTCGACGCCGGCGATTTCCAGCATGTTCGCCACGACCTTCGCCGAGATCGCAACACGCGCCGAACGCGGGCGGCGGTCTTGACGGGCATAGCCGAAGTAGGGGATGGCTGCAGTGATCCGGCCAGCGGATGCGCGCTTGAGCGCATCGACCATGATCATCAGTTCCATCAGATTGTCGTTGGTCGGCGCGCAGGTGGACTGAAGGACGAAGACGTCCTTGCCACGCACGTTTTCCTGAATCTCGACCTGGATCTCACCATCCGAGAACCGGGAGACCATTGCTTTGCCGAGGGGAATACCGAGGATTTTGACGACTTCCTGTGCAAGCGCGGGATTTGCGTTGCCAGTAAAAACCATCAGGCCGTCATGGCTGCTCATCATGCACCTGCTTCAGGCTGTGGGAGGCGAGGAACTGCGAGAATTTATGGCAGGGGAGGAAGGACTCGAACCCTCGCATGCCGGAATCAAAATCCGGTGCCTTGACCAACTTGGCGACTCCCCTACACTAACTTTGAGCTTCACTGAATGTGTAGGTCATTCAGTGCCGCGAAACTTATGCCGCGAAAGCAAAGAGTGGATGCGTATCGAGACTTGCTGTCACTGCACCGTTCCATTCGACTGGCAGTTTGGCATGAGCCGCAACTGCTTCATCTTTACTACGGAACGCCGCAAAAACGCTTGCACCTGATCCTGTCATCCGCGCCGGCGCGATGTTGTCAAACCATCTAAGCACCTGCGCAACTTCCGCGTATTTCCCTGCGACAACCTGCTGCATGTCATTCTGGCCGAAGCTGTCTGGCCATTCTGCGCTGCAACTATGCTGTGCAAGAAAGTCTGCTATTGTGAGGGGCTTCGTATCTCTTGTCAACTCTTTTTCTGAGAAAATCGCTGACGTTGGAACATGAACCCTCGGTGTCACCACCAGAAAGTGGCGCGGCGGCAATTGTACCTGCTCCAGTTCTTCTCCGATACCCTCCGCGAAGGCATTTTTTCCGAACACGAAGAACGGTACGTCGGCGCCCAGTTTCACGGAGAGCGTCTGCAATTCGGCGCGCGGCAGATCCAGCTTCCACAGGCGGTTCAGCGCGAGCAGCGTCGTTGCTGCATCGGAGCTGCCGCCGCCCAGGCCGGCACCCATCGGCAGACGCTTGTCGATCTCGATGTTCACGCCTTCGCTCGTGCCCGTGTGCTCCTTGAGCAGCTTCGCGGCGCGCACGGTGAGGTCGGTATCGGCGGGAACGTCGGCGATGTCGGTGCCGCGCGTGATTGCGCCGTCATCGCGACGCGTGAAGTGCAGCGTGTCGCCCCAGTCGAGCAACTGGAACACCGTCTGCAATGCGTGATACCCATTCGGCAGACGGCCGGTGATGTGCAGGAAGAGGTTCAGCTTCGCTGGGGCGAGACAGTCGCGCAGCGAGTCGTTCGTTTCGATCATGAGTCTTTGCAAAACGCGCGTGCAGGTTACTGGTCGAGCACGAGCTTGATGTCGAGCGGTGGTTCGGTGCGCGCGAGATTGACGCGCTTCACGCCGGTTGCGGGCGCATCGGCATAGGCGATGTAGTCGATCGTCCAGCCGTCCTGTTCGATTTCCTTCAGACGCGATTCCTGCTGTGGATCTTTCTCGGTCTTCGCCTTCGATGTCGGCGCAACCGATGGCTGCAGCCAGTAGCGCAGACCTTCGACGGGCAGCGCGAAGCCGAGTGCGTTCTGCATCAGCGTAGAGACGTTATCGGCTGTCAGCGGCTGACGGTTCGGCAATTCGAGTGTGGCCGCCGACGGCGACGACGTGACGATCGCCATTGTCTGTCCGAGCGGATTGCGCAACTGCAGCGTGACGGTATCGCCGCGTTCCTGCCAGTCGAAATTGCCGTACGCATTGCGCTGCTGGCCGTTCTGATCGACATACTGAACGGCGAAGCGGCCGTGATAGGCGCGGCTAGTCTGTGCAGTGACGGCCGTTGCCGCATTCGACGTCGACGGGCCTTGTGGCTTGACGGAAGCGCAGCCCGACAAGGCCACGATGGCTGCGGCTGCGAGACCCAGCGCCGCACGACGCGGCGCCGGAGAGGAAAACACGGGAAAAGAAAAGTGCATCAGAGATCGTTCACCTGAAAACGTTTGAGCGTTTTGACGAGCGTATCGTTGTCGGGTTCGAGCTTGCGTGCATCGCGCCAAGCTGCGCGCGCCTGATCCTGGTCGCCGCTCTTCCACAGCACTTCGCCGAGATGCGCGCCGATTTCGGCGTTCGGCTGCAGATCGTAGGCCTTGCGCAGCACGCGAATCGCGTCCGACGTGTCGCCGAGCCGGTACTTCACCCAGCCGACGCTGTCCATGATGAACGCATCGTTCGGCGACAGCGCCAGCGCTTTCTCGACCAGCTTGTCCGCTTCCTGCAGACGTTGGCCGCGGTCCGCGAGCGAATAGCCGAGCGCGTTGTACGCCTGCGCGTTATCCGGTTGCGTGCGCATCAGTTTGCGCAATTGCGTTTCCATCACGTCGTAATGACCGTTCTTTTCGGCGGCCATCGCGTAGTCGTACGTGAGATCGGGGTCGTCGGGGAAATCGCTCGTCGCCTGAGCGAGACGTGTCTCGGCTTCCTGATAGCGCTTCGCGTCGAACAGGATCGCGGCGTCGGTGCGCGCGATCAGCGCCTGCTCGTGCGGGTCCTGCGCGCGAATGCCCGCGAGCAGCTTGCGCGCATCGTCGACTTTGCCTTCGCGTTGAAGCAGTTGCGCGCGCGTGATCTGCGCGGGGACGTACTGGCTGCTCGTCGGAGAAATCTTGTCGAGCCAGCGGCTAGCGCCTGCCGTGTCCTTCTGTTCCAGTGACAGTTGCGCGAGATAGATGTACGCCTGGCCCGCATCCGCGCCCGGTGTTTTCTCGGCCTTTTGCGCGTACTGCTGCAGATAGTTCTGCGCTGCGGGCAGATCCTTTTGCTGGATCTTGATGAGCGCAAGCGCCATCAGCGGCGTCAGATCGTTCGGGTTGTCCTTCTGCATGAACTCGAACTGTTTCTGCGCGTCGTCGAGGCGATCGCTTGCGAGATACATTTGCGCGAGCGCGAGCCGGGCTTCATGCGACTTCGGATTCGCCTGGACGTATTTCTCGAGCGACGCGATGCCTTCCTTGCGCTCTTCCGGTCCCATCTGGGACAGCATCAGTGCTGCGGGCAGATAGTCGGGCTTCAGCTTGAGCGCCTGTTCGAGCGATTTGCGAGCGCCAGGCGCATCATCGGCGATCAACTGCTGACGGGCGATCGCGAACTGCGCTTCAGGGCGGTTCATGTCGTTCGCGAGCAGATCCTGCAGCACGTGCAGGCCGCCCACGCGATTCGGCCCGCGTGAAATCAGCAGTTGCAGCGCGAGAATGCCGTTGCCGCGGTTTTCCGGCGGAATCTTCGCGAGTTCCTTGGCGAGCATCGGCTTCGCGTCGTCAGGCTTGCCCGACAGCACGAGCAGCGACGCATCGAGCTGTGCGGCCCGTTCCGATTGCGGCGCATACTCTTGCCACAGTTGCGCGGCGGCCAGCGCATCAGACGGGCTCTGCGCGGCGAGTGCGATTTCTGTTGCGCGCTGGGCCATGCGCGGGTCATGCGTGTCGCGCGCCAGCGAGAGATAGGTTTGATACGCCGGCGCGGGCTGATTGCGTTGCAGCGCCACTTCCGCAGCGAGCACCTGGAATACGATCTGGCTCGACAGCGCGACGTTGGGCAGATTGGTTTTTTCTTCGGCGGAATCGGGGCCGAAAGCGTCTTGTACGGAGACGGAGTTGTCATCCGCATCGGGCGACGGATCCTGCGCATGCGCGGGCAGGGCGGCGAGCGTCCAGACAGCCAGCGCGGCCACACCCAGCAACCGGCGTGCGGAAACGGCGTGCGGCACGCTGTTCGCACCGGCCCGGCGCTTCAAAAACTGCTTAACGATGGACAGGTTCATACAGATCCGTTCAATGTTTCGGTCGATTGTAACGCGCTCGCTACAATAAGCGCATAACCACTGACGCAAGTTGCAGACCAGTTAGACATGCCAGAGTTGCCAGAAGTTGAGGTTACCCGACGCGGAATCGAACCTTACGTCGCGGGGCGCCGCGTCGAACGCGTCGACGTGCGTACGCCCGCGTTGCGCTGGCCGATTCCGCCCGGCTTTGCGCGCCTGCTGCACGGCCGGCTCGTCCACAAGGTGGAACGGCGCGGCAAATATCTGCTGTTCGAGATAGACGAGGGCTGGTTCATCGTTCATCTCGGCATGACGGGAACGCTCAGGGTTCTGCGCAACGTGCCGCATCCGCCTGCGGCGGCGAAGCACGACCACGTCGACTGGATCTTCGACGACTTCATTTTGCGCTTTCGCGATCCGCGGCGCTTCGGCGCTGTGTTATGGCACCCGTGCTCGGCAGGCGACGTACTCGATCATCCGCTGCTGGCGGACCTCGGCGTCGAGCCGTTCGCACCGTCGTTTTCCGGCGCGCTGCTGCATCGGAAGACGCGCGGACGCAAGGTGTCGGTGAAGCAGGCGTTGCTCGCAGGAGATATCGTCGTCGGTGTGGGCAACATTTACGCCTCTGAAAGTCTATTTCGAGCAGGCATCCGGCCGACCACGCCTGCCGGCCGCATCTCGCTGATTCGTTACGATCTGCTTGCGGACGCCGTGCGCGTCACGCTCGCCGCCGCGATCGAAAAGGGCGGCAGCACGTTGCGCGACTTCGTGGGCAGCAACGGCGAAAGCGGCTACTTCCAGCTCGACTATTTCGTCTATGATCGCGCGGGTCAGCCATGCCGCGTGTGCGGCACGCCGATCAAACAGATCGTGCAGGGCCAACGCTCCACTTACTTCTGTCCGACCTGTCAGCGCTGAGCCGTTCATGTCCGTTTCCGCTCCCGTTTCCTCCGTTCCGCATTCGACGATACCCGCTCTGTCCGATTTCTCTGTGCGCCTGATCGCATGGCAACGCGAACACGGCCGTCACGACCTGCCGTGGCAGAACACGCGCGATCCATATCGGATCTGGCTGTCGGAAATCATGCTGCAGCAGACGCAGGTGTCGACGGTGATCCCTTACTACACGCGGTTTCTCGCGCGTTTTCCGGACGTGGCCGCGCTCGCGTCCGCGCCTGCCGATGACGTGATGACCTTGTGGGCCGGCCTCGGCTACTACACGCGCGCGCGCAATCTGCACCGCTGCGCGCAGGTCGTCGTCGAGCAGCATGGCGGGCGGTTTCCCGAATCCGTCGAGGCGCTCGCGGAGTTGCCGGGCATCGGACGTTCGACGGCAGCCGCGATTGCATCGTTCGCATTCGGCGTGCGCGCGACGATTCTCGACGGCAACGTGAAGCGCGTGCTCGCGCGTGTGTTCGGCGTCGAGGGCTTTCCGGGCGAGAAGAAGGTCGAGAACGGCATGTGGCTGCTGGCGGAATCGCTACTGCCCGTCAACGCGACCGACGACGACATCAGCGCCTATACGCAAGGCTTGATGGACTTCGGCGCAACACTGTGCGCACGCGGCAAGCCGGACTGCGTGCGCTGTCCGTTTTCCGTCGATTGCGTGGCGAACGTGACGGGGCGTCAGCGTGAGTTGCCCGCCGCGCGCCCGAAAAAGGCGGTGCCGACGCGCCGCACGTGGATGCTGCTGTTGCGCGACGGCGATTCGGTGATGCTGGAAAAGCGTCCGCCGTCGGGCATCTGGGGCGGCTTGTGGAGTCTGCCGGAAGCGGCTGACGAAGAAGCGCTCGGGCAACTCGCGCGCGACTTCGGCGCGAGTGGAGCCGTATCGCCGCTTGCGCCGCTCACGCATGTGTTCACGCATTTCAGGCTGGATATCGAGCCGCGCATCGCGGAGTTCGATCGGGCGTCGAAGGCCGTGAGCGCGCGCGATGCCGACACCGTGTGGATGTCGTTGAACGAACTCGACGCGTATGGCGTGCCTGCGCCCGTACGCAAGCTGCTGGAAGAACTGCAGGGCTCGCTGATCTGAACGCTGCTGTCAGAGCAGTTGGTGCTGCTGCATGTAGTGATGCACGACGTCGATGCGCGCGCCGGCGTCCTGCAATTCCATCAGCTTTTGCCGCGCCTTTAATGCAATGGGCAGCACTTCGGACAGACGGTTTGACACCCACGTCGGATCGTCGAGTCTGAACGGTTCGACGAACGGCAGGCTTTCCGGATCGCGTTCGCGGATCGTCGCGATGATGCGTTCGAGCACTTCCGCGCACGCGCCGAATTTTTCCATTTGCTGCGTGCCTTCGAGCGGCACGTCGCTGCCGACCAGTTCGGCCATGCCGACCAGCAGGCCGCTCGATTCGACACGATGCGACAGCAGACGGATCCGCTCGGTGCCGCGCGCGCGGATCAGCAGCATGCCGAACTCGTCGACATCGCACACGTCGATCTGCGCGAGACAACCGATGGCCTCGGGCACGGCAGGTTCATTGGGCTGGGCGACTTCTGCGCCGCTCTTCAAGAGACACACGGCAAACGACGTCTCGTCGCGCAGGCAATCGCGCGCCATGTCGAGATAGCGGGCCTCGAAGATTTTCAGCGGCAGCAGTCCATCGGGAAAGAGGACGGTGTGCAATGGAAACAACGGCACATCGGCAAGCACGGACGGTGTAGAGGACATGGCGCAACGCTTCGGTTAGGGCCGCCCCGAGCGGCCGGTCAAGCCACCATCGGGACCCTCAGGCGACCAGTTTCGATGAGTCGTCGACGTCGATCGGCGCATCGCGATGCCGCACTATCACGTTCCCTTCGCTCGCGAAACGCGCGGCCAGCGTTTCGGCGATGAATACCGAGCGGTGCTGTCCGCCCGTACAACCGATTGCAACGGTGAGATAACTGCGGTTGTCGTCACGGAAACCGGGCAGCCACTTCTGCAGGAACGATTCGATGTCGCCGATCATCTGCTGGACGACGGGCAAGGCCTCGAGAAAATCGATCACGGGCTTGTCGAGCCCGGTCAGCGGCCGCAGTTCGCGGTCGTAATAAGGATTGGGCAGGGTGCGCACATCGAACACGAAGTCGGCGTCGAGCGGGACACCGCGCTTGAAGCCAAACGACTCGAACATGAGCGAGAGACCCGTATGTTCCTGTTCGATGAAACGCTTGACCCACATGCGCAAAACGTTTGCCCGCAGGTTGCTGGTGTCGATCTGGTGGCCGAACTCAGCGAGCCCCGCGACGAGTTCGCGTTCGCGCTCGATCGCTTCGGCAAGCGACGTCAGCACGCCGACGTCGGCATCGTGTGCGGGCGAACCCGATAGCGGATGGCGGCGGCGCGTTTCGGAGAAGCGCTGGATCAGGGCCTGCGTGCTGGCGTTCAGGAACAGCACGCGTACATCGTGCTGGCCGGCGAGGTCGCGGATCATTTGCGGCATGTCGTCGAGCGAGGCGCCCGAGCGCGCGTCGATCGCCACCGCGAGCCGGTCCTTGCCGTCGCCCGCGAGATACGTGGCCAGTTCGGGCAGAAAGCGCGGCGGCAGATTGTCGACGCAGTAGTACCCCGCGTCTTCTAACGCGTTCAACGCAACAGACTTGCCGGAGCCGGAGATGCCGGTGATCAGGATAATGCGCATGGAGTCGTGGAATCCGTTGGGTTCATCATAGCATCCGGTGTCACACGCTGTACCGCCGCGGCTTCGCGCGCATCGCTTCAGATCAGCTTGCCGGGAAACTGGCTGTCCGGGTCTTGCATCGCCAGGCGCTGGCGGTCCATGAAGTCGCGCAAGGTGTCGATGCCGCGCAGTTGCAGGATCGTGTTGCGCACTGCCGCCTCGACCAGCACGGCGAGGTTTCGGCCTGCCGCCACCTGAATCGTGACCTTGCTGATGGGCAGACCGAGCACGTCGACAGTCTGGCTTTCCAGCGGCAGCCGCTGGAACTCGCCGTCCGGGCGGCGCACCAGTTGCACGATCAGCTTCAGCTTCATTTTCCGGCGCACGGCCGTTTCACCGAAGATCGTCTTGATGTCGAGCAGACCGAGGCCGCGCACTTCGAGCAGATTCTGCAGCAGCGGTGGGCAACGGCCTTCGACGAAATCGGGGCCGAGGCGCACGAAATCGACGGCGTCGTCGGCCACGAGCCCGTGGCCGCGCGAGATCAGTTCGAGGCCCAGTTCGCTCTTGCCGAGGCCCGAGTCGCCCGTGAGCAGCACGCCCATGCCGAGGATGTCGAGAAACACGCCGTGCAGCGTTGCGCGCGGTGCAAGGATGCGTGACATGTAGAGCCGCAAGCTGTCGATCACGGCAGCGGGCGACATCGGCGTGGTGAAGAGCGGAGTGGACGAGCGCGTGCAGCGCAGAACCAGTTCCGGCGGTGCGGCGACGCCGCCCGCGACCACGAGGAACGGCGGTTCGAGCGCGATCAGCTCGGCCATGTGGCGCGAGCGGTCTTCGTCGGACTGACGCTGGTAGTAGTTGGTTTCGGCTTCGCCGAGCACCTGGATCCGGTTCGGGTGGATCAGGTTGAGGTGGCCGACGAGGTCGGCACTGGACGTTGCGGTTGCAACGGTTTCCGCCGAGAAGCCACGCTCCCAGCCCTCATGCCCCGTCAGCCAGCTGAGTTTCAGCGCGGCGGCGTTGTCGTCGAAAATGCTTTGGGCGTTGATGCTGGACGTATCCATGAATCCCTGACTCCCTGACCTCGTATGTGCCGCTAGGGTGCTGCTCTCGTGCTGCCGTGTCACGCGCGCTGCGAGCCGCGAATCAAACGCGGCGCCAAGGCGCCGTGTTTCTACCGATTCCAGCCGTCGAGCGCCGCCGATATGTCAAGGTTGCCACTGAGTGAGCAGGCGATGCAACGCCTCGCGATCCTCTTCTGTGTGCAGCCGTTCGCGTGCCTCGCGATCCGACAACAGTTGGGCGATCTCCGACAGGATCTCAAGGTGCTGTTGCGTCGCCTGTTCTGGGACGAGCAGGAAGATGAGCAGCGACACGGGCTGGCCGTCCGGCGATTCGAAGGGAATCGGATCGGCGAGCCGCACGAATGCTGCAAGCGGCTGCTTGAGGCCCTTGATGCGGCCGTGCGGGATCGCGACGCCTTCGCCGAGCCCCGTCGAACCGAGACGCTCGCGCGCGAACAGATTGTCGGTCACTGTGCTGCGGGCGATGCCGTTCTGGTTTTCGAAGATCAGGCCCGCTTGCTCGAATACGCGCTTCTTGCTGGTAACGGCTAGGCCGACGACGACGTTTTCGAGGGGAAGATATTTGGCTAAACGATTCATGTTGACAGGCGCAAAGGTCGCCTGGATTCTCCTCGCTGTGGCGTTTGAAAAGCGTTCCATGCCGGTCAGCTGCTCATGGCGAATCCAGCGATGCGCAATGAGCCCTGCTCTTGAGACCCGCAATGATCCCTTTGTGCAGGACTCGGGCTGGACAAAGACCCCGAAGGTAACCGATTTATTATAGAACAGGGTTGCAAGCTATGGTGCGCCGCGCCATGACTCAAAAATTGGGCTGCAACGCCCTCTCAAACAAAAAACCGCCCGATGTCGGGCGGTTTCGCGGGGGTAAGGATAAGCCTCTAACCGGCTTATTGCGGCGGTACTTCAGGTTGCGCCGCTAGCGGCTGATACTTGATCGCTTCGTGCTGATGGCCCTGCAGACGATCCTTGTGACGAATCACCTGGCGGTCGAGCTTGTCGATCATCAGGTCGATCGCGGCGTACAGGTCGCCGTCACAGCTTTCCACGAAAATGTCCTTGCCCTTCAGATGCAGGTTGATTTCAACCTTTTGTCTCTTTTCCTTTTCCTTGTGGTTGTCGACCGAGAGGACCACACTGCCATCGATCACCTGATCGAAATGTCTTAGCACCCTGTCTAGTTTGGTGATCACGTATTCTCGCAACGCTGGCGTTACATCGAGATGGTGTCCACTGATCTTCAGATTCATAGTGCTTCTCCAAGCTAGTGGCCGCCTGGTCCGCATGAATCGCGCGAGCGCCGGTCGATCTCGCAATCCGCCACGCTGTCCCCCGTTGACAGGCTACTGGCAGGTCGCATCGGCCAGCCTGCTCCGCCAAACAGCGGCGCGGCCGGAAAATACCCGCCACAGGAGGTAGCGGGCTACAGAGACTTGCGCAGATTGACTGCCGGGATCTTCAGTGCTTCGCGGTATTTCGCAACTGTACGGCGCGCTACGACGAAACCCTGTTCTGCCAGCAGTTCGGCAATGCGGCTGTCTGAAAGAGGAGATTTGGTGTCTTCTGCTCCTATCAGTTGCTTGATGAGTGCGCGAATGGCCGTGGAAGAGGCCGCGCCCCCCGTGTCGGTGGACACGTGCGATCCGAAGAAGTACTTAAATTCAAGCGTCCCGAATGGGGTGAGCATGTACTTGCCGGTTGTCACACGCGAGACCGTCGACTCGTGTAAACCCAGCGTATCAGCTATTTCCCGCAAAACCAAGGGGCGCATGGCAATTTCGCCGTGGGCGAAAAAGTTCTTTTGACGCTCCACAATTGCCTGCGCGACACGCAGGATCGTCTCGAATCGTTGCTGGATGTTCTTGATCAACCAACGCGCTTCCTGCAGTTGCTGCCGCAGCGAACCGCTGCCCGGATCACCACGATTGTTGCGCAGGATATTCGCGTACAGATGGTTGATACGCAGCTTCGGCACGACTTCCGGATTCAGTTCCGCCTGCCATCCCTGTGCCGTTTTGCGCACCATGATGTCGGGCACGACGTAGTCCGCTTCGGCCTTGCCATACGCTGCACCAGGGAACGGTTCGAGCGAGCGGATCAGCGCATGGGCGTCGCGCAGATCGTCGTCGCTGGCCTTCAGGTACTTGCGCAGACGCGTGAAATCGCGGGCGGCGAGCAGTTCCAGGTGATGCGCGACGATGTCGAGTGCAAGCGTGCGCGTAGGCGACGGATCGAGCCGGCACAGCTGCAGGCGCAGACATTCGGACGCCGAACGCGCGCCGACGCCCGCGGGATCGAAGCTATGCAGCAACGCCAGTGCTGCGTTCAGTTCGTCAGTATCGACTTCGAGTTCTTCGGGCAGGTCGGCGAGTATTTCGTCGAACGTGGCCGTCAGATAGCCGTCGTCGTCGAGCGATTCGATCAGGAACGTGACGAGCGCGCGATCGCGCGGGCTGGCCTGCGTCACGCGAAGTTGAGCAGTCAGGTGATCGCGCAGCGTCGTGGTCGATTCGTGGATTTGCAGCGGCGGCAGATCGTCGTCGTCCGATGCGTTGCCCGAACGGCCGTAGTCGTCGAGGTTCCACTGGCTCGAATCGCCATTCGCATCCGAACCCAGCCCGTTGTATTCGTCGACGCCCTGTGGCTCGGCGTTATCCGAGCCTTCACTGGACGAGGTGGACGAAGACGACGGCGGCGCACTCGACATTTCCTCCGGCGGGGTGTTCTGCGTTGTCTGCGCGATCACGGTACCGTCGGCGGCGACGCGCAACGGACTCGCGATCCAGTCGTCCTCCGCTTCGAGCAGCGGATTCTGTGCGATCGCCATCGAGACTTCCTGTTGCAGTTCGAGCGTAGACAGCTGCAGCAGCCGGATGGACTGTTGCAGTTGTGGTGTCAGCGCAAGATGCTGCGACAGGCGGAGTTGGAGGCTGGCTTTCATGGCAATGTGTGATTCATTGTAGAGAGTTTGCCACGACCGCGATACCTTCCGACACCCGCAAAAACGCGTGTGCATCAGATTTTGGCGCGGACGGCCGTACCACGCGCGTAACGCGAGCGATCACGCGCCAGCGTAGCCCGTCAAAATTACTGAACCTGTTTTTGAAACGGCCCGGAACGAGGGCCGTAGGGCGGGGCGGCACGCGGCGCTCACGCGTCGCGTGCGCGCTTACATGCGGAAGTGTTCGCCCAGATAGACGCGGCGCACACTCTCGTTTTCAATGATGTCGCCGGGTGCGCCTGCTGCGAGCACGCTGCCGTCGCTGATGATGTAGGCATGATCGCAGATACCGAGCGTTTCCCGGACGTTGTGGTCCGTGATGAGCACGCCGATGTTGCGCTGCTTCAGAAACTTCACGATCTTCTGGATTTCCAGAACGGCGATCGGGTCGACGCCCGCGAACGGTTCGTCGAGCAGGATGAAGCTCGGGTTCGTCGCGAGTGCACGAGCGATTTCGACGCGGCGGCGTTCGCCGCCCGACAGCGACAGCGCCGGATTTTCACGCAGATGCGAGATTTGCAGTTCGTCGAGCAGCGCTTCTGTGCGCGACGCAATCGCGTCTTTCGACAGCCGCTTGCCGTCGTCGCCGACCTGCAGTTCGAGCACCGCGCGGATGTTTTGCTCGACGGAAAGCTTGCGGAAGACGGACGCTTCCTGTGGCAGATACGACAGTCCGAGCGACGCGCGCTTGTGGATGGGCAGAAGGCTGATCGACTTGCCGTCGAGATCGATCTCGCCGGCATCGAGCGGCACGAGGCCGACGATCATATAGAACGAGGTTGTCTTGCCCGCGCCGTTCGGGCCGAGCAGGCCGACCACTTCGCCGCTTTTCACGTCGAGCGAGACGTCCTTGACGACCGTGCGCGAGCCATAGCGCTTCTTCAGATTGCGAACGACGAGCGAACTGCTGGTGCCGGCCGGCTTTCGGTTGGGAAGGGCTGGGGCGCTCACGGCTTCGTCGTTCCTTGTGCCGGGAATTGATTGGCGGGCTGGAGCGTCGCCGACGGGCCGCTGAGCGGCTGGGCGCCGCCGTTGCGCGGCGACAGCATCGCGCGCACGCGGCCATTCGGATTGCCCGGGCTCGCGACATCCTTGCCGGCCTTCGCCGTGTAGAAGTCGTTCTGGCCGTCGTAGGTGATCACGCTGCCATGCACTTCGTCCATGATCGTGTTCGTGCCTTGCAGACGGCGCACGGTCGCGCGCGTGGTCAGCGTGGTCAGATCCTGCTTGCCGTCGTAGTCGATGCGTTCGGCATCGCCGTCGATATATTCGTCGACGCCGTCGCGCTTCTGGCGGAAGTACGCGAGGTTCTTACCCGTCGACGTGCCCGTTGCATACTGGTATCCCTGCGGATCCTGCGTCACTTCGACGCGGTCTGCGCGGATCAGGATGGTGCCTTTGGTCGCGACCACGTGGCCGGTAAAAATATTGACCTGCTTGAGGTCGTCATACGTCATGTTGTCCGCTTCGATATTGAGCGGTTTGTCCTTGTCGGCACGTTCGGCGTGCGCAAGCGGCGCAAAGCCGGCAAACGGCAATGCGATCAAAAGTGCCGCAAGCCCGGCGCGGCTCACGCGGAGCGCGCGCGTGTGGCCGGACTCAAAACGGGGGAACGATTCGTTCATGCAGTCACGCTGGAATGGATTTACCCGGGTTGCTACTGGGAGCCGCCGGAGTCGGCCGGGGCAATGGCGCCACGCACGTTGCCGAAGAGCTGGATTACCCGGGTGACATTGTTGTAGTTCATGCCGCTGGCCGTCATGATCGACTGGCCGCGCTGAAGTTTAACCGGCTTTTCCGTCTCGATCACATCGTCGTTCACGAGCACGCGGAAATGCGACGAATCGGCCTGCATTCTCGGGTCGACGCCGCCCGCGTCACGCACGATGCGCGCGTTGCCGTACAGATCGACGATCGACACGTCGCCGTTCACCTTGCCCGTGTCCCCTGTCGCCGTGACGACGGGCTTGCCGGGCTGGAACGCGCGCATGGCCGGTTTGACCAGGTCGCTCACTTCGTCGTCCTCGTAATGAACGAGGTTCGCTGCCGTGAGGCGGTATTGCGTCGAGCCCGACTGATCGAGCTCGGACACCGAGAAGTTGTCCGCGAAATAGTCGGGCGTGTGCTGCTTCGGCTTGATGAGGCCTTCGTCCTGATGCGGCCGGGTGGCCTGCAGCAGCCAGTACGTGACGCCGGCGAGCGCCGCCATCGCGACGAGCGGAATCAGCGAAGTCCAGCGAAACTGGTTCATCCGACGAGGCCTCGCGGCATCGCGCCGCTGCATGCGGCTGCGAGCAGTTCGTCGTAGCGGCCTTGCGCGCGCAGCAGCGCGTCGCACACTTCGCGCACGGCGCCGTGGCCGCCTCGAGCTTCGCTGACCCAGTGCGCACGCGCGATCACTTCGGGATGCGAGTTTGCCGGCGCGGCCGCGAAGCCGACTTTCAGCATGACGGCGAGATCGACCCAATCGTCGCCCATATAGCCGCATTCTTCGGGCGTGCGGCCTGTTTCCTTCATCAACTGCTCAAATGCCGCCAGCTTGTGCTCGACGCCTTGATAGACATGCGTGATGCGCAGATTTTCCGCGCGCTTCGCGACGATCTCCGATTGACGCCCCGTGATGATCGCCGTGTCGATGCCGGCTTCGCGCAGCAGCTTCGCGCCGTGGCCATCCATCGAGTTGAACGCTTTCATCGTGTCGCCCTGGGCTGTAAACAGCAGGCCGCCGTCGGTGAGCACGCCATCGACGTCGAAAATCATCAGCTTCACGCGGCTCGCGCGTTCGGCGGCGGTCAGGGCGGCAGGGGCCATCAGATCACCTTCTTCGAAAACAGATCATGCATGTTGAGCGCGCCGATCAGCTTGCCTGCTTCATCGACGACGAGCATCTGATTGATCCGATGGCGTTCCATCAGTTCCACGGCTTCGACGGCGAGGCGGTCGGGACCGATGGTGCGCGGGCCGTGCGTCATTACGGAATCGATAGTCAGCGCGCGGAAATCGCCGTCGCGCTCGAGCACGCGGCGCAGGTCGCCGTCGGTGAAGATGCCCTTGACCCGCTCGTTTTCGTCGACGATGGCGGTCATGCCCATGCGTTTCGCCGTCAACTGGAACAGCGCGTCGCGCACGGTCGCGTCGAACAGCACCTTCGGAATCTGGTCGCCCGTGCGCATCACATCGCGCACGTAGGTCAGCAGGCGGCGGCCGAGCGCGCCGCCCGGATGCGAGCGTGCGAAATCGTCGGCGCCGAAGCCGCGCGCTTCGAGCACGGCAACGGCGAGCGCGTCGCCGAGCGCAAGCGCGGCCGTCGTGCTGGCTGTCGGCGCGAGATTGTGCGGACACGCTTCTTTTTCGACGCCGCAATATAGATGCACGTCGGCGATCTTCGCGAGGCTCGAGCCAGGGCGGCCTGTCATTGCGATCATCTTCGCGCCGAGGCGCTTGACGAGCGGCAGGATCGCGACGAGTTCTTCCGACTCGCCGGAATTCGACAGGCCAATGAACACGTCGTCCGCGGTCACCATACCGAGGTCGCCGTGGCTCGCTTCGGCGGGATGCACGAAGAACGCGGGCGTGCCCGTGCTGGCGAGCGTCGCCGCGAGCTTGCGCGCGATATGACCGGATTTGCCGATGCCGGACACGACCACGCGTCCACGGCAGCCAAGGATGAAATCGATTGCTTCGACGAATGCGTCGTCGAGATGGTCGCGAAGGGCGCGCACGGCGTCCGCTTCGATGTCGAGCACGTCGCGAGCGAGCGCAAGTGCCCGGTCGCCATTGATTTTCGCTATCATCCGGAGAGTATAGCAAAGGCGCATGTTCGCCGCGCCGGGAACGACCTTTCCGGACATTGCCTTCACGGGCCCCTCAACCTTGCTGCGCGGGCGTTTGCGCGTGGCTTCGCCGACGAACCAGGACGCTCACCCGGATGCGCTTTTGCCGATGATTTCGCCGCTCGAAATGACGCTGTTCCTGCTGCTGGCTTCAGTGGTGGGCGTCGTCGTGTTCCGCTATCTGAACCTGCCGCCGATGCTCGGCTATCTGTCCGTCGGGATCGTGGTCGGGCCGCACGCGTTCGGCATCGTGCCCGACTCGGTCGGCGCGCAGAACCTCGCGGAATTCGGTGTCGTGTTCCTGATGTTCTCGATCGGGCTGGAGTTTTCGCTCGCGAAGTTGCGCTCGATGCGCCGGCTCGTGTTTGGACTGGGGCTGTTGCAAGTGCTCGGCACGATCGCCGTGGCGGTGTCGCTCGGTTTCGTGTTCGAGCGCTGGGTGCATATCTCATGGCAGGCGAGCGTCGCGCTGGGCGGCGCGCTGGCGATGTCGTCGACGGCCATCGTCAGCAAGATGCTCGCGGAGCGGCTCGAAATCGAAACCGAGCACGGCCGCAATATCTTCGGCGTGCTGCTGTTCCAGGATCTGGCCGTGGTGCCGCTGCTGATCGTCATTGCGGCGCTCGGCGGCAGTTCGGACGATCTCGTCAGGTCGCTCGGCATCGCATCGATCAAGATCGTGATCGCGCTGGCGCTGCTGCTGATCGTCGGACAGAAGTTCATGACGCGCTGGTTCAACGTCGTCGCGCGGCGCCGCTCGCAGGAACTGTTCATCCTGAACCTGCTGCTCGTCACGCTGGGCGCCGCGTTCATCACGGATAAATTCGGCCTGTCGCTCGCGCTCGGCGCGTTCATCGCGGGCATGCTGATCGCCGAAACGCCGTACCGTCATCAGGTGGAAGAAGACATCAAGCCGTTTCGCGATGTGCTGCTTGGTCTCTTCTTCGTGACGACGGGCATGCTGCTCAATCCGCGCGTGATCTGGGAGCATCCGCTGATCGTGCTCGCGTTCCTGATCGGCCCGGTGCTGCTGAAAGCGGTGATGATCACGGGCCTCGCGCGTCTGTTCGGCGCAACGCCGGGCGTGGCGATGCGCACGGGTATCGGGCTTGCGCAGGCGGGCGAATTCGGCTTCGTGCTGCTCAACCTGATTCTCGATAAACACCTGGTCGACGCAACGCTGTTGCAGGCGATTCTCGCCGCAATGCTGCTGTCGATGCTCGCCGCGCCGTTCATGATCCAGAACGCGGACCGCATCGTGCTGCGGCTGTCGTCGACAGAATGGATGATGCAGTCGTTGCAGATGACGCGCATCGCGACGCAAAGCCTGAAGCAGAGCGGTCACGTGATCATCTGCGGCTACGGCCGCGCCGGACAGAACCTCGCGCGCATGCTGGAGCATGAAGGGCTGTCGTATGTCGCGCTCGACCTCGATCCCGACCGCGTGGCGGCCGCTGCGGCGGCGGGCGAATCGGTCGTGTTCGGCGACGCCGGGCGGCGCGAGTCGCTGCTCGCAGCGGGTATCCACCGTGCGGCAACCGTGGCGATCACGTATGCGAACACGCCGTCGGCGCTGCGCGTGCTGCACAACATTCACGAACTCGAGCCGACGTTGCCCGTGATCGTGCGCACTGTCGACGACAGCGACCTCGAAAAGCTGCTCGCGGCGGGCGCGACGGAAGTGATTCCGGAGATCGTCGAAGGCAGCCTGATGCTCGCCTCGCACACGCTGGTCGTGATGGGCGTGCCGATGCGCCGCGTCGTGCGGCGTGTCGAGGAACTGCGCGACGAGCGTTATAGTCTGCTGCGCGGCTACTTCCACGGCGCCGACGACGTGGATGACGACGACGGTCACGAGCAGGTGCGGCTACAATCGGTGCCCGTCGACGAAAAGGCCGATGCCGTCGGTCGCACGCTCGAAGAACTCGGGCTGTTCGATCTCGGCGTCGAGGTGACGGCGATCCGCCGGCATGGCATTCGCGGTGTCGAGCCCGATCCGTCGACCAAGCTGCGCGCGAGCGACATCGTCGTGCTGCGCGGTTTGCCCGAAGCGCTGGCGGAAGCGGAAGAGCGTCTGTCGAAGCATCGGCGTGCGGGCGCGGCGGCGGCCTGACGCTTGCTGTCGTTCTTCACCGTAGATCACGCGGCGCGCGCCGTTCCCCTCGTTTTACGGACGCGTGCTGCATTCAGGCAATTCACTGGAAATATCGGGGTCGTCACAGACCCGTCTGGAGTCATCATGTCCAACGCGCCCGCGAATCAGCCATTCGATCCGGCCGAATACATCAACAGCGAAATTCGAACAGTGCCCGACTGGCCGCAGGCCGGCGTGCAGTTCCGCGACATCACGCCGCTTCTGCAAAAGCCGAAATCGCTGCGCGTGCTGATCGACCTGTTCGTGCAGCGTTATATCGACCAGAAGCTCGACTACGTGGCCGGTCTCGACGCGCGCGGTTTCATCATCGGGCCGATTCTCGCGTATGAGTTGAATCTCGGCTTCATCCCGATCCGCAAGATCGGCAAGCTGCCGTACAAGACGGTGTCCGAATCGTACGAACTCGAATACGGCTCGGCAACTGTGGAAATTCACGAGGACGCCTGCAAGCAGGGTGACCGCGTCGTGATCGTCGACGATCTGATCGCGACGGGCGGCACGATGATGGCGGGCAAGAAGCTGCTCGAACGGCTCGGTGCGACGGTGATCGAAGGCGCGGCGATCGTCGATCTGCCCGACCTTGGCGGCTCGAAGCTGCTGCGCGGCGCGGGCCTGCCGCTCTTCACCGTCACGTCGTTCGGCGGCCACTGATCTCAGTCAACGGAGTGTTTGCGCGATGCCCAACTTCCTGCTTTTTCTCGCGACGTCGATAGCGATCACGTTCGCACCCGGTCCCGACAATCTGCAGGTTCTCGCGCGCGGCATTTCGCAGGGGCGCGCAGCGGGCTTCGTCGCGGCGCTCGGCTTCGCGGCGGGCATTTCATTTCACACCACGCTTGCCGCGCTCGGCATCGCGGCCGTGCTGCGCTCGTCGCCCGTCGCGTTCGAGGTGCTCAAGCTCGCGGGCGCTGCGTATCTGATCTGGATTGGTATCAAGGCATTGCGCAGCAAAGGACTCGCGACGGCGCACGAACGCCCGCCGCAGCCGCTTTCGTCGATCTTCCGGCAGAGCGTGATCGGCAACATGCTGAACCCGAAGGTCACACTGTTCTTCGTCGTGTTCCTGCCGCAATTCGTCGACCCGCATGGCGCGCAAAGCGTCACGCTGCAGATGCTCGAACTGGGCGCGCTGTTCATGCTGCAAACGGTTATCGTGTTTTCGTTGTTCGGCGTGTGTGCGGGCATGATCGGCGGATGGCTGAAGCGCCGTCCGCGCGCGGGTGTGTGGCTCGATCGTCTCGCAGGTGCGACCTTCATCGCGATCGGTATTCGCGTCGCGTTGCGCGACTGAGTCGGGTTGGTACTTTTGCTTGCGCTTCATCCATCACGCTGTACGGAGTTTTCAATGTCTTTGCCTTGCATCGTCGCCGCGCGCCGTTTCGATCGTGCGTTGCATCTGCCGTTCGTGATCGGCGATGAGCGCGTCGGCTGGATTCGCGCGAACGATGTCCCGTTGCTCGCGCGCTGGCCCGACGTGTTCGACATCGACGCGCAGCGCGTGCTGCTGGCGCCGCAATTCGACACGGTCGATCTGCGTAGCGCGGCGCTCGGCTCGGTGATCGGTGCGCTTGCAGCCGAGGGCCGCATTCCCGGCTGGCGCGATGAAACCTACGCGATCCGCAACGCTTTCGATGCACCGCCGCTCGCGTATATCGAGCGCGCGGCGTCGCGCTTTTTCGGCACGATGACGTACGCGGTGCATCTGAACGGCGTCGTAGAATACGTGGATCGCGCGCCGCAACTGTGGATCGCGCGCCGCAGCGAGACGAAGGCAACCGATCCCGGCATGCTCGACAACGTCGTCGCAGGCGGCATCGGCTGGGGTTTCAGCCTCGCCGAAACGATCGTCAAGGAGTGCTGGGAAGAAGCGGGCATTCCGGAAGAGATCGCCGCGCGCGCAGTCGCGGGACGCACGGCGCACGTGCTGCAGTCACTGCCCGAAGGCACGCAGGCCGAGCAGATTTTCATCTACGACCTCGCGTTGCCCGAAGACTTCGCGCCGCGCAATCAGGACGGCGAAGTCGGCGAGCATCGGCTGGCGCGCATCGAAGATGTTGCGCAGGCGATCGAAGAAGGTGCGATGACCGTCGATGCCAGTCTCGCGACGCTCGATTGCCTGTTGCGCCGCCGCTGGATCGACGAGGACGCGTGCGCCGGTATCGACGCGCTGTTCGAGTCGCCCGTTCTCGATTGAAGCAACGCGCAGTGCCCGAAACGCCGCAATCCACATCAAGCAACACGCACTGAAGAAGGGAGTCACCGAGGTCATGTCGACCGAACACAGCTTTATTCTCAAACTGTCGTGCGCCGACCGGCCCGGCATCGTTCACGCCGTTTCGGGCTTTCTGTTCGAGCGTGGCAGCAACATCCTCGACTCCGCGCAATTCGGCGACAGCCACACGGGCGAATTTTTCATGCGCGTCCACTTCCAGCAGGTGGGCGGCGATCCCGGTCTCGACGCGCTGCGCGAAGCGTTTGCGACGCTCGCCGAGCAGTTCGGCATGCGTTGGGAACTGCACGATGCGAACGTGAAGCCGCGCGTCGTGATCATGGTGTCGAAGATCGGCCATTGTCTGAACGATCTGCTGTTTCGCTATCGTACGGGGCAGCTGAACATCGAGATTCCGGCCATCATCTCGAACCACAAGGAGTTCTATCAGCTCGCCGCGAGCTACGACATTCCGTTCCATCACTTCCCGCTGACGTCGAGCGATACGAAAGCGCATCAGGAAGCACGCGTGCTCGAAGTAATCGACGAATGCAAGGCAGACCTCGTGGTGCTCGCGCGCTATATGCAGATTCTGTCGCCGGAACTGTGCGCGCGGCTGACGGGGCGCGCGATCAACATTCATCATTCGTTCCTGCCGAGCTTCAAGGGCGCGAAGCCGTATTACCAGGCATTCGATCGCGGCGTGAAGCTGATCGGCGCAACGGCGCACTACGTGACGACGGACCTCGACGAAGGCCCGATCATCGAGCAGGAAGTGGAGCGCGTCGATCACAGCATGACGCCGGATCAGCTGACCGCGATCGGCCGCGACGTCGAATGCGTGACACTGGCGCGCGCCGTGAAGTGGCACGTCGAACATCGGATCGTGCTGAACGGCAGCAAGACGGTCGTGTTCCGCTGATTGTTTTTTTGTTTTCGTGAAACCGGCGCGTGCCTTGATGGGCCGCGCCGGTTTTTTTATTGTCGAAAGAGCGGCAGCGTTACCGTGAAGCGGCGCTTTCCGTCTGCGCTTGAACCACGCGCGCCGCTGTCTTGCGCGCGCTCGACGCCTGGCGGCGTGCGTTCATCTTCTTCAGCCAGATCAGCAGGCCGGTGGCGCTCAGCACGGCGACCATCAAGCCGACGCAGCTGATCAGAATGCGTCCGCCGATGCCGAGGATGCGCCCCGAATGCAGAGGGAATTGTGCCTGCATGAACAGGTCGCCTGCCGTGCCCTTGCCGGGAATCTGCGCGCCGAGCGGCTGGCCGTTCTGCGCATTCCAGTACGTCCACGCATTGCCGAGACCGCCGTCGCCGTGGTCGTCGCCGGCGGTGAAATAGCCTATGCCGTACACGTGGAACATCGGCGCGTAGTAGATCGCGCCCGCCGGTGCTTCGATATGTTTGTCGGCGCGCGCCTGTTCGGCCAGCTTCAGAACCTGTTCGCGCGCGATAGGAGCTTCATCCGGCTTGGCGTTGGGCAGCAGCGAAGGATCGGTGAAAGGCGTCGGCGTCACAGTCGAGAAGAGCTTGACGATCGGCTGGACGACGGGCGCGGACAGATTCATCGACACCGACGTCACCGCCATCATCAGAAGCAAGCCCCAGATCCACACGCCGCCCGACCGGTGCAGGTCGAACGTGAGCGCATAGCCACCGCGCCGCACGCGAAACGCGAACGACTTCTTCCACGCCTTCATGCTCGGAAATGACAGCACGAGCGCGATCACGCTGTCGAAAATCCACACGATTCCGACGATGCCCATCAGCCATGTGCCGATGTCGATGCCGCGCGTGAACGGCAGGAACAGCGTGTAGTGCAGCTTGTAGATGAACGGCATCAGATTGAGACGCGCGACGGACAACGCGCCCCATTCGCGGCGGCTCTGAATCGCGCCTGTGGCGGGATCGACGGCGATCTGGTTGAAGTCGAGCGGATACGGCTGCTTCGTCTTCGGATCGACGCGGGGCAGCACCATCATCTGCAACGCGTGTCCAGGTTCGACGGAGAGCGGCAGGTAAGTCACCTGCAAGCGTGGATCGTTCGCTTCGACACGGCGCGCGAGTTCCAGCGACGGCAGCGGCTGCGCGTCGTTACGCGAATAGAAGAACGTCGGGTTGAGCATCGCGTCGAGTTCGTGATCCCACGCGATCAATGCGCCCGTCAGCCCCGCGACGAACAGAAACAGCGCCGTCCCGATGCCGAACCAGCGATGCAGCCGCACGAACAGCGGTCTCATGCACGACTCCCGCCGGAAACGACGGGCATGGACGGCGGAAAAGTGACGGACATGACGGCGCACTGCCTCTGAATAAGAATGATTCGCATCTTATTGGGCGCGGGCAGATGTCGCAAGTGTTTCGTAAACCCGTGCTGACTTCGAAGAGGCAAAGCGCCTGCGGTTTTATGCCGACGCGACAAAATGTCGCAGATAAACGTTTACAGAAGACCAACAGTTCCGGCATCATTCGCCCTTGTATAAATGGGAATGATTCTCATTGCACGGTTTTTCGCATGGATGCTCGGGAACAACAATGAAAAAGATGATCGGAAAAGGGGCGGGTCAGCAACACCGCAAGAAGGCGCCTGTGATGGGCGCGCTGCACGTTGCCGCGCTGCTGGCATTCGTTGCCAGCCAGAGCGCGTATGCGCAGTCCGAAGCCACAGGCAATGCGGCGAACGCCGCCGCGGCCGGCTCGGCTAGCGACGCAGCCGCCGACAAGGCGTTGCCCGTCGTCAAGGTGACGGCTGCGCAAGACTCGCTGCAGCATCTGAACACCGACGTCAGCAGCGGCGCGCTCGGCACACGTACTCAGCTCGACACGCCGTTCTCGACGACCGTCGTCACCAGCGAAGAACTGCAGGACATGCAACCGCAGAAGCTCGGCGACGTGTTCGCGCGCGATGCATCCGTCTCCGACAACGGCAATCCGTACAGCGCATGGGCGACGTATCTGAGCGTGCGCGGCATGCAGCTCGACTGGCAGAACGGCTTCAAGATCGACGGATTGCCGTTCAACAGCTACGGCATCACGATGCCGTACGAGCAGCTGGAACGCGTCGAACTGCTGAAGGGGCTGTCCGGTTTCATGTATGGCTTCGGCGCGCCGGGTGGCGTCGTCAACTACGTGACGAAGAAGCCGCCGGTCGGCGATACGCCGATTCGCAGCGTCGATCTCGGCTATCGCAACGACGGCGTATGGAGCGAGCACGCGGATCTCGGCGGGCGTGCCGGTCCGAACGGCATGTTCGGCTATCGCCTGAACGCGACGCACGAAGAAGGGCAGACGTACAACGACGGCAACATCCGCCGCGACGCGTTCTCGCTCGCGCTCGACGCGCGCATCACGCGCGACCTCACGGCGACGTTCGGCGCGCTGTATCAGGATCATCACGCGACGGGGCAGGGCGGCTCGATTTCGACGGCGCAATATGTCGGCACGTCGCTGCCGACGACGGTCAGCGGCTCCACCGACAATCTCGGCAACGCGTCGCAGCACCTGAACACGAATCTCCAGCTGTACACAGCGGGCCTTCACTACAACCTGACGCCCGACTGGACAGCGAGCCTCACCTACAGCTTCAGCAAGAGCTTCCGCGATCGTAACGAGAGCACGTTCTTCCTGGAGAACCCGTCGGGCGATTACACGGATTACCGCTTCGCCGGCAAGGAAGGACATCGTCTGAGCTTGTGGCAGGCGATGGTCGAAGGCAACGTGAAGACGGGACCGTTCCAGCATCAGCTGGTATTCGGCGCCGCGTGGCAGAAGCAGGTGAACGAGTACGAAGCGACCAGCGCGTACGAGTTCATCGGTAACGGCAACATCTATTCGCCGAACAACAACTACCTCTACAGCCCCGAAGGCCTCACGACGTACCGCGCGGGCGACATCACGCAAAAAGCGCTGTTCGCGAGCGATACGATCCAGTTGACGGAACGCTGGTCGGTGCTCGGCGGCGTGCGTTACACCAACTACGAGCAGAACGGCTACACGCTGACTGGCGCGACGAGTTCGCACTACAGCCAGAGCGGCGTGCTCACGCCTTCCGTCGCGTTGATGTTCAAGCTCGCGCCGACCACGACGATCTACACGAGCTATGTCGAATCGCTCGAAGCCGGTTCGATCGTCGACTTCACGTATGCGAATGCCGGGCAGATGCTCAACCCGCTGCGCAGCAAGCAGTACGAAGTCGGCATCAAGACCGAGCAGACGCGCTGGAGCGCGAGCGCGGCGCTGTTCCGCATCGAGCGCGGCGCGGAATACGCGAACAGCGCGAATGTCTACGTGCAGGACGGCGAGTCGATTTTCGAAGGCGCCGAAGCGGGCGCGGATGTGCGGCTCGGCGCGGGCTGGGCGATCGGTGGCGACCTGATGTGGCTGCACACGAAGTACGAGCGCGGTTCGTCGTTCGACGGCAACCGCGTTGCGGGTGCGCCCGGCTTCGTCGCTGCGGGTCATGTGACGTATAGCGTGCCGTACGTGCCGGGCCTCAAAGTTGGCGCCGATGCGAAGTTCACGGGCAATACCACCGTGCGTCCTGCGGGCGATCTGAAGGCGGGCGGCTATACGCTCTTCAACGTCGGCGCGACGTATGCGACGAAGATCGGCGGATATGGCGTGACCTTCCGTGCCGCACTCGACAACATCACGAACAAACGCTACTGGGAGTACCAGTACGCCGACTACATCTCGCCGGGCGATCCGCGCACGGTGTCGCTCAACGCGCGTATCGACTTCTGAGCATCGGGTCGTACGGATGTCGCGAGTATCGCGGATATGAAAAAGGGCGGCCTCGCGGTCTAATGCCGTTCAGTTAAGGTCTCTTTTGAGGACTCGAACGGTATAACGAAACGGTCTGGACTTGACGGCCCGAGCGCAAGAGCGCCCGGGCCGTTTTTCGTTGATAAGTTGCTTGAGCCGCTC
>NZ_JAAGPD010000006.1 GCF_017104565.1 Paraburkholderia sp. Tr-20389 | reverse complement strand
AGGCGCCCGCGATATCGAGAATGTCGTAGCCGCGGTAATGCAGGTCGTTGCCCGTCTTGCCGACCGTGCACAGGGCCGTATTGCCCGCCGTCACGCCCGACAGCGCGACGGATTTTTTCGGCTTGAATGTGCCCGCGCTTTGCGTGCCGTTGTCTGCTTCGCTCATGTGTCTTCCTCCAGATGCAATTACTTGTTAGTGGCGAACAGTGCGTCGAGTTTGTCCTCGTACGCGTGATAGCCAAGATATTTGTAGAGATCTTCGCGCGTCTGCATCGTCGGCACAGCGGCCTTTTGCGTGCCGTCGCGCATCGTCGTCTCGTAGAAATTGAGGGCGGCCGCGTTCATCGCGCGATACGCGCCGCAGCAATACAGCGCGATATCGACGTTCGCGTCGCGCAGCTCCGTCGTCGTGAAGAACGGCGTCGAGCCGAATTCGGTCAGGTTCGCGAGAATCGGCACCTTCACGGCGGCCTTGAACTTGCGATAGTCGTCGAGCGTACGCATGGCTTCGGGGAAGATCATGTCAGCGCCGGCTTCGACATAGGCGACGGCGCGCTCGATCGCGGCGTCGAGCCCTTCGGCGGCGGCGGCATCGGTGCGGGCCATGATGACGAACTGGTCGTCGGTGCGCGCGTCGACAGCCGCCTTCACGCGATCCACCATTTCTTGCGTCGCGACGACTTCCTTGTTCGGACGATGGCCGCAGCGCTTCTGCCCGACCTGGTCTTCGAGGTGGACGGCGGCGACGCCCGCCTTGATGAACGAGCGGACCGTGCGCGCGATATTGAACGCGCCGCCCCAGCCGGTATCGATATCGACGAGCAGCGGCAGGTTCGTGGCGTCGGTGATGCGGCGGGCGTCGATGAGCACGTCGTCCATCGTGCTGATACCGAGGTCGGGGATGCCGAGCGAGTTTGCGGCGACGCCGCCGCCCGACAGATACACGGCCTTGAAGCCGACGGCTTCGGCCATCTTCGCGGCGTAGGCGGTGATCGCGCCGACGACCTGCAGCGGTTGTCCTTCTGCGACGGCCTGGCGGAACGCAGCGCCGGCGCTGGTGGGTTGTCTGGTTGAGTTCACTGTGAGGCTCCGTGGATTTGCGGGCCTATATCTGCAAATGACGTGCCAGGCTTCACGGTCGCGCTAAGTCTCTGATTTTGCGAGGCGAACGCGTCACTCGGCGTCCGCGATGATTTCAAAACTGAAATATGTGGTTTCGGTTATGAAATCGCGCGCGCATAATGGAAGACCACAGTGGATCTGAACCGGACCGCCGCGATGAGCACACCTTCCAGCGTTTCGAATCCGCGCCCGCGCATCTGGGCGATGGGCATCAGCCGCCTGAGCAATCTGTTCGTCGATATCGCGAGCGAGTATGCGGGCCCCGCAGACCTGCGCGTCGTTCCGCGCGGTTTTGACGACGCCGTGCAGGAAATCGAAGCGGCGGGAGCCGAGTTGCCGGACGTGATCGTCGCGGGCGGCTCGAACGGCGCGTATCTGAAGACGCGCGTCAACGTCCCCGTCGTGGTCATCACGCCGACGGGCTTCGACGTGATGCAGGCGCTCGCACGCGCGCGGCGCGACGGCAATTCGGTGGCGCTCGTCACGCACGGCGACACGCCCGACGAGGTGAAACGCTTTACGGCCGCATACGGCATCGATGTGATCTTCGCGTCATACCGCTCGACGGAAGATGCGGAGGACTGCGTGCGCGAATTGCGCGAGCGTGGCGTCGATGCCGTCGTCGGTCCGGGGCACGTGACCGATCTCGCCGAGCGTGCGGGCATGGGTGCCGTCTTTCTGTATTCGCGCGCATCGGTGCGCAGCGCTTTCGATACGGCACTCGAAGTCGCGCAGGCCACGCGTGCCGAGGGCGTGCGCCGTCAGCGTCTCGACAACCTGTTGCAGCACTTGCGCGACGGTGTCGTCGCGCTGGACGCGCAAGGGCGCGTCGAAGCGATCAACCAGCGTCTCGCGGGCGTGCTTGGCATCGATGCCGCCAGCGCGGCCGGTGTGCCTTTACAGCAGCTCGCACCCGATATCGCCGGCGCGCTGCCGGACAACGACGGCGACACGCTCGTGTCCGTGCGCGGCACCAGCTATCTCGTGCATCGTGGGCCGCTGGCGGGTGCGGGGCCATCGGCGGGCACGGTGCTGACGTTCCAGGAATCGCGCGCGGTCGAACGGCTCGATCGCACGCTGCGTTCGCGACAGCGCGCGCAGCAGTTCACGGCGCGCTACGAGCTAGACGATCTGGTCGGTGAATGTCCGTCGATCGAACGCGTGCGCACGCTCGTCCGGCGTTATGCGAAGTCGGACGCGACCGTGCTGATACTCGGCGAAAGCGGCACGGGCAAGGAGATGGTCGCGCAGAGCATGCATCAGCTAAGCGCGCGGCGCGACTTTGCGTTCGTCGCGATCAATTGCGGCGCGTTTCCGGAAGCTTTGCTGGAGAGCGAGCTGTTCGGCTATGAAGAAGGCGCATTTACGGGCGCGCGCAAGGGCGGCAAGGCGGGGCTGATCGAAGCGGCGCATCGCGGCACGCTGTTCCTCGATGAGATCGGCGAGATGCCGCTGCCGTTGCAAAGCCGGCTGCTGCGCGTGTTGCAGGAGCGGGAAGTGGTGCGGCTCGGGTCGACGGAGCCGACGCGTGTCGATATCCGCGTGGTTGCCGCGACGCATCGTGCGTTGACGGAAGGGATCGAGGACGGCACGTTTCGCGCGGACCTCTACTATCGGCTGAATATTCTGAGCGTCGCGCTGCCGCCGTTGCGCGAGCGCACGACCGACGTGCTGCCGCTCGCCGCCGAACTGCTACTGCAGGCCGCCGCGCGCGAACCCAGGCTCGCGGCGCGCGTCTTCGACCTGCCAGCGGCGACGCGCGTGCTTGCGCAGATCGGCGAGCCGTTGCGCGGCTATGCGTGGCCGGGCAATGTGCGCGAATTGCAGAACGTGATCGAACGGATTGCCGTCGAACTCGCCGATACGCAAGACGACACATTCACGCGCGAGATGCTCGATGTCGTTGCCCCCGAACTGTTCGTGTCGTCGCGGCCGCAGAAGAAGGGCGCGTTGACGCTGCGCGAGCGCAGCCGTCACGTCGAAGCCGACGAGATTCGCGCGATGCTGGCGGCGTGCGGCGGAGATCGCGATGCCGCGTGCCGCGCGCTGGGCATCAGCAAGACGACGTTGTGGCGCAAGCTCAATGCGACGCAATGAGCGACGCGCCGCCCGCCATGCTCATACGCCGATCAATGCGGTGACGAACAGACCGATGGCGACGACGGCCATTCCGATGGTGAGCTTTTGCAGCCAGCGCTTCTTCGTCAGCAGCGTGATGGCGGCGAGCGCGATGGAGATCTGAACCAGCGTCGTCGCTTGTGCCCAGCGATGATGCTGATGCTGCAACGACTCGCTTACTTCATTGTCCTTCTTCACCTGCTTTTCGAGCGACTCCGCCTGCTGGCGGATCGGTTCTTTCTCGGTCTTGTAACGCTGCGTATCGGTGATGAACTTCGCGTGCGCAGCCGACGCCGGATCGGTCAATGCCGCGCCCAGTTCCGCGAGATTCTGCTTTTCTCCCTTGGCCTGGTAATAAGCCCACTGGTTCGCAGCTTCCGTCTTGAGGATCGCGGCTTCGTTCTTGTAGAAGAGCGCAAGGTTTTCGTTGGCTCCGCTCTGATAAGCGGCGATTGCGCCGACGCTCGCGAGAATCGCCGTCATGACGGCGAGGCGCGACGCGCTGTTGTCATTGCCGTGAGCGCCTGCATGCTCGATGGCGTGATCGTGCGGGCCGTGGACTTCGTATTCGTCGGACATCGGGATTCGTCAGTTCTAAAGCGGGAAAGCCGCCAGCATACCGCAGCGCGCGGCGCGCAAAAACCCGGCAAAAAAGGGGTGTTGTATCTTGTCGAATCCGGAGCGAGCCGTACGGCTCAGCATTGCATCCGACGCTGCGCGCGGTACTCGCTCGGCGACGTTTTCATATGCCGCCGGAAGCTGCGCGCCAGATGGTCGCCGCTCGTCAAACCGGCGCGCTTTGCCACCTTGTCGACGGGCAGGTCCGTTTCGATCAGCAGGTTGCACACGACTTGAAGCCGCGCGTGCATCAGATAGTCGGAAGGTGTCATGCCGAGCTCGCTTCTGAAGTGGCGCAGCAGACTGCGCTCGCTCATCGCGGCTACCTGTGCGGCGTCTTCGATCGTGACCTGGCGGCGGCAGTTGTCCTGCAGCCAGTGAGCGGCTGCGCGCACTTTCTCGGCGGGCGTGCTGCCGACCACATCCTCGAAGATGGCGTTGAGCATGTCGCGCGAACAGATTGACAGCCGTTCGGCGACGCGCCGCGCCATGCTGTCGCCCATGTCGCGGCGGATGAGTTTCAACGCGCCCGTGAGCGCGTCGTGAAGACTTTGCGCCTTCGACTTGCAATCGGCGGAATGATGTGCGGCGCGTGTGTGCGGATCGGGCGAGTGCTCGTCGAAAAAACCATAAGCATGGTCATCGAGTCCCGGCGGCGTCGCTCCCACGAGCCGCACATCGCTGGCCTTCGAGCGCGCCCGGTTGATCCACGCGACCAGTTGTGCCGAGCGCGTATCGATGCATGCGTCGGTACCGACGATCGCGAAGATCGCGTCGAATTCATGTTCGGCGTGTACATCAAATGCTTCGGCGCAGAGTAGCAACGCTGCAGAACTGGCCACATACCCATCGTGGTCGGACAGTGTGGCGATCCGGTACGTCCATTGAATCGGGCCGCGTGCCGAGAGCTCGCCTGCAAGTTCGAGCGTATTGGCAATGACGCTGGCGCTCATCAGATCGAAGCCGTCGAACAGTACGATCGCGACTTGCCGCAATCGACGGGGAATGACGTCTGTGCCTTCGGATTCTTTCGTGTCGAGTCTTTGAGGCGCACGAGTAGACATCATGTTCTTCCCCAACCTGAATGAACTGGATCAATACTTCAAAGACCCGGCGTCGACACGTGATTCGGTCACGCGCATCGGCTCCAGTTCGCCCGTCAGCCTCTCATGCTGCCTCGTTGAATCGATGGGCGAATGTTGGCAAGCGCACGCAGCGCGACGCCTTTTCAATGTAGTTCAGTCTTCCTCCATTGACACGCAATCAGACAAATCACGCTAAGGCGCTATCTGCAGATCACCCGCTGACAATTGCCCGACGTCCCTCAAGCCTTGCGTGAAATGAGGCCGCTCTGCTGTGCTGCGACGATCTCGCCGACCATCGCGCGATAAGCGGAATGACACCGCTCCGCGGCATGAAAGATCTCGGCCAGTGCGGCCTGCGCAGAAGCGGCATCATGGTGGCGCGTCGCGTCCGAGAGCGTGAGGATCGTCTGCATTGCATCGCGTTGCTCGTTCAGCAGCAGTTGCAGCGCGCTGCCGAAATTGTCCTGATCATGGGCTTCAGGGTTCATGTCGAGTCCGTTGGGCAGTGCTGAGTTCGTCGGTGATGGTGCTTGCTCGATGAAGAAACGTATGACGGACAGTTCTTGTTCCAGCTTCACATCGAAGACTCGTTGCGCTTCCAGTCGGGTATCGACGATTTCCCGGCGATGCCGTTCCCTTCGAAAACGTTCTGGGCGATCTTCAGGTAGCGCTCGGCGGTGTCGCGCAACGTATAGCCGTCCATCGCGCGACGCGCGCGTGGCGCATGCAGCGCATCGAGCAGTGCGTGTGCATACGCTGACGTGTTCTTCGTATCGACGAGCGACACGCCAGGGAAATCGCGGGCGAATTCGAATGCCGCGATCCGGCTCGCCACCACGGGAATACCCGAAGCCAACGCTTCAAGGAAGCCGATGCTGTGCGCCTCCCTATGCGAGGGCATCGCGAATACCTGCGATGTCTGCAGAATGGCGGCGACGTTCGATGCGGGGCCGCACAGCGTGACCTGGGCGGCCAGGTTCAAACGGTGCACGAGATTCATGGCCTTATCGTGATAGGCCTGATCTTCGATCACGCCATAGAACACGAGACGTGCATCGGGCTCGTGTTGCAATACGATATCGAACGCATGAACAGTTTCCAGTTGTCCTTTGTCGCTGACATAGCGCCCCAACTGCACGATTTGCTTCGAGGCACGGAAATCGTCAGCGCTCTGCGCAGACGCCGCGTTTTCGAAGCGCGGCAGATCCACGCCATTCGGAATCACCGTCACGCACGGATGCGGGCCGACTTCGCGCAGATAGTCACACGTGTTTTGCGGCGATACGCCGACGACCACTTTTGCGCGATGCGACAACATGCGCTCGGCCCATTTCAGCTTGGGATTGGCGAAATCGTTGGAGCCCGAGTGCATCACATAGACGACGGGTGCGACGCTGGGCAGAAGGCGTACATAGAGCGCCGCGAGCGTGGCGTGCGCGATGATGATGTCGGGTCGGAAGCGTCGGACGCAACGCCAGAGATGCCTGAGGCGTCCTACTCTTCCCAAGGGGGAATCAGGAAAGTCGCACAGCACGCCTGCTGCCGAGAGTTCGCTGCGGCTGTGATCGAAATCAGCCAGCTGCGGTTGCATCGAGGTGATGCAGACTTCGTGGCCGCCCTCCCTGTGCTGGATGGCGAGACCCTTTGCCAGAATCTCCGCACCCGACAGCCGTGGCGCATAGACAACCTGTAGTATCCGCACGTATCACCCTTCCTAATGGGGCTTGTACCTGGAGCACCGGCTCGCCGAACCGTGGAACTCTTGTTTTTGTAGCGTACGGTTGCATGGTTCGATCATCGTTCGTCGCGATCGACCTAAGTGGATATACCATAACCAATCCATGCGACGCGATTCGGTCAAGCACTAGTCGTTACTGGACACGCTTATTCTTTCGGGAGAACTTTTCGTTTCTCTATCTCGATGAGAATTGAACTCGATTCTCATTTTAAGAGGATCAAAGTACCTCTATTGGACGACGCGTTCGAGCCATAGCGATTCCGAGTAAACGGCGGGCAGCAAAAATGATTCCGCAGGTGTACTTCGTATGTCGTTTTCGTTGAACGGATATCGAACGAGGGTGGATTTACCGGCCGTGAAAAGCGTATTGGTCAATATTGCGTCGGTCCTTTCGTAGAAGAAGAGTGCCGTACTGCTCGCATCGTGAAGCACGGATGGCGCGGCATCTTGCCAGCGAATATCCGGCAGGTACTTCAGAAAAACGGGCGCCATATCGGGACGAGCGACATTCCATCTCCACACATCCACGCCGCCTGGTTCTGCGAAATGCGGAACCGTGATGACAATCGACATGTCCGCGCTGGCGTCATTCGTGAATCGCGTCATGTCACGCTTGAATAGCGAAGGAAGGAGAGACGTTTTGCCAGTGCTCCAGCGACCATTGTCGAATCCGAATGTCGTCACCGCCATGCCGGGACTTTCGTCGGTAGATTGAATGGCAATAAACGGGGCGGATCTTTTTTGCTCGCTTCTCAGCGAGAGAATTTGCACACCGGATCGGAAGCGATGGCTGTCGAGTACTTTTGTCTGCTGGATATGTCCGGCATGATCGGCGCCTACGGTCCAAAGCTCGACGGTGTGGTCCGATCTTTGGACTGCAATCAATATTTTTTCGCTCGGTGATTCCTTCGTTGAGAAGGAAATGTACTGCTGTGCGCGTTCAGCGGGAATGTCGTCATTGCTTTGAAACCATAGTGTGGGTGCGAGAAAGCGGTTGCCATTGCTCTTCAATAGCCAGAACGCGGATCCGCCATGTCTCGGCGTGACGACCATCAGATCCGCGCGGCCGTCGCCGTCGAAGTCGCCGATCAGAAAGCGCGCACTGTCGAAACACAACGTGTCGGTGTTGCACGTCGGTTGCGTCGCACGGCTGTCGAAGCTTACGGCGTTGGCGTACCAGTTATCCGGGGTTTCGGACAGGCGCAGAACAGAGTTCTGAACGTAGACATCGAAACCGGGACCGTCGGACCTTCTTTGAAGGTAGATGGCCGAAGGCGTGCCTTGTCCCGTCACGTCGCCATACATCGCGCCGGCGAGGCGAAGATCGGTGGACCAGGCCGGACGTGCTGCGGACCATCTGTAGCGCGTCGTCAATGAAGCGCAGCCCCGGATATGAAGCCGGTTGTCTTCTTCGCCCAGGCACCGTCGTGAGGGCGTAAATATCAGACCAAAATCCCAGGGCGTCCAACGTTGCGACGCACTCCATTCTTCACAAGGTTCCTCTGTGAGTGCGCCATTCTGTTCGCTCACACATAGCCCCGACGAAGCGGAGACGAGTGCCGCGTTGTGCTGGTTGCCCGCGTAGGTAGCACGTGGCTCCCATTTCCACTGCTGATTACGTGAGTCGTCGCAGGGTGCTAGGACAGGCTCGCGACCCGCACCGCGCGATGTCAGACATTGATTAGACCCTGCATTGAATAGAACGGACGGTAGCGCGACGAAATCTGGAACCTTGTGAAGCGTCGTATCGTTGCGCACGTAGTTGCGCAATACCCAGTTTCCGTCCCATTGATATTCGCCGAATACATGCGCAAAGTCGCCTCCGTCGACGGAGAAATAGCTCGCCGCCACATCGCGCTTGCGCTGCGCCGCGTCGCCGAATAGCGTCGGCGGCCAGTTCCCCGTCGGATAGGTGATGTAGTAGCCGATGGGTACGGATCGCTCCAACGTCTGCGCAATGTGGCGTGTGATACGGGCGGCGTAGATGTGATCGGGATGTTCGATGAACGGAACGGTGTCCGGGTTGAGTGTCGCGATGCGCGTGGCGTCTTGCAGGATCGACTTCAACACGGCGGAAAGCGAGTCGCGCGTGTAGCGTGCTGCCGGAATTTCTCCGCGTCCCATCGGATAAGTGGAGAGCGTTGCGCCCTGGTCCCAGAGCAGTGCGAGCGGTACTCGGCCGCCGCGAACTGCGCCGCCGGGTAGTCGAAGTTCGAGCAGCCGCACGCGGGGCTGCGCTTTCAAAGTGAGTTGAAAAACGGGCTTTCCCGCAATTCTTATCGTCGATTCACCCCATGCGTTCGCTACACCGGCGGCACGCGCATAGGCGAGACGCGAGCCTTCTTCGCGCTTCTGCACATACGCGAAGTTCGCGCCATTGGCGCCGCCAATCAGATGAACCGTCGTGACACACCATCCCGCGCGCAGCCGTTCGCTGATTTCAGGCTCAACGAACAGCAGATCGTCGTCGAGATGCGCGACGACGGTGACGAGCGTGCCGGCGCTGCAATCGACCGTGGATGCATGCGAAGTCGTCGCGCCGGAAATGAAGCAAAGACAGAGAAGAAAAAGTACAAAATGCGACAGCCGGGAAAGTGGCGAGGTACTCATAGGATTCCGATCGTCCCTGTTCTTCTTGGTATTGTTCCCGAGAGCCGTCATAGACGGTATAAAGTAGCTTCGGCTTGTTTGCGCACAGTAGTGAAAGGCGTGTTCTGCTTACGATTTGAAAGACGCGCTAGTCTTTTATGCAGACACAAAATTGACGCGATTGCATCGCAATCGATGTCCGGACCAGTCTATCTTTGTGAGTCAGTTTTTAATAGAGAATAGTGCGCGCGCGTTAAGCGAGAATTGCGCTGTGCAAAACAGCCTTTAATCGACAAATTGCAGTCACGAGTAGCAATACATACAAACGTAACAAGCTGCACGTAATACAGTGAGTGGCGGCTGCTGCTGCGTTCGCCAGTGGTCTGAACAATCAGGAAGATCATCGAAATCAATAATGGCATCCCGACGGGTTAGCGCGTCGAGCGTTTCTGCCAACAGCAGTGTTTTGAGGACGTCATGCGGATGCTGTTCGTTATCGGTCACCTGGGTGACTACCATGTGCCGCGCTACGAAGCTCTGATGCGGCTCGCGGCCAGGCGTGGCGATGAAGTCTGTCTCGTCGAAGTATTCGGTCGATCAGGTTTCTATTCATTTCCGCAGACGCGGCGCGCGTCGTTCTTCGAGCAGCGTCACGAGCGGGTCACTACGTTGGAGAAAGATGTCAGCGATGCAGGCGGCCGCTGGTTGAGTGTGTTTGCGCAACTCACTGCGATCGTCCGGCGGGTCGAGCCCGATGTGGTTGTCACGTTGGGCTACGACACGCCCTATTCGTTGTGGCTCTGTTTCGTCAGACGGTTCACGCGACCCTTCGCGCTGATCTACATGTCGGACTCCAAAGCCGACGACGGGACACGCAACGACGTCAAGGAATGGCTGAAGAGGCGGCTCGTGCGACGGTTCGATGCCGCGCTCGTTGCCGGTGAACGGCATCGCGACTATGCGGAGTTTCTGGGCATTCCGCGCTGGCGTTCGCGCGTGGGCTTCGACGTGATCGACGTCGACACGTTTTCGCGTCGCGCAGCGGCCGCCTATTCGACTGCCGATGAAGTGCGCGATCTGCGCGGCTTGCCACGACGTTATGTGCTGTGTGTGAGCCGCTTCGTCGCGCGCAAGAACGTGGACGTCGTGATCAATGCGTTCGCGAGTTCCCGCCTTGCGGATCAGGCAATCGAACTCGTCCTGATCGGGCAGGGAGGCGACGAGCCCGCGCTGAGAAGCCTCGTTTCGCAGCGCGAACTCGATGGCAGCGTGCGGTTTCTCGAGGCGTTGCCGAATGGCGAGATGCCCGCGATCTACAGGCTGGCCGATTTCGTCGTGCTGGCAAGCGAGTTCGATCAATGGGGTCTTTGCATCAACGAGGCGTTCGCGGCATCGCGAACGGCCATCGTCACGGACACATGCGGCGTGGCGCGCGAACTCGTGGTGAACGGGGTCAACGGTTATGTGATCGAACCCGGAAACGCGGACATGCTCGCAGCGCGCATGCGCACGCTCGCGCTGGACGATGCACTGCGCGAACGGCTATCGGCACGCGCACGGCTGACCGTCGAACAGTGGAAGCCCTCCGTGTTCGCGAGCAATCTGATGGAGCTCGCCGACTGCGTGCTCGATCCCGATGAGGTCGTTTCGCGAGCGGAACATGAATAGCGCACGTGGGCATGCGATCCACGCGCCAACGCAGGGAGACAATCATGGATCAGCAGGACGGCTTTAAGGGGCGCACGCCGTTTTACCTCTGCATGATGGCCGAAGAGCAGGACGAAGCGCTCGCGGATGTGATGGCGCTGGCAAAGCCGGGTGCCGAGTGCGAGCTGCGTGCGGCGCTCGACGCGCTTGCGGAGATTCACGAACTCGTAAAGAGCTATCTCGACGCGGTCTGATCTGAGAACATCTCGCAGATTGCAGCGCGCAGCCACGCAATGCCGGGGTCGGCGGAGAACTGGACGTGCATGTGCACCTGAATCCATGCGGTCAAGTACACGAGCGCAAACTACACGGGCCTCACATTCGGCGGCGTGTACAGCCTGGCTAGTGTGGCGGGTGAAACGTCGCGCAATCAGATGTGGTCGGCGCGGACTATTTCCTGTCGAAGCGCACGGACGTGTATCTGATCGGCGTCTATCAGAAGGCATCGGGTACGGACTCGACGGGTAGGGCCGCCGTCGCGGCCATCAACAATCTGACGCCTTCCGCCAGCGACCGGCAAAGCACGGTGCGCGTGGGTATCCGGCACAAGTTCTAACGGTGTTGATGCGAGCCGCCGGATTCCGGCGGCTCGATGCTTCTAGAGCGGCAGCGTCTCTTTAGAACCGATGCCGCATCCCAACCGCAACGACGACCTGCTGATCGTTCGACGAAGGGCTTTGCCCGCTGATATCGGCAGTGAGGCCTGAACCGTCGCTCGCGATGTGCTGGTAGCTCGCCTGCACATAGAGATCCGTTCGCTTCGACAGAAAGTAATCGGTTTGCACGGAGACTTCATGCCACTTCGGATGATGCTGGCCCGTTGCGTTCGACATCGAGCCCGACGTGTACGTGTATTCGCCGTTCAGCGCGATGGTCGGCGTGAGCGCATAACTCGCGTTGACTTCATAGTTGCTGAAGTTCATGCCTTCGCCGTTTGCCGCGAGACCGAGACTGTTTGCGCCGTTGATCGTCGCGAGGCCGCCCAGTTGCGTGCGCGTCCAGACGAAACCGAACGTGGCCGCGCCGATCGCGTAGCTGCCGCCCGCGCCGTAAGTGCGCTGGCGCGCTGCGATGAACGTGCGGTCGGTGAGCGTCAACGCGCCGTTCGTGTTGCTGCTGCCGCCGTTGTTCGCCTGGAAGTAGCCTGCGCCGAGATGTAACGGACCGGCTTCGTACGATGTGCCGAAGCTGTACAAGCGGTTGTCGGCGAATCCGCCGGCTTCGTTCGAGAAGCCATACAGCGCGCCGAACTTCACGCCCGCATAGCTGTTGCTGGCGTACTTCACCGCGTTGTTCACGCGGAACGAGTTGTTCAGATTGTCGTTGTCGTACGGGTGCGCGGACAGATTGTTGCCGCCCGGATGATGACCCGTGAAGCTGAGCGGCGCGAGATAGTCGACCACGGAATCGTACTGACGTCCGAGCGTCACGGTGCCGAGCCTGTCATTCGCCAGTCCCGCATACGCCTGGTAGCCGAACAGACGTCCGCCCTGGCGCAGCGTGCCGTTCATCACGCTAAAGCCGTTCTCCAGCTGAAAAATCGCCTTCGTGCCGCCGCCCAGGTCTTCGCGTCCGAGCATGCCCCAGTGGCTGCCCGTCACGTTGCCGCTGCCCGCTTGCCACGCGCTGCTGCCCTGCTGGTTGTCGCTATAGGACAGCCCCGCATCGATCACGCCGTAAAGCGTGACGCTGTCTTGCGCCTGCGCATGGCAAGCGTAGCTTGCCGCGATAGCGGCCATGACGAGTGTCTTTTTCATCTTTTTTCCCCGTGGTTGATTTGAACGAATTGACGAGCCACGCAGCGGCGCGGCGCCCGCCGGGTGGCGGGCGTCGTGCTTCGAAACGAATGCGGCGTGGTGAAGGTGGCTGGCTGGGACGCGTCGACGAATGTCTAGCGGCTGGCGATGCCGTCCTGAACGGAGAGTCCGTCGATCAGGACTTGATGCTGGCCGCGCGAACAAGGCTCGATTCGCGCGGTGACACCGAATACTTCTGCAAGGCTTGCTTGCGTGATGACCTCGACACTCGGGCCGAAGCCCGCAATGCGGCCTGCGTGCAGCAGCATCGCCTGATGGCAGGCACGCATGGCGGTGTTGATGTCATGCAGAACGACGACCGTGACGATGCCGCGTTCGCGTGTGATGTCGCGAAGCACGCGCATCACATGGAACTGGTAGTTCAGGTCGAGCGCTGACAGCGGCTCGTCGAGCAGCAGCACTTGCGGTTCGCGCACCAGCGCTTGCGCCATGCCGACCAGTTGTCGTTGCCCGCCTGACAGTTCGTCGAGCGAGCGCGACGCGAGCGCATCGATGCCGAGCCGTTCGAGCACGGCACGCGCATTCGCGAGATCGTCGGCGCGTGTGGAATGCGCACGAAAAGCGCCGCGCGTCGCGCAGCTCGCGACGAGCACGGACTCGAGCACCTGCAGCTTTACGCCTGCCGGCAACGACTGCGGCAAGTACACGACACTGTGCGAGCGCGCACTCGTCGCCGATAGTTCGAGCGCTTCGCCGTCGAGCGTGAGTTGTCCCGCGTGCGCGCGCGTGAGACCCGCCAGCGCGCGCAGCAGCGTCGACTTGCCGCTGCCGTTCGGGCCGAGCAGCGCAGTGATCTGGCCGCGCGGCAGCGGTCCTGCATCGAGTGACCTGAGCACGGCGCGCTTGCCGTATTGCACGCCGAGACCGTGAATGGACAGGCCGTTCATTGCGCCGCTCCCTGCGAGCGCACGACGATCGCGAGAAAAAGGGGAATGCCGACCAGCGCCGTCACGATGCCGACCGGAATCAGCACGCCGGGCACGATGGTCTTCGACGCAATCGACGCGAGCGACAGCATCAACGCGCCGAGCAGTGCGCTGCCGGGCAGATAGAAACGATGGTCTTCGCCGAACAGCGCACGCGCGATGTGCGGTGCAATCAGCCCGACGAAGCCGATCGTGCCGACGAACGACACGGCCAGCGCCGACAGCACCGACACGCGCAGCAGCGTACCGAGCCGCAGACGCCGCACGTCGATGCCGAAACTCGCTGCGCGGTCTTCGCCGAGCCGCAGCGCGGTGAGTGTCCACGCGTTGCGCAGCGAGAGCGGCAATGCGATGGCGAGCGCGACGGCGAGCACGGCGATCTTCGGCCAGTCCGCACGCGCGAGCGAGCCGAGTGTCCAGAACACGAGTCCTTGCAGCGCGTCGGCGGAAGCGATGAACTGCATCAGCGAAACGAGCGCATGGAACGCGAAGACAAGCGCGATACCGAGCAGCACGACGCCCGACGTGTTCATGCCGCGCCAGCGCGCGACGCCGTCGAGCAGCAACGCCGACATGAAAGCGAACAGAAACGCGTTCGCTGATACCACCCACGTCTGCGCGATGCCGGGCAGCGTGACATCGAGCACGATGGCGAGCGACGCGCCGAACGCCGCTGCCGCCGATACGCCGAGCGTGTACGGACTGGCGAGCGGATTGTTGAGGATGGTCTGCATTTCCGCGCCCGACAGACCGAGCGAAGCGCCGACCAGCAGCGCCATCACGGCGTACGGCATGCGTATCTGCCAGACGATCACATTCGTCGCGGCATCGGCCGATGCGTGATCGAACAGCGCATGCAGCAGCGTGGAAAGCGGCAAGCCGGACGGGCCGGAACGCAGATCGAACAGTAGCGAGGCTGCGATCAGCAACGCGACCGCGCACAGCCATAGCGCGCGCAGACGCGTCATGCGCAGATACGGCTGCACGCTGTCGTCGGCGGGCGCTGAACGGGTCACGGAGAGTGAGTCGGACATGAGCGCAATCGTTCGTTCAGTGCGATGCCTGTAGCGCGGCTTGCGCGAGCGGCGTATCGACCCATTCCGTGCCTTGCGGCGGCACGGCGAGGAAGCGCTTGTACAGATCGGCTTGCGTCGCGTGCACGTCGAGATCGGCGAACTGCTTCGGATAGAACCACTTCGCAAACGCTTCGATCGCGAGAATGTTGTACGGCGAGTCGTAGTAGTTGTGCGAGATGCCGTGCGCGTTGCCGTCGTGAATCGCCTTGATCGTGTCGAAGCCGGGACGCGCGATCAGTTGTGCGAGACTCGCGCGCGCGTCGTGCCCGCTCGTCAACGCGCCGGCGCGCAACGACGCGAGGCCAGGTTTCGTGCGGCTGCCCGTGGCGATGTAGACGTCGGGTTGCGCGGCGATCACCTGTTCCATGCTGATGTCGCCGAGCACGCCCGGCACGAGACCTTGCGCGATGTTGCGTCCGCCAGCAGCCTGCACGAACTCGCCGAAGTTGCCGTTGCCCGCCGTGTGGCAGCAGCCCGCGTCCCATACACCCGCGAGCAGATCGACAAACACCTTCGGACGCTGCGCTTCGGGCACGCGGTTCACGACGTTTTGCACGCGCGCCAGATGCTGCTGATAGAACTGTACGTACGCATTCGCCTGCTGCTCGCGATGCAGTACGGCACCGAGCAGTTCGATGCTCGGCAGCGTGTTCTGCAGAGGATGCAGGCGGAAGTCGATGAACACGACGGTCGTACCCGTCGCCTCCAGTTGCTTCACGAGCGCGTTATAGCGGCTCGGGCCGTGGCCGCCCAGGCTGAAGATCGCGAGATCGGGCTTGAGGCTCAGCGCTTTCTCGTCGCTGATGCTGTCTTCCGTTGCCTTGCCGATCAGCGGAATCGTTTTGATTTCAGGGAATTTCTGCGCGTACGCGTCGTAGGTCTGCGGATCCATCAGCGGCAAATCGCCTTGCCAGCCGACGATGCGCGCAAGCGGCTTCTGCCCTTCGAGCAGCGCGACGGCCGACAGCAGCCGGCTTTCACCGAGCAGGATGCGCTGCGGTTCGGCGACGGGCACACGCACCGTGCGACCTGCCAGGTCGGTGACGGCAACAGGTGCCGTCGCGCTCGCGGGTTGCGCCGCCAACGCGGGCGCGCTGGCCACGAGCGTGCAGCCCGCCGTCAGCGCAAGTGCGGCGAACGTGACTGAAGAGGCGGCGCGCGATGCCGTCGAAGCGGCCCGACCGCAAGCCGAATAAAGCCTGGATATCGACATGATATAGTTGTTGGATGAGAATTATTTGCATTTACGGGCGCAACTTTAGCGGCGAGATGTAATGGCGATGTGTTGAGACGGCCCACTTTTGTAATGGAATGTGTTGAGCCGCTTTTTTCCGCCCGTAGCGCGGACAATGCGCGCTGGGCGGCATCCGCGAGGCGACGACGTCACGAAGGGAAGAAGAGCTTTTGATGGACCACATACTTGTCGTCGACGACGATCCGAACATTCGCCAGCTGCTCGGCGACTATCTGCGCAGCATGGGCTATCAGGCGACGACGGCCACCGGCGGCGCGCAGATGAAGCAGATCGTCGCGACCTTGCCCGTCGATCTCGTGGTGCTCGACCTGATGCTCGACGGTGAAGACGGACTCGAACTCACGCGCGAACTGCGCCGCGAGCGCGGCATGCCGATCGTCATCCTGAGTGCGCGCGGCGGTTTGCTCGACCGCATACTCGGCCTCGAAATGGGCGCGGACGACTATCTGCCCAAGCCCTTCGATCCGCGTGAACTGGTCGCAAAGATCAAGTCGGTGTTGCGCCGCTCGCGCAGCATGCCGGGCGCGCGTCCCGCCGATGCGGCCGCATTCATCGGCTTTGCCGGCTGGCGACTCGATACGCGCATGAAGCAGATGCTGTCGCCGGATGGCGTGGTCGTGTCGTTAGGCGGCTCCGATTACCGCACGCTGCGCACGCTGCTCGATCATCCCAACCGGCCGCTGTCGCGCGAGTTCCTGCTCGATCATGTGTTCGACAAGGAGCACACGCCGCTCGACCGCTCGATAGACGTCTGCATCAGCCGTCTGCGTCATCATCTGAAGGACGCGGCACGCAGCGCCGAGCTGATCCGCACGGTGCGCAACGAGGGCTACATGCTGGTCGCGGACGTCACGTACGAAGCATGAAACTGCATCTTTGGCCCGATTCGCTGTTCGGGCGGCTCGTGACGATACTCGCCGTCGGCATGTTCGCCGGGCAGTTGCTGACCAGCACGATCTGGTTCGACACGCACGACAACCGCACGCTTGAAATCCCTGCGCGCCTGTTCGCGAGCCGTCTCGCGGATACGGTCAGGCTGCTGCAACACGTACCCGATGCAGCGGCGCGCGACGGCATCGTGCATCGGTTGGCGGACGCGCGTTACCGGCTGCAATGGATCGACACGCCGCAGACCGTACAACCTGCATCGCTCGCGCAACGCTCGGTGAGCGATCTGATTTCCGGGGTGGTCCGCCGGCGTCTAGGCGAGCCTGTCGAAGTGCGCGTGATCGACGCCGAGATGCGCGACGAAGCGCGCAAGCACAAAGGCATTCTGAGTCTCTTCGATTCGCGCATGCCGACGGGCGATTTCCACGTGCAAATGAAGCTGCCCGATGCACGCGAAGGCGTCTGGCTCGACGTGCAGGCGAACGAAGGGCAGGCGGGCATGCAGAGCGAGCCGGGTTCGCTCGTGGTCGACTATCTGGTGCGGATCTATCTGATCCGCTTTGTCGCCATCTGCTTGCTGGCGTTCGTCGCCGTGCGCTTCGCGGTGCAGCCGCTGCGCGATCTCGCGAAAGCCGCCGATGCGCTCGGCCGCAATATCTATCGGCCGCCGCTGCCCGTCAGCGGTCCGCTCGAAGTGCGCAGCGCGGCCATGTCGTTCAATTCGATGCAGCGTCAGTTGACGGAGAGTCTCGCCGAACGCACGCGCTTTCTGACCGCGGTGTCGCACGATCTGCGTTCTCCGCTGACGCGCCTGCGACTGCGCACGGAGATGCTGCCCGACGCACAGTGGCGCGAGCGTCTGCGCGGCGATCTCGATGACATGGAGGCGATGGTGCGTGCGACGCTCGATGCCGTGCAAGGCATCGAGGTGACGGAAGACCGCCGCGACATCGATCTCGATTCGATGCTCGAAGGGCTCGCCGAAGATGCACGCGACGCGGGCCACATGGTCACGGTCGAAGGCAGCGCGGCGCGGCCCGTTGCGGGTTTTCCGCGCAATCTGAAGCGCTGTTTGCAGAACCTGCTCGACAACGCGATTTTCCATGGCGGCGAGGCATCGATTCACGTCACCGACGACGGTCGCGCAGTGCGCGTCGCGATCCGCGACAACGGGCCGGGCATTCCTGACGAAGCGATGCTCGCGCGCGTGTTCGAGCCGTACTTTCGCGGCAAGGCGGCGAGCGGCGGCACGGGTCTCGGACTGACGATCGCGCAAAGCATCGCCGCGACGCACGGCGGCACGCTCACGTTGCGTAATCGCACGTCGGGCGGGCTCGAAGCGGAGCTGATTTTGCCGCGCGAATCGTGAGATCGACGGCGGTGAGCCGCGTAGCACAAGGCTTCGCCAGTCTATTCTCAGGATGCATCAATTGAGTGAATAAAGTTGTTTGATGTATTTAGGGGAAAACCCTATAGTAGGCGGCTCATAGGGTTTAATCGCGAGCCACGTCGTCATGCCGTCCTTCATCACACTCGAACGCAAATCGCTGGCGCGCCTCGCCGCCGTTACCGTTCTGACGGGCGTCGGTGCGGGGTTGGGCGGCATGCTGCTCGCGCTGCTGCTGCACGCAATCCAGCATGTCGCCTATGGCTACAGCCTCCATGCGATCGTCGGCGGCGAGAGTTTCCTGGAAGGCGTGAGCGGCGCGTCGGCTGAACGGCGCGTGCTCGTGATGAGCGTCTGCGGTTTGATTGCCGGATTCGGCTGGTGGGCGGTGCGGCGTTTCGGTCAGCCGCTTGTCAGCATCAGGCAGGCGGTGAAATCGCCCGACGCGCGCATGCCGATGCTGAGCACGCTCGCCCATGCACTGCTGCAAATCGTGACGGTCGCGCTCGGCTCGCCGCTGGGCCGCGAAGTCGCGCCGCGCGAAGTCGGTTCGCTGGTGGCGGGCTGGTTGTCGCGCGTGGCGGGTCTGTCGGCGAACGAGACGCGCGTGATGATCGCGTGCGGTGCGGGCGCCGGCCTTGCCGCCGTGTATAACGTGCCGCTCGGCGGCGCCGTGTTCGTGCTCGAAGTGCTGCTCGTCACCTTCGATACAACCACGGTCGCGATTGCGCTCGTGACGTCGGTGATTGCGGCCGTCGTCGCGTGGATCGGGCTCGGCGACGAGTCGCAGTACGCGATTCCGTCGTTCGCGTTGAGCGGCAGTCTCGTTGCGTGGTCGGTGGCTGCGGGTCCGCTGTTCGGCATCGCCGCCTACGCGTTTTCGCGCTTCATGGAGCGCGCACGCAATGCAGCGCCCGGTGCAGGCTGGCTGACGATTCCTCTCAACGTGCTCAATTTCGCGGCGATCGGCGTGCTCGCCGTGCACTTTCCGCAATTGCTCGGCAACGGCAAGGGCACCGCGCAACTCGGGTTCGACGGTCAGTTGAGTATCGGGCTCGCGGCTGCGCTGCTCGCGTTGAAGGTTGCCGTCAGCGCAAGCAGTTTGCGAGTCGGCGCGCATGGCGGTCTGCTGACGCCTGGCTTGACGGTGGGCGCGCTGCTTGCCGTCGTGCTCGGCGGCGCGTGGAATCTGATTGGCGCAAGCGTGCCGACGGGCGCGTTTGCACTGGTCGGTGCGACGGCGTTTCTCGCTTCGTCGATGAATATGCCGATCACCGCGATCGTGCTCGTCGCCGAGTTCACGCACCTCGGACACGACATGCTGTTCCCGGTGGTGTTCGCGGTGGCGGGCTCAGTCGGTGCGAGCCGTCTGTGCGCGATGATGGCGAGCCGGGCGAGCGCCGCAGCGACGCATGCCGTGCGTGAGCGGACGGCTGCGATGAAGCTGCTGCCCGTCACGCATAAGTGAATATCGATTGGCGCATCGCGTGGCGTAGCCCGGATGCGCCGTTCTTCAGAACGTTTCCCAGTCGGCTTCGGCGCGGCTCATAGCCGGTTCGGCTTTTGGCGCAGCAGAGACGTGCGGTTTTGCGGGCGCTGCGCTGCGCGGCTTCGCCGGCATGGAGACTGCGGCGCGTGCAACGTGCTTCGATGCCGAAGGCGCAAGCGTCGTTCTGGTCTCTTGCGCAGCGGGCAGACGGAACGTCGACACCAGCTCGCGCAGCGTGGAAGCTTGCGATGCCATCGACTGCGCAGCCGCCGATGCTTCTTCGACGAGCGCCGCATTCTGCTGCGTCACTTCATCCATCTGCGAGATCGCGACGTTGACCTGTTCGATGCCGCGATGCTGTTCACCCGATGCAGCGCTGATTTCGCCCATCAGGTCGGATACCTGACGCACCGATTGCACGATCTCGCCCATCGTGCGGCCGGCTTCGTCGACGAGCGCGGTGCCGCTGTTCACGCGATTCACCGATTCGTCGATCAGATCCTTGATTTCCTTCGCCGCCGACGCGCTGCGCTGCGCAAGCGTACGCACTTCGCCCGCGACGACTGCGAAGCCACGGCCCTGTTCGCCGGCGCGTGCTGCTTCGACGGCCGCGTTCAGCGCGAGAATGTTGGTCTGGAACGCGATCCCTTCGATCACCGAGATGATCTGCGCGACCTGCTGCGAGCTGTTCGAGATGTCGCGCATCGTGTCGACCACGCGGCTCACGACGTCGCCGCCGCGCGCCGCCGTATCCGAAGCGCGCGCAGCGAGCGCGTTGCCCTGGTTGGCGTTCTCGGCGTTCTGCTTGACGGTCGAAGTCAGCTCTTCCATGCTCGCGGCCGTTTCTTCGAGCGATGCAGCCTGTTCTTCCGTGCGCTGGCTCAGGTCGGTGTTGCCCGCCGCGATCTCCGACGAGCCCGTCGCGATGCTTTCGCTGCTCGAACGCACACGGCCCACGGTATCCAGCAGACGTTCGTTCATGTTGCGCAGCGCGTCGAGCAACTGGCTCAACTCGTCCTTGCCGTCGACGTGAATGACGGCCGTCAGATCGCCGCGTGCGACGGTTTCGGCCACTTCGACGGAGCGCCGCAGCGGTCCCGTGATCGAACGCGTAATGACGACGGCGATCCATGCGCCCAATGCCAGCGCGAGCGCCGCGAGCAGCAGGGTCCACATGCGCGCGCTGCGGAACGCGTCGCCTGCCTTCGCCACTTCTGCCGTGGAGCCGTCGTGATTCAGCTTGATGTCGCTGTCGATCAGATCGAGCGTCGCTGTGAAGCGCTTTGACCCTTCCGTTGCGGTCAGTTGCCGTGCTTCCGTTGCGCTTTCGCTGCCCGCGTCGATGAGCTTGGTGACCTTGTCGTCGACTTCCAGATAGCTGGACCACGAAGATTTGACGCTGTCGAAAAGCCGCTGTTCTTCCGGCGACGAAACCAGCTTCGAATAACCGTCCAGAGACGACGCGACCGCGCTGACAGCTGCCGTGTGCTGCGCGCGCGTGGCGCTCATCTGGTTGGCATCCGTGGCGAGCAGTTCGCGCAGCGACAGGCGCCGCACGTCGTCGACGCGGCTGCGCAGCGTGCCCAGTGCTTCGACGCTCGGAAGCCAGTTGCTTCCGATCTCATTGGTGCCGTCATAGATACGCGACGCTTGCAGCAAACCAATACCGCTGATCGCGCAGAGAAGAATCAGAACGATTGCAAAGCCCGCGCCCAGGCGCGGACCGATTTTGAATGTATTGAGGAACGCCATTGCTTTGCCGTTGGTACATGTTGACTGACAAGTCTCTTATCGGCCGGCCTGTACGCGTTCTCCAATAAAGTTTCAAAGATGACGGATAGCCAACGGGCATACTGCTGACGTATTACGGGGGACGGATCTCGTGAAAGGTTACGGAGATATTTCAGCCTTCCTCCGTCGCTGCATCGCGCGCGAACATTGACATCTCGCGCAAGATCCATTCGAGCAGTTCGTTCGCGGCGGCGGCGAGCGGCCGTCCCGACTTCACGAGCAAGCGTGCTTTTGCGCCCTGAAACAAGGGGTGATCGATGGGAACGATCGCGAGTTCTTCCGCTTCGAGTTCGCGGTACGCGGCGAACTCGCCGATCAGCGTCACGCCGTCGCCATGCGCGACGAAGCGCTTGAGCGCGGTCAGCGAATTGCTGGTGAGCGTCGCGCGGATTTCGATGTTTTCCGCGAACTCCAGCATCTTCGCGGCGTGGCCGATGCCGAACGTGGCGGGCATCAACGCCAGCGGCCATTCGAGCAAATCCATCACGCTCGCCGGACCGCCGCGCTGCGCCAGCGGATGATCGCGCCTCACCAGCAGCACGACGGGCTGCGCCGAACTCGCGCGATACTCGATGCGCGGATGCGGCGGCGGATTGTACGCAAGCCCGATATGCGCACGGCTATCGGCGACCTGGTTCAGCAGATCGTCGACCGCGAGGATTTCGAGGCCGACATCGAGCATCGGATACTTCGCGCAGAAGGGCGCGATCACTTCCTCGACCAGCGGATCGACGTAGCCCTCGCTGACCGCCAGTTGCACCTGGCCTTGCTGAAGCCCCTTCAGCAAATGCAGTTGGTCTTCGAGCTTTTCCTGTTGTGAACGGTAGCCGCGCCAGAATTCGAGCAGATGCGCGGCGGCCTCGGTCGGCTTGACGCCGCGCGCTTCTCGCTCGAACAGCGTCGTATCCAGTTCCTCTTCGAGCAGCCTGATTTGCCGCGTGATCACGGAAGGCGAGGTGTTCAGGCTGTCCGCCGCGCCGCGAATGGTGCCGTGCGTCAGCACCTCATGAAAGTAGCGCAGCCTTTGCTGGTTGATTTCCCGCATGACGAGCGTCTCCAGGGACGATTAGCGAAGCGTTGCCTTCCAGGCAACGAAGCGTGAACTTAGTTGCTCTTGCTCGCGGTTTTTTACCCCGACAACATGGCGGAACGCAAGCACGGGTACGAAACCCGACACCGGAGACGCACATGACAGCGATACAAACCCTGAGGGAGAACGATGCCGTTCGGGCCCTCTACAACCGGCTCAACTGGCGGTTGCTGCCGTTTCTTCTCGCCTGCTACATGTTTGCGTATCTGGATCGCGTGAACGTCGGTTTCGCGAAGCTGCAGATGCAAAGCGATCTCGGCTTCTCCGATGCGGCGTATGGCGTCGGCGCGGGCATCTTCTTTCTCGGCTATGTGCTGTTCGAATTGCCCAGCAACCTGCTGCTGCCGAAAATCGGCGCGCGCAAGACGTTCAGCCGCATTCTGGTGCTGTGGGGGCTGACGTCGGCGTGCATGCTGTTCGTGCACAACGTGCCGATGTTCTACGGCATGCGCTTTCTGCTCGGCATCTTCGAAGCGGGCTTCGCGCCGGGGATGATCTACTACCTGTCGTGCTGGTACGGACCGACGCGCATGGCGCGCGCCATCGCGATCGTGTTTCTGGCCGGGCCGCTGGGCGGCATCGTCGGCGGGCCGTTGTCGGCATGGCTGATATCCGCGTTCTCGGGCGTCTACGGTCTCGCCGGCTGGCAATGGATGTTTCTGATAGAAGGCTTGCCGTGCATCGCGCTCGGCGTGCTCACGCTGTTCGTGCTGTCGAATCGTCCCGCCGACGCGCGCTGGCTGAACGCCGACGAAAAGCAGCTGCTCGAAAGCGAAACGGGCGTGGCGCACGCACACAATCATTCGTTCAAGGCCGTGGCGCGCGATCCGCGCATCTACGTGCTCGCGTTCGCGTACTTCTCGATCATCTTCCCGATCTACGCGATCAGCTTCTGGCTGCCGACGCTGATCAAGGAGCAGGGCGTCAGCGACACGCTGCGTCTCGGCTGGTACGCGGCGATTCCGTATGTCGCGGCGGGGATCGCGATGTATGTCGCGGGACGCAGCTCGGACCGCACGGGCGAGCGGCGCCTGCACTGCGCGGTGCCCGCGCTGACGGGCGCGCTGCTGCTGGTGGCGTCGATCTTCACGCAGGGCAATCTGTTCGCGACGCTCGCGCTCCTGACGGGCGCCACCGCGATGATGTGGATGGCCTACACGGTGTTCTGGGCGATGCCGGGCGAGTACATCAAAGGTCCGGCGGCGGCGGGCGGGATTGCGCTGATCAACACGATCGGGTTGTCGGGCGGTTTCTGGGGGCCGGCGGCGATCGGCTGGGCGCGCACCGCGACGGGCAACTCGCATCTCGCGCTGGTCGTGATGGCGTGCATGCCGGTGATCGCGGGCCTGCTGATTCTCGCCAGCCGTCAGAGCCGCAAGCCCGCTCACGACGCGGCTGAGCTGGCGCTGAGCCCCGAATCGAACTGACGGCATCCGAATTACGTTCGAATGCCATTCGAGTCTCAATCGACTCAAGCGCAACGAGTACGAGGACGCAACCCCATCATGAAGATCCTGATCGCCGGTTTTCAACACGAGACCAACACCTTTGCGCCGACCAAGGCGTCGTACCAGAGCTTCATTCAGGGCGAAGGCTTTCCGCCTTTGTCGCGCGGCGCCGACGTGCTCGCGCTGCGCGACGTGAACGTGCCGATCGGCGGCTTCATCCACGCCGCGCAAAGAGCAGGTCACGAACTCATTCCCGTGATCTGGGCGGGCGCGAGCGCGTCCGCGCACGTGACGGAAGACGCATATGAACGCATTGCCGGCGAGATCGTCGATGCCGTGCACGCGGGAGGCTTCGACGCGATCTATCTCGATCTGCACGGTGCGATGGTCGCCGAACATATCGATGACGGCGAAGGCGAGTTGCTGGCGCGCGTGCGTGACATCGTCGGGGCTGCAGTGCCGCTCGTCGTGTCGCTCGATCTGCATGCGAACGTGACGGACCGGATGCTGGAACTCGCGGATGCGATCGTTGCGTACCGGACGTATCCACATGTCGATATGGCCGAAACGGGCGAGCGCGCCGCCGCGCTGCTCGATACAGTAACGACCGACAGGCGCCCGCTGAAGCGCGTGTCGCGGCGCATTCCGTTTCTGATTCCGGTGAATGGCATGTGCACGCTCGTCGAACCCGCGCGCGGGATGTACGACATGCTGGCCGGGCTGGAACAGGGTGACGTTGCGTCGCTGTCGTTTGCGCCGGGATTTCCCGCCGCCGATTTTCCCGAATGCGGACCGGTGCTGTGGGCATATGGCTATGACGAAGACGCGCTCACCCGCGCGATCGATACGCTGTACGAGCGCATGCTCGCCGACGAATCGAAATGGGAAGTGCGCTTCCTGTCGCCCGATGAAGCCGTGTCCGAAGCATCGCGTCTCGCGCGGCACGCGGACAAGCCCGTCATCATCGCCGATACGCAGGATAACCCGGGCGTGGGCGGCGACTCGAACACGATGGGCATGGTGCGCGCGTTGCTGAAGCATCGCGTCGAGGGCGCAGCGGTCGGTGTGATATGGGACGCAGACGCAGCGGCAGCGGCGCATCGCGCGGGTGTCGGCGCGCGTATCGAACTCGCGCTGGCAGGGCGTTCGGGCGTGCCGGGCGACGAACCGCTGCACGGCGTGTTCGAAGTGGAGTATCTGTCGGACGGACGCTTTCGCTTCGACGGTCCGATGATGCACGGCATGCAGGGCGATCTCGGGCCGGTTGCGTGTCTGCGGATCGGCGGCGTGCGGATCGTCGTCAGCACGATCAAGATGCAGATCTTCGAACGCAACTTTTTCCGCGTCGCGGGAATCGAGGCCGAGGCGATGAAGATACTCGTGGTCAAAAGCTCCGTGCATTTTCGCGCGGACTTCCAGCCGGCTGCGCACGCGGTTCTGGTGGCGAAAGCACCAGGGCCGATGGCCGCCGACCCCGCTGATTTGCCCTGGCAGCGACTTGCGGCGCACATGCGTGTGCGGCCTCTCGGACCAGCGTTTGGCGAGCGGCGTGCTGTGGCGGAGGCTCAGTTGCCGTAAGCGATTTCATACGTTGAATACGCTTGCATGCGTGCGCCGTTTCGGGCGAAATGGCGCATCCTTCCTGTTCGGACGCATGCACTCACACCGATGATCTCATTCGAAACGGACGGCCATCGTTTCAATCTGCGTGCCGTCGCGGTGATCGTATCCGGCGATCACGTGCTGCTGCATATGCTGGAAGGCGACACATACTGGTCGCTGCCGGGCGGCCGCGTCGAAGCGGGCGAGGATGCCGCCACGGCCGTCGCGCGCGAAATGCGCGAAGAGCTGGATGTTGCCGTTTCAGTCGGACGGTTGCTGTGGATCGTCGAGAACTTCTTCACGATCGGCGATCGTCCTTATCACGAAGTCGGCCTGTACTTCTCTGCCAAAGTGCCGCTCAACGCTGCCATTCTCGAACTGGATGCGCGCCACGTTGGGGACGAACAGGGCCGCAGGCTGGAGTTCGCGTGGTTCAAGCGCAACGAACTGGCGAGCATCGACGTGCGTCCGGCTTTCTTGCGCGACGCGCTCGCTCAGGAGACGCTCCAGTTCGCTCACGTCGTCAGTCGCGATGTGATATGAGCGATACCGATTCCGTCCGTCTCGATACACTCAACTCAGCCTGACGACGGACCGTTCTTCGCAGGCTCTTTATGCAGCCCGCTGCGATCTCCGCGAAGAAACACAGCAACGGGCGCTGTCAGTGCAATGCTTTGCAATTCTTCCGGCGATACCAGACGCGCGGCGACGATCTCGCGATTATCGAGCCGCAGGTCGGGCAAGCGATCGAGGTGCAGCTCGAAGAAGTACACCCTGTCTCTTCGTCCGTCACACATGCCGATGACCTCTCCCGTGGGGACCAACGGGCACGACGAGAGACCAATCTCTTCCTCCAGTTCGCGCTGCGCTGCCACCTCGGGTGTTTCGCCGCGATGGATGCTGCCGCCAGGCAAACCCCACTCGGCCCGGTACGAGGTCTTCACCAGCAGCAGCTCCCGCCCGACGTAGATCGTCACTAGCGCGCCCTCATGGTGAGGCCGTCGAATGTGCCACCAGACGCGAGCGAGTTGAAACCCGAGCCGAAGCACGACGCGCCAGACGAAGTCGACAAACATGGCCGCTCGGGATCGCTCAAGACTCGGCATGCGGTCTCCTTTCGTTCGATGGTCAGAGGGGTTTTCCGTCAGCCGCGCGTGCGGCCTGGATCGCTCGGTGTGGGTCACACCGCCATTTGCGAACCGTAGTGTAGCGGGAGGCGGCTGCTACCGCCGACTTCTGACATCGGCCGAAAGGAGCAGTAGATCCGGGCAAACCCTGGCAAAAAACCAGAAAATTCGCTTTGACCTTCTTTCGACTCGAAACTAAACTCTTTCGAAACAAAAGTGTTTTCTTTCGAGATCCGGAGTCATGCTGGCAAACAAGAGTTCCCTCAGGCGGCGGCTGCAAATCGTCGAACTGGTACGCAAACGCGGCGAAGTATCGGTCGAAGAGCTCAGCCAGGCGTTCGACGTGTCGAGCGTCACGATCCGGACCGACCTGACTTACCTCGAGCAGCAGCGCTACCTCGTGCGCTCGTTCGGCAAGGCCCGTTATCTGGCGCAGAAGCCCGGTGAAAACGTGCTGGTGCCCATCGCCGACGGCGCGACCCGCAAGGCCTCCGAGACGACGATCGCCCGTTTTGCCGCCGAAACCGTCGACGATCACGAGTCGCTGATGCTGGGCACCGGCGAGATCGTTCACAAGATCCTGCCGTTCCTCTCCGACCGGTCGAATCTCGCCTTGTTGATGCAGGACGTCGGCATGGCGCAGACGGCGCAGCGCTTCCTGCATTGCGAACTCGTGCTGACGGGCGGCCAACTGGAACAGGGCGCGACCGCCATGACGGGGCCTGACGCGGAGTCCTCCGTGACGCGCCGATCGATCGATCTTTGCTTTCTCGAGGCGTCCGGCCTCGACCGGGACGGCAACCTGCTTTGCGCCGACCCGGCCGTCGCGCGTGTATTCCAGGCAGCACGTCAGGCAGCCAGCCGGACGATCGTGGTGGCGTACCAGCCGCAACTCAACGAGCGCGAAGGTGAAGTCTTCGCAAACGTCGCCGACGTCGATGCGCTGCTGATCGATGACGGAATCGACCCACCGACGATGGAGCTGATGCCTCGCAAGGGTCTTCAACTGCATCGAAGGGACAGCGGAATTCTGGAGTTTCGAAAGCCATCGTCTGGCGCTTGAATCTGCGGGGTGTTCCGTACTTTTGCCAACTGATCGTGAAGGGCGTCGTCATTCCCGCCGCCGTTTGCATCGACGTTCGAACGAAGAAGCGCCATGTCCAACACTGAACTGCATCAAGCCGGCAAGTCCGGCTACATCCTGACGATGGGCGAAATCCTCGTCGAAATCATGGCCACCGAGCGCGGACAATCGTTCCGCCGGCCGGGCACGCTGATCGGTCCATACGCGAGCGGTGCGCCCGCCATCTTCATCGATCAGGTGGCGAAGGTCGGTAGTCGCTGCGCGATGATCGGCTGCGTCGGCGACGACGACTTCGGCGTACTCAATGTCGAACGCTTGCGTGCGGACGGCGTGGATGTGTCGGGCATTTCCGTCATCAAGACGGCGACGACGGGCAGTGCGTTCGTCACATATCGCGAGGACGGCGATCGCGACTTCATCTACAACATCGCGAATAGCGCATCGGGTCATCTGTCGGTAGGCAACATCCGCGACGATCTGCTGAAGCGCTGCAATCATTTTCACGTGATGGGTTCTTCGCTGTTCTCGTTCCGCATCATCGAAGCGATGAAGAAAGTGATCGAGACCGTCAAGGGACATGGCGGCACGGTGAGCTTCGATCCGAACATCCGCAAGGAGATGCTCCGCATTCCGGAGATGCGCGAGGCGCTCGATTTCATCCTCGACTACACCGATGTGTTCTTGCCGAGCGGTCATGAGGTGATGCTGCTTGCCAGCGCGAGCAATGAACAGGGCGCCGTCGAAGAACTGTTGAAGCGAGGCGTGCGCGAAGTCGTGGTCAAGCGAGGAAAAGACGGATGCAGCTACTACGACGGTTCGAGCGCGATCGATCTTCCCGCTGTACCTGTTCAGGAGGTCGATCCGACGGGCGCGGGCGACTGCTTCGGCGCGACGTACATTGCGTGCCGCGCACAAGGCTTCGGAATCGAGAAGGCGCTTGGCTATGCATGCGCGGCCGGCGCGCGAGCCGTCACGTTTCGCGGGCCCATGGAAGGAACGGCGACGCTGGCAGAACTCGACGCATTCATCGCGAACCCTTCGGAGCACAGTCATGACTAACGTGGTATCGCGCCTCGCTCGTGATGCAGAGGCGGCGAAGCGGCTCAAGGGGATCTATTCGATCTGCTCGGCGCATCCGTGGGTATTGAGCGCCGCCATGAAACAGGCGCTCGATGACCACACGCCGCTGTTGATCGAATCGACCTCGAATCAGGTGGATCAGTTCGGCGGCTACACCGGCATGAAGCCGACCGATTTCGTGCGCTTCGTCCATCTGATCGCGGATCGCGTGGGTCTGCCGCGCGAGAGGCTGATTCTCGGCGGCGATCATCTCGGCCCGAATGCGTGGCGCAACCTGCCCGCGGAGGAGGCGATGCAACGCGCGGACGCACTCATCGACGCTTACGTGTCGGCCGGCTTCACCAAAATTCACCTCGATACCAGCATGAGTTGCGCAGGCGACCCAGCCCCTCTCTCGGACGATGTCGTAGCCGAACGCGCTTCGCGACTGTGCGCGGTCGCGGAAGCCGCTGCCGAACGCGAGGGCCGGACCGAAAGGCCCGTCTATATCATCGGCACCGAGGTGCCGGTTCCGGGTGGCGCTGCCGAAGAACTGGACACTGTCGAGGTTACCCACGCCAGCGCCGCGCTGGATACCGCCGCGGTTCATCGCAAGGCGTGGCACGATCGCGGCCTCGACGAAGCGTGGCAACGCGTGATCGCGCTTGTCGTTCAGCCGGGCGTCGAGTTCGATCATACGAAGGTCGTGGACTACAAGCCGCAGCTTGCCACCGAGCTTTCCGAAGTTCTCGAACGGTTGCCCGGCATGGTCTTCGAAGCGCACTCCACCGATTATCAGAAGCCTGAATCATTGGCCGCGCTCGTTCGCGACGGCTTCGCGATTCTGAAGGTCGGGCCTGGCGTGACCTTCGCGCTGCGTGAAGCACTCTATGCGCTTGCAGACATCGAGGCCGAGCTTATTGCGCCGGAAGCACGATCCAATCTTCGGCAGATAGTGGAAACAGTCATGCTTGCCAGGCCCGGTCACTGGGAGAAGTACTACCACGGCGACGAGCAGGAAAATCGGCTGCTGCGAACCTACAGCTACAGCGACCGGGTGCGCTATTACTGGGCGGACCCGGAGATCGACGCTGCCGTCAACAAGCTGATCAGCAATCTGACGGGGGTCGCCATTCCGGAAAACGTGCTGAGCCGCTACCTGCCCGAACAGTACTGGCAATTCAGGCGCGGAGCGCTCGACGCGACGCCGATGAGCCTTATCCAGAGCAGGATTCGCGAAGTCATAGGCGTGTACGCCGCCGCGTGCAAGGCGTAACGGTTTCCCGAATGGGCGAGATCGAAAGCCTCAACGCAACCTGAATCATTCGTCTTCGTCCATCAAACCACACGATATGTGTAGTACTCCGTATTTGTATGAGATTGCGGGAATCGATCGCGATGTCCCATAAGAGGAGATGCAGCATGCAACTGGAAGACAAGATTGCCATCGTCACAGGTGGTGGAACGGGCATCGGAGAATCGGTGGTGCGCCGATATCTGGCGGAAGGTGCGAAGGTCGTCGTCGTGGATGTCAAGGCGAAGCCCGAACTCGAAGCGACCTACGCGGATGCCGACAACGCCAGTCTGCTGCTGCTTCAGGCAGACGTCACGAAGCGCGACAGCATCGAAACGATCGTGTGCTCGACGATTGACCGGTTCGGTCGCATCGACATTCTCTTCAACAATGCAGCGGTATTCGACATGCGCCCTCTACTCGACGAGTCGTGGGACATCTTCGACCGGGTTTTCGCCGTGAATGTGAAGGGCATGTTCTTCCTCATGCAGCGTGTCGCCCAGCAGATGGTCGAGCAGGGCGGTGGCGGCAAGATCATCAACATGGCGTCTCAGGCGGGGCGTCGGGGCGAAGCGCTCGTGTCGCATTACTGCGCGAGCAAGGCTGCCGTCATCAGTTACACCCAGTCCGCAGCGCTCGCGCTTGCGCCGCATCACATCAACGTCAACGGAATCGCACCCGGCGTGATCGATACGCCGATGTGGAAAGAGGTTGATGCGCTCTTTGCGCGATACGAAAACCGTCCGCTCGGAGAGAAGAAGCGTCTGGTCGGCGAGGCGGTTCCGCTCGGCCGGATGGGCCGGCCGGACGAGTTGACCGGCGCAGCGGTGTTCCTCGCTTCCGCAGATGCGGACTACATCACCGCTCAAACGCTGAACGTGGACGGCGGCAACTGGATGAGCTGATCCACGCAGGCAGGATGCCGCTTCAAGCGCGGCGTCACAGTGTAGTAGTCCCGAACCGAAGCCAACAAACGAATGGAGACAGACATGAAGATGCAAGCCCCAACGCGCCGCGCGCTTCTCCGCAAAGCGCTGTTCGCTGGCGTGACCCTTTGCGCAGCCCACCTGGCAAATGCTGCGACGGTCACGATCGCAACCCTCAACAATCCGGACATGCTCGAACTCAAGAAGCTGTCCGCGAACTTCGAGAAGGCGAACCCGGACATCAAGCTGAACTGGGTGATTCTCGAGGAGAACGTACTTCGTCAGCGCGCGACGACCGACATCACGACGAACAGTGGACAGTTCGACGTGGTCGCGATCGGCACCTATGAAGCGCCGCAGTGGGGCAAGCGCGGTTGGCTCGCGCCGATGAACAACCTGCCAGCCGATTACGATCTCGACGACGTCGTCAAGACGGCACGAGACGGTCTGTCTTCGAATGGTCAGCTGTGGGCGCTGCCGTTTTACGTCGAGAGTTCGATGACTTTCTACCGCAAGGATCTCTTCGCGGCGAAAGGGCTCAAGATGCCTGATCAGCCGACCTACGACCAGATCAAGGAATTCGCCGACAAGCTGACCGACAAGGCAAACGGCACATACGGTATCTGCGTGCGCGGCAAGGCGGGCTGGGGCGAAAACATGGCGTACGTCTCGACGGTCGTCAATACCTTCGGCGGGCGATGGTTCGATGAGAACTGGAAGGCGCAGATCGACACGCCCGAATGGAACAAGGCCATTACGTTCTACTCGGACCTGCTGAAGAAAGACGGGCCGCCGGGAGCCAGTTCGAACGGCTTCAACGAGAACCTCACGTTGATGTCATCGGGAAAATGCGCGATGTGGATCGACGCGACGGTCGCGGCCGGCATGCTCTACAACAAGGCGCAGTCGCAGGTCGCCGACAAGGTGGGTTTCGCCGCTGCGCCCGTTGCGGTGACGCCGAAGGGCTCGCACTGGTTGTGGTCGTGGTCGTTCGCAATTCCGAAAACCTCGAAGTCACAGGATGCGGCAAAGAAGTTTGCCGAGTGGGCGACGTCGAAGCAATACATCGAACTGGTCGCGAAGGATGAAGGCTGGGCGTCGGTTCCGCCGGGCACGCGCAAGTCGACCTATGCCCGTCCGGAGTACAAGCAGGCCGCACCGTTTGGCGACTTTGTGCTGAAGGCAATCGAAACAGCGAATCCGAACGATTCGACGCTCAAGAAAGTCCCGTACAGCGGCGTGCAATTCGTCGGTGTCCCCGAGTTTCAGTCGTTCGGTACGGTCGTGGGGCAGTCTATTGCCGGGGTGGTCGCCGGGCAGACGGACGTTGCATCGGCTCTGAAAGCGGGTAATGCTGCCGCCGATCGGGCGGTGCGCCAGGCGGGCTATCAGAAGTAAGGGTTTGCAAAGACAAGGCGCCGGCAAATGCCGGCGCCTCCGTGAACTCCGTGTGCCTTACGAGAAATGTCTATCGTCCACGAGCCCAGTCGATCGCGGCATCGAACAAACGCTGCCCTGATGGAGAGAGGTTCGTAAATGAATCGTTGCTCATGAAGAACATCACGCGACGGGCCGGCGCGAGCGTTTCATAGTCCATCGTTGCGCCTGCTTCATAGGCGAAGATCGCGGCCTTGTCAGGCTGACCGTATACGGTTGCGATGATGGATGCGCCGAGACCAGGCTTGCCCCAACTCATTGCGGCCTGCTTGCCGTACACGTTGACGGTTCCTGCGGCAAGACCCGCGGAAATCGGATGAGGCGCATTCACGAGCCACAGATAACGCTCTTTTTCTGTCTCGCCGAAGTCGACATCGTGCCGCTTGCCGCTCATCGCCAGATCGTCGAGCAGATCGTTTTCCCAGGTGACGAGCGGCACGGGCAGCGCTCGCCATTCGGGAAGCACATCCTTCGACGACACCGTCGACGAAATGATGATCAGACTCGCGTCGCGTGCGAGATCGGGACGGTAGTTCTGGTCGACGAGTTGAACTGGATAGCCACGTTCACCGAGGTGGGCCGCGATCCGCTCATCGACCGCGACGTTGGGTCCGTTCAGTTGCACGACCATGACGATCTTGTTGCGTGATTCGACGGTGCTGGCGCGGGAAATGGCGGGTACAACGGAAGCGGTTGCCAGACCCAACGCGGAAAGCAGCGTCCTGCGCCGGGTTTGATCGACAGGATGACACTCGCGATTCGGGTTGTTCGGCGCGTTCTTGCGTTTCATGACAGGTTCCCTTGTTGTGCGTGCCCGTTCAGAACTCGAGCGTGGAAAGCAGCGAAACCTGCCGCGCGTCGCCGACGGCAACGAAGTATCGGTTGGCGCTGGACGGGTAATAGGTCTTGTTGAACAGGTTCTTCACGTTCAGCTGAAACGAGAGATTGCGTCCGCCCCATTTCGTGCTGTACGTCGCGAATGCATCGGCAACGGTGTAAGCGGGCAGCGTGAAGCTGTTCGCAGAATCGCCCGGACGTTCGCCGACGTAGTGTGCGCCGGCGCCGACACGCAACTGGTCACCGCCGAAGATCGCGCCGAAGTCATAGACGGCAGCAAGCGATGCCGTATGCTGCGCGACGTTCCACAACCGGTTGCCTGCATAGAGCGGGTCTTCCGTGGTTTTGGCGTCGATATAGGCGTAGCTCGCGATGACGCTCCAGTGCTGTCCGATCTGCCCGGCGACATCCAGTTCGACACCGCGCGAACGCGCTTTTCCGGAAGTTCTCCAGTCCGTTTGCTTGGTCGTGTCGTTGTACTGCGAGACCAGCACGTTCGATTTGTCGATGTTGAACAGCGCGAGCGTGCCCGTCAGCCCGGCCGGCATCGCGACTTTCGCGCCGACCTCCCAAGAGGTCGCTTCTTCCGGCAGCACTGATGAGTCGATCACGACGCCGGTGCTGAGCGGTGCAATCGTCGACGTCGGTTTCAGCGATTGCGTATAGCTTGCGTAGAGCGAAAAGTTCTCGGTCCACTTGTAGACGATGCCCGCGCGCGGCAACCATTTGGTCCCGTTCAGATCGGTGTTGATCTGAAACGGACGACCGCGTCCCGCGACCTGGTTATACGAGAGAAAGCGCGCGCCGCCGACCAGTATCCACTTGTCGGTGAGATGCAGGCTGTCCTGAAAGAACACCGATGCATCGTGCAACGTGTCCGTTTGATCGCTGTCGCTCGCGGATACTGTCGTCGACGGGCTTTCGAGGCCATACACGGGGTTCAGATAGTTGAACGTGTATTTCGTTGCCTGCCGCAGCAGATCTTTCCGATAGATGCGCCGGTATTCGTCGTCGACACCGACCTGCAGATCGTTGCGAAAACCGGCCACGGTGAAGTGTCCGTCGATATACGCAATCGCATAGCTGTCCGTGCTGAGTGCGCCATGCGTCGCGTCGTTGCTGCGCGAGAGCACGCCTGTCGTGCTGTTGACGCCTTGCACGCGCAACTGGCCGGCATCGTAGGTTTCGCGGTTGTAGCTATAGCCGAAATGTGCCTTCCAGTTCGCGTTGATCTGGTGATCGACACTCAACTGCGCGAGATGCGACTCGCCGTCCATTTCGTTGGACGGCTCGTCGAGACGTTCGCGCGCGGGAATCGCCAGCGGTTGATTGGTCTTTGGATCAAGCGCGGTGCCGCGATCGAACGGGTAGAGGAACTGCCTGTATTCATAGGACAGCACGACCTGCGTATCGCGCCCATACCACGCCAGCGATGGCGCAACGAGCGTTTCGCGATGCTCGCCGAAGTTGCGCCAATACTGCTCATCCGTGTGGTCGACGATGAGGCGGTATGCGAGTCCCGAATCGCCGACTGGACCTGTCAGATCGACAGTGCCGCCCGCGCCATTACGGCCGTGACCGTAGGTCGAACCGAGCAGCGAGACGGCATGATAAGGCGTGAGCAGTGGCTGCTTGCTCACCACATTGACGACGCCGCCCGGGTCCATGATCCCGTAGAGCAGGGACGACGGCCCTTTGAGCACTTCGACGCTATCGGCGGCCGCATTGAGGCCGCGGCCTTGCACGAGCGGCATGCCGTTGTGCATGATCGACCCATCGCGATTGCCGCCGAAGCCGCGTTTGAGCAGCGTGTCCTGCGTGCCCGCGAGCGTGTTGCCCTGGACGATGCCGCTCACGTTCGCCAGCGCGTCGTCGAGATTGCGCGGACGTTGATCGCGCAGCACCTGGGCCGGGACGGTATTGATGGCTTGCGGCGTGTCGATCACGGGGATGTCGGAGCGCGTCACGTTCGCTTCGGCGGGCGGCCTGTAGCTGCCCGCGCTGATTCCCGTCGAACTGACCTTGACGGCGGGCAGAACGGCACTGTCGTCCAGTTCGACATTGCTCGCGTCCTCGACGAGGGTGTAGCTGCCGTTCGTCTGCTGGAGCGCGGACACGCCCGATCCATGCAATAGACGGGTAAGACCTTGCTGCGTGTCGTATTCGCCGTGCAGTCCCGCGCTGTGACGATTCGCGGTGAGCGCGCTCGGGTACGACAGCATGATCCGGGCTTGCTGACCGAACTGGTTGAGCGCGGTTTCGAGCGGACCTGCGGCGATGTCGAAGGTCTTGCGCGGCGACGCTTTCGACATTTGCGTCGTGTCAGCTGAGACGGCAGGCGACGCAGCCGTCGCAAAGATCGTTGCAGCCGCAACGCCGATGATGTGCCGTTTGCGGACCGCTCGACGATGCGATGCGCGCCTGTGCTCATGCGTTTCAACGGCGGTGTTGGTCCAGGCCCTTGCAGAAAGTCCCATGTTTTACGAAGCTCGCGGAGGTAGATGATCTGGTGTTCTCATCTGCCTTGTCCCGCGAGAATCGAAAACAGCTCAATACCGGTGATTTTTTTAAGTGATTGATCGCGCTATGAATGCGCTGGCTTCACTGTGACCCAGTAGCGCGTGACGTACTCGAGTCTGACGGGCAGCGAACTGACTAGCGCGTTGAGCACCCGGTCCGTGTCCGCGAGCGGATAGGTGCCCGAGAGGCGGAAATCGGCGATCGACGGATCGCAGCGCAGATATCCGTCGCGATAGCGTGAAAGCTCCGACAGGAAGTCGGCGAGTCGCATATTGCTCGCGACCAGCATGCCTTGTGTCCATGCGGCTGCGTTCGCGCTGAACGGCTCTATCGGCATTGCCTGCGTCGACGTGAAGCGCATCTGTTCTCCGGCACGCACCACTTTGAACGCGTCTGGCGCAAGTGCAGGTTCTGCTTTGACCATGCCTTCGAACACGTCGATACGCGTGGTCGAGCTTTCCTCTCTGAGCGAGAAGCGCGTGCCGAGCGGTATCGCACGACCCTGCGCCGTTTGCGCGACGAATGGGCGAAGGGCTGGGCCTTCGTTGTGACCCGTGACGATCATGACTTCACCGCTAAGCAGAACGATGCGGCGTTCCGTGTCGGAGAAGCGGATATCGACGGCGCTTGCCGTATTGAGCGTGAGATGCGTGCCGTCGGTGAGCGTTACGTTGCGCTGCTCGCCCGTGCCCGTGCGCAGATCCGCGCTCCAGCTGCGCCACGCGGTCTGATCGCGCGCGACCCACGCTGTGCCGCCCGTAAAGAAGAGAAGAACGAGTGCCTTGACGCCGGCGCGCCGCGATGTCGAGCGCGGCCGCGTCAGTGCGGCGCGCGCTGCGCTCGCGCCTGAAGCTTCGTTGAGCGTCTGCAAGCGTTGGCTCACGGACTGGATGTGCCGCCACGCACGGTCGTGATCGACATGCTGCGTGCGCCATTGCTCGAAAGCGCGTCGCTGCGTATCCGTGGTTTCGCCGGATTGCAGGTCGAGCCACCACTCGACCGCGCTGCGCGCGACCTTCGGCTCGATGCCGGGAGGACTGTCGATCTTCACGCGCTCAATCCAGCTTCATCGCGAAGAAGCACTGCGCTGCCGCTTTCAGCAGATAGCGCTTCACGGTCGCAATCGAAATACGAAGAGTCGCGGCGATCTCCGCGTGCGTCGCGCCGTCGAGTTGCGACATCAGGAACGCACGTTTGATGGGCGCAGACAGGCCGTCGAGTAACGCGTCGATCTCACACAACGTTTCGAGCAGAACGGCGCGCTCTTCGGGCGAGGGTGCGAGCGATTCGGGCACTTGCGCCAGTGCTTCGAGATACGCGCGTTCGATCTGTTCGCGCCGCCAGTGATTGGCCAGCACGCGCTGCGCGACCGTCGTGAGGAAGGCGCGGGGTTCGAGCAGTTCGAGCGGCTCGTCGCGCGCAAGCAGGCGCATGAACGTGTCATGCGCAAGATCCGCGGCCCGATGCGCGCATCCCAGCTTGCGACGCATCCACGTATGAAGCCAGCCGTGATGGGCGACGTAGAGGTCTTCGACCTCGAGACGCAAAGAGAGATTGTCTGCCGACATTCGCGATCTTCCGCACGAAACAGTAAGCGAAAATGCAGGTTGGTAAATGAGAACTATTCCTATTGTCGCATAAGAACGATGCGGGCGGCATTCAATCTGAGCGTCGGCGCGCTATTGGAGTCCGGGCGGAGCGTGTGTCGTCTATCGTGGGCAGCACAATAAAAAACGGGCCCGGCAGCGATGCCGGGCCCTGAAAAAGGCGGTTTCGGAAAGCGATCAAACGTACCGACGTACTGTCGAGAGCCCCACCTCAACCACCTGCGTGGACGATGCTCCTCAGTGATGGAGAAGCTTAGGGGCTGATGCCTTAGCAAACTCTTAAGCCGGTGAGTCCAACGCAGGCTTTCGTGGCGACGGTTCAGGTCGTTGACGATGGATCGATTTCTTCGGGAGAGGAAAAGCCGAATAGACGTTGCAATGCGTCGGGCCGCTCGACCAGCACGCATTGTTTGCCGGTGCGCTTGCAATGGTCTTTGACGCGCCACCAGGCGTGGTGGCTTAAGCATCCTGTCTGGCAGATCACCAGATCGGCTTCGGCGAGGTCGGTATCGCGCACGATTGGGTTGACGCCCCCAACAGGCACGATGCGCGTACTCGCTTTGCCATCAACACGTTGACGCTGTTCGCATGCGGTGCCGTCTGCGCCAATCCAAAGAACGATCGTTTCGCGGCCTTGCGGGCGATGAACTGATGGTTCGCGCCTTGCCGGTGCATCGACCTGTTCTTGCCGGCCTGCACTCACTCCGTTGTGTTCGCGTGCAAGCGACTGGACACGCGATTCGAGATGCTGAACCTGACGTGCAAGAACGAGGCGAGTCGGCAGACCGGGCACGGCAGCCTTGATCGCTTCCATGTCTTCCAGCGCCCACGCGAGCGCCGTCTCTTTGATCATCGACGCTGCACGCAATCGCATCACCTCGGCTGCAAACGCGGCGATCGTCCGGTTCTGCTCGCCGATCAGTTGCGATATGCGTTGTTGAGCGCGCGCGTACTCATCGATGAGCGCAAGGTACTCCGCATCCGTTCTGCTCGTGAAGATGGCGTCAGGCATCGTGCGAGTGTCTTTCGATGACTGGGAAGCTGGCGGCGCGACAGTACATGTCGTTATCCGGATGTCACGCAACACTCGATAACCAGGACGCAAGCCGCACGACGCCGATGATCAAGCCTGCGCCTACGATTGCGAATCCAATCGCACGCCGGACATATCGTCTTGGCCGAATGTGCGCCTTCGTATCACTGATCGATACGTTCATGGTTTCGCTCCTGGTATCTACGTCGAGCAGCCTGACACGGTTGTCGGACTGTCCTTCAAGCGTTCGCGCAACCCGTCCTCCGCTTTGTCTGGCGATTCCATCATGCCACAAATTGTTATTAAATGCGAATGATTCGCGTTTAATATTGGGGCGAATCGCAGACGAGGCGTGCCCTTTCCGTCTTTGATGACGCGTTGCGGGGCGTCGCAAAACGCCAGGCGAGCGCGCCGCGCAGCGATCCATCCGTTGTCGCTCACACGCCACGTTCATTCAAACGACATTGCAATTGCGAATCGTTGTCATTACCATTTCGTCGAAAATTCCATCAACGATCGAACCAGGTGTTGTGCAGCCGCCTGCGATAACAACGAATGAAGATGTCACAGTCAAACCAAGCCATGCGCCTTACTCCTCGTTTCCGTCGTAACACGTCGATCCTCGGCGCTGCGCTGCTTGCCAGCGTCGGGCTGGTGTTGTCGACTGCTTCGTCGAGCGTCCGCGCGCAGGACGCCGTCACCGATAACGCCACGCTGCCGACCGTCAGCGTGAAAGCGTCTGCGGATACCGACGCGACGCAGGCCGAGAAGATCAACGGCGGCGCGCTCGGCACGCGCAAGCAGGTTGACACGCCGTTCTCGACGCACGTCGTGACCAGTGAAGAAGCCAAGGACCTGTTCGCGAACACCGCGAATGACCTGTTCCAGTACGATCCCGCCGTTTCGATCACGAGCACGAACGCGATCGGCGAAAACTCGATGTTCAACGTACGCGGCTTGCCGATCGACACGCTGAACAGCATCAAGGTCGACGGACAGAGCTTCCCGTCGTGGGACACGGATCTCGCACTCGAACCGTTCGAGCAGGTGGAACTGCTGAAAGGACTGTCCGGTTTCATGTACGGTTTCGGCTCGCCTGGCGGCATCGTCAACTACGTGCTCAAGCGCCCGACGGACACGCCTTATCGCAGCGTTTCTGTGGGCTACCAGTCGGCAGGCGTGTTCAGCGAGAAACTGGACGTCGGCGGCCGCTTCGGCAAGGACGACCGGTTCGGCTATCGCTTCAACCTCGTCAATGAAGACGGCAACACGGCCGAAGCGAACGGTCATTTGCGCCGCCAGGTTGCGTCGGCCGCGCTCGACTTCCGCATTACGCCGGACCTCACGTGGTCGGTCGATGCGTTCTACACGAAGCGCAAGCAGGAAGGCACGATTTTCGGCCTGATGTTCGGCTCGGACGCGGGTGGCATTCCGGACGCGAGTCTCGTCACGCATGACCTGTCGCAGCCGCAGAACTATTACCAGGTCGAAATGGCATCGTTTGGAACGGGCCTCGACTACCGTCTCTCCGAGAACTGGCGCGCCAGCGTGAAGTACCGCTTTGCGAAGGAAAACCGCACGAATTCGGACAGCCTGCTGTACGTCTACGACAACGCGGGCAACTACTCGAACACGCTGTATGCGGCGATGACGCGATACTTTTACCAGAACGTCGATGCGATGGTGGAGGGCAAGTTCAACACGGGCAGCATCAAGCACGACGTCGTGCTGGGCGCGGGATTCCAGTCGCAAGTCACCGAATACGACAACAGCGAAGGCTGGAACGTCGGCTACCCGCTCGGCATTGGCAACATCTACAGCAGCACGTACCTGACGAATGCCGATGTACACATCGGCGAGAATCTCTACAGGCAATCGCGCACGACGCAAGCGGCCGTCTACGCGAGCGATACCGTGCAATTCACGTCGCGCATCTCCGCGTTGCTCGGTTTGCGCTATACGCAGTTCCATCAGTTCACGTACGACCCGACGGGCGCGACCACGGCGAATTACGCTGCGTCGCCCGTGACGCCGACTGTGGCGCTGATGTACAAGACGGACCCGTATTCGACGCTGTACGTGAGCTACGTGCAGTCGCTCGAACAGGGCGGCTCGGCTGCGAATACGAACGTCAACTATCCGGCTACGTTCGGCCCGCTGCGCAGCAAGCAGTATGAAATCGGCTTCAAGACAGACCGAAGCAAGTGGGGTGCAAATATCGCGCTGTTCCGCGTCGATCAAGGCTACTACTACACGAACTCGGCCAACGTCTTCACGCAGGACGGCACCAAACGCTACACGGGTGTCGACGCGAGCGGCTGGCTTCAGTTGGCGAGCGACTGGCGCGTGATGGGCGGCGTCATGTGGCTCGATACCAAGGCAGTCGATATCGACGACCCGACCATCGAGGGCAAGCGAGTCTATGGCGCGCCGCGCTGGACGCTGACTGGCCGCGTCGAGTACAACCCGTCGTACATGCGACGCCTGACGCTCGCATTCGGTGGCCGCTATGTCAGCGACATGGCCGTCGATGCCGCCAACACGCAGTTCGTGCCCGCCTACACGGTGTTCGATCTGAGCGGCAAGTACGACACGCGCATCGCGGGCAAGGAAGTGACGTTCCGCGCGGGCATCAACAACGTGTTCAATCGTCGCTACTGGACGACGGCATGGGGCTACTACGTCAGTCCGTCCGCCACGCGTACGGCCGTCGCTAGCGCGACCATGCAGTTCTAACCGCGGATCGAATCGCACAAAGAACGAAACAGGTGTTGACCTTCGATCAGAACAGACGCTAGCATCGTGCACATGACAAGCCACGCCACTTCCCTCGTCTCGATCGTACGCGCATGTTGCCAAGACATGCCGGAGGGAAGCTGCGTCTAGCGTTTGCTATACGTCGAATCAATCGCCTTCTGGCCGCCCGTTGAAAAACCGGCGGCCTTTTTGTTTTTTGTGCAACCGCTGCAGAACGGAGAGTTCCATGCCGCCGCTGATGTTGTATGACACCTGGTCGCGCAGTTTGCGCCCGTTCGTATCGATCGAAGCGGGCCGTGCCGGTATGTATTGCTGCGGGCCGACCGTCTACGACCATGCGCATATCGGCAACCTGAGAACCTATGTTTTCGAGGACATTCTGCGTCGCACGCTGGTGCGCAATGGCTACGAAGTGCGTCACGTCGTGAACGTTACCGATGTGGGCCATCTCGTCTCCGATGCAGATGAAGGCGAGGACAAGATGGAAAAGGGCAGTCGACGCACGGGCGAGTCAGCATGGACAATCGCGAGCCGCTATACCGACGCGTTCGTGTCGGACTGGCGCGCGCTCAATCTGCTGGAGCCGTCGGTCTGGTGCCGCGCGACGGATCATATCGCTGAGCAGATTGCTTTTATCCTCGAACTTGAACGCGCGGGCTACGTGTACCGGACGAACGACGGCCTCTACTTCGATACGGGCAAGCAGGACAGCTATGGCTATCTCGCGCGTCTGGATCGTGCCGGCTTGCAGGCGGGCAAACGCGTCGCGCTTGGCGCGAAGAAGAACATCACGGACTTCGCGTTGTGGAAGTTCAGCCCCGCCGACGTCAAGCGGCAGATGGAATGGGACAGCCCTTGGGGACGTGGCTTTCCAGGGTGGCATATCGAGTGCTCGGCGATGTCTGCGAAGTACCTCGGCACGTGGTTCGATATTCATTGCGGAGGCGAAGATCATATTGCCGTGCATCACAGCAATGAGATTGCGCAGACGGAAGCGGCATACGGTACGCGACTCGCGAACTACTGGCTGCATGGGCACTTTTTGACTTTGAGCGCCACGAAGATGTCGAAGTCGGACGGAGATTTCATTCGTTTGCAAACGCTGCGCGACAGGCACATCGATCCGATCGCATACCGCTATCTGTGCCTGACCGCGCACTATCGAAGCAACCTGCATTTCAGCTGGGCATCGCTCGATGCTGCCCAGTCGGCGTTGAACCGGCTACGCCACGCCTATACCCGTTGGCCCGAAGACGGTGTCGCCGATGCACGCTTTGTCGAGCGATTCGATGCTGAGGTGAATGAAGATATCAACATGCCCAACGCGCTTGCGGTGCTTTGGGATCTGATGAAGAGCGACTTGCCGGGCGCCACGCGGCGCGCGACCGTCGACAGTTTCGATGCCATGCTGGGACTCGGGTTGCGCGACTGGACTCCGCTCGCCACGGAGATTCCCGATGACATTCAGGCCTTGCTCGACGAGCGCGCACGGGTACGGCTTGAACGGGACTGGGCAAAGTCCGATGCACTGAGAACGACACTACAGCTTCGAGGGTGGCAGGTTGAAGACGGACGCGATGGGCAACGTGTGGCTCGGATTTCCAATAGTCACTCCGAATGAACGGATCAATAGCTCGGCACGGGTTTGGGTAGAGCGCGCAGCAGCAGATAAAAGGCGGTCACATGCGTAATCATCAGCAAGGGCACGTAGATGACGGGAATCGCGTACATGGCGCCGAGTTCTCCTGCATGCGCAGGAAGATCGGTCTGGATGGCGTGGTAGTAATCGAGGATGAGGTCGGTTGCACCTGCCAGATTGAAAGCCAGGACGAACGACCAGAAGAGTGCCCGTATGCGCACCGTGAGCAGCGCCAGCATCGCGAGCACTCCCGTCGCCAGGTCGCCGTATGCGGCAAATACGGCGAAGCTCGGGGAAAGATGGGAACCGACGACGCCCGGCAGGATGAACACCAGACCGAAGAAACGGAAACTGTGCAAGGTGGCGATCGCGCGATGCGCGTCGACGGGGTTCATCGCCCTGATCCTGGGCCAGATGTATTCCACAAAGCAAAGCAGCCACGCGACATAGCCAAGTACAAGCTGCAGCTGGAAGATTCGTTCCGATGACATGATGTCTCCCGTCAGGTGGTGTCGTGTGTGCGGATGGGAAGGAGTGGATCAACGGGCGCGTCGGCCGAGCAACTGACGCAGCGAAAGCGCGTGCAACAGGACCGAGGCCGGCACCACGAAAGCTGGCGTCAGCACATCCGGGTAAGCGCCGGCGCCAATGCTTTGCACGCTTGGAACGATCAACTGGAATCGGCCGGGTGACGTCACCATGCCCAACGCAATCGCGACGACGAAGTCGGCGAGGCCGAAGATATTCCACGCAATCGCCGCTCTTCGCCCTTGATCCGTACCGCTCGCCAACGCGAGTGCCGCCGGCAGCGCGAACAGACCCGTCAACACATCGCCTGTTCCGGCGGGCAACGCAAATACGCCTGGTAGCGCGCCACGCAGCCACGCAGCCAGTGCCCAGCTTCCGAATACCCGGTAGAACTGAAGTGCGATGAGCCAGGATGCCGGCGTCGCGGCCAGCACCTGTCCCACGCGCTTCGAAAGAAGCAGCAGCGGCGCGCCGATGATGATCGGCAGGAAGATCGCCAACGGCAGCATCGGCACAGAGGACGTCGAGCCGTCCGTTCGGAACATGCCGTTGATTGCACAGCTCCACGCGAGCGCGAACCAGAGCGTGTCGGTGATCATGATCGTCAGCCAGATCGCGCGGCGTTGGTCCGGAGTCAGATCCGCGCGTTCGAGACCCAGCCACAAACCAAGCGCGATCAATCCGTGCGCCATTAACTGGTGAGCCGTCGTCGGAACGCCGCTGGTCGGGATGACCGGCAACCAGTAGATCAACCCGACCCACAGGACTGTCAGCGGGACGGTCCAACGCAGACTGCGCCACGCGGGACGCTGGGTGAAGACATCGGCTGTAATGGAAGTGCTGGCCATCGGCGGTTCTCCAGACATGTATCGGCAGACGGCGTTAGATGTACCATCCTCCTGTGTGAGCGACTATTCATCACAATGTTGACAAGCTATGAAGCAAAACTTCACAGTCAGGCAAGGTGCGCTCGACGGAGTAGAAGCGTTCCTGAGCGTGGCGCAGCATCGCAGCTTTCGCCGGGCCGCCGCTGAACTCGGCGTGACGGCATCGGCCATCAGTCAGGCCGTACGTGTGCTGGAAACGCGTATCGGCGCTGCACTCTTCATACGCACGACGCGAAGTGTCGGCCTGACGGAAGCCGGCGAGCGATTTCTTTCGCGCGCAAAGCCAGCCTTCGAGGAGCTGGTGGCCGCCAGCGAGGTTGCGCGCGGACTTGGGCAGCGGCCTGCAGGGTTGTTGCGGCTATCGGTGCCGCGTGCGGTGGTGCCGATTCTGCTGGAGCCCTTGATCGCATCCTTCTGCCAGGCGTATCCCGAGGTTGAAGTCGAAATCGACGCGACCGAAAAGCTGATCGATATCGCGGCGGAAGGATTCGACGCCGGAATCCGGCTAGGCCAGTTCGTGGCGACCGACATGGTCGCCGTCCCATTGACGCCCCCATTGCGTCTCACCGTCGTCGCGAGCCAAGGCTACTTTGCAGCGCGCAGCCGGCCTCGACATCCGGACGACCTGCGCCAGCACGCATGCTTGCGCTGGCGGAGATCCGGCGGCGCGCTCGCGCCGTGGTCATTCAACGATAACGGAGAGGCAATCGAGATCGCAGTGTCCGGCCCCTTCATCGCCAACGACTTTCCCACCATGCTCGGCGCGGCAATCGAAGGCGTGGGCCTTGCGCAATTGCCGGCGCCGATCGCCAGGGAAGCATTGAAAGCGAAAAAGCTGGTGCAGGTGCTGGAGCCCTTCGCGCCCGTGATACCCGGCGTGTTTCTGTACTACCCGGATCGTCGGCAGATCATGCCGAAGCTGCGCGCGTTCATCGATCATGTGAAAAGACGTTCTGCGAGCAAAGGCACAGAATGATGTTCGCATGCGTGAATGCTGAATATGTGCAGTTCAACGACAACGTGCGGCCGCATCCGCTGCAACGAGGTCGTCGACAGGAGTGAATGATGTCAAGCGAGTGGAAGCATCGTGCCATGCTGTTCATCAAGCGCTTCTGGCAGCCGACCAGCGCATGCATGACATGCATGCCTGGGAGCTGGGGCAACATCATGAGCATTGCCCACTGGTCGATTGCCTTGAACACGGGGCTTCTCACCGGAATCCTGGCGGTGGTGTTGACCTTCACGCCAGCAGCAAAGCTCTACAAGAACCGTTACGGCAATGCGCTGATCGTTGGGCTCCTGACGATAGTGGGCGATATCTACGCACACCCGAATCACTACGGTCCGCTCTTTGCGGAGCACGTGATAACGGGCGTGATATCGGGTCTGCTCACGCTGGTCGCTTCATATCTGTTCGAAGATCGTGCCCGGCGTGTTCGCGCCATGTGGGCGCGGACATTGGGCAAGCTTGTCCAATGATCGCCTTTGCGCATGGCCACTATCGCTGCGCGAGCATCAGGTTCAGGTTCTGGACCGCTGCGCCCGACGCGCCTTTGCCAAGATTATCGAAAACCGCGGACAGCAGGACGTGCCCGTGTTCGATGTTGGAAAACACGCACAGGCGCATGTCGTTCGTACCGTTCAGCGCTTGCGGATCCAGGTGCGGTACGACGCCCGATTCGTGCAGCGGCTCGACACGCACGTGGGCCGCATCGGCATAGTGACGCGCGAGGCAGGCGTGCAACGTGGCGCCGTCCACGCCCGGCGCGAGCAGCCGCAACGCCAGGGGCACCGTCAGCACGATGCCCTGGCGGAACGCGCCATACGCAGGGACGAAGATGGGGCGCTGCGCGAGCGCGGCGTGCTGCTGGATCTCAGGGGTGTGCTTGTGCGCGAGTTCAAGACCATACACCAGGTATGAAGGCGCGTTGGCCGCAGCTTGCCCCTCATGTTCCTCCACGCCGGCACGCCCGCGTCCTGAGTAGCCGGACACCGCATGAATGCTGACAGGGTAGTCGCCTGGTATGAGCCCGGCCTCCAGCAGAGGACGCAGCAAGCCAATTGCTCCGGTCGGATAGCAACCGGGATTGGTGACCCGACGTGCATTCGCAATGCGCTCGCTCTGTCCTTGCGTCATCTCCGGAAAGCCGTATGTCCAGTCCTGCTGTGTGCGGTGCGCGGAACTCGCGTCGATCACCCTGACGGCGGGATTGACGATGGCGTGCACTGCCTCGCGCGCGGCCGCATCAGGCAAACAGAGGATGGCGATGTCGCACGCGTTGATGGCTTCCGCGCGCCGCCGCGGATCTTTGCGTTCGGCAGCGGCAAGCGTGAACAGCTCGAGGTCGGTCCGGTTGCGCAGCCGTTCGTGGATTTGCAACCCGGTCGTGCCCTGGTCGCCGTCGATGAAAACAATGGGAGAGTGCATAGGTGGAATGCTCCGGTGGCTGCGGGTTGACAGGTAGAAGGAACCGCTATGTTCCATTGACGGCTAGAATAGGAAAAGTTGAATTTCATGACTTGTACATTCAGTTTTTCTGAATCTGGACGTCGACATGCGAGAGATCAGCCTGGACCGCCTGCGAACTCTGGTCGCCATTGCCGACCGCGGCTCGTTTGCCGATGCGGCGCGGGCATTGCATCTGGCGCCGCCGACGGTCAGCCTCCATATCGCTGAACTCGAAGAGCGCATTGGGGCGCCGCTCCTGTCACGCAAGCGCGGTCAGGTGAAGCCGTCGGGCATAGGCGAGGTACTGGTGGAGCGCGCGCGTCGACTGCTCGCCGATGCGGAGCAGGCGCTGGACGATATTCAACGTCAGGTGTTGGGGCTCGAAGGGCGCGCACGGCTCGGTGCGTCGACCGGCGCTATTGCCCACCTGTTGCCTCAGGCGCTCGAGGTGCTGCGCCAGCACCATCCCGCTATCGACATTCAGATCGCAGTTCTCACTTCGCAAGAAACGCTGTCCCGGCTGACGGATGGAACGCTGGATGTCGGACTCGTCGCATTGCCTCAGCCGCCGGTGGCGGGACTCGTGATAAAGCCGTGGCGCCGCGACCCCGTGATGGCCTTTGTGCCGGCGCACTGGCGGTGTCCGGCTCGCGTCACGCCTGAATGGCTCGCGGCCCAACCGCTCATTCTCAATGACACGACCACGGGTCTTTCGCGTCTGACCGCCGAGTGGTTCGCGACGGCAGGACACCATCCTGTGCCGCGCATCCAGCTCAACTACAACGACGCGATCAAGAGTCTGGTCGCGGCGGGTTACGGCGCAGCGCTGCTGCCCCATGAGGCCACTACGCCGTTACCGGACGGGCGCATCGTCATGCGTCCGCTGCGCCCGGCGTTGTGGCGTCGGCTCGCCATTGCCTATCGTGCGGGTTATGTCGAGCGTTCCACGCAGTACGTACTCGATGTGTTGTGGGATCTGCGATTGGCTTAGGCGTTGCCCTTGAAGGCTTCAAGAACGTCGGGGGCATTTTGCGACTTCGCTCCGGCGAAGGTTCATAATCGTGCCGATTGTTGCCACTGCAGCATTCCCCACCGGCATGACTTGATGGCATGGTTGATGCCGATGCGGTTGCAGGTGGCTTTCGTTAGAATCGGTTTGCGATTCTATTATTTGTCCATTACCGGAGGCGAACGTGCCAGGTTTACTTCCCGATGTCGATCGCGAGGGACTCCTCGAATATTCAGTCGTTTACACCGACCGATCAATCAACCATATGTCGCAGCTTTTTCAAGGCGTCATGCGGGATATCTCCGACGCCCTGAAAAGAGTCTATAACGCGAAGTCGGCCGTTGTCGTCCCGGGCAGCGGGACGTTCGGCATGGAAGCTGTTGCCCGGCAGTTTGCGACGAACAGGAAATGTCTGGTCATCCGCAATGGCTGGTTCAGTTTCCGCTGGTCGCAGATTTTCGACATGGGCAGTATTCCGTCTGAATCGATGGTGTTGAAGGCGCGCCCCGTCGAACAGGGAAGGCAGGCCGCCTATGCACCGGCTCCGATCGAAGAAGTGGTCGCCGCGATCAAGGAAAACAAGCCGGACCTGGTCTTTGCGCCGCATGTCGAAACTGCATCCGGAATGATGCTGCCCGATTCGTATTTGCGCGCGGTGTCCGACGCCGTCCATGCCGTCGGCGGGATGTTCGTACTGGATTGCATCGCCTCGGGTACCGTCTGGGTGGACATGCAGGCCAGCGGTGTCGATGTGCTGATCAGCGCGCCGCAAAAAGGTTGGAGCGCGTCACCCTGCTGCGCGCTGGTCATGTTGAGCCCGCTCGCCCGCGAAAGAATCGACGCAACGACCAGCACCAGTTTCGCTTGCGATCTTCGCAAATGGCTGCAGATCATGGAAGCCTACGAGAACGGCGGCTTCGCGTACCACGCCACGATGCCCACCGACAGTCTCGCGACGCTGCGCGACGTCATCAAGGAAACCGAGGCATATGGCTACGACAAAGTGAGAGCGGAGCAGCTGGAACTCGGCGAGCGCATTCGTTCGCTCTTGACCGGAGCAGGTTTCAAAAGCGTGGCGGCCGAAGGTTTTCAGGCACCGGGCGTCGTGGTCAGCTACACGGACGACGACGGCATACGATCCGGCAAGAAGTTCGCCGATGCCGGCTTGCAGATCGCGCCCGGCGTTCCCCTTCAATGTGACGAGCCCGAAGACTTCAAGACCTTCCGCATCGGCCTGTTCGGCCTGGACAAACTGCATGATGTCGAAGGTGCGGTCGCCAGGTTTGCGAAGGCACTGGACAGTATTCGTTAGTTAGAGCGCTTTTGCGCACCATGTGCGCATGGCTTGCCCGTGCAACTCCTGCGGGCATAGCTATGCGCACGATCCGGTCCCGGCGGACATTTCAGTCCCCACGAAGAAAAAACGCATTGCCGGGCCGGATACGCGCCGCTTGTCATCGCCGATCCAATAACTGCGCCGCGTTACTTAGAGACCGTTTCAAAAAGACTGCTCGGTACGTCTGAAGATGTTCCAGCAGACGAGCGCACAACCGAGTTTAAGGAATGCCTCGTGAATGTCGGCTCGACGCTCAAAGCGAATGCGAAGACGGCGAAAATTGTGCAGCCTGCGTGAGTACGTTCGACCACCCAACGGGACTTGCCGAGTCCGCTGCCGTGTTCCGTGCGGCGCCTGGCAATCACCGGTTCGATACCGCGCGCACGAAGCCGCTGACGATGCGGCTCGGAGTCATAGCCACGATCTGCGTAGATGACTTTGGGCGTGCGAAGCGGTCGGCCGCGTACGCCGCGAAGTGGCGGGACCGCGTCGATGAGCGGCAGCAACTGGGTAACGTCGTTGCGATTCGCGCCAGTCAGGATGGCACTGATGGGGACGCCATTGGCGTCGACGAGGATGTGATGCTTCGAACCTGGTCGCGAGCGATCGGTGGGGTTCGGGCCAGTTTTTCGCCCGCCCCAACGGCTCGCACCGAGGATGAATCGGTCGCTGCCCGTGAGAAATCGAGTTCGCCGGCTTCGCGTAACTTCGCAAGCAGCAGTTCGTGCAACGCGCTCCACACGCCGGCCCTTTGCCAATCGCGCAAACGCCTCCAGCAGGTTGGCCCGGAGCCGAATCCCAGCTTGGTCGAGAGGTTGCACCAGCGTATTCCGGTCTTGAATACGAACAGGAAGCCGTTCAGTGCAGCCCGGTTGGAAACCGGGAGCCGTCCTGGGTATTTCTTGCGGCGTGGGTTTTGCCGGTGGCAGCAAAGGCTCTATCAATGCCCATAGTTCGTCATCAATGATCGGTGCGCCCATCCCCGTGGTTCCGGTTGTTCAGACGACCAAGGTTAACAGCTTGGCGATAAGGTTAACAGCCCCCTCGGGGTCTTTTTGAAGCGGTCTCTTAATCTTCCAAGGCGGCACGTCTGCGATACATTTGATCTTGCTCCCGTCGAGCTGGCGGCGATGTTCGAACCTGGGCGGCGGATGCGCGACGCCATCATCGCAGAAGATACGACAGTCGGCGGATTCAACTTAGGGTCGAATAATGGGTCTATTGCCGGACAGAAAATACACCACGTGCACTTCCATCTGATTCCGCGCAGGGTGGGCGATGAAGCGTTGGCGGCTGCAAAAGCCGATTAAGTTGAGGAGCAGGCGCATTGCACCGTAATCACTTCGACCACACTCGTCAACAATCTTGGCTACGGCCTTGGTTGAATGCTTACGACTTTCCCGCCTTAAAGTGGGGCACTGGCTGACGCGCCATTCACGGCGCCTTGCGCCCTCCAGGCGGTAACAGTTCGCACGCCAGCTGGAGAATGCGGTTCATCACGTCTTCCGACTTCACGATGCCGCGCAGATACGAATACATCCGCTCCGGCGGCACGCTGATGCGCAGCGCCAGTGCTACGGGCCTCACCCGTTCCCGTCTGTGGTACATAGCGCGTCGCTTTTTCCGCATGACCGCCGATGTGATTGGCACAAATCCATCCTGTGCTAGCCGAAAAACTGCGACGCGCCAGCCCGCACTGGACGCGGGACACCCACGCCACGCATGCACTCACCCGCGGTGCGGAGCTGACGGCAGTGCGCGACAATTTGCGCCTCGTCTTGATCGCGACGACATCGATCTACCTCCAGAGCGACGAAATCAAACGCTACCGGCAGATGGACGAGGCATTCGCCGAACCATAACCGGCTACCCCCGCTCCTTGGGAGCTGCAGCTAAACGCGCTTTATTTTCCGTTTCCTCAAGCGATCACTAGTTAGATATTTCGATCAATTAGGATGTCGAATTAGATGCTTCCGTTAAATGTTAAAAATACTTAAACGAGGCGAGGAATTGTGCCTCGTACACCAATATTCAATCCCAAAAACCTATCGATACTGTTAGTGCAGGTACGGCGTCCGACCCTATATAGTGCAAAAAAATTGACTGATGAGCTTGCAAGGATCGAACAAGTTGTTGAGGCCACGCTCTACACGCGTGCTAAGCACCGATCTGGTACGCGGGAACGTATCTGACGCCACCGCACTGCCGAGAATCCGGCACCTACTGGTTGAAGATGAGCTGACGCAAATGCTGTTAGATGAGATCGGGATCGAGCTATGTGAGCGCGGGCTGATGATGAAGGAAGGGACGTATCGTGGATAGGGCCATCCTCGATGGCGTCCCCGTCGGCCAAGAATTCCATAAATGGTTGTGCCCCGAAGATGCACCAAGGCGCAGATTCGCACGTGGGCCAATCCCCCCAATCTATGTCGTCAAGAACCTGTTCCGACATCGCGAAGTGCGCTGCCGAGGACTGGTCCGGCACGGAGCGGCCGTTCTGCCTGTTCGCGGTGGCGAACCTTGTGACAGCGCGTACGCGGCTGTGACAGTGTCAGGTGAGAAGTCTGTCTTGAGTTCAAAAAGCAGGAAGTCGGCGGAGCAAGTACTCAGATTTTTCCTCGGTGGCCTTCTCGCTTTAAAAATTTCGAACCACAAGCGCCAAACCAACTGCGATCGGCTCATTGATCAATGTTTCCTTAGCCAGTAGCACACCCGCAACGCAAAGAATGCTAAAGAAGCGTTGCTTATTTTTTTAGGGGACCGCATGAGAGAAGATATCGATGCAAAGCGAGTTGAGACTTGTCATGTCTCCAGCGAATACGAATATACGCTGAACGACTCAAGCCGCGATGGTCTGCGAGCGGCGATCAGTCGGGAGGTTCGCTTGGAATTCGATCGAAAGAACACGCGATTCGCTGCGGCGATACGCGAGGCTGGTATTCCTGTCGAGCGCGTCAGGAATCAGCTATTCGAGACGGATGAACCATTTTTCATTCTGCGGAATCTTCCCGTCGACCAACCGACCGAGAAGTGGGCGACGAGCGAAACGCCATTTACTTCGGCCATCCTCGCCGGTCTGACCGGAAATGTCGGTTTGCGAAATTTCGGATATCGGGAAGAGAAGGGCGGTGCCATCCTGCATGATGTATGTCCCATTCCCGGGTCGGAAAACGCGCAATCGAACGCGGGACGAATCGAGTTCGGCTTTCATGTCGACAATCCTTTTCTGCCCCGGGTCGGGCGCCCTGAAGTGCTCACACTCGTGAGTATCAACAACGACTCCGAAACCGCGACACATTTGCTGACGATTGGCGAGATCAAACGCAGCTTGCCGACCGAAACGTTGAACGTATTGCGCCAAAGCATCTTCGATTTTCGACATGCTGATTCGTTCAACCTCAACAAATACAAGATTTTCGCGACGAATTCGCCGGTGATCAAAAGCGTGGACGGCTTCGACGAAATCCGCTGGGCCGTGTTCACGCAGTCGACAGACAAGCGGGCGGAAGCGGCGATTGCCGAGCTCAAGGCGCTTGCACAGACTGCATGCCGCCGAATCGTCCTGCAGCCCGGAGAATTGCTCATCTTCAACAACAATCGCTGCATTCACGGCCGTGGAGAAGTTGCAGGGTGGCGGTGGCTGAAGCGAATCTATGGTACGCGTCACGAGTCGATGATTGGAGCCGACGACCTGATAAGTGTTTGGGGTCTGTTGTCGAACCCTTCGGTCGATCATTCTTTCTAACGAGGACGCGCAAATGAAGGTACGGAAAGCCAGCACTGACGTGGTCAAAGCGGAATACGGCGGGGACTTCCGTCGGCTGTATCCGTGGGATGGCGTTACTACTCCCTCGTGGGGAGGTGCATGGATGACGATCGCTCCTGATCAGGCATCCACTCCTCACGATCACGACGAAGAAGAAACGTTCCTGATCTTGTCGGGAAACGGTGAGATGGAAGTCGAGGGTGAGCGATGCGCTGTCGAGAAGGGCGACATGATCTATCTGCCGCGTTTCAGCACTCACAAGCTGAGAAACGTCTCGTCGACAACGCCGCTTGAGCTGCTTTGCATCTGGTGGGGAGCGCCAACATCCGCCTGAAAGGCAACAGGAATACGACTTTATGATAATCATCTAAGTTTGGATACCTTACTAAAAATATGTTAGAGAGGCAAAAATCCGAGAGTGGAAGATGACAAGAACGACAATCGTCACTGCGACGCCCCCCACCCCGAATGGTGACCTGCATGTCGGTCACATCTGCGGCCCGTATCTCGGTGCCGATATTTATACGCGATACCTAAGACTGAAGAACGAGACGGCAGCTTACGTCTCTTACTCGGATCACAACCAGACCTATGTCGTTTCCACGGCGGCAAAGATGAATGCGATGCCGATGGCGCTGGCCGATGACTATGCCGACAAGATTCGCGAAACGTTGGAAATGGCGGGTATCGAAGCAGACACATTTCACAACCCGGATGCTGAACACGTCGCATTCGTCCAGAAGTTTTTCCAGCGGCTCTACGAGCACGGAAAGCTGACGTCGAAGACCAAGCACGTCTGGACGGATGCGGTGGACGGCTCAATGATATTCGAGTCCTACCTGCGTGGACATTGCGCTGTGTGCTTTGCCGAGACTGCTGGCGCGATCTGCGAGAACTGTGGCCATCCGAACGATGCCACGACCCTCAAGCTTCCTCGTAACGCGATCGCACCAAAGCACGGACTCGTTCGCTCCGAAGTGAAGCTGTTCGTACTCGAGTTGGAACGCTATCGTCAGGAAATCACGCGGTTCTTCTCGGAGAAGTCGAAGCACTGGCGGCCGCATTTGCTGCAACTGGTGGACGAGTTGCTCGCCCGCCCGCTGCCCGACTATCCGGTCACATATGTCTCGGATTGGGGGATTCCAGCACAGATCCCGGGACACGAGGGACAGGTGTTCAACGTGTGGGCGGAAATGATGCCGGGGCTGATCCATGCAGCCGAGATCGCAGCAGGCAAACGTCACGACGGCTCATTGCACTGGGAGCGTACCGCGGACACCCGCATCGTGCAGTTTCTCGGTTACGACAACTCGTTCTTTTTCGCGCTGGTGCACTTGGCAATGTCGTTTGCCGACGGGCGAATGCGGCAACCGGACTTCATCGTGACAAACGAGTTCTATGAATTCGAGAACTTCAAGTTCTCGACAAGCAAGCGCAACCTTATCTGGGGCCGTGATCTGTTAGCTGAAGTGCCGAAAGATCGTGTGCGATATTACCTAGCACTCAGCAACCCCGAGCATCAGAAGGTCAATTTTACGCGTGCGGGAATGGACAAACTTCTAGACGCTCGATTGATCTCGCCGTGGCGCAAGGTCGACGCGCAGTTGATCGATGCGGCCGCACGTGCGGGCGTACGACCAGGCGACCGACTCGAGGTGACGGCCGAACAACGTACTGAATTGCAGTCGATTTTGGACCGCTTCGAACAGTTTTATACGGTTGAGAAGTTCAGCCCGCAGCGCATTGCTGAACACGTCAGTGCGCTACTGATCTATGCATCGAACTGTCTCTCCGACGTGGTGCCGTCGATCGGCCGTCAGCAGGTAGCCTTTGTTTACGGGCTGGTCGCGAACGTGCTGCCAGTGGTTCTCGCTCCTCTCATGCCGGAAAGCGCGGCGGGCATCAGGGTGCGTCTGGAGATGCCGAGTATCACAGGTTGGGAGGTTCAACCTGAGATTACTGATCTCACCTGGTCTCTGTCAAAGCCCATGGCTGCCTTGATCTAATCCCGCACAGGTATACAAATCGTGACAAACATGAACGTACTGGATTTCGTCGGCATCGGATTCGGACCCGCCAACATTGCGCTTGCCGTTGCACTCGAAGAGCGCGGATTTGACGGCAGTTACGTGTTTCTAGAGCGGCATCAGTCACCTGGCTGGCAGCGAGAAATGCTGCTGGATGACTCTGACATCCAGAATCATCCGCTGCGCGACCTGGTCACTCCGGCCAATCCGCGTAGCTACTATTCATTCACGAACTATCTCCACGTCCACAAGCGGCTATTCGATTTTCTTAACCTAGGAATCACATTCCCGTTAAGACGCGAGTATGCCGACTACGTGGTGTGGGTGGCCCGGCATTTTGCGCAGCACGTGCGGTACGGCGTGGATGTGCAGTCGATCAGCCTCACAACGGTCAAGGGTGAGCTCCTTTATCGCATCGAGTCTTGCGATGCAACGTGGTATGCGCGCAGCGTCGTGCTCGCACCCGGGCGTACGCCGAACATTCCGCAGGTATTCGAGCCAGCGGCCGGTCCGGACGTCTTTCATCTGACTCGTTACGAGCAGTCGCTTACGCTGGTAGCCGACAGACTCGAAGCTGGCGGAGCCATCGCGGTGATCGGAGGTAGCCAAAGTGCTGCCGAGCTTGTGCTCGATCTGGCCGCGCGCTTTCCCGCATCAACGGTGCACGCCGTGCATCGCGCTTACTCATTCCGTCTCAAGGATACGAGTCCGTTTAGCGAAGAGGTCTATTTCCCTGAGTTCGTCGACTACTACTACAACGCGAGCGACGAGGGCAAACGGATACTCAACGCAGAACTCAAGGCGACAAACTACTCGTCCGCCGACGGCGACGTGATCCATAAGCTCTATCTGAGGCTGTATGCGCAAAGGATCGAAGGCAAAGAGGTTATCCGGATGCATCGCAGCCACGAGGTCGAGGCGTGCGAGCGTGAAGGCGACCGCTATCGCATCGAGATACTCGAGCGGCTTACCGGCGCAAGGCAATCCCTGCAGGTGGATGCCGTGGTTCTGGCCACCGGCTTCAAGAACTTCGGGCGAGGTCTGGCCGAGGAACCGATTCATCCGCTGATGACCGGCATTCGCGCCGCATTCGCAGCGGATCGGAACGGAGGCTTGCAAATCAACCGGAACTACTCACTGCAGCCACGTGATGTGGACGGAACGCCGCCGTTCTTCGTGAACGGGCTGTGCGAATCCTCGCACGGGCTCGGTGATGCGGGCTCGTTCAGCATCCTGTCTCTGCGCGCCGTAGAAATCTCGTCGGCACTGCGGGCGTCCCTGAAGACGGTGGAGGGAGCAGCAATTGAAGCCTAACGGCCACACCGCTTCCGAGCGGTCAGACCTAGGCTTTGGCGTACCGGTCTGGGCGGGGCCCGCGCGCGTCGTGACGATGTCACCGGCGGTGCCGGCGGTCGCCGACACAGTGATCATCGGAGGCGGTTTCACCGGTCTTGCGACGGCCTACGCGCTGGCGAAGAGCGGGCGTGACGTTGTGTTGCTAGAGGCCCGCCAGATCGGTTTCGGCGCAAGTTCTCGGAACGCCGGCTTCTGCACGATCGGGCCGTCCGCATCGGCGTCGTCCGTACTCGAGGCTTACGGGGCCGAAGAAGGAGCGCGGTATTTTCGATGGTTCCTGAACGCGGTGAGCTCGATTCAGAAGCTCGTCGAAGAGGAATGTCTCGACATTGATTGGCGGGTATCCGGCCGATTGTCGCTTGCGTGCTCCGCGCGTCATGCGGCACGTCTCAGGCGAAATTTCGACATCCAGCACGACGTGTTTCGTCTTCCGATCGAATTTCTGGATGGAGCCGCGCTGCGCGAACACATCGGCGCGACGGGATTCGTCGCAGCCATCTCGGATAGGACGAGCGCATGTCTGAACCCGCGCAAGCTGGTGGGAGAGTTGGCGCGAATCGCGTTGAAGCACGGGGCGAGCGTTCACGAGGACGCGCCTGTCATCCGGGTGCGCGAGTCGTCGTCGGACGTCGAAGTGACACACGAGCACGGCGTCGTGCGCGCACAGTGCGTCGTGGTTGCGACCAACGGATACAGCGAATCCCTCGGTATCGGGGCGCAACACTTCACCGTTCCGTTGGGCAGCTTCATCGTCGCGACCGAGCCGTTGTCGCCAGACACTCGAAGGCGTCTGCTTCCGACGGGAAAAGTGGCCTCCACGATCAGCAATTACTCGAACTACTTCCGGATTCTTGAGGATGGAACGCTGTTGTTCGGTGGACGGAAATCACTGGCGTCATACGGTGATTTCGCGGACATCGGCAACGAACTGGCGGCGGCGGCGCGCGAGCTGTTCGGCGACGCTATAGAGCTCCCCACCGTCGCCCGATGCTGGGGCGGCCGCCTCGCCTTCACGCGCGATCGAACACCACGGATCGGCCATGTCAGTGAGCGTGTTCTGTTCGCCGGTGGCTATTGCGGTCACGGCGTGCCGACCTCGGTGTCGGCAGGGTTCGCGTTGGCTCGCTATATCGGTGATGGAGAGCGGGCTCATTGCCCGTTCTTTTCGGACACGATCCGCCCGTCGCTCAGCTATCGGATTGCTCGATCGCTCATGCCGCTCATCGGTGCCTATTATCGTTCCGAAGATCGTAAGGATCTCAAATAAATCAACCGAATTGCAGGAGTGACCATGTATATCGAGGAAAAGCTGGAAGGTTACATTGCAGAACAGGAAGCGAGCCGGGCCATCGTCGATGAATGCGGTATGAGCGCCGTCGAGCGGATCGAGTCGAATGTCCGGTCGTACTCACGTGGCTTTCCGACCGTATTTTCGACTGCGAAGGGGGCGCTGCTGTACGACGAAGCAGGCAACGCCTATGTGGACCTGCTGGCTGGCGCCGGGTCGGTCAACTACGGGCACAACGATGCACGCATCAAGGATGCGGTGGTCGAGTACCTGCTCAACGACGGGGTCGTCCAAGGACTCGATCTCGCGACGACGGCCAAGGTGGCGTTCCTTCGCGATTTCGCGCGAATCGTGCTCGGTCCGCGCGGCATGGACTACCGCATCCAGTTCACCGGGCCGACCGGCACGAATGCTGTCGAGGCCGCATTGAAGCTGGCTCGCAAGGCGACAGGGCGCACGGTGGTCGCGTCGTTCACCAACGGCTTCCATGGTGTCTCGCTTGGCGCGCTGGCGGCCACAGGTAACGACTTCAAGCGCTCCGCCGCGGGTGTGTCGTTGAACGATGTGGTGCGCTTGCCGTTCGACTGTTACATCGATGGGAACTTCGACTCAATCGCTTACGCGCGCCAATTGTTCGGCGATCCGAGTTCTGGGTATGCGAAGCCGGCCGCGTTCATCGTCGAGACCGTTCAGGGGGAAGGCGGTCTGAACGTCGCGTCTGAGGCATGGTTGCGCGGCCTGCAGGCGCTGGCCACCGAGTTGGGGGCGTTGCTCATCATCGACGATATTCAGGCAGGGTGTGGTCGCACCGGAACGTTCTTCAGTTTCGAGCGGTTCGGAATTCAACCGGACGTGATTTGCCTGTCGAAGTCGATCGGCGGGAACGGGCTGCCAATGGCGATCGTGCTCATCGCCCCTAAGTACGACATCTGGGCGCCAGGCGAGCATAACGGCACGTTCCGCGGCAACAACCTTGCGTTCGTGGCGGCGAGAGCCGCGTTGTCGTACTGGGAAGACGCGCATTTTCTCGGGCAACTCGACGACAACATTCAGGTCATGGATCTGGGACTGGAGGCGGTGCTGAAGAAGCATCCGAAGTTGCTGGTCCGGAAAAAGGGCCGCGGCCTCTTTCAGGGAATCGAATTCGCGCGGCCGGAAGATGCGCTGCGCGTTCGCGCGGCGATGTTTGATCGGGCGGTGGTGATGGAGATGTCGGGGCCGCGTGGCGAAGTCCTGAAACTCATGCCGCCGTTGACGATTCCTGCGACGTTGCTCGAGCGGACGATCAAGTTGATCGACGAGTGCATCGCTTCGTTGTAGTCGAGGCCGCGCAGGCCGCTCCGGATCGCGGTTCCGTAGCGGCCGGCAGACATCTGCAGGATTGTGGGGGATGGGAATACCTGATGGAAACGAGAATCTTTCAAATGGCGCGATATCGCCGGCTTCCTCGCGAGATCCACATGATGTTGCTGGGCACGTTGCTGACGCGGGGCGGCTACTACATGGCTTGGCCGTTCTTTTCAATCACGCTGTTCGAAAAGTTCGGCCTGCCGGCAATCGCGGTGGGCGGCTTTCTGGCGGTAGCAACGGCGTGCGGCGCATTCAGCGGCATTTATGCGGGTTATCTGTCCGACAGGTACGGGCGCAGAGCCGTCATCAGCATCAGCACGGTGGTGGCGGCGATCGGCTACATGCTCATGAGCGCAAGCGATTCGTTGACGGGCTACTCGGTGTCGATTCTTGTGGTAAGCATGGGTTGCGCTCAACTGGAAGCCTGCTGCAAGGCGCTGATCGGGGATCGCGTGACCGATGCCGGTGATCGCGAGTTCGCGCTCTATTTTCGCTACTTCGCATTGAACATTGGCGTCGCCGCGGGGGCGCTCATCGGGGTGACTGCCGGGATCGCCAATCCGCTCACGACTTTCATGACGGTGGGGGTGATTCATCTTGTCTATGGCGCGGTGCTTTGGGCCCTGCTGCGGCAGCTCGAACCACGCAAGGCAGCGCAGGTCCCTGGCGAGCAGGGAAGCTTTTCCGATGCGTGCGCACGAATTCTCGGCCATCGCGCCTTTGTAACCCTGTTGATCTGCAACATGCTGGTCGCGCTGGTCTACGCGAATTTTGATTCGACGTTGGTCCAGTACATCGCTCGATCCAGTCCGGACGGCGGCCGTCGCCTGGTCGCCTGGTTGATTGCCGTGAACGCTGCGACAGTGACCATCGCGCAATTTCCGGTGCTGAGATTGCTCGAAGCCCGTTCGATCGAGTTGAGGCTCACGATAGGCCTGGCGCTCATGTTCGCTGCGCAGGTCGGTTTCGCCACAGCGGGCGTAAAGCAGATGTCGATACTCGTTCTGGCGACGATCGTGTTGAGCCTCGGCGAACTGATCGTGTTCCCGACGTTCAGCGTGAAGATCGATCGCTTGACGCCCGACGACCTCCGCGGCAGCTACTTCGGTGCCGGCAACCTGTACTCGCTCGGCAGCGCGGTCGCGCCGTTGCTTGGCGGCGGACTTCTTCAGTACCTAGGCGGCACTGGACTGTTCGCGGTGCTTTCGATGATCTGCCTATTCGTGCTCGTGCTGCACGCCGTGACAAGTCGAAAAGAGGCCCACGTAGCGTCCGAGCGGCCTGAGACGGTTTGAGCGGCGCGGTGTTAGGGAATCGAATCGATGTTCCATTATTTCGAGAGAACCATGACGATTATCAACTTCAACGAGTTCGACCTGAATCAGTTCCCGGTCGGACGTACGAGCAAAGGCTATTTCGTCGTCGATGACGACATGCGCCATCCTATCCCGTTCTTTGTGATTCGTTCGGAAGTGCCTGGCCCGGTTCTGACCGTCACGGGTGGCGTCCATGCGAGCGAATACACCGGTATCGAGGCGGTGGTCCGGCTGTCTAGGGACGCGGATCGATTGCGCAGCGGAACGCTGATTGTCATGCCTGTCGTGAACACGGCAGGGTTCAAAAAGCGCAGCGTGTCCGAGAATCCTGTCGATGGCAAGAACCTCAACCGGTTGTTTCCGGGCTCGCCCGATGGAAGCGCGAGCGATCGACTGGCTCACGCGCTGTTCTCGAAGGTGATATCGATATCCGACGCCTATATCGACGTGCATTCCGGCGACATTGGCGAAGCGTTGACGCCGTTCACGTTCTTCGATGCGGGGAACGAAGCAAGTCGCGTGCTCGCGGCGGTGTTTGGCTTGCCTTACATCGTCGGTGCGCCGCGCGACGGGTTCAGCTGCCGTGCGAGCTCTTCGATCGATGTGCCCGGAATCCTGGTCGAGGCGGGGCATTCGGGTAGCGTCGACGACGCTTGCGTGCAGCAACTCACGGATGGCATTCATCGAGTCATGGTCCATCTGGGCATGTGCGGAGAAGCCATGCCGGCGTCTCAGATACCGCGAGAACTATCACTCAGGACGCTGACCTCCGAGCTGGACGGGTTGTGGTATCCGCAGATTCAGCCCGGGATGAAGGTGTCCCGCGGGACGGCGGTCGGGCGACTTGACACGTTGCTGTGCGACGGCGGCTACGTTCCGCTCGCAAAGGACGAGGGGATTGTCCTGTTTTTCGTTAATACGCTGGCGATCAACAAAGGCGATGTCGTATGCGCCGTTGGCGTGGATGCGGACAGGTGACCAGCAATGTTGAAGCTTTACTGCGGTACCAAGAAGTATTCGTCGTGGTCACTGCGTCCGTGGTCACTGTTGCGTGAAGCGGCGGTTCTGTTCGAGGAAATCGTGATCCCGTTCGAGGCGATTCCGGGATCCCGCGAGTTCACCGACGACTTCAAGCAGGCGGCCGCGCTTGTCCATCCGTCGTCGCGCGTTCCGGTGCTTCACGATGGATCGATCGTCATTTGGGAAACGCTTGCGATTTGCGAGTATGTCTCGCAAGAGTACTGCGATGGCCGGCTCTGGCCGCATGATCGGGCGACGAGGGCATTCGCACGCTCGCTCGCGACCGAACTGCAGAGCGAATTCGCATTAATCCGCTCAACCTTCCCATTTTGGTGCACAAGACGAATGGACAAGCGCATGAGGCCGACGGGGGCAGTGGGGGACGAGTGGGAACGCCTGACGCGCGGCATGCACATCGCGCTGGAAGCGTCCGGTGGGCCGTTCCTGTTCGGCGAATACTCGATCGTCGATGCGATGGTGTTGCCGATGATGTCACGCGCGTCGACATACCTCGACATCACGGATTCATTGATCGGCGGTTATCTGGATTTTGTGCTGTCGCGTGCTTCGTATTGCGATTGGGTCGATGCGGCCCACCACGAGCCAGTCATCCTGCTGGAGCTCGAGCGGTACGCGAACGCGTTGGCTGCGGCGTGATCAGCAACAACCTGGACCTACGCGCGTGAATGGATCATTCAAATGGAGCTGAGATTGAAAGACGCTGTATTGATTCTCGAGTCAAATTTGTCGGGGTATGGGTACTCGGCCATCCAGTATTTGAAGGAGATGGGCTATCACACCATCTTCCTGAGCCGTGATGTCGGTGAGTATCGAAACTCGGTGACCAATCCGACCGATGTGGCGGACGAGGTTGCGTTGGTGGATACCTACGACATCGGAAAGATCCTCGATTTCGCTTACGGATCGGAGCGAAAAATCGTCGCGTGCCTGGCGTTCGATGATTTCCGTGTGCTGCAGTCCTCGATCGTCAACCGGTACCTCGGGAATAACGCGCATCCGTCGGTGCCAGCGTTGCTGGCATGCCGATTCAAGAGCGTGCTTCGCAAGAAACTTTCCGGGTCGCGCTATGAGCTGCGTCACATCGTGTTCAACGAAGCGAACGCCATGGCTGCGATCGATGAGCCGCCATTCGGCTTTCCCTGCGTGGTCAAGCCTGTTGACGAGAACGGTAGCGTCGCGGTGCGTGTGTGTTACAGCGCCACGGATATGCGAGAGGCCGTGGGCGACATTCTGGCGCTACCAGCGGTCAACAGTCGCGGCTATTCGTCGTCGCGGAAATTCATCGTCGAAGAATATGTCGGTGGCGACGAGTTCAGTGCCGAGATGGTCTGGGATCCGAACGGCGGCGTGTGGCGAATCCTGGGGATTACGAAGAAATTCATTACGCCACCGCCTCGATGCGTTGAACTCGCCCACATCTATCCTCATCAGTTCGATGCAGAACTGGACAGGGAGATTTCGGGCGGCCTGCTCGCGGTCATGTCGGCGATCGATTTACGCAGCACGTTTGCCCACGTCGAGTTCAAGGTTGACGGCGGGCGCTTTCACGTTATCGAAGTGAATCCACGGCCGGGTGGCGACATGATTGCGGAACTTATGACGCTGGCTCGCGGCTATGACCCGATTCGCATGATGGTGTGTGCCAATATGAATCTACCACTCGGGGACGAAGCGGTGCCGACTCGGAATGGGTTTGCGGCCATCGGCTTCATTACCGAAGAAGAACCGGGCCATGTGAGCGGGTTTACGCTCCTTGATAATGAGTTCGTTCGACAGAAATCCTTCGGGTTACCTCGAACTATTCAGGGATTGCGCAATTCCGATGACCGGCTTGGCTATGCGGTTTATATGAACCAAAACCACACATACATTCGAAGCAAAGTGGCTGGCTTCATCAACCGGGAATTGTTCACTGTCGAGCGAGAAGGCTGATCGCTCGTAGCGGCGTCCGCAGGCACTGGTTGAGTCGGACGTCGAAATTATTGTCAAACGCAATCTCAACTTGATACAGCCTCAGACGCAAACGCGATCATGAGTTGATACACCGATTTCAAATGTTATTGCAGTGCAAGGCGGGTGGTTGGCTCCTTTGGATTTCGTTTTCGTTTGAGGTCGTCTGCCTCGATTTGCGCGGGCGGAATACGATTAATCACACCCGCTTGCCGCTTTTCCTTCAGTCGATACGATTCGCCGGAGATCGCCTTGAGTTGCTCGATAACGAGGTCCCGCTCGGCAAGCATCGCCTTCAAGGCATCGATGTCGTCAGGAAGCGGCGGCGTATCAGACATGCGCGGGAGTTTACGCACCTCCCGCGCGGTTTACAACATCGACAGTGGCGTGCGCGTTCGGGAAGGTTGCTTCCAGTTGATGCCTTCGAGAAGCATCGACAGTTGGGCCTGCGTCAGATGGATCTTGCCGCTGTCGGCCTCAGGCCAGACAAAGTGCACGCTCTTGAGTCGCTTGCTGAATACGCAGAGCCCGTCAGCCATGGCCCAGAGAATCTTGACTGTGTCACCTCGACGGCCCCGAAACACAAACACATCGCCACCGAACGGATTGTCCTCAAGGACCGACTGGACCTTTGCGGCCAAGCCCTGGAAGCTGCAGCGCATGTCGGTCACGCCGGCGGCAATCCAGATGCGTGTGCCCGTCGGCAGGCCGATCATCGCAGGCAATCGCGCAGGAACTGCTCGGCACGCTCCATCGACAGGCCACGAATGCGCACGCGGCGTTTGCCAACCTCGATCTCGACTTCACACCCTGACGGCTTCATGCCTTGCCCGTCCTCTGTGGGCTCAGGCGGCATCGCACGCTCCGCAGGCAACTGCACGAGTGAATCGATGACGTGGACCGGCAGCAGTTGGCTGCACTGCGACGGCGGACTCGTCGATGCCGGCAAGCCCAGCCTGCCAAGGCGATGCTGCCGGGGCCACTCGAACATGATATTGTCGTTGATGCCATGTTTACGCGCGATGGCGGATACAGAGCTTCCAGGCTGCAGCGTCTCCGGCACGATCTGCTGCTGGCTCCAGTGAATACACGCGGTGAGTGCGGCGAGGCGCGCTGACTTCGTCACCTGATGTTTCTGACATGTTGGAAGATCCGGAGAATGGAACATGGACACCATTTCATTCGGCATCCAGCCTGTGTCCGGATCATGCAACACGCTCACGCGAAACAGCGAACGGCCTTGCTGAGGTGCTTACCGATCTCTCCAGGATATCAGGTGTTGTTGAAGTCGCAGCGGACGGCAAACGCGGGCTCGTCGTGGTGCGCTTCAATGACGGTCCGAGGGCGACTGTTGGTCATTGCGAACGGCCTGACAGGAGCTACGATCAGCGCGATCGGGGCTCTTTCATTTTGGAGTATCAGTATTCCACCCGTTGAGCGCAGCAGCAGACACGGGAGCAGCCCCTAGCGATGCTGGCTGTTTCACAAAATGACCTGTCTTTGTAGTCACCTATGCTAGGATGGTGACTAGTTGCAATGACTATAGGTGACACATGGACGAAAATCTGGTTTCCAAAACCGAGTTCAAGGCAAAAGCGCTCGAATTCTTCCGGCAGATCGAGGCATCGGGAGAAAGCGTCATTGTGACCGATCACGGTAAGCCTGTGCTTGAAGTGAGGCCTTACCGGAGTGTCGAACGTAGCCCGCTTGAGCTGCTGCGGGGTTCGGTCGTGCGTTACGACAACCCCACCGACCCGGTTGCTGACGGTGACTGGGAGGCGGCGCAGTGATCGTTCTGGATACGCACGCGCTGGTGTGGTGGGCAACGGTGGACCCTACGCTGAGCAGGAAAGCGAAAGCTGCCATCGAGCGCGAACTTGCCGACGGTGAGATTCTTGTTTCGTCCATCTCCGCGTGGGAGATCGCGATGCTCGTCGAGCGGGAGAAACTCGTGCTGTCGATGGACGTTGGCAACTGGCTTGCCGCGGTTGGGGACGTCGAAGCGGTGCGCTTCGTTCCGGTCGATTCCGAAATCGCAGTCAAATCGGTAGAACTTCCAGGCGAGTTTCACAAAGATCCTGCCGACCGGATGATTGTCGCGACGGCACGGAAATATTCGGTACCGCTCGTCACCAAAGACGAGAAAATTCGCGCCTACGCGCACGTCAAAACCATCTGGTAGCACAGAAAATCATGTCGCATTTTTTTCCAGCCAATCGCATGGATAGCGCGCGATTCCCGGGAGCGGCAACGGATGGCCGGACACCCGGCTGCGGCGTCTGGGCGTACAGGTGGAGGCGCTCTATGCCGAACTCGCGGCCTGGGGGCCGCATCTGGCGAGGGAAGCTTATCTCTTCTATGTGGTGAAAGCGCCGCGTCTTGATCGAACCCCGGGTTGAAACATCGTCACCGCAGTGTGATTCAGTGACTCGCATGGCAGTGCTGTGAACACTGCGAAAGTAGACGATGGATCACGGGCGCGGCTTCGAGAGACCAACTAGAAAAGGCAACCGACGAGCTAGATGAGAATCGTACTTTTGCTACCGATCATCCCGTTGATCGTTGCGACAAAGTGCATGGCGTTTGATGCATGGTCCTTCGCCAGTGGCGAGACCAAATCAGCCATTGAGCGCAACGCAACTGCGCGGGGAGAGACCGTACAGCAGGTGGAAGCGCTCACAGTGATCAACAGGGTTCGACCAGACACCGGGGCGTACGAAAGTTTTCATCTCAACTTCTGTGATGGGCGTCTTTTCGCAGTCACGAAAATAGAGTCGTTTACGCCGGCGACCTTCATCAACGTCCTGTCCGGGCTGATGGAGCAACACGGGACACCGGCCATATCGGCTCGTGAACAGACGGTTCACTCGTTCACAGATATCACCTCGAAGGAAGTGCAATACACCTGGCGATCGCCGGACGACCGCATCCAGTTGACGACGAACATCGCGACGGCGACGGCCCCGTCGCTGAAGCTCGAACCCGGCATGACGGTGACACACAGCGATTCAACGATTTGCGACTCGACATCATCCACGAATGAACCTGACACTGCGGTTAAATAACGGAAAACCAAAATGAAGGTGTCGCCACGTCACATCGGAGTTGCTGCGGAAGCTGCTGCGGCTGCCTTGTTCGCGCGTATCGGATACGATGTCTCAGTCCAGTACGGCGCCAACCAGCCTGAGTATGACCTGATAGTTGCCTCGGGTGAGCGCATGTTGAAAGTCTCGGTAAAAGGCAGCCAGGACGGGCGCTGGGGTTTGTCGCAGGGATGTCTCGCCAAGGGCTCGGGGGACTACCATTCAGCAGCGGAAACGTGGCGCCTGAAGCACACGCCCCGAACGATACTTTGCCTTGTTCAGTACAAGGAAGTCGCTGTTGAGCAAATGCCACGCGTCTATCTTGCGACGCCGGCTGAAATTGCAGAACGGCTGCGCTCCGCCGCCAAAGGTCGCGGCGACACGATGTTGCATGAGAAGCATACGTGGGCGCCGCGGGCACACGGCGCGGGAACGACAGAAGAGATTCCGGCGGTTTGGACGTTCTCCACAGCGCGTGTTGAAGAGCTGCTGGCGATCGGCTAAATAACAGAACTCGATATAGATATGAGACATCCACGGATCGCAAGGGTCGACGGGCCGGATAACACCAAAGACAGTGAGTTGCAGGCCCGGGCTGTCAGTGGATACACTCAAAGCTGTCGAGAGGCGGAGATCGAACCGTCAGCGCTTACCGCTGCGAATTCCAGCAGGTTCGAGGCCTTGATTGACAGGCACGCGCTCGGCTCTGCCGGGTTCTGCGTATTGATCGTATTGGGACTCACGGGTGTTTCCGGTCCGCTTGATACCGCGTTGCAGTGTTCGCTGTGGTTTGCGTGTCTCGCGACTCCGCTGTTTTTAGAGACCGTTTCAAAAAGACTGCTCGGTACGTCTGAAGATGTTCCAGCAGACGAGCGCACAGCCGAGTTTAAGGAATGCCTCGTGAATGTCGGCTCGACGCTCAAAGCGAATGCGAAGACGGCGAAAATTGTGCAGCCTGCGTGAGTACGTTCGACCACCCAACGGGACTTGCCGAGTCCGCTGCCGTGTTCCGTGCGGCGCCTGGCAATCACCGGTTCGATACCGCGCGCACGAAGCCGCTGACGATGCGGCTCGGAGTCATAGCCACGATCTGCGTAGATGACTTTGGGCGTGCGAAGCGGTCGGCCGCGTACGCCGCGAAGTGGCGGGACCGCGTCGATGAGCGGCAGCAACTGGGTAACGTCGTTGCGATTCGCGCCAGTCAGGATGGCACTGATGGGGACGCCATTGGCGTCGACGAGGATGTGATGCTTCGAACCTGGTCGCGAGCGATCGGTGGGGTTCGGGCCAGTTTTTCGCCCGCCCCAACGGCTCGCACCGAGGATGAATCGGTCGCTGCCCGTGAGAAATCGAGTTCGCCGGCTTCGCGTAACTTCGCAAGCAGCAGTTCGTGCAACGCGCTCCACACGCCGGCCCTTTGCCAATCGCGCAAACGCCTCCAGCAGGTTGGCCCGGAGCCGAATCCCAGCTTGGTCGAGAGGTTGCACCAGCGTATTCCGGTCTTGAATACGAACAGGAAGCCGTTCAGTGCAGCCCGGTTGGAAACCGGGAGCCGTCCTGGGTATTTCTTGCGGCGTGGGTTTTGCCGGTGGCAGCAAAGGCTCTATCAATGCCCATAGTTCGTCATCAATGATCGGTGCGCCCATCCCCGTGGTTCCGGTTGTTCAGACGACCAAGGTTAACAGCTTGGCGATAAGGTTAACAGCCCCCTCGGGGTCTTTTTGAAACGGTCGCTTAGCCAACGACACGCTTTGGCCAAGGGCTTTCTTCCTCGATATCGACGTGGCCGCGATTTCTCTCTGCGAGGCGACAAATCGCCAATAGTTGCCTTTCTCGCAACGCCGGACGCCATCAGTCCAAAGATCTGTTCACCTCAAAACCCGGCAGATAGCCGATGGGAGCATGTCGGCCGAAACGGTGATCAATCTTGTCTCGGATCGAGATGACAAAACGTAGCGCGGCGACGCCGTGATTTCTCGCGATCGCGTGGCCATTGGTAATCTGCAGCGGCAATCTTGCACGACGGAGCCAATATGCAGGCCAGTCAGTTTCCGCTGTGGTCCGCATGCTTGACCACTGTCGCATGTTTCATGGTTGCAGGGCAGGCAGCCCGGCACAGCCGCTTCTTTCGTGCTGCAATCGAGGGGCTCGGCAATGGCCGGCGTTACGGGGAACTGGATGGTCTGCGAGCGATCCTTGCGTTTGCGGTATTCCTGACGCACGCGGCATCCAGCATCGTTTGGTACCGCACGGGCGCATGGGTTTGGCCGGACTCGACCATTTACACGTTGTGCGGACGTGTGCCGGTTGCCCTGTTTTTCATGATCACAGGCTTCCTTTTTTCGCACAAGCTTATGATGTCCCGCAAGCCGATTGCGTGGCGTCGGCTATATGTATCGAGACTTCGACGACTTGCGCCGCTTTACCTGTTCGTCACAGCCATGATGTTCGTCGTCGTTGGCCAAAAAACCGGATGGGTCTTGCAAGTCTCGCCGGCGGAACTGGTTCGGGCGGCGGCAAAGTGGCTTTCGCTCGGCGTGCTGGCTCATGTCGACCTCAACGGCCTTCCGCAATCGTGGCTCCTGAATACAGCGATGTGGACGTTGCGTTATGAGTGGGTCTTCTATGCGCTGCTTCCGTTGCTCGCTTTGCTGATGACGATCCGTAGGTTCTGCGCCGTCACGGCAGTCGTCCTGGTGCTCGTCTATGGCGTGCGAGTGCTCGACGCCGTATCCGTCAACTTCCTGTTTGGCACGGCCGCCGCATTCATCTACGCGCGCCAACCGACCTTCAGGAATCTGGAAAAACCGTTCGCCGCCGTTGCGGCATTGGTCACGCTCTGCGCGACGGCACTTCCTTTTGCACGGGATTATGGCGTGCTGCAGTCGCTCCTCGTCTTTCCGGTGTTCATGTGCGCACTCTATAACAACAGCTTCTTCGGCCTTTTATCCAGACCGTCCTTCCAGATACTCGGCCTCACGAGTTATAGCGTGTACCTCAACCACGGTGTCGTGCTCTATGCCGGCTTGCAACTCGCGAACCGCGTGCTGCCGGTTGCGCAGATGGACGCTATCGTCTACGGCGGGGTGGTGCTGGCCATCGGGTTGTCGATGACCTGCATTTCGTTGCTGACCTTTCGATACATCGAGCACCCATTCATGGCCAACAGTCAAGGAGCGGATCGGCCGGCAGCTGCCACATCTGTCGTTTGATATGGTCGCGATCGGCCCGTCACCTATTATGGTACGGTCAAAAAACCGCTCAACTCGCGTCGCGTATCGCCGTTAACCCGAACGACATCCCACGCCAATCCGACGTGCAAGTTGGAGTCGGCAAGGTGTGGTGTTCGGACTGCAAGTTTGCCAGGGTTGGCAACACCGCTCCATGAGCGCCGGTACTGCACGGCGTGCGATCGAAGACACCCCCGTCATGCGCGTCAAATCACTCTATGCCGCTTTCATCGCGCTCACGTTGAGCGCGGCCGTTCCGTCCGTTTGCGACGCGCAGTACTCGACCGTCTGGCTAGCCAACACGCATGGCACGGCCACGACACGGGTGGGCAACGTGGCCCGCTCGATGTGGGTGGCGCCGGAAGGCGTGATCTATACCGCGTCGATGTGGGACGAGAACGAAGGCGGCATCGCGATCTATCAGAACGCGCGGAACATCGGGTCGATCGGCGGCCACGGCGAGTTTCAGGGCGGCGCGATCACAGGTAACTCGACCTCGTTGTTCGCGGCTCTGCAGTTCAACACCACATACGGAAGCGGCGCGGTCGGCCGATACAACCGAACGAGCCGCACACGCGATCTGCTCATCCCGGTCAGCGCCACGACCAACGAACGCCTCGCCGATGTCGTCACCGGGCTCGCGACGTCCGGCTCGCTGCTTTACGCGAGCGACTTCCCTGGCAACCGCGTGCGTGTGTTTACGACGTCCGGTGTCTGGCTGCGCGATATCGGCGTGGAAGCGCCCGGTGCGCTAGCGGCGGACGCAGGCGGAAACGTCTGGGTCGCGCGACAGAGCATGGGCGACGTGATCCAGTTCCGCCCGACAGGCGAACGCGGAAACACCATCCAGTTGCCCGCCAACGCCAAACCCTCTTCGCTGTACTTCGACTCGTCGAGCGGGCAGTTATGGATCGGCGACGAGGGTCCGGATATGAACATCAAGATCTACGACGTGTCCGGCGCACCTTATGCCGCCGGTACGTTCGGTGTTCAAGGCGGCTACCTCGATACGGTCACGGGCGTCAAGGGGCAGGTGGGCGACAGGCGCTTTACGCGTGTCACCGGCATCGGCAGGGATTCGGCGCGCAACCTTTTTGTGCTGAACAACCCGTGGGGCGGGTCGTGGGATCTCGGCCGCAACGGCGGCACCGATATTCACGGGTACGACGCCACCGGAGTCCTGCGCTGGCAGCTCCAGTCGGTGAACTTCGAAGGGAACGCGGCACCGGACCCGGCCACCGACGGCGCCATCTTCTACGGCGGCGTGAACATCTATTCGGGCACCGCAGGAGGCAATTACGTCGCGAACACGATCGATCCGATCACCTATCCGTCCGATCCGCGCATCAATCTCGCCGACCACGAACGCGGAGAGCATTTCGCCCAACTCGCGAGCGTGGGTGGACACCGGATACTCGTCGCAGCGAGCCAGAATCCCGATACGTTTTACTTCTTTCACTTCAACCGGACGAGTGGGTACATTGCGATTCCCGACAGCACATTGCCGGGACCGTCGTTCGGTACGACGGCGAAAGTCCGCAATGGCTTCTGCCTGGATAGCAAGGGCGATATCTGGGCGGGTCTCGACAAGACCAACGTCATTTCGCACTATCCGCTGACCGGCTTCGATGCGAACGGCAAACCCATTTGGGGCGCCGCGGTCACGATGCCGATCCCGGCCACGATCACACAACTGACACGGATCATCTACCTGCCTGAGAGCGACACGATGATTCTCACGCAAGGGGCGTCGGGAAGTACGGACTGGACGGCGGTCGGATCGCGTGTCGAGGTGTATCACGGCTGGCAGGCCGGCAACAGGACCACGCCGCAGCCGGTGATCAACCTCACGAGCGCGAATCCCAAATCGATTGCGGCCGCGGGAAATTATCTTTTCGTTGGCTATGTACATACCGTGCCGAATATCGATGCGTTCAATCTCACAACGGGAAAGCTCGATACCACGTTCACTAACACCAATCCGAACAATGTCGACGTTGGCAACGACGTGGACTCCATGTACGGACTTCGGGCGTACCGGCGTTCGACGGGTGAGTACGAAGTCACGAAGGACAACTACAACGATGCGAGCATTGTTCTATATCGATGGACGCCGCCTGTGACGAATAGCAATGCGGCGAGTGCCGCGAAGACGATGCTGGTGTCGCCGTTCAGCGTGAAGTGAAGAAGCATGATCGGGACGACGATTCGAGACTTCAGCAGCGCTCGCGCGCCGTCCCCTTCGCTCAGAACTTATGGCGAATGCCGAGCTGAACGAACGTCTGCCGGTTCGTCGACGATGCAGTCAATGCGTTGAGCGTTGCGCGCGCCGCGTGCCCCGTCGAGTCGGTGCCGCTTGCAAACTGCGTGCTGCTGATCACATAGACGTCAGTGCGCTTCGAGAGGTAATAATCGAGCGACAATGAAAGCGTGTTGTAGCTCGAGGAATCTATCGTGCCGACGCCCGAGCCATGCGTATAGCTGTAGACGAACTGGCTCACCAGAGCGGGCGTCCAGAAGTACGTGAGATTGAATTCGCCCGTGTCGAATTTGGCGGTGCCGGTGAGCCGTAGCGGATTGGAACCGGACGACGTATCGCCGAGATTCTTGAACTGTACGTTGCTATAAACAAGGCCGAACGTCGCCGAACCGAGCGTATAGCGTCCCGCTGCCGCGACGGCCTGATACGAGTGTGCCGAAGCGTATCCGCTATACACGGGGCTCGCCGTCATGTTGTTGAGATTCGCGCCCGCAACGTTGGTGGGCGTGCTGGTGAAAAACGACTGATTCGGGTTGCGCGCGTTCATGAAGGCTGCGCCCGCCGAGAAATTCCCGTAATCGTAGCCCGCGCCGACCGACCAGATCTGATTGCGCGAGTAGTCACCCGCCTGACCGCCGAATCCATAGACGCCGCCCATTGTGAAGCCGCCGATATTCGGGCTCGTGTACTTCACCGAGTTGTTCACCCGCTTGCTGTTGTTGAGGTTGTCGAGATCGCCGGGATGTGCCGTCGTGCCGCCGCCGTAGTTCGCGGAGTTCATGCGGGATTCGACGAAGGTCACGAGTGAATCGTACTGACGTCCCAGCGTCAGCGAGCCATACGTATCGCTCGACAGACCGACGTACGCCTGGCGCCCGAACAGGGTGCCGCCCTGCAATGCGGTGCCCTTGCCGAGATCGAAGCCGTTTTCGAGCTGGAAAATGGCGGACAGACCGCCGCCCAGATCCTCGGCACCCTTGAAGCCCCAACGCGAGCCTTGCATGATGCCGCTCGCGCCGCCGATCACGCGCCCGCCGCCGCTGTTGCTCTGGTAATTCACACCATAGTCGATGAGCCCGTACAACGTGACCGAGCTGACACTCGCGTGGGCGACGCCGCAGGCAGCGAGTAGAACGGTAGCCGACACTATCCTGAGTTTGATTTGCATGACGAAATAATATGTATTGAGAGGATTCAGTGCGTACGGAGCGGTTTTGTCGTTGGCTCCACTTGCAACATTACCGTCTCGCGATCTATCGAGTATTCGCAATCAATCAAGCTGGGTTTGCGATATGCGCAACGCTTGCTACGTGGTTTTCTAACGCGAACGAAGATCAGGCGCGATGCCGGTCAAGGCCATCGCGCCTGATCAAGTACGGCTTACTGTTCGAGTGAAAAGTCGGCGGGTAGCGTGACTTCGAGCAGTTCGAGGTCCGCGCTGCATCGCCTGAACGAGTAAGAGAGCTTGCCCGGAATCGCGATGCTGTCGTCGGCTTCGAGGCGCCATGTCCGTTCGCCCTGTTGGACGTCGAGACTGCCCGCGAGCACGAAGAAGAAGCAGAACTCGGTCTCGTGCCTGCGCGTCGCGTGCTGTCGCTCGCCTTGCGGACGGACGACGCGCACACCCGCGAGTCCTTTCGTCGCTGCGCCGATGCCCGTATCCGTCACGACGAATCCCGGCGATTTCCACGCATCCCACGTGGCACCCTTCGCGACATAGCGCACGAAGCGCTGGCCGTTGAATTCGTGCTCGCGAGCATAGACGGGTGTGGGCAGAGTCATCTCGTGATCGGCCATCGTGATGTGCTCGGCGGGGCTGCCGAGTTCGATTACCTCCGCGCCCGCAGAGCTTTCGAGCACGCGATGCCGGATCTCGGGCGGCTGAAGCACGCAATCGCCTGCTTCGAGAACGAACGGCTCGCCTTGCCCTTCATAAACGAGGCGCACCCAGCCCTTGCGGCAGAAGATCGTCTGGAAGCGGATCTTGTGATAGTGCACGTAATCGGGCACCGGCCCGCCTTCGAGAATGCGGATATGCGACGCGATGAACGCGCCGCCGTGCCGCTCCGGGAGCAGGTCGCGATATCGCATGCCCGCGCGGCCGACGCTCCAGTGCGAGCTATCACCCGCCTGCGAGAGCACGAGCTGCTGGCGCGTAGTGGGGAGGATCATCGGCGGATTGGCGTGCACGAGACGCACGACGACGCCGTTGGGCGCGATCAGCTCACGTGTCTCGCCAGGCAGTTGTGCAGGGTCGTCGCATAGGACGTTCAGCGTGCCGATGCCGTCATGCACATCGAGGCCGAGCTTGATGCATACGCCGTCGCGCGACAGGAGCGCGGTGCGCGGGCCGTCGGCTGGAAAGATCGCATCGAGCCGAAACCCGAGGCGCGCGATGAAGAAGTGCATCGTCGCGGGCAGGTCGGTGCAGCTCATGGGCACGACAAAGCCTCGCACGCCTTCGATGGCGGCGTCAGTCCGGGTGCATGGAGTAGATGAGTTCATGGGTATTCGCATCATGAGTGAAAGGGAAGTGGCGGCGCGTGATGCTTGCGCACGCCGGCGGCCCTGTCAGCACGCAGGCGATCCCAATGCGGCGCGGTGCGCGCGAGCGCGCACGCGCGGTCTTCATCGCGGCAGGCATTGCGCCAGCCTTTCGAGCCCCGCGCGCGTCGTGCAGACACCGGGAGAGAGACGCAGCGTGCGGCCGCGCGAATCGACGAACACGCCGGCGTCCTTGAGTTGCGGGACGAGCGACGCGGCATCGAGATGCGCGGGCGCTTCGGCCATGATGCTCGCGCCGCGTTCGTCGTCGTCGCGAGGGGAGAGCAGGCGCCAGCCCTTGTCGTCGATCATGGCGATCAATTCGTGGCAGAGCGCGAGATTGTGCGCACGCACGCTGCCCGCCGGCTGTGCGCGCATCCACGACATGCCCGGCTGCGATGCGACGAACGGCAGGATCGATGGCGTGCCCGTATCGAAGCGGCGCGCATCGGCCGCGTAATCGAATGCATCGATGTTCCAGTTGAACGGGTTCTCCTGGCTGAACCAGCCGCGGACGGCAGGCTCCACGCCCTGCGCGAGCGCGCGCGGCGCGATATAGCCAAGGCCCGTGCCCGGCGCGCCGCATAGCCATTTGAGCGTCGAGCCGCAGACGAAGTCGAAGGGTGTTTCGTTCAGATCGAACGGCAGGATGCCGATGCCCTGCGTCACGTCCAGTGCCGCGAGACTGCCGCGACGCCGCGCCTGCTCGCACATTGCGGCGAGATTCACGCGCTTCGAAGTCAACGACGACACCCATGTGACGAGCGCAAGCGCGACATCGCCGGTCCATGCTTCGATGAAGTCTTCGTCGCGCACATACGCTTCGCCTTCGCGGACGGCAACGGTGCGCAGCGTGAAGCCGCGTCGCGCCGCGAGACCCGATAGCAGAAAGTGCAGGCTCGGGAAGCAATCCGCCGCGACGAGCACGGTGCGGCCGCGCAGCACATCGTCGGCGAGGCCGTCGATGAAGCGCGCGAAGATATCCGTCACGTTCTGCGCGCCGAACACGTCGGCATCGCGCGCGCCGATCAGCGCGGCCCAGTCCGAGAGGAGACGCGCCCGCGCGGCGAGGGCTTCATCCCAGCGAGTATCGTCGGGCGCGCACCATGTCGCGGCAAAGCGGGCGAGCGCATCGGTCATCGCCCGGCGATGGTCCGGATAAACGCCTACCGAGTGATACATGAGCCAGCCGCTGAAATCGTCGGTGAGCATTTGCATGTCGTTGTCGTGCATGGTCATGAGTCAGATGTGCTTCACGAGCTTGAAGTGATAGAGGCCGATGCAGGCGAGACTGAGCACCGCGCATGCCATCAGATAGAACGCTGGCGAAAGCGGGTCGTGCGTTGCGCCGATCATCGCGGTGACGAGCCAGGGTGTGAATCCGCCGAACACCATCACGCCGATGTTGTAACTGAAGCCGAGGCCCGTGCTGCGCACGCTCGTCGGAAACAATGACGACAGCACCGCGGCGAGCGGACCGAAGTAGATCGCCTTCAAGACGCCCGCCAGCACCATGATCGCCATCAGCACGGCAAACGATGCGCTCGACAGCAGCCACGCGAAACATGGGTAGATGGTCAGCAGCGTGAGCAGCGCGGAGCCGACCATCATGCGGCTGCGTCCATAGCGATCCGCCAGATGGCCCATCATCGGCGTGCAGATCATCAGGATGAGGCCGGTGACCACCGTCGCCGCGAAGCCCGTCGATGCCGGCAGGTGCAGTTGCTTCACCGCATAGGTCGGCATGTAGAGGATCATCAGATAGCTGGCCGCCGTGGAGACCGCCATGATGCCCGCGGCGAGCAGGATGCGGCCCTTGCTGTGGGCGAGCAGTTCGCGCACGGGAGCCTTGCGTGTCGTGCCTTCCTTTTCTGCCGGCAGGGTATCGTCGATATGCTTGCGGATATAAAGCCCAACGGGTGCCACGAGCAGGCCGAAGACGAAAGGCATGCGCCACCCCCACGACTCGATTTGCGCGGCCGACAGTTGCGTGCTGAGCACGAGCCCCGCGCACGACGCGAGGACCGTGCTCATACCCTGACTCGAAAACTGCCAGCTCGAGAGAAACGCCTTGCGTTGGCTCTTCTGCTCGATCATGAGCGCGGTGCCGCTGCCGAATTCACCGCCCGTCGAGAACGAGATGAGTATGCGCGCCAACATCAGGCCGATGGGCGCGGCGAGGCCGATCTGCGCATACGTCGGAATGACTGCGCAGATGAGCGTGCCGATCGTCGTCAGGGCGAGCGCCGCGAGCAGCGCCGCCTTGCGCCCGTGGCGGTCGGCATAGCGCCCGAGCAGCAGCGCGCCGAGCGGGCGGAACACATACGACAGACCGAAGGTGCCGAACGTCATCAGCAGGGAGACGGTTTCGTCGTGAGCCGGAAAGAACAGCTTCGACAGCGTGACGGCGAAGAAGCCGTATGCCGCGAAATCGAACCACTCGAGCGCGTTGCCGATGCTCGTCGCGACGATCAGTCGCCGCATGGGCTTCGTGTCGGCCTGCCGCGTGTTGTCGTCGATGATGGTCGAATCCATGATGTGTGTTCCGTTCAGGAAAGCGAATAGGTTGGCGTTCAGCGGGCGTGCGGGACGTCGTCTTCCCCGAGATCCCAGAAGACGCCCGTCATCAGTTGCAGCGCTTCGGCCATGACGGGCGCGAGCACGTGCTCGTCGGGCGCATGCTGACGACAGCCGGGATAGGAATGCGGAATCCAGATGGTCGGCAGGCCGAGCGTGTCGGCGAAGCATTCGTTCGGGATCGTGCCGCCGAGGTTCGGCAGCAGCGTCACCGGTTTGCCCGTGGACGCTTCGATCGAACGTTCGGTGAATGCGACCCACGGATCGTTGGGATCGAGCCGTGTCGCGCCACCGGAAGCCTCGATCGTCACCTCGACGCCATCGAAGCCTTCGCGTGCAAGATGTGCGGTGATCAGTTGCTGCGCGCGCCGCCAGTCCGTGCCGACCACGAAGCGCAACTGGCACACCGCTTCGGCTGCGCGTGGAATCGCGCTGACCGCGTTGGCGACGTTGCCGGATTGCATCGCGAGTACTTCGAGCGTGTTCCATGCGAACACGCGCTCGGCCGGCGTGAGGCCGGGTTCACCCCAGTTCGGCGAGAGCGGCGGATCGCCTTCGTCCTTGCCGATTTCCAGATGGGCGACCCGCTCGCGCACCTGCGGCGGAATGGGTGGCGGCAAGAGGCCGTTGATGCGGATGCGGCCGTGGCCATCGACGAGACTTGCGAGCGCATTGGCCAGCACGGTCGCGGGATTGGCGAGCACGCCGCCCCAGTTGCCCGAATGGCGCGCACCGAATGCATTCGCGACCCGCAGCCGGAAGTGCAACGCGCCACGCGAGCCGAGGAACACCGTGGGCGACGACGAGCGTTGACGCGGCCCGTCCGAAGCAATCAGGAGATCGGCTGTAAGACGATCACGCAGCGTCGCACACACAGCGTCGAGCCCCGGCGATCCGACTTCCTCGCCCATCTCGAAGATGATCTTCGCGTTGAAGCCCAGTTCGCCGCGCTCCGCGAAAACCGCCGCGAGCGCGGCGAGGTTGATCGAGTGCTGCGCCTTGTTGTCGGCGATGCCGCGTCCATACCAGCGCTCGTCTTCGACGCTCACGCGCCACGGCGAGCGCTCGCAGGTCCAGTTGGCGGCGTCGCCGTCGATCACGTCGCCGTGGCCGTACAACAGCACTGTCGGGCGCGAGGGCGATTCGATGCGTTCGCCGATGAGAAACGGCGGCATCCCCGACACAGGGTTTTCCATGATCTCGCAGGTGAAGCCGAGCGCGCGGAGCGGCCCTTCGATTTCATCGGTGAGATAACGGCGCAGGAGCGGCGCGGCATCGACGCGCTGGCTTTCGGTCGGGAGCGCGACGCGCCGGGTGAGCGTGGCGAGAAAGTCGCCGCTGTCGAAGTGCGAACGGGCGAGAGCAAGGGCGCGATGTCTGGACATGTGGGGTAAAAGGTTTGATGCGACTGTGACCAGATTACCGGGCTGGAAGTATTTTTGTATTCGCAATCAAACAAGGTACATTTGCGTTTTCCTCAAACCTCGCGTCGAACCTCGGGCCACGCGTCATTGCCATGCGTAAGCTGCTGGAACCGTCGCTGTACTATTTTTCCGTCGTTGCGCAGGCGGGTTCGCTTACGTCCGCGACCGAGAAGCTCGGGTTGACCGTGTCCGCGTTGAGCCGGCATATCGCCAAGCTCGAAGGCGATATCGGCGTGCCGCTGTTCGAGCGGCATGCGCGTGGCATGGTCCTGTCACACGCCGGACGGCTCCTGCTGCGTCACGCACAGCGCACGCTGTCGGATGCGCAGGCGGTCTTCGATGAAATCCAGGGGGAAGAGCGGCGGCGCTCGCGCACCATTACGATTGCGTGTACGGAAGGTTTTGCCTTCGATTTTTTGCCCGTGTCGCTGGGCGCGTTCTGCGGCGAGCATCCCGATGTCGCGATTCAACTCGAGGTCGTGCCGTCCGAAAGAGCGAGTCAGATGTTGCTGTCGGGCGAGGCGTCCATCGCGCTGACGTTCAGCTTCAAGCCGGAGGCGGGCGTCGTAGTGGAGTACACGCAACGCGCGCCCGTCATGGCCTTGATGCACGACGAACATCCCCTCGCAAGCAAAGCGAAGATCGCGCTGAAGGATCTCACTGCCTATCCGGTTTTGCTTCAGGACAAGGGCACGACGAACCGTCAATTGTTCGATATTGCGTGCAACGTCGAGAACATCGAAATCGTGCCGCTGATGACGAGCCGATATGTCGCGGCGCTGTATCGTTTCGCGCTGTCGGTGCCGCAGTCGATCATGCCGTCGGGGTACGTTTCCGTGGCCAAGCGGCTGGGCGTGGATCGTATGAAGGCGGTTCCGTTCGATAACCCGTTGCTGACGCAGCGCCGCCTTCAGGTACTGACGCTGGCGGGGCGCAGCCTGGATGATCTCGCGCAGTCCGCGCTCGACTGGATCGTGCGGGATTTGAAGGTGACGTAGGTCATCGTGGACAAGCCAAGCGCCAGACTAGATAGCGTTCGCCGTCGGTGCGGCAAGATGTCTCCAGTACAAGATGACCCACGCGATCCGGATGAGTACCACTCGAATCTGAGGCGCTTCGGTGAGAGTCGGACCTGTCGTGTCAGGAATGGGCGGCCGCCGGCTCAACCTCCATCGCCTCTGACAGACTAGATTTGTCCTGTGCCTTCGCTATCATGTGTTCCCTGACGAGTTCAGTCTGGAAACGGCTGATCGTATCGGGGTCGGTAATCACGCATGCCGTGTTGTTCTGCGCCTTGTACTTGGGTCCACCCGCCACAGGCTTCCCGTGATCGCTGAAAAGGAAAATGCCCTCACCGGATTGGGACCAATTTGTTGAGCCTTCCAGCGCAACGCGTCCATCAGCGACGAATCCTTTCGTGTGGCTGATCTGATGAGTTTGCGACTCGCCGACCACAAAGTGCGTATTCATCCCGGCCGCGTTCTCAGCCATGTCTTTAGTCAGCAGGCCTCTCTCGGTGAGTCCATGTACCTGTGAACGGTCCAGTGTTACAAGCATCGTGACGGTGGGGTCCTTAACGAGGTCCATCAAGATACCGTTCAGCTCGGCGTCGTCATAGCCGTACATGTTCAGATAGAGCGATACACTGACGCGGGAGAGGATATGCTTCAGGATGTCGTGAACATCGTCTCTGCCCACATAAAAGAGATGGACGTCGGTACTGGCATTCGACGAGTAAGCTCCCTCTGCCGTGTACTGCTGCAATTCAAGCAGATTAAATGTTTGCAATGTTTCTTTGGGATCCGAAATGACGTTAGTCTTGCTTTTCTGGATTGCAGATTCCATTGCATGCTCCGTTGGGTTGTTCGGTTTGGCTGTCGGTACTGTCGGTTTGTGCGGCGTGATCGCCCTTCATCCTGCGGGGTTCTTTTTTCCTCCTTTTGAAGGATTCGCCCCGGGTGCAGCGGGTGCTGGGTTGGAAGCAGGAGCCGGGGCCTCGGTCGCCGGGTTCGAAGCGGGAGTCGGGGCGTCGGCGATCACGGGATTAGTCGCCGTTGAAGCGGCAACCGACATCTTCGCGGCGTCGGCAAGCACCTTCGTCAGGCTCGCGGCGTATGTGGTTGAATCAATTGCACCGAAGCCATAAGCCATGCAGAGTGAAAAGTTTGATGTCAATATATAAAGTGCAGGCTGGCTACCCGTGTTCAGATTAACTAGCTGAGCCGTCTGGCTTGTTCCACCGCTTATGCCGAGTGCCGCCTGTGCGCCCGCGGCACTCACGGGCACTGTCAAAGACATGCTGCGCCCTGTCGCGATCACGTCGGCGGCTGCGGCCGGCAACGTACAGACGATCGGTGTCTCATGTTCCTTGTCGCTGGGCTTGTACAGTATGTAGGACAGATTGGCTGTTGGTCCGTTATGTAGAACCTTTCCCTCGATCTTGCATGTGTCATCGCGAGTGCCGTCGCTCTTCCGGCAGTCGTATGAACTCTGGTTTGTGATAACTGCAAAGGTGGGCGGATCGCTCGCGGTGGTATTTCCTCCCGTGCCGCATCCGGACAAACCAATAGCGCCAAATACGACGAAAACGCAGACGCGCCTTGCCAAGGGCGGATTGAGCCCGACGGGATTCTTCATGATGCCCTCACTCTCTCTGTATTAAATTTGTACTGACTCGTATTGGTTTTCCAGTCTTCAATGCCAGTCAGATGCATTGAATGCGATTCGCATCGAGGCAATCTGTGCGACACCGCACATAGCGGCTCCACACTGATGGTCGGCTTTTTAGTGGGCAATTCGCGTTATCTCGAACGGGAAGTTTTTTGCGTGGAGACGGCAAGAACTACTACCTAAATTGCACATCTGCATCGGCCTTCTTTAGCTTTGAGGCGGAGCGAAAAGTCGAGCGATACTATCGCTCTGTTTGGGCGTGGCAAGACTTCGGTGATCTATTTGCGCGCCACGAATCTGCGTGTGATTCAGTTGAACCCAGGTAATATCAAGCTCGAAAGTACTGACGCCAATGCGACGATCTAGCGATAGACATCAATCGACTTCATGTCGTCATAGGAATCGAAGCGATCGGTCGGGTTGTCCGTTCAATGAGCAATGCCGGATAGGTTCAGGTGCAAAGATTTCGATCGGCCGACACACAAAGAAAATATGAATGGATTCCTTTGGCGTAAATGAAGGGAGGCTGTCGGCGAATTCGCACATTTTTAATGACGATCGTTGCGGCCTTCGTGACGCTGCGACTGTGCCCGTTCAAGGCATTAGAGCCGTAGCCCTTGTGAGACTGATTGATGTCGTATCACAGTCGGCATCGACAAGGAATATCGCTTGTTTTGCCTTGTCGTTGAATTCCAGTATCTTTCGTGCCCGGCGGTAAGTATCGAAGTCTTCGAAAATGAGCAGGGCAACGGGCTGGCCGTAGCAATCGGCGGGATGGTTGTCCTGAGGAAAGAAGCTGATATCCGTGTTTTTTTCGCTGTAGGGATCGCTTTCCTGAGCGAGGGGAACGCGACGCGCGTTCAATGTCTTGTTGGAGACGATGGCAATGGGCTGGAGGTTCTGCGGCAATACACTGAGGTCGTAGCCTAGAACGATCCTGTCGACGCAGTTACATCTCAGCGCGTACAACCAGTTCTCATGCGATGGCCATCCTTTGAAATCGCTCGCCTTAAAGTCGCGGGCGTAGATCTTCGATCCCGTCACCTTCAGATAGCCTTCGATACGCCAATTGGCCTTGCCAGGCTCCGTCGCCCAGCCATGTGTCCAGTCGCGGGGCGTTCAGGTGCCAGCGGAGGCGGGGGCGGTGGGGCGAGCGCGCGAAGAGGACGTTGTACAGCCACTCATCAGGGAAGCTGAGAGGTTACTCACCGTAACAGTCGCGACGCTTCCACCGATGACTTTGAGAAAGCTGCGGCGACTAAGCGGAAATTCGCAAGCCATGTTGCCCTCCACGTACGGTTGGCCTCAACCTGATGCGTACATGAATCGGACTTCTGACAGAAAACTTCGTCCGTATCAATCAAGACGAAAACGGACGTGCCGCTCTTAAACAGGCGGCGAGCGTATTGCTCAGATATCCGGAAAAGATCAAATCATTCTATGAATCTGGCAATCTGTTTTCAAGCGAGTACGAGTCCATCAAGCGATGAACGGTTCATCGCGACAGTTGATGACCCTGCCTGCATTAATATGGAAGTCGTGCCTGCCTGAATGCTGTTTGGGCGTCGAATACGGTTCCCGGCTTTCGTATTCGTCAGGGATGTAACGAAATCGAAGGGCGTGCCATATGAAAGAACTGAATCCTGTCGCATGCGTCAAACTATCGAAGAAAACACGAGTTCTCGAACAATGACTACACACAACGATGTCTCGGGTTTGTTTGCCGGCCGCGGACCGCTTGCATCCCGGATCAATCTCGGCAAGGAAGCGCGCAGAAAGGTTTCGCGAGCGAAGCTTGCGGTCTGCAAGATAGAAAAGCGAGACCCGATCGAACTGCTCGACGCATCCAACGTGGGGCGGGTGCCGGAGTTGATCCCGATCAGGTATGGCCGCATGCTTGCGAATCCGTTTGCGTTTTATCGCGGTGCCGCTCCGCTGATGGCATTTGATTTGTCCAGGCTGCCGCGCAGCGATGTCATCGTGCAACTCGGCGGTGACGCGCACCTGGCCAACTTCGGGCTTTTCGCGAGCCCTGAGCGACGGATTCTTTTCGGACCCAACGACTTCGATGAGACACTACCAGGACCATTCGACTGGGATGTGCGCAGGCTGGCCGCGTCCTTCGTGATCGCCGCGCGCGAACGTGGGTTTGCACTGAGCAATCAGCGTGGCATTGTCCGTCGACTGTGCGAGACATTCCGGGCGCGCATCGTGGAGTTCAGCAGGATGGACACGCTCGACATCTGGTACTACCAGTTCAAGGCCGCGACGATGCTGACCATTGCGGATTCCACCGAGGAAAAACGAAAGGAGCTGGCAGTCATCGACAAGGCGCGGTTGCAGTCGTCGCGTTCGGTAATGAGCCATTCGACCGAACTGGTCAACGGCAAGGTGCGCATCAGGGAATTGCCACCGCTGGTCTATCACATCCCGCTCAAGAACAGGCGCGAACACAAGCAGTACGACGACATGATCCGGAGGTTCTTCGCCGATTACCGGCTGACGTTGCCCGACGACAGGCGCGCGCTCTTCGACCGTTATGAACTCGTCGATGTCGCGATTCGCGTCGTCGGCATCGGTTCGGTCGGTACCCGCTGCTATGAGGCGCTCTTCATGGCAGACGGGGAATGCCCGCTATTCCTGCAACTCAAGGAGGCGAGGGCGTCGGTGCTGGAGGGCTACCTCCCGGCCAGTCAATATCCGAATCATGGTCAGCGGGTGGTAAATGGCCAGCGTCTTCTGCAATCGGCCAGTGACATCTTCCTGGGATGGTCCAAGATGCATCACACAGGCAATGACTTCTATGTCAGGCAGTTGCGCGATATGAAAGGGGCATTCGACTTCACCACCTTCGACGTCGCGGACCTTGCCGAATATGCGGTGTCGTGTGGCACAGCGTTAGCGCAATCGATGGCGAAAGCGGGCGACCCGGCGCTGATCAGCGGATACGTGGGCAAGTCGTCGGCATTCGACGCAGCCATCGAGCGATTCGCGCTCGCGTACGCGGAGCAGAACGAGGCGGACTGGTCATCGCTGAAAGCGGCCGTCAAGGCCGGGCGGGTTCAGGCGACGCGTGAGTGAGCAGCTACGAGTGCGCATTCATTTCCGAAGTGACCGTCGGACTTGCTTGGCCTCGTCCCTGGCGGCGGCAACGCGATATGGCAGGCCGCCGTTGGTCTGATAAGTGAAGCGAAGCGACCAAGCCGGTCGCAATTTCCAAAATCAGGATAACAGCTGACATCGCTCCCAGAAAACTGAGCGGACGATAACCCGATCAATTTCGGTCGCAGCTCTGAGGCGGACGGTCGTATAACCTGGCCAGCGCTCAGGTGCAGTCAATGATCTTTTTGCCCCAATGAAATCGGAGACTCGGCGTTGCTCGAAGTGAAGCGTTGCAATTGTTCCCACGCTCTCTCGAAAACGTAACGAGGGGTGCGGGATAGCTGACGGTCATGCATTTCCAGTATCCGGGTGATGAGCTGCCACTCATCGTCCGCAAGGGACCATCCCTCGCCGTTCTCCGACCGGGCAACACTGCGGGCAAGCGCGTGCTCCGCCTGAGGGAAGACATCTTCAGTTGGCTGCGCCAACTCGGCGTGTATGAAATACGCAAGGTAGATCGTCCGCAACAGGCAACTCATCTGATAGAAATCGCCTTGCCCTGCGCGTAACGTCGCAAGGGCAAGGTGGTTTTCCAGCGACAACGCTCGCACACGTGCCGCAGCAAGTGGCAGAAGCATTTCCTTCGTCAGAAACGATCTGCCGTTCTTCGACGGTTTGGTCATGGCTAGCTGTCGTCACCCTGTACGTCGACAATGTCGCTTGTCGCGGAACGCAACCGACTGATCGCGACGAGGCCGGTGCCTGCTCTCTGAATTCCGAGCGCCGATGCCGCTGCATACGACAGGTCGATGATCCGACGACGGCTAAAGGGTCCGCGATCGTTGATGCGCACGATTATGGATCTTCCAGTGCGAACCAGAGTGACACGCACGTACGATCCCAGCGGCAACGTCTTGTGCGCTGCTGTCATGGCGTTCATGTTGAAGCGCTCACCGCTTGCAGTGCGATGCCCATTGAATGTCGTCCCATACCATGATGCAACTCCCAGTTGCGGGAATCCCAATGATGCTGACGGTTTGATCTGCTGCGATTCCGGAGGGTTCGCATCATCCATGACTGAACGATCGTTCGTCACCTCCACCTCGGATTGTTGCGATTTGCCAGATCCTTGGGTCACGGGAAGCCGCACGCAGCCCGACAAGGTGGTGGCTAATGACATGAGGATGACGAAATAAATGCCACGAATATTTTTGTTAGCCAATGAACGTATAGATACTGCGAAAGGTGGTGCGCCTGCATCGTCTGACACATCGAGGCCATGACACTACAGCGCAGGGAGGATAGGACGAAACGGCACAGGAGAGTCGCCTCATCGGTGGCATCAACGGCACGGTGGATACGACCGTGCTGGAAGTCTGCACCCCTGCGATCGAAATAGCCTTGGAATGGTCAATTTCGATCTGTTAAGCAATGAGGCATTAACCCCACATCGGCTTGCGTTCCGGAGAGCCGATCTCACATCGATGGATGACACGGGGGGAGATAGGTCGCCGGGTCGACAGGCACTCGATCCTTTCGCACCTCAAAGATAAGTGCCGGCTTTCCAACTACCTCATCGCCTATCTCGGCGATCACCTGGCCTTGGGTGACGAGGGCGCCTTCTTTGACAAGGACACGGCTGTTATTTCCATATGCCGTCAGGGTATGACTATCGTGCCTGATCACGATCAACTGGCCATACGCCTTGACCTGGTTTCCGGCGTACAGAACGCGCCCGCCCCGGGCGGCCCTTACCGGATCGCCGGAATGGCCAGAAATGACGATGCCTTTGGCACCGTTAGTGCCATAGGCGGTTGTAACGGCTCCAACCACTGGCCACAAAAACTCGGGAGTTTCTGTCCGACCGGCCACGTGCGAGCCTTGGCAATCGGGAACGGGGCGTACGTTTTCTGAATCCGCAACGGGTGCGACACGAAGTAGTTCGCCAGGAACAAGTGTGGAATCGACGGAGATGCCATTCCACTGCGCGATCAGGGAGGGCGCGCGCGAAAAACCCGATGCTACAGACGACACGGTGTCGCCAACGTTGGCACGGTAATAGCCCGCAGGGGCAGGCGGTATCGCCGCACTACCGGATGTGTTTGTCACCGCAACAGACTGTGGGCCATGGAATGCGCCGCAGCCACCCAGAAGCACCGCGCTGACCACGACCGCTGCGGCCAGACATTCACGTCGCGTAAGGCGCAAGGTCGGCTTTCGGATCGAATCTTTCTGGTTCATCTTCAGGTTCCTTCAGGAATGGTTGGCTGCTCTACGTCGTTCTCCGCGGGGCGTGCAGTGTACTTCCGAGTGCCGTGTCCGTGTTCAACAAGAATGAGTGCCGTCTTCGCGATCGCAGTGTTCAGCGCGGTGCACCTTGCTGCCGGCGTGCGCACGGCGATGTCCACCCCAATAACTCTGATCAAGATTAGGATGGCGAACCACAACTGTCGACGTGTCACCGATAGCATTCGAAGCATCTCGGCTGGAGATACCCGTCGCGATGGTTTGGGCGCCGCAGTGAATAGCGACACTCGCGCAAGCCAGCGCGAAGGGAATAACGCGAAGTCTCATGGTTCAGGTTCTGGTGTCCAGTGACCGGTTCGATGATCGGGTCATAAACGGAAAGCGTATGGCATCCGTTGACGTGAAGATCTCGATTCGATCTGGTTTTTTCGATTCCTTGCGAATTTTTCGAAGAAGGATGACGGAACAACTCTGGTGTATTTAGGCGCACGAAGGTAAGACTTTGTGAAATGAACGATCCCCGGTCAACCCCAGATATCCGGTCGGCGTTTGTGTCGCGAGCCGACGATTGAGGCGGCGAATCTGTTTAGTTCAAGAGATCGTGTAATGAAGAAGAAACTCATCCTCGCTGCGATTGCAGCGCTGTTCTCGATTGGTGCTTACGCACAGGTCGATCAGGCTGTTCAGGTGACCAACGCTGTGAAGGATCAGGTCGCGCAGGCGGCTACGGCGCAGGTTGTGCAGGCAGTGAAGGACCAGGTGGCGCAAGCCGCCGCGATTCAGGTTGCACAGGCAGTCAAGCAGCAGGTGGCGCAAGCGGCTGTTGCCCAGGTCACGCAGGAAGTGAAGGACCAGGTTGTGCATAACGCGCGTGACGAGGGCGTCACGACGGGTTCGGCGGATGACACCGTCGTCGCGCCGGCTCGCGACCACAAGAACAAGAAGCATCACAAGCATGGCAAACATCACAAGCACGGCAAGCGTCACAGCCACAAGCACATAAAGCATGGCAAGCACAAAAAGCATGGCAAGCACACCAGGCATCACACGCACGGGGTGAAGCACGCTTCGCACGCCAGCGCCGCTCACAAAGCAGAACGTGCGGCAACGGCCGGTACGCCGAAGGCAGCGAGCGCTAGCGCGGCGTCAGCGGCCAAACCGTAATCCGGCAAGTAACGAATGACGGCTTTCTCTCGTGAAGCGGTCGATATGTTCGCACTGCATGACTGGCGCGGTGATTTCCATCGCAAGGTGTTCAGTATGGATGCGGGATTGAGAGTGAGCCGTCAGTCGTACCGTCAGAATTCGCTATACGAGAACGACGCATGAACCTCAAGGTATTGATGCTGCCGCTGGCCGTCGCCGGCGGGGTGCCGCTTGGTGGCTGCTACTACCCAGGTCCGTACGCATATTCGCCCGCAGCGGTGCCGCTGGCACCGACGGCACATGCGGAAGGTGACGTGCCTGTGCAGTCGCAGCCTGTTGTTGTGTCGGCGGTCCAGCCGGCTCCCGTCTACGTTGCACCCGTTTGGCCTGTCTGGGTGCAATCGGTCTCCATCGGATTCGATCTGTGGGGCGGCCATCACTGGCATCGCTAACGCGTGAGGAATCCAGTCCGTCACTTCTCTCCCGGGTTGCCCGGCAAGCCAGTTGCCATTCTGCTAGCGTGTGCCATGTCATTTGGGGCGATGGCCGTCGAAATCCCCGTCGACGCCGGCAAGGCGGTCGATTCAGCCCCGATCACGCTGCCGCAGCCGGTGACGTCCGGACTCGCGCAGGCACGTGTACCACTTTCGGCAATGAGCGTGGTGATCGCGAAAGCAGGCAGTAGCACGCCACTCATCGCGCTCAACGCCGACCGTCCGATGATGCCCGCGTCCACAATGAAGCTCGTGACGACGTGGGCCGGTCTGTCGATACTGGGCCGCGACTATCGCTGGCGAACCAGCGCCTGGGCCGAGGGCAATGTCGATGCAAGCGGCGTGCTTCACGGAAATCTGTATATCCAGGGTAGAGGTGACCCGAAGCTGGTTCCGGAGGAACTGCTCGATCTGGTACGGAAGATTCACCGCGCAGGCATCACCGGCGTCGACGGTGCACTGGTACTCGATAAACACTATTTCGCTCCGACTACACGCGAGCTGCCGCTCCTTGATGGCGACGCCGGATCACTCTATGCGGTAGGTCCCGATCCGCTGCTCTATTCATTCAAGTCGCTGTCGTTCAGATTGACACCGTCGACTGACGGCGCCGTCAAGGTTGAAGTGAGTCCACCGCTCGCGCATCTGCTGATCGATAACGAGCTGCGCATGACGACAGGGCCGTGTCGCACACCCTCGCAAGGCTATGGGCCGACCGTCGAGCGCGGCGATGCCGGGATCGTTCACGCGATATTCCGTGGTGCTTATTCGCGACGCTGTGGCGAACAGGTCGTCAATGAAGCAGTCCTCGATCACACGACGTTCTTTGGCGAGGGATTCCTTGCGCTCTGGCAACAGACGGGCGGCACGTTTACGGATAGCCCGGATGCCAGTTACATCCGTGAAGGCACGGTGCCGGCGGGGGCACGTCTCGTGGCAACGCATGACAGTCCGCCGCTGCGAGATATCGTTCGCGACATCAACAAGCTGAGCAACAACGTGATGGCGCGCAACCTGTTTTTGACGATCGGCGCAGTGTCGGGCCGGCCTCCCGCGACAGCGCAGAAATCGACGCGAACCATTGTTGGATTCCTGCGAAAAAAGGGCTTGGCCTTTCCGGAACTCGTGCTGGAAAACGGTTCGGGACGATCACGCAACGAACGCATCAGCGCGATGTCGCTTTCGACTCTGCTGCAGGCGGCATGGTCGAGCCCGGTCGCGCAGATTTTTATTGACTCGCTGCCAGTCGCGGGCGTCGACGGTACGATGCGCCGCCGCCTGGTCGGTATGACTGCGCGTGGACATGCGCATATGAAGACGGGAACGTTGCGCGACGTTCGAGCGATTGCCGGCTACGTCACTGCCGCAGATGGCTCAAATTATGTGGTGGTCAGCGTGATCAACGATGTTCGCGCATCCGCGGCACAGGCGGCGCACGACGCGCTGATCGAATGGGTTTACGAGGGGTTGCCGTCCGGGCTATCAGGTGCGGCCACCGCGAACAGGTAGGACATGAAAAAGCGCGACTACAACGAGCATCACATCAACCGGCGACCACTACCGCCAGGCTCTTTCCGAAGGGACGGCGAAGATTCGCCTGATCGCCGGTTGTGCAGCAGTGCGATCTGCTCGCCCGTCGATCAACGCCACGTTAGCAAGGTTGTACGCTGGCTCGCGGGCGTTGGCGCATTATCGGCGCTTGCCGGTATGCAGGCCGCGGCCTGGGCTGCCGTTGAGACGTCAGCGCCGACACCGTCGATCGACGCGCTTACTGACTATCGTCCCAAGGTGCCGCTACGCGTGTACACCGCCGATCACGTTCTGATTGGTGAGTTCGGCGCGGAACGGCGCGAGCTGGTTCAGCTTAAGGACATTCCTGACATACAGAAGAAGGCCGTGCTCGCCATCGAGGACGCGCGATTTTACGAGCATGGTGGTATCGACTTTGTGGGCATACTGCGGGCGGGCATTGCCGATCTGGCGCACAAGGGGTCGCCTCAGGGCGCAAGCACACTGACGATGCAGTTGGCGCGCAACCTGTTCCTGTCGAACGAAAGAACCTTGTCCCGCAAACTCAGGGAAATGCAGCTCGCGTACAGGATCGAGCACACCCTCACGAAAGACCAGATTCTCGAGCTGTACATGAACCAGATCTTTCTGGGCGAGCGCGCGTATGGTTTCGCGGCGGCTGCGCGCGTGTACTTCGGCAAGGATCTGAAGAACATTACCCTGGCAGAAGCAGCGATGCTCGCGGGTCTGCCAAAAGCGCCCTCTGCGTACAATCCCGTCGTCAATCCAAAGCGCGCGAAGATCCGTCAGGAATACATCCTGAAACGGATGCTCGATCTGAACTACATCACGCAGACCCAGTACAACGAAGCCATCAGGCAGGAAATTCATACCAGGACGGCGGGTAACGAATACAGCGTCCACGCCGAATACGCTGCGGAGATGGTGCGTCAGATGATGTACGCGCAGTACAAGGACGAGACTTATACGCGTGGCCTGAACGTTGTCACGACGATCAGATCTGCCGATCAGGACGCTGCGTATCACGCGGTGCGCAAAGGTGTGATGGATTATGAGCACCGTCACGGCTATCGTGGGCCGGAAGGTTTTATGCAGTTGCCGCCGGCCGGCGATGAGCGCGATGACGCGATTGACGACGCGTTGAACGATCATCCTGACAACGGGGAAATCGTGGCGGCCGTCGTGACGTCGGCAACGTCGAAGGAAGTGAAGGCGCAGTTGCTCGATGGCACGCAGGTGAGCATGTCGGGCGACAGCCTGGGCTTCGCGTCGGTTTCGATATCGCCGCGCGCGGCGAAGGCGCAGCGCATCCGTGCGGGTTCGATCATACGGCTGATCGCCGATGCGAATGGCAACTGGGAGATCACGCAACTGCCGCAGGTGGAAAGCGCGCTCGTATCGATGACGCCACAGGATGGCGCGATTCGCGCGCTCGTCGGCGGCTTCGACTTCAACAAGAACAACTTCAACCACATCACGCAGGCGTGGCGTCAGCCGGGATCGACTTTCAAACCATTCATCTATTCGGCGGCGCTCGACAAGGGACTCGGACCGGCGACGATCATCAACGACGCGCCGCTGCATTTCGCGGCGGGTGCGTCGCACGGGCAAGCGTGGGACCCGAAGGACGATGACCAGCCAGATGGTCCGATGCCGATGCGAGTCGCGCTTCAGAAGTCGAAAAACCTCGTGTCGATCCGCATTCTGTCGTATATCGGCACCCAGTACGCACAGGACTTCGTCACACAGCGCTTCGGCTTTGACGTGAACAGAACGCCGCCTTACCTGCCGATGGCGCTAGGCGCGGGACAGGCGACGCCGCTGCAACTCGCCGGGGCGTACTCGGTGTTCGCCAACGGCGGCTACCGGATCAGTCCATATCTCGTCGCCGAAGTAACCGATTCACGCGGCCAGAAGCTTTCTCACGTGCAGCCGCTGTCGGCGGGCAAGGGAGCCCCGCAGACGATCTCCCCGCAAAACGCGTACATCATGAACAGCCTGCTGCACTCCGTCGCCACGGCGGGCACGGGCGCGGGCACGAACGTACTGCATCGTGACGATCTGCAAGGCAAGACGGGGACGACCAATGACGCCAAGGACGGCTGGTTCGCGGGCTATCAGCAGTCGCTCGTAGCCGTCGCGTGGATGGGCTACGACCAGCCGAAATCACTTGGTAGCCGCGAGTTCGGCGCGCAGCTTGCGCTGCCGATCTGGGTCGAGTATATGCAGCGTGCGCTGCGTAACGTGCCGCAAGCCGAACCGGCGCTGCCGAATGGAGCAGCGAAGGCGCGAGGTGAGCTGTTCTATTCGGACTATCTGCCCGGTCACGGTTTCGTTGCGAGTATCGACGTGTCAGCGTCGCGTCGTGTGCATCATAAAGAGGCGTCGTCGGATGATGCGGAACCGGATAACCCGGGAACGCCGGATGTCACTCCATCGGAGAAGCGGCAGATCCTCGACATCTTCAAATCGGACGCGTTGTGAAATGCATGGCGCTTGCCCGTGCCGGCCGGCAGACGGGCAGAACGAGAAAACCCACGTGTCCTGGTTGGCTCGGACTTGAGCACGGAATCCTCGGATCGTCGGTACTCCATGTACGACGCGACGAGCGTCGAGATCGTCGTGTGTGACGAAGTGTTCAAGCAGCGCGGCGTCGTACCCGTCGAGGAGCGATGACGGGTACTCTATGCCAACGCAGCGGTGTCCGGACTGCGGGGCCGGCTCACCAACGTTGTGTCCATCCCCCTCCGCGACTTCCGGGCCGAACGGCAGCACCTCACCAATCGTCCGCAGCATGCGAACACGACAGCGCTGCGTGTTCATTCGCTCGGTCACTGATAGCTCATCGTAAACACCGCCGTCGCGCGGACAGTACCCGCAACTACAGCCGGTGCACCCACGCGGTAATACTGGACATAAAAGGGAAACGACATGTTGCCCGTCGTGCTTGCCGTAAGAAGCAGAGGAGAGTCGAGCACGAGCGGCGATTGTGTCGAATCGAGCAATTGCACGCGGATGCCTTGCGCGGTACCGACGTTCGCGAGCACCGAGGGGACACCGGATGCACCCGAGGTCGAACTGAACGTCACAGACACACCGACACCTGTCTGGCAGGTCAAGCCCAGAGCAAACGGTGTTCGTGCGGCAACCGCTCCAGCAGCTGGATGAGACGCCAGAGCCTTACGTGCAAAGGCTCAGCGCGCGCCTGGAGTGGCACACGCCGGCCTTTTCGAGATTGATTGGAAGAGGAAAACGGACGGCCGGAATGTCCGGCCGTGTGAAGAAGTGTGAGGTTACTGCGCGATTGTCGCATCGCCTTCGATTGCGCCGCCGTAGTCGTTGATCGCGACGTAGTGCACTTTGCCGGCATGCACACCGTTCATCTGCGGCACTGCGATGATTTCCTGGCCGCGCGGCGCAACCATGCCGCCCTTGTCGTTCTTGTACGTCGCACTGTTGGACGTCACCGTAATCTCGCTGAACGACACGTGATACGCCGTCGGGTTCGACACGGCGAGCGCCTGCCCTTTGCCCTGCGGCGCCGGCACGACCTTCCAGTCGAGCAGGCGGGGCGCCTCGTCCGGCGTGCCGGGCAGCTTCGGCGGGCGCACGAACACCTTGATGCGCGTCCGATAGGCGAACTGCAGCGTGTTGGTGTCGGCCTTCGCATCGGCTTTGGGCGGCACGTCCAGCACGTTGAGCCAGTAGACCGCCTCGCGATCCTGCGGCAGTGCCTCGCCCGTGTACATGACGCGCAGCGTCTGCGACTTGCTCGCGTCCATGCGGAAAATCGGCGGCGTGATGACGAAAGGTGCTTTGCTGTCGCCCGGCTTCGCATCGGCGTTGCCGTCGTCCATCCAGACCTGGACCAGCGACGGCGTACGGCTGTCGTTATTCAGCTTGACGGTCACCTCGCGCTGATCCAGCGGGTACACGACCCGCGTGCCGCCAATCGTCACACTCGCCTGCGCCGCGCCGGCAAACAGCGCACACGCCAGACCCAGACCCGCCAGCACTCGACTCATCGCTTTCATCGCTTCACCCGCTTCACTTTTAGTCACGCATTTTCCGACGCCAAACCCGATCATGAAGGCGCTTGCCGATACAAGCGCCGTCGGATGCCACTTACTGGTACTGCATCGTGTACTGCACCGACGTTGTGACACTGCCCGGCTGCGCCTTGCCCGTCGCGTAGTACTGCGCGAAGTAGTTCAATGTCGCTGCGCCGCCCGAGATCGTCGCGCCGTTGTTGACGACGTCGTTGTTCGCGTTGGTCAGGATGCTGACCGGCTGCATCTGTGCGTTCAGCAGGCGGACTTCGACGTTCTGAGCAGGCGATGCGACGGACTGGTTGACGAGATAGCCGCTGCTCTGGTCGACGGTAGGACCGTTTTCGAAGCGTGCGACGGCCTTCGTTGCCGTGCCCGAGCAGCCGCTCAGCGCCAGCTGGATATTGCCGAGGTTCGACGTGCCGGCAACCGCGCCGGCCGACGCCAGCGATCCGGCCGGAACCGTGGGCAGCGTCGTCGTCACGTTGGCGGGCGAACCGGCTGCCACGCCGTTGATCGAGCAGGTCGTATCCGAGACTGCGCCGTTGATCGTGATCGTGCCGTCGGCGGCATGCGCCTGCATCGACTGAAGACCGACGATGCCCATTGCAACGATGATGACGGCGGGGATGATACGTTCTTGCATTTTGAATGCTCCTAAGAGATTGAACGAATGAAGCCTGTTTCGAAACCCGGCGGTGCTCTCATGGATGCGTCGCACCGCTTACGCCGACTCGCTGTTGCCCAATCCCACTCTTCGTGTGGCCGCGCTGACGATCAGCATGTAAAGAATCTTAAAAATATCTCGGGTAAGAATCCCTAAGACGACTCCGAAATTATGAGATGACGACACGGAAGTTCGGGTCGTGCGAAGTCAAGTGCAGTAAGCGATTGAAGTGATTCGTATCCAATTTGGAGATACGCACCAGGCTTACCAGGCAGATCCGACGCATCGCGCTTGTCGCTCAATAGAAAGCGCTCTGTTACTGAGACTTGATGCACGCGATCGCAATGTGCAGACGGGAGGGAGGTGTAAACGAGCGAGTTCGCTCCATCTCCCCGAGAACTTTATCTAAGGAAAAGGCCGCGACTCGCATGGATGGACGGGCATCCGTGCCGGCCTCTGGCAGCGCCATCACTGCTGGATGGTGAGCGTTCTGTGACGGGCAGACGAGCCCTATGGTTATAGCGACACCATTGCCGAAAACTGCAATATAAGAACCGGGCGGTACTGGTTGCCATCACCGACGGTGCCGCGGCCGATCGTGGCGTAGCAGAATCAGCCTATCGGCTTGCCAGCGAGTTCGGGATCGACGTGACCACGGCGTGTGTGGGCGACAGGGTTGCGATGACCCGCGCGATCCTGTCGAAGACCGGCTTTGCGAAGGACTTCGTCCTGGTCAACTCGCCTCAGGGCCTGGCGCGTGACGTTATCGGCGCGATGCGCGCTTCCTTCTGAATCGCGCGTGAGCGCTTGCCCCGGCTAACTTCGGTTCCTGGGGCGATTTTTCGTCTACGCGGCCTGCACTTCGCGCATTAGCGGGTGGCACACAGCGCGAAATACACGCCGAGGAGCGGCAGGAAAAGCAGCGTGCCGCTGACGAGACTCTTGATCTGTGCCGTGCGCTCATCATCGCGCGCGATGGCTTTTGCTGCTGCGACGCGCTCGTCTGCGGCGAAAGTCTCTTCGGTGGGTGCGAACGAGTACAGCGTCTGTACGCTGTTGAGCAGTTGCGAATGATCGATCAGCGACGAAAGCGGGCTCATGGCAGTTCTCCGGTGAGTTGAATTTCAAGATAAGAACCAGTGTAGGCGGCATGTTCTGTCGCTGGCATAGGACAAATCCGATTCGCGTCAGCTCGCTACCGGCGGCTCCGCAGACGATTGCGGCGTGACGGAATCGGCCTTCCGCTGCGCGAGAGAGACCGGGATCGATGTGGCCACCGTGTTCGTGGAAAGCGATGTCCCTGGGGTTGCGATGACCCGCGAGATCCCGTTGAACACCGGCTTTGCGAAGGACTTCGCCGTGGTCAACTCGCATGACGGCCTGGCGCAAGGCGTCATCGAAGCGATGCGCCCTTCCTCCTGAAACCCGTGTGATCTGTTGCCCCTGGCGAACTTCGGTTCCGGGGGGCACGCTTTGTGTCTGCGCGAGATTGCCAGCGATGGGAGCGCTCGCGTGTGAGTTGGTAATCGAGCCAGCCGCGGCGATCAGATCAGCAAGTCTGCCAACCGCTGTCGCAGCCATATCTGGGCCGGATCCGCATGTGCGCGGGCGTGCCAGCCCATCATGACAGTAAAGCTGGCGATTTCGCACGGCGGCGCAAGCACATTGAGCTGCTGTGTCCAGGCGCGGGCGAGACGGGCGGGCACGGTGGCAACGAGATCGCTCCCGGCAATGACGGCAGGCACCAGCAGGAAGCTGTTGAGGGATACCGTCACGCGCCGGTTGCGGTTCAGCGCGGCCAGGCTTTCGTCGACTATTCCGTGGAACCCGCCGCCGCTGGGCGAGACGAGCACATGCTCAAGTGCGCAGAAGCGATCGAGATCGAGGGGCCGGGCTGCAAGCGGATGCTCGCGCCGCATGACGCACAGGAAGTGTTCCTCATAAAGTGTCCTCGCGCGCAGGTTGGGTGGCATGGACGACCGGGCGCCGAGCCAGAGGTCGATTTCTCCGGTGGCCATCTGCTCCTGAGTTCGCACGCTGTCATACGGTAGCAGTGCGATCCGGCATCGAGGGGCGTAGTGCCCGAGCCGGGTGGCAAGCAATGCGCTGGCCGCGTGATGGATCGCGTCGCTGGCCACAATCCTGAATGTCTGTTCGGCGCTCCGAACAGTTGCTTGACGACGGAGCAGGCGGGGAGCGGAGCGGTCACGCATGACAAACCACTCGTGCAGTATGAGATGCGAGATCAGGCGATATACGATCAGCGCAGCCGCCTGAGTTGGTTATTTCGTGACGTGATGTGACCAGGCCGTACTATTCGGCTGTCCCCGTTGAACAGTAGTGCGCGAGATGTTCTTCGGAAAGTGCAAAGCCTTTCAGTTTCGCGAGTTCCCAGGGGCGTTCGCAACGCTGCGTGTATTCACACCACGAATAGCCGGCAGAACTGGTACAGCCATGTGAATCACGATCGGATCCCGTAACGGTGGTCGACGTTTCAGGCGTTGAGGACACACACGCGCCAAGCAGGCAAATCATCGAGGCTGCGATGAGACGAATAACAAAGATGGACTGACGCATAGGCGGATCACTTACCATACGAGCGAGCAGTGTGCTATCACTGCTCAGGCGGTTGTCGGGCGCGACCTTGCCAGCCGCAGGCCGGATACAGAGGGCAATCAATAGTCCCGCCAGAAGCAAACATGCTCAGGGATGTTGCCAATGGGCCGTCGACGGACCTGGTAGAGAGAGCATTCTTCGACGCCCGCCTAAAAAAATCAGACGAGGCATCGAAGAATCGGCACCGGATTCACGGCGCTCAAGCAGCGCTAGCTGCGTCCGGCCAGGCTCGTTCAGAACTTATGACGGATGCCCACACGCGCGACGACCTGGGAGGTCGATGTCGATGCACCGCCCGCGCCCACGATAGCCACACCGCCGCGCGCGCTTTCCGAGCCAATGTTATAGACTGCCTGCGCGTAGACGTCGGTACGCTTCGACAGGAAATAGTCGGACATCAGGCCGATCATGTTGAAGTGGTAACCGGTATTGCCATCGAGTCCCGATCCAGTGAAACCGCCGTTGACGCGTGTGTAGTCGTACATCGCGCCCAGCGAAAGGGCCGACGACGCAAAATACTGCGCGTTCGCTTCGACGTTGAGGAACCGGGTTGTATGCATCGTTCCCGCCCAACTGTTCAGCAGCGTCTCGCTTGCCATGACGCCCACCGTCGCGGGACCGAAGGCGTAGTTTGCGCCCATACCGCCCGTGCGCTGCTTGGAAGCTGCAAACGTTGTGTCCGATCCGGTGCAGGCGTTCACGCCCGCACTGTTCAGTAGCGTGCCCGGCAACGCGCCGCCGCAGGTCGAGCCGGGGTTCTTCAGGTCAAGGTAAGCAGCTGCAACTGTAAGGGGGCCATTGGAGTAACGGGCCCCGAGACTCCATGCGCGATTTTGCGCAAACTGCGGGGAGTTGCTGAAACCGTAAAGCCCCCCGAACTGGAAGCCCGAGTAGTTCGCGCTCGTGTACTTGACCGCATTGTTGACGCGGAAGGAGTTGTTGGTGTTGTCGTTGTCGAACGGATGCGCGAAGAACGTGCCGCCCCAGCTGCCATTGGCCGTTAGCGGACCGAGATAGTCGACGACGGAATCATACTGGCGACCCAGTGTGACCGTACCCGCATTCGCTGACGCCAGGCCGACGTATGCCTGTCGACCGAACAGAAGGCCACCTTGACCGAGCGCACCATTACTGGCGTTGAAGCCGCCCTCGATCTGGAAGATGGTCTTAAGACCGCCGCCCAGATCTTCTGTGCCTTTCATGCCCCAGCGGCTACCTTGGAGAACGCCACTCTGGATAGCCCACAGGCTGCCGTGCGTCGGGTTGCCCTTTGCATCGAACCCCGTCCTGACGTTATTCGTATAGCTCAGGCCTTCATCAATAAGTCCGTACAGCGTAACCGTACTCTGTGCGTGGGCTGCGCCGGCAAAGGCCCCCAGTGCGGCAATTGTAAGCAACGACTTCTTCATGGACATTTATTTGGTCTCCAAAACAATAAACGGTGTCTTTTTCGCGAGACTGAAAAACCAGTCAGGACGCAACATATCAAAAGCAGGAGGGCAGTTCATCCGCGGTGTTGCGATTTGGAGCGGATGTTTGAGTTTCGGAGTTGTCTGATATGCGTCCCGAGAGTCGCCCAGATATTCGATTCGCCGGTGTAATGCAAAACTCCGGCTCGTGATGGCTTGTTCCATGTGACATCACGACCTTCTTTGGTCTACCAAGGTTCTCCCGCGGCAATGACGCGTTGCCGCGGGATTTTTTTTGTTCGATGCGGAGATCGGACGGGACTCGACCAGGTGAATCGATTGTCGATGGAGGCTGTCAGAAGACCCATGCTCTTGATGGGGGGCTGGCTGGAACCACGCTGAAAGCGGCCACCGACGTCGCGCTTTTGCCGGGGGCGGGCGAAGCTGGAGCCGCTGCGGTTATGATCGCGCCAGCGGGGCAACTCATCCGCTCCACAAAATGACGATGAAAAAGAGGTTGCCATGAAGATCAGTCAGGCCTATTCGCGACCAGCACGTCTTCTGAAGGTTGCTTCCTGGGTTATCGCGATCGCTTTCGCGATCTTTTTAAACATGCTCGGCGCACTCGTGATCCGCGATCTTATGTATGCGCCGCATGGCGGACCGCCGAATGCCGAGCAATTCAGCGATGCTGTGACTTCACCGCTGGACGTCCAGATGCATGATCTGCAGCTTCAGCGGGATGCGTTGAACGACAAGATCGAAAACACACGCATCGCTCAGGAACGGGCAGTCAAGCTCTACACGGAAGCACGCGAGAGTTTCCGGAACTGGATCGCGACCAGGCAGGCCACCGGGGATGGCCGCAATGATCCGGAGTTGCTTGCGCGAACACGTCAACTCGACGCGCTCCAGGCTAGCGTCGCCGGCTGGCAAAAGCAACAGAATGCGCTTCTCGATGACGCTCGCCCGATTGACGCCCGGATGAACCAGTTGCGAGTCCAGATCGCGACCGCAAGGCAGGCGGCCGATGAACGTTACCAGGCGGCGAGCCGCCGTTATGAACTCGTTGTGTTCGGGTGGCGCCTCGCCTTGACGCTCCCACTTCTCGTCGTTGCAGTATGGCTGTTCATCCGCTTCCGCAGAAATCGATACTGGCCGTTCGTCTACGGGTTTGGCCTCTTCGCGCTCACGGCGTTCTTTGTCGAACTCGTGCCGTACCTCCCCAATTTTGGGGGCTATGTACGAGTGATAGTGGGTATTGCACTCACCGCGTTCGCGGGAATTTACATGCTCCGTGCTTTCCAGAAGTACGTTGAGCGCAAGCGCGCCGAGCTCGAACAGAGTCAGACCGATCGTGCCCGTAGCGTCGATTACGAGAAGGCGCTCAGCGCCTATCAAAAGAAGCTGTGCCCTTCGTGCGATAAACCGTGGCATCTCGGCGGCGATCAGGTCTCGTACTGCATCCACTGCGGGCTGAACCTGTTCAAGGTTTGCGGTTGCGGCGGCCGTAACTTTGCGTTCTTCCCATTCTGCAACCAGTGTGGCAAGCCGGTATCGGATGATTCGGCGGTAAAGGCGGAACAGCAAGGGACGCAGAGCCGGTGACCCTCGTGGCGCCGGATGTTCAATGCGCCGCCGGACGACGCCACTACGCGAATGAGCGCGTGCCTCCCTATGCGTCGCGCACCGGCTTCTAGTGACTGACCACGGCTGCCGAAAATCGTCGGCGTTAAACGCGCTGGCATCTTTTGCGGGTCAATCGTTGAGGCGGACTTTCTGTTCGCTCGTCGCTACCACCATCGAACAGTCAGGGCTTGTCAACCTGGCGCCGTGGTTCGAAGCGCTCATCAGTGCGTCGCAAGCAAACCTGCGCGTTCTTCAGTTGCGGTTTCCCGCGATGTTTCACCACGAGCGGCTTGCGACGCAAACATACGCCCCTCGATTGGCCGCAGAAATTCTTTGACCACGCGTCCGCGTCAGGCCCTTCGTTATACGACCGGACAGCTTTCCAGAAGAATGGAAAGGGCTATCCAGGCGAAGGGGTGGGGCGATCACCAACTAAAAGCGTTGTATTGAGGTCGGTCGCCTCAAATAAACGATCCCCAACGCACGGATCATCTTTTCGGCTGCAATCCAGATACAGGCCTCCGGCCCGGAGTGATATTTTAACTGGCCCCTACATCGGCAATGGCATCAGAAGAAGTTCGGCTCTCGTTCTGACGGAGGAAGGATGAAACTATGCATGTCGATTCTGCTGTCTTGCATCTCGGCGCTGGCCTTTGCCCAGGCGCCTCGCGATCCCATCAGCGCCGTCGGTCCCAATGACGCAACGCCTCAGACAAGGCAACTCAACGAACGGCTAAGGAGCTACCTCAACTTTGCGGACACGCGCGACTTCGATGACGCGCGGCGCGGCTTCATGGCTGAGTTGCCGCAACCGGTTATCGAAGGTCCGTCTGGCCAGCCGGTCGTCGATTTGAGGCGTTATGACTTCTTGCGCAAGGGTGACGCGGCACCGCCGACTGTCAATCCAAGCCTGTGGCGGCAGGAGCAGATTCTTTCGATCAGCGGCCTTTTCAAGGTCGTCGATGGCATCTATCAGGTTCGAAACATCGATCTGGCGAACGTGACGTTCATTCGCGGGGCAACCGGATGGATCGTTGTCGACACCGGAAGTTCTGCTGAAACAGCGAAGGCCGCGCTCGATCTGATCAACGAGAAGGTGGAACGTCGTCCCGTCACGGGCGTGATCATCACACATAGCCATGTCGATCATTTCAGCGGCCTGAGAGGGGTCGTCGACGCACACGATGTCGCGTCCGGCAAGGTGCCGCTGGTTGCGCCTGAGGGCTTCATGGAAGAAGCCGTCAGCGAGAATATCTTTGCTGGAAACGCGATGAGCCGGCGAGCGACCTATATGTACGGCGGCCTTCTGCCGGACGATGCGCGTGGATCGGTAGGGAGTGGTCTTGGTCTTCCGAACGTCCACGGTACATTGACTCTGCTTCAGCCGAACAAACTGATCAAGGACACGGGAGAGAAGATCACCATCGATGGTATCGAGGTCGTCTTCCAGATGGCGCCGGGCACCGAGGCGCCGGCCGAGATGCTCTTTTACTTCCCCCAGTTCAAGGCGCTCGACGTGGCCGAGGACGCGAATCATACGCTGCACAACATTCTGACCTTGCGCGGCGCAAAAGTGAGAAGTGCGCAGAAGTGGGCGCAGGCACTTGATCAAACCATCAGTATGTTCGGCAAGGAAGCCGTCGTTTCGTTCGGAAGTCACCAATGGCCGCAGTGGGGGAACGAGCGTGTTGTCGAACATCTCACCAAGCAGCGAGACCTTTACAAGTACATCAACGATCAGACGCTGCGCATGGCGAACGAAGGCCTGACGATGCACGAGATCGCCGAGCAGTTTGTGCTTCCCGATTCCCTCGCCAAAGAGTTTTACAGCCGCGGCTACTATGGGAATCTAAAGCACGACGTGCGCGCGACGTATCAACTCTATCTGGGGTGGTGGGATGCCAATCCCGCCAACCTCGACCCACTGCCGCCCGTCGATGACGCGAAGAGGTTCGTAGCGCTTGTCGGACCTGAGAAGATCATGTCGAACGCACGCGAGGCGTACGCGAAAGGTGATTACCGGTGGGTGGCGTCGATCACGAACAAGCTGGTCTTCGCGGATCCCGGCAACCGTGCTGCCCGGCTGCTCGAGGCCGACGCTCTTGAACAGTTGGGCTATCAGTCCGAGTCGGGCCCGGTGCGCAACGTGTATCTCAGCGGCGCGCAAGAGCTGCGAGGTGGTGTCAAGCGACTGTCGGCGACCAACACCGCGGCACCGGACATTATTCGATCGATGACGACAGAGATGTTCCTCGACTTTCTTGCTATCCATCTGAATGGTCCAAAAGCAGCCGACAAGAACTACGCTTTCAATCTGATCCTTCCGGACGTGAACGAACGCTACGGGCTTACCGTGCGCAATGGCGTCATGAATTACACGAAGAATCAGCTCATTGAACACCCCGACGCCAACATCACGTTTGACCGGACGACGTTGAATGATGTGGCCATGGGGAAAATGAAGCTTGCCGATCTGTCCAGCAGCGACAAGGTGCAATTCGATGGTGACCGGACCCGATTCCGCGAGATGTTAGGCATGTTCGACAAGTTCGACTTGTGGTTCTCGATATCAGAGCCCTGATCGAAGCTTGCCTTTCTCACGCCAGTGGCACATTGCGTGGTGGGGTCGACGAAGACCATCGATGTCCGTAGCCGTGCGACGTGCGAACATCGAGAGGTCGATTGCGGTCATCGAAGAGCGACGCGCATGCGCCACCCTTGCAAACCCAACATCTCTCGTCTATCAATACAGTTACCGATTCCTGTATTTGATTCGGAAAAAGATACCTTAATGTTGCGCGTTTATCGATGACTACTTCGTTATCAAAATCAAGTTGTTGACTCACGTTTTCAGATGCGATTCGTTATACATTCGCAGCATAACGTACTGGTACTTAGTCGAGGGTTAGATGTCCACATCAAAGCGTAGGCAGTCAAACGCAACAGCCACCGACAGCGACGCATTTGCGGTTGCGCGCGGAGACCATTCCAGTGGTGAAGAGATCGACGTCGTGGCCGGTGAACACACAAGAAGACGCGTCAATTCACGTGACGTGCTGGCCGTCATGACGCAAGGCATCCGGTACAGCACGCAGGAGATCGCTGACAAGCTCGGTCAGTCTGTGCAGGCACTCAATCCGGTGCTGACGCAGCTGGCGAACGATGGGCGGATCTGGCAGATGCCAGGGGTCAGAAGTAGCGTCTTCTGGATTCCGACGAAGAAGGAGGCTAAGGAACTGGCCGAAAGGCGGAACAACCGCATCACCTGGAACAAAGGCACGCTGCAGGGCTATGACGAACAGCATCGAACCTTCCAGGCCCTGTGCATGCTTTCGCGCCGGTCCTGATTGAACTTCCGGGACGTATCTGTGTGAAGTCACGGTTGCTGTGTGCGCAAGCACTCTGCGCGGGAACTCACCATCTCCTCGGCCCGTGCAGTTCTGCCTCGTTGGCGCCGGTCACAGCCAACGAGGCGTTCTTTTTGCGGTGCGCTCAAAGCGGGTGCAGGCTGGATTCTTCCTGGCAGTATGAGGCAACGCAGACGTCAGGCAGAGCGAGGCCCTCACCCAACCTGGAAAAGGCGTCAACTATTTGAATTCCGCTTGCAGACGGGAGTCCGGCATGGAGATCGACGAGGCGCTCGCCCAGGTTCAGCATCTGGCTAGTGGATACCGCCTGCTGATCGGTCGCCACTACAGGCGGCCAAACCGTGGGGACGCCGCGGCCGACGAGAACAGCGATGCGCGCCAGCCATCGGAGATGGACTGGCAAGCTGGAGATATTCGCGATATCCGCAAGCTGCGTGGTCTGGAATACACGAGCGAGATTGGCGAACCGCTGATGGCACTCTACGAGAAGCACCAGACCGGCGCGCCACACGCGATCGTCTTCGCGTGGAGCGAAGTGGCGGTCACCTTCATCGTGCTGGGCGCCGAGTCCGTTGAACAGGTTGCCGAGACGCTTCGCGCCGGCGCACAGGAACTCGTTTCGCAAAGCGTGAAGGGATACCTTGCGAATCACTTTTCGCGTTGGAAGCGACCGCCCGCGAAAGTGCTGCCGTTTCGCAAACCGGACGTCGAGTAACGAGTCGCAGGCATCGGTTCAAACTACGCATCGCCGGTGCGGGCTACGCGAACCCGGTCGTATATGTCGTAGGCCCACCGCCGAAATGTGCCGTCAGCAGTTGCCGGCGACTGGGTGCGCCCGTCTTCGGTAAGCCGAGATGAACCCAGGTATGTTCGAAGATCAGTTGATCGAACACGAGCGTGGATGTCTGGATGAACCGGCAAATATCGAGTGGGGTGCCGTATTGCGGTGAGATGAAATCCACTGCGAGGCCGTAGATGTGCGCGCTGTCAGTGGCGCCTTTAACGGCCTTGTTCAACTCGGGTGAACGATAGGCTGACGAAACGATAACCGGCTTTCCGAGCAGCGCGCGCACATTTTCCAGTACCTGTGCAGTCGCCTTGAGATTGACGATGATGTCGGGACCCGGAACGTTTGAGATGTTTTCGCGCGACGCGGTCTGACTCGCCACAAACTCTTCCAACGTGAAATGTGGGCTTAGATCCATGATAGCTGCCTCGCTAACATCAGAAGTAAAAGCATGCCTGACACCAGGCCATGGGTTCGCTGTCGCATGCAGTGCGCTGCGGGCACACGACGGAGCTGCCTATTCGGGGGCATCGCGAGACACCCGCGTACCGTGACCGGGTAGAGCCCGCTGCGCGGTGGCAGGCGCCCGTGATTCCGCGATCTGCAGTCGACATTGCGCACCGCTGGGATTACGAGGGCACGGTTCTTCCGGGGATGACTTGTATGTGCTCAACGAGCGTGCAAAGCGCTCCGTCAAGCCGCGGTCTATTGGAACCAGCATAGTGCCGTTGTGCAGCGCGACTTCCATAATCGTATTGTGTGCCTTGAACGCGACCCCCTCCACGCCTTCGAAATCGGAAAATCGAAGCGTGAACGCGGCGTCACCCGACGTCAAATCGAGCACACGGATGTCCGTCGGACTCCACACAGCCAGCCACCGATCGTCGGCGCTGAAACACCACTTCTCCGTATCTTTCAGAGTCGCAATTTTCGCGCTGGTCGCGCGTCGCACGACGTCTATTTCCGCCTTGTCATTGTTGTCCGTGCGGATTGGAATCCTGAGCGTGAATTGTCCGAGTGGACTGCTGCTCGTGACATGGTTCATCCCCTCGCGGCGCGCGATCTGCAATTGCCTGACATTCGTCGCCGTATCATTCGTGACGGAGCACACGACAGGGCGGAGCTGGTCAGCAGGCGCAGGGTCGGTAGCGAGCCGGCCGTCGTCGGCGATGGTCACGGCAGCGCGGGCGGGCAGATCCCTGATCGGTCCCAATTGCACCAACTGTTCGCCACGCACCGCATAGACGGTTGCCACGGTACGGTCCGCAGGCGTCGCGGGCTGCCGCACGAAGGCTAGCGCGGTGCGCGAGGGCGACGTTACGACCGTGGATCGACGGCTACTGTCTCGCTCGTCTTTGGGCGTTACGGTTGCGCCGTCACGCAAACGAATCACTTCGATGGGTTCGTCAGGCCGAATCTGCAACAGAAGTTCGCCTTCTTTTCCGAGGACGATGGCATTGCCCACAAACGGCGAAACGCGGTTCTCGCCGGTAACGGGATCGAACACGTATATACGGGGGCGGTTGCCCTCGCTGACGGTGGCAACGATCCCGTCACGCACGGCATAGAGCGCGCGCGGCAGCACGGGCAATGGGATCTGACGCGCCTTTGCCGGTGAGCCGTCCGCTGCGGGTAACGGGATCACATCGATGACGGCATCCGTTTGGACCGCCGTGGTTGATGAGGCCGCACGCGCAGCGGCGATCCATCGGCCATCGGGCGAGACGTCGACGGTCGAGGGTTGATCGAACGTCGAAAGCAGCGGCTTGTTTCGTGCGAGGGAGTAGATGCGCACAGCACCGGACGAATCGATGAATGCGACGCGGGAAGCGTCGTCGCTCACCGAGATTGCCGCTACGTCGCCATCCGCGCGGCGCGCGCTGGCACCCCTGACGCGATTCTCAAGGCGATGACGTTGCGGATCGCCTGCTCCAACAACGATATCCCCGCTATCCACGTACTCCGCGAATGCACCGCCTCTCATGCTCCAGAAAACATCGAAGATCACGCGGTCTTCGCTGGGCGTCTGGTGGACCTGATCGTTTCCAACCTCGTACAAACAGACCTTTGCTCTCATGGTTGCGGACGTGATTGCCGGGCTGATCGATACCGATTGCAGACCTTTGCAGATGTCGAAATCGATGTTGGTCTTCGACCATGTTCCGTCCGGCATCCGTTCGATTCGCGTGGCGAACAGGGACGAGTCCTCGCCAACCCCGATAATCGTCTTGCCGTCGTGAAGAACGGCAATCCCGACCAGCTTGCCTGCATGCACATCAGTCGTTGTGGGCGCCACGTTCGGGTCGCGGACGTTCCATATGGTGACCTCGTGGTTGCTCTGGATCGACGCAAGCCACTTGCCGTCCGCGCTAAACGCGAGTTGCACGTCATCCAGGCCTGATTGCGGCAGCGACTGTTTCAGTTGGCCCGTGTGCGCGTCGAACAAGTCCACCGAATGCGGGCGCGATACTGCCAGCATGGCCGGTTCAGGGCTGAAGGCAACGAACATCGCGTCGTCGATGGTCGGCCCGGACGACCAGAGCTTTTTCGGAGCTGGTCCGCTGACGTCCCACACGGTAAAGGCCGAATTTTCCACGAGTACGGCGAGGAGTTCGCCACGCGGGTCGAGCGTGACGAAGCTCGGCCTCCCACCCACCTGCTGGGCATCGAGCCTGGCCAATGGCCACGTGTACCGCGCAGCGGATAGCAACGCGGAACGTGCCTCCGATGTGTCCGCGTACGATAATCCTTGCAGTGCGTGCTGAACGGCCAGTTCAGGGTTGCTATTCCGGGTGGCTTTGGCGAGCGCCGCGCTCTCTTTCGACTGAGCAAGGGTACGTGCGGCTTCTGCCAGGCTCGTCTGCTTGCGTGCCTCGTTTGCTTTGATCTGGAGCTGCTGTCTGGTCGTGTCGAGCCGTTTGATTTTTTCCTGCAGCTGGTCGCGGTTTTCCGCGAGTTCACGGCTTTTCTTCTCTGCATCAGCTTTCGCGTGGCTCGCGGCCATGAAGTTTTCTTGCGCGTTTTTTTGCGCGCGTTCTGCGGTGTTCTTCGCGTTGAGCGCCGCTTCTCTCGCGAGCACGGCAGTGTTCTTTGCGTCGAGCGCTTCATCCCTCGAGTGTAATCCGTAGACTCCCAAGCCAAAGAACAACAAAGCCACCAGCACGCTCGCACCGACACCCTTCAACATCTTTCGACGCTGCAACTGCGCGGCGGCGACGCGCTCCTCTACACGACGGCGATCCCGTTCCTCGAGCGCGGCCTTGGTGAGGATGTCGTGGGTCAGCTCGACACGGTCCGTCCCGTGTTGCTGCTCCAGGCGAAGCAACCGGCCGTCCACCAGCGCGGTCAGTTCTTCCGCGGTGACATAGCCATTGGCGATAGCATCGTCTGTCGAGTAGCTATTGCGGTAGCCGTGCTCGGTGATGAGCTTGTCTTCGACAAAATGCCGAACACGATCGGGAAACACCTGCAGGCACCGTCGATAGAACGCGATCACGATGGTGTCTTTCTCGCCTTCGAACATCTCCGACGTGATCTGCTGTGCGCCGGCTTGCTTGCGATGTTCGTTGACACCGAGGCAAAACAGACTCAGCAACGCCGGTTCGACCGTACGAAGCGCGCGTGCTTCGATGCTGGCGTGGTCATCGTGTGCCGCGCCCCTCGATAGAAAATCGACTATTTTCCGCGCGAGCGGTTCGGTGACGAGATGTGCGGTCTGCGTGTTGTAGACGGCCTGTAGCGCCTGTTTCGTGCCCATTGGCAGCAGGCGCATACGGTTGTGACGCAGCGACGGCATGATCGGACGCCAGTCTTCGAGATCAGCGAGGAAGTCTTCGCGCAACGAAAGGACGATCTTGTAGGGCATCGCCTCCGTGTCGATCTCTTCTTCGTCCTCGTCGATTTCCTTCACGCGCTGCATCAACGTAGCAGGGATGCGGTTCTCGGCCAGGTCCGCAAGCGCTTCCCGAAACGCAGCGACTTCTTCAAGTACGGCGCGACCGAGCGTAAACAGTTCCTCGAACTGGTCGAGCACGAACACCGGCTGCGTCATGTGGTTGTGCTTCGTCCAGAATTCGCGCCCCGGCGTGTGCAGGTAAGCCCACAGCGACTGCCCGGGTTGCGGCGGCGCGTGATCGACGCCCCAGGTCCTCAGCGTCTCGAAGAGCGCGAGTGCCAGTTGATCGATCAGCGCGCCCGCGCCGGGGCGGATCTGCAGCCGCACCAGAACCGGCAGATATCCCTTGTCGCGCAAACGGGGAAAAACCCCCGCTTTGAGCAGCGACGATTTGCCGAGTCCGGATTTTCCGAACAGCACGGTAACCGGCTCGTCGAGGATGCGGCGCAGAAGCTCCTCCGATTCCATGCTGCGTCCGCTGAAGAACTCCCACGACGACTCGTCGTAAGACGCAAGCCCCGGCCACGGATTCTGCGGGTCGAGCTGTTGCGGCGACACCGGACCGTCGCGCGTATTCATCGCGCGTCCTCGCGCCGCATGGAGCGAATCTCGTTGACGAGCGATGTCTTGAGTTCTTCGTCGGGTTCGCCGCCCGGGGCATATCCTGCATGTACTTCCTGCATGTCGGGAAACGTGTCGAAGATCGACTGGTAGCGACTCATGTCGCCTGTGTAGTCGTGGTCGATGACGACCGGCATGATGAATTTACGTGCCGGCATACGCTTCTTTCGTTTGATTGCCTCGCCCCACTCCTGAAAGACGTAGCCTTCCGAGGTTTGCAGCCGGTTGGCAGTGCGCTGCGAAATCACCGGCAAGAAGAGCCTCACGTCGCGCTGAATTTGTGGAAGGATCTTTCGCTCCCAATAATCACCGGGCGCCAGTTCGACCTTGTCGAACCACACGTCACCGCCTAGCGCTGTGATGGCTGCATGCAGCCGTTCCACTTCATTCAGGTTCTCGCGCCCGTAGCTGATGAATATGCTGCCGCGTGCGGGTTGCGCATCCGGTTGCTCAACCGGGCTCTGCGACATCTCGGGATTGCGCTTCATCCAGCGTTCATGCAGTTCCGCGGTGAACTCTGCGGCGGTTCCGACATAAAGGTTGATTTCCGTTTCCCGCCCGAAACGCCGCAGAAACTCGGCAAGCGCCGTTTCCGATGTGGTCAGCTCGCCCGCGGTGAAGTACGCGCGCTGCGCGATGCGCAAACGGTCGCGTGTGGCCGCACGCAGAATGAAGCGTCCGAGCCAGTCGGGGAAATGAGCCCCGAGCAGCAGAAGGTGGCTATTGCGCAACTCCGACAGCAGCCACTCGGGCGGCGGTACGTCGCCACTCACCAGACGGTGGATGAATTCGAGCCGATCCTCGTCGTGAATCGCGAAATCGGATTTGCCTCCGGCGCGGCCGAACAGGTTGAAGACCACGGGCGCCGCACTCGAGCGCGGCAGTTGCGCTTCGTTATGGGCCGCTGTGGACTGGTTCAGCGAGAATTCGATTTCGCGGGTCACTGGCTGGCCGCTGAAGCGCACCTGGTCGAGCGCGCGTGCCATCAGGGAGTCGAAGGTCAGACTGACGAACAGTTCGAGCGGCCGTATCTGCGCTAGCTGGATCAACGCGGGGGGCACAGGAAAAGGTGGCGATAGACTTTTCAGCAGGCTGCACACGCGGTCGTAAAGACCCGCGAGTTTGATGTAGGGCTGCTCGAGATAGGCGCCGACGGCATCGTTGAGTTCGAAGTGGCGGGTCCATTCGACAGAAAGCTTTTCACGTTCCGCGAGGCGTTCGGCAAGTAACGCCTGCAGCGAGACCAGGCGCCCCTGGTACTCCGCCTGCACGAGTTCCTGGCCAATTATCGGCACGACCTTGCCGTCCTCGATGTACTCGAGCAGGTTGTCCCAGCGAAAGTCTTCGTTCATCGCTCGCTCCCTCCTATGCCGACGAGAGGAGATGTACTGCCGGTGTTGCGAGAGCGTCTGTTGACTCCGGCAACCCGAATGACAGACCGGGGATTCCGTGCAACCGTGCGTCGAGAATCGGCTCGAATGCAGTGCGTCTTCACCCTTACGAATAAAGACGTTTTATTGAGTCGAAATTTTCAGGCCCGGCGAACTGTTCACAGCCCTTCTTGCTTTCGATTGCCACGCGCTCTTTGAGCCGCTTCGAATAGTCGACGCGCTCACGGAAGAAGACACGGGCTTCAAGCTGAATTGACGATCCGGTATCGAGCATCGAGCATCGAGTCGTGCGTTCGCCTATATGAAACAACGCACGAGGGACGCGGAACAGTCCCGATCGTTGCTCGCCGGGGTTACGAAGCCACAGTCTTAAAGAACCAGCAACCATTGCCGTTAACCGGAAAGTCAAGGTAGTCTGGACCTAAGGCACTTTCCTTGCATGCGCGACAATCGCTGCAAAGTGCTTTTCAGCGATTGCTACGCAAACGACAGGCGGCAAGAATTACTGACAGGCCACCTTCAACTGATGCGGTAAGCATGTCGGAGACTTCGCTTGGCCAGTCGGATTTTCAGACGGATATCCCTTCCCATCCGGGTGACGCTGTTCATCGTCATCGTGTGCGCGCTGCTGATCGGCAGCGACGTATGGCGCAGCTTCACCGCGCGTCAGGACCAGATGGAAGAAATGTCCGTCGCGACAGCGAACCTCGCGCGCGCAATGGCGCAGCACGCCGACGACACGATCAGGCAGGCCGATACCACGCTCGTCGACGTGGTCGAGCGCGTCGAACATGACGGCGTGAGCCCCGACGCGCTCGAACGGCTGCACCGGCTGTTCATGCAGCGTGCCGCGGAATTGCCGCAACTCAACGGCCTCTATCTGTACGACCGCGACGGCAACTGGCTTGCCAATTCGCAGCCCACGCTCGTCAAGAGCTTCAACAACGCCGATCGCGAGTATTTCGCTTACCACCGCACGCACGCCGATCGTGGCGTGCATATCAGCATGCCCGTACAAAGCCGCTCGACGGGCAAATGGATCATCCCCGTGTCGCGGCGCGTCGACGGACCGGACGGACAGTTCGCCGGCGTCGCGCTCGCGACCATCGACATCGATTTCTTCTCGCGCTTCTACGACAGCCTCGACATCGGCCGATACGGCGCTGTCGCGCTCGTGACGGACAACGGCGTAATGGTGGTGCGCCGTCCGTTCGAAACGCGCTTCGTCGGCAAGGATGTCGCCGATACGATGCTGTTCAAAGTGCATCAGCGATCGGGCGACACGGCCCGCTTCGTCTCGAAGTCCGCACAGGACGGCGTCACGCGCCTGAACAGCGAGCGCAACCTCGGCCGTTACCCGCTGTTCGTCGTGGCCGCGCTCGCGCAGAACGAAATTCTCGCGCCGTGGTGGTCGGATACGCTGTGGCACGCAGCGGGCACGACGGTGCTGGTGCTGATGCTCGCCGTGTTCGGCTGGCGGCTGGTGCGCAATGCCAACGCGCGCACGCGGGTCGAGCGCAAGCTGGCCGCGAGTCTCGAAACGCGGCGCGCGATTCTCGACACGGCCGTCAATCCCATCATCACGCTCGACCGTTCGGGCGTGATCCTGTCGCTCAATCCGGCGGGCGAGAAAGCGTTCGGTTATGCCGAGCATGAGATCGCCGGCAAGGACGTGCGCGTGCTCGTGTCGGGCACGGTCCACGAATTGTTCGACCGCTACGCCTCGCAGTTCGCCGAGCGCGCCGGGACGGATGGGCACGACATCGTCAGCGAATGCGAGCTGGCGGGTTTGCGCAAGGACGGCAGCGTGTTCCCCATACATGTGTCGACGGGGGCGATGGTGATGGGCGGCGAGCGCCGCTTCGTGTGCGTGATCACCGACATGTCCGTACAGATTCGCGAGCGCGCAGAGTTGTCCGAGGCGCGCGATCAACTGCTGCTGGCAGCGGACATCGCCGAACTCGGCATCTGGTCGTGGGAATTCTCGAACGATGCGCTGCGCTGGAATACACGCATGTTCGAGATTTTCGGCATGACCACGACGCCTGCCGAAGGCTTGCGATTCGAGCATTGGCTTTCGCGCGTGCACGAGGAAGACCGACCGGCAGCCGTCGAAAGACTGGAAGCCGCGTTTGCCGGCGAGGTGACGTCGAAACACATCCCTTTGCCGCTCTACCGGATCGTGCTGCCGAAGGGCGAGCGCGACGAGATCCGGCATCTCCAGACCACCTTCACCGTGCGGCGCGACGCGGTGGGCAATCCCGTCGGCATGACGGGCGTCACGCACGACGTCACCGAGCAGCGCAACATCGAGCTTCGGCTACGCGATGCCAAGCAGCAGGCCGACGCCGCGAACGAAGCGAAGTCGGCGTTCCTCGCCAACATGAGCCATGAAATCCGCACGCCGTTGAACGCGGTGCTCGGCATGCTCGATCTCGTGCAATCGACGGGGCTCAACGAGCGTCAGGGCGGCTATGTCGTGAAGGCAGAAACGGCCGCGAAGTCGCTGCTCGGCTTGCTGAACGACGTGCTCGACTACTCGAAGATCGAAGCGGGCAAACTGCAGCTCGATGCGCATTCGTTCGAAATCGAGCCGCTGATGCAGGATCTCGGCGTCGTGCTGTCGGGCAACCAGTACGACAAGGAAGTCGAAGTCCTGTTCGATATCAGCCCCGATCTGCCGCCCTTCGTGATCGGCGACAGCTTGCGGTTGCAGCAGGTGCTCGTGAATCTCGCGGGCAACGCGCTCAAGTTCACGATCAAAGGCCAGGTGGTCGTCAGCTTCACGCTGCTGTCGCGGCTCGATTCGGGCGTGCGCGTGCGCATCGCGGTGACGGACAGCGGCATCGGCATCAGCGAGGCGCAGATCGGCCAGATCTTCGAAGGCTTCAGTCAGGCCGAAGTCTCGACGACGCGTCGCTTCGGCGGCACAGGCCTGGGCCTTGCAATCAGCCGGCGGCTCGTCGAACTGATGGGCGGCAGGCTCGAAGTGGCGAGCCAGCTCGGCAAGGGCAGTCGCTTCTGGTTCGACATCAATCTCGGCGTCAGCGACGATGTGCACGCGGACGACCTCGATCTGCATCTCGCCCTCGATCGCCGCTTGCGCGTGCTCGTCGCCGACGACAACGGCATTGCCCGCGAAGTGCTGTCGCGCACGGCGCGGGCGCTGGGCTGGGAGGCGGATGTCGTACCGGGCGGCATTTCGGCCGTCAAGCTGGCGGCAGCCGCCGAGCGCGAGCACGAAGGCTACGACGTGATCCTGCTCGACTGGCGCATGCCCGATCTCGATGGACTGTCGGCGGCGCGGCGCATCGAGGAAGCGCGTGCGGGACGCAGCACACCCGCTATCGTGATGATTACGGCCTATGGCCAGGAAGTGCTGGCGGCCGCGCAGGAATCCGACGACATGCCGTTCGATGCATTCGTCACGAAGCCCGTCACGCCGCGTCAGCTCGCGCAGACCGTGCTGACGGGCCAGAAGACCACGCACGCGCGACGGACGGCGCGCATGCCCGTGGGCGAAGGGCGTCTGGCCGGACTCACGCTGCTCGTCGTCGAAGACAATCCGCTCAATCGCGAAGTAGCCGAAGGGCTGCTGAGCCGCGAGGGCGCGCATGTGGTGCTGGCCGAAAGCGGGCTGGAGGGCGTCGAGAAGGTGCTCACGGGCACGCGCGTGTTCGATGCGGTGCTGATGGACATGCAGATGCCCGACGTCGACGGCCTCGAAGCGACGCGGCTGATCCGCGCGCACGGCCGCTTCGCGGCGCTGCCGGTCATCGCGATGACGGCGAACGCGACGCGCGCGGACCGTGAAGCGTGTCTCGCGGCAGGCATGAACGATCACGTCGGCAAACCGATCGACGTCAAGCATCTGGTCGACGTGCTGCTCGCGCACACGCACGCGATCGCGCTGCCAGTCGCAACGGAAGCGCGCGTAGCCGAAGAAGCCGCAGCGAGCGAATTGCTCGAACGCAAAGAGTCGATCGTCGGGCGCTTTGGCGGCAGCGAGGATCTGATTCGCAAGGCGCTCGGTGTGTTCGTCGGCGAGATGGAGCGGCATCTCGACGACTTGCGCGAAGAAGCGGAGCAGACGGGTGCGGGACGCAGCGCGGCGCTGCTGCATGCGATCAAGGGCAGTGCGGGGACAATGGGCGCACAGGCACTCGCTGGTTTCGCGGCGGCGCTCGAACATCGCGTGCAAGAGGTAAATGCGGCAAATGCGGCAGATGCGGCCGGCGAGGGCGAAGCGGCTGCCGTGACGTCGGGCGAAGTGGACAGGCTGGAGCGTCTGCTGCTCGACAGCGTCGCGCAGTTGCGTCTCGTGTTCGGCAACAAGCCGAACGGGCACGTCACGGGCGCCGCGGAACACATGCAGACGGACGAGTATCGGGAGCGGCTTGGCCGCCTGCTCGAACGACTGGAGGCGTCCAATCTGGAAGCGATCGATCTCGCCGAAACGCTTGCGCCGCATGTGCCGTCAGCGTTGCAGCCGCGTTTCGACCGGTTGCTCGCGGAGATCGAAGCGCTGGACTTCGTCACGGCCGCTGCAAGTACACGCGAGATGCTGGATCAACTGACATGCTAGATCACATCCCCGGCGACTGGGCTCACACGTTCACGCTGCGTCCGAAGCTGCTGATCGCGGACGATCAGCCCGTCAACGTGCGCGCGCTGCACGCGCTCTTCAAGGACGATTGCGATGTGTTCATGGCGACGAACGGCGCGCAGACCATCGAGCTGTGCCGCAAGGTGTTGCCCGATCTGATCCTGCTCGATGTCGTGATGGACGGCATGGACGGCCATGAAGTCTGTCGCCGCCTGAAAGCCGATCCGCTCACGCATACCATCCCCATCATCTTCGTCACCGCACAGACCGACGAGGCCGACGAAGAATACGGACTGTCGCTCGGCGCCGTCGACTTCATCACGAAGCCGATCAAGCCGGCCATCGTGCGGGCGCGGGTGCGCGCGCATCTATCGCTGAAAATGCAGGGCGACGTGCTGCGCTCGATTGCGCTCGTCGATGGGCTGACGGGCGTCGGCAACCGCCGCAAGTTCGAGGAAGATCTGGACTCGAGCTGGCGCCATTGCCTGCGCGAATCGGCGCCGCTGTCGCTCGTGATGGTCGACGTCGATTACTTCAAGCGCTACAACGACCGCTACGGGCATCAGGCCGGCGACCGCTGTTTGCAGACCGTCGCGAAACGCCTGACGGAAACGCTGCGCCGCCCTTACGACACGGTCGGGCGGTATGGCGGCGAAGAGTTCGCGTGCCTGCTGCCGAACACGCCGCTCGACGCGGCGACGCGCATCGCGTTGAAGATGGAAGAAGGCGTGCGCGCCCTCAGGCTCGAACATGTCGATTCGGGCTGCGCGGAGACCGTGACGATTTCGGCGGGCGTGGCGACGCTGATCCCGACCACGGAAGCGCGATCGGCAGAACTCGTCGAGTCCGCCGACCGGCAACTGTATGAAGCGAAGCATGCGGGACGCGGGCGTGTGGCTTCGGCGATGCGGATGATCGAGGGGTAGGGGCGAGGCTATATCGTGCGCTTCACGCCCTGTCGCGCGGCATCGTCTGCAGCGTTTCGACGATCTCGCGCATCAGCGCCTTGCGGTCGTCCGACGCGCGCTGCACCATCCCGACGGTGCGCAGCGTCGGCGGACTGGAGATCGGAATCACGCGCAGCAGCGGGTCATTGAGCCAGTTGCCGCGTATCAGCAGCGGCAACACCGCGACGCCCACCTTCTCGCGCACCAGTGCGACGATCGTTTCGATCGAGTTGAGTTCGAGATACTCGTTCACCATCAAGCCCGCTTTCTGCAATGCCTGCTCGACCACTTGCCCGGTGCGCACGCGCCGGTCGAAGCGCAGGAAACCGTGGCTGCGCAGAATGCGTTGCGGGTCGTTATCGGCGACATCGCGACCGACGACGAGCATCATCGGCTCGGTGTAAAGCGTGGTCCATTTGAGCGTATCGGGCAGGGTTTCGTCCGCGCGCGCGACCACGGCGGCGACGTCCACTTCGCCCGCCTCCACCATGTTCGCGAGTTCGTCGGAGCGCGCCGACAGCAGCCGCACGTCGAGCCGTGGATGCGCTGCCTTCAGCCTCGCGACGGCCAGCGACAGCGCGCCGATTACCGACACCACCGCGCCGATCGTCACCGGTCCCTCCATCGCGTCCATCGGCTTCGCTTCCAGCTCGGCGAGCAGATCGAGAATCTGCTCGACTTTCGGCCAGATCGTGTGGCCATGCTGTGTCAGCGTGATCTGCCGCCCGCGACGGTCAAATAGCTGACGCCCCAACGCTTCTTCAAGTCCGCGCATCTGCAGGCTGACGGCGGCCTGCGTCAATGCGACTTTATCGGCGGCGGCCGAGAACGAGCCGGTGCGGGCAACGGCTTTGAAGGTCTTCAGCATACGAAGCGTCGGCATGGGCAGGTCCGGTTCCGAGCCGTCATCGACTCATGAGAAAAACTTAAGCATCGAAAAGAAAGTTTAATATTTTTTGTACGAGACGCGCCATTATGATCGTCAGATGACGATCTGAAAGGACGAGCAAGGCAATGCGGAGCTTTCACGCATGACCGGTGCAGAACGCCGGCCGGTTCTCGATGTACGAGGCTTCTCGCTGAAGTTTTCGAACTCGCCCGATGTGCCCAATGTCGTCGACGACGTCTCGTTCCCCGTGCATGCCGGCGAGACCTTGTGCATGGTCGGCGAATCGGGTTGCGGCAAGAGCGTCACGTCGCTGGCGCTGATGGGACTGCTCGCCAGTCCGCCCGCGCGGCGGGTCGGGGGTACGGCGCATTTCGAGGGCGTGGATCTGTTCGCGCTGCCGGAGCGCGAGCTAGCCGACATTCGCGGCAACCGCATGTCGATGATCTTCCAGGAGCCGATGACCTCGCTCAATCCCGCCTACACGATCGGCGAGCAGATTGGCGAAAGCATCCGGCGGCATCGCGGCATCCCCCGCGCGCAAGCGCGCGAAGAAGCGCTGAAGATGCTGCGGCTCGTGCATATTCCCGCACCCGAAACGCGCCTCGACGCGTTCCCGCATCAACTGTCGGGCGGCATGCGTCAGCGCGTGATGATCGCGATGGCGCTCGCGAACAGCCCGCGTCTGCTGATCGCCGACGAACCGACCACCGCGCTCGACGTGACCATTCAGGCGCAGGTGCTGTCGCTCGTGCGCACACTGCAGGCGGAGACGGGCACGGCGATGCTGCTGATCACGCACGATCTCGGCGTGGTTGCCGAAGTCGCGGATCACGTCGCCGTGATGTATGCGGGCAGGATCGTCGAATACGGCACGGTCGCCGATCTGTTCGACGACCCGCAGCATCCCTACACAATCGGCTTAATGGGCGCGATTCCGTCCGTCGGCAGGCGCGAAGGCGCGCTCGCGACGATCCGCGGCTCCGTGCCGTCGCCCGAGCAGATGCCGCGCGGCTGCCGTTTCGCGCCGCGCTGTCCGTTCGCGGAGCAACGCTGCATCGACGCGGCGCCGCCCGATCGCACGCTGTCCGGCGAGCATCGCGTCGCCTGCTGGCTGGCGCCCGTCGAACAACTCGCCGAGTCCGTGCAGCAAAAGGTCACGACATGAAGCCGAACATCCTCGAAGCGAGCGCGCTGACCAAACGCTTCGGCGGCGAACGCCAGATGTTCGCGCGCACGCCGACCGTGCATGCCGTCAACGACGTGTCGTTCGCGGTGCAGACGGGCGAGACGTTTGCGATCGTCGGCGAGTCGGGTTGCGGCAAGTCGACCCTCGGCCGTCTGCTGCTGCGCCTGATCGACGCGACGCAAGGCCGCGTGATCTATCAGGGCGAAGACATCACGCACTGGCAGGGCGCGAAGCTGCGCCGTCTGCGCCGCGAGATGCAGATCATCTTTCAGGACCCGTTCGCGTCGCTCAATCCGGGCATGACGGTCGGCCAGATCATCGGCGAGCCGGTGGCGTTTCATGGTCTCGCTCGCAACGCGTCGGAGCGTCGCGAGCGCGTCGCGCAACTGCTGACCAAAGTGGGCCTGCAACCCGCGTACGCCGAGCGTTATCCGCACGAGTTCTCGGGCGGGCAGCGGCAGCGCATCGGCATCGCGCGGGCGTTGGCGGGGGAGCCGAAGCTGATCGTCGGCGACGAGCCCGTGTCCGCGCTCGATGTCTCCGTGCAGGCGCAGGTGATCAATCTGCTCGAATCGTTGAAGGCCGAACTGGGCCTCACGCTCGTCATGGTCGCACACGATCTCGCCGTGATCCGCCACATGAGCGACCGCGTCGCGGTGATGTACCTCGGCGAAATCGTCGAACTGGCACCCGTCGATGCGTTGTTCGACACACCGCTGCATCCCTACACGCAGGCGCTGTTGCGCGCGATTCCCGCCAGCAGCCCGCACGAGCGCCGCACGAAGCCGGCGTTGCAAGGGGATCTGCCGAGTCCGACGGCGCCGCCGTCCGGCTGCCGCTTTCACACGCGTTGTCCCCATGCGAAGCCGCGCTGTTCGCAGGAACGCCCGCTGGCCGAGGCGCTGCCGGGCGGACGCCAGGTGGCCTGTCATTTCTGGCGCGACGTGCAGAACGCGGGCAGCGGCGCGCCGCTCGTCGCGAGCGTCAGCGCGAAGCTCAACGAACGACTCGCGCTCTACCGCGAAAAGCAGGCGGCAGCGATGGCGAATACGCACACAAGCGCAAACGCGAACCGGTAACTCGATCTCAGATGGCAACCCGAACCGCAACAAGGACACCACGCATGCGAAGAATGTTGATTGCCGCCACGCTCGCCTTGAGCGCATCCGCCGCGATGGCTCAGACCACCATCCGCATTGGCTTGCAGGACGATATCGGTTCGCTCGATCCGGCACGCAGCGTGCAGTTCGTCGACCGGATCGTGTTCGCGTCGCTGTGCAATTCGCTCGTCGACGTGACGCCGGACCTGAAAATCGTGCCGATGCTCGCCACCTCGTGGACGACCAGCGCCGACGGCAAGAGCATGACCTTCAAGCTGCGCCAGGGCGTGAAGTTCCAGAACGACGAGCCGTTCAACGCGGCCGCCGTGAAGGCGAATCTCGACCGCTATCGCAGCCTGCCGACCAGCAATCGCAAGAGCGAACTGTCGTCCATCGATCACGTCGACGTGGTTGACGACAGCACGGTGACGATCGTGTTGAAGCAGCCCGACGCCGCGCTGCTCGCCACGCTGTCCGATCGCGCGGGCATGATGCTCGCGCCGAAGACGCTCGCCGATGCAGCGGGCGTCGCGTCGCATCCCGTTTGCTCGGGACCGTACAAGTTCGTGCAGCGCGTGCAGAACGATCGCGTGGTTCTGGAGAAGTTCGCCGGCTACTGGGACGCGGACAAGTACCCGATCCAGCGCGTGGTCTTCCAGCCGATTCCCGACAGCACCGTGCGGCTCGCGAACCTGCGTTCCGGCTCGCTCGACATGCTCGAACGTCTCGCGCCGTCCGACGTTGCATCGGTGAAGGGCGATGCGAATCTGCAGTTCAAGCCCGTGACAGGGCTCGGCTTCTACTACGTGACGTTCAACATCAACAACGGTCCGCGCGGCAATGGTCCGCTCAAGGACAAGCGCGTGCGTCAGGCATTCGAACTGTCCATCGATCGCGATGCCATCGACCAGGTGATCGGCGCGGGCATCTTCACGCCGGCCAATCAGGGCATTCCGAAGTCGAGCCCGTACTACAACGCATCGCTGCCGACGACGAAGCGCGACGTGGCGAAGGCGAAGGCGCTGCTGAAGGCGTCGGGTCACGAGCATCCGACCATCGAGTTCGCGTATCCGAACAACACGGTCGCGAGCCAGATCACGCAGATGCTGCAGGCGATGCTCGGCGAATCCGGCATCACGCTCAAGCTGCGCCCGAGCGACTACGCGACGGAACTGAACGCCGGACATAGCGGCGATTTCGAGGCGATGTACACGGGCTGGTCCGGCCGCGTCGATCCCGACGGCAATCTGCATCAGTTCAACACCTGCGCGGGCAACCTGAACTACGCGCACTACTGCAACCAGCAAGTCGATTCGCTGCTCGACGGCGCGCGCACGAAGCTCACGCCGACCGAGCGCAAGGCGGACTACGACGCGGCCGGCAAGATCCTCGCCGACGACGATCCCATCGTCTATATCTACGCGCAACCGTGGCCGTTCGTGCTGTCGAAGAAGGTGCAGGGCTTCACGCCTTTCGCCGACGGCCTCGTGCGTCTGCGCGGCGTATCGGTCAAGGGCTGAGCGTCATGCTGCGGATCATCGCGAATCGCATGCTGGTGGCCGTGCCGACGCTGATCCTGGTGTCGATGCTGATCTTCGGCCTGCAAAAGCTGCTGCCGGGCGACCCGGTGCTGGCGATGGCAGGCGAAGATCAGGACGCGCAGGTCATCGCGACGCTGCGCGTGAAGTATCACCTCGATCAGCCGGTGCCGACGCAGTACGCGCTGTGGGTGCGCGACGTCGCGCACGGCGACCTCGGCGCGTCGCTTCGCACGGAAGTGCCCGTGCGCTCGCTGATCGCGCAGAAGCTGCCCGTCACGATCCAGCTCGCGGTGATGGCGATGATCCTCGCAATCGGCATCGGCATCCCGGCCGGCGTGATTTCGGCGGCGAGCCGGGGTGGCCCGCTCGACTACGCGGCGAACATCTTTGCGCTGTCGGGCATGTCGATTCCGAACTTCTGGCTCGGCATCATGCTGATCTTCATCGTGTCGGTGCGCTGGCATCTGCTGCCGTCGTCGGGTTACGTGTCGCCGGGCGAGGACTTCTGGCTCAGCATCAAGACGATGCTGATGCCCGCGTTCGTGCTGGGCGCGGCGCTCGGCGCGCAACTGATGCGCCACACGCGCAGCGCGATGCTCGGCGTCTTGCGCACCGACTACATCCGCACCGCGCGCGCGAAGGGGTTGCTGCGCGGCGCGGTGGTCGTCAAGCATGCGTTCCGCAATGCGCTGATTCCCATTGTCACCGTGCTCGCGCTGCTGTTCGGCGAACTGCTCGCGGGCGCCGTGCTGACCGAACAGGTATTCACGATTCCCGGCTTCGGCAAGCTCGTCGTCGATGCTGTGTTCAATCGCGATTACCCCGTCGTGCAAGGCGTCGTGCTCGTCACCGCACTCGCGTTCATCATCGTGAATCTGTGTGCCGACGTGCTGTATATCCTGCTCAATCCCCGACTGAGGCGAAGCTGATGGCGACTCCATTCGATGCCCGCTCCGTCCCGTCCGCCGGCGCCTTGCCGCGCCGCAAGCGCCGCGGACTCGTGCGCTTCATGCGCAACCGGGCCGCTGTATTCGGCGCGTTTCTGGTTGCGCTGGTCGTCGTGATGGCCGTGTTCGCGCCGTGGCTCACGCAGTACGACCCCGTACAGGCGAGCTTCATGACCGTGCGCCAGGCGCCGTCGGCGGCGCACTGGTTCGGCACCGACGAACTCGGTCGCGACGTTCTGAGCCGTCTGCTGTACGGCGCGCGCGCTTCGCTGCTGGCGGGCGTCGTGTCGGTGGGCATCGCCGTGGTGCTGGGCGTGCCGCTCGGCTTGCTCGCGGGTTATTTCGGCAAGCTCGTCGACGGCGTGATCTCGCGTATCGCCGATGCGTTGCTGTCCATCCCATTCCTGATTCTCGCGATCGCCCTGAGCGCGTTCCTCGGGCCGAGCCTGACGAACGCGATGGCCGCGATCGGCATTTCGGCGATGCCGCGCTTCATCCGCCTCACGCGCGGGCAGGCGATCAGCGTCAAGGCCGAAGAGTATGTGGAGGGCGCGCGTGCGATCGGTCTCGATCACGCGCGCATCATTCTGCGTTACATTCTGCCGAATGTGCTGCCGCCCATCATCGTGCAGGCCAGTCTCACGGTAGCGAGCGCGATCATCGCCGAAGCGAGCCTGTCGTTCCTCGGCCTGGGGCAATTGCCGCCCGCGCCGTCGTGGGGATCGATGCTCAATACCGCCAAAGACTTCGTCAGCCAGGCGCCGTGGATGTCGATCTTTCCCGGCATCGCGATCTTCCTGGCGGTGCTCGGCTTCAACCTGCTCGGCGACGGACTGCGCGATGCGCTCGACCCGCGCGAATCCTGATTTTTTCCATGACGGCGCAGCAATGGCACCGTCGATCATCAGAGTGAAAACATGACAAGCTTCAACTGGCAAAACCCTTATCCGACAGTGCGCATGCCCGTGTTCGCGCGCAACGTCGTGTCGACGTCGCAGCCGCTCGCCGCTCAGGCCGGTCTGCGCATGCTGTGGAAAGGCGGCAATGCCGTCGATGCGGCGATCGCCGCTGCCGCCGCGATTACCGTCGTCGAACCGGTGTCGAACGGTCTGGGCAGCGATGCATTCGCACTCGTGTGGGACGGCCAGAAGTTGCATGGCCTGAACGCGTCGGGAGTCGCGCCCGCTGCATGGAGTGTCGATTACTTCAGGCGCAAATATGGCGAGAACAACGGCGTCGCGATTCAACCCGTGCGCGGTGCGGACACCGTGACGGTACCGGGCGCGATTGCGGGCTGGGAAGCGTTGCACAAGAAGTTCGGTTCGCTGCCGTTCGCGGACCTGATGGAGCCCGCCATCGAAATCGCCGAGCGCGGTCATGCCGTCGCGAGCATCGTCGCGCGCAAATGGGCGGCCGCTGTGCCCGAGTTGAAGAACCAGCCGGGTTTCGCCGGTGCGTTCATGCCGCACGGACGCGCGCCCGAAGTCAGTGAACTGATCCGCATGCCGGGCCACGCGAAGACCCTGCGGCTGCTCGCTGAAAAAGGTCCGCGCGCTTACTACGAAGGTGAGATCGCCGAGCGGATCGCGGCGTTCTCGCGCGAATGCGGCGGCGCGATGACGCTCGACGATCTGCGCAACTATCAGCCCGACTGGGTCGAGCCGATCGGCAAGAACTATCGTGGCTACACGGTGCACGAGATTCCGCCGAACGGGCAGGGCATCGCTGCACTGATCGCGCTCGGCATTCTCGAGCAGTTCGATATGGCTTCGATGAAGGTCGACGGAATCGAATCGCAGCATCTGCAGATCGAAGCGATGAAGCTCGCATTCGCGGACGTTTACCGTTACGTTGCCGATCCGCGTTCGATGGAAGTCACGCCCGAACAGATGCTCGACGACGCGTACCTGAAGTCGCGCGCGAAGCTGATCGACCCGAAGCGCGCGACGCAATTCGGCTTCGGCATGCCGAAGGCGGGCGGCACGATCTATCTGTCGGCGGCCGACGAGCGCGGCATGATGGTGAGCTTCATCCAGTCGAATTACATGGGTTTCGGCTCGGGCTGTGTCGTGCCCGATCTCGGCATTTCGCTGCAAAACCGCGGCTGCGGTTTTTCGATGGACCCGAAGTCGCCGAACGTCGTCGAAGGCGGCAAGCGGCCGTTCCACACGATCATTCCCGCGTTCCTCACGCAGCAGGTGGACGGCAGACAGGAAGCGGTGATGAGCTTCGGCGTAATGGGCGGCGATATGCAGCCGCAGGGGCATCTGCAGACGGTGGTGCGTATGCTCGACTACGGCCAGCAGCCGCAGGCCGCCTGCGACGCGCCGCGCTGGAAGGTCAACCGAGACTTTACGATCGACGTCGAGGCGACGCTCGACCGGGACACCGCGCAGCAACTCGAAGGTCTCGGCCACACGATCAAGTCAATCTACGATCCCTATATGGATTTCGGCTCGGGACAGTTCATCTGGAAGCTCGATCGCAACGAGCCGGATCGCGGCTATGTCGCCGCGAGCGATAGCCGGCGCGACGGCCTCGCGGCGGGGTTCTGATCGAAGGGCGGCGCGGCGCACGAGGGCCGGCGCCGCTCATTCGGGAAGCGTTCCTTCGCCGTTCTTGCGTTCGACGCGCCTCGCTGCTTTCTCGACTGCGAGCCAGTATTCGCGTATTGCGCCCATCCGTTTCTGGTCTGCGTGTACGGACGCGATCGCGTTCTTCACGCGTGCCTTGAGCACGGTCGGGTGCGCGTGATTGAGCACGCTATCGGCGAGACCTTCCAGCAGTGCGTGTTCGTAGTCGGTGGCCTCGCTGTTTGCACCTTCTGTCATCAGCAGCACGGGCACGCCTTCCAGGCGAGGTTCCTTCTTCAATGCCGCGCACAGTTGCATGCCGTCGGTGTCGGGCAATGCGGCGTCGACAAGAATCACCGTCGGCAGACTGTGCAGCGCGCGCTCCAGACCTTGCTCGCCTGTCGCCGCGGACGTGCAGCGGCCGAGGTCGTGCAGCAGATCCTGCAAGCGGCTCAGGCGGCCGGGATCGTTCTCGATGATGAGGATGTTGTCGGGCAATGCGCCGAGCGTCGGCGGCAGGAACGAGCCTGCGCGAAAGCTTTCTGATTGATCGAGTATCTTGAGGCGCTTTCGCAGTTGCGTTTCGACACGCGCGCGCAACTGGGTTGCGTTCAGCGGCTTGGTGACGTAATCGGAGGCGCCGAGCCGGAACGCGTCGATTTCCAGCGCGGGCGCGTCGTGACTCGTGACGAAGATGACGGGAATCTTCGCGAGTTCGCTGTCGGCTTTCAGAATTTCGCAGAAGTCGAAACCTGTCATGCCGGGCATGCTTGCGTCGAGCAGGATGAGGTCGGGCGTGGATTGACGCGCGAGCAGCAGCGCCATTTCGCCTGAGAGCGCAAAGCGCCTTTCCCCGTAGTCGGAGAGCATATCGCTCATGATGCGCACCGTCGCGACGTCGTCGTCGACGATGAGGAGCTTGAACTTGTACGCTGACATGTGATGTGTAGCGCCTCGGAATGTGGGTGCAGCGTTCATTGACGCTGCTTGCGGTTTGCCGGCCTTGTTCCTGGCCGTTCTCAAGATTAGGCGTAGATGTGGGAGGGCGGCAATAGTGGTTTGCCGGTTGGATGTTTTTTTGTCTGCGACGCAGTCGCAAATTGGGATTTTTTCGGCGCGGGTATTCGCGGTTCGAGTTCTGCTTTTGCGCTTTCGCTGGCATCCGCGTTATGGCTCTGGTTTGCTGGCGTTGCCCCTGTGCGGGGCGGCACCTACTTTTCTTTGCAGCGGCAAAGAAAAGTAGGCAAAAGAAAGCCGCTCACACCGCCAGCCCGTGTGATTGCCCAGGAGCCCCGACGTCCCCGTCCTTCTAGCGGCAACACGTTGTTTTCCGCCCGTTGCCAACGCCTTGAACCGGCGCATCACCCACTCCAATCACCCGCAGGCAGCCAGCGGCAGCGAATCGTCCGCGCCGCCCAGGTGGCAAACCGTGTGTAGGTTGTCGCATCGCATGCGTTGGCGAACCTACGACACCGATCCGCTTTTCAGTCTGGAGTGGTGCACTTCCATCGCGACGGCCTACACACAGTTTGCCACCTGGGCGGCGGTGAATGTCTGGTAACGCGGTCCGCGTCGCGGGAGTGTGGAGTGGGTGATGCGTGCCTTAGCGCGTTGGCAACGCGCGAAAACAAGTGCGTTGCCGCCTGAAGCGTAAGAACTGTTGGGGTCCCGCAGGCAAAAACTAGCACTGGCGGTGTTAGCCCGCTTTCTTTGCTTACTTTCTTTGCGGCGGCAAAGAAAGTAAGTGCCGCCCCGCACAGGGGCAACCCTAGCAAACCAGAGACAAACCGCGGATGCCAGCGAGAGTGCAAAGGCAAACCGCGGATGCCAGCGAAAAAAGAACGGCAAAGACCGCGCCGCAGGCAAAACCCGCAATTTTTACCCGCGCACCACTGCGCACCACTGCGCACCATTGCCCACCAGAAACACGCTTTACATGAATCCCGTCTAAAATCCCACGCGTCGCAAACCGCAACAACCCGCCTTGCGAAAAGAAACCAAAGGAACACCTCACCGTGTGGCACTTCCCCACTGCCATCCCTGCATCACTAGGCCCTTGGGCCGTCTTCCTCAGCGTGTTGGTCACACAGCTCGGCGTGCCCGTGCCGGCCGCGCCGATGCTGATGCTCGCCGGGACAATGGCCGCAATGGGGCAGGTCTCGTACGCCGCCGTGTTCTGCGCGGCCGTCGGCGCGACACTGCTGGCCGATTCGCTGTGGTTCTTCGTCGGTCGCGTGCGCGGGCGGCGGCTTCTCAACGGACTCGTGCGCTTTTCCCTCTCGCTCGATACGACCCTGCGCATGGCGCGCGGTGTCTTCGAACGGCACGGCGCGCCGATTCTCACGCTCGCCAAGTTCCTGCCCGGCCTCGGCCTGATTTCCGCGCCGCTGCTCGGCACGACGGCCATCGCGCCCGGCGTGTTCCTGCTGTGGGATGCCGTCGGCGCGTCGTTGTGGACGGGCGCGTATCTGATCGGCGGCGCCGCGCTTCATGACGAGATCGTGCAGGCCATGCTGCTCGTCCGCCACAACGGCGGCACCATCTTCGACGCGTTCGCCGCAATCTGCGTGACCGTGCTGCTGTATCGCTGGGTACGCCGCACGCAATTCCGCCGCTGGCTCGCGAAAATGCGCATCAGCCCCGATCAGCTCGACACCATGATGCGTTCCGACGCGCCGCCGCTGATCTTCGACGCGAGGCCGCGCAGCGTGCGCGAACAAGAGGCCTACCGTATCGCCGGTGCCTATCCGCTCGATCTCGACTCGCCGGAGAAGCTCGACGCCACGTTGCTCGCCCATCCCATCGTCGTGTATTGCGTGTGCCCGAGCGAAGCGACGGCCAAGCGCATCATCGGGCAGCTGCATCGCAAAGGCATTCATCACGCGCACGCATTGAAGGGCGGCCTCGATGCATGGGAGAAGCGCGGCTACCCCGTCGAACCGCTGCCCGCCGATTTCTACACGTCGGTCGAACGGCTCGGCATCGAAGTGCCGGAAGGCGAATACACCGTGCGCGCGACCCTGCCCGGCTGAGCGCACGGCGCGAGCCGCCCGATTTGCACGGCCGTTCGAAAGACCGCTGATCCTGCAATATTTCCCCTTTCGCGACGCCTTTCCCACACGCCGCCATTCCCGCCGTAAGCCCCGTCCAGCAAGGCTAGGAGCGCCGTGACATGGCGTGAAATAACTTCTACATAGCCTGTAACGGCTGTCATCTCTACAGTGCACACATCGGATGCGATGCACTGATCCAAACCCCACCGCAGACGATACCTCCCGCCACAAACCGTTATGGCATCGTCATGGAAAACCTCACACAACTCGTTCTCTTCGGAACAGGCTTCGTCGTCGTCGCATCGTTGATCGAAGCAGTCGTTCTCACCCGGAAGAGCCGCAATTCGGCCGCGCCTTTCGCGTGGTACGAAGTCTGGATTTCGCTGTTCGATCTCGTCGCGCGCCGACTGCTTGCGCTCCTGCCGCTCTCGCTCGCGACACCCGTCTTCAATCTCGCATGGGACCATCGCCTGTTCACCGTACAGATCAATAGCGCACTGATGGTGTTCGCGCTCTTCATCGGACAGGAGTTCTGCTACTACTGGTATCACCGCGTATCGCACCGCGTGCGCTTCTTCTGGGCCACGCATGCCGTGCATCACTCGCCGAACCAGCTGACGCTGTCCACCGCGTACCGTCTCGGCGTCACTGGCAAGCTGACCGGTTCGGCAATGTTCTTCGCGCCGCTCGTGTTCCTCGGCGTGCGCCCCGAAGTCGTGCTGACCACGCTCTATATCAACCTGCTGTACCAGTTCTGGCTGCACACGACGTGGGTGCCCAAGCTCGGCTGGCTCGAATATGTGTTCAATACGCCGTCCGCGCATCGTGTGCACCATGCATCGAACGTCGACTATCTGGATGCGAACTACGGCGGCGTGCTGATCGTCTTCGACCGGCTGTTCGGTACCTACATCGAAGAACGCGCCGACGAACCCTGCCGCTACGGTCTCGTCACGCCGACCACGTCGCGCAATCCGTTCGTCGTCGAGTTCGAGCACTGGGCCACGCTGATCCGCGATGTCTTTACGGCGAAGACTGTGTGGATCGCAATCAATCACGTGATCCAGCCGCCGGGATGGCTGCCGAATGGCGGCGGCGAAACGACGGAAGAACTGCGCAGCAAGGGCAAGGCGATGCGTAACGAGTTCGAGACCGTCAACGGCTGAACCATCAACAAAACCACAAGCAGGGCGCGCATGAAAATGCGCGCCCTGCCTGCTTTCTAAATGCTGTTAAGCGCTTTCCTTTGGCTATTCATTCTGGATATTCAAGCGCCGCTTCTTTCAGTTGCATTGACGCCGGTGCACTTGCCAGCACGCCGCGGGCCAAAGGAGTAGTCTATCGACCTGACGTTCGCACTCGCTTCGCAGCGCGTGGGCGCGCTGCATCATCCAACCGATCCATCAATGAGGCCAATATGGAATATCGTCACCTGGGCGCGTCAGGATTCAAGGTGCCCGTGCTCAGCTTCGGCACTGGAACGTTCGGCGGCAAAGGCGAATTCTTTCAGGCGTGGGGCGCGACGGACGTCGCCGAGGCGCGCAAGCTCATCGACATTTGCCTCGATGCCGGTGTCACGATGTTCGACAGTGCCGACATCTATTCGAACGGCGTATCGGAATCCATCCTCGGCGAGGCGCTGAAGGGCCGTCGCGACAAAACCATTATCTCGACCAAGGCCACATTTCGTTTCGATGAAAACGATCCGAATAGCGTGGGTTCGTCGCGCTTCCATTTGATCAAGGCCGTCGATGCAGCACTCAAGCGCTTGCAAACCGACTATATCGATCTGTTCCAGTTGCACGGCTTCGATGCAAAGACACCCGTCGAAGAAACGCTCTCGACGCTGAACGATCTCGTGCGCGCGGGCAAGATCCGCTATACGGGCGTGTCGAACTTCTCGGGCTGGCATCTGCAAAAATCGCTCGATGTCGCGGAGCGCTATGGCTATCCGCGTTACGTCGCCAACCAGACTTACTACTCGTTGATCGGTCGCGACTACGAATGGGAACTGATGCCGCTCGGCATTGACCAAGGTGTAGGGGCCGTCGTGTGGAGTCCGCTCGGTTGGGGCCGACTGACAGGCAAGATCCGCCGGGGCCAGCCGCTGCCGGATCAGAGCCGTCTGCACAAGACGGCCGACATGGGGCCGCCCGTTCCCGACGAATATCTGTATCGCGTCGTGGATGCACTCGACGCGATCGCTGAAGAAACAGGCAAGACGATTCCGCAGATCGCGTTGAACTGGCTGCTGCAGCGGCCGACTGTTTCGACGGTGCTGATCGGCGCGCGCAATGAGGAGCAATTGCGTCAGAACCTCGGTGCAGTGGGCTGGAACCTGACAGCGGAGCAGGTCGCGAAGCTCGATGAAGCGAGCAAGATCCGGCCCGTCTATCCGTACTGGCATCAGGAAGGTTTCGCGGAGCGCAATCCGTCCCCGGTATAAATGAACCGGAACCGGCAAGCAGCGCAACAACGCGGTTGAAAGAAGGCCGACGCTTCGGGTTCAGCATGGAACGCGGCGTCGGTCTTTCGATTTCGTTGGAAGGCAATGTGTGGAGGGGCGCTCGAACGTCACGAAGCGGACGCGAGCGTGGTGCATCGAATGGTCATGAGCGAGGCCAGATATGCCGACAGTGCTGCTTGTAGACGATGACGTCGAAACGTTGGACGCGTGGCAATGCGTGTGCGAGTCGCATGGCTACGATACCTGCATGGCGGAGGACGGACGCGCGGCGCTCGACCTGCTTCGCAAGCGGGATGTCGATATCGTCGTAGCCGACTGGCGCATGCCGGTGATGTCGGGCAGCGTGTTGTGCTATCACGTGCGCAACGAACAGAGCCTCGCGGAAATCGTGTTCATTCTCGTGTCGGGCGAGCCGAGTCCGCCCGCATTCGTCTACTACGACGGCTTCCTGCGCAAGCCGCTCGATCCTTCCGAACTGCTGTCCGCAATGGATCGGCTGTTGCTCGAACGCTCCGCCGATGGCCGCCGCAAACGGCCTCGATCGGGCGCGTCACGTAACTGAAAGAAGTCGATATCCCGTGAGCGCACGTGTTTATTTTCCATTGCGCACTTGGACACGGGATGTTTTTGTCGATCCTATGATGAAGTCGCTGTCTTGAGTCCGGCGTATTTCCGGTTGCCAAACCATCGCCTGTTCTTTTATGATCGCGCGCCCTAAAACAGGCACACGCCGATCGACTCTCGGCAGCATCATCACGGAGCCAGACAAACATGAAGAAATCCTTACTCGCCCTCGCACTCCTCGGAGCTTTTACTGTTTCAGCGCATGCGCAAAGCAGCGTCACACTCTACGGTCTGATCGACACCGGTCTGGTGTACACCAACAATCAGTTGGGTCACAGCAACTGGCAGATGGTGAGCAGTTCGACGCAGAACACGGTCTTCGGCCTTAAAGGATCGGAAGATCTCGGCGGCGGCCTGCATGCCGTCTTCAAGATCGAACAGGGCTTTCTATTGAATAACGGCGCGCAGGCATTCTCCGGTGACGCCTTCGGTTCGCAGGCATGGGTTGGTCTGCAAAGCGATCCCTATGGCACGCTGACGTTCGGCCGCCAGTTCGACGTGATGAACGACCTCGTCGGCCCGCTGACGGCGGAGTTCAACACGTGGGGCGGAAGCATGGCCGCGCATCCGTTCGAGAACGACAACCTGGCCGCGAATTCCGTCGTCGTCAACAACACGGTTAAGTACACCAGCCCGACGTATCGCGGCGTGACGTTCGCCACGATGTACGGCTTCAGCAACAAGGCGGGTGACTTCGCGAACAATCGCGCTTACGGTTTTGGCCTGTCGTATGCAATGGGGCGGCTCAATCTCGCGGCGGGCTATCTGCAATTCAACAACGCGGGCAACAGCAGCGGCGCGATCACGTCGTCCGATGCCAGCGCGAACTTCCTCGCGGAACGTCAGCGCATCTGGTCGCTTGGCGGCAACTACACGTTCGGCCCGGCAACGGTCGGCCTGGTGTGGAGCCATACGCAGATCGACAATGCATCGGGCGTGTTCTCGTTCGGCACGGGCACCTATCTCGGCGCGAACGATTCGTCGGCGGGCACGCTGGCCGGTTCGCTGCGCCTCGACAACTACGAGGTGAATGCGAAGTACGCGCTCACGCCTGCATTGAGCGTGTCGGGCGCGTACACGTACACGCATGGTGCGTACAACGGCTCGGCGCCTGGCTGGAATACCGCGATGCTGCAAACGGATTACGCGGTCAGCAAGCGCACCGACTTCTACCTCGAAGGCGTTTATCAGAACGTGCATGGCGCACCGGCTGATTCGGTGCTGTCGCACGCGATGATCAATACCCTGTCGCCTTCGTCGACGGACTCGCAAGTGGCCGTGACGGTCGGCATGCGTCACACGTTCTGACGTGTCGACGTAGCGGGCGCGGACGCATGGCTGCAAAGCATGCGTCTCGCCCGGCAAGCGCGCGTTCGTGTCCCTTACCCGGTGCCTGTCTGGCCGTCCGTGGCACACTTCAGTTTTGCCACCCTGGATCGTCACGCCTTCACCGTTTCCGTCTGATGGAAACGGCCAAGGAAACATCTCATGGACGCCGACGCCCTCGCATTCAATCAGCTTCGCCCGCGCCTGCAAAAGATCGCATACCGGATGCTCGGTTCCGTCGCCGAAGCGGAAGACATCGTGCAGGACGTCTGGCTGCGCTGGCATTCGGCCGAGCGTGCGAGCATCGACAACGCGGAGGCGTGGCTCGTGTCGGTGACGACGCGCATGTCCATCGACCGTCTGCGGGCCGCGAAAATCCAGCGCGAACACTACACGGGTATCTGGCTGCCCGAGCCCGAAATCACGGATTCGCCCGCCACGCCGGAAGAAATGACGGAGCGCGCAGACGATGTCTCCGTTGCGTTCCTGATGCTGCTCGAACGGCTCACGCCGGAAGCGCGTGCCGCGTTTCTCCTGCGCGAAGTTTTCGATGCGGACTATGACGAAGTCGCCGATGCGATCGGCAAGACGGAAGCGGCGTGCCGTCAGCTGGTGAGCCGCGCCAAGGCGCAGTTGCGCGACGAGCGGCCGCGCCATGCCGTGCCGCGCGAAACGCATCGCCAGTTATTGCAGAGCTTTGCACAAGCACTGGAACGCGCGGACTTCCATGCGATCAACACGTTCCTCGCTGAAGACGCGGTCCTGATCGGCGACGGCGGCGGCAAGGTGACGAGCTTCCCGAAACCGATGGTGGGCGGACGGCGCATTGCGCAGCTGTTCTACGCGGCGTTGCGCCGCTATCCGGGCCGCGTTCATGTCAGGCTCGTGACGCTCAACGGTCGGCCGGCGTTCCTGCGTTATATCGAAGGCCAGCTGGAATCCGCGCAATCGTTCGAAACGGACGGCGAGCGTATCGTCGAAATCCATGTTCAACGCAATCCCGACAAACTGGCGCGCATCGTTGCCGCATACGGCACGCTCTGAGCATCCATACTTCGGCTCACGCGATTGGTGTCTAAAGGGCAACACCGTGAGCCTGTCCCCATGTCTACCGCCGCGCGCCTCGCGACCCTACCATGACTTCCGTGCGGTTCATCGCCGCGAACGACATCCGTCTACACGGATGACACTGTCATTGTCGCCAGGAGAAATCATGACCCAGCGTATCAACTACTTTCAGCAATCGCCGGAGTTGTGCAAGAAGTATCTGGAGTTCAGCATGCTGCTGAAGGACTCCGCAATCGAAGAATCGATTTGCGATCTGGTCAATATCCGCGCATCGCAGATCAACGGCTGCGGTTTTTGCCTCGACATGCACGTGAAGGAAGCGCGCATCCACGGCGAGCGCGAACTGCGCCTGCATCACGTGGCGATCTGGCGCGAGTCGACGCTGTTCTCGCCGCGCGAACGTGCTGCGCTCGCGTGGACGGAGGTGCTGACCACGCTTCCCGAGCACGGCGTGCCCGACGATATCTACGAGCGCGTGCGCGGCCAGTTCTCCGAGAAGGAACTGTCCGATCTGACGTTCGAAGTGATGGCCATCAACGGCTGGAACCGTGCGAACGTCGCGTTTCGCACGGTGCCGGGTTCGTCCGACAAGGCATTCGGCCTCGACAAGGCCAACCTCGCCTGAGTCGGCGCGTGGTTCTTTGTGAGGAGCGCATCATGTTTCGTTTCAAAAGAATGGCCGTGTCCCTGCTCCTCGCAACGGGCACGTTGACGGGCCTGGCGCGTGCAGAGGCACCCGCAGCGATCGTCACGCCCGTGATGACCCAGCCGCTCGACGATTATCCCGGCAAGGAAGCGCTGATGATCGTGGTCGAGTATCCGCCCGGCGCCGCTGACCCGGTGCATCGTCACAACGCGCACGGCTTCATCTACGTGCTGGAAGGCACGATCGTGATGCAGGTAAAGGGCGGCAAGGAAGTCACGCTGAAGCCGGGACAGTCTTTCTATGAAGGCCCGAACGATGTGCACACGGTCGGACGCAACGCGAGCAAGACGAAGCCGGCAAAGTTTCTCGTGCTGCTGTTGAAGGACAAGGGCGCGCCTGTTCTCGTACCGGAGAAGTAACCCGCCGACCTTCTTGCGAGGTTCATTGGAAAAAAACGGCTGACGCACGTCACAAACGGAAGCGCTCAAACGTCTAGTCACATAAGGACTCCACTTTCTGCGCTTCCATGTCAGATTACGCACCGCGCCGCTCCGTCACAGGCGCCGACGATCCGATTGCGAGCACCTTCGCAACGAGTTTCGCCGGCGTCGTTTCCTTTCTTGCCGTTGCCAACGAGGGCAGCTTCGCCAGAGCGGGCGATCGCCTCGGCATCGGGCGCTCGTCCGTCAGCCGGAACGTGCAGAAGCTCGAGGCGCAACTCGACACGCGCCTCTTTCTGCGCACGACCCGCAGCACGTCGCTGACACGCGAGGGCGAACTCTTCTTTGAGAACTGCCAGGCGGGCGTGGAGCGCATCGTCCAGGCACTCGAAGAAATGCGCGAGCTACGCAACGGTCCTCCAAGAGGACGCTTGCGCATCTACTCGACGCCGGGCTTCGGGCGCAAGATCGTGGCGCCGCTGCTACGCGGCTTTCACGCACAGTATCCGGAGATCGCACTCGAACTGCTGCTCAACGACCATCCCGCCGATTTCACCGCGGATCGTATCGACGTGTCGTTTCGCGACGGACGCATGGAGGACAGCGAGATCGTCGCGCGTCAGTTGATACCGATGCAGATGATCGTTTGCGCGGCGCCATCGTACGTTCGGGCGCATGGGCTGCCGCGTCATGTCGACGAACTCGCGGACCATTGCTGCATCAATTTCCGCACCGCGTCGGGACGCGTGAGGGAATGGGAGTTCAAGGTCGATGGACTGCCGCTGAGGCGCCATCCGCACGCACCGCACACGTTCAACGACCCTGATCTGATCTTGCAGTCGGTGCTCGATGGTCAAGGCATCGCACAGTTGCCCGGCTACCAGGTGTGCGATCTGCTGGGCGAAGGGCGGCTGGTGAGTTGTCTCACGCAGTATGCGCCCGACGACAGCGGCCACTACATCTGCTATCTGAGCCGCAAGCATTTGCCGGCGCGGATTCGTGTGTTCGTCGACTACATGACCGAGCACACGCGAGCGCTCGATCTGCATTGCCTGACTACGATCGACGCGTTGTCTGCGGAGCGGGAGACCGTGTCAGTCTGACCGGCGCGGCGTGGCGCTTTCGACGGGACACGCAGCAGGCATCGGACGATCGAACAGCGCGGCTACGCCACACGCCGATGTCAGCATGCGTCGCCCATCGTGTCCGAGGCCGGGCACTTTGACGACTCGCTGATTCAACCCAGCGGGATATCGGTGCGTCAGATAATCGAAATACGCGAGCCCGCGCGCAAGCCGGAACGGACCTTGTGCCATTGCCGCACAAGAACGATCGATGAAGTGCGTGTGCGGATCGACGTCATCCATTCCGAGCAGGTAGATGACATCGCGCGATGCGTATCGCGCCTCTAACGATGCGCTGTCTTGTGCGGCCACGTAAGCGGGCGCATCGGCCATGCCGTATTTCCATTCGACAGCGCGCGGACAGGCCTGCGTATCGACGCGCGCGAAAGCGCCTGACGCAGTGGGACGCAGATCGTCGAAGTACACATAGCTCGATGGATTCGCGACGACATAGCGCACGCGAATTCCATCGTGCGTCAACACGTCTTCGGCGCGACCGGCCACAGCGTAGCGCTGCACGACCTGCGCACCCGCCGAATGCCCGATGACCGTCACCGTCGAGAGCGCAGGATAAAGCTGACGATTGTCGAAATGTTCGAGCAGCGCATCGAGTGCCGCGAACGAACTGACGGGCGACGGCCGGCGTGCAGGATCGCCTGCTTTCCATCCGGCTTCGGACCATGCCAGCGTCGTGTCGTGAATCGCGAACGTGTGCAGATCGCGCGTGGTCAGAAACTGTGGCGCGACGATCATGCTTTCTTTCGTGCTTGCGCCGGCTGCCGCGAGCATCTGCTGGCCGGCGGCGAAATAATTGTCCGCATTGCGCAGCGTGCCGTGAATGATGATGAAGACGTGTGTGACGCCAGATGCCACAGCATCGATACGGCGATCGGCGTAGAGTGGCAAAGTGCCGTCGCCGCCCGGTACGCGCACGGTCACGCGCTGATCGGCGACATGGGCGACGGGCGCATATGGTCGCGACGCATCCGTATCGGCGTGCGCGAAGCGGGCCGCCGTCAGTGCAATCCACAGCGCGACGAATGACAGTTGCCTTGCCGGTTTCGAAAACATGTCGAAGATCTCCCTGAACGGTCGTGTGTATTAAACGCGCCGTTCGGCGGATTCCGTCGCGTGAATCGACTGGTTTTCGCGGTACGCAAATTGCTCACTGGTGATGCCGGAAATTCGCCGCATTCGCCGTTGAGCGACTCCGCCACATGCGAGGCCGATAATCTTCGCGGTCGCCCGACCGCCTGGGAGACGTCCATGAACCGCTCGCACCGCGTGCATTTCACGCCGGGTCACTCCCGGCACATCGCAATCCTGTGCGTTGTGGCGGCGATCTGCGTGTCGTGTAGTGGTGGAGGTTCATCCAGCAGCGCAAGTTCGAGCGGGACCAGCGCGCCGAGCGGTTCGGGAGGCTCGGGCGGCTCGGGCAGTTCGGGCGGCGCCTCCGCGATGTCGGCCGATGTGCTGACCTATCACAACGATGTGGCACGCACGGGGCAGTACCTTGCGGAAACCACGCTCACGCCGTCCAACGTCAACGCCGCGTCATTCGGCAAGGTGGCGTTTCTTTCCGTCGACGGCAAGGTCGATGCGCAGCCGCTCTTTGTCAGCAACGTGCCGGTGAACGGCGCGGCACACAACGTCATCTATGTCGTGACCGAGCATGCGAGCGTGTATGCATTCGACGCCGACAGCAACGCGCAGCTCTGGCAGCGTTCTTTGCTCGGCTCGGGCGAAACGACGAGCGATCCGCGCAACTGTACGCAGATTTCTCCCGAGATCGGCATTACGGCGACACCTGTGATCGATCGAAGCCGCGGATCGAACGGCGTGATGTACGCGGTGGCGATGAGCAAGGAACCGAGCGGAACGATCCATCAGCGCCTGCACGCCGTCGATCTCGCATCCGGTGCCGAGCTGTTCGGCGGCCCCGTCGACATCAGCGGCAGCTATCCTGGCAGCGGCGCGAACAGCAGCAACGGGGTGACGACATTCGACCCGCAGCAATACGCGGAGCGTCAGGCGCTGACGCTGGTGAACGGCAAACTGTATCTCGGCTGGACGTCGCACTGCGATCAGGGCGTCTACGGCGGCTGGGTGATGGCCTACAACGCCGACACGCTCGCGCAGACGAGCGCGCTGAACCTGACGCCGAACGGCACGGGCGGCGCGGTGTGGATGGGCGGCGGCGGTATGGCGTCGGACGGCACGTCGGTCTATCTGCTCGACGCAAACGGCACGTTCGACACGACGTTGAACGGGCAAGGCTTTCCATCGAATGGTAATTTCGGCAATGCGTTCATCAAGCTCGGAACCTCGGGCAACCTTTCCGTCGCCGATTATTTCGCCACCTTCGACACCGTTGCCCAGTCCGCGAACGACGCCGACCTAGGTTCGGGCGCAGCGATCGTGTTGCCCGATCTCGTCGACGGAAGCGGCGCGACGCGCCACCTCGCACTCGGGTCGGGCAAGGATTCGAAGATCTATGTCGTCGATCGCGACAACATGGGCAAGTTCAACAGCGGCAGCAATGCGATCTGGCAGGAGATCGACAGTCAACTGATCGGCGGCGTGTTCACCACGCCCGCGTTTTTCGGCAACGTCGTGTACTACGGCTCCGTCGGCGACAACCTCAAGGCGTTTCCGATCAGCGGCGCGCGTCTGGCCACGACGCCCTCGTCGCAAAGCGCGGGCAAGTTTCCCTATCCGGGCACGACGCCGAGCATATCGGCGAACGGTTCTGCGAACGCGATTGTGTGGGCGGCGGAAAACGGCACGACGGCCGCACTGCATGCATTCAACGCCGCCAATCTCGCGCAGGAGCTGTACAACAGCAATCAGTCGGGTTCGCGCGATACCTTCGGCGCAGGCAACAAATACGTCACGCCGATGATCGCGCATGGACACGTGTATGTCGGCACGACGAACGGCGTTGCAGTGTTCGGCTTGTTGAAATAAATGCCGGGGGTACTAGCGTGTTCGCTAGCACGCCGCCCGCGCGTCGGCGAGAAGCCGATGAATCTGTGCGACCACCGCCGCGCCTTCGCCGACCGCCGATGCAACGCGCTTGGTCGATCCCGAGCGCACGTCGCCGATCGCGAACACGCCGGGCACGCTGGTCTGCAAGGACATCGATTGCAGGCCGACACCGGGAATGTCGGGGCCCGTCAGGACGAAGCGCCTGTGGTCGAGCGACACGCCGCAGGTCGCGAGCCAGTTCGTGTTCGGCTCGGCGCCGATGAACACGAACAGATGATGCGTCGTCATGCTTCCTTCGATGCCGCCCGCGCCGCGATAGCGCACGCGCTCCAGCCGCGCATCGCCTTCGAGCGCAGTGAGTTCGATCCGCGTATGCAGCGTTACGTTCGGCAGCGCCATGATGCGTTCGATCAGATAGTGCGACATGCTGTGTTCGAGGCTCGCGCCGCGTATGAACATGTGCACGTGTTCGGCATGCGACGCGAGAAAGACGACCGCCTGTCCCGCCGAATTGCCGCCGCCGATCAGCAGCACGGGCTCCTTGCGGCACAGCCGCGCTTCAATGGGCGTGGCCCAGTAATACACGCCGGAACCCTCGAAGCGCTCCAGCCCTTCGACTTCGGGCCTTCGGTATTCCGCGCCCGTCGCGATCACGACCGTGCGCGCGGTGATGCGGCGGTCGTCGGTGAGTTCGACGACGGGCGGCAGCTTGTCGCAATACAGAGCCCGGACTTCGCACGGAATGCCGATGTGCGCGCCGAATTTCTGCGCCTGCACGAAAGCGCGGCCCGCCAGCGCCTGGCCCGTGATGCCCGTCGGGAACCCTAGATAGTTTTCGATGCGTGAACTGGTGCCCGCCTGTCCGCCCGGCGCGCGGCAGTCGAGCGCCGCGACGGACAATCCTTCGGAGGCCGCATACACGGCGGCAGCCAGTCCCGCAGGACCGGCGCCGACGATCGCGACATCGTAGACGTGCGCGGGATCGAATTCGGGAATCAGCCCGAGGCACGACGCGAGTTGCCCTTCGTCGGGATTGCGCAGCACCGCGCCGTCCGGACAGACGACGAGCGGAAAATCGTCCGGTTGCGGCGTCAGGCGTTCGAGCAACGCGATCGCTTCGGGGTCCGTGTCCGCGTCGAGCGTCATGCTCGGAAACGCATTGCGGCGCAGGAAGTTTTCCAGTGCGCGCAGCCGCCCGTTGCTGGAAGGACCGACAAGCACGACACCGTGTCCGCGCTCGATGACGAGCACGCGCCGCAGGATCAGCGCGCGCATGATCTTCTCGCCGAGATCGGCTTCGCTGATCATCAACGCGCTGAGTTCGTCGGGACGCAGCAGGATCGCCTCGACATCTTCCGCCACGTGCGCATCCACGACGGCAGGCTTGTTCGACAGTTGCGTCACGTCCGACGTGAACTCACCGCGCGTCGTATACGTATGAATGATCCGCTCGTGGCCGAGCCCGTCGCGGCCCACGATCCGCACCTTGCCCGACAGCAGCACGAACACGCCGGGACACAGGCTTCCCGCGCGATACAGCAGGGCGCCTTGCATGTAGCGCGACGGCGTGCCGAAGCGCCTGATTCGCTCGATCTCGGCGTCCGTGAGGACGGGGAACATCTGCTGATGGCGCGGATGATCGCGCACACTCGGATCTTCGAGCAGCGCGTCGGCTTCGAGCGGGCTCGCGTCCGGGGGCGGTCGGCCCGCAGGCGGTGCATCTGACGGCGTTGACTCGTTGCTCATCGCGGACTGTCCTCAGCGATTGACGGGATAGTGCGTGGATCGTTAGCAGATGCCAGGGCAAACGTAAGTCAAAGGGTAATCGAGTTGGCGCGAATCGGCAGACATGGTCTTCATCGTTCGAAGCCGGCGATGAATCGCCCCTGTTCTGCGGCATTGAATTCGCGTTGCCAGGGTAATCGGCGTGACACGTTCGAGTGTCGTCGCTCAATGCGTGATTCGTGTGAACGGGTTTACCCCATTCCGTTTCATCCCGTTGCGGGGTGGCCGTCTATCAGTCGATGGCGCTGGAATCCGCACTGAGCAATACACGTCGTTGATGTCGGTCGTCAGCCTCTTTCGATGCCCGGACGTTCCGCGCTAGCCATTGTTCGATTGCGCAGATGGAGGGCAAACATGAAACGTTCCGATACGGGCAGGGCGTCGATCGTCCTGCGCTGGAGTCTGGTGGCGGCGCTGACTTCAGCCGGTTCATCCAGTTTCGCAGCTGGAAGCGCGGAAGTCGGGCCGGCCGTCGCGTCGTCCGCGCGAGGACCGTTGACGCTGATGATCCAGTCGCCAGCGGGCGGCGCGGTGCGGTTGACCTATCTGCCCGACGATGGCTGGAAAGCCGACCCGGCCGGCGCCGTCGAGAAGGCGACGGTGAGCGTCCCGCAGTCCGATGCCAACTCCGTGCTCGACGAAGCGACGCGCAAACCGATGACGGTGTTCATCGACGGACCGACGGGTTTCACTTACTTCTGGAGCCGGGAGCACGGCTGGAAATTCGTCGGGCGGCTGACGGACCGGCTTCAATAAGCTTCACTGGACGAGGGCGCGCGAGAGAGTCATCGACGCGCGCTCCCTCGCATCTTCCTATCGAAAGTGTTCGCGCGATTAAATCGTATGCGATTGACATCGCGTGTGGTTTCGATCAATATACATCGCATGCGATTGAATAGCATGAAACCTAAATGCAACTCATCACTTTCGATCAAGGATTCCACGATGACTCACATTGAAAAAGTACTGTTCACGGGTAAGACGCATACGACGGCAAGCAAGCACGCGGGCGCGACGCGCGGTCATGAAGAGAGCCTCGACATCAGGCTGTCGGCGCCCGGCAACCCCGCGCATCCGGAACATGTGTTCGAGTCCGCGCAACCGCATCCGACGGCTGAGCAGTTGTTTGCGGGCGCATGGTCGGCCTGCCTGATCACCGCGATCGGGCTGGCGGCTAAAGAGAAGAGGGTCGCGCTGCCTGCCGACCTCGCGCTCGACGTCGCCATCGACCTCGGCATGACGGGTAACGCGTACTTCCTTGGCGCGCGGATCGACGTGAGCATGCCGGGCGTTGCACGTGACGTGGCCGAGGCGGTCGTGCACGCGGCGGACGAGATGTGTCCGTATTCGAAGGCGACGCGCGGCAATATCGACGTGGCGATCAACGTGATCTGACGCGTGCGTCGATCGCAGCAACGCTGACGTCGCGAGCCAAGCGTCAGATCGACGGGAAAGGGCGCGCTAGAATGAAAACACGCGCCCTTTCCCTCGACGGCAGACGGTCATGACTCTTCGCGTTGCACGCTTCGTTCGTCCTGCGTCGTCTGTTTTTTGTGCGGCTTCGCTTGCGACGCTCGCTGCCTGTGGTGGCGGCAGCGTGTGCATCGGCTTCGACGGTTGTGTCGCCACGAACCCGACACCGAGCGTCGCACTGGCAGGCACGGCGGCCACGGGCAAGGCGCTCGCCAGCGCGAACGTCAACGCGACCTGCGCACAAGGCGCGGGTGCCACGCTATCGGACGGCGGCGGACGCTACAGCCTCGCGTTCAATGCGACGCTCCCTTGCATGATCGCGGTGACGTCGGGCAACACGACGCTGCATTCGCCGGTGTTCGCGGGCGGCACGTTCAACACGACGCCCGAAACGGAACTGATGATCGTCTACCTCGCCGCGCAACTCGGCACGAGCGAGTCCAATCTGATCGCGAGCTTTTCCACCAACGTGCAATTCCAGCAGGCGCTTTCGAACCAGAGCAACGTGCTGGCTGCGCAATCCGCTGTCGTCGCGAATCTGCAGCAGCACTATGCGCTCACGCTGTCCGTGCCTGCGTTCCTGACGACGCCGTTCACGGTCGGGCAGGCGGGCGTCGACAGCGATCTCGACGCGCTGGCGAAAGCAGGCGCCATCGATAGCAACGGCATGCCCGATTCAGCCGCCGTGTCGCTGATGACGCAGGCGGGTCTTGCGCATCCGCTGGCAAAGGCGTCCGTGTCCGCGGCGAGTATCAGGCAATAGGTTCCGTCGTCATCGCACGCGTGAGGCCATGCATGGGCCGACGCATCGCCACGTCGAACGGATTGACTTGCGGACCGATGAGGTCCGCTTGCCGTTTGAGAAGTTCGACGACCATCGGCAGCCGGTCTTCACCGAGACGCGCCGACAACGTGCCGACGCTCAACGCGGCCACCGCGCAACCCGTGCGGTCGATGATCGGCACGGCGACGCCGGCCATCCCTTCCAGCACGCCGCTATTGCGCCCCGCGTAGCCGAGCTGGCGCACGCGTTCGATCTCCGTGCGCAAATAGACTTCATCGAGTACGCCATAGCTGCGCAGACGCGGGACGTTGAAGCGAATGATCTCTTCGCGCTCCGCCTCGGGCAGGAACGCGAGAATCGCGAGGCTGCCCTGGCCGATACCCAATGCGACGCGGCCGCCGATATCACCCGTAAACGAGCGGATCGGAAACGGCCCTTCGCACATATCGAGGCACACGGCGTCGAAGCTGCTTTTGACGAGCAGAAAGATCGTATCGCCGAGGCTCGCGCACAAACGCAGAAGAGCGGGGCGGCACAACGCTCGCATGCCGCTCGGATTGCCCGCTTGCGCGGCGAGCGCAAAGAAGTCGACGCTGAGCCGGTAGAGCTTCGTGTTCTGATCCTGCTCGACGATGCCTTCGGCGATGAGCGCATGCAGGATGCGATGCACGGTGGCCTGCGTAAGCCCGACGGCCTTCGCGATGCGAGTCACGCGACCGCCTTCCGGCTGAATCTCGCCGAGCGCGCGCATCACCGCGAATGCGCGCTGCAACATGCCCGTGCCTGGCGCGTCGGGGTCCTTCGAAGGATTCATCGGCGATCTCGATCAGAATTCCATTGAATGGAATACTAGCCGATGTTCAGCCTAAAAAACTACTGCGGCACGCCAATCGCCGTTCAGCGGTGTGCTCGGTATTTTCACTAATGACACGCAGTGGAACGATGACATTCAGTCGAGCAAATATATTCCACTGAATGGAAGAAATTGGATCTTTATATCGTTGAGTGGAATTTGACATTGACGCTCTGGAATTTGGCTAGCTAGAGTCGGCTCAACAGACACTCGTCGATACAGCCGGTGCCTCGCACCGAAAGGCCAGACCATGTCGTTCCTCACATTGACCGACGTTTCGAAGTCGTTCGGCGACCTGCATGCCGTGACGGGCATCAACCTGTCGGTGGAAAAGGGCGAGTTCGTTTCGCTGCTGGGCCCGTCGGGCTGCGGCAAGACGACGACACTGCAGATGATCGCCGGATTTATCGAAACGTCGCGCGGCCGTATCACGCTCGATGGCCGCGACATCACGCATATGAAGCCGAACCGGCGCGGCCTCGGCATCGTCTTTCAAAGCTACGCGCTGTTTCCGCACATGAGCGTCGCGCAAAACGTGAGCTTCGGGCTCGAAATGCGCGGCCTCGATAAAGCGGAGCGCGCGGACCGCGTGCGCGAAGCATTGGCGCTGGTGCGGCTCGATGCGCTCGCGCATCGGTTTCCGCGCGAGCTGTCGGGCGGTCAGCGGCAACGCGTCGCGATTGCCCGCGCAATCGTGATCGCGCCGCCGGTGCTGCTGCTGGATGAACCGATGTCGAACCTCGATGCGAAGCTGCGCGAAGACATGCAGTTCGAGTTGCGCGCCATCCAGCGCAAGATCGGCACGACGACGATCATGGTCACGCACGATCAATCGGAAGCGCTGTCGATCAGCGACCGTGTGGTCGTGATGGAAGCGGGACACATCACGCAGATCGACACGCCGTATCGCGCGTACGAGCGGCCGGAAAACCTCTTTGTTTCGCAGTTCATCGGCAAGGCGAACATGCTGACGGGCAAGATCGTCTCGCGCGACGGTGACGCGATCCGCATCGACCTTGGTCACGATCTCGCGGAGACGGGCAGCGTGGCGCAGCTTGCTTCGCAAGGCCAGACAATCGATGTCGGCGATGCCGTTACGCTGTGCATTCGTCCGGAAAAACTGAAGCTGTGCACACCCGATAAAGGGCGCATTTCGGGCAACGTGACGAGCCGCTTTTTTCTCGGCAGCCAGTGGCTGTATCGGCTCGACAGCCGAGTCGGCGAGATGCTGGTGTGCTGCCAGAACCATGGCGACGAACCGTATCCGGAAGGCGCGCAAGTCGGCATCGACTGGCACGCCGGTTCGCTGCGTCTGATCGGCCAGGAGCGCGCGCATGGATAGCACGCTGCCCGCTACGCCGGCTACGGGCGAACGTGCGGCGCGCGCGCCGTGGCAGGCATTCGTGCCGCTCTGGCTGATGAGCGCGCCCGCGCTGATCCTCTTCGCGACGCTCGTGCTCGTGCCGCTCGCGATGACGTTCGCGCTCACCTTCTATCGTTTCGATCCCGCGAGCGGACCAGTTGCCGCGTTCGATTTTCATAACTATGTGGAAGTGCTCGGCTCATCGTATTTCCACACCATCTTTCTGCGCACGTTCGGTATCGCGTTGCTGACCACCGTACTGTGCATCGCGATCGGCACGCCTGAAGCGTACGTGCTGTCGCGCATGCGCGACCCGTGGCGCTCGCTCTTCCTGCTGGTAATACTCGCGCCGCTGCTCGTGTCCGTCGTGGTGCGCGCGTTCGGCTGGAGCATGCTGCTGAACACGAACGGCCTCGTCAATCAGGCGTTCGCGCTGTTCGGCCTCGGACCGTACAAGCTCGAATACACGACCTTCGCGATCGTCATCGCGCTCGTTCACGTGATGCTGCCGTTCATGGTGATTCCCGTCTGGACCGCCCTGCAACGGCTCGATCCGCAGACCGAGAATGCCGCGCTCTCGCTGATGGCGTCGCCCGCGACCACGCTGCGCCGCATCGTTCTGCCGCAACTCGTGCCCGGCATTCTGTCCGGCAGCCTGATGGTGTTCGGACTGTCGGCGAGCGCATTCGCGATTCCGGGTCTGCTCGGCGGCAGGCGCCTGAAGGTGGCGGCGACGGCCGTCTATGACCAGTTCCTGAGTTCGATGAACTGGCCGCTCGGCGCGACGATCGCGATGCTGCTGCTGGTCGCGAACCTCGTCGTGATGCTCACCTACTATCGCGTGCTCGAGCGGCGTTACGCCCGCAGCATGGGCTGATTCGAACGGACGAGCGAAACATCATGCGCAAGAACGGCTTCTTTGCACTCGCGTTCCATACCATCGTGATCCTGTTCGTGCTCGCGCCGCTGGCGATCGTCGTGCTCGTCGCGTTCACACCCGACGAGACGCTGACGCTGCCGACGCACGGTTTCTCGCTGCGCTGGTTTCGCGCGATCCTCGACTATCCCGACTTCATTTCGGCCTTCTTCAACAGCCTGAAACTCGCTTTCGCGTCGGCGACGCTGTCGCTCGTCATTGCGTTGCCCGCAGGACTCGCAATCGGCCGCGCGCGCTTCCCGGGGCGTAACTTTCTCAACGCGCTGCTGCTGTCGCCGCTGGTGATTCCCGGCCTCGTGCTCGGCATCGCGATGCTGCGCTTCTTTGCGCTGATCGGCGCGACGGGTTCGTTCGCGTGGCTGATTCTGGCGCACATGGTAGTGATCACGCCGTTCGTGATGCGGCTCGTGCTCGCGTCGGTGAGCGGGCTCGATCGCAGCATCGAGCATGCGGCGTCGTCGCTCGGCGCCGATGCGTGGACCACGTTTCGCCGCATTACGCTGCCGATGATCGTGCCCGGCATCACGGGCGGCTGGCTGCTTGCGTTCATCAACAGCTTCGACGAGCTGACGATGTCGGTCTTCATCACGTCGCCGCAGACGGTCACGCTGCCGGTGCGCATGTACATGTACGCCACCGAATCGATCGATCCGATGATGGCGTCCGTCTCCGCGCTCGTCATTTTCATCACGGCGGGCGCGATGCTGCTGCTCGATCGCGTGTACGGGCTCAACCGCATTCTGATCGGCCAGCACTGATGGCTTCTTCCCTTCACGCTCACATGTCCAGTTCCAGCAGCCAGTTGCTGCGCGTCGCCGAAGCAGGGCGCACACCGTTGTCGTTCTTTCTCGATGGCGTCGAAGTCGCCGCGCTGACGGGCGATACGGTGTTGACCGCGATCCTGATGCAGCAGCGTCACGTGCGGCACAGCGAGTTCAGCGGCGAGCCACGCGCGGGCTTTTGCATGATCGGCGCGTGCCAGGACTGCTGGGTGCGCTGCGAAGACGGCGCGCGCATTCGCGCCTGCTCGACGCTCGTGAAAGAGGGTATGCGCGTCGTGACGAACGATGCACGCGACGTCAAAGGATGCGAGCGATGAACGGGGAACAGCGGGTCGTGATCGTCGGGGCGGGGCCTGCGGGCATTCGCGCGGCGCAGACGCTGGCGGCAGCGGGCATCCGGCCCGTCGTGCTCGACGAGAACGCGCGCTGGGGCGGGCAGATCTATCGTCAGCCGCCTGCGGGTGCGGGCTTCGAACGCAGCAAGGCGGCGTTGTACGGATTCGAGGCGAAGAAGGCCGATGCCGTGCACGAAACCATGCGCGCGCTGCTGCCGCAGATCGATTATCGGCCGGACACGCTCGTGTGGTCGTGCGAAGGCCGCAGGCTCGACACGCTGTGCAACGGCCATGAGGCGAGCGTGCCGTTCACGCATCTGATCATCGCGAGCGGCGCGACCGATCGTGTGTTGCCTGTGCCTGGCTGGACCCTGCCGGGCGTCTACACGCTGGGCGGCGCGCAGGTCGCGCTGAAGGCGCAAGGCTGCGCGATCGGGCGGCGCGTCGTGCTGGCGGGCACGGGGCCGCTGCTGTATCTCGTCGCGTATCAGTACGTGAAGGCGGGCGCGCAAATCGAAGCGGTGCTGGATACGAGCGCGCTGTCGCGCCAGGTGGCGGCGGTGCCGAAGCTCGTCAGCCAGCCGTCGACGTTCGCGAAGGGCGTGTACTACGTCGCGTGGTTGAAGGCGCGAGGAATCAAGGTGATGCGCGGCGTCTCCCTGACGGGCATCGAGGGTGCGCAGAACGTGACGGGTATTCGCTTCAAAACGTCGAGCGGCAATGAAGCAAACATCGCGTGCGACGCAGTCGGCTTCGGCTTTGGTCTGCGTCCCGAAACACAACTCGCCGATCTCGCCGGCTGCCGCTTTCGCTTCGACGCATTGAACCGCTGCTGGCTGCCCGAACGCGATGCGGCGGGACGCAGTTCGGTGCCGGGCATCTACTTCGCGGGCGATGGTGCGGGCATCGCGGGCGCGGATGCCGCGGAACTCGCGGGACGCCGCGCGGCACTCGCGCTGCTCGACGATCTCGGCATCGCGCAACCCACGCAACACGGTGGCATGAATGCCGCGACGCTGGAGCGCAGCCTGCAGCGCATCGCGGTATTTCGCGCCGGCCTCGAAGCAGCCTTCGCGCCGCCGCAACAACCCGCGCAGCAATGGCCCGACGACATGACCGTGTGCCGCTGCGAAGAAGTCGATGCGGGCACGCTGCGCCGCTGCATCCGCAACGGCGAGGCGAGCGAGATCAATCGTCTGAAGGCGTTGACGCGGATCGGCATGGGACGTTGCCAGGGCCGCATGTGCGGCGAAGCGGCCGTTGCGCTGCTGAGTGAGGAGACGGGCCGTCCACTCGAAAGCGTCGGCCGTCTGCGCAGCCAGGCGCCCATCAAGCCGATCCCCATTTCGCCGATGCTGTTCGACGATGATGTCGCGGCGATTCCCGAGGAAGCACGCGATGAGTGACGCCGTCCACTATCAGGTCGTGATCGCGGGCGGCGGGCTCGTCGGTTCGTCGGCGGCGCTGATGCTCGCGCGGCGCGGTGTGCGCGTCGCGCTGTTCGAACGGCGCCACTGCGGCGCGCAGGCAAGCGGCGTGAACTACGGCGGCGTGCGCTGTCAGGGCCGGCCCGTGGAGCAAATGCCGCTCGCGATGCGCGCACGGCGCGTGTGGGACCGCTTGCCCGAGTTGATCGGCATCGACGGAGAACTCGTCGTATCGGGACATTTGCGGCTCGCGCGCCGCGACAGCGATTTTGCGGTGCTCGAAACATGGGCCGCGATGGCGCGTGAACACGGGCTCGACACCGAACTGATCGCGGGTGCGGCGTTTCGCAGGCGTTATCCGTGGCTCGGCGAGGCGGCGCTCGGCGGGTCGCTGTGCATGAGCGACGGACAGGCGAATCCGCGCCTCGTGTCGCCCGCGTTTGCGCGCGCGGCGCAGCGCGCGGGCGCAGTGGTGCGCGAGCAAACCGCGCTCACCGATATCGCTCACGACGGCACGCGCTTTCGGATTCGCGCGGGCAACGAGCACATCACGGCCGACTGGCTGATCAATAGTGCAGGCGCGTGGGCGAACACGATCGCCGGCTTTTTCGGCGAAACCGTGCCGATGAAACCGATCTATCCAAACATGTGGGTGACCGAGCCGCTGCCGCGCGTCGTCATGCACAACCTCGGCGTGGTGGGCGGTGGCGTCTATGCGCGTCAGGTCGAGCGCGGCAACTGCGTGATCGGCGGCGGACGCGGACATGGCGACGGCGAGTATGCGCAACCGTCGACGGACACCACGCGCGCCGTGATGCGCGATGCCTGCGCGTTGCTGCCCGCCTTGCGCGATGCGTTGCTGATCCGCACGTGGAGCGGCGTCGAAGGCGAAACGCCCGACAGCAATCCCGTGATCGGCGCGAGCCAGAACGTGCCGCGCCTGCTGCATGCATTCGGTTTTTCGGGCGGCGGCTTTCTGCTTGCGCCCGGTGTCGGCGAGGTGCTGACCGACCTCGTGATCGACGGCGAAACGTCGACGCCGCTCGACGCGTTCGCGATCGGCCGCTTCGACCGAAGCACGATCCCCGCTGTTCTTTAGTCTTGTCAAGGAGACCCACGATGAAGCTGTCAAGCACGGTCGCGGCACTGGCCGCCGTGTTCGCGATCGGCACTGCCGCGCCTGCCTGGTCGCAAACCAAAACGATCTACATCGGCATGAACGGCGGCCCGATGGAGAAGGCGTACACGAGCCAGGTGCTGCCCGACTTCGAGAAAGCCAACAACGTGAAGGTGGTGGTGGTGCCGGGCACCTCGTCGGATGTGCTCGCGAAGCTGCTCGCCAATCGCAACAGCCCGCAGATGCATGTCGTCTTTCTCGATGACGGCGTGATGGCGCGCGCCGTCAGCATGGGCGTGTGCCAGAAGCTCGACGATGCGCCCGTGCTGAAAGAGCTGTATCCGTTCGCGCGGATGAAGGACGATATCGGCGCGGGCGTGCAGCTCGGCATGACGGGCATCGGCTACAACACGAAGCTGTTTGCGGAGAAGGGCTGGGCGCCGCCTACATCGTGGATGGATTTCGCCAATCCCAAGTACAAGGGCAAAGTGGTGTTTCAGTCCGCGTCGAGCAGCACCTTCGGCTTGCATGGCTTTCTCGCGATCAATCGTCTGATGGGCGGGAGTGATCAGAACGTCGAGCCGGGTTTCAGCAAGTGGTCGAGCACGGTGGGGCCGAACGTCGTCGAGTACATTCCCAATTCGGCGAAGCTTTCGGAAATGGTGCAGACGGGCGAAGCGGGTCTCTTTCCGCTGACGCCTACGGCTGTCGGCGATCTGCAAGACAAGGGCATTCCTGTCGGCTATGCGAATCCGAAGGAAGGCGCCGTGCTGTTGCTCGTCGATCTGTGTGTCGTCAAGAACAACGCGGACCCGCAGCTTGCGCAAAAGCTCGCGCAGTTCCTGCTGTCGGCGCCCGCGCAATCGAAAGCGGCCGCAGCGGGCAAGCAGATTCCGACCAACGAGCACGCGACCATGACGCCCGCGATGCAAAAGAGCCTCGGCAATCTCGACGATCTGGTGAAGAAAGTGACCGTGGTCGATTGGGATTCGATCAACGCGCATCGCGCACAGTGGGATCAGCGCTGGAACAGGCAGATCGAGCAGTAACGCGGCACGGCGGCGCGTCATGCGCGCCGCCGCAGTGACACATCTGTCTGTGCTGCAACCAACAGATCGGCACCAAATAAAATACGCGCATACAAAGCGCGCACGAACGCTGTAATTTGTTCTAGGCTATAAAAGTTACCGACTGCCACCCGGCTCGTATCGCATCGATGCCGATCGGGAGCTTTCGCGCAAAGCGTTCTGCGCGTCTTTCGCTTGCTATGGTGCCGTATCGCGACTGACGGCCAAACGTCATAACATCTCTATACTGTTCTGATTCGGGTCGACCCGTCAGCGTCTGTCACGCGGACCGGGGGCGACACCCCGACGCATCTGTTCGCACCTTTCACCAAGGAGGATGAAGATGTCGATTCGACTAGGAGAAGTAGCGCCCGATTTCACGGCGGAGACCACGGAAGGCACGATTCGTTTTCACGAATGGATCGGCGACAGTTGGGCCATTCTGTTCTCGCATCCGAAAGACTTCACACCCGTCTGCACAACCGAACTGGGTTATATGGCGGGACTCAAGCCGGAGTTCGACAAGCGCAATACGAAGATCATCGGGCTCAGCATCGACCCTGTCAGCGATCACCAGAAGTGGGTGAAGGACATCGAGGAAACGCAGGGCAATGCGATCAACTATCCGATGATCGGCGACCACGATCTCAATGTCGCGAAGCTCTACGACATGATTCACCCCGAAGCGAGCGGCGGCCCGCGTACGGCAGTCGACAACGCGACGGTGCGATCGGTGTTCCTGATTGGGCCGGACAAGAAGGTCAAAGCCATGCTCGTCTATCCGATGAGTTCGGGCCGCAATTTCGATGAAGTGCTGCGTTTGCTGGATTCGCTGCAACTGAACGCGAAGCATACCGTCGCGACGCCCGTGAACTGGAAGCCGGGCGACGACGTGATCATTCCGACTTCCGTATCCGACGACGCCGCGAAGGAAAAGTATCCGCAGGGCTTCAAGACGTTGAAGCCGTATCTGCGCTACGTTCAGCAACCGAAGTAAGTCCGCGACTCCCAGCCGGCGCGCGCAGAGTAGAAGCACGGCGCGCACCGGCGGAGTGTCAGTCCGATACACACCTTGAGAGATCGTGAGCGTGCTGATCTTCCGCCAGCTATTCGACCAGCAATCGTCTACTTATACTTATCTGCTCGCGGACAGCGACACGCGCGAAGCGGTGCTCATCGACCCGGTGTTCGAGCAGGCGCGCCGCGATGCCGCTCTGCTCGAAGAACTGCGTCTTCGTCTGCTCTATACGATCGACACGCACGTCCACGCCGATCATGTGACGGGCGCGTGGCTGCTGAAGAAGCGTACTGACAGCAAAATTGCGATCTCGGCGGCGAGCGGCGCGGAAGGCGCGGACCGTTACGTCAGTCACGGCGATACGATCGCATTCGGCGCGCGTCATCTGCAAGTGCGCGCAACGCCAGGTCATACGAATGGCTGCATCAGTCTCGTGCTCGATGACGAGTCGATGGCCTTCACGGGCGACTGTCTGCTGATTCGCGGCACAGGGCGCACCGACTTTCAGAGCGGCGACCCGCACGCGTTATTCCATGCGGTGCACGAGCAGCTTTTCTCGTTGCCCGAAACCTGTCTGCTGTATCCGGCGCACGATTATCGCGGCCTCACCGTCACGAGCGTCGACGAAGAGCGGCGCTTCAATCCACGGCTTGGCGGCGAACTGTGCGAAGAGGATTTCGCCGGCTATATGACGAATCTCGGGCTCCCGCATCCGCGGCAGATCGACGTGGCCGTTCCCGCGAACATGAAGTGCGGCGTTGCGGCAAGCGATCCGTCGCAAAAGCCGCTCCCCGAATGGGCACCCCTCACGTACACCTTCGCGGGCATCTGGGAAATTCATCCGCAATGGCTCGAAGAGCATCTGCAGGCGGTGCAGATCGTCGACGTGCGCGAACCCGACGAATACGCAGGTCCGCTTGGGCGCATTCCTGAAGCGAAGCTGATCTCGCTTGGCAACCTCGCAAAACGCGTGGCGGAACTCGGCAAGGAGCGGCCCATCGTCACGGTTTGCCGCGCGGGCGGCCGCTCGGCTCAGGCGACGGTGATTCTTCGCCAGGCGGGTTTCGAGGAGGTCGCGAATCTTGCTGGCGGCATGTTGCGATGGCGCGCGGAAGGGCGCGTGGTCGAAAACGGCAGCGTATAGGCGCGCCGTTCGCGCAACTCAAATCGTACCGAACAGCGCACGCGGACGATCGCGCAATGCGTGTGCGAGCGTCTGCAACGCGCTGACCAGTTGCTCGCGCGATGACGCACACGCGAGATTGATCCGCACGCCGTGCTCGACCTCCGCGCGATCGACAGCGAACGCCGACGAAGGCATCACCACCACACCGCGCGCTTTGGCATTCGCCGCGAAATCGTCGGCGCGCCATGGCGGCGGCAGTTTGAGCCAGACGAACATGCACGCCGGATCGGACTCGAGCCATTCCTGAGGAAGAATCTGCCGCGCGAGATCGTGCCGCACACGAATCTCGGCCAATTGCGCGTCCATGATGCGGCGCGCGGTGCCGTCGTCGATCCACATCGTCGCGATGAGCATCGACATCGGCGCTGGCATCCATGCGGTCGTGCGCACGGCTTCGGCGGCGAGCGCGGAGCGTTCGGGCGGGCTCAGCAGATAGCCCAGGCGCAATCCGGGCGCGAGAATCTTCGACGTCGCGGCGATGTGGTACGTCAGCTCGGGACAGAGACTCGCAAGCGTCGGCAGGCGTTGCGAAACGAGCGGACCATACACGTCGTCTTCGATGATGGCCACGCTATAGCGACGCGCGATATCGACAAGCGCGACGCGCCGTTCGAGACTCATCGTCGTCACGGTCGGGTTCTGCAGATTCGGCACCGTGAAGATCGCCTTGACGGGCACGCGGCTGCAGATGCGTTCGACTTCATCGGTGACGAGGCCGTCGCGGTCGCTCGGCACGCTGACGATCTCGAACTGGAACACGGGCGCGAGCGCTTTGAGGCCGTAGTACGTGAGCCGGTCCGCGATGATCACGCCGTCCGTGCCGATCAGGCTGTTGAGCACGGCATACAGACCGTGCTGCGCGCCGCTGGTCACGACCAGATGCTCCAGCGAAGGCGTGAAGCCGGACGCGGCCATCCACTTCGCACCCGCCGCGCGCGCCCAGTCAGGGCCTTGCGGCGGCTGATATTCCTGTAGCTGGGCATAGCGCGGATCGCGTGGCAGATCGGCGAGCGTCGTGGCCAGGCACGACAGGAACTCGCCCGTCGCAGGGCGGTTGACGGTCAGATCGATGGCGCCGCCCGGCGCAGCGTTGGCCGCGCTCGCCGTTTCGACACGCGGCATCGCGCCGCCCGTCACGAGCGAGCCGCGCCGCTTGCTGCCGATCACGAGGCCGCGCAGCTGCAATTCCTTGTATGCACGCGACACCGTCGACACATTGATACCGAGTTCGGTCGCGAGTTGGCGCTGCGGCGGCAACCGGCTGCCCGGCGGATAGACACCACCGCGAATCTCGTCCTCGATCGACGCCGAGACCTCGATATAGGTCGCGCGTTTTGTCTGGACGGCACCGCTGTTTGTCTGGTCCGCCTCGGTGGCGGTGCCATTGCTGTGTGCCGTTTTGTGTCTGCTGGAAGCCATTGTCTTGCCCTGTCTCCATACAAAACAGGTTTTGTCTGCCTGTTTGTGCCAGTTCGCCGGATTTTATACCAGATCCTTGTTCGCGCCATGCTTTTCAAGCCCGGCAAGGAGCGCGCCCAACTGCGCCAGGGAAAATCCTGGACCACACAATGTGGTTTTTAATTGCACACAAAAATATGTTGTGTGATTCTTTGAATCAGGTTTTGTGTGGTCTTGAATCGAAGGATCGAGCGGGAAGGAGATTTCGCATGACAGAAAGCAGCACACACGGTCGTCCGGCAGGCGACGGTCAACAGAGCGCGACGCCCCGTCTGGGCGTGGCATTGCGACAGCGGCACGTCACGATGATTTCGCTCGGCGGCATCATCGGCGCGGGTCTTTTCGTGGGCAGTAGCGCGACGCTCAGCACGGTCGGGCCGGCTGCGTGCCTGTCGTATCTGGTCGCGGGCATCGTCGTGTTGCTGGTGATGCGCATGCTCGGCGAAATGGCGCTCGCCGTGCCGGGCATCGGCTCGTTCACCGAATACGCGCGCATCGGTCTCGGCGACTGGGCGGGCTTCACGAGCGGCTGGCTCTACTGGTACTTCTGGGTGATCGTCGTCGCCGTGGAAGCCGTCGCGGGCGCCGCGATCCTGCAGCGCTGGATACCGGCGCCCGTGTGGATGATCGGGCTGGTGCTGCTGTCGGTGATGACGTTCATCAATCTGATGTCGGTGAAGTCGTATGGCGAGTTCGAGTTCTGGTTCGCGTCGATCAAGGTCGCGGCCATCATCGTGTTCATCGTGATCGGCGCGGCCTGGGTATTCGGGCTTGGCCATACGCATGGCGCGTGGAGCAATCTGACGGCGTCGAAGGGCTTCCTGCCGTTCGGCACGATGTCGGTGTTCGCGGCCGTGCCGACTGTGATCTTCGCGGTGGGCGGCGCCGAAATAGCGACGATCGCCGCCGCCGAATCGGACAATCCTGCGAAGAGCGTCGCGGCGATGACGCGCTCGGTGATCCTGCGGGTGATCACGTTCTACGTCGGCTCGATGTTCCTGATTGCGTGCATCGTGCCGTGGACGAGCATCGTGACGGGCCACTCGCCGTTCGTCGCCGCGCTTGAAACGATGCGCGTGCCGGGTTCCGCCGACATCATGAATGCCATCGTGCTCGTCGCGGTGCTGTCGGCGTTGAATTCCGGGCTGTATGTGTCATCGCGCATCCTGTTCCGTCTCGCGGGCCGTGGCGATGCGCCGCGCGCGCTGCTGCGCCTCACGCCGTCGCGCGTGCCGCGTCTCGCCGTGCTGCTGAGCAGCGTGGTCGGCTACGTGGCGATCGTCGCGGCCATCGTGTCGCCGCAGGGCGTGTTTCTGTTCCTCGTGAACGCGTCGGGTGCGGTGATGCTGTTCGTCTACCTCGCGACCGCGCTCGCGCAAATTCGCATCCGCCGGCGTCTCACGGCGAAGGGCGTGCCGCTCGAACTGCCGATGTGGCTGTTTCCGTGGCTTTCGTATGCCGTGGTCGCGGCAATCGTCGGTGTGTTGCTGGCGATGGGCATGGATGCCGAACTGCGTCCGCAACTGATGGCGAGCGTCGCGAGTCTCGCGGTGGCGTCAGCGGCATGGCTGCTTGCGGCGAGACGGAGCAGTGCCGATGAAGGCACCCGCACCGGTTATCTCGACGCCGCCGACGGGCGCGCATTGTCGGGAGAGCGTTGATGGCAGAGATCGGCATTGTCGGCGCGGGATTCATCGGGCTTGCGAGCGCCGGCTGGCTGATGCGCGACGGGCATCGCGTGACGCTGTTCGATCCGTCCGGCGTCGCGCAGGGCGCGTCGTTCGGTAACGCGGGCACGTTCGCGCCGTATGGCTGCATTCCCGTGAACAACCCTTCCGTGTTTCGCGATCTGCCGCGGTTTCTGCTGTCGAGCGAGAGTCCGTTCCGCTTGCGCTGGAGCTATCTGCCGCACGTGTTGCCCTGGCTCGCGCGCTTCATGATCAGCTCGACGCGGCGCCGTTATGAAGCGAGCGCCGGCGCGCTCGCCGCGCTGCTCACGCAGGCCCAGGCCGGTTATGCGCCGCTGCTCGAAGAACCCGAGCTTGCGAAGTACGTGCGGCAGCGCGAATGTTTGTATCTGTACTCGAGCGGCGCGTCGTTCGATGCGTCGCGTGCTTCGCTGAATCTGCGCGAGCAACTCGGGGTGTCGTTCGACGTGCTCTCCGGCGCCGATGTGCGCGCACTCGAGCCATCGCTTGCACCGATCTTCGAGCGCGGCGTGCTGTTTAGCGACAGCTGGCACTTCTCCGATCCGCAGGGCTTTCTGCTGTCGCTGCATGAATTGCTCGCGGCGCGCGGGCTGGAGATGGAACGCAAGGCGGTGAATGCGCTTGCCCCTGCAGCACAAGGCGTGACACTGACGACGGACGACGGCGTACAACGCCGCTTCGATCACGTCATCGTCGCGACGGGCGCACGCTCCGCAAAGTTCGCGGCGCAATGCGGCGACCGTGTGCCGCTCGACACCGAGCGTGGCTATCACGTGCGCTATCGCGGCGCGACGCAACTGATCTCGCGGCCGGTCGGTTGGGCCGAACGCGGCTTCTACATGACGCCGATGGACGACGGCGTGCGTGTTGCCGGCACGGTCGAACTGGGCGGCTTCAGCGACGAGCGCAACCGTTCGCTGCTGGATTTGCTGACGTTTTCGTCCAGGCGCGCGTTACCCGCGTTGCAGCAGCCCGACAGTTCGTGGCTTGGCTTCCGGCCCACGCTGCCCGACGGCGTGCCCGTGCTCGGCCGTTCGAGCGCCAGCGAGCGCGTGATCTATGCGTTCGGCCATCAGCATCTCGGGCTGACGCTGGCGGGCGTGAGCGGGCGCATCGTCGCGGACCTGGTGGCGCGGCGCGCGCCGCCGCTCGATCTGTCGCGTTACGCGGCGACGCGGTTCTGAACGCATTACTCAACGGACGACTTCGACGCGTCGCGCATCGGGTCAGTCGACAAGCGAAACGCGCGACATCTTCTATCGACAGGAGCGCATCATGAATCGACGTACATGGCTGTTCAGGTTGGCAGTTTGCGCTCTCGCAGCGCAGACTTCGTTCGCATTCGGCGCCGATCCGGAGACCGTCAAGATCGGCTTCGTCGGCCCGTTGACGGGCCCCGTCGCGCGTGTCGGCAAGGATCTGCAATACGGCGCGCAACTCGCGCTCGACGAAGAGAACGCGAAGCAACCGACCATCGCGGGCAAGCCCGTGAAGTTCGTGCTCGACGTGCAGGACGATCAGGCCGATCCGCGCGTCGCGATCCAGGTCGCGCAAAAGCTCGTCGACGACGGTGTGGTCGGTGTGATCGGCCATTACAACTCGGGGTGCAGCATTCCTGCTTCGGCCGTGTATCACAACGCGAACGTCGCGATGATCACGCCCGGCTCGACCAATCCGCAACTGACGAAGCAGGGCTTCAAGAACGTATTTCGCACGATGGGGCATGACGGTATCGGCGGCGTGGTGGCCGGGCATTTCGTGGTCGAGCAGATGAAGGCGAAGCGCATCGGGATCATCGACGACCGCACGGCGTTCGGTCAGGGTCTCGCCGATGCATTCGAAAAAGGCGTGAAGGAGGCGAACGGCAACATCGTTTCGCGCGAATTCACCAATGACAAGGCCGTCGATTTCCGCGCGATTCTCACTTCGTTGAAGAGCAAGAACGTCGATGTGATTTTCTTCGGCGGGCTGGACGAGCAGGGCGCGATGCTGGTCAAGCAGATGCGCTCGCTCGGCATGCAGGCGCAACTGTTCGGTGCGGGCGCATTGAAGAGCAATGCGTTCCTGCAGATCGCGGGTGCTTCCGGCGAGCGTACGCAGGATCTCGAACCGGGGCCGGCGCTCGACAAGCTGCCCGCCGCGCAGGACTTCGGCAAGCGCTATAAGGCGCGCTTCAATCAGGAAGTCGAGCTGTACGCGCCGTTTGCCTACGATGCCGCGCTCGCGATGATCAAGGCGATTCACGACGCGAATTCGCTCGACCGGCAGAAGATCGTCGAGAGCCTGTCGAAGGTGTCGCTGACGGGCGTGACGGGCAAGATTACGTTCGATTCGTACGGCGATCTGATCAAGCCGCCTTATACGCTGTTCGAGGTGCAGCAGGGACAGTGGAAGAGCGTGAGGACAGTGGGGGGCGGGGCGTGATCGCCTGACTCATTCGTGCACGGGCTCGCGGCAACCGGTCATAGATCGAGTTCGAGAAACTGCGTGCCTTCTACGGGATTGAACACATACGCGGAGATAGGCCTGAAGCCCAACGACGCATAAAGCCGTTGCGCGGCTTGCATCGACGGCAGCGTGTCGAGCCGCATTTTCTGGTAGCCGGCGTCTTTCGCAGCCCGCACGACGGCTTGCGCAAGACGCCGGCCGAGTTGAAGACCGCGGCCTTCCGGGCGCACATAAAGGCGCTTCATTTCGCAGATGTCATGCTCGAACGGCCGCAGCGCGACGCTGCCGATCACGCGAGCATCATTGCGTGCGAGCAGAATCGCGCCGCGCGGCGGAGCATATTTGCCGGGCAGCGCGGCAAGCTCTTCGTCGAATGACTGAAAGCTTAGATCGATGCCGAGACTGTCGGCGTATTCGCGGAAGACCGCGCGAACGACATCGAGATCGTCGGGGAAGCAGGCAGGCTGGATGTCGGTCATCGAAGCCTCGTTGCCGATGGGGAATGTGTGCAGTGTAGACGACGTTGACCGCGTTGGCGGCGTCGTGCCGCGAGATGCAGAGAGACAAGCGCAAAGAATGCGCCCGCAAGCGGGCGCGTCAATAATCAAGGCAACGAGATCGTCAGATTCGCCGATTGCGGACCGAGCCGGATGATTTGCGAGTAGGGCGCGAGCGTGCGCAACGTCGCGTCTTTCAGATACGTGTTGAGCCCGAGGAACGCAACCAGCCCGACGAGCGCGAACACCGCGCCGATCGTCCACAGCGGCACTTCACGCTTGAGCCGATGCGCGATCTGATCGGGCAGAGACCAATGCGGCGCGAACGGCGCACGCTTGCCCTTCATATGCGCGATCTCATCGCCGAGACGCGCCGTCAGATACGCGAGCTTCTCCGGCCCTTCGAGCAGATACTTGCCCTGAAAGCCCAGCAGCAGACACATATGAAACACCTCGAGCGACTGCAGGCGCACAGCGCCTTGCGCGCGGCACTCTTCGAGATGCTGGAAGAACTTCTCGCCTGCAAGCTGCTCGCCGAACAACGCAAGCTGCAGCGGCCTACGCTCCCATTCAGTACGAATCGAAAACGGCGACGACAGTACGAGTTCGTCGACGGCCGCGCAGAACGCGAACTTTGCGGTGTACGCATCTTCTGCCGATACGTCGAGCTTCTTTGCACCGCGCTCGAAATCGTTCAGGAACTGCTGGATGCGGCTCATGAACTCGGCGGCATCGCCCGGTTCGCGGCCGTTCTTCAGCAGGAACAGCATGAAGAATCCGTCGTACAGCAGATCGAGCAGCGAGCGAACCTGATAGCTCGGCTGCAATGCCGACGGCGGCATCGCGGATGGCTGCGTGTTGGCATCGAACAGCGAAGGGGCGTAGCTCATGGTGTGACCGCGATCAGTTCAAGTTTGAGATCGTTGAGTCCCGACGGCGCGTAGATCACCGTCGAACGGGCCTGCAACATGCGCTCATAGAGCGCGCCGCGTGCTTCCAGCGAGAAGTAGCATGCGCCTGGCCGCACGGGGATTGCGGGCGGCACCTGTGGTGTGTACGCGAGCCGCACGCCCGGCATCGCGGAGAGGACGAGCTTGTCGACGTCGTCGGGCGCGCCGACCTTGAAGCGCGCGGGCACCGCATCGACGAGTTCGACGGCCGGCATGTCCGCCGACACGGCGAGGAAGAACTGCGTCTTGTCGTCGATCTTGCCGGAGTCGAGGCGCCCCGCATGGAACGACGGCCGCACTTCTTCGAGCGCGATTGCGAAGTAGCGCGTCGAGATTACCGTCTCGAGCAGGTCGCGCAACATGCCGTCGAGACGCGCGAAGCCCGGACCGGGATCGTCGTGACGATAGGCGGGCAGATCGGCGAGCGCGTAACCCTTCGAGAACGTCATCAGCTGTCCCGCAAGCCGCAGCAGTTCCTGGAAGAGCCGTTCGGGATGCAGTGCCGAATGCTGATAGAGATGCGCGAGCGCGGCGAATGCGGCGCTTGCGGTGTGCAGCAGCCAGAACGACGCAATGTCGCCCGAGCGGAATTCGATGATGTTTTTCGTCGGCTCGCGATGAAAGCCGTAGAGCGCATTGACCTTGGCCTGCAATGCGTCGATCAGCTGACGCAGCCTTTGATGCAGCAGCGGCGACGCATCGATAGCAAGACACGGCGGCACGAACGACTCGTCGAGTTCGAAGCCGGAAGTCGCCGTGCGGCGCACGCGCACGAGCGGCACCGATAGCAGTTGGTCGCGCGGTTCGCTATGGGCGATCAGCTTCACGCTGGTCTTGAGAAACGTGATGTCGGCTTCGGCGGCGTCGGTGAAATGGTCCGCTACGACACCCTGCTTGCTGACGTAGCGCGACACGAAGCCGTCTTGTTCCGTTGCATAGTTCTGCCCCGTCTCGCGCACCGGATGCAGCGCAAGATAAAACGTGAATTCATTGATGCCGTCGGGCAGCGTGTCGAGCGCCACGGGCGGCGGCAGATCGTCGGCCTGCGGCGCTGCATAGAGCGCACCGTCGGGAAACACGAGCGACAGTTCGCTCGCGCGCAGCACGTTGCTGCCGAGCGCATCGCGGTCGAACCGCACGGAGCGCACGCCCCAGTTGTACGGCTGAATGGCCTGGATCGACTCGAACAGGCGCGCCTCGTGGTACGCGTCCTGTCGCTGGAAATGCTGCGGCCTCAGGAAAAGGCCTTCCCCCCAAAGCACCTTTGCGGAATAACTCATCGCGAACCTGTCTTTATGCGAATTACATCTTTAGACACACGGATGGCAAAGCCTTTTCAGGCGGCCATTCGAATTTTTACCAAGCGACATTGTTAAATGTTAAATGTCATTTAAACGTCACGTTTAACCACGGCTTACCCACAACTTACCGATGACAGCAAATTCAATGGCTGCGCGGGCAATCCCTGTTCAGGCGGGACGACCGTGCCGTTTGTTACTGTCATTGCACAGTTATGCAGCCCGATCATTATGCCGGACTTCTCCGATTTTTCCGGATCGAACGCGAACTTCCAGCGCTGCATTGCCGGATCGCGGAATAGCGCGACGATACCGAATGCCTGCGCCTCACGCGAGACCTTTTCCGTCACGTTATAGCGCTGGCCCGGAATGAGCGTCACTTCACGCACTCCCAGCAGATCGCCGCCCAATGTGCTCTTCTCTTTGGCCGGATCAGTAAACGTATCGAACGGCGCCTGTTGAAAAGAAGTGGGATCTTTCAGCGTATAGAGACGCACGACGAGTGCGAGCGGTCGCCTGTCGTTAGCGGCATTCAGATTGGGCGCGGCGTAAAGTGTTAAACCGATATTACGTGGCGGCTTTTGCGAATCCGGCACGTCGGGCTTGCCGATGCCCGCAGCCTGCAGGGCTGACGAGGCGGCCGCTCCGAGCACGCTGACCCCTGCGGCGCAGCCCCCGAGCAATGCGCTTCCAGCCGCGCTCAATGCGATTAACAATGCAACCCGGATAGCACGCGTATTCATTCTGTATGGACCGGCATTCAAGCCGGCCTCCCCGTTGAATTGTCAATTAAAACGGTTGATAAGTGGTTCGTTTTCACCCTGCGCATGCCGGGCCGCAAGCAGCGGATTTGTGAACCTGCAACACGGCGATACAGGAAATTATTGCCGCCGATTCATGCGCATTGAATAGGCGGTGGCAATAAATTACCGGTCACGTTCAGGATATTGTATTGACGTGTTCTCCGAGTTTTACTTCTTCAGATGAAAGTTGAATTAATAAAAATTGGCCTGTACTATACGCGCGCACTTAGTGCAAAGCAAAACCCGTTTTCTTCATGAATTATAAAATTCGCACGGCGGTGAAACAACGATGAAAAATCGGCTCTTTACCAGTCTTTCTGGGGCAGTGCTGGTATGCGGCATGATTGCCGGATGCGCCACGCAGGGAAACTCCACTCCGCCTACGCCTGAAGCATTTAATAAGGCGCTCAGCGACGCAGATACCGTAGCGAAGAATGGCGATCAGGACCGCGCCATCGCGCTTTATCAGCAATTGGCCAAAACCGATCCGACACGTGAAGAGCCGTGGTCGCGCATTGCGCAGATCCAGTTCACGCAAGGTCACTACGGTCAGGCCATCGTTGCCGCGCAGGAAGCGCTGCAACGCGACCAGACCGATCGTCAGGCGAAGAGCGTGCTGGCCGTAGCCGGTCTGCGCGTCGCCACGCAATCGCTCGGCGAATTGCGTCAGGATGCGGCGCTCGCGGGCGACGCCAGGTCGGACGCGCAGACGCTTGCGAAGCAACTGCGCGACACGCTCGGCGAAGCCACGCTGTTCCCGCCCGACCCCAACGACAAGCCTGCACAGAAGAAGCGCCGTGTCGTCCGTCACGTCGCCAAACAGGCGCCGAAGGCAAACGATTCCGCGGACGCGAGCGCTGCAGCGCCCGCCGCGAATACGCCCGCGCAAGCGCCTGCCGCTCCGCCTGCGGCGCCCGCCAAAGCGGCGCAAAGCGGCGGCGCGTCCGATCCCTTCAGCGCGTTGCGCTGATATCAGGCTGGTCTGAACCACACGCACCCGGGAGCCGTCGATGGCCAAGAAAGAAAGTATTCAAAAGCGCCTGCAAAAAGTGCGGCCGCCGCGCGTACAACTGACCTATGAGGTCGAGCGCGGCGATGCGATCGAAGTGAAGGAACTGCCGTTCGTCGTCGGCGTGGTGGCCGATCTCGCCGGTCAATCGGAAGTCGAGCAGCCGAAGCTGCGCGATCGCAAGTTCGTCAGTATCGATCGCGACAATTTCGACGATGTGATGAAAGCGATCGAGCCGCGCGCCGCATTTCAGGTGGAGAACCGCTTGAGCAATGCGGGCGGCAAGTTCGGCGTCGACCTGCGCTTCCGTTCGATGGCCGACTTCAATCCCGACGAAGTGGTCGAGCAGATCGAACCGCTGCGCCGTCTGCTCGAAGCGCGTTCGAAGCTCGCCGATCTGCGCAACAAGCTGGCCGGCAACGACAAGCTCGAAGACCTGCTCGGCGAAGTGCTGAAGAACACGCAGCAGTTGCAGGCGCTCGCGGGCACGACGCAGCGCACGGACGTCGGCGACGCGTCCGACGAGAACAAGTAAGCCTCACGAGACACCGGGGGTAACATGAATCAGCAAGCGGCTGCGGCCCAATATACCGACGCGCAGGCAAGCGAAGGCACGTCGCTTCTCGATGAAATCGTCGAGAAGAGCAAGGTAGCGAAGTCCGAATCCGAACATGCACGTGCCAAGGATCTGATCGGTGAACTTGCGAATCAGGTGCTCGACGGCACGGTGATCGTATCCGACAACCTGTCCGCGACCATCGATGCGCGCGTCGCCGAACTCGACCGCCTCATTTCGGACCAGTTGAGCGCCGTGATGCACGCGCCGGAATTCCAGCGCATGGAAAGTACCTGGCGCGGGCTCGACTATCTGTGCAAGGAAAGCAACACAGGTTCGACGATCAAGATCAAGGCGCTGCATGCGCCGAAGCGCGACCTCGTGCGCGACTTCAAGACCGCGATCGAATTCGACCAGAGCGCGCTCTTCAAGAAAGTCTATGAAGAAGAGTTCGGCACGTTCGGCGGTTCGCCGTTCGGCACGCTGATCGGTGACTTCGAAGTCACGCGTCAGCCGGAAGACATGTACTTCATCGAGCAGATGTCGCACGTCGCGGCAGCCGCGCATGCGCCGTTCATCGCGTCGGCGTCGCCGGAACTGCTCGGGCTCGAAACCTTCGCCGACCTCGGCAAGCCGCGCGATCTCGGCAAGGTGTTCGATACCGTCGAATACGCCAAGTGGAAGTCGTTTCGCGACGCAGAAGATTCGCGCTATGTCGGCCTGACATTGCCGCGTTTTCTCGGTCGCCTGCCGTTCAATCCAAAAGACGGCGCCACGGCGGAAGGCTTCAATTTCGTCGAAGACGTGGACGGCACCGACCACAGCAAATACCTGTGGTGCAACGCTGCCTGGGCATTCGCCGCGCGTCTCACGGCCGCATTCGACGACTTCGGCTGGTGCGCTGCCATTCGCGGCGTGGAAGGCGGCGGCCTGGTAGAAGATCTGCCCACACACACGTTCAAGACCGACGACGGTGAAATTGCGCTGAAGTGCCCGACTGAAATCGCTATCACCGACCGGCGCGAAAAAGAACTGAGCGACCTCGGCTTCATTCCGCTCGTTCATTGCAAGAACTCCGACTACGCCGCGTTCTTCGCCGCGCAGTCCGTACAGAAGCCGAAAAAATACAACACCGATAGCGCGAATGCGAACTCCGTGTTGTCCGCGCAATTGCAGTACATCTTCTCGGTTTCGCGCGTTGCGCACTACCTGAAGGCAATGATGCGCGACAAGATCGGCAGCTTTGCTTCGGCGCAGAACGTCGAAGTGTTTCTGAACCGCTGGATCTCGCAATACGTGCTGCTCGACGATAACGCGAGTCAGGAACAGAAGGCGCAGTTCCCGCTGCGTGAGGCCTCGATTCAGGTCGCAGAAATTCCGGGCAAGCCTGGCTCGTATCGTTCGGTCGCGTTCCTGCGTCCACACTTCCAGCTGGATGAGCTCTCCATTTCCCTGCGGCTTGTTGCGGATCTGCCGAAACCGGCAAATTGATAAACGGAGTCAGTACACCCGGGTAGGCCGCCCGGGTGACTGTTAAAAACCACCTCTTTGGGGAGTCGGGCAATTATGAAGGATATCTACTTAAAATTCGGTAATCCTGCAATCAAGGGCGAATCTGCCGATAAGGATCACCAGGGCTGGATCGAAATAGATTCGTGGACGCATGCGATCACGCAACCGCGTTCGGCGACGGCATCGACAGCGGGCGGCCATACGTCGGAGCGTTGCGAACACAGCGACATGGAATTCACGAAGGACATCGACGTCGTGAGCCCGCTCTTGTATCAACACGCTTCGGGTGGCACGACCTTCGACGAAGTGACGATCGACTTCATGCGCTCGGACGGCGAAGGCAATCGCATCAAGTATCTCGAAGTGAAGCTCAAGTACGTGATCATTTCGAGCATTGCGCCGAGCGTGGTCGGTGAAGGTCTGCCCACTGAAGCATTCTCGCTGAAGTACGCTGCCGTGCAGTGGAAGTACACGCAGCAGAAGATCGGCGGCAATCAGGGCGGCAATGCGCAAGGCGCATGGAGCCTGACGAAGAACGACAAGACGTACGCGGTCTGATGGCGGCAGGTCCGTGCGCCGCTGCGCGCGCGGACCTGCGGTCGCGATTCCGTTGACGTCGCCCGGCGCATTCCGATGAAGCGATTCGAACCCAGTTTCTTCGACAAGCTCTTCGACGACGAACCGCATCTGCCGGCTCCCGCCGCGATGCGGCAACTGTCGCTGGAAGAATTGAAGTCGAATGTCGCGCGCGATGTCGAGGCGATCCTCAACACGCGTATCGCGTTGACGGAAGCCGACCTTGCCGCGTTGCCCGAGTGCCAGCGCTCGGTGCTCACTTACGGCTTGAACGACTTCTCGGGCTTGAGTCTCGCCAGTCATTACGATCGCATGTTCATCTGCAAGTCGATCCAGCAGGCGATCGGGCGGCACGAACCGCGGCTGCAGCAGGTTGCCGTGACGCTCGAATTGAACGAGCAGTCGACCAATGCGCTGTACTTCGCGATCCAGGCTTTGCTGGTCGTGCATCCGGCTGAAGAGCCGGTGAGTTTCGACGCGATGCTGCATCCGTCGACATTGCAATACTCGGTGACGCGCGCGCGCGCGAAACTGTGATACCGCGTGCCTGCGCGCAGGCCGAAGCGGAAAGATCTGGCTCGGGGATGGAGTAATGGAAGAACTGCTGCCGTATTACGAGCGAGAGTTGTCTTTCTTGCGGCGCTACTCGCGTGATTTCGCCGAGCGCTATCCGAAGATCGCTGCGCGTCTGGCGATGACGGGCGAGCATTGCGAAGACCCGCATGTCGAGCGGATGATCGAGTCATTTGCGCTTCTCGGCGCGCGCATCAACAAGAAGCTCGACGACGATTACCCCGAATTCACCGAAGCGCTTTTCGAAGTGCTTTATCCGCATTATCTGCGGCCGTTTCCATCCTGTTCAATTGCGCAATTCGGCGTGTCGGGCAGTGTCGGCAATCTGACGCAACCTGCAACCGTCGAGCGCGGTACCGAACTCAAGTCGCGTCCTATCCGGGGTGTGCAATGCCGCTTTCGCACCGCCTATGAGGTCACGCTCGCGCCCATTCGCATTTCCGAAGCGAAGTACACGACGGTCGCCATGGCGCCTGGCGCGACCGTGTTGCCCGCCAACGCGACGGGCATGCTGTCGATCACGATCGAATCGACGGCGCCGCAACTCGATCTCGGCGCGCTGAAGCTAAATACCTTGCGCGCGCATTTGCACGGAGAGCCATCGTTTGTGGCGGCACTCTCCGACTGCCTGTTCATGCATGCGCTGGCCGCCTACGTCGAGCCTGATCGTAACGCCGTGTGGAAAGCGCTGCGCACCATTCCCATCGAACAGGCCGGCTTCGACGAACAGGATGCACTGATCGACTATCCGGCGAAGTCGCATCCCGCGTATCGCTTGTTGACTGAGTACTTTGCGTTTCCGGACAAATTCAGTTTCGCCGATTTCGATCTCGCGTCGATACTGCGCGCAAGCGGCCGTTGTCAGCGCGTGACGCTGCACATCGTATTGAAAGACGTGCGTAGCGATTCGAACCTTGCGCGCCTGCTCGACGGCATGTCGGCGCAGCATCTCCGGCTGTTCTGCACGCCTGTCGTCAATCTTTTCCGGCAGCATGGCGAGCCGATCCGCGTCAGTCATCAGGCGGTGTCGTATCCCGTCGTCGCGGAAGCGCGCCGCGCCTTCGCGTACGAAGTCTATTCGATCGATTCGGTGAAACTCGTGCGTCAGCAGGCGCATGGCGAATCGGTGACGGAGTTCCGTCCGTTCTATTCGCTGCATCACGGTGAGGCGACTCATGCGGGCCACTACTGGTTTGCGCGCCGCAACGACTGGGTGGCGCAAAAGAGTCCCGGCTACGAAACGGAAATCTCCATCGTCGATATCGACTTCGAACCGGCCGCGCCGCAAACGGATACGTTGAGCGTCGACTTGACGTGCACGAATCGCGATTTGCCCGCGCAACTCGCGGCAGGACTCGAAGGCGGCGATCTGTTTCTGGAAGGCGGCTCGCTCGCGAGCACGCTCACGCTGTTGCGCAGACCTACGCCGAGCGTTCGCTTCGAACGGGGCCGCTCCGCGCACTGGCGTCTGATTTCGCATCTCGCGCTCAATCACGTATCGCTCGCGGCAAACGGGTTGGCCGCGCTCAAGGAAATGCTCGCGCTGTACGACCTGCGGCGCACGGCGGTGTCGGCGCGCCATGTCGACGGTATCGCAGGCATCGACCAGCGGGCGGCCGTGCAATGGTTGCCGGGCAATCCGTTCGCAACGTTTGTGCGGGGCATCGAAGTGCGTTTGACGGTGGATGAAGAACACTTCGTCGGCGCGAGTCTGGCTTCGTTCGTGGGCGTGATCGATCGCTTCTTTGGGCTGTATGTGCATCTGAACAGCTTTGTGCAACTGATCGTCGTGTCGAAGCGCACGGGCGAGGAGATCTTGCGATGCAAACCGCGCAGCGGCGAATCGATCCTGGTGTAGTCGAACAACTGCTCGACGAGCCGCATCGCTTCCAGTTTTTTCAGGCGGTGCGCCTGCTGGAAAAGTGGTTTGGGCAGGACGCGTCACAGCGTCCCGGCGATGTCGTCGCGCAACGCATGACGTTTCGCACGACGCTTTCGCTCGCCTTTCCGCCCAGCGAGATTCAGGGTGCCGTCTCATACGACGAAGATGGCAACGCGCTGAAGGACAAACCGCAACGCACGGCTGCGCTCGCTGACAACGCGATCGACAAGGTCGACCTGACACCCGCGTTCTTCGGCCTGCTCGGAGGCCAGGGTGCGTTGCCGTTGAACTATACGGAGCAACTGATCAATCGCGAGCAGTTGACGCGCGATCGCGCGGCACGCGAGTTCTTCGACGTGTTCTCGAATCGCGCGACGGCGCTCTTCTATGCCGCCTGGAAGAAGTACCGCTTGCCGTTGCACTACGAACTCGATCGTGACGAGCGCTACTTGCCGCTGCTGCTGTCGCTTGCAGGCGTCGCGGACGCGGACACGCGCGCGAGCCTGCAAAGCGGCAAAGGCGCATTGTTCGACGAAGCGATCGCGGGCCACGCGCTGGCTGCGCGTCATCGACCCGTATCGGCCGTGTATTTGCAGCGCAATCTGTCCGGGTACTTCAACGTGCCCGTGCGTGTGGAGCAGTTCGTCGGCAAATGGTATGACGTGCCGCGCGATCAGTTGACGGTTCTCGGCGGCGTCAACGCCACGCTGGGCGCAACGGCACTGGCGGGCACGCGTGTGTGGCAGCGCGACTTGCGCGTGCGTCTGCTGATCGGTCCGTTGAAAAAGGCCGACTACGAGGCGTTCCTGCCCGGCGCGGAACGGGCGGTTGCGCTGGAGCGCATGCTCACGCTGCTGGCGGGCGTCACGCTCGAATACGAGGTGAAACTAAAACTGCGCCACGAGGACGTCGGGCCGAGCATTCTCGGCAAGGGCTCGCGCCTCGGCTGGGACGCGTTCCTTTGCACGCACGAGATCGTCGAAGATCGTGCGGATGCACGCTACGAACTCCACGTGATTCACTGACGGCAACACAGAACGACACACGAAAACATCGGACAGTACGCCATGAGCACGCCTTTGAAGACCCTGATCGCCAAACTCAACCCGACGTGCCGGCAGGCAACTGAGCAGGCCGCGAGCCGCTGCCTGTCGCGAGGGCACTACGAGGTCGATCTCGAACATCTGTTCGGCGCGCTGCTCGACGAGGTCGCGAGCGACGTGCCGCTCGTGTTGCGCACAAGCGGCATCGATCTTCATGCGCTGCGCAGCGACCTCGACCGCGAACTAGAACGTCTGAAGACGGGCAATACGCGCACGCCGGTTTTCTCGGTGCATCTGATCGCGCTGTTCGAACAGGCGTGGCTGATTGCATCGCTCGATTCGCAGCTTGCGCGCATCCGTTCAGGGCATCTGTTGCTCGCACTGCTGAGCGCGCCCGACCTCGGGCAATTCGCGCAGCGCATGTCGCCGCTCTTTGCGCATGTGCGGGTCACCGAGCTGAAGCACAAGTTCGACGAGTTGACGCAAGGCTCGCGCGAAAGCGAGGTGACGGCCTCAACGACGGAAAATGCGTCTCCCGACGACGAGCATGCACGACTAAACGCCGCATCGAAAACGCCTGCACTCGATACCTACACGACGAACCTCACGCAACGTGCACGCGACGGACATATCGATCCCGTCATCGGCCGAGAAGCGGAAATCCGCCAGACCATCGACATTCTGATGCGTCGCCGCCAGAACAATCCGATCATGACGGGCGAAGCGGGCGTCGGCAAAACGGCCGTGGTCGAAGGTCTCGCGCTGCGCATTGCAGCCGACGACGTGCCGCCGCCTCTGCGCGGCGTGGCGCTACATGTGCTCGACATGGGGCTGTTGCAGGCGGGCGCGAGTGTGAAGGGCGAATTCGAGAATCGCCTGAAGGGTGTGATCGATGAAGTGAAGAAGAGCGCGCATCCCATCATTCTCTTTATCGACGAAGCGCATACGATCATCGGTGCGGGCGGCGCGGCGGGTCAGAACGACGCGGCGAATCTGTTGAAGCCGGCACTTGCGCGCGGTGAATTGCGCACCATTGCCGCGACGACGTGGAGCGAATACAAAAAGTACTTTGAAAAGGATGCTGCGCTAGCACGGCGTTTTCAGGTCGTGAAGATCGAAGAGCCGAATGAAACGCTGGCGTCGGCGATGTTGCGCGGCATGGCCGCGCTGATGGAGAAGCACTTCAACGTGCGCATTCTCGATCAGGCGATTACGGAAGCGGTGCGACTGTCGCATCGCTACATCAGCGGACGTCAGTTGCCGGACAAGGCGATCAGCGTGCTCGACACGGCTTGCGCGAAAGTGGCGCTTGCGCAAAGCGCAACGCCTGCGGCAATCGACGATACCCGCAAGCATATCGAGCGAATCGACACCGAGATCGCCGCGTTGGAGCGTGAGGTCGCAAGCGGCGCGGCGCACGATGAACGGCTGACGGAACTGCAAGGGCAGCGCGCGGCGGAGGTCGCGCGGCTGGAACACGATCAGGCGCGTTACGAAAAGGAACGTGCGATGGTCGGTGAAATCGTTGCTTTGCGCGAACAGCTCGACGCATCGCGCGACGGCAAGCACAGCACGGATGAAGCGGCGAACGCACGCGAAACACTCGAACGCCGTGTCGCCGAACTCGCGGAATTGCAGAAGACCACGCCGATGGTGCCGTTGCAGGTGGACGCGCACGTCGTCGCTGAAATCGTCGCGTCATGGACGGGCATTCCGCTCGGCCGGATGGTGAAGGACGAACTGCGCACCGTGCTGAATCTGCAGCCGCTGTTGACGGCGCGCGTGATCGGCCAGGATCATGCGCTCGAAGCGATTGCACAGCGCGTGCGCACCGCCAGCGCGAATCTCGAAGACCCGAACAAGCCGCGCGGCGTGTTCATGTTCGTCGGGCCTTCGGGTGTCGGCAAGACGGAGACGGCGCTGGCGCTGGCCGACATTCTCTACGGAGGCGAGCGCAAGATGGTCACGATCAACATGAGCGAATACCAGGAGGCGCACAGCGTATCGGGCCTCAAGGGTTCGCCGCCGGGCTATGTCGGATATGGCGAGGGTGGCGTGCTGACGGAAGCGGTGCGCCGCAATCCGTATTCCGTCGTATTGCTCGATGAAGTCGAAAAGGCACATCCCGATGTACTCGAAATGTTCTTCCAGGTGTTCGACAAAGGCACGATGGACGATGCCGAAGGACGTGAGATCGATTTCCGCAATACGCTGATCATCCTGACATCGAATGTCGGCTCGTCCGCCGTGATGCAGGCGTGCCTGAACAAGAGCGCTGAAGAACTGCCTGACGCCGGGACGCTCGCGGAAACGCTGCGCCCGCAGTTGTATAAGGCATTCAAGCCCGCGTTTCTAGGCCGCATGAAAGTCGTGCCGTATTACCCGATTTCGGACGACGTGCTCGCCGAGATCATCGAACTGAAACTCGAACGCATCCGACGGCGTATCGAAGCGAACCACAAGGCCGCGTTCGAGTGGGACGAATCGCTCGTCGATGCCGTGCTCGCGCGTTGCACCGAAGTGGATTCGGGCGCGCGTAACGTCGATCACATTCTGAACGGCACGCTGCTGCCGGAAATTGCGCAGCACGTGCTCGAACGGATCGCCGATGGCGTGCCGATCAAGCGGATCGGCGCACGCGCGACGGAAGCGGGCGAGTTCGACTACACCGTTGTCTGAGATGCTCCAGAACATGCCGACCAATTTCACTACATTGCTTGAACCCATTACGGAAGCCTCGCCTTGCGGCGATGATCTGCTGTTCTCGGCGGAATTCGATGCGATCCAGCATGCACGCCGCTTTGACGATGCATCGCTGGACCAGGGCGAATGGGTCACGGAAATCAAGGAAGCCGACTGGGCTTTCGTCATCGAGCAATGCACGGCGTTGCTGAAAATGCAGACCAAAGATCTGCGGCTCGCTGCCTGGCTGACGGAAGCGCTAGCCATCGAAGAGGGCACGACCGGGCTCACGCAAGGCTATTCATTGCTGGCGGGTTTATGCGAGCGCTATTGGAACAGTGTGCATCCACTCGTCGACGGCGATGACGCGGAGTACCGTCTCGGTAATATCGGCTGGCTGGTGGTGCGCACAGCGGAGTTGCTGCGCGCGCTGCCCATCACGCAGGCGCCGGGCAGTTCGTTCAGCACGCTCGATTGGGACGTGGCCACGCATGTCGCTCAAGCCGTCAGGCGCGACCCTGAGCACGCGGGCGATATTGCGCGCGGCAAGCCATCGAACGAACAGATCGAGATGTCCAAGCGTTCGACGCAGCCCGCTTTTTACACGGTTCTACTCGCCGACCTGCGGGCATTCGAAGCGGCCATGCGCTCGCTCGAAAGCGAACTGGAGCGTCACGCGGGCGACGCCGCGCCGAGCTTTCGTCAGGCGAAGGAAGCTTACGAAGCCGTGTATCGGCTTGCCGAGCGCTTCGCGAAAGATGTGGGTGCGAACATCGGAAGTACGGCAAGCGTGCCGACAACCGCCACCGCGCCGCAAGAACAACAACCATCACTCGAAGAACGCACCGAGCCGACGTTCGGTACGCCGCCTCAGTTCGAGGAGCCACCGTTGCCCATGCCGACCATGACCGTGTCCAATCCGACGCCTAACGTCATTCAGACTCGTGCACAGGCCGTCGCGCAACTGCGTGCGGTCGCGCGCTTCTTCCGTCATACGGAGCCGCACAGTCCCGCCGCATATCTCGCGGACAAGGCTGCGGAGTGGGCGGATATGCCGCTGCACCAGTGGCTCGCGACCGTCGTGAAGGACGACGGCTCGCTTGCGCATATCCGTGAGATGCTGGGCGTGAAGCCCGATGACAACAACTAGAAGCCAACGGCGCGCTGCGCCAGGGCAGCGCGCATTGCATCAGGAGCCCGCGCGGAATTCGATGCGCCGGTTGCGCGCGCGGCCATCTGCGGTATCGTTCGATGCGATCGGCTGATCGGGCCCGACACCAAGCGTCGAAAGCTGTTGAGGCGAAATGCCCTTCGCGACGAGATAACCCTTCACCGCATCCGCGCGCGCCTGGCTCAACGCGATATTGGTCGTGCGATTACCCGACGTATCCGTGTGTCCGATGATGGCGACCTGCTTCGTCGTCATTTTCGTGAGCACCGACGCCATCTGATCGAGAATGGCGCGGCCTTGCGGCGTCAAGGTCGCGCTGCCCGTTTCGAATTCGATCGTGCGATTCGCAAGCGTCTGATCGAGCAGACCCTGTTCGGACGCGCTCACGCGCAAGGCGTTCCTGATCGTATAAGTCGGGTTCAACGCATTGGCCATGTCGCTGGCAAGCTGCTGGCGCTGCGCTTCGTTGCGCACTTCGCCCTTCACTTCAATCGACGTGCCGTCGATCTTCAACTGTCCCTTGCTGATCTGCTTCAACTCCGGCCCGATCAGCTTCTGCACGTTCGCACTCCAGTTGGGCGGCGTCGCGACGTCGCCGATCTCGATCTGATCGACGACATTCGCGGCGCCATACGTGTCGCGCAAACGCGCGAGCACGGCGGCCTTGGTTGCTTCGTCGGGTAGCTTGCCACCCACGACCACCTGGCCCGGCGTCGTGTTGGCGGCAGGCGGTGCCGAGGTGACGGCGCCCGTTGCAGCCGGCGCCGAGGTGCTGGAAGCGGGCGAGGGCAAAACGGTCGTATGGATCTTGCTGCCGCTGTTGTCGACGGGCGTGACGTTCGCGGGGCCGGCATTATCGGCGAGTGCGTTGCCGCTCGCGGTCGCGGCGATCAAGGTGGCCGCGAGCAGAGTGCGCTTCATTTGCGTCGTCATGGTCTTACGCTCCTGCAAACGCTTCGCGGAACGTGTCGATGCTGACGCGTAGCGACAATTGCGGTTGATCGAGATAACTGACGAGCTTGCTGATGCCATGATCGTTGTGTGCGTGGTCGTCGATCCATTCGGGATCGTCGATGTCGATGTTGTGCTGCGCGTACGCTTGCGGATCGACGACACTGTGCAGCGTTTTCGCTGATGCACCGTTGAAGCCGATCACGAGGCGTTCGCGCTGTGCGATCGTGCCGATGAAAATGGCCAGTTCGAAATCGGCATGCGCGACGAAGGGCGCGATCAGTTCGAGCCAGAAGGCCGCGACGAGCGAGCGATAGAACGGATCATTCGGCAACGGCAACGTGAGACCGCGTTCGAGGTGCGATGTTCCGCTCGTCATCACGGGGCGCAGCAACGAGCCGAGCGCGAGCATCGCGCCGCGCAGCCGCACGGGGTGCCCGCTCGCGAGCAGCATCTGTTCGAGCCCCGACAGTGTTTGATGCTCGACGAAATCGTTGAACGTGCCGTCGTGCGGATTGCCGGGCCCGGCAATTTCGATGGGCACCTGAGTTTCGCCGAGCGCTTGCAGCGCGCCGGCCGGTTCCGTTGCATCGAGAAGCGGCTTCATCTGCGCCGACACGCGTGACCACAGGCGCGCAAAGGCGAGCGGACTGCGCGCGAAGAACGCAAGCGGGCGGTCCACTTCGAGCGCGGTGGCGGCGAGAAACGGAAAGCGCCGAGCCGACTGGTCCTGGCTCACGACCATGTGTCCCGCGATTGCGAGCTTGCTGCGCGAGCCGAGAAACGCGAAATGCATCGGCTTCGCGCTCTCGTACACGATTTTCCAGCGCGGATCTTCAGCGAGCAGTTCCATTGCCTGCGCGATCCAGCGGTCGAGCGTTTGCAGCAGTTGCGGATTGTGCGCGCTTTTCACGAAGTCGCCGCGCGACGGAATCTTGCCGAAGTAGGCGATTTGCGCCTGCACGGTCTGGCTCATTGCGCGCTCCCGTTATTGGTGGCGGCGACGGCCGTCGTCACCGTGGCCGGCGTGACTGCGGGCGTCGATGCCGCAGCGGTCGTGCCCACTGCCGTGCCCGCGGGCGCGCCGACATCCGCGATCGACGACGGCAGCTTCAGGCCGCGCAGGGATTGTTGTTGAGGCGCATCGCCGCTCGCTGTCGCCTGCGACGTGCTGATGATGCGCATGCTCACCGCGACGCTCACGCTGCCTTGTGTCCATTCGAGATCGAACGTGCCATCCGGACGGCGCTTGCGCTGCGCCGAGTTGATGAGTTTCTCGAGACCGTAGCGGCCCGGTTCGTTGACGAGCTGAATCGTGCGGCCGTCGAAGGTCGTCGCCGACAGCGTCGCGCCGGGCGAGCCCGACGGATTCGGCCACACGAAGTTCGTCCATTGCGGCGGCGTGTTGCGATAGCGCAGTTGCTGGCCGTCGATCGCAATCGTGTACTCGGTCGTGCCGCTGCTCGGCTGCGGCAGGATCTGGAACACGGTCTGCGGTTCGGACGACGCCTGTGCACCGCCCGCGGCTCCGCCTGCAAGCGGTGCGACCCAGCGCGAGAAGCCGTTCGTGAAGTCGGGCGTCAGTGCGACACCCATGTCGCCCCACGTGCGTGCGGTGAGTGTGTCGCCGCGACGCACGGCGAGCGGTCCAAGCGTGGTGCCGACGAACTTCGCGACGGCGCCGTCCGGCCCGAAGATCTGCGCGATCTCGCTCGCACCCGCTTCCACCTTCGCGTCGCCTGCAAACGGGTACTTGCTTGCCAGCGACGCCTGGAAGGGCTGATACACCTGTGCGTTCCACACCTTGTTCAACTCGGCGCTGGCGGGCTGGATCACGACGGCGTATGCCTGCATCAGCGGACGCACGAGCAGAGGACGCAGGGCTTTGCGCTGCGCGTCGGTGAGGCCAGTCAACATCTGTTCGTCGACGTACTTGAGCGAGTCGGAGAGTTCGGAGCCGTTGCCGTCGAGCGTCTGTTGCATCAGCTGGCGCGCGCCCGGACCCGGATCGCCCTGGTTCTTCAACACGTTGAAGCGCGTGCGCACCTTCGACAACGAGTCCATATAACCGCGCAGCAGCGACACGTCGCCATTCTTCACGACGATGCGCGCAAGGCCCGCGAAGTCCGCGCCGACCGGTCCCATCGGCAGATCGACGGGCTTGCCGTTGATGTCGATGTTCGCGTTCATCGGCGCAGCGGGCGTGCGCGAGAACCACTGCTTGACCCAGTTCACGACGCCGCCTTGCGCGCTCTTCAACGCGACGTTTGCGAGCGACGGGTTGTCCCACGATGTCTGCTCGTACGCGGTTTCGAGGACCTTGCGAATCGGCGAGTCTTGCGGATCGCCGAGACGGTTCATCGCGTCGACGGCCTGATTGAAGTTGCCGAAGCTCTGCACCGCGATGCCCTGCATGAACTTCTGCCAGTGCTGCGCATACTCGGTCTTGTACATGCCGACGAGCGCCTTCTGGATCTGCTCCGGGCTGCCTTCGAGCGTGAGGTCGTCGCGTGCGGACGTGTTGAGCACCCAGTCCTTCGCCTGCAGTTCCTTCGTGGCGGCGTCGCGAATGGCCGGCTGCACGTACTGGAACCACGCGTCGCGCGTAAAGGTGCCGGGGATTGCGTAGCTGCCCGCGATCACACCCGCGTTGTTCTCGCCGACGATGCGTGCAATCGTCATCGGCGCAAAGCGCGTCGACGCGCGCGCCTTGATCTCTTCATACACGCGTTGACGCGCCGGCATGCCGCGTACGACGCGGCGCAGGTTGTCGCGCGTCTGGTCGACGAGCGAAAGATTCGCGTCGATCATCGGCCAGTCGTCGTCGCTGACGCGCGACAGGTAGAACGTGATCATGCGCTCTGCGCTCTTGATCATCTCGTCGCGCGGCATGTTGCTGCGATTCTGTTCGAGCCAGCCGCGCCAGAAGCGCGCGACCTGATCCGTCAGATGCGCGGTTTCGACATGGCGCTTGTCGGACAGCATCAGGTAGGTCTTCAGTGCGTTGTATGCGTCCTCGACGTTGCTCGGCGATGCATCGCTATAGAGGCCGCCCTGGGTCGCGGACGTCATCGCCGTATGCGCGGACACGGGGATCGCGCCGGAGTCGGGCGTGTGCGTCATCGGCGCGAGCTGGTCGGGATGGGCGTCGACCTCCTTGAGGAATGACGCGAGGCTTTGCGAAACGGGCGTCAGCATGATCTGCCTGATGCCGTTGTAGTACTCGGTCAATAGACGCTGTTCGAGACGGTCGCCCTGATACAAGCCCAACGACACCGACAGCGGACGCTCGCGGCGGAACTGTTCGAGCTGCTCGATGCGGTCTTCGAGCACGTCCATTGCTTGCAGGCGCGATTGCAGATCGTTGCGGCCCTGCTGCATGCGAACCACGTTGTCGAGGTCGGCTTGCACGTTGGCGGCGAGTTGCTGGTTGCCGATCGTCGACCATGTCCAGCCGCCCAGCGCGAGCGCGAGAATCGCGACGAAGCCGAAGAACGTCGCGTAACGCAGTCGCGCCTTGGCGGGACTCGCGAATTGCCGCACCGTTTGACGGTCCGCGAAAATGACCTTGGAAAACAGGTCGCGCAGGAAGAAGCCGTTCTTCGAGTACGCGCTTTGCGGCTTGGGCAGTGCGTTCGAACTGAGGCCGAAGCGATTCGCGATGCGTTGTGCGGCGGCGCTGTTCGTCTCGCCTTCCTGCAATGCGCTCGTGAAATAGAAGCCGCGGAAGATCGGTTTGTACTGGAAGGGGTTGTTCTCGAACAGCGTAGCGATGAACGCGCGCAAAGAAGGTTTAATGGTCGAGAACTCCAGCGGGAAGCTCAACTGGCCGGGCGAGAGCTTGTTGCCGCGGCTGATGGACAGTTGCGCGACGCTGATTTCCTTTAGGCCTTCGTAGAGTTCTTCGAAATGCTGGTCGAACAGCGCGACTACGTCGCGCTTCTCGTCGGGCTGATAGGGCAGCGTGGCGCCCCACACGCGGTCGTACTCGTGACGCTCGTTGCCGCTGAAGAATTCGGTAAAGCCGGTGATCAGATCGGCCTTCGTGAACATCACGTACACGGGCGCGAACACTTCGAGCTTTTCGGTCAATTCCTGCACGCGCTGGCGCAGATTCTTCGCGAGGTTGATCGCGAACTCCGGTTTGCTGCCCGTCAGTTCGGCGATGCTCGCCGTAACGATGATGCCGTTGATGGGCGCTTTCGGACGGAAACGTTTGAGCAGGCCGAGAAAACCGAGCCATTCAGTGCGGTCTTCTTCATGCACCGAATAGCGGCCTGCCGTGTCGAGCAGAATGCCTTCCGTCGTAAAGAACCAGTCGCAGTTGCGCGTACCGCCGATGCCGTGCACGACGGCATCGTTCTTGTCGGCGAACGGAAATTGCAGGCCCGAGTTGAGCACGGCGCTGCTCTTGCCCGCCGCCGGGTTGCCGATCACGATGTACCACGGCAGTTCGTAGAGCGCGGAGCCCCCCGACGTCTGGCCGATCTTCGATGTCTTGATAGTCTTCACGGCGTCGACGAGGCGCGTGCGCAGCACATCGAGATCCGCCTGACGCGTCGGCGCTGCGGGCGCGGACGCGGCGGCCGGCACGTCGTTGCCGACCTGCGCCTGCTGTTCGAGCATTTCACCGAGCTTGCTGTTCGCGCGGCGAATACGGATGCGTCTGACGATCCAGACGACGATCAGTAACGCGATCGACGCGCCGACTGCAATGGCCGGCCAGACGGGATCGATCTGGAAAAAGTCGGCGGCGACGAACAGCACGGCCGCGAGCGCAAGCACGCCGACTACCGTCAGCGTGCGTCTGGAGGTCAACCCGTTGAGGAAGCGTTGCATAGGCCTGTCAGGTCTTGATGATAGGAATAGCGTGTGAAAGAACGTCTAATACGACGCAATCAGCCTTTAACGGTCAATTGACCGGCCGTTTCAATGCGTCACGGATAAAAATCGAATGCACGCAATTCGCGCGATTCATCGTGGGCCCAAAAGTGCGATTTAACATTTATCGATTGTGGCCGAGCACGAATCCGGGCTTGTGGTATTCGACGTGTCCGAGATCCATCATTTTCCATCGTCCGCCCCATGTCAGGCCCACTTGTTCGGCGACTTGTCCATATAACTGATAGCCGCGCATGGCCCAAGGGTCTTTTTCGGAAATGACGATCTTGCCGTCGCGCAAAAAGGCATTGTCGGCAGCGAGGCCGTATTGATGATAGCTTTGGAATGCTGCGGCATTTGTGACGTTGCTACCCATTTGCGCAAGGCGGTTTTGCCGTTCAGGGCTACGGTAACCTTCCAGTAAAGCCATCTCGTAGCCGTATTGCTCGCGCATGATTTTATAAACGAGCAATAGACGCGTTCGGAAATCCGCATCAAGCAGGTTCCAGTCGCGGCTGGCGTCCTTCAGCGCCGGCCTGATCTGCTCGACCTCTTGCGTGGCAAAGGCTTCGGGCGGCAGCGGCGGTGGCGGCACGAGCTGTTCGCCATTGAGCAATTGGGCGATTTTTTCGTCCGGTGACCTGGAAACGTCATCGAACTGGAATAGCAGTTTGCCGCGCAATGCAATAGCCACTAATGGCGGCGCCGCAAGAATACCTGCCGTCGTTAAAATCAGCAAGCGCCGGCGTGCAAGTAAGTTTTGCATATCGGCTAATGCCGATTGAGACATTTTTGCCGAATATGTTAATTGTGCTTTAGCCTTCAATGCGTTATTCGATGCGCGCTGCATGAAGCGCGCATGCAAACCGGATATGCCGCCGAAGATTGTCAAACGGACAGCCGGCAATAGAGCGATTGCTGCAACCAGAACAGCAATGGTGAAATAAGCGACGAGGGCAACGGCAATCAAAGGAAAGACCCCGGAAATTCTCAGCAATTGTTTTTTGTAATGCTTGATCTTAGAATCAGGCGTCCCCGAGAAGGGGCTTTTACACTTTACCGTCGCAGATATTAACCAGATTTGAAGAGACAGTGAATGAGTGCGCCAGAATCGAACTCGAAAGTTCCGCCAAGTCTGCTGTCCGGGCCGGCTAAAGACGGGCAAGCGGGGGGGGCGCGCATTCTTGCCAATCTCGAAGGACGCGTCGATCCTTCCGCGAACACGAAGCCAAAACGTTCGCGTGCGCTTGCGTTAGCGATCGCTGCGCTGGTGATCGTTGCCGGCAGCGTTGGCGCTTATCAGTTGCAGCATCGTTCTTCCGCTGCAGACGTGCAGAAGGTTGCGGCGAATGGCGCGTCGACTGTCGTTGCATCGAGTATCAAGCTCGCGAGCGGCGTGACCCCAGGCGCGCCTGCCGCATCGGCGACGGCGCCTGCAACGATCGTCGCGGATGACGACGCCACGAAGGACGCACAACGCACGCAAGCCTCGAACGACGATGGCAGCCGTCTTTCGCGTGCGTTGGCGAATGGCGCGGGGTCGTCGGATGAAGCGTCGTCGGCGGCTGTCGTGTCGAATGCGAAAGCCGACGATGTTGCGAAGTCCGCGAGTGCGGCGAACGCGAAGCAGGTCGAGACGGCATCGAAAGCAGTGCGCGACAAACACGACAAGCGGCAGCTTGCTGAAGAACGGCACGCGAAGGAAAGCAAAACGGCTGTGGCCTCGCGTGTGAAGAAGCAGAACGGGAAGCAGGAAGCGAAGGACGATTCCGATGCCGATCTGCTTGCCGCACTTGTCGCGCGCACGAAACCGGCTTCGGCCAAAGGCGATAAATCAGCCGATGGCCAGGTTGCCTCGAAGAAGGTGGGCGCGACAGCAACGCTCGCCGAACGTATCAACGAATGCGGCCAGCACGGGTTCTTCGAAGAGCAACTGTGCCGCTGGCGCGTGTGCGATGGCCATTGGGGCAAAGACCCGCATTGCCCCGCAGCGTCGGCGCAGGCTCGACAGCCCTGAGCGGTTTTCGGTCTTTTCCATGCTGAGCAGGCGGCGCCACGTGCGCCGCTTTTTTTGTCCTATCAGTGTCGCGTCATGAATTGCAACTAACCGTCTGCCGCAACCACCCCTCCCCACGCGCTGACGCGCACCCACCCGTCTGCAGGCAAAGCGCTCGTACGCGCGTCTGTCGCGCGATGCAACCGCTAAAGTGAAACAAACCGATCAACTTCGACGTGCACCATCGACGACGCACGTTCGACGACAGTGCTAGTCTTTGCGCAGATCGCGCATCAGCGAGCCTCGCGAACTTCATCGCACGTTGCGGCGCTGAGCGCGGACGGGTGACGTATCGCATCGAATGCTGAAACGAACACCGCGCTTCATCAACACACACGACCGACGCGAGGTAACGTGAATGGACACACCATCAGGCAACGACGTGGTCTTTCTGTTCGACGTCGATAACACACTGCTCGACAACGACCACGTGCTGAGCGACCTGCGCTCGCACATGACGCGGCAATTCGGCGAAGAGAACAGCGCGCGCTACTGGCAGATCTTTGAAGACCTGCGCGCCGAGCTTGGTTACGCGGACTATCTCGGTGCGTTGCAGCGCTATCGCAACGAGCATCAGGACGATACGCAGCTTCTGCTGATGTCGTGCTATCTGATCGACTATCCGTTCGCGAACCGCATTTTTCCGGGCGCGCTTGACGCGCTCCGCTATGCGAGCCGCTTCGGCAAGACGGCGATTCTTTCGGATGGCGACGTCGTGTTTCAGCCGCGCAAGGTATCGCGCTCGGGTTTGTGGGACGAAGTGGAAGGGCGCGTGATGATCTACATTCACAAGGAGCTGATGCTCGACGACGTGATCGCGCACTATCCCGCGCGCCACTACGTGATGGTCGACGACAAGCTGCGCATTCTCACGGCGATGAAAGAGAAATGGGGCGCGCGGCTGACGACGATCTTTCCACGCCAGGGGCATTACGCGCTCGATGCCAAGGAGATCTCGAAGTATCCGGACCCCGACATTACGATCGAAAGAATCGGTGAACTGACGTCGATCGACTTCGAGGCATTGGCAGCAAAAGGTCGACGCTGAACGAACGGGAACGGGCAAAAACGCCGCTACTCGCTCATCCATTCGCCGCTCAGATCGCTGCCTTGCAGCAACTCGAGCAGCGTGCCGGCGGGATGACTGAGCCGCTTCGCCGCGAGCGCGATGAATTCGACGTCGGGCAGCGCGGGCAAGCTCGCGCTGTTCACGGGCGGCGCCAGGCCGCGCGCCGACACGTATTGCGATTTCGCCGTCAATCCCAGGCCGCCGCGCGCGGCGGCGATGCAGCCCGCGTGGCTGCTGCTCGTGCAGATCACTTCCCAGCCGAAGCCTTTTTCCGCGAGCGCATTCAGCACGACGGCGCGCGTGACGCTCGGTTCCGCGACGAGCACGAGCGGCAACGGCTGTTCGAGATCGACGACGGTGCCCGGCCGCGCAATCCATTCGAGCCGCGAGCGCAGCAACGGCGTGCCGCGCCGCTCGCCGAGCCGCCGCTTGCCGACGAGCAGATCGATCGAACCGGCATCGAGCAGTTCATACAGGCGGCTCGTCATGCCGATGGTGATTTCCAGTTCGACATCGGGATGCGCGTGGCGGAATGCGGCCAGCACGTTCGGCAGTGCGCCCAGCGCGATATCGTCCGATGTACCGAGCCGCACGCGCCCCTTGAGGCGCGGCTTGCGGAACTGCGATTCCGCGCGATTCATGGCCTGCAGGATCACGTTCGCATGCACGAGCAGCGCTTCGCCGTCGGCTGTCATCGCAAGCGAATGTGTGTCGCGCACGAACAGCCGTCTGCCGACGCTTTCTTCGAGCCGGCGAATATGTTCGCTGACGCTCGACTGATTCAGACCGAGCCGTTTGCCTGCTTCCGTGAAGCTGCGGCAGTTGGTGACGGTCGCGAACGTCCTGAGCCAGAGGGGATTGAGCATGCGGCATTGTCATCGGCTTTTGCGATGACAGTCAATGGTTTCAGGCGGCTTCCCGATTACCGTTGAAATCGATACCATGATCGTCGTATCAGGGCGCGTCGATCGCGACGCCGCTTTAAGCGGCATGCGTCGCGCCTCTCCGAACTTCATCATGACCCGCGATTCCTCACACACCGCGCTATTGTGGATCGTCGCCGCTGCATTCTTCATGCAGGCGCTCGACACGACGATCGTCAACACCGCGCTGCCTTCGATGGCGCAAAGCCTTCACGCGTCGCCGCTCGCGATGCAGCCCGTCGTCGTGTCCTATTCGCTGACGATGGCGCTCCTCACGCCCGCTTCCGGCTGGTTCGCCGACCGCTTCGGCACGCGTCGCGTGTACCTGGCTGCCATTCTCGTGTTCGTGCTCGGCTCGCTGTGTTGTGCGGGCGCGCATACGCTCGATCAACTGGTGATCGCGCGCGTGCTGCAAGGCGTCGGCGGATCGATGCTGCTGCCTATCGGGCGGCTTGCCGTGTTGCGCAGCGTGCCGGGCGAGCAGTATGTGTCGGCGCTCGCTTTCGTTTCCATTGCTGGGCAGGTAGGGCCCATTCTTGGCCCGACGTTGGGCGGCTGGCTCACGCAGGCCATCTCATGGCACTGGATCTTTCTCGTCAACGTGCCCGTCGGTGCAATCGGTCTCGTTGCCGTGCAGCGCTTCTTGCCGCACGACCACGCGACGCATCCGCCGCACTTCGATTTCATCGGCTGCGGGCTGCTGTCGCTCGCGATGATCCTGTTGTCGCTCGCGATCGATCCGCCGATGAACGCGCATCGCGTCGAGTGGTCGGTGGGGCTCGCGGTGGCGGGGCTGATCGCGGCGCTGGCGTACATACCGCATGCACGCTCGAACAGCCGGCCGCTGTTCAGGCTGACGCTCTTCAGCGAGCCGAATTTCAGCGTTGGCCTGATCGGCAATCTGCTGTGCCGTATCGGGTCGAGCGCGGTGCCGTTCATGTTGCCGCTGCTGATGCAGGTGCAACTCGGCTATTCGCCGTTGCGTTCGGGGCTGATGATGCTGCCCGCTGCGATTGCGGGCACCGTATCGAAGCAATGGATCGCGCCGCTCATCAAGCGCTTCGGCTATTCGGCGTTCTTGCTCGTGAACACGATGATCGTCGGCTCGACGATCGTGGCGTTCGCGCTGGTGTCGAAAGAGTCGACGCCGCTGCTGGAAATCGTATTGCTTGCCATATTCGGCGCCGCCAACTCGATGCAGTTCGCCGCGATGAACAGCGTCACGCTGAAGGGCCTTTCGCACGCGGATGCGGGCAGCGGCAACAGCCTGTTTTCGATGGTGCAGATGCTGGCGATTGCGCTGGGCGTGTCAATCGGCGGCGGGCTCGTCAATCTGTTTTCCGATCGTCTGGGCTCGTCGTCGACGGGCTTCATGCTGAGCTTCGTTTGCGTCGGCGTGATCACGCTGCTGTCCGCGCTCGTGTTCCGGCGGCTCGATGTGTCGGCGGCGCGGCCCGCTGTTGCTGCACGCACGGCGCGCTGACGCGCTTTAGTGCTTCATTGCTTCGCCTGCGTGTGCCGTGCCCGCTCGACGAGATGATCGACCATGCGCTGCGCGGCCGGCTGTAGCGATTCGAAATCGCGAAAGCACACCACGAACTTGCGCTTCGCCCATTCGTCCGTAAGCGGAATGACGCGTACGTCCAGAATACGCGCGTAAGTATCGCCGACCACTTGCGGAATCACACTGATGCCCAGCTTCGCGGCCACCACGCGAAACGCGGCATCGAAATTCGACACCACCGCGCGGTACGACACCGTGCCGCCCGCACGTGCTGCGGCGCGCTGCAACATCATATGCACGGCTGTAGTCGGCGGCAGGCCGACGTGTTCGTAATCGAGCGTGTCCGTGAAGCGCAGCGTGGCACGCTTCGCAAGCGGATGGCCGGGATGCACGGCAAGCGCGAGCCGGTCCTCGCGATACGGCCGATGCGCGAGTCCTTCCAGATCCACGTTGTCCCAGCACACGCCGACGGATGCAGCGCCTTCGCGCAGGCGTCGCACGAGATCGTGCGACAGCCACTCTTCGACATGCACGCGGATGTTCTCGTGCGCGGGCATGCTCATGAACGACGCGACATCGTCGAGCAAACTCTCCGCGATCGCCGATGCCGACGCGCACACGCTCACGCTGCCGCGCAAACCGCTGCCGAACGCAGCGACGTCGCTCGCGATCCGGTCCATCGTGAACAGCACGTTGCGCGCGTGTTCGAGCAGCGCGACGCCTGCGGGTGTCGGCAGCACGCCGCGTCGCGAGCGCGTGAAGAGCGGCACGCCCAGATCGCTCTCCAGTTGCGCGATGCGCTTGCTGACGGCGGAAGGCTCGATGTGCTCGTCGTGCGCGGCGCGCGCCATGTTCTTGTGCTCGCAGACGGCCACCACCAGCCGCAAGGTTTTCAGGTCGATGTCGCGCATCGGTTGTGTCTCCGTGTGAGTTTCCGTACTGGAAACCTGGCGCTTCCAAATTAGCGCTTTATGTATCGTATGGAATGTCTAAAGTTAGCACAACGCCGGCACTCGCAACGACCGGCACGCAAACGGAGACAGCTTCCATGCCCCCATTCCCCACCAACGTCGTGATCCGCGAAGTCGGCCTGCGCGACGGGCTGCAAAGCATTCAGACCATTCTTACGACGCAACAGAAACGCGAGTGGATCGCCGCCGCGTATGCGGCCGGTCAGCGCGAAATCGAAGTCGGCTCATTCGTGCCCGCGCGTCTGTTGCCGCAGCTTGCGGATACGGCGGAACTCGTCGCGTACGCGAAGACACTGCCGGATTTGCGCGTGTCGGTGCTCGTGCCGAACCTGAAAGGCGCCGAGCGGGCGATCGATTCACAGGCCGATCTGATGCTCGTGCCGCTGTCCGCGAGCCATGCGCACAGCCTTGCGAATCTGCGCAAGACGCCCGATGAAGTGGTCGCGGAAGTTGCGCGCATGCGTGCCGCGCGCGATACGGCGGGCTCGAAGACGCTGATCGAAGGCGGCATCGGCACGGCGTTCGGCTGCACGATCCAGGGCGCCGTCGACCAGGCCGAAGTGCTGCGCTGCATGCAGGCGCTGCTCGATGCCGGCGCCGACCGGGTCAGCGTCGCGGATACCGTCGGTTACGCGAGCCCTGCCGCCGTGCGCGATCTGTTCGAGAAGGCGCGTCATATCGCGGGCGAGCGCTTCTGGTGCGGTCACTTTCACGACACGCGCGGCCTCGCGCTCGCAAACGTGTACGCGGCGTTGGAAACAGGCGTCGCGCGTTTCGATGCGACGCTTGCGGGTATCGGCGGCTGTCCGCATGCGCCGGGTGCGAGCGGCAATGCATCGAGCGAAGACCTCGCGTTCATGCTCGCGGACATGGGCATCGAAACGGGCATTGATATCGAGCAACTGCTCGCGTTGCGCGTGCAAGTGGCGCAGTGGCTGCCCAACGAAACATTGCACGGCGCGCTGTGGCTCGCGGGCCTGCCGAAGACATTCGACGGCGCTGCGAAGCACGCCGTTCATCAAGACGCTATTGCCTGATCGAGGATCGACATGAGCACTTCCAACCGACTGCCGCTTGAAGGCGTGCGCGTCATCGAATTCACACACATGGTCATGGGCCCGACGTGCGGGATGATCCTCGCGGATCTGGGCGCCGAAGTCATCAAGATCGAGCCGCCCGGCGGCGACAAGACACGCAAGCTGCCGGGTCTCGGCATTGGTTTTTTCCGCACGTTCAATCGCAACAAGAAGAGCGTCGTGCTCGATATCAACACACCCGAAGGCCACTCAGCGGCGGAAGAGCTGATCGGTCAATGCGACGTGATGCTCGAAAATTTCCGGCCCGGGTTGATGAACAAGCTCGGCCTCGACTACGGCACGCTGTCGAAGAAGTATCCGCGTCTGATCTATGTGTCGCACAAGGGCTTCTTGCCTGGGCCGTATGAAAAGCGCCTCGCGCTCGATGAAGTCGTGCAGATGATGGGCGGGCTGTCGTATATGACGGGGCCTGCGGGCCGTCCGCTACGCGCGGGCACGTCGGTCAACGACATCATGGGCGGCATGTTCGGCGCGATCGGCGTGCTCGCCGCGCTGCGTGAGCGCGATTTCACGGGGCGCGGGCAGGAAGTGCAAAGTGCGCTGTTCGAGAACTGCGTGTTCCTCGCGGGCCAGCATATGCAGCAATACGCGATGACGCATGAAGCGCCGCCGCCGATGCCATCGCGTGTTTCCGCGTGGAGCGTGTACGACGTGTTCTCGCTCGCGAACGACGAGCAGTTGTTCATCGGCGCCGTGAGCGACAAGCAGTTCGTCACGCTGTGCGACGTGCTCGACCGGAACGATCTCGCGCAAGAGCCGCAGTTCGCGGACAACGCGATGCGCGTCGCCGTGCGCCCCGAACTGCTGGCGCGGCTCGGTGACATCCTCAAGCACCATCGCGTTGAAGAACTCGCGCCGAAGCTGGAAGCGGCGGGCATTCCGTACGCGCCGATCGTGCGCCCCGATCAACTGTTCGACGATCCGCATCTGAAGCAAAGCGGCGGCCTCGTGCCGATGCAAACCGACGACGGCGATACCACGGAAGTCGTCTTGCTCCCGCTGACGATGGGCGGCCGCCGGCCCGGCGTGCGTCAGGCGCTGGCGAAAGTCGGCGAGCACACCCAGGAGATTCTCGCGCGGCTGACAGGAAAAGCGGCCGCCTGATCCTTATCAATCGAGGAACGATACAAAATATCGAAACACAAACCATCAGGCATCCAAATCAATTAAAAGCCGATGGAGACAATCAGGAGACACCTATGCAGCGCACTATCACCGCGGATGATTCGCCGTTTGCATCAAGCGCAGCGCACACCAATTTGCGCGCCGCTGCCGCCTTGTCGGCGCGAATGGACCGCTTGCCCATCACGCGTTATCTGTGGGTTCTCGTTCTGCTGATCTCGCTCGGTGGCTTCTTCGAGGTCTACGATCTGATCTTCACCGGCTACATCGCGCCGGGCCTCGCGAAGAGCGGGATGCTCAAGACCACGACGGAATCGTTCTTCGGCTTGCAAGGCATTGCGGGATTCATCGCGTCGACGTTCGCGGGTCTGTTCGTCGGCACGTTCTGTTTCGGCTGGCTGCCGGACCGCTTCGGACGGCGCAAGGTCTTCACCATCTCGCTGCTGTGGTATTCGATCGGCTCATTGATCATGGCGTGTCAGACGTCGCCGGAAGGGCTGATTCTGTGGCGCTTCATCACGGGCATCGGCGTCGGTATCGAGATCGTGACGATCGACAGCTACGTCACCGAACTCGTTCCGCAGCATATGCGCGGCCGCGCGATGGCGTTCAACCAGGCGGTGATGTTCGCTGCCGCGCCCGCTGCCGCGATTCTCTCGTACTGGCTCGTGCCGACGACGTTCATGGGCATCGACGGCTGGCGCTGGGTCGTGCTGCTCGGCGCGGCGGGCGCGGTGATCGTGTGGTTCATCCGGCTCGTGGTTCCTGAAAGCCCGCGTTGGCTCGCGAGTCATGGGCACGTCGAGCACGGCGAACGTGTGGTCAGGAAGATGGAAGAGATAGCCGAACTGCAGAGCGGTCGCTCGCTTCCCGCGCCGCTGCCCGCTGTCGAGCAGCCGTTGCACCGCCGCGCGTCGCTCGCGGAGTTGTGGCAGGCGCCGTATCGCTCGCGTCTCATCATGCTGATCGTGTTCAACTTCTGTCAGGCGATCGGCTATTACGGTTTCGCTAACTGGGTGCCGACGCTGCTGATCGGTCAGGGCATCACCGTGACGAAGAGCCTGCTGTATTCGTTCATCATCGCGATTGCGCTGCCGACAGGGCCATTGCTCGCAATGCTGTTCGCTGACAAGGTGCAGCGCAAATGGCTGATCGTGGGTTCGGCGTTTGCTGTGGTCGTGTTCGGGCTGATGTTCGGCCAGATGAAAACGGTGGTGCCGCTGATCGTACTGGGCGTGCTCATCAGCCTCGCGGGGCAGACCATTTCCGTCTGCTATCACGCGTACCAGGCCGAACTGTTTCCGACTCGCATCCGTTGCCGGGCAAATGGCATCGTGTATTCGGCAAGCCGCGTCGGCGCAATGATGTCGGGTTTCATCATCGCCCATTTGCTGCGCGAGTTCGGCGTGGCAGGCGTGTTCGCCGGCATCACGGCCTGCATGCTCGTGGTGATGATTTCGATTGGCGGGTTCGGGCCGAAGACGAACGGCGTGCGGCTCGAAGATCTGTGCCACTGATCCGCTGATACCGAAAAGAAAAACGCCGGCCGGGTCTCGATCGACCCGGCCGGCGTTTTTGACTACGTGTGGCAATCAGATGTCCTGCATCAGGCGTTGCCGGCTGCCTTCAATTGCAGACGGAACTTGTGCAGCAGCGGTTCCGTATAGCCGCTGGGCTGCGCGCAACCTTCGAACACCAGCGCGCACGCCGCCTTGAACGCAATCGATGTGTCGAAGTTCGGTGCCATCGGCTTGTAGCTCGGATCGCCCGCGTTCTGCTGATCGACGACCTTCGCCATCAGCTTGAGCGTGTCCAGCACGAGTTCCTGCTTGACCACGCCATGACGCAGCCAGTTCGCAATGTGCTGGCTCGAAATGCGCAGCGTTGCGCGGTCTTCCATCAGGCCGACGTTATGGATGTCCGGCACCTTCGAACAGCCAACGCCCTGATCGATCCAGCGCACCACGTAGCCGAGAATGCCTTGCGCGTTGTTCTCGATTTCCTGGCGAATTTCGGTGTCGCTCCATTGCGCTTTTTCGACGACGGGAATCGTCAGCAGGCCATCGAGCAGCTCGTCGCGCACGCTCGCCAAGTCCGTGCGTTCGAGTTCCTTCTGCACGGCCTGCACGTCGACCTGATGGTAGTGCAGCGCATGCAGCGTCGCGGCCGTGGGCGAGGGCACCCATGCCGTGTTCGCGCCCGCCTTCGGATGTCCGATCTTCTGTTCGAGCATCGCCTTCATCAGATCGGGCATCGCCCACATGCCCTTGCCGATCTGCGCGCGGCCACGCAGGCCCGCAGCGAGACCGACGAGCACGTTGCTGCGCTCATACGCGGCGATCCACTTGCTCGACTTCATATCGCCCTTGCGCATCATCGGGCCGGCTTCCATCGAGCTATGCATCTCGTCGCCCGTGCGGTCGAGGAAGCCCGTGTTGATGAACGCAACGCGCGGCGCTGCTTCGCCGATACACGCGGCGAGGTTCACGCTCGTGCGGCGCTCCTCGTCCATGATGCCCATCTTGATCGTGTTGCGCGCAAGGCCGAGCAGATCTTCGACGCGCGCGAACAGTTCGCTCGCGAATGCCACTTCAGCCGGGCCGTGCATCTTCGGCTTGACGATGTAGATCGAGCCGGTGCGCGAATTGAGCTTGTGCGTGCGGTCGTGCAACGCGCACAGCGTCGTGACGACGCCATCCAGAATGCCTTCCGGAATCTCCTTGCCGTCGCGGTCGAGCACGGCCGGGTTCGTCATCAGATGGCCGACATTGCGGACGAACAGCAGCGAGCGGCCATGCAGCTTCACGGGCTTGCCATCTGCGCCGTGGTATTCGCGGTCCGCGTTCAGGCGGCGCGTGAAGGTCTTGCCGCCCTTCGACACTTCTTCCGTCAGATTGCCGACCATCAGGCCGAGCCAGTTGCGATAGAGCTGCACCTTGTCGTCGGCATCGACGGCGGCGACGGAATCTTCGCAATCGATGATCGTGCTGACGGCCGCTTCCATGAGTACGTCTTTGATGTTCGCGGGGTCGGTCTTGCCGATCGAATCGTCCGCGTCGATCTGGATTTCGAAGTGCAGGCCGTTGTGCTTGAGCAGCACGGCCGACGGCGCATTCGCGTCGCCCTGATAGCCGATGAATTGCGCCGGATCTTGCAGCGCCGTCGCGCCGTTCTTCAGCGCGACGCTCAGCTTGCCGTTCTCGACGCGATAGCCGGTTGCGTCCTTGTGCGAACCGTTTTCGAGCGGCGCGGCGTCGTCGAGGAACTTGCGCGCGAACGCGATCACGCGCGCGCCGCGCACCGGGTTGAACTTCGCCGTGCGCTCGGCGCCGTCCGTTTCGTCGATGGCGTCCGTGCCGTACAGCGCGTCATACAGGCTGCCCCAGCGCGCGTTCGCCGCATTCAGCGCGTAACGCTGGTTCGACAGCGGCACGACGAGTTGCGGGCCCGCCTGTTCGGCGATTTCGCGGTCGACGTTGTCGGTGGTGGCCTTCACGCTGGCAGGCGTCGGCACGATATAGCCGATGCTTTCCAGGAAGCCGCGGTACGCGCGCAGGTCGCGCACGGGGCCGGGGTTGGCGCGATGCCAGGTGTCGAGTTCGACCTGCAGGCGGTCGCGTTCGGCGAGCAGGGCGCGGTTCTTCGGCGCGAGCTCGTGCACGATGGCATCGAAACCTGCCCAGAACGCGGCGCTATCGACACCGGTTCCTGGCAGGGCTTCCTTTTCGATGAACTGTTCGAGGTTCGCGGCGACCTGCAATCCGCCGCGTTGGGTCATTTGAGTCATGGGCTGTTCCAAGAGGGGCAAATTCGGGGCAATCTGTTTCTATTCGCTGGTCAGGGCGGCGCTCAACTGTTTGCATGGCTGGCAACGGCCGTGGCACCGGCCTTTGCCACCTGGGCATCCTGATCGGCCTTGACGCCGGACACGCCGACAGCGCCGATCACCTGACCATTTACCACAACGGGCACGCCGCCTTCCAGCGTGCCCGACAGCGGCGCGCTCAGGAACGCGGTGCGGCCGCCGTTGATCATGTCTTCATACTGCTTCGATTCGCGGCGGCCGAGCGCGGCCGTGCGGGCCTTGTCGGTCGCGATATACGCGCTGATCGGCGCGCAGTTGTCGAGGCGCAGCAGCGACAGCAGATGGCCGCCGTCGTCCACCACGGCAATCGCGACGGCCCACTGGTTGCGTTCGGCTTCGGCACGCGCCGCTTCAATGATTTTCGTCGACTCGGCGACCGTCAGCACGGATTTTGTCTGCATGTTGCGATTTCCTGAAACGATTGAAATGGTTTTCGACGGGAGGCCGGCCGCAAGCCGCGAACGCACTCCTTTGCCTCATGTGAGCATGCACCGCCGGTGTGCAGGCGAGGTCCAGTCTTATATATGACTTGACGCTCATTGTTCCGCGTTCTGAGCGGCTTGTCGACCCGGTGGAACACTGGTCATACCAGTTTTTCTCGCCCTATTTACGCGGGAGAAGGGCGCGCAGGCGTGACGCCAGGGAAAACCCGCGTCGCGAACCAATACGCTTGACCACGCGAAGCACGACGCGAATACTACTAATATGTTAGTGAATGACGGGTGCCGCCAAGTCATGTTCGCGCTACACGATCACCTGATTCATCTCGAAGCCGAGCCGCTCGCACGCGATAGCGATGCGCGAACCGTGCGCGCGCTGCTCGCAAACGGCGCGGCATGCACGCCGCCCGTCACCGGCGCGGTCTACGGAACGCTGCTGAACGATCGCGCCGCGCTCGACGCACTCGGCGATGCCGTCAACGCCGCGCCTTACAAGGCGCCGCCGAAAGCGCCCGTGCTCTATGTGAAGCCGCGCAATACGTTCGCCGGTCATCGCGCAAGCATCACCGTGCCGAACGACGACGAGGGTGTGCAGGTGGGCGGCTCGTTGGGCATCGTGATCGGGCGGACGGCGTGCCGTGTGAGCGTCGAGCACGCGCTGGAATATGTCGCCGGCTATACGATCGTCGCCGATCTCTGCGTGCCTCATGAAAGCGTGTATCGGCCTTCGGTGAGATTTCGCGCGCGCGACGGCTTTTGTGTGCTGGGACCGGCTGCCGTCGCGCGCCGGCATGTGGACGATCCCGACGCGCTGCCCATCGCGATACGCATCGAAGGTCAGGCGCCGTTCAATGCGACAACGACGACGTGGATTCGCAACGTCGCGCGCCTGATCGCCGATGTCACCGAGTTCATGACGCTCGCACCCGGCGACGTGCTGACGATGGGCGTCCCGCATGGCGCGCCGATTGCGCATGCGGGCGACGAGATCAGCATTGCAATCGGCGAGATGCCGCCGCTGTGTTTCTCGATGAAGGCAAAAGCAGAAGGAGGCGAACGATGATGCGCGGCCGTGTTGCATACGCAGGCGCAATCCATGAAGCGTATCCGCACGAACGCGGCGTGCGTCTCGCCGATGGCAGGGTGTGTCGCGAGGATGAAGTCGTATGGCTCGCACCCATAGAGGCGGGCACGATCTTCGCACTCGGGCTCAACTACGCAGAGCACGCAAAGGAACTGCAATTCTCGAAGCAAGAAGAGCCGCTCGTCTTTCTCAAAGGACCGGGCGGTGTGATGGGGCATCGCGGCGTGACGCGGCGGCCATCGGACGTCACGTTCATGCACTACGAGTGCGAGCTTGCCGTCGTGATCGGCAGGCCGGCAAAAGAAGTGACACGCGATGAGGCCCTGCAATATGTCGCCGGCTACATGATCGCCAACGACTACGCGTTCCGCGATTATCTGGAGAACTACTACCGGCCCAATCTGCGTGTGAAGAACCGCGACGGCGCGACGGTACTCGGACCCTGGTTTGTTGATGCCGCCGACATCGCCGACGTCGCGCAACTCGAATTGCGCACCTACGTGAACGGCACGCTGCATCAGAAGGGCAATACACGCGATCTGGTGACCGACGTTCCCGCGTTGATCGAATACCTGAGCAGCTTCATGACGCTCGCACCCGGCGACATCATCCTGACGGGAACACCCGAAGGAGTCGTCAATGTGAATGCCGGCGACGAAGTCGTCTGCGAAATAGACGGTCTGGGCCGTCTCGTCAATGTGATCGTTTCCGACGCGGACTTCTACCGCGACTGATTGCTCCGCTCAATGACCATTCAGGATCTGCCATGCGAATCGAACATCTGATCAACGGCAAACCGAAGGCCGCACGCGACTACTTCGAAACGGTGAATCCGGCGACGCAGGACGTGCTCGCCGAAGTCGCGAGCGGCACGGCCGAGGACATCGACGCCGCCGTGCAGGCCGCGAAAGACGCATTCCCGGCGTGGGCCGCAAAGCCCGCGAGCGAACGCGCGAAGCTCGTGCGCAAGCTCGGCGAACTGATTGCGAAGAACGTGCCGGAGCTCTCCGATACCGAAACGCGCGACACGGGCCAGACCATTTCGCAAACGCGCAAGCAACTCGTGCCGCGCGCTGCCGACAACTTCACCTACTTTGCCGAGATGTGCACGCGCGTCGACGGCCATACGTATCCGACCGACACGCATCTGAACTACACGCTGTTTCATCCCGTCGGCGTGTGCGCGCTGATTTCGCCGTGGAATGTGCCGTTCATGACCGCGACGTGGAAGGTTGCGCCGTGTCTTGCATTCGGCAATACGGCCGTGCTGAAGATGAGCGAACTGTCGCCGCTCACGGCTTCGATGCTCGGCAATCTCGCGCTGGAAGCGGGCATTCCCGCCGGCGTGCTGAATGTCGTGCATGGCTACGGCAAGGACGCGGGCGAGCCGCTCGTCGCGCATCCTGACGTGCACGCGATCTCATTCACGGGGTCGACTGCGACGGGCAATCGCATTGTGAAGACTGCGGGCCTGAAGAAGTTCTCGATGGAACTGGGCGGCAAGTCGCCGTTCGTCATTTTCGACGACGCCGATTTCGAGCGCGCGCTCGATGCCGCAGTGTTCATGATCTTCTCGAACAACGGTGAGCGCTGCACGGCGGGCTCGCGCATTCTGGTGCAGAAGTCGATCTATGCGAAGTTCGCGGAACGCTTTATCGAGCGCGCGAAGCGTTTGACGGTGGGTGATCCTTTGAGCGAGAGCACGATTATCGGCCCGATGATCAGTCAGGCGCATCTCGCGAAAGTACGCAGCTACATCGAACTCGGACCGAAAGAAGGCGCGACGCTCGCATGCGGCGGGCTGGATGCGCCGGCGCTTCCGGACGCGTTGAAAAAGGGCAACTTCGTCACGCCGACCGTATTCGTCGATGTCGATAACCGCATGCGCATCGCGCAGGAAGAGATATTCGGGCCGGTGGCCTGTCTGATTCCTTTCGACGACGAAGCCGAAGCCATTCGCCTCGCCAACGATATTTCATACGGCCTTTCCAGCTACGTGTGGACCGAGAACACGGGACGCGCGCATCGCGTCGCGGCCGCGATCGAAGCAGGTATGTGCTTCGTGAACAGCCAGAACGTGCGCGATTTGCGCCAGCCGTTCGGCGGCACGAAAGCATCGGGTGTCGGGCGCGAAGGCGGCACGTGGAGCTACGAGGTCTTTCTCGAACCGAAGAACGTGTGTGTGTCGCTCGGTTCGCATCATATTCCGCGTTGGGGCGTCTGAACGGAGGTCGCGATGGGTAAGCTCGCATTGGCCGCGAAAGTGACTCATGTGCCTTCGCTGTATCTGTCGGAGCTGGACGGGCCGCATAAGGGCTGCCGTCAGGCGGCGATCGACGGGCACTATGAAATAGGCCGCCGCTGCCGCGAACTGGGTGTCGATACGATCGTCGTGTTCGACGTGCACTGGCTCGTGAATAGCGAATACCACATCAATTGCGCACCGAAATTCGCAGGTATCTATACGAGCAACGAGTTGCCGCATTTCATCAACAACATGGCATATGCGTATCCGGGCAATGTGCAGTTGGGCAAGCTGATCGCCGAAGTCGCCAATGAAATGGGCGTGAAAAGCCGCGCGCATAGCGAGACCTCGCTCGACCTCGAATACGGCACGCTCGTGCCGATGCGCTACATGAATGCGGATCAGCACTTCAACGTCGTATCGATCGCGGGCTGGTGCATGTGGCACGACCTGCCGACGAGCGCGCGCTTTGGGCTCGCGGTGCGCAAGGCGATCGAGGAACGCTACGACGGCACGGTCGCGATTCTCGCCAGCGGCTCGCTCAGTCATCACTTCGCGAACAACGGCACGGCGGAGCAGTTCATGCACAAGGTCTGGGATCCGTTTCTCGAACAGACCGACCGGCACGTGGTGTCGCTGTGGGAGAACGGTGACTGGAAGACGTTTTGCGGCATGCTGCCGCTGTACAACGAAAAATGCTGGGGCGAGGGCGGCATGCACGACACGGCGATGCTGCTCGGCGCGCTCGGCTGGGATCGTTACGAAGGCAAGGTCGAAGTCGTCACGCCGTATTTCGGCAGTTCGGGAACGGGACAGATCAACGCGATTTTTCCCGTCACGCCGCTGCCGCTTTGATCGATCAAGGGAGAGTTGACGTGCCGCATCTCACGCTCGAATACAGCGCCAATCTGGCGAACGAAGACAGCATCGGCGCGCTTTGCCGGAAGCTCGCGCAATGCCTCGATGCGCAACGCGATGACGATCAGCGGGTCTATCCGCTGGGAGGCATACGCGTGCGCGCGTTGCGCTGCGAACAATACTGCATCGCTGACGGAAGACCCGATGCAGCCTTTCTGCATGCGAACCTGAAGATAGGCGCGGGCCGTTCGGACAGCGTAAAGAAGGCCACGGGCGATGCGCTGTTCGACGTCATCAAGCAGCACTTTACGGCAGCGTTCGAAAAGCAGGGGCTGGCGTTGTCGCTGGAAATCAACGAATTCAGCGAAGCGGGCACCTGGAAGCACAACAATCTGCACGCGCGCCTGAAGGGCTGAGCACGAGAGGAGAGCATCATGCTGGACGAGAAGACCATTCGCGAACTCGCCGCGAAACTGGATCACGCGGAGAAGACGCGCACGCAGCTGCGTCATTTTTCGGCGGCGTATCCCGAGATGACCATCGAAGACGGCTACGCGATCCAGCGCGAATGGGTGAAGCTGAAGCTCGCCGAAGGACATGTGATTAAAGGGCGCAAGATCGGCTTGACGTCGCGTGCGATGCAGCGTTCGTCGCAGATCGACGAACCGGACTACGCGCCGCTTCTCGACAGCATGTTTATCGAAAGCGGGCGGGACATACGCGCGGATCGCTTCATCGCGCCGCGAGTCGAAGTGGAGCTGGCGTTCATTCTCGCGAAGCCGCTCAAAGGGCCGGGCGTCACGCTCTTCGATGTGCTCGATGCAACCGCGTACGTGACCCCTGCCGTCGAAATCATCGATGCGCGCATCGAACAGTTCGACCGCGAAACGAAAGCGCCGCGCAAGGTCTTCGATACCATTTCCGATTTCGCGGCCAACGCGGGCATCGTGATGGGCGGCCGTCCCGTGCGTCCGATGGATGTCGATCTGCGCTGGGTCGGCGCGCTGCTGTACAGGAACGGCGCCGTCGAAGAGAGCGGTCTTGCCGCCGCTGTGTTGAATCATCCGGCGACGGGCGTCGCGTGGCTCGCGAACAAGATTGCGCCGTATGACGAAGCGCTGAATGCCAACGACGTGATACTCAGCGGCTCATTCACTGCGCCGATCCCCGCGCGGGCGGGCGACACGTTTCATGTCGACTACGGCCCGCTCGGCGGCATTGCGTTGAATTTCGTCTGACTTCGACGCGCCTATTTGACGAGCTTATTTGACGAACTTAAGGACGCGTCCGTTTCGACGCCGCTCGACGTCGAACGAAGCGCTGTTCGACGACCGCTTTCCCCCATTGCTTGCCTTCGGCTTCCTCGGCCAGCACGAAATCGAACGCCTCATACAGATGACGCGCGGCGTCCAGACCTTTGAACGTCCATAGGTACGTTTCGTCGAAACGTTCGTCGACAAAGGCCATCGCGCGCATCATCAACTGTCGGCCGATGCCCGTGCCGCGCAGCGTATCGTCGACGATGAACCAGCGCAGATGCGCGACACGTGTCTGCGCGTTTCCGTCGATAGCCAGCGACGCCAACGTTCTTCCGTTGTCATAGACCAGCCACAATTGCCTGTCGGGATCGGGCAGTGTCTCCGCGAACTCGGCGAGCCCCGTTGCGACCAGCTTCTCGAAGTACACGCCGAAGCCCGAATGTTGCGAGTAGTAGCGCGCATGAAGGCTCGCGACGTCGCCGATACAGCCAGGCCGATAACCTTCGACGATCTGCACGGCAGGCGCCGCGCTCTGCGTTTCCTTCGCGTCGTTGTCCTGCGCGAGCGCGCTCGCGTACAGCGACAGCGCGCGCACCAGCGACTGCTGATCGGAAGGGGCGAGCTTGCGCAGCGCGCTCGACACCTGATCGGTCGCGAACTTGTCGATCTTCTTGCGAAGCTGCTGACCCGCTCTGGTCAGATGAAGCGCCGAAGACCGCGCGTCATCGCTCGATGCAATGCGCTCGACGAGCCCAGCCATTTCGAGCTTCGTGATCTGCCGGCTCGCATTCGACTTGTCGAGCCGTAGAAGTTGCGCGAGGTCGCGAGCTTGCATGCCGGGCGTCGCGCCGATTTCAAGAATGGCGTGCACCGCCGAGGGCGCGAGATCGCTCTCCGCCAAGGTGGAGCGCATGAAACCCAATTCGCGCACGAGCTTGCGCGAGAACTCGCGCAGTTCGAGGATGGTCGCGTCACGCGACTGGATGGGTGTATCGACGATGTCCACTGCTGCTCCTGTAGTTGCGCTTCGCAACCACTATAGTTGCGAAGCGCAACTTATGCAAGAGGCCGATCGTCACTCCATCTTCCACTTGATCGAGCAGCCGAGCGCCGGATGTTGCGTATCGGGTCCCGTCCCGGTCTGCGCGATCTGCTGCATCGCCTCGAAGAGATCGCGGCGCGCGTCGGGTATCGCGTCTTTGCGCGATGCGTCCAGCCTGCCGCGGTATCGCAACGACAGGTCTGCGTCGAAACCATAGAACTCCGGCGTACACACGGCGTCGTAAGCGCGCGCGACCTGCTGCGACTCGTCATACAGATACGGGAACGGCAAGTGCAGTTCGGCGGCGAGCGCGATCATGCGCTCGAACGAATCTTCCGGATACGTGATGCCGTCGTTCGAACTGATACCTACCATGCCGATGCCGAGCTTCGCGAGATCCTGCGCTTCGCGCACGATGCGTGGCAATGCGGCCTGCACATACGGACAGTGATTGCACATGAAGACGACGACGAGACCCTTAGGGCCACGCACGTCGTCGAGTGTATAAGTGCGCCCGTCGGTAGCGGGCAAGTTGAAGCCCGGAGCTTTCGCACCGAGTTCGCCGGGAGGAGATTCTGTCGCCATCCATTGCTCCTTGATTGACAGTGTCGAAGAATCGAACCGCTGAAGAGAAACGCTAACGCGCCATTGCCGCAGCCACTGTTTCTTCCGCCATGTGCGCTGCATGGGGCATTGCATCGGGCGTCATGTGGGACAGTTTCATCAGGCGCGGTTGCAGCAGCAACGCGACCAGTCCCGTCCAGCCCGTTTGATGCGACGCGCCGACGCCGCGCCCGTTGTCGCCGTGAAAGTACTCGTGGAAGAGAATCAGATCCTGTGAGCGCGGGTCGGCTTGCAGCATCGGATAGGCTGCCATCACGGGCCGCACGCCGTGCTCGTCTTTCAGAAACAGCGTCGTGACGCGCCGCGCGAGATCGTCGGCGACTTCGCTCAGTGAGGCGCAGTGGCCCGATCCCGTCGGATGTTCGATGCGGAATTCGTCGCCGTAGTAGCGATGAAATTCGTAAAGCGATTCGATCAGCAGATAGTTGACGGGTATCCACACCGGTCCGCGCCAGTTCGAATTGCCGCCGAACACGCGCGATTCCGATTCGGCCGGTTGATACTGGATGCAGACGCTCACGCCTTCGTGATCGAACAGATACGGTTCGTCGAGATGCACGCGCGACAGTGCGCGCACGCCATAGTCCGAAAGAAACTCGCTTTCAGCGAGCGCGCGTTTGAGCAGCGATTTCATCCGGTGTCCGCGCAAGAGCGAGAGCAGCGTGGTGTTGCCTTTGCCGGGTTCCGTCCAGCGCGACACGAGCCGCGCGAGATTGGGCCGGTGATCGAGAAACCACACGAGCCGTTCGCGCAATCCGGGCAGATGACCGTGAACCTGTTCGTCGAGCACGTGTACGGCAAACAGCGGGATCAATCCGACGATCGAACGTATCCGCATCGGCACACGCGTTCCATCGGGGAGATGCAGCACGTCATAGAAGAATTCGTCGCGTCCATCCCATAGCCCCGTATTGCAGGCCTCGCCGCCGCAACTGACGGCTTCGGCGATATACAGAAAGTGCTCGAAGAACTTCACTGCGATTTCGACGTAAGCGGCATTCGTCATCGCGAGTTCGAGTCCGATCTGCATCAGGTCGAGCGCGTATGACGCCATCCATGCGGTGCCGTCTGCCTGATCGATGCGGCCACCTGTCGGCAGCGGAGACGAGCGATCGAAGATGCCGATGTTGTCGAGCCCGAGGAAACCGCCCTGGAAGATGTTGCGGTCGTCGGCGTCCTTGCGGTTGACCCACCACGAAAAATTGAGCAGCAGCTTATGAAACATCACTTCGAGAAACTCGTGGTCGCCGACGCCCGTCACTTCGCGATCGAGTTCATACACGCGCCACGTCGCCCACGCATGCACGGGCGGGTTCGCGTCGCCGAACGCCCACTCGTACGCGGGTAGTTGCCCGTTAGGATGCATGTAGCGTTCCTTCACGAGCAGCTGCAACTGCTTCTTCGCGAAGTCGGGATCGATCATCGCGAAGGCGACGGCATGGAACGCGAGATCCCACGACGCATACCACGGGTACTCCCACTTGTCGGGCATCGACACGATATCGCCGTTGCACATGTGCCGCCAGTCCGCGTTGCGGCCGCGCCTGCGGTCTTTGGGCGGCACGGGCTGGCCCGGATCGCCGTCGTGCCAGCGCGTCACGTCGAACTGGTAATACTGCTTGCTCCACAGCATGCCGGCGAGCGCCTGGCGCTGCACGAGACGCGCGTCGGGATCGGCGATATCGTGCTGAAGCGCGGCATAGAATTCGTCGGCCTCCGCCTGACGTCGTGCGAAGAGGGCAGGCATATCGAGCGGCGCGGCATCGACAGAGCATTCGGGGCGCCAGCGCAGATACAGCACTGCCTGTTCATGCGCGCCGAGATCGAGCACTGCATGCGCTGCGGCCCGTGTGCCCTTGTCGCGCCGGATCGCGCGCTCGTCGCCATTCACGAGGTAGTCGTTGAAGCCATCCTTGAACGGTCCTTCGCCTTCGATGCCCCAAATGCGTCGCGGGTTGGTTTCGTTTTCGCAGAAGAGCCATTCGATCGGCTGTTGCGCCGACGCCGTCACGATCATCGTGTCGAGCGACGGGTTGCGCGCGACGACACGCGCACCTTCGGCGGCATCGTGTTCGAGCGTCAAAGAAGGTTTGCCGGGCTTGCCCGACCATGCCCAGCGATTGCGCGCCCAGAACTGCGGCAATACATGCAGCGTCGCGCGCCGCGTGGAGCGGTTCTCTACCGTGACGCGCATCACGACGTCGTCGGGCGTGTGCTTCGCGTATTCGATCCACACGTCGAAGTAGCGGTTGTCGTCGAATACGCCCGTATCGAGCACTTCGTATTCGGGCTGCTCCGGGCCGCGCCTTGCGTTTTCGTCGATCAGATCCTGGTACGGATACGCCTCGTGCGGATACTTGTAAAGCATCTTCATGTACGAATGCGTCGGCGTGCCGTCGATATAGAAGTAAAGCTCCTTCACGTCCTCGCCATGATTGCCCTGCGCGTTCGTCAAACCGAAGAGCCGTTCCTTGATGATGGGATCGCGTCCGTTCCAGAGCGCGAGCGACACGCACCAGTCGAGCGGATCGTTGCCGAATCCGGCGATGCCGTCCTCGCCCCAGCGATACATCCGGCTGCGCGCATGATCGTGCGGAAAGTAGTCCCACGCGGTGCCGTATTCGCTGTAATCCTCGCGCACGGTGCCCCATTGCCGGTCGCTCAGATACGGCCCCCAGCGGCGCCAGTGCGCGAGGTCCGGACCATGCAGGCGCGAGCCTTCCTTCGACTGGAGCAGATTGATTGCGCTTGACGGCTGCATGGCACCTCCCGGCCGAGATCGATCGTCCGATACGTTCTACGCGTGAACGCCTGTGCTTTTCCGCCGCGAACGCGTTGCGTGCGGTGGAATCATGATGATAGGCGCCAACGCGTCACGTGGCGATTCAGGGGGCGAATCTATCGAACGGGCGGCATCGATCCTGCATACTTCGGCGAATCACTCGCGGACGGATACCGACATGGATGCAAACCTCGCACGCGCCTGGCTGACCTTCAGCGACTCCGTGGCCGCCGCTCAGGCGGCCGGCCGACCCATCGTGGCACTGGAGTCGACGATCATCGCGCACGGCATGCCGTATCCGGAGAACGTGCGTACCGCGCGCGAAGTGGAGGCGGTGATCCGCGAGCTGGGTGCGGAGCCCGCGACGATCGCCGTGATCGGCGGGCAAATCCGCATCGGACTCTCGGACGACGAACTCGAACTGATCGGCCGCTCGCCCGACGTGCACAAGGTCAGCCGCCGCGATCTGCCCGCCGTGCTGACGGGCGGCGGACTCGGCGCAACGACGGTCGCGGGCACGATGATTTGCGCGGCGCTGGCGGGGATCGAGGTGTTCGTGACGGGCGGAATCGGCGGCGTGCATCGTGGCGCGCCGGAGACCTTCGATATTTCCGCCGATCTGCAGGAGCTGGCGAAGACGTCGGTGGCGGTGGTGTGCGCGGGCGCGAAATCGATTCTCGACATTGGGCTGACGCTGGAATACCTGGAGACGCAAGGCGTGCCCGTGCTCAGTTGCGAGCAGGACAATTTCGCTGCGTTCTATACGCGCGACAGCGGCTTTCGCGCGGACTATCGGCTCGACGATCCGGCGGAGCAGGCGCGCTTCATCCGTGCCAAATGGGATCTCGGCCTGGCCGGTGGTGTGCTGTTGAGCACGCCCGTGCCAGCCGCAGCCGCGATGCCCTCCGATGAGATCGACAGCCTGACCGGGCAGGCGCTCGACGACGCGGTGGCGCAAGGCATCAGCGGCAAGGCAGTGACGCCGTTTCTGCTGGCGCGCATCAAGGCGTTGACGGGTGGACGCAGCCTCGCCACCAACATCGCGCTGATCAAGCACAACGCCGAAGTCGGCGCGAAACTCGCGGTGGCGCTGGCGGCTGCTTCTACGCCTCGCTCACCTGAATCTGATAAAGCCCCCACGGACACAACACGAAGCGGTCCTTGAGCGGCTTGGCAGCGAGTTCGGGAATGTTATCGGCATCGTAGATCGCCCATAACGGACCGAGCCCGCCTAGCGGCATCGGCTTGCCGTCCATCTGCGTCGCGACGATGAAATGCCACGCGCGGATGTTGTCGAGTGTCGTGAGCACTGTGTAGCCGTCGACCGCGCGTAACGAAACTTTGGTGTCGCCGGCGCTGGGCACGCCGGCCTTCTCAAGCACGTTCGCGAGCAGTGGGCCGCTCAGCGTATGTTGCTTCGCGTCGTATTCGATGGTCGGTCTGATCGTCACCGTGGGCAGGCTCGCGATCGACTGATAGTCGAACGTGCAGGCCGACGTGAATTTGACGAGCTGCTTCGCCATCAGAGGATCGAAGGCGGGATCGAGCGGCCCGCGGTTCGTGTGCTTGACCGCACCCGATACGGTGAGGATCGCGGGAGCCGCCGCGCATGCAGCGGGTTTTGCATTCTTGGCGCCGAATGCGGGCGTGACGCTGGCGCCGAGTACAGCGGCGCTGCTCAGGAACTGGCGTTTGTTCATGTTCAATGGCTCCGCTGATGTCGGCGATGTATTCGACCCTTATACACCGCCGAGCCGTATTCCGTGATGTCCGTCGCCTGTTTCAGTGGATGCTTCAGGAGCAAGCCTTTCTATCGATTCGGCGCACGAGCGCGGCGTAGAATCGTTCTGCATTCAGCCGTCCACCGAACGGGAGGGTCGCATATGGAAGACGATTCACAACGCGAGCGCGCGCAAGTCGTGGTCGTGCATCCCGACCGGGAGATCGCCACGACGCAGCGCCTGCCGTACTTCGTCGGCATTTCGGGCACGACGGCGGGCGCGCAGGCGCTGTCGATGCATCTCGTCGTCGTTCCACCGGGCGGACATGCCGAGCCTCATATCCATGCCGGCTACGAAACGGGCATCTATGTGCTGGAAGGGTGCGTCGAAACGCGGTACGGGCCGGGATTGCGTGAGTCGGTCGTCACGGAAGCCGGCGACTTTCTGTTCATTCCACCCGGCGTGCCGCATCAGCCTTTCAATCTCAGTACGACGACGGCGGCGCGCGCGATCGTGGCGCGCAATCATCCCGACGAGCGCGAGCAGGTGCTGCCGTACGATCCGGCTCAGGACGAATGAAATCCAGGTCTTGCCGCGCACGATCGGGCCGGTCGGCAGTGCATCGATCCGGCACGGAATATCCTGGCGTCATCGGTTTGCAGCGATAATGTGCCGCAATAATCGACTTGGAAAGCGGAGAAGGGGATGGACAAGCAAGGACTCACCACAGCCATCGTTCATGGCGACAGAGTCACGGGCAGCGAGCACGGCGGCGTGCATCAGCCCATTCACACGTCCGTGCAATACGGCTTCGAACGCGTCGAGGATCTGATCGGCGTATTCCAGGGCACCAGGAAGGGCGGCTTCAATTACGCGCGGCAGGGCACCCCCACGACCGCCGCGCTCGAACGCAAGATCACGGGCCTCGAAGACGGTATCGGCACGATCTGCTTCAGCACGGGCATGGCCGCTATCACGGCGACGTTCCTTACGCTCCTGCGTGCCGGCGATCACCTCATATCGAGCCGTTACGTATTCGGCAACACCAATAGCCTCCTGGGCACATTGCGAACGCTCGGCGTGGAAGTCACGACCGTCGATGCCTGCGATGTCGAAAACGTGAAGAACGCGATCCGGCCGAATACGCGCATGGTGTTCGTCGAAACCATCGCAAATCCGGGCACGCAAATTCCGGACTTGCAGGGTATCGGTGACGTGTGCCGCGAGCGCGGCGTCGTCTATGTCGTCGACAACACGATCACGTCTCCCGCATTGTTCAAACCGAAGGCTGTCGGCGCGACGCTCGTCATCAATTCGCTGACGAAGACGATTGCGGGTCACGGCGCTGCGCTTGGCGGAGCGGTCACCGACACGGGCCTGTTCGACTGGAGCGCGTATCCGAACATCGCGGACGACTATCGGCGTTCGGCAGCGAAGGAGCAGGGTCTGTTGCAGATCCGCAAGAAGGGCCTGCGCGACATGGGGGCGTCGTTGTCTTCCGAGCAGGCACACTCGATTGCGCTGGGTGCGGAGACGCTCGCGTTGCGCGTGAAGCAAAGCAGCGACAACGCGCTCGCCCTCGCGCATTTCCTGGAAGGACACAAAGCGGTCGGCAAGGTTTTCTATCCCGGTCTGAAGAGCCATCCGCAATACGACATTGCGCAGGCGCTGTTCAAGGGGGCGTCCTGGCTCTTGTCGTTCGAGTTGCGCGACGCAGAGCGCATGGTGGAAGTCGTCAACGCGCTCAAGCTGCCTATCAAGGCGACGGGTCTCGCCGACACGCGCACACTCATCATTCCCGTCGCGCCGACGATCTTTTTCGAGGCCGGTCCGGAAACCCGCAAGGCGATGGGCATTTCTGACGGCATGTTGCGGCTGTCGGCGGGCATCGAAGATATCGACGATCTGATCGCCGATTTCTCTCAGGCGCTGCAGTTGGCAGGTTAGCCTGCGCTCCAGGGGAGGCGGCGCGTGACCGCGTCTCGCCTCCGACATGCCATCAGAAAACCTGAACGGTTCGATCCGAATTACGCGTTTTTCTTACGCCAGAGAATCCTGCATAGTAGTCACACCACGATACCTGCGAGGCTGTGACTGCGATGAACATGCGAACCGATCACTCGTTGCTGGCCGATCCCCAGCTGAGTTTCGCGACTGTCGCATCGGGCATTTGCATTCCTTATGTCGAGCGAGGCGCCGGCGAGCCGGTCGTGTTCGTGCACGGCTCGCTGTGCGATTTCCGCTACTGGGACGCGCAGATCGCGCCGCTTTCCGCACACTTCCGCTGTATCGCACCGAGTCTCAGCCACTATTGGCCTGCCGCCGAAGCGTGCATCCAGAACGATTTCGGCTGGCAGGTTCACGTCGCCGAACTGGCGGAGTTCATCGACGCCATGGATCTCGCGCCCGTGCATCTGGTCGGGCATTCGCGCGGCGGATGCGTTGCGTTTCAGCTCGCGCGCGAATATCCGCGCCTCGTCAAAAGCCTGACGCTCGCCGATCCGGGCGGCCCCCTGCAACTCGACGGCATGCGCGAAGCGTCGTTGCCTTCGCCGATGAACGCGCTGCGCGCCAAAGTGGCGGTCATGATCGAGGAGGGTGTCGTCGAGCCCGGGCTGGAACTGTTCGTCGATTCCGTCAGCGCGCCCGGCGCATGGCGAAAGAGCACGGACGCCTTCCGCATGATGGCGATCGACAACGCGAGCACGCTGCCCAAGCAGTTTCTCGATCCGTTGCCGGCCTATTCGCGCGAAACGGCAGCCGACGTGACCTGCCGGACGCTGCTGATCGACGGACAGAAGAGCCCGCGCATGTTCCGCAACAACGTCGATAGTCTGGAAGGCTGGATCTATCGCGCGGAGCGGGGCACGATAACGGGCGCGTCGCACGGCATGAACGTCGCGAATCCCGCCGCGTTCAACCGCATGCTGCAGTCGTTCATCGACAACTGACGGCACGCAAAGCCGCTCAACCGAGCCGCAACACCATCTCGACTTCGCGATCGTCATCGTCGTCGATCTCGTCGGTGCACGGCTCGTCTTCCACTGCCTCGAAGCCCGCCGACCGGTAGAGCGCGATCGCGCCGGCATTGTCGACGCCCGTATTGAGCGCGATCTGCGCAAGGCCCATCGCGCGCGCCTGATCGACGGCGGCCGCGATCAGACTTCGCGCGATGCCGCTCCGCCGATGTTCCTGCACCACGAACAGTCCCCACAGAAACCCCTTCTGCTGGACAGGGCGCAACGGATAACGCCGCAGCCCCGCCACGGCGACCAGCTGATCACCCGCAAACGCGCCGAACACCACCTGATTCGCCGTCGAACAGATGCGCGCCTCGATTTCATCGATCGACCGTTTTGCTTCCTCATCGCGCGTCGACAGGAACGACTCGGGCGCCTCGTCGATCGCGCTCAGCCGCAGCGACGCATAGGCAGGCGCATCGCAAGCGGATAACAGGCGGATGGTCGGGCGGGCGGTTTCCATCGCGCGATTTTAAGACACGAGCATGTACAAGCTGTGCCGTTTCAAAAAGCGCAGCGAGATACGTCGTCGTACAACTATGAGAAGCGTTATCACATCCCGTCAATATGCTAAACAGGACGTCAAAGCTCCGTCAGTTGTAGCTCTCTAGGGTAAACGCCGGATTGCAAATATTAGTACAGGGCTTGATGATGTCATCAGACAACCTATGAGGCGGAGTGCGCTCGGCACCGCCGGTTGCGCAATCTTGCCGGCAAGACGCTGGTTCTAAGGGGGAGACATTTCATGGCCAACGTTGTGCAAGGCGTGACCGCCGAGCGGAGAACGCGCATCCGTTACGGGATCGTCGCGATGCTGTTCCTGGTCACGGCCATCAACTACGCGGATCGCGCGACGCTGTCGATGGCAGGCACCTCGATGTCCAAAGACCTCGGTCTGGATGCCGTCGCGATGGGCTTCATCTTTTCCGCGTTCGGCTGGTCGTATGTGATCGGGCAGTTGCCGGGCGGCTGGCTGCTCGACCGCTTCGGCTCGAAACGCGTCTACGCCGCCAGCATTTTCATCTGGTCGCTGTTCACGATATTGCAGGGCACCGTCAGTTTCCTGAGCGTCTCGGTTGCCGTCACGACGCTGTTCGTGCTGCGCTTCATGGTGGGCTTCGCCGAGGCGCCGTCGTTCCCCGCCAACGGCCGCATCGTCGCCTCGTGGTTTCCCGCCGCCGAGCGCGGCACGGCATCGGCCATCTTCAACTCGGCGCAGTACTTCGCGACGGTGCTGTTCGCGCCGATCATGGGCTGGGTCACGCACCGTTTCGGCTGGCCGTACGTGTTCTACTTCATGGGCGCCGTGGGCATCGTTGTGAGCTTCGTCTGGATGAAGACGGTGCACAGCCCGAAGGATCACCCGCGTATCAGCAGCGCCGAACTCGCCCACATCAAGGAAGGCGGCGCGCTCATCGACATGGACGGGCCTAAAAAGGCCGCCGTCGCAGATGACGCCGCTGCGCAGGCAATCACGACGCAAAGCGCGAACGAAGCGCCGAAACTGTCGTACGTCAAGCAGTTGCTGAGCAACCGGATGCTGCTCGGCGTCTATATCGGCCAGTACTGCATCACGACGCTCACGTATTTCTTCCTGACGTGGTTCCCCGTGTATCTCGTCAAGGAACGCGGCATGTCCATTCTCAATGCGGGCTTCGTGGCCGCATTGCCGGCCGTGTGCGGGTTCGTGGGCGGCGTGCTCGGCGGCATCTTCTCCGACTTCCTGATCCGCAAGGGATGTTCGCTGACCGTTGCGCGCAAGGTGCCCATCGTCGTCGGCATGCTGCTTTCGACCAGCATGATCGCGTGCAACTACGTGGATTCGTCGGCCGTCGTCGTCGCGATCATGGCGTTCGCGTTCTTCGGCAAGGGCCTGGGCGCACTCGGCTGGGCGGTGGTCGCGGATACGTCGCCGAAGCAGATCGCGGGTCTGAGCGGCGGCATGTTCAACACGTTCGGCAACATCGCGGCCATCACGACGCCGATCATCATCGGCTATATCGTGAAGGCGACGGGCTCGTTCAGCGGCGCGCTCGTGTTCGTTGCATGCAACGCGGTGGTCGCGATCATCAGCTACCTGGTGATCGTCGGCGAGATCAAGCGCGTCGAACTGAAGTAAGTCTGCAGCCCGCCATGCCCGCGCCGCTTTCGGGCGTCGCGGGCATTGTTGCGTTTGTGCCCGCCGTTACCACACCGCCTGACTCGTAATCGCAAACTGCTTCAACTGCGGATCGGCGGGCAGCGGTCCATTGCGCATCATCTTCTCGATGCTGTCCACATGCGGCAGCCCGAGCCCTTCGAGCCACGACGAAAGACCGAACTCGGCGGGCGTATCGATCCGCACGAACATGCCCGCGTTCAGCGCGAGCCAGTGACTGATGAGCGCTTTCGCGCGGCTTGCATCGGGCGAATCCGGCGCGATGACGGGGCCGATCACGTGTCCATCGCCGAAGCGCCTGAAGAGGGCAAAGCCGATCAGTTCGCCGTCGCGGTCGAGTGCGATGCCGCTCGCGATATCGAGCAGTGCCGGTAGCAGATCGCTGCGGTCCAGTCCGCTCGCGCGCGACGCCAGTTCGACGAGGCGCGGCACATCGTTGACGCCGAGCGGACGCAGCCGTTCGCCGGGCGGCAACGACACGAGCGGCGGCTGAAACGCCGCGCCCTGATGCTGATGGATCGTGCCGATGCTTCGAAAGCCGAGCTTCCCGCAGAGCGATTCGCCGGCGGGGCTCGCGTGGATCAGCAGCGTGCGCGGGCCGAGTTCGTCGATCAGCAGTTCGAGCAGCTTGCGGCCCACGCCATGCCGCTGACGCTCGGGCGCGACGATCATCATGCCGAGCGTCGCGGCTTCGCGCCCGAAGCGCCATGCGAGCGCGGTACCGATCACGCCGCTGTCGTCCTGCGCGACGAAGCCTTGCCCGATGCGTGCCGCAAAGCGCCAGTCATCGGGACGATGCCGCCATCTGACGGCGCTCGAAAGCGCATGCCCTGCCGCGATGTCATCGGAGGTGAAAGGGCGGTACTCGATCATGCCGTTCTTGTTTGGGTCGGACACGCCGGCCTCCTCGTTCTGAAGACACATACCGTGACTCTCTCACCGTATCGCACGTGTGACTAGGACGATCCTTCTATCACGCGATGGGCTCGCGGCCCGCGGCATGATGCGCTGCAAAACGCGGAGTTCCGGCGACGATAACGCGTCGATTGTGCTGTGCGAGCTTTTTTGTCGGTGAAATATGCGGTGGCCGCGAGCCTACGATTTCCAGCATCGAAGGCAATCGAGGACTCACGCAAATGGACCGATTCGATCCCGCGACGATCAACGTGCGCAGCGGACATTTCATCGGCGGCGAATACGTCGATGTGCATGGGCCGCGCATCGACGTGGCGCGCCCGTCGGATGGCGCCGTGTACGCGTCGGTGCCCGTCGCCGATGCCGAACTGATCGAGCGCGCGGTGCAAAACGCATGGACGGCTTTCCGCACCAGCAGCTGGGCGCGCATCGCGCCACGCGAGCGGGCGCGAGTGCTGCGGCGCTTCGCCGACCTCGTCGCCGCCGATGCCGCAACGCTCGCGCCGCTCGAAGCACTCGGCTCGACGCGGCCCGTTCGCGACGCTTTCAACTGGGACGTGCCGTTCACGGCGGAAGGCATCCGCTTCTATGCGGAGTTCGCCGACAAGATCGGCGGCGACGTCGCCGCGACCGATCACGATCATCTCGGCATGACGATCGCCGAGCCGTACGGCGTGATCGGCGCGATAGCGCCATGGAATTTCCCGCTCGTGATGGCGTCGTGGAAGGTTGCGCCCGCGCTCGCGGCGGGCAATGCCGTCGTGCTGAAGCCGTCGGAGATGACGCCGTTTTCCGTGTTGCGGCTGGCCGAACTCGCCGTCGAAGCGGGCGTGCCGCCCGGTATCTTCAACGTCGTGCAAGGCGATGGCCGCACCACCGGCGATGCGCTCGTGCGCCATCCGCGCATCGCGAAGGTGACGTTCACCGGCTCGACGCGCACGGGCGCGGCGATCATGGCGGCATGCGCCGAAACGGGCACCAAGCCCGTCACGCTCGAACTGGGCGGCAAGAGTCCGCAGATCGTTTTCGCCGATGCGCCGCGCCTCGACGATGTCGCGCGCCGCATCGCCGGCGCGATTACGGGCAATGCGGGGCAGGTGTGCGTCGCGGGCTCGCGGCTGCTGGTCGAACGGTCGATCGCAGACGAACTCGCCGACCGCATCCAGCGCCTCTTCAGCGAGCCCAGGGCGGGCGCGACGTGGTCGCCCGACACCACACTGCCGCCGATCATCTCGGAGCCGCAGGCGGCGCGTATCGAAGCCATCGTCGGGCGCAGCGTCGCGAGCGGTGCGACCTTGCGCTGCGGCGGCCATCGCGCAGATGCGGCCACGCCGGGCGCCTTCTACATGCCGACGCTACTCACGGACGTCACGCCGCAGACGGATGCCGTACGCGAAGAAATCTTCGGACCCGTGCTGACCTTGCAGACCTTCGACACGGAAGACGCAGCACTCGCGCTCGCCGCGCATCCCGACTACGGCCTTGCAGCAGGCGTGCATACGGCCGATCTGGGCCGCGCGCTGCGCATGGTACGCGGCATCGAGGCGGGCACCGTGTGGGTGAACCGCTACGGACGCACGAGCGACTTCATGATCCCGACGGGCGGCTTCAAACGCTCGGGCATCGGCAAGGATCTCGGCCGGCAGGCTTACGAAGCAAATTTGCGCTTCAAGAGCGTGCTGATCGACGCACGCGTCTGATGAATTCCGCTGACGCGATAGCGATGAAAACGGCGCCGCATAGTCTGCTGCCGATGCCCCTCAAAACGCGTGGTTTGTATCGCGCGAGCCACTCGAATCAGCGACATCCGACCTTTTTGCACTGTTTAAATTTTCCGCAGGGATGCGTTTTCCTGTTCCGCCACTGAACCCCGCGTGGGTTCACAACAAGATAGGACTGACACCATGATCGATTTCGAGCCGAAGTACATCACGTTCGACTGCTACGGCACGCTGACGAAGTTCCGCATGGCCGACATGGCCCGCGAGATGTACGCCGACCGCCTGCACGGCGCCGAGCTGGAGCAATTCGTAGCGTTCTTCGCCGGCTATCGGCGCGATGAAGTGCTCGGCGCATGGAAGCCGTATCGCGACGTGATCGTCAATTCCGTGCGCCGCACGTGCAAGCGCATGAACGTCGAGTTCAATGAAGCGGAAGCAGAAAAGTTCTATCTGGCCGTGCCCACCTGGGGTCCGCATCCGGATGTGCCGGAAGGCCTCTCGCGTCTGGCGAAGAAGTACAAGCTCGTGATTCTGTCGAACGCATCGAACGATCAGATCCAGAGCAACGTCGACAAGCTCGGCGCACCGTTCCATCGCGTGTTCACCGCGCAGCAGGCGCAATCGTACAAGCCGCGCATGCAGGGCTTCGAATACATGTTCGACCAGCTCAACTGCAATCCGGGCGACGTGCTGCACGTGTCGTCGAGCCTGCGCTACGACCTGATGACGGCGCACGACATGGGCATCAAGCACAAGGCGTTCGTCAAGCGCGGCCACGAGCCGGGCACGCCGTACTACGAGTACTACGAAGTCGACACGATCGGCGACCTCGCGACGCAGCTCGGTCTCTGATACGCCCACGCCATCGTCGATACGCGCGCAAGGACACCCGATGAAACTCGACTCCTACTGGCTCGATACCGCGCCCGCCGGCATGCCGGCGAGCGAGGGGCCCGTCGAAGGCTATGTCGACGTCGCCGTGATCGGCGGCGGCTTCACGGGCTTGTCCGCCGCGCTCGCGCTCGGTAAACGCGGCGCGTCGGTGACGGTGCTCGACGCCGGGCGTATCGGCGGCGGTGCCTCGGGGCGCAACGGCGGCCAGTGCAACACGGGCGTCGCGCAGGACTACGCGGCGCTGCGCGAGCAACTGGGCGTCGAACGTGCGCAAGGTTGTTATCGCGCGTATGCCGCCGCCGTCGATACCGTCGAGCGGCTGATCCGCGAAGAGCAGATCGATTGCGACTATCTCGCGTCGGGCAAGCTGAAGCTCGCCGCGAAGCCGCATCATCTCGCGCATCTCGAACAGACGGCCGAACTGATTCGCCGCGAAGTCGATCCCGACGTGGAGATCATTGCGCGCGAGCGCATTCGCAGCGAAGTCGAATCGGACAGTTTCTTCGGCGGTCTGCTGCAAAAGCGCGGCGGTCAGATGCATATGGGCCGGTTCGCGGCTGGGCTCGCGCACGCGGCGGTACGCAACGGCGCGCGTCTGTTCGAGCACGCCACGGTCACGTCGATCGAAAAGGATCGCGGCGCCTATCGCATCGAAACCGCGCGCGGCACGCTGCGCGCGCAGCAAGTGTTGATCGCGACAGGGCCGTCGCGGCATGGGCCGTTCGGCTGGTACCGGCGCAGGCTCGCGCCCGTGGGTTCGTTCATCGTCGTGACGGAGCCGCTGCCTGCCGATCAGCTTTCGCGTCTGCTGCCGATGCGCCGCTCGTACACGACGAGCCGCCTGATGCACAACTATTTCCGCGTGACGTCCGACTCGCGGCTGCTGTTCGGCGGACGCGCGCGTTTTACCGCTTCCGAGCAGCCGTCCGATGCGAAGAGCGGCCGCATCCTGCAGGCGAATCTCGTGGAGACATTCCCGAGCCTTGCGCAGGCGCGCATCGACTACTGCTGGGGCGGGCTGGTCGATATCACAGCGGACCGTCTGCCGCGCGCCGGGCAGCACGACGGCATCTACTTCTCGATGGGTTACAGCGGACACGGCACGCAGATGTCGACGCACATGGGCCAGGTGATGGCCAAGGTGATCGGCGGCAATGCGGCCGCGAACCCCTGGCGCGATTTCGACTGGCCCGCGATTCCGGGGCACACGGGCAAGCCGTGGTTCTTGCCGCTCGTCGGCGCGTATTACCAGATCAAAGACGTTTTTTATTGACGTTGCTTCTAACCAGGCATCCCAAAGACAGCCCGAAGCTGCCGAATTTCCCCAAGACCATCTGACGCGGAGAGTTTCATGAGCATCGATAAATCGCCTGAAGCAGTCGCCCATGCCGGCATCCGGCTCGAAGAGTTGACGCGCCGCGGCGCCTCGCGGCGCGACGTGCTGCGCGCGATGGCGGCGGGCGGCCTGATGTCGCTGACGGGCGCAGGCCTGCTGGCGGCGAGCAGCGGCGCTTTCGCGCAGCAGGCCAAGCCGAAGCAGGGCGGCAAGATTCGCGTCGCGACGCAGTCGGCGTCTGCGGCCGACACGCTCGACCCCGCGAAGGGCGCGCTCGGCACCGACTACGTGCGCGCGAACATGTTCTACAACGGCCTGACGGAACTCGACTCGCATCTCGGCGCGAAGATGGCGCTGGCGGAATCGCTGGACACGAAGGACGCGACCGTGTGGGTCGTCAAGCTGCGCAGCGGCGTTCAGTTCCACGACGGCAAGTCGCTCACACCGCAAGACGTGATCTATTCGCTGATGCGTCACAAGGATCCCGCTATCGGCTCGAAAGCGAAGACGCTCGCCGACCAGATCAAGGACGCGAAAGCGACGGGTCCGAACGAAGTGACGATCACGCTCGAAGGCGCGAATGCTGACCTGCCCGTGATTCTCGCCACGTCGCACTTCCTGATCATCAAGGACGGCACGACCGACTTCAAGACGGCCGTCGGCACGGGCCCGTTCAAGCTCAAGGAATTTTCGCCGGGCGTGCGCACGGTCGGCGTACGCAACGAGAAGTACTGGAAGCCGGGCATGCCGCATCTCGATGAGGTGGAGTTGATCGGCATCGGCGACGAATCGGCGCGCGTGAATGCGCTCCTGTCCGGCGACGTCCAACTGATCAACGCCGTGAGCCCGCGCTCGACGGCGCGCATCAAGGGCACGCCCGGCTTCTCGGTGCTCGAGACGAAGACGGGTCAATACACCGACCTCATCATTCGCGACGAAGGCGGCATCACGGGCACGGCGGATTTCCGGCGAGGCCTGATGCATCTGATGGATCGCGAGCAGATCCGCCGTGCGGTGTTTCTGGGTTATGGCGCAATCGGCAACGACCAGCCGATCGATCCGACCAACAAGTACTACATGGCGGGTCTGCCGCAACGCGCATTCGACCCGGAGAAGGCGAAGTTCTATTTCCAGAAGGCAAAGCTGGGCAGCGCGCCCGTGCAGCTGTATGCGTCGCCCGCCGCCGAAGGCTCCGTCGAAATGGCGATGCTGCTGCAACAGGTCGCGCCGCAAGCGGGGCTGAATCTGCAGGTGGTGCGCGTGCCGTCCGACGGCTACTGGTCGAATCACTGGATGAAGCATCCGCTCGGCTACGGCAACATCAATGCGCGCCCGAGCGCCGACGTGCTGTTCACGCAGTTCTTCAAGTCGGACGCGCCGTGGAACGAGGCGAACTGGAAGAACCCGAAGTTCGACCAGATGCTGGTCGCCGCGCGCGGCGAACCGGACGACGCGAAGCGCAAGAAGATCTACGGCGACATGCAGCAGCTCGTGCATGAAGACGGCGGCATCGGCATTCCGATGTTCCAGAGTTCGCTCGACGCGCATTCGTCGAAGCTCAAGGGGCTCGGCTCGATTCCGCTGGCCGGCCTGATGGGCTTCATGTTCGCGGAGAACGTCTGGCTCGACGCCTGATTCCGTTCTGCCATCACGCGTGCCGCCGCCGTGCGGCACGCGGCTTCGAAGAAGGAGGCGATACCCGATGAAAGCACACGCGCAACGACTCATCGCCGCGCGCCTCGGTCTCGCGTTGCTGACGCTGCTGCTGGTGTCGGCGATCGTGTTCGCGATCACGGGCCTGTTGCCCGGCGACGCGGCACAACAGGCGCTCGGCCAGGCCGCCACGCCCGAACAGGTCGCCGCCTTGCGACATCAGTTCGGCCTCGATCAGCCCGCGCTGCAGCGCTATGTGCAGTGGCTCATGCACGTCGTGAGCGGCAACTTCGGCATCTCGCTGTCGAACAATCTGCCCGTCAGCGAACTGATCGCCACGCGTCTGCCCAACTCGCTCGTGCTCGCCGGCTTGACGGCGTTGGTTTCCGTGCCCGTCGCGCTCGTGATCGGCATCCTGTCGGCGATGTTTCGCGGCTCGCTGCTCGACCGCGTGCTGAACGTGCTGACGCTGTCGACGGTAGCCGTGCCCGAGTTTCTGATCGCGACCGTCGCGGTGCTGATCTTCGCGGTGAAGCTGCGCTGGTTGCCGGCGCTGTCGTATCTGTCCGAGGTCACGTCGTTCGGCGCGCTGCTGCGCATCTATGCGATGCCCGTGATGACGCTGTGCTGCGTGATTGTCGCGCAGATGGCGCGCATGACGCGCGCGGCGGTGCTCGACCAGTTGAATGCATCGTATGTCGAGATGGCCTTGCTGAAGGGTGCGTCGCCGATGCGCATCGTGTTGCGCCATGTGTTGCCCAACACGATCGGCCCGATCGCCAATGCGGTTGCGTTGAGCCTGTCGTATCTGTTCGGCGGCGTGGTGATCGTCGAATCGATCTTCAACTATCCGGGGCTGGCGAGCCTGATGGTCGATGCCGTCACGAACCGCGACATGCCGCTCGTGCAGGGCTGCGTGATGGTGTTCTGCGCGGCGTATCTCGCGCTCGTGCTGATCGCCGACCTGTGTCAAATCATCTCCAACCCGAGGCTGCGTCAACGATGAACCGACCCGCCACCTCTCACGCGACGACCGTTCTCTACGCGACACCCGACGAAGACGGCAAGCCTTGCGCCGATGCTATTCAAGAGGCGCCCGTGGAAACGCAAGTTGCAAAACGCGGCCCGCTGCGCCGCCTCGTGAACCGCTTTTCGCTGCTCGGCCTGATCGGTCTGACGCTCGTCGTGTTCTGGGTCTGCGTCGCGTTCATCGGTCCATTGGTCGCGCCATATAAAGGCGGCGCGGTGACGTCGACGGAAATCTTCGGTGTGTACAGCGCCGCGCATCCGCTCGGCACCGACTATCTGGGCCGCGACATGCTGAGCCGCGTGCTGTACGGCACGCAATACACGGTGGGACTCGCGCTGGCGGCGACGTTGCTCGCGAGCTGCATCGGCACGTTCTTCGGTCTCGTCGCTGCCGTCTCCGGACGCTGGGTCGACGAAATCCTGAGCCGTCTGTTCGATGCGCTGATCTCGATTCCGAGCAAGGTGCTCGCGCTCGTCGTGATCGCGGCGTTCGGCTCGTCGGTGCCGATGCTGATCACGGTCGCGGCGCTCGCCTACATTCCCGGCGCGTTCCGCATTTCGCGCTCGCTCGCCGTCAACCTGATGACGCTCGAATACGTGCAGGTCGCGAAGGCGCGCGGCGAAGGGCTGTTCTACATCGCGCGCGTCGAGGTGCTGCCGAACATGATTCATCCGATGCTCGCGGACTTCGGCTTGCGCTTCGTGTTCATCGTGCTGCTGCTCTCGGGGCTGAGCTTTCTCGGCCTCGGCGTGCAGCCGCCGAACGCGGACTGGGGCTCGCTGGTGCGCGAGAACATCGGCGGTCTCGCGGAAGGCGCGCCCGCCGTGCTGATGCCCGCGGTCGCGATCGCGACGCTGACGATCGGCGTGAATCTTCTGATCGACAGTCTGCGCCGTCACGGCGCGCGTGCGAACGGAGGCGGGCAATGAACATGATCGAAGTGAAAGACCTGCGCGTGGTTGCGGGCACGGCGCCCGACCCTGTCGTCCACATCGTGAAGGGTGTCGACTTCACGGTGAAGCAGGGCGAAGTGCTCGCGCTGATCGGCGAGTCGGGTTCGGGCAAGACGACGATCGCGCTGTCGCTTCTCGGTTACGCACGCGGCGGCTGTTCGATTGCGGGCGGTTCCGTGAAGATCGGCGGCGTGGATGTGCTGTCGCTCGACGACAACGGGCGGCGCGCGTTGCGGGCGCGCACTGTGGCGTATGTCGCGCAGAGCGCGTCGGCGGGCTTCAATCCGGCGCGCACGATCATGGATCAGGTGACGGAGCCCGCGCTGCTGCACAAGCTGATGACGCCCGCCGCCGCGCGCAAGAAAGCGATCGATCTGTTCCGTTCGCTCGCGCTGCCCGCGCCGGAGACGATCGGCTCGCGCTATCCGCATCAGGTGTCGGGCGGACAGTTGCAGCGCCTGATGGCCGCCATGGCGTTGATCACCGATCCCGCCGTCGTCGTGTTCGACGAGCCGACTACGGCGCTCGACGTGACCACACAGATCGAAGTGCTCGCCGCGTTCAAGAAGGTGGTGCGCGAACTGGGCACGACGGCCGTGTACGTATCGCACGATCTTGCCGTGGTCGCGCAGATGGCGGACCGCATCGTCGTGCTCAACGGCGGCACGGTGCGCGAGAACGGCACCACGGCGCAAGTGCTGGACGCACCCGCCGACGCCTACACGCAGCAACTGCTGGCCGCGACGCGGCGGGCCGAACCGGAGCTTGCATCGACGGTTGCCGGCGATCCGCCGCCGCTGCTCGAAATCCGCAACCTGAGCGCGGGCTACGGCCGCGTCGATGCGAACGGCGTGCCCGCCATACGCGTGCTCGACGACGTGAGCCTGAAAATCGCGCGCGGTTGCACGCTCGGCGTGATCGGCGAATCGGGTTCGGGCAAGACGACGCTGGCGCGCGTGGTGGCGGGGCTGGTGGATCGCGCGCGCGGAGATGTGCTGCTCGACGGCAAGCCGCTGCCCGCGAAGCTCTCGGAGCGCACGCTCGATCAGTACCGGCGCGTGCAGATCGTGTTCCAGAATGCGGACACGGCGCTCAATCCGAGCCGCACGATCGCCGACATCCTCGCGCGGCCGATGAACTTCTATCACGGCCTGCGCGGCGCCGCCGCGCAAAAGCGGATGCTCGAACTGCTCGATCTGGTGAAGCTGCCTGCTTCGGTGGCGAAACGCCAGCCGGGCGGGCTGTCGGGCGGACAGAAGCAGCGCGTGAACCTGGCGCGCGCGCTCGCCGCGAAACCGGCGCTGATTCTCTGCGACGAGGTGACGTCCGCGCTCGATACCGTGGTCGGCGCGGCGATCCTCGATCTGCTCGGGGAATTGCGGCGCGAACTCGGCGTGTCGTATATGTTCATCAGCCACGACATTTCGACGGTGCGTGCGATCTGCGATGAAGTGATCGTGCTGTACGCGGGGCAATGCGTCGAGGCGGGTCAGCGCGATGCGCTGTCCGCGCCGCCTTATCACCCGTACACGGGCTTGCTGGTCGATTCGGTGCCCGCGCTGCGGCCCGGCTGGCTCGACTCCCGGCGCGCGCTGACGGGCGGCGCGTTGCCCGCGATGGGCGAGCCGAGCGACGCGCACTCGCACGAACTGTGCAGTTTCCGTTCGCGCTGTCCGGCGCGTATCGACGGCATGTGCAACGTCACGCCGCCTTCGATGAAGAGACTGCCGTCGGGCGCTGAGATTCGCTGCCATCACTCGGCGGAGGAATTGATCCGCATGCAGACAGCCGATACGGTGGCCGCATGAATGCACGCTTCGTGAGAGTGGCGGAGACGGCGCGCAAGACCTTCGACATCACTGTCGACGGTGTCGTCACGCAGGCGGCCGAAGGCGACACGCTGATGGTCGCGCTGCTGACCGCGCACGACACGCTGCGCGATTCCGAATTCGGCGACGGCCGTCGTGCGGGCTTCTGTCTGATGGGCGCCTGCCAGGACTGCTGGGTCTGGACGGCGCAAGGCGAGCGTGTGCGCGCATGCACGACGCCCGCTGCGCCGGGCATGTCGATCGTGACGCGCATTGCGTTTGCCGGGGAGGGCGTATGGCCGCGCAGCGGGACGTGAAGGCGTTGAAGGTGATCGTGATCGGCGCAGGGCCGGCGGGCGTGCGCGCGGCGCAGGCGCTTGTCGAAGCGGGATTGCGTCCGATCGTCATCGATGAAGGACGGCGCGACGGCGGCCAGATTTATCGTCGACAGCCAGAAGGCTTCTCGCGTTCCTACGAAACGCTTTACGGAACGGAGGCGGCGCGCGCCGAAGCACTGCATCGCGATTTCGACGCATTGCGCGCGCAGATCGATTATCTGCCCGACACGCTGGTGTGGAATATCGCGCCGAAGGCAGTGCATGTCGTGCGCGGCACGCAAAACGACGAACTGGCATTCGATGCGCTGATCGTCTGTAGCGGCGCGACTGATCGGTTGATGCCCGTGCCGGGTTGGCATCGTGCGGGCACGTTCAGTCTCGGCGGCGCGCAGGTCGCGTTGAAATCGCAGGGCTGCGCGATTGGCGCGCGAACCGTGATGATGGGCACAGGGCCGTTGCTGTATCTGGTAGCGGCGCAATACGTGAAGGCCGGCGCGACCGTGAGCGCCGTGCTCGACACATCGACGCTCGCACAACGTGTGCGTGCGTTGCCTCAGTTGCTGGTCATGCCTCGCACGCTGCGCAAAGGCATTGCGTTGATGAGCGTGTTGCGGCGCGCGCGCGTGCCCGTTCATCGCGGCGTGACGCCGCTTGCCATCGAAGGTTCGTCCGCGCATGGCGTGACGGGTGTTCGCGTGAAGCTCGCGAGCGGCGCGACGCTCGATGTGAATTGCGATGCCGTCGCGCTGGGCTATCACTTGCGCGCGGAAACGCAGCTTGCCGATCTCGCGGGCTGTGAGTTCCGTTTCGACGATGCGACGCAGACGTGGCTGCCGCGCATCGACGCCGATGGCCGCAGCAGTGTCGCGGGCGTCTATCTGGCCGGCGATGGTGCGCGTGTGCGCGGCGCCGATGCGGCGGAGCGCGCGGGCCGGCTCGCTGCGTTGGCCGCGTTACGCGATGCGGGTATCGAACGTGAAGGAGCCGCGCAGTTGCGCGCCGAACTCGCGCGCTACACGCGCTTCGCGGCGGGCTTGCGCGCGGCGTTTCCGTGGCCTGCGCGGTTTGCGGCCGCGTTGCCCGACGAAACCATCGTGTGCCGTTGCGAGGCGATCACGGCGGGCGAATTGCGGCACGTGGTGCGCGAGATGGGCGCAACGGAAGCGAATCGCGCGAAGGCATTTTCGCGCGTCGGCATGGGCCGTTGTCAGGGGCGCTTCTGCGCGCATGCGGGTGCCGAAGTGATCGCAGCGGAGGCGCGCGTGCCGCTCGAAGCCGTCGGGCGGTTGCGTGGCCAGGCGCCCGTCAAGCCGCTGCCGATGGCGTTGGCATCGACGTGCGCGACTTCATGTGCGGTCGAAAACGCTGAAAAGGAGTTCAGCGAATGAGTGATCGTGCCGATGTGATCGTGATCGGCGGCGGAATCGTCGGGACGTCGACGGCGTTTTTTCTGCGACGCAGACAACGGTCGGTGATCCTTCTCGAACGCGGGCTGACGGGACAGCAGGCGAGCGGCGTCAACTTCGGTGGCGTGCGCCGTCAAGGGCGAGCGCTGACGCAACTGGCGATGGCCAATCGCGCGCTCGATACGTGGCGGCACTCGAAGGAACTGCTGGGCGAAGACGTCGAGTTCCTCGCATCGGGCCACACGCGTGTGTGCTATCACGCGCATGACGCCGAGTACTTTCATCGCTACGCAGCCGAGGCGCGTGCGTACGGCCTCGACCTCGAAGTGCTCGACGGCGCGGCGATGTTCAGACGCTTTCCGTTTCTCGGCCGCGAGGTATTGGCCGCGTCCATCTCGCCGCTCGACGGTCATGCGAATCCGCGGCTGGCGGCGCCGGCGTTCGGCCGTGCGGCGGCGCGCATGGGCGCGCGTATCGTCGAAAACACGGAGATCGTGCGTGTGGAGAAGGAGGCGGGCGGCTTTCGCGTCGAGAGTGCGGCGGGCGACGTGTATCGCGCGGAACAGGTGTTGATCTGTGCGGGCGCGTGGGCGAATGCGCTGTCGACGCAACTTGGCGAGCCTGTGCCGCTCGTGGCGCGCGGTCCGCAGATGGCGGTTACGGAGCCGGTGCCGTATGTGTTCGCGTCGTCGATGGGCGTGTACACGTCGATCAAGGAAGAGAGCGTCTATTTCCGGCAGATTCCGCGCGGCAATATCGTGCTGGGTGGCGGGCCGTCCGGTCCCGCCGATGCCGAGACGCGGCGCGCGGCGGTGCTGCCGGGAAACACGGTGCAGCAGATGGCGCAATTCCGCCGGCTCGTGCCTGCGCTTGCGGCGTTGCATGTGATTCGCGTGTGGAGCGGCGTCGAGAGTTATTTGCCCGATTCCGAGCCCGTGATCGGGCCCAGTTCGAAGATGCCGGGACTCTTTTATGCGTTCGGTTTCAGCGGCTCGGGATTCCAGATTGGGCCGGGTGTCGGCGAGACACTGGCCGAACTGATCGACACGGGCAGCACGCCGATTCCGCTGGATACGTTTTCTATTGCACGATTTGGTTATGCCGTACCGGCGCAGGGTGTGCATGCCACTAGCGAGGCTTCTTCATGAGTACCGTCGATCAGTCTTCGATCACCTTGCGGGATGCTGTGGCTTATATCGAAGCGAACTTTGATAAGACTGTGAGTCTTGCGCAATTGGCTGAGCTGTCGGCGCTCAGTGTTTCGCGGTTTGCTACTGTTTTTAGACAGCAGGTTGGGCTTTCGCCTTATCGGTATTTGTGTGGAGTTCGAGTGAGGCGTGCTCAGACTTTGCTGCTGGCCGGCGTGCCTGGGGCTGTTGTCGCTACTGAAGTTGGGTTCTTTGATCAGAGCCATCTGGCTCGCCACTTTAAGAGGTTTTGTGGCATGACGCCGAGTGGGTTTTTGCAGAAGGCTAGGGGGTAGGGATTTGGGGTTTTGGGGTTCTGGGGTCTCTCGCTGGCATCCGCGTTTTGCCTCTGGTTTGCCGGCGTTGCCCCTGTGCGGGGCGGCACCTACTTTTCTTTGCAGCGGCAAAGAAAAGTAGGCAAAAGAAAGCCGCTAACACCGCCAGCCCGTGTAATTGCCCAGGAGCCCTAACGTCCCCGTCCTTCGCGCGGCATCGCGCTATTTCATGCGCGTTGCCAGCGTGCTAACTCACGCATCACCCACTTCAGCTTCCCGCGTAGCTAACTGACTTACCGGACGTCCACCGCCGCCCAGGTGGCAAACTGTGTGTAGGCCGTCGCGATCGAAGTGCACCACTCCGGACTGAAAAACGCGATCGGTGTCGTAGGAGCGCGAACGTGTACGGTGCGATCGCCTACACACAGTTTGCCACCTGGGCGGCGCAGACGGGTCGCTGCCGCTGGCTGCACTACGGGTGACTGGAGTGGGTGATGCGTTTGTTCAAGGCGCTGGCAACGGGCGCAAAGCGATGTATTGCCGTGTGAAGTGCGGGACCCGTTGGGGGCCCGCAGGCAAGAACATGGGCTGGCGGTGTTAGCCCGCTTTCTTTGCTTACTTTCTTTGCGGCGGCAAAGAAAGTAAGTGCCGCCCCGCACAGGGGCAACGCCGGCAAACCAGAGGCAAAACGCGGATGCCAGCGAACGCGCAGAGCAAAAGCCGAAAGGCGAAGCCCGCGCCGAGAAGGCAAGAATGGCGACTGCGTCGCAGACAAAAACCAAAAAAACCACTACCCAAACTTCAACCCACTCTGCCGCAGAGCATCAGACAACCCGAGCATCGGGTACTTCTTCTCAATGATCCGCATATCATTGCGAGTCTCTTCGATAAGCCAATCTCGCACACTATCGACGATAGGCCGTAAAGGCTTATTAGCAGGCCGCACAAGACAGCAGCGTCGATTAGTAACGATGACCTCCTGCTCGGCGGGGAGCAGGGCACCCTGCGCCAGCCAATGCGACACCACATTGAGCCACCCAAGCGCAATACCCTGCCCAAGCAGCGCAGCCTGCACAACAATCGCGTAATCGCCGAAGCTCAGCATCCCCGCGACGTGCCGCCCATGTCCCGCGTACGCGCCGAAGCGCTCGTGCCAGCCGCGCTCTTCGTCGTCCATCACGATCACCGTGTCGCCGTGCAAGCGGCCCGCGTCGGTCTGCGCACTCTCCAGATAACGCTCGTTGCAGACAGGCAAAAGCGTCTCGGGCATCACCAGCACCGCATATTCATCGATCTCGCCATCATGCAAAAACCGCATGCCAAGATCGACGTCGTTCAGCGGCCCGCCGATGCGCCCCGATATCAGCTGGAAGCGCAAATCGATATTAGGGAAAGCCTGATTCAGCCGGCTCATGCGCGGCATCAGCCAGTGCGTGGTGAAACCCGTCGACACCGATAACGTGACCGACTCGACCCCCGTCGCGCGGGCCTCGATTTCCCTGATTGCATTTTCGATGCCGTTGAAGCCTTCGGAGATCGCGCGGTACAGGATACGTCCGCTTTCCGTCAGCTCGATGCCGCCGCGCACCCGCTCGAACAGGCGCACGCCGATGTGATCCTCCATCCGCGCGAGCATGCGGCTCACGGCTGGTTGGCTCACATAGAGCTCCTGCGCGGCGCGCGTGAAGTTGCCGCAGCGTGCAGCCGCTTCGAACACGAACAGCGCATTGGCGCTCGGCAGTTTCTTGCGAAGATTTGGCATGACCTGATGTTATGCCCGATCCAACAATTTGGGAATTGCCGTCAAAAAGATCGAGCCGTATATTTTTCTCAACACACCCCTTTCCAGCGAGAGACACGCAATGGACGCACGAGCGAAAACGGGAGTATCGATCCGGTCGGCAACGAAGCGTTATGGTCCGGTGGTCGCGCTGGACGACGTATCGCTCGATATCGCGCCGGGTGAATTCGTGTCGCTGCTCGGGCCTTCCGGGTCGGGCAAGACGACGCTGCTCGGCATACTCGGCGGCTTCGTGCAGCCTACCTCCGGCACGGTCTGGGTCGGCGAGCGCGACATTACATTTGCGCCGCCGCACAAGCGCAACATCGGCATCGTGTTCCAGAACTATGCGCTGTTCCCGCACATGACAGTCGGCGAGAACGTCGCGTTTCCGTTGCGCGCGCGCCGCGAGCCGAAAGCGGGCTGGGCGAAGAAGGTCGCCGATGCGCTCGCGATGGTCGAACTGGGCGGCTACGAGTCGCGCAACATCAGCCAGCTGTCGGGCGGCCAGCGTCAGCGTGTGGCGCTCGCACGCGCCATGGTGTTCGAGCCGCAACTGATCCTGATGGACGAGCCGCTTTCGGCGCTCGACAAGCAGCTGCGCGAAACCATGCAGATCGAATTGCGCCGCCTGCATCGCAAGCTCGGCGCGACCATCGTCAACGTCACGCACGATCAACGCGAAGCGCTGACCATGAGCGATCGCGTCGCAGTGCTGAAGGACGGCAAGCTCGTGCAGATCGACACGCCCGAGCGTCTCTATGACCGCCCTTGCGACGCATTCGTCGCGAGCTTCATCGGCGAAGCCACCCTGCTCGACGTGAGCCGCGCCGGCGACGACGCCGTGCGTCTCGGCGATGCCGTGCTGCGCAGCGCGCATCCGTTGCCGCGCGGCGAACGGTTGCTGCTCGCGGTGCAGACGGAAAAGCTTGTGATCGACGGCGCGAACGGACAGGACGGCACGCATACGAATCGTCTGTCGTGCCGCGTCACCGAAGTGCTGTATCAGGGCGAGAGTCTGCGTGTGTTCGCCGCGCTCGCCGACGGCACGGCCATCAGTCTTCGACAGCCCGGCAGCCATGAAGCGCGCCGGCGCATTCCATCGCCGGGCGCGCAGATGACGGTCGCGCTCGACCCTCAGGACACGATCGTCGTGGCCGCCTGATTTCACTCACCGCCTGTGCACGGGCATGCCTTCTTACGCGATTCACGCAAACTGCAAAGGGATGATGCAATGAAGCTCACCGATTTCAAGGTTCTGACGTTCGATGTCGTCGGCACGCTGATCAACTTCGAGAAGGGCGTGCTCGCGTCCGTGCGGCGACTGGGCGGCGCGAAAGCGAAAGACCTGACCGACGAACAGATCTTCGAGCCGTACATGGACGGCCGCGCGAAATATCCGGGCCGCTCGAGCCATGAGATGGCGAACGTGTATCTGCATCTCGCGAAAGAACTCGGCCTGCCCGACGACGCGCAATCGGCTGCCGCATTCCAGCGCGACGTGCTGGAATGGCCCGCGTTCGAAGATTCCGTCGCGGCGTTGAAGCGCCTGCGCAAGCACTATCGTCTCGTCGCGATGACGAATGCGGACCGCGTCGCGTTGTCGGCGTATGCACACACGCTCGGCGATCCGTTCGACGATACCGTCTGCTGCGACGAAACGGGTGTCGCGAAACCCGATCCGCAATTCTTTGCGTACAACCGCGGCCGTCAGGCGGCCTTCGGTTTCAAGTTCAGCGAGATCCTGCATACGGCGCAAAGCCAGTATCACGACATCGGCATCGCGACGAAGCTCGGCTACTCGACTTGCTGGATCGAGCGGCGCCAGGGCCTGAAGGGTTTCGGCGCGACACCGGTGCCCGAAGCCGTGACCGAGCCGACCTTCAGGTTCGCGACGCTCGCCGCGCTCGCGGATGCGGTCGAAGCCGAAGCGCGCGCCGCCTGATCATGCTCGCACCGACACCGCACCGGCCACAGCCCGACTCGCTCTGGCGCGCGATGGCAGCACGCTCGCCCGTCGCGCATGCGCCCGTCAGCATGGGCTCGCCGCTCGCGCGCGATCTGATCGTCGACGTGGCGATCATCGGCGCGGGTTACTCGGGCCTCGCGGCGGCGTATGCGCTGCAAAAGCGCGGCGTCGACTGCGCGGTGTTCGATGCGAACCCGATCGGCTGGGGCGCGAGCGGGCGCAATGGCGGTGTGGTGTCGTCGAAATTCCGCTTGTCGTTTCCATCGATCGCGAGTACCTACGACCTCGATACCGCCAGGCGCATGCACCGGCTTGCGCATGATGGCGTGCGCGTCGTCGAGCAGCTTGTCGACGAATTCACGCTGGAGCGCGCGCGTTTCGAGCATACGGGCAGCCTGCGTTGCGCGCATACGGAGCGCGCGTTCGCGTCGATTCGGGCGGAAGCGGACTGGGTGCGTACCCAGCTAGGCGATACGTCGATGACCGTTCAATCGCGCGAAGAGATCACGCACGAGACGGGCTCGAACGGTTTTGTCGGCGGCGTGTTGAGCGCCGATGCGGGCACGATCCTGCCGCTTGAATACGTGGTCGGCATTGCGCGCGGCTTGACGGCGCGCGGCGTGCCCATTTACGAATCGACGCCCATCGTCGACATGATGCGGATACAGGAAGGCGTGCTGCTGCGCACGCCCGGCGGCAGCGTGCGTGCGAAGCAGGTGATCGTCGCGACCAATGCGTACTCCAATCTCACCGATGCGACCGCACAGTATCAGCGCGAACTCGTGCCGTTCCGCAGCGCGATGATAGCGACGGAAAGACTGTCGCCGGAACTCGACGCGAAGCTGATGGTCAACCGCCGGAGCTACACGGAAACGCGCCGCATGATGAAGTGGTTTCGCAAGGTGGACGGACGCATGCTGTTCGGCGGGCGCGATGCGTTCGGCAAGGAAGGTCAGGACACGGGATTCGCCGCGTTGCAGCGCGCGATGGTATCGCTCTTTCCCGATCTTGCGGGCGTCGCTGTGGAGTATCGCTGGTCGGGCTATGTGGGCATGACGTTCAATGCGTTGCCGCATGTCGGGCGCAGCGACGCTGTCACGACCTTCTGTCTCGGGTATAACGGTGCAGGTGTCGCGATGGCGAGCCTGATCGGTCAGCATGCCGCGGCGCTCGCGCTCGGCGAGAAGCCCGAGCTTGCATTGCTGGCGCAGGAAGGCTTGCGGCCTGTGCCGTTTCATTCGCTGCGCGCGCCGGGTGTCCGGCTCGTCGCTGCGTGGTATCAGTTTCTCGACGCCGTGGGTGCATGATGACGACAGTCAAACACGCTTTCCAGGATCAGACTGTGATGCAGACCGCTACGATCGATCCGTCGGTTCGCCACCAGCAGCGCGAAGATCGCGCGATGCTGCTGCTGATGGCGCCCGCGCTGCTCGTCGTGGTGGTGCTGCTGGTGTTGCCGCTTGCGTGGCTCTCGTGGCAGTCGATCTATCACGACGGCGCGTTCACGCTCGTCAACTACCGGCGCATTTTCACGGGCACGTATCTCGACACGTTCCTGATGACGTTCAAGCTGAGCATCATCGTGACGGGCGTTACATTGCTGCTGGGGTATCCCGTTGCGTATTTCGCGGCCTCCGTGCCGCCGAAGTGGAGCGCGCTGATACTCGGTATGGTCATTCTGCCGTTCTGGACCAGCGTGCTCGTGCGTACCTATGCGTGGCTCGTGCTGCTGCAGCGTACGGGGCTCGTGAACAAGGCCTTGCTGTCGATGGGGCTGATCGACAGGCCGTTGCAGCTTTCGTATAACCAGTTCGGCACGATCGTCGCGATGGTGCACATCCTGTTGCCGTTCATGGTGCTGCCGCTGTACTCCGCGATGCAGAAGATCCCGGCCAATCTGTCGCAGGCGGGCGCGAGCCTGGGCGGTTCGCCGCTGCATGTGTTCTGGCGCGTGTTCCTGCCGCTGTCGATGAGCGGCGTCGTGGCGGGCGTCACGCTCGTGTTCGTGCTGTGCCTCGGTTTCTACATCACGCCTGAACTGATGGGCGGCGGCAAGTCGATCATGGTGTCGATGGTCGTGAGCCGCAACGTCGAGATCTACAACAGCTGGGGCGCGGCGAGTGCGGTGAGCGTCGTGCTGCTGGTCTGCGTGTTCGCAATCTTCTATGCCGCGAGCCGCGTGATTCCCCTCGAAAAGACCTTGGGCGCGAAATGAACAAGATCTCATTCGGAAGGCTGACGCTCGGTGCGGGCGTCGTGCTGATCCTCGTATTCCTGATGTTGCCCGTGGTGATCGTCGTGCCGCTGTCGTTCTCGGACACACGCTTCATGACGTTCCCGCCGCCCGCGTATTCGCTGCGCTGGTATCACTCGTTCTTCGATAACCCCGCGTGGATCGACGCGGCGCGCGTGACGCTGACGGCGTCCGTGTGCGCCGCATTGATCGCGACGCCGCTCGGCATCGCGGCGGCCTACGGCATCCAGCACGGCTCGCACTGGTCGATGAAATATCTCCGCACGCTGCTGATGCTGCCGCTGATGGTGCCCATCATCATCGTTGCCGTCGGCGTGTTCTTCGTGTTCACGCAGGCTGGCTACGTGAACACGCTGGGCGGGTTGATCGTCGCGGATACGATGCTCGGGCTGCCGTATGTGCTGATCTCGGTCGGCGCGGATTTGCGGACTTTCGATCGCACGCAGGAGATGGTCGCGCGCAGCCTCGGCATGAATCGCTTTCGCAGCTTCATGACGGTGACGCTGCCGCAGATCAAGGCGAGTGTCATTTCGGGCGCGGTGTTCGTGTTCATTCAGGCGCTGGATGAAACGGTCGTCGCGCTGTTCATTTCGGGCGGCTCGAACCAGACGTTGACGCGACGCATGTTCGTCACGCTGCGCGACGAGATCGATCCGACCATCGCGGCGATCAGCACGATGCTGACGGCACTGACCTTGTGCCTCGTGATGATCGTCGTCGTGAGCCGCCGGTCGTCGTCGACGGCGCGGGCCTGATTTCTTTCTACGGAAACGGCATGTCCCATTCCCTGAAGTTCTATATCGACGGCGCGTGGGTCGAGCCGTCCGGCACGGCGCGTCTGCCCGTCGTCGATCCCTGCACGGAAGCGCCGTTCGCCGAAGTGGCGCTAGGCGACGCGCAAGATGTCGAACGCGCGGTTGCGGCGGCGAAGCGCGCGTTCGTTTCGTTCTCGCGTACGCAGCCCGAAGAGCGCGTGACACTCGTACGGCGCATTCTCGATGCGTATCTCGAACGCTATGACGAGATGGCCGCGACGATCATGCGCGAAATCGGCGCGCCTGCGAAGCTCTCGCACGCGTGGCAAGCGGGGCTCGGCAAGCGGCATCTGGAAGAGGTGCTGCGTACGTGCGAGACGTTCGAATGGCAGCGCAAGAAGGGCACGACGCTGATCAATCACGAGCCTGTGGGCGTCGTCGCGTTGATTACGCCGTGGAACTGGCCGATCAATCAGATCGTCTGCAAGGTCGCGCCGGCGATTGCCGCGGGCTGCACGATGGTGCTCAAGCCCAGCGAGGTGTCGCCGCTCAATGCCGTGCTGTTCGCGGAGATCATCGATGCCGCCGGCGTGCCTGCGGGCGTGTTCAATCTGGTGAACGGCGACGGGCCGACCGTGGGTGCCGCGCTGTGCAGTCATCCCGATGTCGATATGGTGTCGTTCACGGGTTCGACGCGTGCCGGTATCGACATTGCGAAGCTTGCCGCGCCGACGGTGAAGCGCGTGCATCAGGAACTGGGCGGCAAATCGGCGAACATTCTGCTCGACGATGTCGATCTCGAAGCGGCAGTGACGGCTGGCGTCAATTCGTGTTTCGGCAATAGCGGTCAGTCGTGCAACGCGCCGACGCGGATGCTCGTGCCTGCGGCGCGGCATGACGAAGCGGTGGAGATCGCGCGGCGCGCAGCCGAGGCGCATCGCGTCGGCGCTGCTGATGCGGCTGATACGACGATGGGGCCTGTGGTCAGCGAAGTGCAATACGGGCGCGTGCAGCGGCTGATCGGCATCGGCATCGACGAAGGCGCGCAACTGGTGACGGGCGGTCTCGGACGTCCCGATGGCTTGACGCGCGGCTACTTCGTGAAGCCGACGGTGTTCGCCAACGTGGATCCTTCGATGACGATCGCGCGCGAGGAAATCTTCGGCCCTGTGCTCGCGATCATGCCGTATCGCGATGAGGAAGACGCCATCGCGATCGCCAACGATACGCCGTTCGGGTTGGCGGCGTACGTGCAATCGGCGGATGTCGCGCGTGCACGGCAGGTCGCGTTCAGGATGCGCGCGGGCAGCGTGTATCTGAACTATCCGGCGTGGGATGCGGGGTCGCCGTTTGGCGGGTACAAGCAGTCGGGGAATGGGCGCGAGTACGGGGAGTGGGGGCTGGAGGCGTTTCTGGAGGTGAAGGGGATTGTGGGATTTGGGGGCTGAGGCAACGTAACGCGCGAGCGGGGCGTTTCGTTTATTGCGATTTTCGTTTATTTCGAATAGACTGATGGCTTCGCTGCCGTTGTAGCTTCGGAGCTAGCCATGCCGCACACCAATATGTCTGGAATGACCTTGCCGGTCGAGCGTGAGGTAGAAGCGGCTGTCCAGGGGCAACGGGCTCTGGCCGCCTATCTCGCGACCAGGTTCGAGACCCAGCGCATCCAGATCTTCGATGAGAAGAATCGGGCGCATCAGGTGGAACTGCCAACGTCGGCGTTGCGTTTGCTGGTCGATATACTCGCGGAACTCGCCGACGGAAACGCCGTTCGGGTCGTGCCCGTCCACGCTGAATTGACCACGCAGGAAGCGGCTGATCTGCTCAATGTATCGCGTCCTCATCTGGTCAAGCTGCTCGAAGAGAACGCGCTGCCGTATCACAAGACGGGCAAGCATCGGCGCGTGCGATTCGCCGATCTGATGCGGTTCAAGGCAGAACGCGATCAAGCCAGCGAACAGGCCATGGAGTCCCTCGCCGAGCAAGCCCAGAAGCTGGGAATGGGCTACGAATGAGGTGTTCGGCGTTCACAGTGGTCTACGACGCGTGCGTGCTCTATCCCGCGCCATTGCGCGATTTCCTGATGTGGCTGGGACTCACCGGCCAGTTCAGGGCGCGATGGAGCGCGCAGATCCACGAGGAATGGAAGCGCAACCTCTTGTTGAATCGCCCTGATCTGACGGCCGAGCAACTGGATCGCACGTCGGATCTCATGAATCAGGCTATTCCCGATGCTCTGGTCAGTGGGTATGAAGATCTGATCGCCGGATTGTCTCTGCCTGATGCAAACGATCGCCACGTACTTGCAGCCGCAATCCGCTGCAACGCGAGCGTGATCGTCACATTCAACGAACGGGACTTCCCGAATGAGCGTCTTGCCGGCTTCGGTGTCGAAGCTCAGCATCCCGATGAGTTCGTCGAGAATCTGTTCGATCTCGATCCTGCCGCCGTGGTGTCGGCTGCGCAACGTCAGAGACGCACGCTCAAGCACCCACCCGTCGATGTCGATCGATATCTCGAGATTCTGTTGAAGCAGGGCATGGTGCAGACCTGCAAATCGCTTGCGATGTACCGTTCGATTCTTTGATCAAATCCGCCACCCGCTCCGCCACCATGATCGTCGGCACATTCGTATTCGCGCACGGAATGGACGGCATCAGCGACGCATCGCACACATGCAGTCCTTCCACGCCATAGACCGCGCCATCGGCATTCGTCACAGCCAGCGGGTCGCCGGCGGCACCCATGCGGCACGTCCCCGACGGATGCCACGTTCCGCCCACCGACCGCGTGACGAACTCGGTCATCGCCCGATCGTCGGCGAGCAGTGCTTCAATCGAAACCCCCTGCGTCACCACGCGCCGGATCACTGACGCGCGCAACGGCCCGGCCACATCGAGCAACGCGCTCAACGTGCCACGCTGAAGCGCATTCCAGACGCCCGGCACGGCGACGGCCGCGACGCGCGGCGAGTAGCTCGACGGAAAGATCACATCCCGATGACGCGCCATCGAAGGCGCCCCCAGCGTCTGCGCGCCGAAGCGCAACGCGAGCTTCAGGCGTTCGAGATCGCGCGGATCCGAGAGCATTGCAAAGTCGACCTGCGGCTCGTCGAAAGGATTCGTCGACGTCAGCTTCAGATGCCCGCGCGAATACGACTTGTTGACCCAGAAGAAAATCGTCCCGAGCCGATAGCCGACGGAATGCCAGCCCGAGCGCGACAGAATCGCGCCGTGCATGTCGCCGGGGACCGTATCGGGTAGGCCCGAAGAAAAGCGCACGATGGCCTGCTCATGATGTTCGTCGGGAAACGGCGTGCGCGTCGCGCGCGGCAAGAATGCCGATACTGCAATCGACGGATGTTCCATCAGATTGCGCCCCACACCCGCACGATTCGCACGCACCTCGATACCGAGCGCCGCGAGATCGCTGGCCGGGCCGATGCCGCTTCTGAGCAGCAGTGCAGGGCTGTGAATCGCACCCGCGCTGACGATCACGCGCGCCGCGTGCACGTCTTCATGTGTGCCGTCCGGGCGCAACACGCGTGCGCCCGTCGCGCGCTGCCCGTCGAACAGAATGCGATCGACGACGAAGTCCGTGCGTATCGACAGATTCTTTCTCGCACGCACCTGATCGTCGAGATAGCAGACGGAAGTGGGAATGCGTTCGCCGGCTTCGCTCATCGCGATAGCGCCAATGAAAGTGCCGTCTTCCCACGGGCCGTTCTGATCCTCATGCTGTGCATGCCCGCGCTGTTGCAGCGTTTCGAGCACCGCCTTCACGAACGGCGAGATGCGCGGCCATGCGTTGCGCTGAATACGCAGCGGACCACTCGCACCGTGCAGTTCGCCGCCGAAGTCGCAATCCGTTTCGAGCTTGCGAAAGTAGGGCAGGCACGCCTGCCAGTTCCAGCCGCGCGCACCGAGCATGTCCCACTCGTCGTAATCGGCGGGCGCGCCGCGATTGGCCATCAATGCATTGATAGCCGAACCGCCGCCCAGCAGCTTCGCCTGTTCATAGCGGCGCAGCGCGGCAGGCGCGCTCATGCGCGCCTTCAACAGTTGCCAGATGTTGTTCGTGTCGAGATATGCGCGGCCCGGATAGCGGCTGCGAATCGCATCGGGCATGGTCGTCTGCGACATATCGCGGCCCGCTTCGATCAGGCAAACGCTCTTGCTCGTGTCTTCGGAAAGGCGCGCGGCCAGCACGCAGCCTGCAGAGCCGCCACCGAGAATCAGATAATCGATCACGTCGAATGTTGTGAGGCGCAGCGCATCAGCCGATGCAATGAAAAACGCCCGCGATGAACGAGGTTCCTGCGGGCGCATGGAGGAAAGGCGCGATGGCCCTTACTGCATGAACTTCAGCCAGCGTGCCTTGGCCTGAATGCCGGCATCGGACGCCCACCATTCTTCCGACATCAGCGCCTGCTTCGACGCGTTCTCCGGCGAACTCGGCAATTCGCTTGCGCGCTTGGCGGTGATCTTGCCCGTCTTGAACGCCGCAGGATTGCCGGGGCCGTAGTCGATATACAGCGGCAGATTGGCCTGCAATTCCGGCGACAAGGCGGCGTTCACGAACTTGATCGCGTCGGGCAGATTCGGTGCGTTCTTTAGTACGCACAATTGCGTGTTCTGCAGAATGCCGTCGTTGAACGTGAAGTCGACATCGGGATCGTCCTTCTTCACGGCGCTCGCTCGGCCGTTCCAGATCATCGTCATATCCACTTCGCCGTCGTGCAGCAGTTGCGCCGACTGTCCACCCGAAGTCCACCACACGGTGATGTCCGGCTTGATCTGTTGCAGCTTCTTGAACGCGCGGTCGACGTCGAGCGGATAGAGCTTGTCGCGCGGCACGCCGTCGGCGAGCAACGCGGCTTCGAGCACCGTTTGCGGATCGTTGCGAAGCGCGCGCGTGCCGGGGAAGTTCTTCACGTCCCAGAAGTCCTTCCAGCTTTGCGGCACTTTCTTGAGCGTCTTCTTGTTGTAACCGATGACGGTCGAATAGAACTCGTACGCGACGGAATAGGGCGTGCGGTATTTGTCCGGCACGGACGCGGCATTCGGGATCTTCGAGAAGTCCAGCTTTTCCAGCAGACCCTCGCGGCCGCCGCGCAGACAGTTCGAGGTCGGCGTATCGACCACGTCCCAGATCGGCTTGCCCGTGGCGCCTTGTGCCTTGATCTGCGGCCACGCGTCAGGGATGCTGTCCTGGTTGATCGTGATGCCGAGCTCCTTGGCAGCGGGATCGAGGATCGCCTTGGTCTGGGCTTCCTGATACGTGCCGCCTTGCGACACGAACGTGATTCTTCCCGCAGCGAGTGCGGGCGCCATGCCCGCGATGCTCAACGCGAGAGTCATGGCTAATGGGCGCAAACCCGGGCGCAACTTTGGTATGTTGATCACGAATTTTCCTCGACACGGTTGAAGCGAAAGACATCTTCCAGGTCGTGCTGTCGTGCTTCCGGCTTGCCGATGGAAGCAGAACAGCGCGGGATTGATTGAAAATATAGAGAGTCAATATGCGGGGAGCAACGCCGGAATTGTTGGAGTCCCCATGACGTAGCGTTATGTCAGACGCTTGCGGATCACGTCACCAGGGCTCGCACCGATCGCACGGCATCAGAAGATCACGTAGACCTTGCGCATCGTCTCGTCGACTTCCCATGTGCCTTCCGTATGGGCTTCGAAGAACAGCGTGTCGCCGCCTGCGAAGTGAATGGCGTCTTCGCCGTCGGGCGTGAAGCGGCCCCGGCCGCTGAGGAAGTGCATCACTTCGGCCTGTTTGACCGAGCGGCGATAGGTGCCGGGCGTGCATTCGAAGATGCCTGTATCGATCGCCTCGCTACCCCGTATGACTTTCTGCACGCCCGATACCCTGATCTCCTGCGTGCCCGGAAGACCGGCCGTGCCCCAGTCTTCCAGCCCTTGCAATCCGATGCTTTGTTTGATCTGCTGGACTTTCATCTCGTGTTTTCGCTGACGATGGTTGGAATGACGACAAACGCTATTTCGCTCTCGCAATACGCCGCTCGATCCTGCCGAGCCGCACGACGGTCACGCCCGCGCGCAACTGTCTGAGCGACGGCATCACGAGCATGCAGTCGGGATAAGGCGTGCGCACGGCTTCGCCTTCCGACCAGCCGATCACGCTGCCCGCATCGGGAAACACTTCGAGCCCCGTGTAGTTATCGGCGAAGCGGAAGTCGAGGCTCTTCGCGACGACGGGCTCAGTCACACGCACGATCAGCATTTCATCAGGCAGCGGCATGATCCAGCCGAGAGGCAAATCCGCTTCATCGACGACACCCGACAACAGCAGAAAGCGCGCCGTCACATCGCGCGCAACGGCCTCGGCGCTTGCTTCCCAATGCTGTCCGCATTCGATCAGCAGCGCATTCTTCGCGCTGTGCGGATCGCCAAAGCCTTCGTAGTCGCGCATGCGGCGGCCTTCGGGATGGCCTTCGTCGCAGATCACGGTGGCAGGCGTGCCGAGCTTTGCCGCCAGCTCGATGCCTTTCTCAAGCGGCCCGGCGACGATCAACGGCTTGCTCTTCTCATGCATCGAGTGCAGGTCGAGCAGCAGATCGACGCTATCGATCACGGGCCGCATCGCGCGTGCGCGGCGCAGTTCGCTCGAATCGAGCTCGGTGTTGTCGAGCGTCTGTGCCGTCCACACGCGATTGAAGTCCTGGTCGACGAAGCGCGCCGCATCCGGCTTCGACGGATCGAAGCGCGCATACGCATCGACGTTTGCGAACGCGAGCGTCAGCTTGCCGCGCCTCGGACGCAGTTTCGCGCGCAGCAATGCATCGACGACGATCGCGCCACACACTTCGTTGCCGTGCGTGAGCGCGTTGATCATTACGTGCGGACCGGCGACGCCTGAATCGAAGGTATGCACGTACGCAATGCCCGTGTCGCTGCGTTCATGCGCGGCGATGTCGGGGAAGGAGACTTCGATCGGATACGCGTGCGTGCTCATTCGAGTCCGCCCTGGCAGAGATACTTGATAGACAGGTAGTCGTCGAGGCCGTACTTCGAGCCTTCGCGCCCATAGCCCGATTCCTTCACGCCGCCGAAGGGCGCTGCTTCGCTCGCGAGCGCGCCTTCGTTGATGCCGACGATGCCCGCTTCGAGTTGCCGCGCGACGCGGTCGATGCGGCGCACATCCTGGCTATAGAAGTACGACGCGAGGCCGAACGGCGTGTCGTTGGCGGCGTGGATGGCTTGCGCTTCGTCGTCGAAGCGGAACAGCGGCACGACCGGGCCGAAGGTTTCTTCGCAGCTCAACTGCATCTCGGGCGTCGCATCGGCGAGCACGGTCGGCGCGTAGTAAGTCGGGCCGAGTTCAGGCAAGCGCTTGCCGCCCGTCAGCACACGCGCGCCGCGGCTCACGGCGTCGTCGACGTGACGCGCGATCTTGTCGATCGCACGCGCATTGATCATCGGACCGATCTGCGCGGCGGGATCGGTCGCGGGCGCGACCTTGAGCGCGGCGACGCGTGTCGTCAGCAGGTCGGCGAAACGCTCGTACACGCCCGATTGCACGTACACGCGATTCGGGCACACGCAGGTCTGCCCGCCGTTGCGGAATTTCGCGGCGAGCAGGCCCGTGACGGCGGCGTCGACATCGGCGTCGTCGAACACGATGAAGGGCGCATTGCCGCCCAGTTCCAGCGACAGCTTCTTCAACGTGCCCGCCGATTCGCGCGCCAGATACTTGCCGACGGGCGTCGACCCCGTGAACGTGATCTTGCGCACGCGGCTGTCGGCGAGCCAGTCGGCGACGGCGGGCACCGCGTTGTCGCGCGAAGCCGAAATCAGGTTCAGCACGCCCGCCGGCACGCCTGCTTCATGCGCGAGCATCACGAGTGCGAGCGCGGTGAGCGGCGTGTCCTCGGCGGGCTTGCCGACGACCGTGCAGCCCGCCGCGAGCGCGGGCGCGATCTTGCGCGCGATCATCGCGAGCGGAAAATTCCACGGCGTGATTGCCGCGACGATGCCGATGGGTTCCTTGATCGCGCTCATGCGTTTGCCGCGCTGCTGCTGCGGAATGATGTCGCCGTAGATGCGCGTCGCTTCGTCCGCGAACCACGCGACATAGGACGCGCCGTACATCACTTCGCCGCGTCCTTCAGCGAACGGCTTGCCCTGTTCGAGCGAGATCAGTCGACCGAGCGCGTCGGCGTTTTCGACCATCAGCGCATGCCAGCGATGCAGCACGGCAGCGCGGTCCTTCGGCAGCGTATCGCGCCATGCGGGAAACGCACGTGCGGCGGCATCGGTGGCGGCGCGGGCGTCGGCGGCGTGACTGTCGGCGACCTGCGCGATCACCTTGCCCGTCGCCGGATCGGTGACGTCGAAGCGTTTGCCTCCCGCCGACACCACCCACTTTCCATCGATGAAATTGTCGCTGCGGATCAATTCATTCAACTCGTATCGCTTTGTCATCGAAACACTCCTATGCGTATCAGGCGGCATGCATCACGCGAGCCGGTGCGCAATCGCGGCGCCCACTTCAGCGGTGTTGGCCTTGCCGCCCAGATCGCCCGTATGCGGGCCTTCCTTGAGCACGGCTTCGATCGCGGCGAGGATCGCATCGTGCGCTTCGCGCTCCTTGCCCTGACCGTTGCCGAGGAAATCGAGCATCATCGCCGCCGACCAGATCATCGCGACGGGATTGGCGATGCCCTTGCCCGCGATATCGGGCGCCGAGCCGTGCACGGGTTCGAACAGCGACGGGAACGCGCGGTCCGGATTCATATTGGCCGACGGCGCAATGCCGATCGTGCCCGTGCAGGCGGGACCGAGGTCCGAGAGAATGTCGCCGAACAGGTTGGTCGCGACCACCACGTCGAAGCGATCCGGATTCAACACGAAGCGTGCACAAAGAATGTCGATGTGCTGCTTGTCCCACTTCACGTCGGAATAGTGCGCAGCCATTTCGGCGGCACGCGCGTCCCACCACGGCATGCTGATCGAGATGCCGTTGCTCTTGGTCGCCACCGTGATCTTCTTCGCGCGGCGTTGCGCGAGATCGAATGCGAACTTCAGCACGCGCTCGGAACCCTTGCGCGTGAAGATGGACTGCTGCATCACGAACTCGCGCTCGGTGCCTTCGAACATCGTGCCGCCCACCGACGAGTATTCGCCTTCCGTGTTCTCGCGCACGATCATGAAGTCGATATCGCCTGCCTTGCGGCCCGCGAGCGGCGACGGCACGCCTTCGAACAGACGCGCGGGGCGCAGGTTGATGTACTGGTCGAACTCGCGGCGGAACTTGAGCAGCGAGCCCCACAGCGAGATGTGATCGGGCACGGTGTCGGGCCAGCCGACGGCACCGAATAGAATGGCGTCGACATCGGCGAGTTGCGCTTTCCAGTCGTCGGGCATCATCTGGCCATGCTGCGCGTAGTAGTCGCAGCTCGCCCACTCGATATGCCGATAGTCGAACCCGATGCCATAGCGCTTGCTGACGGCGTCGAGTGCGCGCAGCGCTTCGGGCATCACTTCCTTGCCGATGCCGTCGCCGGGAATCACTGCGATGCGATAGTTGCGGGTCATATGCGTCTCCTCGTCGGGAAAGTGTCGGAATTGAGTCGGGAATGTTCGGCATCCACTGCCATAACGGCTAGTCTATTCCTGAATAACCGTCATAAAATCGCGCTTTCGGTTAAGCCACTATGCACGAACTGTGAATAAATCGCCGAACCTCGACGACCTGCGCGTGTTCTGCACCGTCGCCCGCCAGGCCAGTTTCAGCGCGGCGGCGGATGCGCTGTCGGTGTCCGCCGCGTATGTGAGCAAGCGCGTGGCCATGCTCGAAGCCGATCTCGGCACGCGGCTCTTTCACCGGTCCACGCGCCGCGTCGCGATCACGGACGCGGGCGAGCGCGTGTACGCGTGGGCCGAAAAGATTCTCGACGACGTCGACCGACTCGTCGAAGACGTGTCGACCACGCGGCGCGTGCCGCGCGGCACGTTGCGCGTGTCGAGCAGTTTCGGTTTCGGCCGGCACGTCGTGGCGCCCGCACTCGCGCGGCTCACCGAGCGCTATCCGCAACTGAGCGTGCGGCTCGACTTGTTCGATCGCATCGTCGACGTCGCGGGGGAAGGCTTCGACCTCGACATTCGCATTGGCGACGAGATCGCCCCGCATCTGATCGCGAAACGCCTCGCATCGAACCATCGCGTGCTGTGCGCGGCGCCTGCCTATCTGAAGCGGCACGGTACGCCGCGTCAACTGGCGGATCTCGGCGCGCATCAATGCCTCGCGATCAAGGAGCGCGATCATCCGTCCGGCATCTGGCGTCTGACGGAGCGCGGCGAAACCGTGTCCGTGAAGGTGACCGGGCCGCTCTCGACCAATCATGGCGAAGTGGCCGTGCAATGGGCGCTGGCGGGGCGCGGCATCGTGCTTCGTTCGATGTGGGACGTGCGCGGGCTGCTGGACAGCGGCGCGCTGGTGCAGGTGCTGCCGGGCGTCACGCAGCCCGCGAACGTGTGGGCGGTGTATCCGGCGCGGCTCGCTTCGTCGGCGAAGGTGCGTGTGTGCGTCGACTTTCTGGCAGACGAGTTCGGCCGTCTGGCCGAACCCGGCGCGCCTCAGTGATGGTTCTGCGAGAAGAGCGTTTCGAGCGGGTAATGCGTCTTGATGAACGGCGTCTTGATGATCACGTAGCTGAAGTATTTCTCGATGCCGATATCGCGCTCCAGCAGCCCTTCGATGATGCTCTGATAGTGGCTGACGCTGCGCGTGACGAACTTCAGCAGATAGTCGTACCCGCCGCTCGCCAGATGGCATTCGACGATCTCGTCGACATCCTTGATCGCGTTGACGAACTTGATGAAGTCTTCGCGGCGATGGTCGGCGAGCGTGACCTCGGTGAACACGATCTGCACGTCGCCGAGCTTCTCCAGCTGGATCTGCGCGCCGTACCCGACGATGTAGCCCGCCTTCTCCAGCCGCTTCACGCGGATCAGGCAGGGACTGGGCGATAGCCCGACTGCGTCGGCCAATTCGACGTTCGTGATACGCCCTCGCTTCTGCAGTTGCGAGAGGATGCGCAGATCGATTCGGTCCAGCTTGCAGTCGGTGCTCATCGTGAGTCGGTCGGTCCCGCATGTCGAAGGGTCGGTCGATGTTATCACGCAGCCGCGCGGCGTTTAAATTCGTTCGAACCCTTCAATGCGGCACGCACATCGGCTTGTGCGAGTACGTCGTCGAGCGTTTTTTCGAGGCGCTCGAACAGCATGTCGAACTCGCTTTCCGTGTAGCACAGCGCCGGCGCGAAGCCGAGGATGTTGTCGCCGAATGCGCGGAACACGAGGCCGTTCGCATAGGCGGATGCGGCGATGCGATCGGGCAGCTTGAGCGACGCGTCGAAGCCCTGTTTGCTGCTCTTGTCCGACACGAGTTCGAGCGCGCCCAGCAGCCCGCGATGCCGCGAGTCGCCGACGAGGGGATGCGCAAGCAGCGCGTCGAGCCCCTGCGCGAAGCGCGGCGCACGGGCGATGCCGTTCGCCAGCAGCCCGCCTTCGTGATACAGACGCATCACTTCGAGTCCGATCGCCGCGCTCACAGGATGCGCGGAATACGTGTGCCCGTGGCCGATCGCCGCCGTGACGTCGCCGCCGTCGGCGATGCCCTGATAGACGGCATCCGACATCAGCACCGCCCCCATCGGCGCATAGCCCGCCGTCAGGCCCTTGGCGACCGTCATGAGGTCCGGCTCGACGCCTTCGGCTTCGCACGCGAACAGCGGTCCCGTCCGGCCGAAGCCTGTAATGACTTCGTCGGCGACGAACAGGATGTCGAGCTTGCGGCACGCGTCGCGCATCGCTTTCAGCCAGCCGACAGGCGGCACGATCACGCCGCCCGAGCCCTGGATCGGCTCGCAGAAGAACGCGGCGACGTTGTCCGCGCCGAGCGCTTCGACCTTCGCTTCGAGCGCGGCGACGGAGGCTGCGATCAGCGCGGCGTCGTCGGCGAAATCGTTACGGTACGCATACGGCGACGGGATGTGATGCTGCGTCGGCAGCGGCACGTCGAAGTGGCGATGGAACGCGGGCAGCGCGGTGAGCCCCGCGCCGATCGACGACGAGCCGTGATACCCGCGTTGCAGCGCGACGATGTGCTTCTTCGACGGGCGGCCCGTTGCGTTGTAGTAGTGCGTGATGAAGCGCAGGGCGGAGTCGACGGCATCCGAGCCGCCCAGCGTGAAGTACACATGCTGCAGCGACGCGGGCGACAGTTCGACGAGCTTCGCGGCCAGTTCGATCGCCGGCTCCGAACCGAAGTGGAAATAGCCCGTCGCGTAAGGCAGGCGGGCCATCTGCTTCGTGGCCGCGTCGACGATGCTCTGATGGCCGTAGCCGGTGTTCACGCACCAGAGGCCGGAGAAGGCGTCGAGCAGTTCGTTGCCGTCGATATCGCGCAGGAACACGCCCTGCGCGGAGTCCAGCACGGTGACGCCGCGCGCTTCATGCGCGCGATAGCTGACGACGGGGTGGATCAGATGTTTGCGGTCGGCTTCGATGAGCGATGGGTTCGGCATGGTGCGGTTCTCTTCTCGGAATGGGCTGCGGACCGTTCCATACTACTGAGAGAGCCTGATAGGCCGATGCGCCAATTAAATCGCGGAAAAGCGCAAATGCGGCTTTTTGCGGGGCGCGCGCAGCATTTTGTGCTGTGCGCGGTTCGAGGCGTCGCGAACGCGTCTAGTAGCCGCGCTTGCGGTCGATCTCGCCCAGCATCGGCAGGCCGTCGCGATGACGGCGAATGTTGTCCAGCACGACATCGACGGCCGTCTCCGGGCGCGTCGCGCTCGCGATATGCGGCGTGATCCGCACGCGCGGATGTGTCCAGAACGGATGCGACTCCGGCAGCGGCTCGGGATCGGTCACGTCGAGTATCGCGTTCTGCAATTGGCCGCTGTCGAGCGCATCGAGCAGATCCTGCTGGTTCACCTGCGGACCGCGACCGACGTTGATGAACGACGCGCCCTTCGGCAGCTTGCCGAACAACTGCCTGTCGAGCAGGCCGCGAGTTGCATCGGTGAGCGGCAGCAGGCAGACGAGGATATCGGTGCGGGCCAGAAAGGCATCGAGCGCGTCCACGCCCGCATGGCATTCGACGCCTTCGATGCTATGCGCCGAACGGCTCCAGCCCGCGCACGGAAAGCCGAACAGGCGCAGCCGTTCGAGGACGGCCGTGCCGAGCATGCCCAGCCCCAGCACGCCGACGCGCCGCGTGGCCGCCGCGCGCACGGGCAGCTCGCGCCAGACGCGCTGGCGCTGCTGGAGCGCGTAGTCGAACAGATCGCGATGAATGGTGAGGACAGCCTGCGTCACATACTCGACCATGCCTTCGACGATACCCGGCTCGATCATCCGTACGACGGCGATATGCGGCGGCACACGCGACAGATCGAACTGGTCGATGCCCGCGCCCACCGAAAAGATCACTTCGAGATTCGGCAGCGTGCGCGCCGGGTCGTCGGGTGGCTGCCACGCGGCGAGATAGCGGACGGACGCCGCGTCGCCGATGTCGGGCCACAGGCGAAAGGGAATCTCCGGCGCGTTGTGCGCGAAGCGTTGTGCCCATTGCTTGCCGCGTTCCGGGTCGGCCTTGTAGAGGAGCGTCATGTTCTAACCGAGAGCCTGGTTGACGATGGCGAACTGCGTGACGGAAGGGTCGCTGGCAGGCGCGCCGTTGCGCGACATCTTGACGACCGTGTCGACGCGTTTGAGGCCCAGTTCTTCGAGCCATTGCATGAGGCCGCTGTCGCCGGGCGTGTCGATGCGGGTGAACGCGCCGGCGTTTGCCGCGAGGCAATGCGCGATCAGCGCCTGCGCATGGCGCGTCGAATCCTCGCCGGTGTTCCCGGCGACGACGGGGCCGATCGCATGTCCGCGCCCGAAGGGCCGCAGCAACGCGAATCCGGCGATTTCGCCGTTGCGTACCAGGGCGACGCCTTGTGCAATGCCGAGCAGCGCGGGCAGCAGCGCGCTGCGGTCGAGGCCGCTCGCGCGCGATGCGAGATCGATCAGGCGCGGCGTGTCGGCGGCTTGCAGCGCACGCAGTCGTTCGCCTTGCGCCAGTTCGATCTGCGGCACGCGAAAGTCGACGGCCTGATGCTGGTGGATCGTCCCGATCGCATTGAAGCCGAGCTTCTCGTAGAGCGGCTGGCCGGCGGGCGTCGCGTGCAGCACGGTGGTCCGTGCGCCGAGCGCTTCGAGCAGACGTTCCATCAGTTCGCGCCCGATGCCTCGCCCTTGCTGGTCGGGCGACACGATCACCATGCCGAGCGACGCGCCGTCTGCGCCGTACTTCCAGCACAGCGCCGTGCCGGCTACCCGGTCTTCGCTCTCCGCAACGAAGCCGCTGCCGACGCCGGCGACGAAGCGCCAGTCGTCCGCGCGATGCGGCCAGCTGACCTGCAGCGACAGCGCGTGCGCAGCGGCGATGTCGTCGGCGGTGAAGGGGCGGAAGGTGACGGGGGCGGGCTTCGGAACAGGTTGGGGCGCGGACACGAACGGCTCCTCTGGCTGGATACGCCCGTCACTGTGTCATGCCGCACGCCTGGCGGCTAGGACGATCCTGTTATGCGGCGCTGATGCGTGCCTTTTCATGCTGGCCGAATCGTCATTCGCGAGCCGTTTTGCGCGCCGCCGCAAAGCCTGCGGACCAGGCCTTCCCGCGAGAAACAACCCGCCGCGATGCGGTCTATCATGGTAAGGACAGCATTTGTCAGCGCAGGAGCCCAACATGCCCTCCGATCCGCCCGCCAAGCCGGCGGGGAAACCTCTCGACCCCGCACGCACCTCATCCGGCAAGCCGCCGGCCAAACCCGCGAAAGACGACCTTCCCGACGCCGCCGCGGCCGAGCCCGTCCCGCACGAGCATCTTCCGAGCCGAAGCGACGACAACTGATCCGCGCGCCGTTCCTTCGTAGCTCGTTCCGGTTCGAACCGGAAGGGAGCGAATCATGAAAAACATACTCGTAGGCTATGACGGATCGCCGTCCGCGCGTCACGCGGTGACCTTCGCCGTCGATCTCGCGAAGCGCTTCGATGCACGCCTGCATGTGCTCGTCGTTGCGCGCGCGCCGGACTGGGGCGCGATCGAGCTGGAAAGAAAGGAAATGGTCGACTACGAGCTGCGTCACGCGAACGAAGTGCTCGACGACGTCAAGGCCAAGCTCGCGTCGTCGAACGAATACCCCGACTTCGATCTCGTGATCGGCCAGCCGGCGAAGGAGATCGTGCTCTATGCCGAGCAGCACGACATCGATCATCTCGTCGTGGGCCATCGCGGCCATACGCCGTTCGACCGCTGGCTGATCGGCTCGGTGGCGCGTCAGGTGCTCGCCTATGCGCCGTGCGCCGTGACCATCGTGCGCGATCCCTCGACGATGAAGAAGCGTCACGCGAAGTCGGGGCAGCACGCCGCCGACGAAATGCCGCTCGTCTGAAGCCTGCCTGGACGAGCGCTTGCGCAGCCCCGGCGAGGGTCAAGCGCCGGTGTGTGCCGTATCGCGTCCGAACTCGCAGGGCGCGGGCCGCGTGCTGAAGCGCGGCTCTTCGATCCATGCCGCGAGCCAGTCGTGAAACTGACCCCAGTCGTCGGCGAGGTCGAGTTCGTGTGCGCCCGATGTGGCGCAGGAGTCGTGGTCTGCCTCGTCGCCGATCCACGCATAGACCACGCGCGAGCCGTTCCACCACCCGATCATTCCGTCCGTCAGTTCGGCGATTGTGGCGGTCGGCATCGCGCGTAACATCTGCGACAAACGCGAATCGAATGCTTCGAACTTCATGTGCGGCCCCTCAATGCACGGTGCCGAAGAACGCGATCGCGCCTTCGACGGGTGTCAGTCCGGCCTTGAAGTAGCCTTCGAGCCGGTCGGCGATCGCTTCGTCGAGCGTGAAGGGCGGACGAACGAAGCCCACCTTGAACGCGTGGTCGTACCAGTCGCTGATCCATGCGCGCAAGTCGATGACGTATTGCGGCAGTGCGTTCGTAGCATCGTCAATCATGTGCGTCTCCCGTCTGATGCTGTGCTTCCTTCGCGAGCCCGATGTCTCGCGGACGAGTCAGGCCGCGATGCGGCACAGGCCCATCTCGGGACGGCGCCGGTCCGGCGGAAACACATGCCACGTGCCGTCGGCGTGGCGAAAGAAGAACAGCGAAAACGACCCCGTCGGCCGTTCGAACTGGATGCAGACCCGGCAGGTGCCACCTGTTCGCGAACGCTCCAGCAGACGCACGCGTGCCTTGTCGCCGCGCGTCGAGCCCACCAGTTTCTCGACCTGAAAGCGAAGTGATGTGTTGCCCGCCGTCATGCGTATCCCCTCGATGCCCGATGAACCGATGCTAGGGGCAACGCCATTCGCATCCAATCGGCGGCGGCGGAATGTGCATTCAGGAAGTGCTGATTTCAAGCGTCAGGATTTCCCTGGTCGAAAGCGCGCCTTTCTATGACTTACAAGGGTTTTTACGCACCGGCGGCGGGTTTGGCGCGCTGACGGCGTTCAGGATTTCCTGACACGGGAATCAGGATGTCGCACGCGGATTTTCCAGCCTGCGCTGACTGCGACAGAAAAACGGCTCGCGGATGATGAGTCATCGAAACGCCTTACCGGGTTCCGCGTCATGATTGCCTATCCGTCCGAACGTGAGAACGTTGTAGAGCAGGTTGGTTCGCTCTGTTTGCGGCTCTTCGATACATGGTGCGAAACGCGCAGCGTCACCGCGCTTGCGTACCTGATGCATTGCTGGCCGCTGATCGACAGCACGCCTGCCGCGTTGCGGCGTCTGGGCGAAACGATGCGCGACCTGCAACGCTATCACGGCGATCAGCTCGACGACGAAGCCTTTCACGCGCTGTGCGAAATGGCCGCGCTGATCGACGAGCTGCTCGGGCGGCCGGCGCGCACGGTCAGGCTGACGGTGCCGGGCGAAGTGCCGGAAACGATGGAGTAAAGATCGGACGTTTGAAACCCAGTGTGGGCGCGGTAGACCGTTGTTTGGCATCGAGTGCAGAATAGGACAACCAGAACGGCGGCACTCGCGGGGTGATATGGCTCTCGACAGGTTCGACGCATGGTGGAGCGGGTTCCGTTACGTGCGGCGCAGCGTGGTGCTGCGGCTGCTCGGGACGGTGCTCGCGTTCAGTTGCGCGATCACGCTGATTCTGACCGCGCTGCAGCTCTACCGCGACTACGAACGCGGCTTCGAGCAGATTCAGAATCGGCTGGTCGATATCGATCGGAGCTATCGCGACAGTCTGGGCGAGGCGCTGTGGCGTCTCGATCAGCCGCAACTGAAGCTCGAACTCGACGGGATGCTGCGGCTCGCCGATATCCGCGCCGCCGAAGTGCGCGAGGTGCCCTCGTTCAGTTCTTCGATGGTGGTGAGCGTGGGCGAACGCGCGCGCAGTTCCGGCATGAGAGTCGCGCGCGAGTTCCCCCTCATGTATCACGTGCAGGACAGGATGGAGCAGATCGGCACGCTGTATGTCGAAGCGACGCTCGCCAACCTCTATCACGACCTCGCTCGCACCGCGCTCGTGATCCTCGTGAGCCAGGGCGCGAATACGTTTCTGGTCGCGCTGTTCACGTTTTACATTCTGTCGCGGCTCGTCACGCGGCATCTCGCGGCGATCGCGCACAGCGTGATCGACTACGACTTCCACGAGCCGCCGTCACCGTTCGTGCTTCAGCGCAAGCCGCCGCGCGAGCCGGACGAACTCGATCGCGTGGTGTCGGCATTCAACGCGATGGGAATGCGGCTGCATCGCGCCTATCTCGACGAGCGCGAAGCGGCCGTCGAGCGTGAAGCGCGGCACATGGCGGAAGCCGCCAACCGCGCGAAAGGCGAGTTCCTTGCGAACCTGAGCCATGAATTGCGCACGCCGCTTAACGGCATTCTCGGCTATGCGCAGATTCTCGGACGCGACGACACGTTGAGCCTGCGTCAGCGCGACGGCGTCGCTGTGATCCAGCAAAGCGGAGAACATCTGCTGACGCTGATCGACGAAACGCTCGATTTCGCGAAGGTCGAGGCGGGCAAGCTGCGCATCGAGATTTGCGACGTGCCGCTTGCGGGTCTGGTCGATACGATTCGCGAGATCATCGGCGTGAAGGCGGAACAGCGGAGGCTCGCGTTCGAATGCAGCATCGCAGCGGACGCGCCATGCGGCGTGCGCGCGGACGAGCATCGCTTGCGGCAGGTGCTGCTCAATCTGTTGTCGAATGCCGTGAAGTTTACGGATCGCGGCGAGGTGCGCCTCTTCATCAGGCGCGGCGAAAGCGGCGCGGTTCGCTTCGAGGTGCATGACACGGGCATCGGCATTTCCGCCGAGTATCACGAGACGATCTTCATGCCGTTCGAGCAGGCGGGCGGTAAGGAACGCCGCGCGGGCGGCACCGGGCTGGGGCTGGCGATCAGCCGCCAGTTCGTGCGCGCGATGGGCGGCGAGGTGAAGGTCGACAGCGTCGTCGGGCGCGGCAGCGTGTTCTGGTTCGAACTGCCGTCCGCGCTCGTCGAACCGCGCATCGCGCACGCGGCGAGCGCCACGGCGATCGTGACGGGCTACGCAGGCCCGCGTCGCAAGGTGCTCGTGATCGACGACGTGCAGGTCAACCGGACCGTCATCGTCGAACTGCTGACGCGAATCGGCTTCGCCACGACGGAAGCAGCGAGCGGCGCTGACGGCATCGCGATCGCGCAGGCGGAACGTCCCGATCTGATCCTCACGGACATTGTGATGCCCGGCATCGACGGTCTCGACGTGACGCGCCGTTTGCGCGCGATGCCCGGGTTCGCGTTCACGCCGATCATCGCCATTTCGGCGTCGCCGTTCGGCACGGACGGCGCCAGGAGCCTCGCAGCGGGTGCGAGCGCGTTCATCACCAAGCCCGTCGATTTCGACGTACTGCTCGCGCGCATCGGCGAACTGATGGGAATCGAGTGGATTCGCGCCGTCGTGCAGGTGGACGCCGGGTTGGATCTGCCGGTGACTTTTCCGTCAGGCATGGACGCCGACGCGATGAGCGAGTTGCACCGGCTCGCACGCGACGGCAACATGAGCGGCATCGCGCAATGGGCGGAACGGATCGCAGCAAGCGATCCGCCGCACGCCGCGTTCGCTGCGCGGCTGCATCAACTGGCGCGCGCGTATCAGTCGAAGGCGATCCTGCAACTGGTGGAGCAGTATCTCGAAGGGAACACGGCGTCATGAGCCATCTCGCCGCTTCCGACGCGCAAACGGGGACGATCCTGATCGTCGACGATACGCCCGCCAATCTCGGCGTGGTGGTCGAGAGTCTGGAGGCGCGCGGCATCCGTGTGCTGGTCGCGCTCGACGGTATCGAGGCGCTCGAACGCGCGGCGTTCGCGCAGCCCGATCTGATTCTGCTCGACGTGAAGATGCCAGGCATCGACGGCTTCGAAACCTGTCGACGCCTGAAGCGCGACGCGCGCACACGCGACATCGCCGTGATCTTCATGACCTCGCTGACGGGGGACGAAGACCGCGTGGAAGGCTTCGCGGCGGGCGGCGTCGATTACGTGACGAAGCCGCTGCGCGTCGACGAGATGCTCGCGCGTGTCGGCGTGCATCTCGAACTGCGCGCGATGCATACACAACTCGTCGCGCAGAACCGGCAACTGCTCGCCGAAGTGGCCGTGCGCAAGGAAACGGAAGCGGCGCTCAAGCAGGCTCGCGACGATCTCGAACGGCGCGTCGCGTTGCGCACGGATGAACTGGCGCGCGCCAACGCGAATCTGCAGTCGCAGATCGACGAACGCCGACGCGCCGACGCGCGCTTGCAGGCGAGCGAGGCACGCTTTCGCGCGATCGTCGAAACGAGTCCGGTGCCCTTGTGCATCACGTCGATGCCCGACGGGCGCATCCTGTACACGAACGAACCGCTGCGCGCGCTGTTCGGCATGAACGCGGGCGTGGCAGAGAACATCGCGGATTTCTACGCCGACCCGCTCGAACGCGAGCGGCTGATCGATCATCTGAGAACGGAGGGCAGTCTGCGCGACACAGAAGTGCGATTCCAGCGTCCCGACGGGACGCGGTTCTGGGCGATGGCGACGGCGCGCGTTGCGACCTACGACGACTCGCCCGCCATCTATGTCGGCATGAACGACATCACGGGGCGCAAGCAGATGGAGCAGGAACTGGTCGAATCGCGCGAGCAGCAGCGCGAGTTGTCCGCGTACATGGAAGGGATCCGCGAAGAGGAAAGAAAGCGCATCGCGATGGAGATTCACGACGAGCTCGGCCAGTTGCTGACCGCGCTCAAGATGGACGTCTCGCTGCTGAAGATGCGCCTCGGACAAGACCCGGAAGCGACCAAAAAAGCCGACGACATGCGCGAACTCGTCGAAGGCACGATCTGGATGGTGCGCAATGTCGCGAGCCATTTGCGGCCCGCTGCGCTCAACTTCGGCATCGTGTCCGCGCTGGAGTGGCTCGTCGACGAGTTCAACCGGCGCAACGCGATTCCCTCGGAACTGCGCATCGAAGGCGGCGAGCCCGCGCTGTCGGACGCGCACGCGACGGCCGTGTTCCGTATCGTGCAGGCGTCGCTGACCAATGTGGCGCGGCATGCGAACGCGACGCGGGTCGACGTGTCGCTGGTTTCGAAGGCCGACCGGCTCGAACTGCGCGTACGCGACGATGGTCGCGGCTTCGACAGGGAGATGGCGCGCCGCGAATATTCATATGGGTTGCTTGGCATGTATGAGCGTGCACGGCTGATCGGCGCGACGCTTTCTATCGACAGCAGGCCGGGCGCCGGCACCACGGTTTCGATTCACATTCCGCTCGATGGCGGCCTCAAAACATGATCAGGATACTCATCGCCGACGACCACGCGATCGTCCGTGGCGGACTCAAGCAGATCATCGCGACGACCAGTGACATCGTCGTCGCGGCGGAAGCGGCGCAAGGCTCGGAAGTCGTCGACAAACTGCGCACCTGCGCCGTCGACCTGCTGCTGCTCGACATGACGATGCCGGGCATCAGCGGCGTCGATCTGATTCGCCGCGTACGGGCGGAGCAGCCTGCGCTGCCCGTGCTGGTGCTGAGCATCCACGACGAGGCGCAGGTCGCGTCGCGCGCGCTGCGCGCGGGCGCGACAGGTTATCTGACCAAAGACAGCGATCCCGACGTGCTGCTCGCGGCGATTCGCAAGCTCGCGGACGGCGGGCGTTTCATCGATCCGAAGCTCGTCGATGCAATGGTCTTCGAGACGCATCGCGGCGACATGCCGCCGCATGAAGTGCTCTCCGACCGCGAATTCCAGGTGTTGCAGATGCTCGCCGCAGGCAAGAGCATCAACGAGATCGCCGACATCTGCGCGCTCAGCGCGAAGACGATCAGCACGCACAAGATGCGGCTGATGCAAAAGCTCGGCCTTGCCAACAACGCCGAGGTGATCCGTTACGCGATCCGGCACGGGCTGATCGTCGAGTAGACGTGGACGCTGCGCCCATATGCGATGCGCTTGAATGCGTCGAGTAAGCATTGCGTCCGCAATATGTCAGCGGGTTTGTCCGAATGTCGACGCCGGGATGGTCCGTGACACGATCTGCTCATGCTCGACATTGCGCGAGCGACCCGCACGTTCCTGTATTCGTCGTTACGCGTATTTATGCATCGCAGGCGTTTCATTTTCGCCGCGGCAAGTGCCGCGGGCGCAGCGCTCACTGCGCGAGCCGCACCGGGCGAACACTTCGATATCGTCTATCCACAGATCAGGCCCGGCAGGGATGTGCACGCGGCGTTCGCGCTCGCCACGCTCGATCTCGCGATGAAAGCGGCCAACGCGACGTACACGACGCGCCAGCTCGAACTCGTGATGGAACGCGGCCGCGCGCTCGCCGAACTCGCGAGCGGCACGACCATCAATCTGCACTGGACGAGCATGGAGGCGCAGGCCGAGCGCGGCCTGAACGTCGTGCATATTCCGATTCACCGCGGGCTCATTGGCTACCGCGTATTTCTGATCCGGCAGGACAGGCAGCCTGATTTCGACAGGATCGAAACGCTCGACGATCTTCGCTCGATGACGGGCGTGCAGGGGCTGGGCTGGATCGATACGGAGATCATGCGCAAGGCGGGGCTCCCAGTGCAAACGCCCTCGACCTACGAAACGATCTTCAAGATGGTGGAAGCCAGGCGCGTCGACTACTTTCCGCGCGGTGTGATCGAGGCGTACCCGGAGATCGAGTCGCGCAAGGAAACGGAGCCGAGCCTGGCTGTCGAGAACCGTTTGCTGCTCGCGTATCGCTCGGATTTCCTCTTCTACGTATCGCCGAATCACGAGCGGCTCGCGGCGACGATCGCGCGAGGTTTTGCAGCGGCTTGGCGCGACGGCTCGTATCTGAAGCTGTTCAATACGCATCCCTATATCCAGAATGCGCTGAAGCGCGCGAATCTGGGCGGCCGGAAAATCATCCGTCTGGACAATCCGTTTCTGTCGGATGAGGATCGCGCGATTCCCGATATGTACTGGTTGCATCTGTAGCGTGCCGGGATCGGCCGAAAGCACGAATTGCGCTGTAATTCGTGCTCTGATCGAAGCTTAAGCGGCCTCAAGGTGGCGGCCGGCATGCCGAAAACCAGTGCATGGATATGGATCACGTACAGGCGCTGTTTCAATCTGCGCACGAAACCGCAAAAACCATCGTGAAGGCTCGCGGATGGCGCGACAGGACGAATCCCTCACTCTATGACCGTATTTTCTATGCGCTTTTGGCTAATCATCTGGATGAAGCGGAAGAAGAGGAGAGCGATGGGGACCGCGACGATTAGCGCTGTCGCGCGTTGGCAATGTGCGCTGCTTTGAAGCAGAAAAACCACTCGGGTTTAAATAGATCACAACATGATATAAAATGGAAGTGACCTTCGGGCGGCTGCAGCATGAACGGGAATTCGCCACCGATGCGGGCGGACACCATCCGCGCCGCAAGTTCATACCTCCAGGAAGTAGCGAGCGTTTTCCCCGGGGACGCAACCGCCACGAAGGCCCTGAAATCACTACAGGGGAGTCGCCTTGCTCGTCACCTTCCAGTCACCGGCCACGCCGGACGTCATCATGCTCCGCGACCTCGCGCAATATCTGCTGGGGTTGATCGGCAAGCGGCTCGACAATCGGGGCGTTATCGCACACGACGATCTGCCCGAAGCCATCCGTCGCCTCGAAGAAGCGATCGTCGACGACAAACAGACGGCCGCCGCGTATGAAGCGTCGGTTGCGTCAAATGCCGAACGTCATCAGCACGCAGGCTTTTCGCAGCGCGCGTGGCCTTTCCTCGACATGCTGCGCGAAGCGCGCAGGCAGAACGCCGATATTCTTTGGGGACTCTGACCGCTCAGGGCGCGGTGTCGGGTGAAACTTCGAAGAGAATGCCGCAACCCACGCGGTCCAGGAGTTGCGCGTGACGTTCTCCCGTCCACCAGCGCGCGAACGGTCCGAGATGATGATGGCCAATCACGATCAGATCGGCGCGCAGCCTGTCGGCCATCGTCGCGATGCGGTCCACGGGATCGCCTACGCAGAAATGTCCCGTCGCGCTGACGCCGCACGCGGATAACCGTTCGATACCATCGCTCAGTACCTCACGTGCCGCCTGTTCGTCGATGTCGAATGCCATCGCCGAGAGCACGTCGTAGCCGCTCGACCACCACGACAAATCGACTACCGAAAGCAGGTGCGTTTCGGCATCGAGTTGCTGCGCAAGCGATGCGCCGCAGCGCAACGCACGGCGACCCTCCGACGTGCCGTCATAGCAGAGCAGAATGCGTTTGAAAGGAATCACGCGGGCGCTCCCATTGGCACTTTATTCACCGAGCCGCTCAGGTGATGAGCGGCACGGCCTCGATCAGCGCAATACCCAGCAACGCGCCGATTGCCGCGCCGATCAGCTTCGGGTGCCATCGATCGAGATGCGTCGCCGTCAACAGCGTGCCGACGAGAATCACGCCGAGCAATGTGAACGAACCGACGAGAAAAGCGATTTCGAAGTCGCTGTTGATGACCATGATGTCGTCTCCCTGATCCGGATATCCGCTGCATCCTTTGTTTTGATTATATATCACAACGTGATGTAAGTGATCCGGGTCAATTGCCGTCCGCAAGGGGTTTCCGCATGAGCAAAATGCGACGTCGAACCCACGTTTTGACCAACCCGACCGGCCGGTTGCTGTTGCAAATTGTCCCAACATGTAGAAAAACGGAACAACAACCCAGGGTAACTACTGACGTAAGAGTGTGGAAGAATTGTCAAATGATGTGTTTAGAATGATGGTTCTAATGGTGCTTCGCACAAACAATGTGTGGGTTGCGAACACCCATGCTATTTGCATTGCACAGTGCGGCCCCGCTGTGTATGTCGCAAAGAGCTAATTAGTAAGACTAACGGAGTCGCATCAATGAACACTCGGAATTCCGCAGGTGTCATATCGGCTTGGGAGCCCGGCATTTCTGCTTCCTACGCGTGGGCCAATCCCGTCGTTCGGGAAACGCAAGCGGTTGTAGCACTCAATCTGCATACGATTAACCAGTTGAATGGCGAAGCGCTGAAAGCCATGAGCACGCTCGGCAGTGCCCGCAGTCCGGCCGATTGGCCCGCGCTCCAATGGAGCGCGGCGAACGCCGTCGTCACCCTGCTTGCGGGATACGGCAGCGAACTGGGCAGCATCGTTTCGCGGCTGAATGGAGCACTTCAGGAAGTCGGACAAACACAATCGAAAATGAACGACATCCAGGTACGCTCCTTCGTCGACGCATTTCAGAGCCGCACACAAGCGGCTGCATCCGCAGTGACTTCGGCGGTTGCGACGGCGCTTTCCAATGCGCCTGCGCCCGAAGCGCTCGCACGACAGCAAACCGAAGACGCGATCGCGCGCGCCTCGAGCGCCGCCGTCACGCGTCCGCACAAAGCGGTTGTCGATTAATCACCTTAAGCACAGGCATACGCCGGATCATCTACCGACACGCGACGTCGCAGTGAATCGCGAAACGCGCATGCCGCACTGAGCGGCGAAGATAAAGGATCAGTCGGGGAGACCAGTCAACGGCTGCATCTGCGAACCAGCCGGTTGAGCATCGGGAAGTTTCGCATTGAACGTCTGATAGGTGTAAAGGATGACTAATCGAATTGCTGTGGTAACGGGCGGCATGGGCGGTCTTGGCGAGGCCATCAGTATTCGCTTGCACGATGCGGGCTACCGCGTGGTCGTGACGTGTTCGCCCGGCAACACGTGTAGCGACGAATGGCTTGCTTCGATGGAAGCGGCGGGCCGTGCCTTCTATGCGTATCACGTCGATGTCGCCGACTACGACTCATGTCACGCATGCATCGCGAAGATCACGGCGGAGATCGGTCCCATCGACATCCTCGTGAACAATGCCGGCATCACGCGCGACATGACGCTGCGCAAGCTCGACAAGGTGAACTGGGATGCCGTCATGCGCACGAATCTCGATTCCATTTTCAACATGACGAAGCCCGTCTGCGAAATGATGGTCGAGCGCGGTTGGGGACGTGTCATCAATATCTCGTCGGTGAACGGCTCGAAAGGATCGGTCGGGCAGACCAACTATGCGGCGGCGAAAGCGGGCATGCACGGCTTCACGAAGTCGCTTGCGCTTGAAGTGGCGCGCAAGGGCGTGACCGTCAACACGATTTCGCCCGGCTACCTTGCGACGAAGATGGTGACGGCGATTCCGCAGGACATCCTCGATTCGAAAATCCTGCCGCAGATTCCCGCCGGCCGTCTTGGCAAGCCGGAAGAAGTGGCGGCGCTTGTTGCGTTTCTGTGCTCGGACGATGCAGGCTTCATCACGGGTGCGAACCTGGCCGTGAACGGCGGCCAGCACATGAACTGATGAATTGATCTTGTATCGACAATAACAAGGGCTCGCTCATGCCGTCAGGAAGACGGAGTCAAGGCCCGACAAGGAAGAAGTGGTGGAGACAAAACAACAGCTTTATCAATGCCGGTGCACGAATCAGGTCGTCGTCGTGAACCGGACTTTTGGGCCGCGAACGCCTGCGGATCGCGATGCGGGCCGCTTCCGGGAACTGGTTTTCGAGCAGTGCATGCATGCGATCAATTGTCCGAAGTCCGGCCAGTGTCCGCTATGAAAACCTCGCGCGTTGCCGCAGGTGCAGTTGCTACAGGGGATGGCAATGAACGAAACATGGATTGGTGTAGCGCTTGGAGGATCCGTGCTGTTGATTGCGTTGCTGTCGATGGTGCAGCACTACCGTCGCGAGCGGTTGCGCGCGGAGTTGCTGAAGAATCTCGATCACCATAGCTGGTGCCGCTTTTCGCGCGCGCGACGTTGAATGATCTGAACAGCGGTTGAACTACGCTGCCGCGATGCTGATCGTGCGCGCGACGTCGACGACGGCAAGACGTATCGCGTCGATCAGCGCGCGCGCAGCGGGCGACGGCGTGCCCGCCGCGCGCAGCGTCAGGCCGATATCGCGCCGCGTGTTGTGCAGCTTCACATCGAGCACGACCAGTTCTCCTGACTGACATTCATAGTGCAACTGCTGCGCGGACAATGCCGCCAGCATGTCCGTGCCGAGCAGCAGGCCGCGTATCACTGCGAGGTCGGCGGTTTCGACCGACGGCATCGGCGGCCTGAGTTTGACTCGTTTGAATTGCGCTTCGAACAGGCCGCGCGCGGGTGCATGACTGCGCGGCACGATCCATTGCACGTCCTGCAGGTCGGCAACCGTCAGGCCGCGCTCGTTCGCGAGCGGATGCGAGCGGCGCGCGAGCACGACCATATCTTCCGACATCAGCCGCTCGTTCATCAGGCCACTCGACGCGTCGTTCTCGCGCAACGCGCCGAGAATGAAATCGATATCACCGGCACGCAGCCCTGCAACCAGCGTTTCGTACGCGCTTTCGTCGGTGATGATGCGCACGCCAGGATGCTTCGCGCTCATGCTCGCGATCGCTTTGGGCAGAATCAGCGTGCGGCCGAGCGGCAGCGCACCCACCGTCACCGCGCCCTGAATATAGCCATGCAATGCGGCGATATCGTCGGGTACGTGACGCAGTTCGTTCAGCGCGCGCCGCACGTGTAGCAGAAATGTCTCACCTTCCGTCGTCAACAGAATGCCGCGCGGACTGCGATGAAACAGTTGCAGTCCCGAACCGCTTTCGAGCACGCGAATCGCGGTGCTCACGGCGGGCTGACTGATGCCGAACGCTTTCGCCGCGCTAGGCATATGCCGATGGCGCGCGAGCGCGGTGAACAATTGCAGGCGACGCGTGTTGAGCAGATAGGCGGGCAATGAACCTTCCGCTGCGGGACGTCGACGCGCCTGACGCGCGGCGCACCATTGCGCGAGTTCTTCGAGTTCCGCGAAGAGCCGCTCGCAGCGATGCAGCACGGCGCGGCCGACGGGTGTCGGCAGCATGCCGGAAGGCTTGCGATCGAAGAGCGGTTCGCCGAGGGCGGCTTCGAGTTCCTGAACGGAACGCGTGACGGCCGACTGAGCGCGAAACAGCGCGGACGCCGCGCGCGTCGCGCTGCCCGTATCGGCGACGAGTTTGAAGGCGCGCAACTGCGCGATGTTGAGAAAGTCTTTGCTGCTCACGGAATAGCCCGTTAGGAAATGCGGATTGCCGGAATCGACAGTGTCGGCGTCATGCCGCGCCCGCGATCAGATGCAGCGCGGGCAACGACAGATTGAGGCTTTCCTTCGATATATGCGTATGTTCCTTCATCAGTGCTTCGACGCGCGCGCCTTCGCCGTTGACGAGCGCGCCGACGATCGCATGATGCTGACGGTGCGCGTAATTGAGCATTGCGTACTGACGTTCCCGCGCGGATACGTCGAAGGCGATCGTCGATGGTGCAACGAACGGGATCTTGTCGTTGAGGCTCAACGCAGCGCTGATCGCGGCGTTCTGCGCGGCTTCGACGATCAGCGCATGGAAGCGGCCGTTCATCTCCGCGTAGCGCACGTCGTCGCCTTCCTTCAACGCGCCTGCATTGAAGATGTCATCGCCTTCGCGCAGACACGCATTCAGCGACGCAGCAAGCGCAGCGGACACGCCGCTCTCCGCGACCGTGCGTGCCGCGAGACCTTCCAGTACGCCGCGTACGTCGATCGCGTTCAATACGTCGCGTACACCGAAGCGTCGCACGACATAACCACGCGCGCCCGAACGTTCGAGCAGGGCTTCGCCCGCCAGCACGCTCAATGCGTAGCGCAGCGGCGTGCGCGACACGCCGAGCCATTGCGCGAGCTGTGCTTCGACGAGGCGCTGGCCGGGCGCCAGCTCGCCCGACAGGATCTTCTCGCGCAGCGTTTGCACAATCGCTTGCTGTGTTGTCTCGTTCATATGTTTCTACTCATTGGCTGGTCAGTATAGCGGTGCTCGCGTCGCCATCACAACGCTTATACAGGCGATTGCGACTTGGCTCGCTTGCCATCTGTTCTGTTTATCGGCGCCTAAGTCTGCGAGTTCGGGAACAGTCGCGTCGAACGCGGTGACGGGATACCAAAGTGCTTGATCCGTCTGGGAAGCAGCGTGGGCAAGATCCGTTGCCAATCCCTCCAGAGCCCTGTCTTACTGAATCTATCCGGGGTTGCATGTGGTTTACCCGCACTACCTCGAAAGCGTGCGGCGTCTATATCGTTGTATCCCAAGATAGCCGCAAGTCCAAGGCTCACATCGACGAGCGGCCGATCCATTCGGCGTGCGAGCGCTGCGCAACACGAAGTAACGGAAGACACGGAAATGTTCGACGACGACCACGCCAGAAGCGTCCTCTTCGATTGCTGCGCGCGAAGCCGCTAACTGTCCTTTAGTCGCTTTTCTCTTCGACACAACAAGACCCCGGGTTCGGCAGAAACACGGGGCGGGGTATCTATTTTCCGGAGACATCCATGCAACCCGCAGAATCAGTCGACATCAAGGCGTTCATCGACGCGCGGAAGATGTCGGCGTACCAGTGGCTCGTGCTTTTCCTGTGCTTCTGGATCGTCACGATGGACGGACTCGACACGGCCGTGATGGGTTTTGTCGCGCCCGTCATCATGCATGACTGGAGCGTGAGCCGCGCCGCGTTCGGCCCCGTGATGAGCGCTGCAATGGTGGGCCTTGCCGTAGGCGCGCTGGTCGCGGGCCCGATGGCGGATCGCATCGGACGCAAGAAGGTGTTGATCGGCTCCGTGTTCTGCTTTGGCTTTTTCAGTCTGCTGTGCGCGTTTGCAGAGACGCCCACGTCGCTTGTCATTCTGCGCTTCCTCACGGGCCTCGGTCTCGGCGCTGCGATGCCGAACTCGACGACGCTGCTGTCCGAGTACGTGCCGTCGCGCAGCCGCTCGCTGCTGCTGACGATCATGTTCACGGGCTTCAACTTCGGCTCGGGTGCGGGCGGCTTCGCCGCTGCGTGGCTGATTCCGCATCTGGGTTGGCGTGCCGTGTTCCTGTTCGGCGGCATTCTGCCCATCCTCAGCGTGCCGCTGCTGATCTGGCTGCTGCCGGAGTCCGCGCGTCTGATGCTGGTGCGCAAGGTGGTCGCCCAGCGCATCGCGCGCACGCTCGGACGCGTCTGTGGTCACCGGTTCGACGAAGACGTGCGCTTCACCGCACCGGAGCCTGTCGTTGCAGCGAAGGCGCCCGTGCGTATGTTGTTCGCAGATGGCTACGCAATGAGCACGCTGATGCTGTGGGTCACGTATTTCATGGGCCTGCTGATCATCTATCTGCTCACGGGCTGGCTGCCGACGCTCATCAAGGACGCCGGCCTTCCCGTCGAACGCGCTGCCGCGATCACGGGCATGTTCCAGCTGGGCGGCACGTTCGGCGCGGTGGCAGTCGGCTTCGCGATGGACCGGATGGATCGCAATGCGGTGATCGGCGCGGCCTATCTGTTCGGCGGCGTTTTCATCTTCGCGCTCGGCATGGGCACGCTCACGTCCGGCATGCTGCCCGTGCTCGTCGCTTGTGCGGGCTTCTTCATGAGCGGCGCGCAAACGGGTCTCAACGCGCTCGCGCCGAGCTGCTACCCGACGCGTGCCCGCGCGACAGGCGTCAGCTGGATGCTGGGCTTCGGCCGGCTCGGCGGCATTCTGGGTTCGCTCGTCGGCGGCGCATTGCTCTCGCTGGGCTTCAGTTTCGCGGCCGTGTTTTCAGTGCTCGCCGTGCCCGCCGTGATCGCTGCCTTCGCGATCGTGATGAACCGGTTTGCGTTGCGCTTCATATCGAGCCCTGTTGCCGATGCGTGATATGCGCGACTGATATGTCGCGATCGGATCGAGCGGATGCGGAACGTGACGCTCGATCAAACAAAAGAATCCAAACAGCAGTAAAACCAGGAAGATGGAGGTCAGAAGAATGAAGAGGAGTACCAGCAGCGCAAAGGCAGTCGTCATCGGGGCTGCGCTCGTCGGCAGCGTGCCGGCATTCGCGCAAAGCAGCGTCACGCTGTACGGCATCGTCGATAACGGGCTTGCTTACCAGAGCAGTTCGACGTCGCTCGGCTCGACGAGCGGCGGACACTCGGTCGTCAAGATGACGCCGGGCGTGTGGGCAGGCAGCCGCTTCGGCTTGAAGGGCGGTGAAGATCTCGGCGGCGGTACGCGGGCGATCTTCCAGCTCGAATCGGGCTTGAATTCAGCGACGGGCGCGGCTCAGTACACCAACGCGCTGTTCGGCCGCCTTGCGTATGTCGGCGTGACGAACCCGACCTACGGTACGTTCACGGCAGGCCGTCAGTACGCTTCGTATTACCAGCTGCTGTCGCCGTATAGCCCGACTACGTGGATCACGGGCTTCTATGGTGCGCACCCTGGCGATATCGACGGTCTGGACACGATCTACCGCGCGAACAACACGCTCGAATACACGTCGCCGAAGATGTACGGCCTGACCGTGAGCGGTTCGTATTCGCTCGCCGGCGTGGCAGGCAGCGTCAGCCAGGGCTCGACGTGGACGACGGCTGTCCAGTACGCGATGGGTCCGATCGGCCTCGCAGTCGGCTTCTCGCGCATCAACAACTCGACCTCGGGCGGCGGTACGTGGGGCTCGGATTCGACGACGTCGAACGGCGGCTCGCAGATCGGCGTATCCGCGCTGACGAACGGCTACCAGACCGCGCGTGCGCAACAGCGCTTCGCAGTGGGCGGCGGCTATACCTTCAACAGCGCGTGGGACATCACGGCGACATACTCGAATGTCCAGTACATCCCCGGTATCAATTCGAAGTTCACGGACACGGCGATCTTCAATACGGGTGGTCTCGTGCTGCACTGGAAGCCGGTAACGGTGTGGGATTTCGCTGCAGGCTACAGCTACACGCGTGCCACGCAGGCGAACGGCATCAAGGATAGCGCGACGTATCAGCAGTTCAATCTCTCGCAGTACTACTCGCTGTCCAAGCGGACCGGCCTGTATGCGCTCGAAGCCTATCAGCGCGCAAACGGCAAGACGCTCGGCACGAACGGCTCGAGTCAGATCATCGACGCGACCGCGACGATCGGCGATGGCTTCAATACGACGCCGTCGTCGTCGGGCACCCAGTTCGCGTTCGGCCTCGGCATCATCCACCGCTTCTGATGTAACGCGCAGCGTCCGTCGTGTCCGGTATCGGTGACGACGGGCGCTTGCGTGCCTGCAAGGACAAGCGAAACATTCGCGGTGTGGTAGCGTAGCGGCATCCGTCCGCTACGCTTATCGCACATCATGTCCACCTTTTCCAGCAAAGTCCCGCGCGTCCTGTTGACCAACGACGACGGCATCGACGCGCCCGGTCTCGCCGTACTCGAAGCCGTCGCCGCCGAACTCGCCGACGAAGTGTGGGTCGTCGCGCCCGAACACGATCAGAGCGGCACGTCGCATTCCATCAGCCTGCATTCGCCGCTGCGCGTGAGCCGCCAGGGCGAGCGCCGATTCGGCGTCGTGGGTACGCCGGGCGATTGCGTCGTGATGGCCGTGCGTCATCTGATGCGCGACGCGCCGCCGACGCTCGTGCTGTCCGGCATCAATCGCGGCGGCAACCTCGGTGTCGAGACCATGTTCTCCGGCACGGTCGGCGCGGCCATGACGGGGCTGCTGCTGGGCCTGCCGTCGATCGCCCTGAGTCAGACCTTCCGCGACCGCGAGAACGTCCGCTGGGACACGGCGCGTGCGCTCGCGCCCGGCGTGATTCGTGAGTTGCTCGCCATCGAGCACGACGCGCCCGTGTGCCTGAACGTGAATTTCCCCGATATCGATGCATCGGCTGCGGGACCGCTGACGCCGACGAAGCAGGGCGTGGGTCTCGTGGAAGGCATCGACGTGTTGCCGCATGTCGATCCGCGCGGGCTCGAATATCACTGGCTGCGATTCCAGCGCGGTCCGCGCGAGAATGCGCCCGACAGCGAAACGGCCGTGGTCGCATCGGGGCGCGTGTCGGTGACGCCGCTCTATTTCGATCGCACGGACGAGACTACCTTCGCGAAGCTCGCGGCATCATTGAAGGGGTGAAGCCTGCGTGCGCGTTGCGCCGCGCATGATGCACACGGCGCAACGTGTGTGACGATCAACCGCGTCGATGCTTCGACAGCGTGATGGTCTCGAACAGTTCATACGTGCCCGTCGGCGTCGTATCGGCGCCGGGCGCGTGATAGTAGTTCATCGTGATCGACGTCTTGCCGCCGTGCGAGCCCGGATCGTAGTCGAACACGGCGATGCCGTAGCCCGTGCCCGTATCGCGCTGCGCCGACCAGATCGCATCTTCTAGCGCATCCGCGCCGGCGCGCGTGAACGTGCCCGCTGTGGTGCCAGGAATCGGGCGATTGGGCTTCGTGAACACCTTGGCCTGCGGATTGCCATTGCCCGTGTCGACGCCATACACGTCGAGCGGCGCGCTCGTGCCGCCACCGCCGAGAATCAGATGGATCGTGCCGTGGCTCGTATCGAACGTGTTGCCGTTGCTCGCGTGCGAATGCACAACAGGCTTTGGTTGCAGCGTGTCGACCTTCTCGCCCGTGGTTGCGTCGATGCCCGCGTGGTGGTTGCAGCCGCGCACGGGATAGCTGCGCTCGTAGTCATGATCGTGACCGCACAGCACGAGGTCGACGCCATAGCGGTCGAACAGCGGCAGCCACGCTTCGCGGATGCCCTTGTCGGAGCCGTTGCCCGTCTTGGATGACGTCAGCGCGTCCTGATGCATCTGTACGACGATCCAGTCGATGTCGTCATCGTCCTGCGCATGGCGCAGCGTCTTTTCGAGCCAGCGCGTCTGCTCGCCGTCGCTGTAGCCGCGCACGTAGAGCGACGTGCCCGGCGGGATGGAAGGATGGCCGGTGCTCGCAGCGGGCACGAGCGGCGCAGGGCCCGCGACGAACGCGGCTGCATCCTGATACACGACATCGTCCGCATCGAGCGAGATGAACAGTACGGAACTCACGCGGAAGCTGTACCAGCGGCCCGGAAAACGCGTGCCGTTTTGCGGCAGCGTATAGCGCGTCAGATACGAATCGAAGCCTTGCGCGCCGTTGTTGAATTCGATTTCGTGATTGCCGGGGCACGGCATCCACGGACGATTCGCCGCCGACGTCTGCGCGTTGTTGCCGAAATCGCGCCACACGGCCGGCTGTTGCGTCGGGTTCAGGTTCGCGTAACAGAGGTCGCCGTTCAGCAGGTGAAAGAGCGGCTGGAAACGTTCGACGGCTTGTACCGCGAATCGGCTTTGCGGCGACGACAGCACCCAGTTGGTATTGGGCGTCGCGAGATCGCCGTAGCTCGTGAAGCGAAACGCCGTGCGGCCGCGCGGCGCGGTCGTGAACGATGCAGAGAACGGCGCGCCCATGTTGCTGTCGTTGTCGGCCGTGACGTCGTATTGATATGTCGTCGCGGGTTTCAGGCCGTGAAGCCGCGCGTGATACGTGAACACCACTTCACCGTTCAGTCCGTCCGTGTACGTGCGCTGCACTGCGTGGACCGTTTCCTTCCGGTCGCCGCTCGCGCCGAAGCGCACGCGCGGATTCGCGGCGGCCGCCGCCGAGCCCCACGACACCACCACTTCATTCGTGGGATCTTCGCCCCACGTCAGATGCACCTGCTCGGGCGTGCCGTCGGGTGTCGACGGATCGGCTTTGGCTGTGCCTGCGAAGGTGCCAGCCGCCGTGGCGAAGCCGGAAGCGCCCGCGAGCTTGAGAAAGCCTCGGCGCGAGAAGGTGGCCGACTGCGTGTTCGTGGTGGATTGAGCGTCGTCGGCTTCGACGGGCGTTGTATCGGGGGTGTTCTTGTTCGACATGTCGTTTGTTCTCGTGGTGGACGGCAGACGACGCACGGATACGCAACGGCGCGGGCGCGTCGATGCTGGAAAGGAACGGGAAGGAAGCGTGATTCCGGGCAACACGATATTCCCAAACCTGTTACCCCGCTGTGACAGCGCCGCCGCGACTGGTATGCATGAAAAGCCCGCGATCGAGTATTAAAGCGCCATTGCGATGATGTGATAGACGATTGAAATGCACATGTTTTCATCACGTATACGCGAACCCTAAGCGGCGCTGGTGTTGTAACGATGCACACGTATAAAGGGAATTAAATGCCGGCGTTACACTTTTCCGCCGCCACACCGTGAATCACGCTGTCGAATTCACGTTTGCTTACACACGCACACATCTTCGCTTTGCGATTTGCATAGAGTGATTCCCAAGATACGACGCTGGGAGTGCCTGATGAAAGCAAGAATCGCATTGACGATGCATGGCCGTTTCAGTCGAACTGCGCGTGTGGGGCGCTGCACATCATGACGGAAGCCTATGAACAACCGCTCGATGAAGACGTGACCGTGCACGTCGAGGAACAGCCGTCGTCGAAGGGCACGTGCGTGACGGTGCAGGCGAACGGCAGGTCGATGTCCGCCGAATACAGCGAACTGACGGGGCAGCTTTGCCTGAGACAGGACGGCGTGATGGTGCAGGAGTGGTTTCCGCCGCACTCGTGGTTCGCGATCGCATCGGTCGCGGGCGCGAGCCGTTGGGGCACGCAACCGAGCGCCGACGATCTGCATGCGCTGATCCGCAACGAACTGGTGACGCGGCGGGGCGAGTAGCACTCGCAACGCACGGGACGATGGTCGCTGCGCAATAGTATGATGCCTCGCATGTCCGCGGCTTCCGCAAGCGGATCGGTTCATGCGAGGAGGGCAACGTGACAGTCTCCCGATTGCGCAATATCCCGGGCATCGGCGTCGACAGAATGGGCGATGCCGCCGACGCGACGAAGAATCGCAACATCCTGCGGCTCGAGAACCTCGACACCGACCTGAGGCCACCCGCCGAAGCGATCCGGCGCACGCACGATGCCGTCGACGATGACGACGCCAACAGCTATCTGCCGTTCACGGGGCAGACCGCATTGCGCGAGGCGGTCGTCGCGCGAATGAAGCAGTCGACGGGCTTCGACTACGACGCGAGCAGCGAGTGCATCGTCTCCGCCGGGGGGCTCGCGGGCATCCTCAACGTGTTGCTGTCGATCCTCGATCCCGGCGATGAAGTCGTACTCACCGATCCCACCTACGCGGGCCTCATCAATCGCGTGCTGCTGGCGGGCGGCGTGCCGAAGTTCGCGCGCCTCATGCCCGCCGCCGACGGCTGGCGGCTCGACATCGATTCTCTCGCAAGCGCAGTGAGCCCGCGTACGCGAGCCTTCCTCATCATGTCGCCGTCGATGCCGAGCGGTTTCGTCGCGAATGCAACGGAATGGAATGCGATCGCCGATCAATGCCGCCGCGCGGATGCATGGCTCGTCTACGACGCGGCCATGGAGCGCATCCTGTTCGACGGGCGCCGCGCGATTCATCCTGCTTCGCTGCCGGACATGCGAGCGCGCACGTTCACGGTCGGCTCCGTGTCGAAGGAATACCGGATGATCGGCTGGCGTGTCGGCTGGATCGTCGGCCCTGCACGCATCATGAACGACGTGAGGCTGGTGAGTCTGTCGAACGTGGTCTGCCAGGTAGGCATTGGCATGCCGGGTGCGACTGCCGCGCTCACATCAGCCGACGATGGCGTTGCACAGTGTGTTGCCGAGTGGCAGGCGCGGCGCGATTTTCTGCTCCATGCACTGTGCGATCTGCCGCTGGTGCGGCCCGACGGCGGATGGTCGCTGCTGATCGACACCTCGCAATTCGGCTTTGCGCCGCCCGATGCGTCGCGTCTGCTGCTGGACAAAGGCGAAGTCGCCGCGACGCCGATGAACGGCTGGGGGCCGCAAGCGCAACGTTATCTGCGCTTCGTGTTCGCCAACGAGCCCGTTGCGCGTCTCGAGGATATCCGCGAGCGCGTGTGCGCCGCGTGGGGCGTCTGACAAGCCGCTACAGCCGCTCAGTCCGCCCGCATCCAGCGAAGCACCTGATGCCAGTGCGCGTCGTTCATCGCGCCGAACCAGTCTTCGTGATTCGCGTCGGGCAACAACATCAGATGCGCGCCGGGATGCGTGCCCGCCAGCCGTTGCGCATGGCTGATGGGAATCAGCGTGTCCTGCTGCGCGCCGATCACGACGAGCGGCCCGTCATAGTGGGCGAGCGCGGCGACGGAATCGAATGGATCGTGCAGCATCCAGCGCACGGGGAATATCGGGTAATGCGTCGAGGCGACGCTCGCGAGCGAGTCCCATGGCGTGATGAGCGCGACGCCTGCCACGGTGGCTTCATTGCCTTTGATGGCTTGCGCAGCCATCCCGGCGCCCAGCGATTCGCCCACGAGATAAACACGTCCGGGCCATTGCGCATGCACCGCACCTAGTGCGTCCCGCGATGCGGCCAGCGCCGCCAGCATCGTGCGCTTGCCTTGACGGCTTCCTTGCCCCGGATACTCGACCACGACGACGCGATAACCGTCGTGCACGAAGATCTCAGCGAGCGGCAACTTGTTTTCCGCCGTTTCCGCATTGCCGTGGAAGACCATGAACGTGCCGCGCGGCTGCGCGGTGTCAGGCGTGACGAGATACCCCGCATATTCGCCATTGGCTCGCCACGGCTTGACGTCGTAGCCGGCATGATGGCCTGTCGGCGGACCGGCGGCGTCGAGCGACGCGGGCAGCAGCATGCGGTCCTGCATGAAGTAAAGCGCGACCAGCGCGACCACATAGGCCGCGAGCGCGATGCGAATGCATAACGTAATCAGCGACATGCCCGATGCCCGTCACTCGTCGTGAATCTGATGAATCCGCGATTCGACGAACCGTCGAAGCCGCTGCCGGCTTCGAGCAGGTCGTCGGGACTTGTCTATCTCCGCTGTGGCGGAGGGAAACCGGCAATGAGGCTATGCGTGCGCGTGACGGTCTTCTTCGAGTGCTTTCAGGCGTGCTTCGCCTGCGTCTTTTGCGGCCGCGCGGTTCTTGTATGTTTCGTCGGAAACGATCGTGCGTTTTACTTCGCGTGCGCCGAAATCGACGAGTGCGATCACCCACACATAGTCGCCCGCCTGTTCGGCCGTTTGCACGAAGGCGCGTACGTCAGCCTTTTCGTCTGCTTTCATCGTGACCTCCACATGAAGTTGTGCACCAACAGCACGCAGCATGGTGAATGCCCGCGCGGCGCGCGCGGAGGCCGTGCGGCCGGTATGCACGTGAAACGATTCTAGCCGATGAAATCGTCTCCTACGAGGCAGGTCACGCCCGTGCTGTCCGGCGTGCTTCGGCCGGTAATGTGGCTGATGTATGCTGCTGGTTTTTCAGGCAGATCGACAGGGAAGAGGGGACACATGCGGCGCGTCGTATTCAATCAGAAAGGTGGTGTCGGCAAATCGACCATCGTGTGCAATCTGGCGGCCATCAGCGCCAGCGAGGGCTTGCGTACACTCGTCATCGATCTGGATGCGCAAGGCAATTCGAGCCAGTATCTGCTGGGCTCGCAGGCCAGTGATGTGCATCCCAACGTGGCGGGTTTCTTCGAAACCGCGTTGACGTTCAGCTTCAAGCCGATCGACGTGACGTCGTTCATCCATGCGACGCCATTCGAGAATCTCGACATCATGCCCGCGCACCCGGATCTCGATACGCTGCACGGCAAGCTCGAATCGCGCTACAAGATCTACAAGCTGCGCGATGCGCTCAATGAACTGGACATGTACGACGCGATCTACATCGATACGCCGCCCGCGTTGAATTTCTACACGCGCTCCGCGCTGATCGCAGTCGAACGCTGTCTGATTCCGTTCGACTGCGACGACTTCTCGCGGCGTGCGCTCTACACGCTGCTCGACAACGTGAAAGAGATCCAGCAGGACCACAACGATGCGCTGCATGTCGAAGGGATCGTGATCAACCAGTTCCAGCCGCGCGCGAGCCTGCCTCAGCAGCTGGTCGACGAACTGGTGAGCGAAGGGCTGCCCGTGCTCGGTTCGCGACTGTCGTCGTCCGTGAAGATCCGCGAGTCGCATCAGCATGCCAAGCCCGTGATCCATCTCGATCCGAAGCACAAACTCACACAGGAATATCTGGCGCTGCATCGCGAGCTGGCGGGCTGAAGGGATTACGCGGCGCAGTCAATCCTTACCAAATTCCAGAGCCCATTCACCAGACTTATCGTATCGATTCGAACGGTCGTGCGCATAGAATCGCCTCCAGACCCACACAACAATGGAGGAGACGATGAGGCCATACCGGGCCATTGCCATTGCGGCCGCGCTGTTGACGGGCACGGCCGCGCATGCACAGAGCGCGGGCAGTTTCGTTGCGAACGTCGGCTGGTTTCATCTGGCGCCGCAGGTGTCGAGCCAGCCTTTCAGCATCACCGCGGCCGGCACGACGACGACTGCGAGCGGCTCGGGCGCGGATATCGACGGCGCCGATACGATCGGCTTCACGGCGACGTATTTCGTCACCGATCACATCGCAGTCGAAGGTGTGTTCGGCGTGCCGCCGAAGTTCACGCTGTCGGGAACGGGCACCCTCTCGGGGCTCGGCGAGTTGGGCAAGGCGTATGAATGGAGCCCGACGCTGTTGCTGAAATACTATTTCAACGACGCGCAAAGCCATTTCCGTCCGTATCTCGGCGCGGGCGCGGCGTATGTCTGGTATAGCGGCGTGAAGCTCAGTTCGGCGATGTCGAGCGGCGCATTCCTCTACTCGTCGACGTACGGCACGGCGCTGGAAGGTCAGACGACGGCGAAACTGAGCAGTTCGTTCGCGCCCGTCATCAACGCAGGCTTCACGTATAACTTCGACAAACACTGGTCAGCGGGTGTCTCGCTGTCGTATATGTGGCTGTCGACGCGCGCAACACTGACCACGCATTCGGCGGCAGTCGGCACAGTGACGAGCACGTCGAAGATTCACGTCGATCCTATTGTTTCATTTGTATCGGTCGGGTATCGCTTCTAAAGAAAACCTGACTTCGTTGTTTTCCAAAAAAGGCAACCGGGGGCCCGTCAGTACGACGGGCTTTTGGTTTTTTAGCGGGCCTTTAGCGGGCCTTTAGCGGGCCTTAAGCTGGCCTTTAGTGGACTCCTGGTGGACTTTTTAGCGGTCTGCCGACCGCTTCAGTAATTCTCGACGATGGCGTGATTCAGCCCGAATGCCTTCAGCATATCGAGTACGCGTTCGGACACCACGAGTCGCGAATCGTGGGCAATGCCGAGGTCGTTGTGTCCTGCCACGCCTGTCACCGATAGCCAGAGAAACTCCGGCAATCTACGCTCCGGATAGATTTCTCTAAACGAGTCGCTGACCGTCAATTCGAGTTCGCGGCACTCATAGCCGCTCGCGTTGGCTTCATTCAGCGCGCTTGCAGCTTCGCGCGTGACGATGAGGGCGGGAAAACTTTCCAGCAGCGCATCGCCTAGCCAATTGATAATCCGGTAATGCAGTTTAGTAATGGCTGGCGGATGGACGCTTGAATCCAGCACGGTGTGCTTTCCAAGGCCGCCCGCTACTTCGGGTTCGACATAGTAATATGCCATATCGCGTTTGAGATCAGAGTGATCGCTAATTTGGCTCACTTCCGGTTATAGCATAATGGCGATCAGAAATTTTTTCCCGATACGAAAGGCAATGTAATAGCGCGGAAGAATGGCGCAATATTACGCATCGGGCATAAAACATCGCATGAGTAGGGTTTGGATTATTAGTCGTGGGTAACCGCTACTGAAGACAGGAGCAGCCGCGCACATGACGAAGCTCACAACGACGCAAAGTCCGGGTGCTGACGGACCAAACGGTCCGCATGTGTTCAGCTTCGCCCCGAACGGCGACGGCTTCCTGCTGAACGGCAAGCCGTTTCAGATCCGCAGCGGCGAATTGCATCCCGCGCGCATTCCCGTCGAGTACTGGCTGCACCGCATTCAGATGGCAAAGGCGATGGGGATGAACACCATCGCGCTATACGTGATGTGGAATTATCACGAGATGCGCGAGGGCGCATTCGACTTCCAGAGCGACAATCGCGACATCGAAGGCTTCATCCGCCTTTGCCAGGCGGAGAACATGTGGGTGCTATTCAGGCCGGGACCCTACGTATGCGCCGAATGGGATCTGGGTGGCATTCCGTCGTATCTGCTGAAACACCCGGATATCCGCCTACGCACGGATTACGCGAGCGACGCGCGTTATATGCGCGCTGTCGAGCGTTACATCGACGAACTCGTTCCTCGCGTGCGGCCGTTGATGGCGGAGAACGGTGGCCCGATCCTGATGATCCAGATCGAGAACGAGTTCGGTTCGTTCGACAGCAATCCGGCTTATCTGGAGGAACTCAGGCAGTTGTGGATTCGCGGCGGCATCCACGGACCGTTCTATACGGAAGACGGCCTCGTGCAGCTGCAACAGAACCTCTCGTATGTTGCGGATGGCGCGATCGCGTTGAGCAACGGCAACGCGGCGCAGATCGACGCGGTGCGCAAGGTCTTTCCTTCCGTGCCGGCCATGGCGGGCGAGGTCTATCCGGGGTGGCTCACGCATTGGGGCGACAGCGTATTCCAGGGCACATCCGTCGATCTGTCCGCCACGCTCGATGAGTTGATGCGCAAGAACCAGTCGTTCAATCTTTACGTGATTCATGGCGGCACGAGCTTCGGCTTTTACGCGGGCGCGAACGTAGACGTGGACTCGGACGAATATCAGCCCGACATCACGAGTTACGACTACGCCGCGCCGATCAGCGAGCAGGGCGTGGCGACCGCGCGTTACATGGCGTACCGCAGCATCATCGCGCGATATCTTTCGACGCCGTTGCCCGATGTGCCCGCGCCCATCGCAACGATTCCCGCGATGGATTCGAACGGCGTTCGCCGATTGATGCCGCGACGGTATGCGTCCCTCTGGGACAATCTTCCCGCTGCGCTTCCGCTCGCGGACACGATGCAGCCGCAGCCTTTCGAGATGTATGGCCAGGCATTCGGCTTCGTGCTGTATCGGAAGAAACTGGCGCGCTATGCGGGCGGTGCGCTGGACATTGGGGATGTTCACGATTACGCGACCGTTTTCGTCGGCGATCAGTACGCGGGTGCAGTGTCGCGCGCGCGTGTACAGGAGGATCTGGCTTCGCCACGGAAAATAATGCGTCGCCGGCCGGTCGCATTGCCTGATGCATCGTCCCGTCAGCAAGAGGCGGCTGTGCTGGAGATACTCGTCGAAGGCATGGGCCGGGTGAATTACGGGCATTCGATGATCGATCGCAAGGGCATAGTCGATCCCGTCGTCATTCATGACGCGTCTGGCGCGAGCGAGATTCCAGACGGCTGGGAAGTCGTGCTTTTGCCAATGGATGCTTCGTTCATCGAGAGCTTGCGGCCCGTCTGTTCCAGGCCGAACAAGCCGGGCATGTTCTTCGTGGCGACGCTGCCGATCGATGCCGTCGGTGATGTCTATCTGGACATGAGCGAATGGACCAAAGGCATCGTGTGGGTCAATGGGCGCAATCTCGGGCGATACTGGCATATCGGCCCGCAGATGCGGCTCTATTGCCCGGCACCATGGTTGAAGCCAGGTGACAACACCGTATTGATCTTCGATTTGCACCAGACCGAGGCGAAGCCTGTGAGTCTCGCGTCGTCTCTTTCGTAGCGTAGCCGTTAGACGGGCGACAGTTCGAGCGTCAGCACTTGAAACGGATCGAGGTGTATGGCTTGCGGGCGTTCCGCGTCCCATCGTGTTGCAACGTTCACATCGCCTTCGATAAACGGAAACCGCGTGCTGAACTGACCTTCGATACCATCCGGCAGTTCGAGATGTGTTCGCAGATCGAGCACGAAGTCTTTCGCAAGATCATCCGGATTGCGCAGCGTCACGATCGCTTTGGACGGCGTCCACGCAGCCCAGCCGTAAACCTCGAGTTCATCCGGCGCGCCGCCGATCCAGTGGCAATCGCGCAGAACGTCGGCATGAGCGCGCGCCCAGCGGGCAGCATCGGCGAGCGCATCCCAGTCGCGTGCATGCAGCAACGACGGCGTGACGTACAGTTCCTGCAACTGCGTCCCGCTGCCAAAGTATGAATGCACTTCGTGCGCAAATGCTTGCGAGGGATCGCTGTTGAGTTGCGTGTTGGCCTGCGCATAAATGATGCCGTGAAGCATCAGCGAATTGAGCGGAAACAGCGGGCTTCGACACACGACATTGCGATACGTTTGCGCGTCCCGATACGTGATCCAGCGTTCGCGCTCGCTGCCTTTACCGGCGAAACCGTAGTCCGCGCCGTCGCGCCAGATCGAGTCGACATAGCGCAGCCAGAAGGGTGACGCTTGCGTGCCCGTAGACAGATTGACGAATACATCGCGCTTTGCGCGGCGCATGTCGTCGATGAGATCTATTGCTGCATCCCAATCGCTGTTGAAGCGGCTGCCGGCGACGACCCTATTCGCGTTGCCCGTGCCGTCGAGCTTGAAATGATTGACGCCGTGTTTCGTGAGCAGATCCAACGCGACTTCGTGAAAGCGGCGATAGTACGTTGGACCTGAAAGCGCGAAGCCGTCGCCGGCCGTTTCGTAACCTGCCGCGCGGCCGCGTGTCACGCGCTCCGTTCGAGGAGGTCCATAGCCGCCCCACGGCGACAGCCACACGCCGGGTGCTGCGCCATAGCGTGCCGCTGCCTCTTTCAACGGTATGAAGCTATCGGGAAACGCATCGCTGAACGTCCAGCTACCGCTGTAATCATCCCATCCGTCGTCGAACAGGAAGGAATCGAGTGGCACGCCGCGCTTGTCATGCAGTTCGTGGCCTATCGTGTGAATGCGGTCGATGGCCTGATCCTGCGTGTAGGTCGTGAGGAAACCGATGTCGTACCAGGAGTTGTAGTGCAGGAAAGGACGATAGGGCCGCGCCCGTTCACGCTCTATGTAGGCTGCGAAATCGCGGCGCAACTGGCCTTCGCGAAACACGCCTGCAACAGCGGAATACGCGAGCGTCTTGCCTTTTTCGAGCGGCAGTGTGCGCGTGACGGTGAAGCAGGCCATGCCGTCGCGCACTTCGCTTTCCGCCATCGGAAGCTCGAAGCCGACATAGACATTGCCGTCGACGACAGGTACTGCTGCGAGGTCGCCGGCTTTCCAGGCAGACGGCGCGTGAGTCCGTAGCAGCGCAATGGATGTAACGTGCTCGTCGCGCAGCAGTGCAGTGACGGACAGGTGCTGGCGTAGATAAGGCGCCCCCTCGCGCTGCTCGACGCACCATTCGACACGCAGGCGGCGCTCGCCGTCACTGAGCGTCGCGACTACGCGCCGGCCTGCATGGCGTTCGGCTTGACGCAGCGCGTCGATATCCGCAGACAGCGTTTCCTCGCGCAATGGCGCGACGAGCCGCAACTCGGCCGCGCCAAACATGCTGCCATCCGCTAGCATGAGAACGAACGGCGCATCGACCTGCAGCATGCGCCCATGCACAGGATCGACCACGCAAACGCTGCATAGCGCACTGTCCGCGATGATCCAGTTCAGTTCGATCGCGGTATTGCCGAACGTATGACGATCGCCTTGCACACGCAAGACGGGCGCGTCCGGAATGTCGAGCGATGTGTGATGAGCGTGCATGACGCGCCTCGCCGATCACTTCACCGTCTGAAGCACCTCGAATCCTTCGAATTCCGGATGGCCGAGATAGAGCGCGCGCGTCTCACCGCCCGCATTCCGATGCGCGGCGCGAAACGCCTCGGATTGCGTCCATGCCTCGAACGCCGCGCGATCCGCCCACACCGTGTGACTCGAATACAGCACGTGATCCTCGCGCTGCGGACCCTTCAGCAGATGAAACTCGACGAAGCCCGGCACATCCTTCAGATGCGTGTCCCGCGTCGTCCACACCTCCTCGAATGCGCCTTCCGAACCCAGCGCCACCTTGAACCGGTTCATTGCAATGAACATGACCTTCGCTCCTGAATGACTGCGATGTGCCGCGAAATTGCTCTTCGAGTGAGTATACGCACAAACGTGCATACCATCGCGCAAGCGCAAGGCGATCAGAAGGCAATCAGGAAACGATCACGCGCATCACCGCTCGCGCGCCCACTGCGCGAAGCCCGCGCATACCACCAGCAGCGAGCCCGTCGCGAAGAACACGGAGTGCATGCCGAGATGCACGGCGATCTCGCCGCCGATCACCGGGCCGAGCACCTGGCCGCTGAACTGCGCCGATTGCAGATAGCCGAGCATCTGTCCCGTGCGGCTTTCATCGACGGCATGGCGTGCGAGCTTCGCGATTGCCGGCAAGAGACCGGCGAGCGACATGCCCATCAGCGCGCGCAACGCGGCCAACTGCCACCATTGCTGGACGAACGCTTGCGGAATCATCACGAGGCCCGTCACGACGAGGCAACCGATGATCACGTTCCAACCGCCGATCCGGTCCGCGAGTGCGCCGAGGCGCGCGGCCGTGAACATGCTGCCGAACGCCGAGCACGCCATCACGACACCGGCAATGCGAGCCAGATGATCCGGCGCGACGCCCAGGCTGCCCACATAGACCGTGATGATGGGTTCGATCGACATGTTGGCGAGCAATACCATCATCGCCGTTGCGAGCAGTGCGCCGATCACGGCGTAACGGGTGCGCGGCGCATTCGCGTCGGCTGCGGCGTGGGCGGCTTTGCGGCTGGTATCGGTGGCGGGCTGGAAGTCTTCCTGAACGACGAAGATCGTCAGCAGCGCGGCGACGGCGATCACCGCGCCGCCCGCGAAGAACGTGCCGCGTATGCCGATCCAGCCCGGCAGCAGGCCGCCGATCAGCGGGCCGACGAGGGCGCCCGCAAGCGCGCCCGTCGACAGCAGGCCCAGCGCCCAGCCCGCGCGTTCGCGCGGCGCCTGTGTACCGACCATGACGGTCGACGCTGACGCATAGCCGCCGACCAGACCCGCAACCAGACGCAGCCCGACGAGTTCATAGACGTTGTGCGCAACCCCGATCAGCGACATCACCACGGCCATGCCGACAGCCGCGCGGATCAGCATCGGCTTGCGTCCGTAACGGTCGGCGAGACGGCCCCACAGCGGCGCCGTGACGGCCGTGCCGAGGAAGGTCGCACCGAACGCGACGCCCGACCACTGGATCACATCGGCCTGCGATGTCACGCCAAGTTGCTTCACGTAGAGCGGCAGAAACGGCAGCAGCATGCTCAGGCTGACGAGCGTCGTGAACGAACCGAACACGCAGACGAACAGATTGCGCATCCAGTACTGCTGATTGCGCTCCGTGTAACTGAAAGTCGGGACATCCGGTGCGTTGCGCAGCGAAACGGAGGTCGTGGGCTGGTTCATGCTATCTATCCTTCGATGAAACGTTGCAGGTATCTCAAACCCTTTCCGGGTCGCCGCGCAGCGCCGCGAACAGGTCGACGGCGAGCGCGAGTGCGAGCGCCGCCGCGCCGATCATGAACAACATCGTGTAATTGCCGCCGTTCTGCGTGAAGAGGAACGACATGCCATACGCGGCGCCCGCCTGTAACACCGCGAATGCCGTGGTGGCCGTGCTCCACGCGCCTTTTTGCGCGGCGGGATGATGCGCGAGCAGTTCATTGACGCGGCCGAGCGCGAGCGGCACGACACCCGGCACGGCGGCGCCCATCAACACGCTGGAGGCGATCAGCGGTACGGGGCCCGTGCCGATCAGCGGCAACGCGATGGCGACGATCTGGATCACGAATGCGGCGCGCAGTGCGGGTCCGAAACCCGCGCGGTCGGCGAGATGTCCGCTCAGCAGCGGACCCGCAATCGCACCGAGGCCGAACAGCACCCAGTATTGCGCGCCTGTATCGAGTCCCTTGCCGAGCCCGCGCGATACGAAGTCGACGAGAAATAGCATGTGCGGCACGAGCCCGACTGCGTTGAGCGCGTACTCTGCATAGAGCGCGCGCAGGGTGAAGCCGCCTGGTTTCGAATGCGTTGCGTGATGCCTGTGTGCCGTGGGCACAGGCGCATCCTGCTTCGGCCAGCCATTCCATGCGGCGAGTGTCAGCAGCAGCGCGATCGCGCCAAGTCCGAGCCACGTCTGCGTCACGCCTTCGCGCAGCAACAGCGGCACGACTGTGCCCGATGCGGCGATGCCCAGGCCGATGCCCGCGAAAATCGCTCCGCTCACGAGGCCGCGGCGCGATGGCGGCACGTGTGCGAGCACAGTCGGTGCGGCCAGCACCATCAACGCGCCGCCTGCAAGGCCAGACGCGAAGCGCCATACGAAGAACCACACGAACGACAGCGGGAACGCGCAAGCGACGAATGCGATCGTCGCCAGCAACATCATCGCGCGCAGCACCGTCGCTGCATTGGCGCGCTTCGCGAGGTAGCCGCCCAGCAACGCGCCTGCCAGGTAACCGCCCAGATTCGCCGCGCCGAGATAGGCAGCGGTCGATGCCGCGAACCAGTGCGCGTCGATGATGGCGGGAAGCAGCGGCGTGTACGCGAAGCGTGCGAGCCCGATGCCGACGAGGCTCGCGCTCGCCCCCGCGACCGTGCCGCGTGTGATGTTGAAGACAGGCGGTGCCGATACTTCAATAGCTGTGTGCTGCATGGTTGACTCCGTGCTTCCTTCACGTCTGCGTGCTGCGTTATCAGGAGCCGACGTTGCTGCCGCCGTCCACGTGCAGAATCTCGCCCGTCACGAAACCTGCCGATTCCAGATAAAGCACGGCCTCGGCGATATCCGCGACCTCGCCCAGATGTCCAAGCGGATGAAAGCGGGCTAGTGCTTCGTGTCGTTCCTGCGGATGCAGCGGCGTTTTGATGACACCGGGCGCGACCGCGTTGACGCGAATGCCGAGCGGCGCGTATTCGATAGCGAGCGATTTCGTCACCGCATTCAGACCGCCTTTGGTCAATGCGGCCATGGCGGCGGGCAACCCGGCACGCGGGCGGTCGACGAGGCTTGCCGTGATGTTCACGATGTGCCCGCTGCGCTTGCGGCTCATTTCCGTCAGCGCGCGCTGCGTGATGTGAAAGAAGCCGTTCACGTTGGTCGACATGACGGCGTCGTAGTCTTCGGGCGTGTACGCGTCGAAGGGCTTGGCGATGAAGATGCCCGCGTTGTTGACCAGCGTGTCGATCCGGCCGAAGCGTTCGAGTGCGAGTGCGATTACGCGCCGTGCGGTCTCGGCATCGGCGATATTGCCCTGCACGGTGGCGATATCCGGATCGTCGCTGGGACGAATCGAACGGGACGTTGCGACGACGCGGAAGTTGCGGTCGCGATACGCCTTCACCAGCCCTGCGCCGATACCTTGCGACGCGCCCGTGACGATCACGACTTTCTGTTCGGCACCCATGAATTGCTCCTTGAACTCATTGGGCCATTCAGGCCCGATCTCGATGGAGCAAGTCTAGATTGAGTCGACTACCGAGAGAATCCACGCGCGACGGCAGACATTCTTCCGCAGTCCGGTTTAATCGCGGTCCGTCGCGCGCTGGAGCTGCTTGAATTGGCGGCGCAGGCGCGGCGTGGCGAAATCGACGAAGGCGCGCACTTTCGGCACCGAAAGCCGGCCGTGCGGTGTCAGGAGATGAACGGGCAAGGGCGCGTGCTCGCTGTCGCGCAGGACGATCCGCAGTTGCCCGTCCTTCACCTGCTGCGCGATGTGATAGGAAAACATGCGCGTGACGCCGCGTCCCTCGACGGCGGAGGCGGCAGCCGCGTCGATGCTGTTGACGATCAGGCGCGGCGAGAAGTTGACGACTTGCGGCACGGTCGAGCCTTCCGACGGCGGAAAGCTCCACGAGTCGAGGCCGAAGTGCGTCATCGAAATGATCTGATGTTCCGCGAGGTCCGCAGGTTCGCGGATGCGCGGATGCTTCGTCAGATAGCGCGGTGCTGCCGCCACGACGCGCCGCACTTCGCCGACGGGTATCGCCACCAGCGTCGAATCGGGCAGATGCGCGATGCGCAGCGCGACGTCGATGCCTTCGTCGATGAGACTGACGGGCCGGTCGAGCATGTGCAGGCGCACAGAGACGGCGGGATACGCATCGATGAACTCGTCGAGGATCGGGCGCAGCAGGTCCTGGCCGGCGGCAACGGGCGCCGTGACATTCAGCAGGCCGCGCGGCGCGGAACGTTCGCCCGCTACCAGCAGGTCGGCTTCCTCCAGATCGGTCAGGATGCGCCGGCAGGCGGCCGCATAACGTTCGCCGGCTTCGCTGAGCTTGATGGTGCGCGTGGTGCGATGCAGGAGCGGCGAGCCGACGTGCGCTTCGAGGAACGCAATGGCGCGGCTCACGGCGGCAGGCGAACGGCCGAGCCGGCGGCTCGCGCCGGCCAGGCTGCCTTCGTCGAGCGTCGCGACGAACACCTTCATTGCGTCAATCCGGTCCATGATGCATCGCTCAGAAATCGTCGGCGGCGCGACGTTGCACGGAAGTGTACAGCGGCGCGTGCATCCGGCAAGAACGAGGGTGGGACGTGTGCGTCAGCGATGCGAGGCGACGAGCCAGCGGCGCAGATCGACGGCATCCTGGAAGTGAGCCTGCGCGTCGGGATCGCCGAGCAGCACGATCAGCACCGGATGGCCGCGCACGTTCGTCACGATGATCAGACAATGGCCGGCCTCGTTGGTGAAGCCGGTCTTCTGCAGCCCGACATGCCACGACGCACGATGCACGAGCGGGTCCGTGTTGCGGTACATCAGCGGCCCGTCCCCGCCCAGCACCAGCTTTTCGTGAGCCGTCGAATAGCGGCGGATCACGCGGTAACGATAGGCCGCGCGCACGAGCCGCGTGAGATCGCGCGCAGTCGAAACGTTATGCGGCGACAGTCCCGTCGGATCGACGAAATGACTGCGCGACATGTGCAGCCGCTTCGCCGTGTGGTTCATCGCGCGCACGAAGCCCGGCCGCCCGCCCGGATAGTCGCGGCTCAATGCAAACGCGGCGCGGTTTTCCGACGACATCAGCGCAATATGCAGCAGCGTGCTGCGCAGGAGCAGCGAGCGAACGGGCAGACGCGAACGCGACCATTTCAACCGGTCGACGTCGGCATCCGTGACACGCAGCGGCTTGACCATCGAGCGCTTCGAGTCGAGCACGACCATCGCGGTCAGCAGCTTCGTCAATGACGCGATGGGAAGGCGTTCGTCGGCGTGTTTCGCATAGAGCGTGCGACCCGTCGTCATATCGACGACGATGGCGGCGCGTGCCTTCACGGCGGGTTTGAATATGACATGCCGTGCATGGGCCATCGCGGGCACGAGGCTCGCGATCAGCAGCAGCGTGAGGAAGAGATGGAATTTCAGCACGTCGGTTGAGGGAGCGGCACGGTGTGTTCCTGGTTGTGAGTGTCGTCAGAGCAGAGCGGCGAGACGGTCGGCTTCTTTTGCGAACTGAGCGCGCTCGGTTGCGTCGAGCGGATTCTTGCCAGGCAGCGCGACGGTCAACGGATCCTTCGGCACCGAATCGACATGCACTTCATAGTGCAGATGCGGACCCGTCGCCCAACCCGTCGATCCGACATAACCGATCACCTGGCCGCGCCGTACCTGGGTGCCTCGATGCAGTCCTTTCGCGAAGCGCGACAGATGCGCGAATACGGTCTGATAGGGCGGTGGATTACGCAGCACGATCACCTTGCCGTAACCCGTTTGCCTGCCGATGAACGCGACCGTGCCGCGAGCCGTCGCATGAACGGGCGTGCCTGCGGGCGCGGCGAGATCGACGCCGTCGTGGCTTTGCCAGCGGTGTGTGACGGGATCGAGGCGGCGCAGCGCGAATTCCGACGACACACGCTCATACGCGAGCGGATAGCGCGAGAACGCTGGCGTCGTGCTCGCGCCGTCCTTCGTGTAATAGAACGGCTTGCCTTCGAGGTTGCGGTACAGAAACAGTTCGTGCGACGTCGAGCCCGTTGCGATGCGCACGGCAAGCGGCGTTGCCGGCTGCGATTGGGCCGATGCGTTGCCCGCTTCGGGTGGATCGACTACGAGGCTGATCGTGTTGCCCGCCTTGAGGTCGCGGCGGAAGTCGATCTCGCCCGAGAACGCATGCGCGAGCAAGGCAGCGGTGCGGCTGTCGAGTCCGAGCCGCTGGGCCGCTTCCGCGAAGCTGCTTTTGATGGTCGCCGACCTGACGACGGGTTGCGGCGTTGCTTCGGAAGCAGGCGCGGGAGCGGCAGGTTGGGGTGCGGGTTGTGCAGCGCGCGCCGTATCGGCGGCTTCGCGGTTCGGCGACGCGGACGGCGCGCCGGCGGCATCATCCTGATCGACGGAATGCTTCGCGTGCTGCGGCGAGAAGATCAGCGCTGCACAAACTGAACTGAGCGCACACACGAGAATGACTTTGCCACTGCGCGCCGACGGCGCGACAAATGCGGGAAGGGGCATGATCGAAGGTCGAAACGGCGGGTACTGCGATGGCGGTTGCACGAAGCAGACATCGTGCGCGAACTGACAGACGCGTGGCGTCGAGGTGAGGAGGTAAAACGGGTGCTGCCGTTACTCGAGCTGCAGGCAGAGCGCGGTAAAAATGACGGCAAACCGGAAGGGCGTATCGAACGGCATGTAAAGAGTGCGGCGAGGTTGCCGTGCAGTGAAAGGCGACGGAGCGCTCACCTTAGCCGGCAACACTTAAGTGAATCTTAAAGCGGGCTAATGTGTGCGCTTCGCGTCGCGCTGTGCAGTTCGATGATCGATTGTGAAGGCACGCTTATGAGGTGCCGCCATTCGATCCGGCAGGCCACAGAAAGAGCGTTTGCGTATGTCCCGACGGCGTTATATCGACCACACGCTGTTGCGTCTTGCCGTCGTAGCTCGCGCTGATCCTGTAGCGTCCAGCCGGTAGCGACGCCAGCATGAATGGACCCTGCGCGGTTGCGTTCAGTATTGTCGTGCCGTTCATGTCGGTGATGTGGACGGGAACGTCGGCGAGGTACTCGTTACCCTGATTCGATTTGCCCGCGAATTCGAGCACGAGCGGGTATTGATGCATCACGTCCTTGAGCGCAGCCGACTGGTCGCTGCCGATGCCGCCCGACAGATACGTCACCGCGCCCTGTCGATGAAGCGGCGGCAGATTTTCCGTCGCGGCAAACGCGACATTCACCGCCGATTGCGTGAGCGCGAGTGTGACGGCAACGAGGCCTGCTCTGGCGAACCTGTTCATGACGATCTCCATCGTGAAGGGTAAGGCCGTTCAATTGCAGATGCGCTTGAACGGGGCGAGTGTCTGCAATCTAGGCACCGTGGATTAAACGTGGCTTAAAGCGTGCGATCTGGGCGCCGGGCACGCGACCGTCGGCAAGCCGGGCACGTTCCTGATATCCGTGCCCACCGACTTCTCACGGAGACGCTGGATCAACCCAGCAGTTCCGAGATCTCGATCAGATTCAGATCGGGATCTCGCACATACACCGAGCGGATCTTCTGTGTCGCGCCCGTTCGTTCGACAGGGCCTTCGATAATCGGCCAGTTGCATGCCGCAAGGTGTGCGATGACCTGATCGAGCGGCACCGAGGCGATGAAGCACAGATCCAGCGCGCCCGGCACGGGCAAATGCGCCTTCGGCTCGAATTCGCTGCCGCGTACGTGCAAATTGATCTTCTGGTTGCCGAAGCGGAACGCGATGCGGCCCGCGCCGAACGTTTCCAGTTGCATCTGCATGACCTGCGTGTAGAACCGCGTCGTGGCTTCGGCATGGGTGCAGGTCAGCACCAGATGGTCGAGATGATCGATCATGAAAGGGCTCCTTGCGTGTGAATCATGAATCAGCGTGTGGGTGCAAGCTTCGTTGTTTGCACGCGCGCGACATACAACGTCAGCGTTCCGCATACGGCGAGCATCGCGAAGCCGAATCCCGCGACCGACGGCCATTGGCCGTTCTGCCAGAACCAGCCGCCCCACGAACCCAGCACGCTCGAACCGAGATAGTACGCAAGCAGATAGAGCGAGGTTGCGTGTCCTTTGGCGCCATCGGCGAGTTGTCCCACCCAGCCGCTTGCCACTGAGTGCGTGATGAAGAAGCCGATGGTCAACACGATGATGCCGAGCACGACGGGCACGAGCGCATGCATCAAGGTCAACGCGAGTCCGAGTGCCGCGACCACGACGCCCGCCGTCAGCACGGGACCGCGTCCGCAGCGGTCGGCGAGTGCGCCCGCACTGGACGCCGCGACGATACCGAACAGATACGAGCAGAAGATCAGGCCCGTTTGCGTCGCGCTGAGATCGAACGGCGCGGCCATCAGTCGAAAGCCCGCGTAGTTGTAGACCGTGACGAACACGCCCATCACGAAGCATCCCATTGCGAACACGGCGGGTAAGGTCGACGCCGTCAGATGCTTGCGCCACAGCGCTATATGATGCGCGGGGCTCAGATCGGAGCGGCGCACGAAGTTGCGTGACCCAGGCAGCAACAACACGAATGCGATCGCTGCGATCACGTCGACGATGCCGATGGTCAGCATGGCGGTGCGCCACGACAGATGATCGCTCATATAACTCATGCCTACGCGGCCGATCATGCCGCCGAACGCGGTGCCGCCGACATAGAGACCCATCGACAACCCGAGCCCGCGCGGATCGATTTCCTCCGCCAGATAGGCCATCGCCACTGCGGGCACGCCGCCGAGCGCGAGCCCTTCGAGTGCGCGGGCGACGAGAATGCTGTGCCAGCTCGCTTCGAGTGCCGCGCAGACGTTGAAGAGCGCGGCGAGCGTCATCGATACGAAGATCAGGCCGCGTCGTCCGAAACGCTCCGATAGTGCGCCGGCACAGAGAATCGAGAACGCGAGGAAGCCGGTCGACAACGACAGCGCCAGAGAACTCTGCGCCGCGCCGATATGGAATTCGCTGGCGAAAACGGGCAGCAACGGCTGCACGCAATACAGCAGCGAGAACGTGGAAAAACCTGCGAGGAACAGCGCGATGCTGATGCGGCGAAAATCCGCCGAGCCGGGCACCACGCCGGTTGATGCGGGGCGCGTGGGTGCGCCGGGTAACGCGACGCGCTCGGGCGTCGCAACGATAGAGTCGGAGTTCATGGAACAGGATTGACGTTCGGCTGTGACGCATGCATTGTCCTGCTCGACCGCTATACTGTCCAATATATGAAAATGCGTAACACGATACGTTTGAGCACTAGCATGGAACTACGTCATCTGCGTTATTTCATCGAGGTTGCAAGCGAGGGCAATTTCACGCGCGCCGCCGAAAACCTCGGAATCGGACAGCCGCCACTCAGTCAGCAGATCAAGAGTCTGGAACGCGAACTGGGCGTCGAACTGTTCCGCCGGACGCCGCACGGCGCGGAGTTGACCAACTCGGGCACCGCGTTTCTGGTCGAGGCGCAACGCGTCATAGCAGGTGCGGAGCGCGCGGCGCTGGCGGCACAACGCGCATCGCGTGGCGAAACGGGGCGATTGCGTATCGGCTTCACGGGGTCAGCGGCGTTCAACCCCGTCGTGCCCGCGCTGATCCATCGTTTCAAGCTCCGCTATCCGACCGTCGATCTGACGCTCGAAGAGGCGAATACCCCTGCGCTGCTGCAAGGTCTGTTCGACGACCGGATCGACGCTGTATTTTTCCGGCCCGGATCGACTCAGCCGGAGAATGTGCAGATGCATCGCTTCGCCGACGAAGCGATGAAAATCGTGCTGCCATCGGCGCATCCACTGGCCGGCAAGAAGCGCTTGCCGCTGACGGCACTCGCCGCCGAACCATTCGTGCTCGTGCCGGGGCCGGCGGGTGTCACGCTGCACGACGAGATCGTGCGGGCGTGCGGCGAAGCGGGCTTCAGTCCGCAACTCGCGCAGCCTGCGCCGCAGGTATCGTCGGTGATCAATCTGGTGGCGGCGGGCCTCGGTGTGTCCATCGTGCCCGCCGCGATTGCGCAGGTGCAGGTGAAGGGCGTGCGTTACCTCGACGTGCAGGGCGCGAAAATGCGGGCGCGTCTCGCGCTGGGTTGGCGCGAAGGGGACGTGTCCGCTGCGCTCGGCAATCTGGTCGGGTTGCTGTGACGGCCTAACCGTTCACATCGATCAGCCGCATGCGGCGTTCGAGTTCGACGATATCGACGGCCGCAGCGAGGTAAGCGTCGCGGCGGCTGTGTTCGGCGCAGTCCAACAGCTTGCGCAGCGCGAGGAAAATGTATGCGAACATGGCGTGCTCCTGATGCGGGGTGGTCTCGCACACAGTTGCATCGAGCATGCCATCGGGAACTGGCCTTGTCGCGCGGGCTCGGCGGGTTTGCGCGGTAGGAAAGTGTTCGAGGCCGGCCAACGCTCTCGACGCAACAGTTTGCTTGCACCATGCTTCCATTCGGATAACCGTCTGAGGTTGCGGCCGCATTCGAGAGTCCGTTCGTGAACGTTCGACCCGAGGAGAATGGCTTGACGCAGCTAGACAAACTCGAAGGCTTCGACGAAAGCGTCGCTGCGCTGATGCAGCAATGGAACGCACCGGCTGTGGGTGTGGCTGTCGTTGTCGATGGCGAGCCTGTTCTGACGCGTGGATATGGTTTTCGCGAGTACGCAAAGCGTCTGCCGTTCGACACGTCGACGCGCTTTCCGATTGCGTCGAACACGAAACTCTTCGTCGCGCTTGCGGCCGGAATGCTGGTCGAAGAGGGCAAGCTCACCTTCGACGGATCGCTCTGCGATGTCCTACCCGAGCTGCGCTTTCACAACGACATCCTCACACGTTCCGTGACCTTGCGCGATCTGCTCGCGCATCGCACGGGCATCACGCGTCACGACATGATGACGTTCGGCGCGGCAGCGACGCCGAAGGACGTATTCAACCGCCTGCATCTGATGAAACCGAGCGCAGGGCTGCGCGAGACCTTCATCTACAACAACGTCATGTATTACGCGGCCGCTCATGTGATCGAGCGATTGAGCGGCATGTCATGGACCGACTTCGTGCGTGAGCGCATGCTCGAGCCAGCGGACATGCGCGACACGTCGTTTCGTTTCGCCGCGCTGCTGGAAGAGCCGAACCTCGCGGTAGGCTATACCGAGCGACGCGACAGCCGCGAACTGCGCAAGCTCGACACGAAGCGCACGGATGATCCACCGTGGCCGTCGGGCAGCATGGTGTCCACACTCGACGATATGTCGCGCTGGCTGACGTTGCTCATCGACGATGGCAAGGCAGGCGAGCGGCAGGTGCTACCGAAGAGCGCGTTGCACGAAACGATGGTCCCGGCAATCCCGCTGCCGAACGCGGCGACCCAGCTATACGGCTGGTGGGAATCGTTGAACGGAACGTATGGCCTCGGCAGGCAGACGGAGGTCTATCGTGGACATCTGGTGGCCTTTCACGGCGGCGACTTGCGCGGTTTTCATTCGAGGGTCTCTGTTTTGCCGAGAGAGCGGATCGGCGTAAGCGTGTTCGTGATCGGCGATCATTGCGCCATGTTGCGCGACGTCGTTCACTATCAACTCTGCGAGCGTTTGCTCGGCCTGGATATCACGCCGTGGAACGAGCGCTTTATCGAGCTTGCGGCATCGGCGCGACAGGCGATGTCGCAGGCGGCCAGCACCCGGTACGCAGACCGGATCGACAACACGACGCCATCACATCCGCTGGAGCACTATGCCGGCGACTACGCGCACGACGCTTACGGCACGATCTCGATCGTGCTGGAAGACGGCCGTCTGCGCCTGACATTCCGCGATCAGAACCTGCCGCTCGCGCATTATCACTACGAACGCTTCGACGCCGAAGCAGACGATCCCGAAGACGACGCGCGCTGGCGCATCAATTTCCAGTCGACGCATGAAGGCGACATCGACCGCTTCGTCACGAAGATCGTCGAGAATGAAGTCGTTTTCGTGCGCAAGGAATTTGCGCATGCGTCTGCCATGTTGCAGCGTTTCGCGGGCGCTTTCCAAACGGCAACCGGAATTCGCGTCGAGGTGCTGGAGCGCGACGACGGTACGTTGTGGCTGCGCGCGCCGGGCCAACGCGACGAACGCTTCGTCGCTGCGCGCGACCACGTGTTTCGCATTGCATCCGCACCGGGCTCGACGTTCGAATTCATCGAAAGCGACGGGCAAATCGTTTCGCTGGATCAGATGACAGGTGCGGGACGTTTCGTGCTTCGCAAGATGTGAAGCGCACACGGATACATCGCCATGCACGGTCAATCCCGCCTCAGCACGCTTCGACAGATTCCCGCCAGCATCTGGGTATTAGGCTGCGTGAGCCTGTTGATGGACGTCTCGTCGGAGATCATTCACAGCCTGCTGCCGATGTTCATGATGGCGAGCCTCGGCGCGAGCGCCGCGACGATCGGCCTCATCGAAGGCATTGCGGAGGCGACGGCGCCGATCGTCAAGGTCTTTTCCGGCACGCTCAGCGATTACCTCGGCAATCGCAAATGGCTCGCTGTCGCGGGTTATGGACTCGGGGCATTGAGCAAGCCGCTGTTCGCGCTCGCACCGGCGATCGGCCTCGTCGTGACGGCCCGAGTGATCGACCGGATCGGCAAAGGCATTCGCGGTGCGCCGCGCGATGCGCTAGTCGCCGATGTCACGCCGCCGCATCTGCGCGGCGCAGCGTTCGGACTGCGGCAGTCGCTCGATACCGTCGGCGCGTTTCTCGGGCCGCTGCTTGCGGTCGCGATCATGCTGGTCTGGGCGGACAACTTCCGCCTTGCGTTCTGGCTCGCGGTAATTCCAGGCGTGCTGGCTGTCGTGTTGCTGAGTGTCGGCATCGACGAGCCTGCGCGTGAGCCCGGCGCGAAGCGGGTCAATCCGATCCGGCGCGAGAACATCGGTCAACTCGGCGCCGCGTTCTGGTGGGTCGTCGCGATCGGCGCCGTGTTTGCGCTCGCGCGTTTCAGCGAGGCTTTCCTCGTGCTGCGCGCAATGGGTAGCGGTGTGCCCGTCGCGCTGGTGCCGCTCGTGATGGTCGCGATGAACGTCGTGTACTCGCTATCGGCGTATCCGCTCGGCAAACTCGCCGATACGACGAGTCATGTCAGACTGCTGATCGCCGGGCTCGTGATACTCGGCGCGTCCGACATCGTGCTCGCACATGCCGCGCACTGGAGCGTTCTGCTCGCAGGCGTCGCGTTGTGGGGGCTGCATATGGGCATGACGCAAGGACTGCTCGCGACGATGGTGTCGCATAGCGCACCCGCGCATTTGCTCGGCACGGCCTTTGGCCTATTCAATCTGCTGAGCGGGCTGGTGACGCTGGTATCCAGTGTGATCGCCGGTGCGCTGTGGGACAGGGCCGGCGCACCCGCGACGTTTTATGCGGGCGCTGCCTTTTGCGCGATGACGATCGTGCTGCTTATCGTAAGTGCCGCGCGCGCGTCCAAAGGGTTTCTACGCTGAAAGTTTCGGACGGGTCAAGTCAAATGAGCTGTCAGCTAAAGTTATTACCGCGTCAGCAATAAGCCTTCTTCTATCGATTTATGCTTTCGGCGAGTAATCGAGATTACGTAATTACTCGTAACATGAATATTTCTGGTATTCAATTTGTAATGACCAGGAGATGAAATGGAAGGAATCGATTTTCAATAAAAAATATAGATATAAATCAATGTATTGCATGGGATTGGCGGTTCGAAATTGACGGCATGGCAAGCCTCGCCTACGCACTTCAGGAAGGCAAATATTCCAGATGAAAAGCTAAAGCAATATTTGGCAACGTCGTAAACCCCTTCGAGCGGCGACACAAGGCATTGAATAAATCCTTGGCGCCGCTTATGTCGATCCTTGATATAGAACCGAAAGGGGCTCAAATGCTGAACATCAATACGAACATCATGTCGTTGACGGCGCAGAACAACCTGGAGGGCTCGCAAAACGCGCTCTCGCAGGCGATCAACCGTCTGTCGTCGGGCAAGCGCATCAACACGGCGGCCGACGATGCGGCGGGCCTCGCCATCGCGACGTCGCAGACGGCATCGATCAATGCGTTGACGCAAGGCGCCGCCAACGCGAACAACGGCATTTCGATGGTGCAGACCACGAACGGCGCGCTGCAATCGGTCGTCGACAATCTGCAGCGTATCCGTCAGCTGGCAGTGGAAGCAGGCGACGGCTCGCTCGATTCAAACGCGCTCGCCAATCTGCAATCGGAAGTGTCGACGCGTCTGACGGAAATCACGCGCGTCGCGCAGCAAACGACCTTCAACGGTCAGTCGGTGCTCAACGGCATCGGTTCCGTCAACTTCCAGATCGGCGCGTTCAACGGCCAGCAGATCACCGCGGACTTCGGCTCGCAGCAGTGGGATGCGACGTCGCTCGGCATCAACACCCTGAGCGTCGCGACGGCGTCGGGTGCGCAAGCCGCGATGAGCTCCATCGACAACGTGCTGACGAGCGTGAACACCTTCCAGGCAACGCTGGGTGCAACGCAGAACACGTTCCAGGCTGCAATTTCGACGACGCAAACGGAAGCGACGAACATGAGCGCGGCCGAATCGCAAATCACCGACGCCGACTTCGCGACGGAAACGGCGAACCTGTCGAAGGCTCAGGTGCTGCAGCAGGCGGGCATCTCGGTCCTCGCGCAAGCGAACTCGATGCCGCAGCAGGTGCTGAAGCTGTTGCAGTAACAGCATCGCGCCGTGCATGCTGTGGCGCGCGAACGGTATGCACGGTACGGTTTTGTCATGGGAACGCCTCGATTTTCACGGCGGCGCGCTGGCCTGGATCGACAAAGCCAATATCCTTGTTTTGCAGACGCGCTTCGACTTCGAGTGCATCATCGGGCACGACCTCCATCAGCGTCTGCGCGGTCGTAACCACACCACCCAGCGTATGTACCGACAGCTGCTGCACCGTCCCCGAAACCGGCGCGGCGAGACTTAGCAGCGCCTGACGCGTCTGCGCCTTGGATTCGTCGTCGCGGCTTTGCGTGATCTGCTGTGTGGCTTTCTCAAGTTAGTCGAGTTGGTCGCGGCGGAACTTTGAGGCCGTTGCCTCGACCTGGGCGTCGCGTGCGGGTCGCTCCAGTTGATGGCGGATTTCCTGGACCAAACGCCATACGGCCAGATAGCGCCGCGCGAGGTCCGCGAGCGCCTGCAATTTCACTGAACTCATCATCTGAGCCATCCTGCAACGAGACGAGATGCGCGTAATAGCCGCCGTGACGCAGGAGCGATTCGTGATCGCCTGCTCAACGATCCTGCCGTGATCCATTGCGATGATCCGGTCCGCCGTCCCTGTCGAGTACGAGAGCCGGTAATGGGGAGCGTGAAAGGCTGCCCGGACGCAGCGAAACCTTCCGGGCCTTCATTCCGAGTGTGCGTGCGGACAGGACCAGGGAATCGGTATCGAACAGGCTGTTGCCCAGTCCGGAGGCGTGGCGTAGCTGCGCGCCGTCGGCAGCAATACTGTGGAAGCGTGCGATGACGACGAGCGCGGCGAGGCCCGGATCACTCGCGTGTGAATCCGGGCCCAGGTCGGGAGCATTCATGTATCAGGTGGTGTTGGCAGACACAGGCGACCCGCGAACATCGATGCGGGTCGCCCGTTCGCCTTAAGGCAGTCGATCAGTGAGCGTTGGACACGAGAAGCATCTGGGGTTCGTTCTGTGCAGGCATGGCGGACGCGACTGTCCCACCCGACGGAGGAGCGGCTCCAAATGAAGCCATGCCGGCCACGAGCGCCTGCATCTGCGCTTCGATGGAAGCGGCGGTGTTGCCACTCGCGCCGGAAATTCCGCTTCCCGCGAGCGCGACGCCCGCCATATCGCCCTTCGTGCCGTCTGTCCGCGTGAACGAGCTGTCGTTCAGAATCTCGTTTCCGTTGTCGTAGCGGTCCACCTGCACACCGTTGAGGTCCAGCGACGCAATACCGAGGTCGCTCAGGCTGTAGAGCTGGCCGCTCTGGAACTGCCCCGTCCCCGTTGTGTCGACCCAGACCTTGAGGTTGCTCCACAACGCATCTGTCGCCGTCAGCGTTGAGCCGGCCGAACCATCGACATTCTGCGCCAGCGCCTTCAGGTCATCCATGCTGTCAATGAGCTGGTTGTCCCGGGTGATTGTTGTGGTGTTGCCAGAATCGTTGGGATCGTAGACGAGATAGCCCTCGCCAGCCGTGCCCCATGCTGTCTGCACGGCCTGGCCAGTGTTGTTGATGTCAAAGGTCGCCTGTGAGTCCGCCGTGGCCGTTGTTTCGACCTTGCCGCCGTTCAGGTTCAGGATGACGGGGTCAATGTCGTCGTCCTCCCAGTCGGAATCACCCATCGCGTCGTCATCCTCATATTGCCATCCCTCGTCGGAGTAATCAGACATGGCTGATGAGCCTGAGCCGTTGTACCAGTTCCCGTTGTCGCTGTCGTACCACGCCGTCTGTAAGCCCGTCTGGCTGTTGAACGTCGCCCCGCCGGTCATGACTCCGCTAGTCGGATTGAACATCGCGATTTCATTGAAATATAGCCCGCCGTTGGCGAACTCCTCTTCATAAGGGTGCGGCCCCGCTCCGTTCCAGAGGTCGACGCTGTTCAGCGCGCCGCTGGCGCTATTGAAGTTCTCGCGCTCGGTCTCGGCCTCCGTTCCCGTATTGAAGTCTGAAACCTGATAAGCGTACGATCCGCTGTTGAACCACGCCCCCTCGGTTTCCTGATGGGCCGAGTTGTAGAACTCTTCATCGGTCTCTTGATTGCCGCTGAAACCGATCGAATCATTCACGTAACTGTTGTTGTACTGTAGCGCGCGGTAAAAGGTGCCAGACGCGTTGTAGAGCAGTTCGTCGCCGGAACTCAGGTTGATGCTGTCGCTCTGTCCACCGAAGACGCCCACGATACCCATGCCGTTTACCGTATAGCCCGAACCACTTGCGAGTGCGACGATGTCGCCCGAACCAAGCAGATTGACGCTGTCACTGCCGCCAGCGAGGCCGGCCGTCGAACCGCTGTCTAGTGTCACGCTGCCGCCGGATTCGCTGACCTGATCGTTGGTGCCGGCGAGCCAGAAGTTACCGCCGGTTCCCGTGTCGCTAATCGTGTCGTGGTTACCGGAAATACCCGCTGTGTCATTGGCGGCAGCATTCAGAGTGATACCGCCGCCGGAAACATCAATGCGTGAATTGGCGAATTCGTCGACTGTGCCGGTCACGCCATTGAGGAATCTCACGATATCGTCGTTGGTCGTCGTGGCATTCTGGCCGTTGAGGCCGGTCCAGACAGTTGTCCCCGATCCGCTGACGTTGGCCGTTTCACCGTAGCCCGCCAGACCAAGCGCGTCATTGGCGCCCAGATTTGCCGTGATGGAATTGCCGTTCACGTCCACGTGCGAGTTATCGAATTCGTCGACCGTGCCTTTGACGCCGCTGGCGAAGTTCACGCGATCATCAGCGGCGCCTGATGCGCCGAAGCCGTTCAGGCCTGTCCAGACGGTGGTGCCCAAACCGTTGACATTGGCCGTCTCGCCATAGCCCGCCAGACCAAGTGCGTCATTGGCGCCCGCATTTGCCGTGATCGAGGTGCCGCTCATGTCTACATGCGAGTTGTCGTACACGTCGACTGTGCCGACCACGCCGCTGGCGAAATTCACACGATCGTCAGCGGCGCCGGACGCGCCAAAGCCGTTCTGGCCCGTCCAGACGGTGGTACCTGAGCCGTTGACGTTTGCCGTTTCACCATAGCCCGCCAGACCAAGCGAATCATTGGCGCCCGCATTCGCCGTGATGGAGGTGCCGCTCATGTCTACATGCGAGTTGTCGTACACGTTGACTGTGCCGACCACGCCACTGGCGAAGTTCACGCGGTCGTCAGCGGCGCCGGACGCGCCAAAGCCGTTCTGGCCCGTCCAGACGGTGGTACCTGAGCCGTTGACGTTTGCCGTTTCACCATAGCCCGCCAGACCAAGCGAATCATTGGCGCCCGCATTCGCCG
>NZ_JAAGPD010000078.1 GCF_017104565.1 Paraburkholderia sp. Tr-20389 | reverse complement strand
GCCCGCCGTTGCCAGTGGGGTGCCCGGAGCGCGTCGGCAGAGGCGCCACCCATACGCCTGCCCGGCCCACTGACGGCCGCGTTCCGCCGACGTCCCGCACCATGCACTGCGCCTGCCCGCGCCGCGCGGCTGTCGCAGTTCCCGTTCTTATGGCTTGCCCGCTGCGTGGGGCGAAAGCTCCGTGGTTCCGCTCATTACTCCAGGATGAAGTGCCCGTCGTGAAACCGATACTCAAATCCAACAAGCTGTTGAACGTCTGCTACGACATTCGCGGGCCCGTTCTCGAACATGCGAAGCGCCTCGAAGAGGAAGGCCACCGCATCATCAAGCTGAACATCGGCAATCTGGCGCCGTTCGGCTTCGAGGCGCCGGACGAGATCATCCAGGACATGATCCGCAATCTGCCCGTTTCGTCGGGCTATTCGGATTCGAAGGGCGTGTTCGCCGCGCGCAAGGCGATCATGCATTACGCGCAGCAGAAGGGCGTCGTCGGCGTCGAGCTGGACGACATCTACATCGGCAACGGCGCGTCCGAGCTGATCGTGATGGCGTTGCAGGCGCTGCTGAACGACGGCGACGAAGTGCTGCTGCCCGCGCCCGACTATCCGCTGTGGACGGCGGGCGTGAGCCTGTCGGGCGGTACGCCCGTGCATTACGTCTGCGACGAGTCGAACGCGTGGATGCCCGACCTCGACGACATCCGCGCCAAGATCACGCCGAACACGAAGGCGCTCGTCGTGATCAACCCGAACAATCCGACGGGCGCGCTGTACTCGGACGAGCTGCTGCTCGGCCTGATCGAGATCGCGCGTCAGCACGGCCTCGTGATCTTCGCGGATGAGGTCTACGACAAGATCGTCTACGACGGCAAGGCGCACACGTCGATGGCTGCGCTGTCGGAGGACGTGCTCACCGTCACGTTCAACAGTCTGTCGAAGAGCTACCGTTCGTGCGGCTATCGCGCGGGCTGGATGTGGGTTTCCGGCCTGACGGGCGAGAACCGCCGCCGCGCGAAAGACTACTTCGAAGGCCTCGGCATTCTGGCGTCGATGCGCCTGTGCCCGAACGTGCCCGGCCAGTACGCGATCCAGACGGCGCTCGGCGGCTATCAGAGCATCAACGAACTGATCATGCCGGGCGGGCGCCTGCACAAGCAGCGCGAACTCGCGTACGACATGCTGACGGCGATTCCCGGCGTGACCTGCGTGAAGCCCGAGGCGGCGCTGTACATGTTCCCGCGTCTCGATCCGAAGATGTACCCGATCGAGAACGACCAGCAGTTCATTCTCGATCTGCTGCTGGAAGAGCGCGTGCTGCTCGTGCAGGGCAGCGGCTTCAACTGGAAGACGCCGGATCACTTCCGCGTCGTGTTCCTGCCGAACATCGACGATCTCGCCGATTCGATCAACCGGATCGCGCGTTTCCTCGACGGCTATCGCAAACGCCACGCGGCCTGAGCGCACTGCATCCGCGCCCGAACCGATTTACCAATCTCTCACTCGAAACACACGCTGCATGGAACCGATCAAAGTTGGACTGCTGGGCTTCGGCACGGTAGGCAGTGGCACCTTCACGGTACTGCGCCGCAACCAGGAAGAAATCAACCGACGCGCGGGCCGCGGCATCGAGATTGCGCGCATTGCCGTGCGCAATCCCGCCAAGGCGACAGCGGCGCTCGGCAAAGAAGCGGGCACGGTGGCGATCACCGATGACTTCGGTTCGGTCGTCGACGATCCGTCGATCGACATCATTGCCGAAATGATCGGCGGCACGGGCATTGCGCGCGAACTCGTGCTGCGCGCGATCAGCAACGGCAAGCATGTCGTGACGGCCAACAAGGCGCTGCTCGCCGTGCACGGCACGGAAATCTTCGAAGCGGCCCGCGCGAAGGGCGTGATGGTCGCGTTCGAGGCGGCAGTCGCGGGCGGCATCCCGATCATCAAGGCGCTGCGCGAAGGCTTGACGGCGAACCGCATCCAGTACATCGCGGGCATCATCAACGGCACGACGAACTACATCCTGTCGGAGATGCGCGACCGCGGCCTCGATTTCGCGACGGCTCTGAAGGCCGCGCAGGAACTCGGCTACGCGGAAGCGGACCCGACCTTCGACATCGAAGGTGTCGACGCCGCGCACAAGGCGACCATCATGAGCGCGATCGCGTTCGGCGTGCCCGTGCAGTTCGACAAGGCGTACGTCGAAGGCATCAGCAAGCTCGCCGCGATCGACATCAAGTACGCGGAAGAGCTTGGGTATCGCATCAAGCTGCTCGGCATCGCTCGCCGCGCGGGCAAGGGCATCGAACTGCGCGTGCATCCCACGCTGATCCCGGCCAAGCGTCTGCTCGCCAACGTGGAAGGCGCGATGAATGCGGTGGTGGTGCACGGCGACGCCGTCGGCACGACGTTGTATTACGGCAAGGGCGCGGGCGCGGAGCCGACGGCTTCCGCCGTGGTCGCCGACCTGGTCGACGTGACGCGCCTGCATACGGCCGATCCGGAGCATCGCGTACCGCATCTGGCGTTCCAGCCGGACCGTCTGTCGAACACGCCGATCCTGCCGATCGACGAAGTGACGAGCGGCTACTACCTGCGTCTGCGCGTCGCCGACGTGACGGGCGTGCTGGCCGACATCACGCGTATTCTCGCCGACACGGGCATCTCGATCGACGCGCTGCTGCAGAAGGAATCGGAGCATGTCGACGCGTCGAAGAAGGGCGAGACGGACATCATCCTGATCACGCACGAGACGGTCGAAAAGAACGTGAACGCGGCGATCGCGAACATCGAGGCGCTGAAGACGGTCGTGTCGAAAGTGACGAAGCTGCGCATGGAAGCGCTGGACTGACGCACCGCACACACGTAAAGAGGCAAGCTCATGAATTACATTTCCACGCGCGGCGCCGGCATCGGCGAGCGCCATACGTTCTCCGACATCCTGCTCGGCGGTCTCGCGAAGGATGGCGGTCTGTATCTGCCGAACGAATATCCGCAGGTGTCGGCGGATGAACTCGCGCGCTGGCGCCCGCTGCCGTATGCGGATCTCGCGTTCGAGATCCTGCGCAAGTTCAGCGACGACATTCCCGCCGACGACCTGCGCGAGCTGACGCGCCGCACGTACACGGCGCAGGTGTACTGCAACGTGCGCGAGGAGGAAAACGCCGCGCAGATCACGCCGCTCAAGACGCTCGGTGTCGAAAACGGCGCGCCGCTGTCGCTGCTCGAACTGTCGAATGGTCCGACGCTCGCGTTCAAGGACATGGCGATGCAGTTGCTCGGCAACCTGTTCGAGTACACGCTCGCGAAGCACGGCGAAACGCTGAACATTCTCGGCGCGACTTCGGGCGATACGGGCAGCGCGGCCGAATACGCGATGCGCGGCAAGAAGGGCATTCGCGTGTTCATGCTGTCGCCGCACAAGAAGATGAGCGCGTTCCAGACGGCGCAGATGTACAGCCTGCAGGACCCGAACATTTTCAACATCGCGGTCGAAGGCGTGTTCGACGATTGCCAGGACATCGTCAAGGCCGTGTCGAACGATCACGCGTTCAAGGCGCAGCAGAAGATCGGCACCGTCAACTCGATCAACTGGGCGCGCGTCGTCGCGCAGGTCGTGTATTACTTCAAGGGCTATTTCGCGGCCACGAAGAGCAACGACGAGCGTGTGTCGTTCACTGTGCCGTCGGGCAACTTCGGCAATGTGTGTGCGGGTCACATAGCGCGCATGATGGGTTTGCCGATCGAGAAGCTCGTGGTTGCGACCAACGAGAACGACGTGCTGGACGAGTTTTTCCGCACGGGCATTTACCGTGTGCGCAAGTCGTCGGAGACGTATCACACCAGCAGCCCGAGCATGGACATTTCGAAGGCGTCGAATTTCGAGCGCTTCGTGTTCGATCTGCTCGGCCGCGATCCGAAGCGCGTGCTGCAACTGTTCCGCGATGTCGAAGAGAAGGGCGGCTTCGATTTGCAGGCTAGCGGGGATTTTGCGCGCGTGAAGGAGTTCGGCTTCGTGTCGGGGCGTAGCAGCCACGACGACCGCGTCGATACGATCCGCGACGTGTTCCAGCGTTACGACACGATGATCGATACGCATACGGCCGATGGCGTGAAGGTCGCGCGTGAGCATTTGCAGGCGGGCGTTCCGATGGTGGTGCTGGAGACTGCGCAGCCGATCAAGTTCGGCGAGACGATTCGCGAGGCGCTGGAGCGCGAGCCGGAGCGTCCGGCGGCGTTCAGTGGAATCGAAGATCTGCCGCAGCGGTTTGAAGTTCTGGCGAATGATGCTGAGTGCGTGAAGGGGTTCGTTGCTGCGCACACTCGTTGAGTTTTTGTCTGCGACGTAGTCGTCATTCTTGCCTTCTCGGCGCGGGCTTCGCCTTTTTGTTTCTGCTCTGCGGTTTCGCTGGCATTCGTTTGATGTCTCTGGTTTGCTAGTGTTGCCCCTGTGCGGGGCGGCACTTACTTTCTTTGCCGCCGCAAAGAAAGTAAGCAAAGAAAGCGGGCTCACACCGCCAATCCTTGTTCTTGCCTGCGGGCCCTCAACGGGTCCCGCACTTCACACGGCAACGCACTTGTTTGCACCCGTTGCCAGCGCCTTGAACAGGCGCATCACCCGCTCCAGTCACCCGCAGCGCAGCCAGCGGCAGCGAACGGTTTGCGCCGCCCAGGTGGCAAACTGTGTGTAGGTTGTCGCACCATATGCGTTCGCGCTCCTACGACACCGATCCTGCTTTTCAGTCCGGAGTGGTGCATTGACCTCGCGACCGCCTACACACAGTTTGCCACCTGGGCGGCCGTGGACGGCTGGTAACGCTGTTCGTGACGCGGGGAGTGTGAAGCGGGTGATGCGTGCAGGTAGCACGCTGGCAATGGGCGCAAACAAGTGCGTTGCCGCGTGAAGCGTAAGAACCGTCGGGGGCCCGCAGGCAAAAACAAGGACTGGCGGTGTGAGCCCGCTTTCTTTGCTTACTTTCTTTGCGGCGGCAAAGAAAGTAAGTGCCGCCCCGCACAGGGGCAACGCATGAACAACGAAGGCATAACGCGGATGCCAACAAAAAACGCAACCCCAAAACCAAAACCGCGCCCCCCGCCAAAGGGCGCCCCTCCCGTTACAATGATTCTTTCCGAATCGCTCCGAAACCGAACGATGTCCACACCCACGCCTCCGACGCCTCCGGGACAGGCAGCGCCCCGCGCGCCCATGCTCTCGACGGCCGATGCCCTCGCGACACTGCTCGGCGCCGCCGTACAGATCGACGGCACCGAAAGGCTGCCGACCCTCGACGCGACCAACCGCGTTCTGGCCGCGGACGTCGTCTCGCCGCTCGACGTCCCGCCGATGAACACGAGTTCGATGGATGGCTACGCGGTGCGGGTCGCCGAGCTGTCGCAGGGCGAGCGGCGGCTGCCCATTTCCCAGCGGATTCCGGCGGGCCACGCGCCGCAGCCGCTCGCCGAGGGCACCGCAGCACGCATCTTCACGGGCGCGACGGTACCGTCCGGCGCCGATGCCATCGTGATGCAGGAACAGACGGAAGCGACCGGCGATGAAGTGACCATCCTGCATACGCCGAAGGCGGGCGAGTGGATCACGCAGCAGGGCGCGGACATCCGCAAAGGCGCGACGATCCTGCCCGCCGGCACGCGGCTCTCGCCGCAGGCGCTCGGGCTGGCGGCGTCCGTTGGCTGTGCGGATCTCGAGGTGGTGCGGCGCGTGAAAGTCGCCGTGTTTTTCACAGGCGACGAATTGACGATGCCCGGCGCGCCGCTCAAACCGGGCGCCATCTACAACTCGAACCGCTTCACGCTGACGGGTCTGCTGCACAAGCTCGGCTGTGAAGTGACCGACTACGGCATCGTGCCCGACAAGCTCGACGCTACGCGCGATACGCTGCGCGAAGCTGCGCAGGCACACGATCTGATCCTGACGTGCGGCGGTGTGTCGGTCGGCGAGGAAGATCACGTGAAACCCGCCGTCGAGGCGGAAGGGCGGCTTTCAATGTGGCAGATCGCGATGAAACCGGGCAAGCCGCTCGCGTTCGGCGCGATTCGCCGCGCCGGCACGGAGGGCGAGGCGGGCAAGACGGGTGAAACGTTCTTCATCGGTCTGCCGGGCAACCCCGTGTCGACTTTCGTCACGTTCCTGCTGTTCGTGCGGCCGTTTTTGCTGCGGCTCGCGGGCGTGCGCACCGTCACGCCGCGCGCACTGTCGCTGCGCGCCGATTTCACGCAGCAGAAGGGCGATCGCCGCAACGAATTCCTGCGCGCGCGCGTGAACGCCGCAGGCGGCCTCGATCTGTTCCCGAACCAGAGTTCGGCCGTGCTGACCTCGACCGTCTGGGGCGACGGGCTGATCGACAATCCGCCGAATCATACGATCAGCGCCGGCGAGACCGTGCGCTTCATCCCGTTTTCCGAGTTGCTCAACTGACGGCGGCCGTTGTCGAGCCGCGCTTGAGCCGATCAGAGCCGATTTAGGGCCGTTACCGACGATGAAAATCCAGCTGAAATATTTTGCGAGCGTCCGTGAAGCGCTCGGCCGCTCCGATGAAGCCGTGGACGTACCCGAAGGCATCGCCACCGTCGGCGACGTGCGCGCGTGGCTGCGCGTGCGAGGCGGCGTGTGGGCCGAGACGCTCGCGGACGGCCGCGCGCTGCGCATGGCCTGCAATCATGTGATGACGGACGCGGGCACGCGTCTCACCGACGGCTGCGAAGTCGCGTTCTTCCCGCCTGTCACCGGCGGCTGATAAAGAGCTGACAAAACGGCCGACCAAGGCCGCGAGGATCGAACGATGACCGTGCGCGTTCAGACTGAAGATTTCGACCTGTCGACGGAAGTGGCCGCGTTGCGCGCACAGAATCCGAAGGTGGGCGCCGTCGCGTGCTTCGTCGGCACGGTGCGCGACATCAACGAAGGCGAAACCGTCGAGACGATGGAGCTCGAGCACTATCCGGGCATGACCGAGAAGTCGCTGGAAGCGATCGTCGACGCGGCGCGCGAGCGCTGGCCGGGGACGGAAGTGCTGATCGTGCATCGCGTCGGGAAGTTGCTGCCGCTCGACCAGATCGTGCTGGTCGCGACGACGTCGAAGCATCGGGGGAACGCATTCGCGTCGTGCGAATTCGTGATGGACTACCTGAAAACCCAGGCGCCGTTCTGGAAGAAAGAGAAAACCGAAAGCGGCGAGCGCTGGGTCGACGCGCGCATCACGGACGACGAAGCACTCGCGCGCTGGGGACTTGAATCGCTCAATTCGAAAGCGGATTAAACGTTATTCGTTGAACGCTTCAACAATTAACGCCGGCCCGATTATCGGCTTCAAATGTCAAATCGCGATTGCCGAATGGCAATTGTTAAATCGCCGGCGTTAGTTCCACTCAATCGTCATCCCGTGACTTACCGATAATTTTTGCCGGAAACGGCTCGCCACGCGGTCGCGCATGCTCCGCCGCATGGTCGTCGCGGGAACGGCGGCGCGGCGCGATGCGCTCCAGCAGCGCCTGCTGCTCGGCGGGAATCTGGTAGTCCCAGCCAAACTTGCTCAACTGCAGGCTCTGTGCGATGCGCAGGGCGGGTTCCATGAACCGGACCGCGGCGGCGGGCTCGTAACGCGATTCGACCGTGTCCAGGAAAAGATACAGCCAGCGGCTGAAATGGCGCGGCTCGAGGCCCTCGAGCGGCATGTGCGCCTGCTGCACGTTGCCGCGATACTGCTTCGCGCCCAGCACCAGTGACCCCCAGAACACGCACATTTTCGGCAGGTGCTCGTCCCAGCGTCCCGCGAGCTTCTGCTCGAAGACGGGGCCGATCAGCGTGTCGGCGCGCACGCGGTCGTAGAACGCGTAGACGAGCTCGCGGATATTGTCGTCGGTGGGTTCCGCATACCGCTCGGCAAGACGTTCGACGGCGGGAATATCGGCGGGAATTTCTGACTTCATACCTGGAACAAAAGTGAGTCGCGCCTAATGCGCAGACGCAAACATTGGAAGGGTGATTAATTAATTCAGAAAAAAATGCGCTTCAAACGAAAGTTACCGTTTATAGTTACGCGAAATAACGAGATAAATGCGGCAATAAGATGTGTTTTGAAAGCATGTTATTGCGCGCTGCAGTACAGGCGTTAGTGGAGCTGGCGTGAACATTCCGCATGCCGTCTCCGTCGCGATTTTGCCTTTCAATGAGACTCACAGACTATACCGATTACTCGCTGCGCGTGTTGCTTTACCTCGCAGTTCGATCCGAAGGACTAGCAACGATACAAGACATCTCTGATGCTTACGGCATATCCAAGAACCATCTGATGAAAGTGGTCCAGCGGCTCGCCGAACTTGGGTGGGTCGAGACCGTGCGTGGGCGCAACGGCGGCTTGCGGCTGTACGAGCATTCGTCGTCGTTGACGGTCGGCGAAGTGGTACGGGCGGCCGAAAGCGACTTCGCGCTGGTCAGCTGTATGAACGGCGTCGATCCGAACGGCGTGCATCGAGATTGCGTCATTCAGTCGCAATGCCGCCTGAAGAGCATTCTCGAATCGGCGCGCGACGCCTTTTTCCGCGAACTCGACAACTATACGATCCGCGATATCGCCGAGCCCGCATCGCCGTTGATGTCGCTGCTCGGACTCAAGCCGTCTGCCGTCGTCGTGCCGATCGTTCCTGTTGTGTCGACGGGAACCTAGGCTTCGTACGGAGCGGGCGTTCCGGCACACAGTCGGGACGCCCTGGAAGCATCCGCGCGGGTCCATCCCGTCGCACTGTCCCGCTGTTCGTCTCCGGCTTCGTCTTCCTTCCGCCCGGCCAGGCGCCGGGCTACACTGACCTGTACCTGTGCACCGCCTTCACGATCCCCGCGATCGTGCGGCCCGCGTGCAAATTCTCTCTCCTTCGTGCAAAAAAGCGCTTGAAACCCAAATAAAACGCCTCATTTTGGTGGTAATCGAAATTGGAGGTCGCTTGATGAGAATCGACAAACTCACCACTAAATTCCAGGAAGCACTGGCCGACGCGCAGAGCCTGGCCGTTGGTCATGACAATCAGTACATCGAGCCTGTCCACCTGCTCGCCGCCCTCGTCGCGCAGCAGGACGGCTCCGCGCGCTCGCTGCTGGCGCGCGCCGGCGTTCACGTCCAGGCGCTGCAAACTTCGCTGAACGACGCGATCACGCGGCTGCCGCAAGTGCAGGGCACGGACGGCAACGTGCAGATCGGGCGCGATCTCACGGGTCTGTTGAATCAGGCCGACAAGGAAGCGCAAAAGCTCAACGACACCTACATCGCGAGCGAAATGTTCCTGCTCGCCGTCGCTGACGACAAGGGCGAAGCGGGCCGTCTCGCGCGCGAGCATGGCCTGTCGCGCAAGTCGCTCGAAGCGGCCATCGTCGCCGTGCGCGGCGGCGCGCAGGTGCACAGCCAGGACGCCGAAAGCCAGCGCGAGGCGCTGAAGAAATACACGATCGATCTGACCGAGCGCGCCCGCGCGGGCAAGCTCGACCCCGTGATCGGCCGCGACGACGAAATCCGCCGCTCCATCCAGATCCTGCAACGCCGCACCAAGAACAACCCGGTGCTGATCGGCGAGCCGGGCGTGGGCAAGACGGCGATCGTCGAAGGTCTCGCGCAGCGCATCGTCAACGGCGAAGTGCCGGAGACGCTGAAGGGCAAGCGCGTGCTGTCGCTCGACATGGCGGCGCTACTTGCGGGCGCGAAGTATCGCGGCGAGTTCGAAGAGCGTCTGAAGGCCGTGCTGAACGACATCGCGAAGGACGAAGGGCAGACCATCGTCTTCATCGACGAAATTCACACGATGGTCGGCGCAGGCAAGGCCGAAGGCGCGATGGACGCAGGCAACATGCTGAAGCCGGCGCTTTCGCGCGGCGAACTGCATTGCGTCGGCGCGACCACGCTGGACGAATATCGCAAGTACATCGAAAAGGATGCCGCGCTGGAGCGTCGCTTCCAGAAGGTGCTCGTCGACGAACCGAGCGTGGAAGCGACCATCGCGATCCTGCGCGGCTTGCAGGAGCGCTATGAGCTGCACCACGGCGTCGACATCACCGATCCCGCCATCGTCGCCGCGGCGGAACTGTCGCATCGCTATATCACCGACCGTTTCCTGCCGGACAAGGCGATCGACCTGATCGACGAAGCCGCGTCGAAGATCAAGATGGAAATTGACTCGAAGCCCGAGGAGATGGACCGGCTCGACCGTCGGCGCATCCAGTTGAAGATCGAGCGCGAAGCCGTCAAGAAGGAAAAGGACGAAGCGTCGCAGAAGCGTCTGCAACTGATCGAGGAAGAAATCGAGCGGCTCGATCGCGAATATTCGGACCTCGAAGAAATCTGGACGGCGGAAAAAGCAGCCGTGCAGGGCAGTGCGCAACTGAAGGAAGAGATCGAGAAGACGCGCGCGGAAATCACGCGTCTGCAACGCGAAGGCAAGCTGGAAAAAGTCGCCGAACTGCAATATGGGAAGCTGCCGCAGCTCGAAGCGCAACTGAAGGCGGTCACCAAGGCCGAGGCGGAAGAGCAGAGCAATCCGACGCGTCCGCGTCTGTTGCGCACGCAGGTCGGCGCCGAGGAAATCGCGGAGGTCGTGTCGCGCGCTACGGGCATTCCCGTGTCGCGGATGATGCAGGGCGAGCGCGAGAAGCTGCTGCAGATCGAAGAGAAGCTGCATCAGCGCGTGGTTGGCCAGGATGAGGCGATCAGTGCCGTGGCCGATGCGATCCGCCGTTCGCGCGCGGGTCTGTCGGATCCGAACCGTCCATACGGCTCGTTCCTGTTCCTGGGACCGACGGGCGTCGGCAAGACGGAACTGTGCAAGGCGCTCGCGGCGTTCCTGTTCGACGCGGAGGACCATCTCATCCGCATCGACATGAGCGAGTTCATGGAGAAGCACAGCGTCGCGCGTCTGATCGGTGCGCCGCCCGGCTACGTGGGTTACGAAGAAGGCGGCTATCTGACGGAAGCGGTGCGCCGCAAGCCGTACAGCGTGATCCTGCTCGACGAGATCGAGAAGGCGCACCCGGACGTCTTCAACGTGCTGCTGCAGGTGCTCGACGACGGCCGTATGACGGACGGCCAGGGCCGCACGGTGGACTTCAAGAACACGGTGATCGTGATGACGTCCAACCTCGGCTCGCAGGTCATTCAGTCGATGGTCGGCGAGCCGCAGGACGCGGTGAAAGACGCCGTCTGGGAAGAAGTGAAGCTGCATTTCCGGCCGGAATTCCTGAACCGGATCGACGATGTGGTCGTGTTCCATGCGCTCGACCGCTCGAACATCCAGTCGATCGCGAAGATCCAGCTGGAGCGGGTGCACGAGCGGCTCGCGAAGCTCGATATGCAACTGGTCGTATCGGAGGCGGCGCTGGAGTTGATCGGCAAGGTCGGCTACGACCCGCTGTTCGGTGCGCGGCCGTTGAAGCGTGCGATCCAGCAGGAGATCGAGAACCCGGTCGCGAAGCTGATTCTGTCCGGCAAGTTCGGTCCGAAGGACGTGATCCCCGTCGAGGTCGAGAACGGCAAGCTGGTGTTCGAGCGGGTGGTGCACTAATCCTTCACCGGAGCGGAGCGTCGAAAACGGACGCTTCGTTCCGGATGAAAAGCAAAAGGGCAACGAAGCGATTCGTTGCCCTTTTTTATGCACGGCGTGTCAGCCGCCGTGCGTCACGTGCACGTAGAACGGAGACGCTCAGGCGTTCTTGTTGCCGAACATGCCCGCGATCTGCCCGAGCGCGCCCAGCGCGCCGGACAGGCCGCCTGCGTCGACCTGGCCGTTGGCGGGCACTTCGCCGTTCGGCGTTGCTGCGTTGACGACGTGCGGCAGCACTTGCGACAGCAGGCCCGTCACCATCGACGGTTCGACGCCGACCTTCGCCGCGATGTTCGACACGGCTTCCGAGCCGAGCACGTTATGCAGCGTGTCGGCGGCGATCGGCTGGTTTTCGCCTGTTCCGACCCACGAGCCGATGACGTCGCCCGCGCCGTTCTGCTGGAAGCGCTGGATCAGGCCGTTCAGGCCGCCCGGCTGGTTGTTGATGAATTCGAGTGCGGCGCCGATCAGCGCGGCCTGGCCGCCGCCTTGCGGCGATTGGCCGCCGCCCAGCATGGAACCGAGGGAGTCGAGTAGGCTCATGGCAATCTCTCTTGAGAAGCCGGCGCGTCGTCTATCAAGCGTGCGCCGGCAGGGAACGAAACGCCGCGCAAAGCGCGGCACCAATGGTCGTGAGGCAGTGCGGCCAGTGGACGCTGACAGACTGCGCGTCCTTATGCGCCCGATGCAGCGGACGCAGCCTTGCTCTTCTTCGCTTTCTTCGACTTCGAAGCAGTCGTGTCCGACGCCATCGCGGGTGCGGATGCCGCCGTCGCAGCGGGCGCCGATGCGGCAGCCACGTCGGCCTTGCTCTTCTTCTTGGACTTCGATGCCTTTGCACCCGATGCGGCGTCGGCGGGCGCGGTGGCTTGCGTCGTCGTTTGCATCGGATTCTGCGTCGTGGTTGCGGCAGGCGCAGGTGCGGGTTTCGACGTCGTCGCCGCTGTCGACTTAGCCGCCGGTGCACCCGACGGCGGCGCGGACGAGCCGTTGATCGTGAGGCCCGCCGCTTCGAGATTCTTCACGGACTTCTGGCCGATACCCTTGACCCGAGTGGCAAGATCGTCGGCGTCCTTGAACGGTCCGTTCTTCGTACGTTCGTCGATGATCGCTTTCGCATGGACGGGGCCGATGCCCTTGACCGATTCGAGTGCGGCCTGGTCGGCCGTATTGACTTCCACGGCGGCCGCCAATCCCGCCGACAGCGACAGCACGAGCGCAACGCACAGCATCAACAGCTTTTTCAACATGGCAATCACTCCATTGAGGGCAAACAGGTAGCCGGAACGGACGACGCTTTCATTTGAGCAAGCACTGCGTTCAAGCATAGGACAATTTACTGTCCGGTTTAACCGGGCGGCGCGCGACGTTGCGCGAATCGGCCGATTTATACCGTTCGAATCGTGACAACACAATGCAGGCTAACCAAATTTAAAGCTTTTGCCCGTTCGCTGCGCGGTCCTGCTGGATGGCTGTCAGAGGACTTGGAGGCCCGGGCGGTGTGGTGCTGCCATGCATCGTGTCGGGCTTCGACCCGCGCGGCGATCCGCGCGGCGATCCGGATTGACGCGCCGTGGCACCGCGCACTTCGAAATGCACCGAATCGGCGCTTGAGCCATCCGCATTGACGAGTTCGAGCACGTGCCGCCCCGGCCATGGCAGCCACAGCACGCGTTCGTCGCGGCCGAGCGGTTTGCCGTCGAGACGCCAGCCGCTATGCCCGGACGAGCCGCTTGCGCGCTCGAACACGATACGCTGGCGCGCGGCGGGTATGTCGGGGTCGAGCGCGAACAGCGTGCCGTCGGTGGGCGAGCTGATACGCGGCGCGCCGTTCGCCGACGGTGTCCCGCGTTGCGCGGTCGCCACGCGGGACACCGTCGTCGCGCGATCCGCCGGAGCGGCATTCGCGGCGAGCCCGACAGTAGGCGTTTGCGTGCCGCTGACGAACCACTCGTTGCGTGCGGGCTCGATATTGCCGTCGAAGGTCACGCGCGTTTGCACGACACCCGCAGGCGCACGCGGTGCGACGCTCGACACGCGCCGGTGCAGATAGCCGACGACGGCTGCCCAGATGGGCGCGGCGCCCGTGACGCCCGACACGTCCCACATCGGCTGGCCGTCCGCGTTGCCGACCCACACGCCGACCGTGTAACGCGACGTGTAGCCGACCGTCCAGTTGTCCCGCATATCCTTGCTGGTGCCCGTCTTCACGGCCGAGAAAAAACGCGTCGCGAGCGGGCTGTCGAAGCCGAACGTGCGGGTGCGCGCGTTGTTGTCCGAAAGCACAGTGGTGATGATGTAGCTCGCGTCGGTGCTGAAGACGCGTTGCTGCGCCGCAGGCGGGAGCGGACGTCGCACGACATCGACGGTCGGCGCGGCAACGCCTCCGTTGGCCAGCGCGCGATACGCGTTGGTCAGCGACAGCAACGTCACATCCGCGCTGCCGAGCGCAAGCGAATAGCCGTAGTAGTCGCCGCTCTGATCGAGCGGCAGACCAAGCGCGGTCAACGTCTTCGCAAAGCGGTGCGGCGTGACCATCACCAGCGTGCGCACGGCGGGCACGTTCAGCGACGAGCCGAGCGCCGTGCGCACGCTCACCCAGCCCTTGAAGTCCTTGTCATAGTTCTGCGGAATATAGAGGCCGCCGCCCGCCGCAAGATCGAGCGGCGCGTCGTCGAGCAGTGAGGCGGTGGTGAGCCGCCGTTCGTCGATGGCCTGCGCATACAGGAACGGCTTGAGCGTCGAGCCGGCCTGGCGGCGTGCGAGCACGGCATCGACATCGCGCGCGCCGGACAGCCCGCCGGACGAGCCGACCCATGCAAGCACCTCGCCGGTCGCGTTATCGAGCACGACGACGGCGCCGTCGTGCACATTGCGCGGATGCGCGGGCGCATTGAGTTCGACGAGCGTGCGCGTGAGCGTGTCGCCGGCGAAACGCTGCAGCTTTGCATCGAGCGTGCTGGTCACACGGGCGCCCGCCAAGGGATGCGTTTCGCTCGCGATGCGGCGCGCGAGGTGCGGTGCAAGCATTGGCGCATCGGGCGACACGGACAGCAGCGCGGGAGCAGGGCGCGCGAACGCGAGTTGCACGAAGGCGGTGAGATTCGTGCAGCGTTCGGGTGCCTGCATGTCGCGCAGAATCCGGCACGCCCGCTCGCCGACCTTCGCGTAGGGCGCGTTCGGCGCGCGGATCAACGCGGCGGCGACGGCGGCCTCGCGCTCGTCGAGACCGGATGGCGCCTTGCCGAACAGCGTGATCGACAGCGCGGACAGCCCGATCGTCTCGCCGCGAAACGGCACGAGGTTCAGATACGCTTCGAGAATCTGATCCTTGCGCCACGTGCGTTCGAGCCACAGTGCGCTCACGGCCTGATTGGCCTTTTGCGCGATCGAACGCTGTCCGGAACGTTCGTGGTCTTCGTTGAGCAGGCCCGTGAGTTGCATCGTGACGGTCGACGCGCCGCGCGTACGCGTGTTCCACAGATTCGCCCACGCAGCCGCCGCGGCGCCTCGCCAGTCAACGCCGCTATGGTCGTAGAAGCGCTTGTCCTCCGACACAACGATCGCTTCGCGCAGCGCGGGCGACACATCGGCGAGTGCGATCCAGTCGCCGCGACGCTCGGAGCGGTCGACGCGGGTGCGTTGCAGGGGCACGCCGTCGCGCGACAGCAGCAGCCAGTCGGAGCTGCGCCATTGCGTGCGGACGTCGTCGAAGGTGGGCAGCGCGTGCGCGGCGAGCGGCTCGCCGATCAGTAAAACACATAGCACGATACGCACGAACGCGATGAACCCGCGCCGCCCGAGCGTCGCTTCCGCGTTTGTCGCATTCGTGCCCACCCGCATCGCGTGCCCCCGGTTATTTCGCCGCAGCCGCCGCCGGTTTCACGACGACGGGCGCATTCGGCAGCACGCCGAACGTCGACGGGGCGTAGAGCGCTTCGACGCGCGTCGGCGGCAAACCGAACGTGCCGACGTTGTTCAGCCGCGCCGTGTACTCGATCGAGAAGGTGCCCTTCGGCACGTAATCGTAATACGCGCGATACCCGTCGAAGCCACGCTCGACGAATGCCGGCCACGCTTCGCCCTTCGATTTCTCGCCTTTCGTCGCCGCTTCCGAGTCGCGGCCGAGGCCCGAGCCGAGGATCGTCGCGCCTGCCGGCACGGGATCGTTGACGACGACCCAGGTCATGTCGGTTTGCGCGACGATGTCCAGATGCACGCGCACGACGTCGCCGCGCGTGTTCACTCCTTTCACGGCGGGATCGACGGGCGTGACTGTTTTCGTGATCCGGTAGCCGGCGGCGAACGGCGCTTTCAGCGCGACGGCCGCGAGGCTTTCGATGGTCGCCCACGGCTTGCCCGTGCCGTCGTGGGTCAGCGTCAGCGACACAGGCGCGCTGCGCGTTTCGGGCGGCCACGGCAGCAACTGGCTGCGTGTATCGGACGTCTTCGTGATGGCCGTCGCGGACGCATAGTTCGCGGCAGCGGAAGCCGGCTGGCTCCACGAAATGGTCTTGTCGGTCGAGCCGAGCTGCAGCTTCGTCTGCCCCGTCACAGGTGCGTTCTCGAACACCTGCGAGAAGCGCTGCACGGCGATCGACCCCCACAGGTTCGCGGTCGTCGTCTGCCATGCGCCGTTCTTCTGCAACGCGAGCAGCCCGGCGACGACGCGCGGCATTTCGTCCTTCCAGCCCGGCGTTTCGACGAACGTGAGCGCGGTGCGCGCCGCGTTCGTTTCCGTGCCTGACATCAGCCACCACAGATCGTCGTTGTCGGCCGTCGAGAACGTGAGGCGCGTGCCCTGATACGTGAGCCGCGAGCGGATGATCTGCTCGACCTGAGCCAGCTTGTCGTCGCGTTGCGGGACGTCCTTCACACGCGACAGCACCGCGTAGTAGTCGAGCACCGCAGAAGTCGGCCACTGGTTCGGCGCGATCTCGATCGAACCCAGCATGCTGGCGCGCGCGGCGCCATGCCGCGACAGCGCTTCGAGCGCGGCGAGCTTGCGCAGATCGAGATCCTTGCGCGGCGCCCAGACATTGCGTTCGAGCCGTCCTTCGACGAAGTTGATCAGGCCGCCTTCGAGCTTCGCGCGCAGATCGTCGGGCAGCGCGAAGCGAGGGTCGAGTTTCGCGGCTTCGTCGGTGACGGAAAGCAGATAGGCCGTCAGGGCCGTGCTGCCCGTGTTGCCGCTGTCGTCGCCGGGCGGGAAGTAGTTCGCGAGGCCGTCCTTGTCGAGATAGACGGGCATGCGCGCGAGCACGCCTTGCCAGCGCGTGGCATCGCGCAGGCCGAGCGCCACCGAGGTCTGCTGTTCGAGGCAGCTATACGGATAGCGCTCGAACCAGCGGCGCACGCCCGGCATGCCGTCCGACAGTTTCGATTGCAGCGACACGGCGATGCCGCCGCGCAGCGCGCCGGCTTGCGTCGCGGTCGCATTCGGCGGCGCGGCGACGGGCAGCGAGAACGAGCCGTCGACCTGCGTGAGCGTCGCCTGCTGCACGGTGATGGGGATGGCGGCCGTCACGCGCTGCGTGACCTTGAGCGCGTCGCTCGCGTGCGACGCGCCTTGTTCCGCCGCGCTGATGTTCCAGCTCAGCGCCGCGGGCGTGGCCTCGGAAAGGCCATCGGGCGGTGACACATTCCATGCGACTTCACGCGCCGAATCGGCCGCGACATCGACCGTTTGCGCCGGCAGTGACAGCCCCGGCACGTTCGGCGTGACGACCACTTTCATCGCCCGCGTCGTCGTGTTGCGCACCGTGAACTGCGCGCGGAACTGGTCGCCTTCGCGCACGAGCGGCGGCAGGCCGGAGATCAGCTGCAGATCCTGCGTGCTGCGAATCGACGTGCTGCCCGTGCCGAACGTGCCGTCGCCGACCGCCGCGATCGCGACGATGCGGAAGCTGGTCAGCGCATCGTTGAGCGGCACGTCGACGGAGGCTTCGCCATTGGCGTCGAGCGTCACGCGCGGATTCCACAGCAAGAGCGTGTTGAACAGCTCGCGCGTCGAACTGTGTCCGCCGCCGCCGCCCGCAGGCACAGCCTTGCGTCCGAAGTGGCGGCGTCCGACGATTTCCATTTGTGCAGTCGCGGTTTCGACGCCATACGCACGCCGCTGCAGCATCGCGTCGAGCACGTCCCAGCTCGCGTTCGGCATCAGTTCGAGCAGCGCTTCGTCGACGGCAGCGACGGCGATCTGCGTGCCCGCGGGCGCGGGCTTGCCGCCTGGCATCTGTACCCGCAGCTTCACGTGCGCCTTGCCGCGCACGGTGTACGACTTCGCGTCAGGCGTCACCGTCACGGCCAGCCTATGCGCTGCCGTGCCGACCTTGATCTCGGCGAGACCGTAGCGGAAGGCGGGTTTCGACAGATCGACGAGGGGCGTCGGCGCTTCGTAGTAGCGGCCTTCATACCAGAACGCACGCGCCCATTCGAGCGGCGCCTTCCAGCCCCACGTGAAGAACGAGTACCACGGCACTTCGCGAATGCGGCCACGCAGCGCGAGCATCGACACGTACACGTTCGGCCCCCACGCCTCGTTCACTTTCAGCTCGACGGTCGGATCCTTGCCGTCGAGCTTCACGACATGCGTCTCGACGATGCCTTCGCGTTCGACGGCGACGAGCGCCGTCGCGAAACGGAAGGGCATGCGCACCTGGAAGCGGGCCGTTTCGCCCGGCTCGTACGCGCTCTTTTCGGGCAGCACGTCGATGCGGTCGGTGTTTTCGCCGCCGAACCACAGGTCTTCTTCGCGTGTGACCCAGACGGAGGTCGCGGCCGTCGACGCATGGCCGTCGCCGTCCTTCGCGGTGACGACGAGATCGACGTTGCCGGCTTCCTTGAGTTTCGCGTCGCAGTTCAGCAGGCCGTGGTCGTCGCTCTTGCCGCTGCACAGGGTGCCGAGGTCTTTGGTTTCCGTGTGGTTGTCGTACGCATAGAAGCCGCCGACCATGCGCTTTCGCGACGTGATCGTGATGCGCGCGATGCCGCGTACTTCGATCGGCACACCCGCGCGCGGCTTGCCCTGCAGATCGACGGCGAGCGCTTTCACGGGCACCGTGTTGCCCACCGACACCCATTGCCCCGACTTCACGCCCGCGACGACGGCGGCTGGCCAGAGCGTCGCGTTGCCGCCGATCGTCTGCACTTCGCCGTTTGGATCGGCAAAGGTGGCTTCGAGCGCGAGACGCTTCGGCGCATCGACGGGTGGCATGCTCTTCAAGGTGAGGCTGCCCGCGCCGTTGCGGTCGAGGGTGACGGGCTCCTTGTCGGCGATCAGCTTCGATGTGTCGTCGTCGGCTGCCTGCTCGCTTTCTTCGTCGTCGCCGGACGACGCATTGGCTTCGTTGCGCTTCCTGTACGGCGCGAAGCTGAATTCCGGATACGTGCCGGCGAAAGCGGGCGTCGTGCTCTTCATCAGCGCCGAAACCTGCACGGGCAGACCGGACGCGCCGCCGCCCGACATATAGTCGATCTGCAGCGTGACGGGCGCTTCATTCGCGGCGACGAGGGGATGATTCTTTTCGTCGCGCACCGCGATCGTGCCTTTGAACACGGGCAGGCGGAATTCCTCGACGCGGAAGCTGCCGGACGAATAGCTGTGACGGGCGGAGTCGGCGGTGTTGTCGTCTTCGTTGTCGTCATTCGACGCGTCGTTCGAGTTCGCGCTGGCATCGCCGTCATCCAGAGACACGCTGTATTCGCCGAGCTTCGCCGCGGCCGGAATCGCGAAGGTCGAATCCGACGTGTGATCGGCGGCCCATTTGAGCGGCATGTGCCACGTCTGTCCGCTGCCGAGATGACGGATGGTCAAGCGCGTCGGGTACGTTTTCGGAAACGCGAGGCCGTGCATCGTCTCGACGCGGATCATGTGCTTCATCGACACCGTTTCGCCCGCGCGCAGCAGCGTGCGGTCGAACACGGTATGCGCGCGCACGCTCTGCTCGATGCTGGTGTCCGTCGGCACATTGAAGCGCCAGGCTTCGATGCCGCGATTCCAGTCGGAGCGGACGAACGCCATGTCGTGGCCCGTCTTCGGATCGTCAATGCGCGCCGACACGAAGAAGCTCTCGAAGCTGTCGTCCTTGCATTCGTGGCGGGACGTCAGCGGCTGGTTGACGGTCAGCACGCCGTGCGCGTCCGTCTTGCCCGCTGCGAGTTCATCGCCGTTGCAATCGCTCACGTGGACGTCGGCGTTCGGCACGGGCTGGCCCTTGTCGAGCGTCGTGACCCACACGACGCTGTTCTCGCGTCCCTGCTTGAAATGCACGCCGAGGTTCGTGACGAGCACGGCCGTGCGCACGTACATCGGCGCCTGCTTGCCGAGCAGCGATGCGCCGAGCGCGGGCGACGCGAGTTCGATCACATAGAAGCCGGGCTTCGTCACGGGCACGCCGACCACTTCGAACGGCCGCAACGCCTTCGGATCGGCCTTCGGCAGCGCCAGCGTTTCGACGTTCGACTGACCCGCGAGCAGCGACAGCGAACGCACGTCGATCAACGGATTCTTGCGGTCTTCGGCCGGATCTGAGTCCTCGCTCTTGCGCGGCACGATCACGGGATGCGGATTGTGCGCGAGCAGTTGCGGCATCTGCTGATTGATCGACTGGCGATCCATCATGAAGCCGTCGAAGCGGTCGACGTTGCGCATCCAGCGGCGGATGTCGCTGTCGGCGTCGATGCGCAGCTTTGTGAACTGTGCGTTGCCTGCATTGAGTCCTGCGATATGCAGATCGGCTTCCACGTTGCGCAGCGTGACGGGCACGAGCGCGGGCATGTCAGGTTCCGCGAAGCGCTCGACGATGCCGAACGTGCCTGACGAAAACTTCGCGAGCGGCGGCAGCGGCGCCGTCGTCGTCTTGAGCGGGAACAGGTCGGCGTTGGTCAGCGCGCGGCCGCTGACGTCCTTGAGATTGGCAGGCAGTTCGATGCTCAGGTCGGCGCGCTCGGGCAGCGGCGCGGCGAACTCGATGGCCGTGGTTTGCGGATCCTTGTCATCGGCGGAAAAAGCCGGCTTGATCTCGCCGTTCGGCCCCTTGATGCGGACCTGTTCGGCATCGGTGCGCAGGATGGGTGCGTTGAACTGTACGCGCAGCGGACGCAACGGCGTGCAGGGTGCCTTCGCGTTTTCGCGCTCGCAGCTGAAGCTTGCCGCGAACGGTTCGCGCACGGTGAAGTCGAAGCGCCGCTCGACGTCGTTCGCGATGCCGCTCGGGCTCGCGACACCTTTTCCATACACGAGCTGCGCCTTCGCGCCCGAAGGCAAGGCCTGCTGACATTGCAGCGTCAGCACGCGGGCCGCTTCCTTTTGCAGACGGAGACGCTTGAGCAGTTCGGTGCGCGTTGCGGCATCGACGTTCTTCACGGGAATGCGGTTGCCGAGGCCGCTCGATTCGCACCACACGTGCTGCATGACCGACGTGTCGGTCGCGGGGCCGTTCAGCCGGACGACGAACGCCTGGTTTTCCTCGATTTCGCCGCCGTAGGGTTGCACGTTCAGCACGAACGGGCCACCCGTTTCGAACGCATAGTGATGCGGACCCGTCAGCGTATGACCCGCCGACGATTTCAGTGCGTCGTTCAGATCGACGGAACAGGCGACACCTGGTGGCAGATCCGCGTTGAAGTCCCAGGCCCAGGTCTTGTCGTCGATCCAGCGCGGCTGGCCGGCACTCGCCGACGCGTCGTTGCACTTGATGCGCGCGGGCGCGGGCAGGTCTGGCGCGCCGAACGCGACCATCGATTCATCGAACTTGATGACGACCTGCCGGACTTGCGCGACCTTGCCTTGCGGCGACACCTGCGTGATGCGCGCTGCATCGGCGCGCCACGCGAGCGTGATGAAAAGGCCGAGCATCGCAGCCGCTGCGGCCGCCCATATCGTTTGACGTTTGATGGTGCCGCTTTGCATCGACTGCGCTCCCGGTTTCATTTTTCTTTCGGATGGCAGCCGATTCTAACCGACGCTTTTGACGTTCCCAACTTGCTTCACAGGTAGGATCATGCCGACATCTGCGCATCGTCTGCAGATCGTCAGAAAGCACTTGACTTAGAGTTCACTCGAAGTCCTAACCTGAGTTCCGTCATGTCGAAAGCACTCACCATCGGTCAGGTCGCCGCGTCGAGCGGCGTGTCCACGCATACGCTGCGTTACTACGAGCAGGCGGGCTTGTTGCGGCCCGTCGGCCGCACGGACGCGGGGCACCGGCTGTATTCGCCCGCCGATCTCGACTGGCTGCAGTTCGTGATGCGCCTGAAAGCGACGGGGATGCCCATCGCGGGTATGCAGGCGTTCGCTGCGCTGCGGGCTGAGGGCGACGCGACGTTCGGCGCGCGGCGGACGATGCTGATCGAGCATCGCGATGCCGTGCTCGCGCGCATCGCGGAGTTGGAGACCAGCCTCGCCGCGATCACCGACAAGATCGCGTACTACGAGACGGCCGAGTGTGAGGTGGCATCGACAGGGCATATCGACAACTCATTCGTAAAGGACTCTCGATGAATCATGCACACGACGATCGCTATGCACGCGGCTGGGCCAGGTTGAAGGAAATCGACGGAACGGCAGGGGAGAAGGTGATTGCGGCGCTTGCACCGATTGCGCCCGATTTCGCGCGGATGCTGATCGAGTTTCCGTTCGGCGATGTGTATAGCCGCCCGCAGCTGGATTTGCGCGCTCGCGAGATCGCGACGATCGCTGCGTTGGCCGCGCTCGGCAATGCGCAGCCGCAACTCAAGGTGCATATCGAAGCGGCGCTGAATGTCGGCTGCACGCGGGAGGAGATCGTCGAGGTGTTTATGCAGATGGCTGTTTATGCAGGCTTTCCGGCGGCGTTGAATGCGTTGTTCGCGGCGCGGGAGGTATTCGAGGAGGGGGCGGCTGGCGCCGCGGTTTGAGTGCACTGCTCCGCGTGAGGTGTGGAGAATTCTGTTGATGCAACTAACGGTCTGCCTTTCTTCATCCTTGCCGGGTGGCGGGTGTGGTGCTGCTTTCAAAAGCAGCCTTTAGAAAGGGAGCCTCGCAGTTCAATTTTCCGCTCGCGCGGCGGTCTTTCGTTTCGTGTTTTCGCTGGCTGCGGCAGTGGTTTGTGTTTTTTTGCTGGCATCCGCGATTTCGTAGTGGTTCTTCATGCGTTGCCCCTGTGCGGGGCGGCACCTACTTTTCTTTGCAGCGGCAAAGAAAAGTAGGCAAAAGAAAGCCGCTCACACCGCTAGCTTTTGTACTTGCCTGCGGGCCCCCGACGGGTCCCGCACTCCACACGGCAACACATCGTTTTGCGCCCGTTGCCAGCGCCTCGAACTGGCACATCACCCACTCCAGTCACCCGTAGCGCAGCCAGCGGCAGCGAACGGTTTGCGCCGCCCAGGTGGCAAACTGTGTGTAGGTTGTCGCACCGGACACATTCGCGCTCCTACGACACCGATCCCGCTTTTCAGTCCGGAGTGGTGCACTTCGATCGCGACGGCCTACACACCGTTTGCCACCTGGGCGGCGGTAGACGTCTGGTAACGCAGTCGGCGACGCGGAAGTGTGAAGTGGGTGATGCGTGCAGGTAGTACGCTGGCAACGGGCGCAAACAAGTGCGTTGCCGCGTGAAGTGTAAGAACTGTCGGGGGCCCGCAGGCAAAAACAAGGACTGGCGGGGTTAGCCCGCTTTCTTTGCTTACTTTCTTTGCGGCGGCAAAGAAAGTAAGTGCCGCCCCGCACAGGGGCAACACCAGCAAACCAGAATCACAACGCGGATGCCAGCGAAGAAACCGCGCCAGCAAACCAGAAGCACAACGCGGATGCCACCGCTAGAAACCGGCGAATGCCAGCAAAAAACCACGCCGAGAGCTATCCGCGCTGCTGCCTGGAACTCATCCGCGCGCTGACCCAGCGCAAATACAAAGCAAGCCCAACCCCAGCAATCATCAAACTCGCGGTATTCGCGAGCCAGAACCCGCGTGCGCCAGTGAACGGCTGGGGTACCCACCCGCCCACATCGAACCCGAGCGCATAGCCGCCGCCGAGCCCGACGCCCCACAACGCGACGGCATAGATCACGGTCGGCACGACGGCCACGCGATACGCGCGCAGCACGAACGCCGACGTGATCTGCAACGCGTCGCACAGATGGTAGAACACGACAATCAGCACGAGCGGCATCGCCGCCTGCACGACCTGCGCGTTCGGCGTGTAGCCCGCAATGATGACGGGCCGCAGCGCGAGCACGATCACGCCATAACAGCACGCGAGCGCGACGGCCATCGCGATGCCGTGCCGCGCGAGCGTGCGCGCCGCTTCGTAGCGCTGCGCGCCGAGCGCCTGCGCGACGAGGGTCGACGTGGCGATGCCGATCGACAGCGGCGTCATGTAGAGCACCGCGCCGATGTTGCCCGCGATCTGATGACCGGCGAGCGTCGTCGTACCGAAACGCGCGATGAAAAGCGCCATGAACGTGTACGACGTCACCTCGATCAGATACGACAGCCCCATCGGTACGCCCAGTTTCAACTGGGCTGCCTGACGCCGCCACACGGGCCAGCAGAAATGCCGGAAGATCGCGAACGGCCTGAACACGTCGAGCTTCGTCATCACCAGCATGCCGACGACGGCGAGCGTCCAGTTGATCAGAATGCTGGCGAGCGCCGCCCCCGGACCGCCGAGCGCCGGCATGCCGAGCTTGCCGAAAATCAGCAGCAGGTTGAGCGGCACCTTCAGCATCAATGCGCCGATCTGCAGAATCATCACGAGCCGCGGCTGCCCGACGGCATTCGTCAGCGAGCTATAGACGCGAAACGCGAGACTCGCCGGCAGGCCGAACGCGAGAATCTGCAGATAGGAGACGGTGCGCTCTCGCAGCGCCTCGGGCGCACGTGCCACCTGCAGCAGCGGGTGAGGGAAGTAGAGAATCAGAAAGCCGAGCGTGGCGAGCGCCAGCGCGAGCCACAACGCCTGGCGCACTTCCTCGCCGATCTCCTCGTAGCGCGCGGCGCCGTAGAGCTGGCCGGCAATCGGCTGCAGCGCGGTCAGAATGCCCGTCAGACCGATGTACACGGAGATATAAATCGACGAGCCGAGACCGAGCGCTGCAAGGTCGGTCGCCGAGAAGCGGCCCACCATCGCCGTATCGATCACGCCGAACGCAATGATCGCCAGCTGGCCGATCAGCACGGGCCACGCGAGCCCGGCGATTTTCCGCACATCGGCGAACATGCTCAGCCGCTTTTCTTCGGACGCCACGGACGGCGCTTGACGGGCGGCTGCGGACGGTCGATGCGCACGTACAGGCGGAAGCGCTCGTCGCGGTCAGCGACGCGGCGGCCTTCCCAGACGAGCTTCCAGACGAAGTTCGACATCGCGCTCGGTTCGCCGAAGTCTTGCGTGTCCTGACGCAGGATCACGTCGCAGTCGTCCTCGAACGAAAAATGCATGTCGCCGAAATAGGCGAAGGTTGCGATCTGCGCGTCGCCGAGACGCACGGGCGAGATGCAGTTGTAGTCGGACGGCAGGTGCGCGGCAATCTGCTGCGCCACGTCCTTGTACGTCCGGCTGTAGTTGACGACGGGCAGCCACAGCGTCATCAGCAGCACCCACATCAGGGTCGTGCCCGCGCTCGACAGCACGACGCTGCGCCATAGCACCTTCGGATGCCGCGCCACACGCCATTGCACGAGCGCGAACCAGCACACGGTCACCGCGACCGCGCAGACGAACGACAGGATCTTGAACTGCGGTGTGAAGCCAGGCGCGAGACGCGAGAGATTGCGTGCAAGCTGTTGCGGATAGCCCGTCATGCCCGCGAGCCACACCAGCCACACGAACGTGCCGAGCACGGTGAAACTCAGCACCGCGAACCAGTCGATCGCGTTGATCGCACCGCGCTTGAGCGTCGGCAGCGCGAACGCGGCGATCACGGCGAGCGCGGGCGTCAGCAGCATGTAGAGACGGTTCGTCCCCTGGCTTTGCAGCACCACGAGAATCAGCAGCGGCGCGATCACCGACAGCGGTATCGCGACATGCGGCGCGCGGCGCAGGCCGGCCCAACTGAACCACGCCCAGATCGCGAGCGGCCATGCGGGCCAGGTGAAGAGGGGCAGATTCTTGACCGCGTAGCGCAGCGTCGAGCCGTACGGGCCCTGGAACGTGTGCAGGCTGCCGCGCATCCACTGATGCAGGAACCAGACGGCATCGTCGGGGAACAGGGCGATCGCGGCGAGCGGCCACACCACCGACAGCGCCAGCGCGACGGGCAAACCCGCGAGCATCAAGGTGCGCCAGTGCGTGTCGTGCACGATCAGCATCATCGCGAAGGTGCCGATCAGCAGGGCGCCTACCAGCACGGGACTGCTCGTCAGCGTCACGAGGCCGATCGCGCAGCCCCAGATCAGTGCCCCCTGGACGGGCTTGTCGATCATCCGCACGAGGCCGTACACGAGCATCGCGATGCAGACGAACTGAGCGATCTGCGGCGTGGTTTCGTGGCCGCGCTCGGCGAGACCGAAGGTGGCCAGCAGGATCAGCAGCGCGCCGTCACCGAGCGTGCGACCGTAGTCGCGCGGTTCGGGCTCGCCGCCGAATGCATACTTGAACGGCTGCACTTCCGGCCGGCGACCGAGCAGATACGCCGCATACCAGACGAACGCGCACGCCGCGCAGAACAGCAGGCCCGTGAATACGCGCGACGCATTGCTTGCGTCCACAAGCGGGTCGAGCACGCGGATCGCGCTGGCGCCAAGCCAGTAGCCGAGCGGCGCGTCGGACGTCATGTATTTGCCGACCAGATTCGGCAGCAGCCAGTCGTGAAGCGAGCCGTTGGCCATCGTCCACATGACGCCGAAGCCGGCTGCGTCCTCGTTTTTCCACGGGTCGCGTCCGAACAGGCCGAACGACGCGTACACGACGCAGATGGTAAGCAGCATCCAGCGCGGCAGCGCGCTGGTGGCGGAGGCAGTCAGGCGAACGACAGATCTCATGCGGTGTTCGTATGGGGCTGCGCGGACGGCAGCCGTGATTTATTGGCGCAGCGCGGGAGGCGTCGCATATTCAGGCATGCGGCATTGTAGACGGGCGACGCGGTGCGCGTCACAAGGAGGCTCGTGGATAGCCTTACAGACGGACATTCGGGAGCGCGCCCGGGAGCGGATCGCGCGGTCTTCTTCACAAACCTTCCGCCGACAAAAAAGGGCAGCTCGCGCTGCCCTTTTTGCATCGTAACGGCCCGGACGGAAGTCGGGGCCAGCACGGGTATTACTTCGTCGCCTTGCCCGAAGCGCGGGCGCCGAACTTCTTGTTGAACTTCTCGACGCGGCCTGCCGTGTCCATGATCTTTTGCTGGCCCGTGTAGAACGGGTGCGATTCCGACGAGACTTCGATCTTGGCCAGCGGGTACGTCTTGCCGTTGAATTCTGCCGTTTCACGCGTCTGGATGGTCGAGCGCGTCACGAACTTGAAGTCGTTCGACATATCGATGAACAGGACTTCGCGGTAATTCGGGTGAATGCCTTCTTTCATGGTCTTTCCTTTAGTCTGGCGGTAGCCAACCCGGGAGCCGGAGAATTCCGCAACCGCGAGCCACTTGCCTAAGGTCGAAAAACGGCGATTATGCCAGAAAATCAGACGGTTGACGAGGTTTGCGGAGGTTTTTTCACGCGCCGCAAGGCCCGCGGGCCGGGCTCGGACGCTTACGGACTCGTGCCGTCGAGCGCGCCCGTGCGCGCGGGATCCTGCCGGTAGTAGCGCGCGAGCAGCCGGTACAACTCGGGGTACTCCGCTTCGAACTCGCGCGGCTTCACGAATAGCGCTTCGCTGCACACGGCAAAAAATTCCGAAGGATGGTCGCTCGCGTAGGGATCGATCAGCGAGTCGCGCTCGAAGCGGGCCCAGCGCCGGTCCGGCACGGCATCGACTTTGGCGCAGAACTGGTCGTACGCGTGGTCGAACACGTCGGCCCACTGCGCGGCATCGAGCGGCGCGTGCAGCCTGCGAAAAAGCGGCGGGTGGCCATCGGCTTCGCCCGTCACCATGTCGATCTTGTGCGCGAATTCGTGGATCACCACGTTGTACGCGTCCGCGCCGTCCGTCATCTGCGCGTCTTCCCACGAGAGGATCACGGGGCCGCCTTCCCACGCTTCGCCGCTCGCGTCGTGCTCCACTTCGTGCACGACGCCATCCTCGTCTTCGACCGTCTTGCGGATCACGAACTCGCCCGGGTAGACGATCACCCCGACCCAGCCGCGATACAGTTCCAGTCCGAGATGGAGTACGGGCAAGCAGGCCTGGACGGCAATCGCGACGGTGATTTGATCGGTGAGTTCGAGTTCGTGCGCGGTCGAGAACTCCTTCTGCGCGATGAAGAGGCTCGTCATGTCGCGCAACCGCTGAAGATCGGCGGGCGGGAGCCAGGAAAGAAACGGCAAGCCGTCGAGCGTCGCTTGCCAGAGCGCGTCGTCGATTGCGTAGGTGCGCAGCGCGCGGTCGCGGCGGCGCGTGTCGAGCCATTGGGTGAGTTTCGAAAACATCGCGCGGTGGTCGCTCTTCGCTTGTGTGATCGTGCGGTACGGGACGATTCTAAACGCGTGACGTGACAGACTGCATCACGCCGCTCAAGCCTTCGCGCCTTTGCCCGTGCCGCGCTTCAATGCCGCCGCTGCGGCGCGCCGCTTCTGGATCAGATCGTCGGCGCTTTCTCCCGCGAGGCGACGCTGCACGTAATCCAGGTCGTCGCTCAGTTCGGCTTTCAGCTTCTGTGCTTCCTTCAGTTCGCGCTGCACGGATTCGATCCGCGCGTCGAGCGACTCGACCTGCTGCGCGAGACCGTCGCGAATCTGCTGCAGCGATTCCATCGAGTAGCCACGCCGTCCGCTTTCCGTATTTTCGAGCGGTCGCTTCAGCATTTCGGTGATGCCCGCGAGCGAAAAACCGAGCGCGCGCAGACGCAGGATGCGCGAGAAGCGTTCGAGGTCGTCCTCGTCGTAAAGACGATAGCGGCCTTCGCTGCGGCTGGGCGTCACGAGGCCGCGCTCCTCGTAATACTTGAGCGTACGCGGCGTGACGTTCAGACGCTCGGCGGCGTCGCGCACGGTGAGCAGGGTGGGAGAGTCGGCGTTCGGCATGTCGATGCTTCGCTGATCGGCGTGAAGCATTATAGATAAACGTGTCAGTTCGCATTCGCGCCCGCGCAGGCACGCAGCGCGCAAAGAAAAACGCCTGCACGAGAGCAGGCGTTTTGCGGAGGCGAGGTTGTGGGGCGTTTAGCCGCCGCGACGCATCATGTCGAAGAACTCGGCGTTGTTCTTCGTCTGGCGGATCTTGTCGAGCAGGAATTCCATGGCTTCGACTTCGTCCATGTCGTGGATGAACTTGCGCAGCACCCAGATCTTTTGCAGGATCTCGGGCTTGATCAGCAGTTCTTCGCGACGCGTGCCGGACTTGTTCAGGTTGATCGACGGATAAACGCGCTTTTCCGCGAGACGGCGCTCGAGGTGCACTTCCATGTTGCCCGTGCCCTTGAACTCTTCGTAGATCACGTCGTCCATGCGGCTGCCGGTTTCGATCAGCGCCGTGCCGATGATGGTCAGCGAACCGCCTTCCTCGATGTTGCGCGCCGCGCCGAAGAAGCGCTTCGGACGCTGCAGCGCGTTCGCATCGACACCGCCCGTCAGCACCTTGCCCGATGCCGGCACGACCGTGTTGTACGCACGCGCGAGACGCGTGATCGAGTCGAGCAGAATCACGACGTCGTTCTTCATTTCGACGAGGCGCTTCGCCTTTTCGATCACCATTTCGGCGACCTGCACGTGACGCGCGGCCGGTTCGTCGAAGGTCGACGCGATCACTTCGCCCGCCACCGAGCGCTGCATTTCCGTCACTTCTTCAGGACGCTCGTCGATCAGCAGCACGAACAGGATCACGTCCGGATGGTTCTGCTTGATGGCATGCGCGATGTGCTGAAGCATGACGGTCTTGCCGGACTTCGGCGACGCGACGAGCAGACCGCGCTGGCCCTTGCCGATGGGCGCGATCATGTCGATGATGCGGCCCGTGACGTTTTCCTCGCCACGCATTTCACGTTCGAGCAGCAGCACCTTGTTCGGGTGCAGCGGCGTCAGGTTCTCGAACATGATCTTGTGCTTCGAGGCCTCGGGCGGCTGGCCGTTGACCTTGTCGACCTTCACCAGCGCGAAGTAGCGCTCGCCGTCCTTCGGCGTGCGGACTTCGCCTTCGATGGTGTCGCCCGTATGCAGGTTGAAGCGGCGGATCTGCGACGGACTGATGTAGATGTCGTCCGTGCTGGCGAGATAGGAGGTTTCCGGCGAGCGCAGGAAACCGAAGCCGTCCGGCAGCACTTCGAGCGTGCCGTCACCGAAGATCGTTTCGCCCGTTTTGGCGCGCTTTTTTAGAATGGCGAACATCAACTCCTGCTTGCGCAGGCGGTTCGCACTTTCGATCTCGAGACCATTGGCCATCTCGATCAATTGGGACACGTGCAGAGTCTTAAGCTCGGATAAATGCATACGGAGAACCCGCAGAGAAGGTGCGACCTGAAATGAAATCTGGGAGGAGAAGTGAGCGGAACCGCTCAAGGACTTACTCGTCTTGTAGACGTTTTATGGATTCTAGCATAGCACACGCCAAAACCAGCCTGCGCGGCCGGTTCGCGTCGGCGCATGATTCTTGTTGTCAATGTTGTCCGGCGACAACAAGAATCATGCGGCTCGCTCGATGCACGACTTTACGACACGTCAAGCACTGCGGCGAGCCGGGTGGCGCGCAGAGAGTGCGCGCCAGCCGCGTATGCGGATTAAAGGTTGCCGTCGAGGAATGCGGTGAGCTGCGACTTCGACAACGCGCCGACCTTCTGGGCCGCGACCGCGCCGTTCTTGAAGAGGATCAGCGTGGGGATGCCGCGTACGCCGAACTTCACGGGCGTGGACTGATGTTCGTCGACGTTGATCTTGGCGATCTGCAGGCGATCGGCGTAGTCCTTCGCAACTTCGTCGAGGATCGGCGCGATCATCTTGCACGGGCCGCACCATTCTGCCCAGAAGTCGAGCAGCACGGGTTTGTCGGATTTGACGACGTCCTGTTCAAACGACGCGTCGCTAATATGCTTGATGTGTTCGCTCATTTGTGTGAATACCTCTTTCGGTTCGAGGCCTGCTTTGAATGCCCGCCACGATACAACAAACTCAGAAAACTTTCCGTTCGCTTTGCCACAAGACAAACCATGAAAGCCGACGCGGGAAGTATCGTGGGGACACCTTCGGGAGGGCGGGCTGGCTTGGCTTCGCGGATCACTTGAACGTCAGTTTAGCCTAAATTGCTATGCGTTGCCCGTCGTGATAGTACGCATTCCGACAGTAGGGTTTCGCGCCGCGCGTGCATGACCGACATGATGTCTGCGTTCCTGCGGGGGGCCCGGCAGCTCCCTCGTGACGATACCTATCTGGAGTTGGTGTGCGTGAACACAAGAGGGCGATCACGCAGCGTCGGGCGAGTTTCTTCAGCTTTTCTCAGTGAGCCCCTCGCGTGGCGCATCGACCGATGTTAGAATAACTCGTGACGGGCCTCCTCGCATGGAGGGGCGGTCAACCTGGTCAGGTCGGGAACGAAGCAGCCACAGCCGTTTTCCGCCAGTGCCGAGGGTCGGGCTCGTCACCTTCCTTTTTCTATCTGTTGTTCCCCCCACGTTGTTTCTATCTGCTCGCGTCGTTCAAAAACGCGGCTGTCTCTATCGCTTCCTTAGCGAAATTCAATGAGCCGTCAAAGCGTTGTCACGCCTCGTGCGAGCGCGCAATCGTTTCGTCTTTTCGCGTCAGCGTTGCTGATACAATTTCCGGATGACCTATCAAGTTCTCGCACGCAAATGGCGGCCGAAGGATTTCGCTTCGCTCGTCGGACAGGAGCACGTGGTGCGCGCGCTCACGCACGCGCTCGACGGTGGCCGTCTGCACCACGCCTATTTGTTTACCGGCACGCGAGGCGTCGGCAAGACGACGCTGTCGCGTATCTTCGCGAAGGCGCTCAACTGCGAGACGGGCGTCACGTCCACGCCTTGCGGTGTCTGTCGCGCGTGTCGCGAGATCGATGAAGGGCGCTTCGTCGATTACGTCGAGATGGATGCGGCGAGCAATCGCGGCGTCGACGAAATGGCTGCGCTGCTGGAACGCGCCGTGTATGCGCCGGTCGATGCGCGCTTCAAGGTCTACATGATCGACGAAGTGCACATGCTGACGAACCACGCGTTCAACGCAATGTTGAAGACGCTGGAAGAGCCGCCGCCGCACGTCAAGTTCATTCTGGCCACGACCGATCCGCAAAAGATTCCCGTCACGGTGCTCTCGCGCTGTCTTCAGTTCAACCTGAAGCAGATGCCGGCAGGGCATATCGTGTCGCATCTCGAGCGCATTCTCGGCGAAGAAAGCATTCCGCACGAAGCGCAAGCGCTGCGCCTGCTCGCGCGCGCCGCGGACGGCTCGATGCGTGACGCGCTGTCGCTGACCGATCAGGCTATCGCGTACTCCGCGAACCAGGTCACCGAGGAAGCCGTGCGCGGCATGCTCGGCGCGCTCGATCAAAGCTATCTGATCCGTCTGCTCGATGCGCTCGTTGCCGGCGACGGCACAGCGGTGCTGTCCGTTGCCGACGAAATGGCGCTGCGCAGTCTGTCGTTTTCGACGGCGCTGCAGGATCTGGCGAGCCTGTTGCACAAGATCGCATGGGCGCAATTCTCGCCGTCGTCGGTGCTCGAAGAATGGCCGGAAGCTGACGATCTGCGTCGTTTTGCGGACGCGCTGAGTCCCGAGCAGGTGCAGTTGTTCTATCAGATCGCGACGATCGGCCGAAGCGAGCTGGGTCTCGCGCCCGACGAATACGCCGGCTTCACGATGACGCTGCTGCGCATGCTCGCATTCGAACCGGCGCCGAATGGCGGCGGAGGCGGTGGCGTGGCGCCCGCCGGACGTTCGTCGGTGCCCGCAGCGGGCGCGAAGCGCTCCGGGGCACCCGTTGCCGCCGCTCCGCAAGCTCGCGCGACGGCTTCGGCAGCGCCCGTCACGGCGACCGCCGCGCCGAGCGTGGTGCCCGTCGCGACGATTGAACCGGCAGCCGCTCAGCCGCCGGCTGTTGTGCCGGCGCCATCGGCGTCCATGGATTCCGTTGCGCCGGAAATCGAAGCAGCCCCTGTCGATGCTGATGCAACACCGCTGTCAGTGTCGGCAGCCGAATCGGACACGAGCATCGAAACGTCCGTCGCTTCGAACGAGACCGAACAGAACGCCGCGCCGCAAGACGACACACCGGCTCCCGCCGCTGCGCCGCGCCGTGCAGGTGGTGCCAGCGCGGCGCTCGACGTGCTGCGAAACGCGGGCATGAAGGTGTCGACGGATCGCGGTAGCCGTTCTGCTACGTCCGCGCCTGCGGCAGCAGGGGCGGCGCCCGCGGCCCCCGTCGATCGGAAGAGGCCACGTCGGAACCCCC
>NZ_JAAGPD010000077.1 GCF_017104565.1 Paraburkholderia sp. Tr-20389 | reverse complement strand
GCGGCTCAAGCAACTTATCAACGAAAAACGGCCCGGGCGCTCTTGCGCTCGGGCCGTCAAGTCCAGACCGTTTCGTTATACCGTTCGAGTCCTCAAAAGAGACCTTAACTGAACGGCATTACGGCCAAGGCCGGCGCTCATGCTGTAGTTTTGAAGGCCCAGGTCGCCTGACGGCGCCGGAAGGCTAGACATTCGGCAAAGGTTCGCGCCGCGTGGCGCTCACACTTTGCCGACCGTACAACCCTTCGCCTCTTTCGAATTATCGCGTACCGCGCAAACTTCCCCCGTGCGCAAGCAGAGTATCTCCGACCCGCGCGGGCGGCTATGTGGGATACCGAACATTCAGACGAAAGACGCCGGCCGTTTCGGCATCCGCGCAACACATCGCAGCGGCAAACGCTTGCGTCACGACACGCTCGCCTGCGCAGACTCCCGCGAAAGCGCGTCCAGGTCCGCAGCCGGAACCGGCCGTCCGAGCAGAAAGCCTTGCAGCGAATTGCAGCCGAGCCGCGTCAAAAACTCCTTCTGCGTCGTGGTCTCGACGCCTTCCGCGACGATGTCGATCCCGAGCGTCTGTCCGAGCGCGACAACGGACGACACGATGGCGGCATCCTCCGCGTCGTGCGCAAGCTCGCGCACGAAACCGCGGTCGATCTTCAGCTCGCTCGCGGGCAGCCGCTTCAGGTACATCAGGCTCGAATAGCCGGTGCCGAAATCGTCGATGGAAATACGCACGCCCATCTCATGCAGCGTTTGCAGAATGCGCAGACTTGCGTCGACGTCGCGCATCGCGGCCGACTCGGTCACTTCGATCGTCAGGTGACGCGGATCGACGCGATGCCGCGCCAGCGTGTCGCGCACCAGCGCCGTCAGCTGCGGGTGGCTGAACTGCACGGGCGACAGGTTGACGGCGACGTTCCAGTCGCACGCACCCGAATCGAGCCATTCGCGGACCTGGCGGCACGCTTCGTCGAGCACCCATTCGCCGATCGGCACGATCAGGCCCGTCTTCTCGGCGAGCGGAATGAATTCATCGGGGCCGATCATGCCGCGTTTCGGATGCACCCAGCGCACGAGCGCCTCGACGCCTGTGATCGGTCCATCGGGCGCGGCGAACTGCGGCTGATAGTGCAGCACCAGTTCGTTGCGCTCGACGGCCGCACGCAGATCCTGGGTCAGCTGCAACTGGCCCTGCATGTTCTCGTTCATCGACGCGTCGAAGAAACAATGCGCGTTGCGGCCCATCGCCTTCGCGTGATACATCGCGGCGTCGGCGTGCATCAGTACGTCGTGCACCAACGCGCCGTCGGCGGGACACATCGCAATGCCGATGCTGGTCGAAATCCGCAAGTCGTGGCCGTCGACATCGAACGGCGCGCCGACGGCCGCGAGCAGCCGGCCGGCAATCGTCGTCGCGCCCGCTCTGCCCTCGTCGGGTACGAGCAGCACGAACTCGTCGCCGCCGACGCGCGCCACCGTGTCGTTCCCGCGCATGGCTGATGCGAGCCGTTCGGCCACCTGCACCAGCAGCCGGTCGCCCACCTGATGGCCGTAGGCATCGTTGACCACCTTGAAGCCGTCGAGATCCATGAACATCAGCGCGAATTCGCCGCCGTCAGAGCGCACCCTGGCCAGCGCCTCTTCGAGCCGGCCCTCCAGCAGCACGCGGTTCGGCAGCTTGGTCAACGCGTCGTGCAAAGCCAGATAGCCGAGTTCCTGATTGGCTTCCGCGAGCGAACGGGTGAGCGCCGCATTCTCCGTTTCGAGGCGCAGGTCTTCCAGCACGGAAATCGTCAGCGCGACGGTCGTCACCGTGAGCGTCACGATGATGATGACGGGGGCGAGCCACGCGCTGTTCACGCCCTCCGTCGCTGCCGCACACAGGCTGCCTGCCGGAAAGCCCGCCGCCGACATACCCGTGTAGTGCATGCCGACGATCGCGAGACCCATTACGATCGCCGCGCCCGCGCGCAGCGGCCGCATGCGGCGCGAGTTGTGGCGCAGGCTGAACGCCGTCTTTAGTGCAACGCCGGACGCGGCGATGGCGATGACGATCGACAGCGCGAATAGCGGCAAGTCGTAGACGATGCCCGGCTCCATGCGCAGCGCGGCCATACCCGTGTAGTGCATGCCCGCGACGCCGAGGCCCATCAGCACCGCGCCGCTCGCCAGCCGTCCGGCGGGCAGCGTCTCCTGGCACACGAGCCAGAGCGCGAACGCCGACGACGCCACCGCGATCGACAGCGACAGCAGTGTGACGATGGGATCGTAGCCGAGCCGGATCGGCAGGCTGAACGCGAGCATGCCGACGAAGTGCATCGACCAGATACCCAGTCCCATCGCGAATGCGCCGCCCGTCAGCCACCAACGCGCGGACCGGCCGGTCGCCGTCGTGATGCGGCCCGCCATTTCGAGCGAGGTGTACGCAGCCAAAACCGCGACAAGGAGCGAGAACAGCACGAGGAGACTGTTGTAGCTGCCCTGTAACATAAGAGCCCCCAGAATGTTCCCTCGACCGCTTGCCGGACTTCGATGAGTGAAGCAGTCCGTTATCCGCGGAAAGAGGTAAGTGAAGTACGGTTTATCGACAGCTGAACGTAAATGTTAAGTGCGGAATGTCAAATTGCGAGGTTCCGCTCAGTTTTACGATTGCGTTGGGATGCATCCGACTGGCCGGCCGGCGGCATTCGGTGTACGTCGCGATGTCACTGTTGTGATTCTTTTTTCTCGATCCGACGGGCCCGCGAAGCGGCGCGCTAGTCGGTCATCACGAGTATGCGTACCTTGCTGTTCAGCGAGGGCATGATGAAATCGGATACGCGCCCCGCGCGGACATCGAACAGCAGTTGCTCGAGCTTGTCGAGCAGCGAAGGTCCCTGGCTGAGCGCGAAGGCACCCGCGCTCGCGCCGTCCATCTCCCTCATGAGCGAGCGCCGGGCAAGGATGACGCGCTCGACGGCGCTCGCTCTCGATACGAAAAACTCTTCCACGTGGGCCGAATCCTTTTCGGCGCGTTCGTCGTCGTTTGACTGCGCCGGCGAAGCTGTCGAATGGTCGGCGGCGCGTTCGGCACGCCCACGGTGCTTGCGCCGCATCGGCGTCAATACTGACAGACCCGACCGACTTGCGCGCTCGCGTGAAAGAAGCGGTGAGGAAGTGTTCCGCCTGCATCCGTGCGCGCTTCAATTCGAACAGCATCAATCGTCCTTCTGAATGCCGGCGCGCGAACACCACGCTTCGGCAAAGGCGAAATCTGGCTTTGGAACTTCCAGATTGTGACGGGCCCGCAGCGGACTTAGTCTGCACTCGCAAGCCGTCGCCCTCGCCTCGGAACCAGGAGACACATATGCTTTCCGCTTTCGTAGAAACAGTTGGAGCGCTCGGCATTCTGGCGAGCGTCGTAGCGAAGATCGCCGAATGGCACAAGGAGTACCGGCGCTGCAAGAAGGTCTGCGCCAATAAAAAAACCCCTCCTGAGAGGGGTCGATGAATCGCCCGCGAACCGTGCCTTCCGTCCAGCCCGAAGCGTCATCAAATTCCCCGCGATGAGACCCGTGGGGATCGCCGCAAGCGTTGCCGTTACGCGAGCTTGATCGAGGTCGGGTCCGCCGTCAGGTAGCCGACCGCCGAGCCGAAGCGATCCTTGTAATTGGCGCGCACGAGGGGATCGAGCGTCGTCTGCACCTTCGCGTGCAAACTCGTCCAGTCGCCCGCGTGCTGGAAATTGCTCATGATGTACGTCCAGCCGTTGATTTCGTCGACGGCATGCAGCCCCGTCGACTCCGCACCCGCCGGGCACGACAGGATGCGCGACAGCGTCTTCGTGTCGACGTGGTACGTCCACAGGAAGTTGTTCACGTGCATGCCGCTGTCTTCGCCGATGAAGAGCGTGCGCAGTTTCTCCGAGAACTTGAGGTTGTCTGGGTTCGCGATCTTGTCGGCGTTCGCCGTGTTGCCGAGGCTATCCGCCGTCGCCAGGTCTTCGCCGACGAGCGCGGCGGGCGCGCTCATGTCGACGGGCACCCATTCGCTGTTGATGGCCGCGCCGCCCAGGTCGCTTTGTCCGGCCTTCATGTTCAGCGCGTAGACGGCGCCCGACGAAATGCCCTTGTCGAGCGCGATGTCGGTCGAATGCGCGTTGCCGCGCACCATCGACGACGTGATTTGCGACATCGCCGAGTAAAGAATCTTGTCCTTCGCGTTGACGGTCGTGCCTTCGAGCTTCGTGAAGCCCATGCTCGCACCGCGCAACGCGGCGTAGCGGTGCGTTTCGAGGAACGCGGCCGCTTTCTCCATACCCGACTTGATGCGGATCCAGTTGAACTTGCCGCCGAAGTGAATCCGCGTGTAGGTCGGATCGGTGGGCGGATTGGACTCGTCGGTGACGATGTCCATGATGTCCGTGATGGTCAGCGTGTTGGCGAGCGCTTCGATTTCGTCGCTGGTCGCGTGGCCGAGATTGAGCCACGTGAGCGTCGCGGAACCCGCGCCCGCCGACGATGTTTGCGCCCACTTCGCCACGTACAGCGTGCCCGAGGACAGGTTCGCTTCGTTGTCGGCGACGAACATGAAGAGGCCGCCGTTGGTCGCATCGTCGCCCATCAGCACGGTGCGCTTGTCCGGCATCACCTGAATCAGCTCGTGCGAGATACGGCCCAGGCAGTAGTGCTTCTTGACCGTGCCCGTGCCGTCGGGATTCACGGTGACTTCCGGCAAATGCCCATAGTGATACGGGCGCGCCGTCGATGTGCTGCCGTACAGGTTCTGGCTATACGCCTGGAACTGTGTATTCGTCGCGATCGTTGCGGCGTCCGGCTCGTACTCTTCGCTCGACAGGTGCGTATTCCACGGCGACAGGCTCGCGCCGCACGTGATCCACAGACCATGCGCGCCAGACGTATCGACATTCGAATAACTGACCAGCGTGAGCTTGCCCGTCGCCGGATCCTGATCGAGCGTGAGCACCGCGATCGGCGACGGCAGCTTGCCGTACATGTCGCCTGCCGTCGTCTGCGTCTGGTCGCGCGTCGTGTATTCGAACTGCACGACGGCGAACACCGGGTTGCCCTTCACGCCCTTCACGGTCGGCTTGTCCAGGCGGATCAGCGAGGTTCCGTCGGGGCAATCGGAGAAGAACTGGCGCTCCTTGCCGGCCACCGAGCGGTCGATGATCGGCTGGTTATTGATGTCGAAATAACCGCCCGCGACGATCGTGCCGCCCGTCGTGTTGGACACCGTGTCGCCCGTGATGAAGAACGGCTGGTACGCGAGCTTGTACGTGCGGCTGCTGCCGTCGCTGAACTGCGCAGTCAGCGTCGAGGCGACCGTGGTCGTCGCCATCGCAGCGGCGTCGGCCAGCGACGGCGCAGCCATGCCGCCGAACGACGCCGCCGTGAAGGCAGCCGTCGACACGGCGGGCGTGGTGCTGGCCGCGTGATCGTTGCCGCTGCCGCACGCCGCGAGCAGCGAAGCCGCGGCCGCGCTGCCGAGCGGCAGCATCGGTGCGCCGGCAATGATCTTGAGGGCCTTGCGGCGTGAGATGTCGAGGGGCTGCGCCATGTTCTTGTGATCCATTGTTGGGGATGGGTTGGTTGACTCAACAACCAGTCCACGCCTGGATCAGGCAGTCCACGGCGCGCCGGTATGACGCGCTACTTTAGGAAATGATTATGAAATATGTTTGACAGGCTTTAGTAATGTCTAAAAAATGCTGGCAGCCGTCACACCCGGCCTGCAACGGGAATTAGCGCGCCCGTGATGCACTGCGCCTCCTTCGACAGCAGGAACGCGATCACCGCGCCGATCTGTTCCGGCGTCACCCAACGGGTGAAATCGGCATCGGGCATGTCCGCGCGATTCTGCGGCGTGTCGATGATGCTGGGCAGGATCGCGTTCACGGTCGCGCCTTTGTCTTTGAGTTCTTCGGCGAGTGCTTCCGTGAGACGCATCACGCCCGCCTTCGACGCGGCATATGCGCCCATTCCCATGCCCGCCTTCAGGCCCGCCATCGCGCCCACGTTGACGATCCGTCCGCCCGCCGCTCGCGTCAGATGCCACAGCGCCGCCTTCGACGCGTTCAGTGTCGTCTTCACGTTCACATCGAACATGCGCTCCCAGGTATCGGCGCTGCCGTCGGCGATCGACTCCCAGCTGAAGCCGCCTGCAACATTCACGAGCGCATTCAGACCACCGAGTTGGCTCGCGATCGAATCGACCGCGCGTTGGGCCGCGTCGCGTTCCGCGAGATCAGTGCCGCTTACGACACACGCCTGATCGAGCGAGGAAGGCAGTTTCGCCGGAGGCTTGCCTCTGCCGATCAACGCGACCTTCGCGCCGCGCTCCGCGAGCGCTTGCGCCGTCACGAGACCGAGATTGCCAAAGGCGCCTGTAATCGCGACGATCGTTCCGTCCAAGCTGTTCATGAAGTACGCGCTCCCAACGCAGGTCCAGGTTCATCGAAAGCGCGCGCCGTCACGCATGCATTTGCGACCGACGACGCGCACGACGAACAGTGTTGTCGCAAGGCACGCTCGCGTCAATCGTCGAGGTGTGCGTGAGCGCATCGCCATGCATGCGGCGTGCGATCGCTTCTGGCAAGCATGTAGGCATTCCTTTTAATCGACGCGAACCGCAAGGCACCGTGCAACGCACGACGCGCGGCAAACCGCAACGGACGCGAGGCAAAGTCGGCTCGCCGCGCACAACAAAAATGGACGATCGGATAAAGAGGCGCGACGCGAGGGCAAGGGTCATCGATGCATGTTGCCTCATAGTGAATCTCGAGACGGCATCGAGCACCATGAATCATCTGTTGCAGCAAGCGCGTTCAACAACGTCGGGCAGCAAGGTCTTGTGAAGTCAGGGTGTGCAGCCAGTTCCATCGCCGTGGTCAGGCGCGACGCATCACGCGCCATCGGCGAGGAGAATCCGCGACACCTTGCGTAACAGGAGGCCTTGTCATGCATCACCGGACGGACTTGCAACGACGCTCCCTCAGCGATGATTCACATGCTCGACTGCTCGCGCACTTGCACAGCGACCCGCTGATGCGCGAGAGCCTTGCGCTCCTGCCGCCCGTGTTGCTGTTCGCGTTACTGCATGTGCACACGCATGTCGGATGGGATGTGTGCTTCGCGGCCGCGCGTCAGTTGAACAACGACCACGGCCGACATATGCGCGAACTCAGCACCGCTCTCTCGCTGCTCAAGTCGCTGCGCGGCACCCGGATACTCGATCCGCTTGCATGGCACGCCGCGCTGCGTCGCCTGATCCACGCAATGGCAAGCGAGCTTAGTGCGCTGCATGCGACGCCGATGCAAACGTCGAGGCGCATGAGCCCCACTCTGACAGCGACACGCGGCACGCGCAGAGCACGAACGCGCCGCCGCGTGCTGCATGCGCTGCACAGTAGTCATCTTCTGCTGGACTTTGCGCGCTACTGGCTCGCTGCCAGAACCTCCGCGCCCGTCACCTGGCTGTGACGCTTGCGCCACGCAGCAGGTGGTTGACCGAACTCGCGTCTGAACGCGCGATGAAACGCCGATTCCGATTCGTAGCCCACCTCTTCGGCAATCGCTGCAATCGCCTTGCTGCTATACGACAGTTCCTGCGCCGCGACGATCAGGCGCCAGCGCGCAAGGTATTGCATTGGCGGTTGCCCTAGCAGGTCGCTGAAGCGCTGTGCGAAAGCGGAGCGCGACAGGCCGACCTTGCGGGCCAGTTCGTCGACGGTCCAGCCGTAGGCCGGTTGCGCATGCAGTATCGACAGCGCGCGGCCGACGAAGCGGTCCTTCACACCCGCAAGCCAGTTCTTGCGATCGTCGGGTAGTTCGTCGATGCAGCGCCGCACCGCCCACACGAACAGCAACTCCGACAAACGCGAGAGCACGATGGCGCTGCCTGCACGCCGTTGAGCCGCTTCTTCGGCGGCATAGCGCAATGAAGCCTCGATCCATGCCGATTGCGGATCGTTGCGCACATCGACCTTGAAGAGTCGCGGCAGCGAACCGAGCACGGGATTGGTGAGCGCGTCGTCACATGCGAGAAAGCCGCACAGGATCCGCGTCGGCGCGCCGCCTCCCCCGTGCGAGAGATTCAGCACTTCGCCCGGCATCGTCGCTAGTTGAGTTTCGAGCAGCGGCCCGGCGGGCACGGGAGGAATATCGAGCGCGCTGCCCATGATGTGCGCCTCGCCTTGCGGCACGACGAGCAGTTCGCCGGCACTGACTCGGATGGCAGGATCAGACGAATCGGGAAGCCGCGCCCAGCAGCTTCCTTCCGTGATCAGATGATAGGAGACGATGCGGTCCGATCTCGGCAGATACGCCGTGCACAACGCCTGATCCGCGTGACCGATCAGGCTCCACGGCGCCGTCAGTTCGGCGTGAAGATAAACCGCGCCGCCCAGGCGCACGACGCGCAGCACGTCGGAGACCGCATCCATGAAGCACCATCCTTCTTCGGCATTTTGCTAAAAGACGGCACATGTGCCGTCTTTTGCAAGTTCACCGAAAGGATACTCTCGCTGCGCGCGGGCGTCGCGCGGACTGCACACACTGCGCTCCTTGAAACGCTTCATGCAGTCGCCGTCTACGCTCGCAAGCCTGACTGCTTCAAAACAACTTCGTCATTCGAAGCGTTGGCGCAGCAGCTTCTTGTCGATCTTGCCGACGCTCGTCTTCGGAATCGCGGCGACGAAGATCACGCGTTCGGCCTCGGGCACCGCATAGCGGCTGATGCGTTTCGCGGCGGCGTGGCCCAGCAGATGCGCGCGCACGTCGTGCGCATCGAGTGTCGCGTGTGGACGCAATACGATCAGTGCCTTCGGACGTTCGCCCCAGCGTTCGTCCTGCACACCGATCACCGCGCTTTCCTCGACGTCGTTCAGTTCGTTGATGAGCGCCTCGATCTCGATCGACGACACCCATTCGCCGCCCGTCTTGATCACGTCCTTGATGCGGTCGACGATCTGCACGTAGCCATCCGCCGTCATCACGGCGACGTCCTGCGTATGCAGATAGCCGCCTGCCCACAACGCTTCGGATGCTTCCGGCTGGTTGTGATAACCGGGCGTCAGGTACGGCGAGCGCAACACGATCTCGCCCTGCGCGCGGCCATCGCGCGGCACGTCGTTCATCTGCGCATCGACGACGCGCAGCTCGACCATCGGCACGGGCCGGCCCGTCATGCAGCGCCTGCGCACGGATTCGTCGATGCCGACAGCCTCGACGTCCGGCGCGAACTGCGACAGCGCCGCAACCGGCCCCGTCTCCGACATGCCATAGCCTGCGAACACATCGATGCCCTGTTCGAGCGCTGCACGGCACAAGGTCGGCGACAGCGCCGAGCCGCCGATGATCATCGTCCAGCCCGACAGGTCTTGCGAATCGCGCGCCGCCGCGTCGAGCAGCATTTGCAGAATGGTCGGCACACAATGCGAGAAGGTGACGCGTTCGGTCTTCCTCAGATGCAGCAGCGTCTCCGGTTGATAGCGTCCCGGCAGCACGATCTTCAGCCCGAGCATCACGGCGATATACGGCATGCCCCATGCGAGCACATGGAACATCGGCGTGATCGGCATGTAGACGTCATCGCGATGCAGACGCTGGCCCGTGCGCGGCGAACAGAGCGTCATCGCGGTGGCGAGCGTGTGCAGCACGATCTGCCGATGGCTGTAGCACACGCCCTTCGGATCGCCCGTCGTGCCTGTCGTGTAGAAGATCGCGGCGCGCGTGTTCTCGTCGAAGTCCTCGAACACGAAATCGTCCGGCATCGACGACACGAGCTGTTCGTATTCGCCGGCAACGTCCAGCGAAGTGGAAGGCAGCGTCGCGTCGTCGCTCGCGACGATTACCTCGCGCAGGTGCTTCAGTTCGCCGCGAATCGATTCGACGACGGGCAGAAACTCGCTATTGACGATCAGCACTTCGGCGCGCGCGTCGTTCAACGTGTACGCGATCTGCTGCGCCGAAATGCGCACGTTCACGGTGAAGATCGTCGCGCCCATCATCGGTATCGCGAAGTAGCTTTCCAGATAGCGATGCGTGTCCCAGTCCATGACCGCGACCGTCGAACCCTCGCGCACGCCGCGCGATGCGAGTGCATTGGCGAGCTGGCCGACGCGTCGGCGGAAATCGGCGAAGGTGTAGCGCAGGTCGCCGCGATAGGTGATCTGCTGATCGGCGGACACGCTCAGCGAATTGACGAGCAATTGCTTGACGAGCAGCGGATAGGCGTAGGCGGAGGCAGCGGTGGTCATCAGGTGGTCGGGCGTCTCGGTTACTCGCACGAATGGCTCCCGTTGGTGGAAGTCGGCGCCGCCCGGATGAGCGGCACAATGAAAGCGAGAGTACGAAACGTGAACGAACCCTACCCCCCCAGGCGGGAGGGGGTGGGTTCTGGAGAATAGAGCGGAGCCGGGGCTTGTGCGCCGTGGACGATGCCGATGACGTGCTGCGGCACTTCAGCGCATGGCGGGACAACAGACGCCTACTGAGCGCCTTCCAGCAGCCCAAGAACGAGCGCGCGACGCACGGCGTGCTTGCGCGAACTCGCGTCGAGCTTGCCGAACAGATTCTTTAGATGCCACTTGACGGTCTCCTCGCCGACCGACATCGCAAGTGCGATCTCCTTGTTCGACAGGCTGCGCCCGAGCAATTCGAGGATCTCGCGCTCCTTCGGCGTCAGGACGACGCTCGGCACCGCGCGCGGCGCGCCGGCTGCGGCGCGCGCCGGCACGGGGACGACGCGCGGCGCGGGCATCGCGTGAACGGGCTGGCCCGCATTGGCTTCTTCTTCGGCGACGCGCCGCATCCAGTCTGCGATCGCGGGATGTGCATCGGCGAGCGCGCGCGTCAGACTGAACGTGCTGGCCAGATTCATCGCTTCGAGCAACAGCGGCCGGCCTTGCTCGCTGGTTTGCTCCAGCGCGAACGCGCGCAGCACCATGATCTCGATCCGGTATCGGCCGAGTTTCATCGCGTTGGCATGTTCGAGCGCGACGGCAAGCGTATCGAGCGATTGCGTCCAGCGTCGCGCGGCGATCGCCGCATATCCGTGTGACAAGGCCTGCAACATTGCGACATGCCTGCCCCATAGCGGCCCGTGATGCGCAGCCTCCTGCGCGACGATTTCGTCAATCCGCCCAGCCAGCGCCTCGCACGTTTGCGCGCGATAGCGAGCAGCGTGCATGCGCACCTGCTCCGCGAGGCTCGCGACACACAGACGCGGCATATGGCGCGAGACGCCCATCGCGTGCATGGCCTCCAGCAGATCGAGCGCGCGATGCTCGACGCCCTGCACGGCCGCGATCTGCGCCGCCGTGCGATACGCGAGCATCATCATTTCCGGCGTGCCGCCGCGCTCCAGCACGTCGAGCCGGTTCGCCAGCAAGGCCGCTGCCTGCTCGATGCGATCGGTTTCGTAGCACAGCGCCGCGCACATCGCTGCGAACATGCAGGTCAGCGGATGGCGCCGGCCAAGATCGGCTTCGGCGCTGGCGAGCGCGGGCATCAGCACGGATTCCGCCAGACTCAACTGCCCTTCGAGCAGATAGCTGAAGCCGATCGTGTGATCGCCCCAGCGGATCACGTAACCGGTGCCCGCCCCGTTTTCGTTGCGCGGCGCGAGTTGTTGCTGGAAGCGCCGCGCCTGTGCGGGCTCGCCCTGAAGAATCGCGAGCGCCGAAAGACGGTTCGCCTGAATCTGCGCGAGCCACGATCCGGCGGGCGGCTCGGCATCCAGCCACGGCTCGAACAGCGTTACGAAACGGTCGATCTCGTCGGCATAGTACGCGGCCGCGCTGAGGATCAACGCGCATTCGTAGCGCAGTTCAGGCGCAGCGTCGGGATCGGCGAGCACCCGTTCGACCTGGCGTTCGGCCTCGTCGTGACGCTCGCTGAGCGCCAGCACCCACGCGGCGGCAAGACGCAGACGCGGCCTGCGCTCCAGTTCGTCCTCGGGCAGCAATTCGAGCCAGTCGCGCACTGCCGACAGGCTGCCTTTCTTCACGGCGTCGTACAGGCATCGTTCGGCGAGATCGTAAGCGACCTGATGCTGCCCTGCCGCATGCGCGTGGCGCGCCGCCTCGTCGAGCATGCCGTGCGCGGCGAGCCATGCCGACGCGCGCGCGTGCAGGTCCGCGCGCTCGGCGTCGGGCAACGCGGCGAGCCGTCCTCGCAGCACGTCGCGCACCAGCACGTGAAGCCGGCACCACGCGCTGTCTTCGCTCGCGATGAAGACGGGCGTGTCGCGCACCAGCCGCGCGAGGCGCTCAGGCGCGCCGCTGTCGCCCGTCAGCGCTTCGCACAGTTGCGGATGCAGCCGGTCGGCGACGCTGATGCGCGTCAGGAACGCATCGTCGTCGGGCGACAGCTTCGAGATCAGCGCGACGACGAGGTGATCGCGCAAGCCGCCATGATCGGCCGACAACGCCTGCGCCGCCCGGCGCGGATCGTCGGCGCGCGCCATCGCTGCCAGCGCGAGTTGCAGGCCGAGCGGCCAGCCATCGGACAGTTCGAAAAGCCGCGCGCACACGTCCGCTTCGACGCGGGCGCCGAAGCGCTCGCCAATCAGCGAAATCGCCTCGTCGAGCCGGAAGCGCAGCAGGTCCGGCCCGATCATTTCGCCCGCGCCGTAGGCGAGCAGATCGCCCGCCGCGTCGTCGAGACCGCGCCGCGCCGCCACCGCCACGCGCAGATTTTGCGGCGCGTTGTGCAGCAGATAAGCGAGCGCGGCCAGACCTGCGGCGGGCAGCCGCTCGGCTTCGTCGACAATCAGCACGACTTCGAGCGAAAGCTGCGCGACCTCGGCGAGCCACGCGGTGATGCCTTCCAGTTCGCGCGACGGCGCCGCCGGGCTGTTCAGCACGAGCCGCCCGAAGGTGGGACGCGCACAGCCGGTGCGCACCGCGTGCACGAGCCCGAGCAGAAAGCGCTGCGCGTCGTCGCGCTCGTCGACGGACAGCCACGCGACGGCCACGCCGCGAGCCAGATGTTCGCGCCGCCATTGCGCAAGCAAGGACGTCTTGCCGTAGCCCGCGGGCGCCTGAACGAGCGCAACCTGCAGATTGCGCAGACGCGGCTCGTCGACGCCAAGACGCGCGCGCGTCAACAGATGCTGCGGCGCACGCGGCGCGATGGTCTTCAGAACCAGCTCGGTGTCGGCGTCGCCGTTATGGGTCGTTGCCATTGGGGCATTATCGGTCGGGATACGAAACAGCTTACGCGAGCGCCGCGCCAGCGCAAAGCCGGAGAGTCCCGGCCAGGGGCGCACACAGTCCCCCCCTCTTGGCGAGTGGGGTTTCGATGCCCCTCCCTCACTACCATAGCCTTCAATAGATATTGCGAGCGAGGCCAATCATGCAGTTCAAGTCGATGGCGGGCAATGCCCGTCTGCTTCGCCGCCCCCTTCAAGCAAGCTAGTGGACGCCATGTATCGTCATTTTTTCGTCCCCGTAGGCGGCACCGACGCGGCAATCGAAGCAGTCGGGCACGCGCTCGAGTTCGCGAGGTCGATCGGCGCGCGCGTCACTTTTTTCGACGCGTGCTGTGAAGCGTCCGCCGAAAACCGCGCAGCGGAACGGCTCGCCAAAGCCGAAGCAGCCGCCCGCGCACAAGGCGTGCCGTGCGCTTGCGCGCCGCGCGCCGTGGCGCACACAAGCGGTTTCGCGCTCGAGATCGTCGTCGAGTTGGCGCGCGCCCAGGGTTGCGACCTGTTGTGCGCATCCGCCGATGCGCCGTGGCTCATGCGCCAGCGCGATGCCGGCGACGCGTTCGCCTCGTGTGGTATGCCCGTGCTGATGTGTACCGCGCAGCGGCATCGCGTGGCCGATCTGGTGATCGGCAAGCTGCTCGGCCAGCATCGCGCAACCGGTGCGCAGCTTCACGCGTTGCTGTGCAACATGCGCGCGGCCGTCTCGCGCGGCGAGCCTTCCGGCGCAGTCGCGATGGATTCGATCGTCGCTGCGCTGCGCAACGTGCAGTCGTTGCGCGACCGGCCGGGCAAGGATGCGTGCGTGTTCTCGCGGCTGCGCGAACGCACCTCCGCGTTCGACGCCGAACTCGACGAACTCGAACACCAGCATCGGCATGAAGTACGCCTGCTCGACGCGCTGATCGACAGCGCCCGCGCAGCGGCGAAAGACGAGCTTCCGCCAGCGTGCTTCGAACAGCAGTTGCAGACCTGCGCCCAGTTCGTCTGGGAGCACATGGGACGCGAAGAAGGCGTCATCCTGCCCGCCGCGCGCCGCTATCTCAGCGATGCGGACTGGCAGGAAATCGGCGCGGCACTCGCAGTCGTCGCGCCATCCACGAACCTTGAACACACCATCGGCGAGCTTCGCAGCTCGCGAGCATGACAGGAGACAAGCATGCCAAGTGCAGTCCGCTTTTATGAAACCGGCTCGCCGGAAGTCCTTCGTTGGGAACATGTCGAGCGCGCCGAACCCGGTCCGGGCGAAGTGCGCCTGCGTCACGCGGCCGTGGGCCTGAACTTCGCCGACATCTATTTCCGCACCGGCCTCTATCCGGCGAAACTGCCGTCGGGCATCGGCATGGAAGGCTCGGGCGTGGTCGAAGCCGTCGGCGACAACGTGACGGACTTCAAGCCGGGCGATCGCGTCACCTACACCGGCAGCCCGCTCGGCGCCTATGCATCGGAGCGCGTACTGCCTGCCGCCTGCCTGATTCATCTGCCCGACGAGATTCCGTTCGAAACGGCAGCGGCCATGACGATGCGCGGCCTGACGTCGGCGTATCTGATGCGGCGCATTTATCAGTGGAAACGCGGCGATACGTTCCTGCTGCACGCGGCAGCGGGCGGCGTCGGTCTGATCGTGAGCCAATGGGCGAAGCTGCTCGGGCTCAACGTGATCGGCACGGTATCGACGGAAGAGAAGGCCGAGATCGCGCGTGCTCACGGTTGCGATCACATCATCTACTATCGACGTGAGGACGTCGCGAAACGCGTACGCGAACTCACGGACGGTGTCGGCGTGCCCGTGGTGATCGACAGCGTCGGCAAGGACACGCTGTCGGCCTCGCTCGATTCGCTGAAGCGGCGCGGTCTGCTGGTCGGCGTCGGCACGTCGTCGGGCGCGTTTCCGCCGATCGACGCGATGCAGCTTGCGATCAAGGGCTCGCTGTTCTTCACGCGCCCCGCGCTCGCCGACTACATCGCCGATCCGGCCGAGAAGGCCGAACTCGCGGGCGAACTGTTCGGGCACGTCGCTGCCGGCCGTATCAAGATCGAGATCAACCAGCGCTACGAGCTGAACGACGCCGTGCAGGCGCATCGCGATCTCGAAGCGGGCAAGACCACGGGTTCGTCGATTTTCGTCGTTCAGGGAGACTGACATGCGTGTCGAACAGCTGACCTGTTCCATCGGAGCCGAACTCACGGGCGTCGATCTCGCCGACGCCGTGCATGACGACGGCCTGTTCGCCGAGATTCGCACCGCGCTGCTGAAGCATCGCGTGCTGTTCCTGCGCGACCAGGAAATCACGCGCGCCCAGCACGTCGCGTTTGCACGGCGTTTCGGCGAACTCGAAGATCACCCCATCGCGGGCAGCGATCCCGATCATCCCGGCCTCGTGCGCATCTACAAGACGCCGGACCAGCCGAACGACCGCTACGAGAACGCGTGGCACACGGACGCCACCTGGCGCGCCGCGCCGCCGTTCGGCTGCGTGCTGCGCTGCGTGGAATGCCCGCCCGTCGGCGGCGACACGATGTGGGCGAACATGGTGCTCGCGTACGAGAACCTGCCCGAGCACGTGAAGACGCAGATCGCCGATCTGCGCGCGCGCCACAGCATCGAAGCGAGCTTCGGCGCCGCGATGCCGATCGAAAAGCGCCATGCACTGAAAGCGCAGTATCCGGATGCCGAGCATCCCGTGGTCCGCACGCATCCCGAAACCGGCGAGAAGGTGCTGTTCGTCAACGCCTTCACGACGCACTTCACCAACTATCACACGCCCGAGCGCGTGCGCTTCGGCCAGGACGCCAATCCCGGCGCGAGCATGCTGCTCAACTATCTCGTGAGCCAGGCGTACGTGCCCGAGTACCAGGTGCGCTGGCGCTGGCAGAAGAACAGCATCGCGATCTGGGACAACCGCAGCACGCAGCACTATGCGGTGATGGATTACCCACCGTGTCATCGCAAGATGGAACGCGCGGGAATCGTTGGCGACGTGCCGTTCTAAGCGCACCAAACCGCACTCAATCGCCGTAACCAAATTCATTTCCGATAGCCCGTCGACGACGGGCGGATCGAACACGTACATACCTGGAGGACGACAATGCAATTTCTCGACGACTCGCTGCACCCGGAGCATCAGGACAAGGTGGTGATCACGGTCGCGCCGTACGGGCCCGAATGGATGCCGGAAGATTTCCCCGAAGACATCCCCGTGACGATGGAAGAGCAGATCCAGAAGGCCGTCGACTGCTACAACGCAGGCGCCACGGTGCTGCATCTGCATGTGCGCGAACTCGACGGCAAGGGCTCGAAGCGTCTGTCGAAGTTCAACGAGCTGATCGCCGGCGTGCGCGCCGCAGTGCCCGACATGATCATCCAGGTGGGCGGCTCCATTTCGTTCGCGCCGGAAAGCGATGGCGAGGCCGCCAAGTGGCTGTCCGACGACACGCGTCACATGCTCGCCGAACTCGATCCGAAGCCCGATCAGGTCACCGTCGCGATCAACACGACGCAGATGAACATCATGGAACTGCTGTATCCGGAATACCTCGCAGGCACCTCGCTCGCGAATCCGGCGTACCAGGCCGCGTACAGCGAGATGACCGTGCCCGCCGGTCCGGCATGGGTCGAAGAGCATCTGCGCCGTCTGCAGGCATCGGGCATTCAGCCGCACTTCCAGCTGACGGGCATGCACGCGCTCGAAACGCTTGAACGGCTGGTCCGCAAGGGCGTGTACACGGGTCCGCTGAACCTGACGTGGATCGGCATCGGCGGCGGCTTCGACGGTCCGAACCCGTTCAACTTCTTCAACTTCATTCATCGTGCGCCGAACGGCTGCACGCTGACGGCCGAGTCGCTGCTGAAGAACGTGCTGCCGTTCAACACGATGGCGCTGGCGATGGGTCTGCATCCGCGCTGCGGCATCGAAGACACGATCATCGATCAGCACGGCAACCGCATGACCTCGGTGCAGCAGATCGAGCAGACGGTGCGCATCGCGCGCGAACTGGGCCGCGAAATCGCGAGCGGCAAGGAAGCGCGCGACATCTACCGGATCGGCGTGCAATACCGTGACGCCGACGAGACGCTCGCCGCGAACGGCATGGCGCCGAACCGCAAGCAGGGACAAAAGAACCTGCCGCTGGCCGCGTGACGCATGCTGTACTGACGCAAGGCTGAGGAGACGCCGGACCCTGGCGTCGAGTGAAACAGACCCATTCCGGGGCAGGGCCGGCGTCATCCGACGCACGGCTCGAAGAGACGGGCCCGCGCGCATCGTGCGCGCGGAGCACGCAACGCCCGCTAACGGAGGAGACAATCTTGCCTATCCACGATGTCGATCCCGATGCACACGAAGACGTCCCCGCGCGCACAGGTACGCGCGCGTACGCGTGGATCGTTTTTGCACTGACCTTCGGACTGCTGCTGTCGGACTACATGTCGCGACAGGTGCTCAACGCCGTATTTCCGTTGCTCAAGACGGCGTGGGGACTCAGCGACACGCAACTCGGGTCGCTGAGCGGCGTCGTCGCGCTGATGGTCGGCGTGTTGACCGTTCCGCTGTCCGTGCTGGCGGATCGCTGGGGCCGCGTGAAGAGCATCGTCGTGATGGCCGCGCTGTGGAGCGCGGCGACGCTCGGCTGCGCGATTGCGACCAGCTACGGCGAAATGCTCGTGGCACGCGCGCTGGTCGGTGTCGGCGAGGCCGCGTATGGCAGCGTGGGTATCGCGCTGATCCTGAGCATCTTCCCCGCGCATCTGCGCTCGACGCTGACGGGCGCCTTCATGGCAGGCGGCGCGTTCGGCTCCGTGTTCGGCATGGCGTTCGGCGGCGTGGTGGCCGTGCATCTCGGCTGGCGCTGGTCGTTCGGCGCGATGGCGTGCTTCGGCATCGTGCTGGTGTGCGCGTACATGATGATCGTCACGGAGAAGCGCGTTGCACTCCGGCGCAACGACGTCGCCGTGTCGCCTCGCACGAACAAGGCTGAGCGCCCGAGTTTTCGCGCGACGCTGCGCGGGCTTTTCTCGACCGTTTCGGTGGTGTGCGCGTACATCGGCAGCGCGTTGCAGCTTTTCATCATGGCGTCGGTGCTGGCGTGGATGCCGAGCTTCCTGAACCGCTACTACGGCATGCCCGCCGACAAGGCAGCCGTCACGGCAGCAGGTTTCCTGCTGCTCGGCGGCGTCGGGATGATCGTGTGCGGCATCGTGACGGACCGGTTCAGCAAGGGACACCCCGAGCGCAAATGGATGACGGCGATCGTCTATTGCGTGATGTCGCTCGTGCTGCTCGGTATCGGCTTTCAGTTGCAGGCAGGCCCGCTGCAATTCGTGCTGCTCGGCGCGGGCATCTTCGTCGTGGCGGGCACATCGGGACCGGCTGGCGCGATGGTCGCCAACCTCACGCCGCCTTCGATCCATGCGCCCGCGTTCGCCACGTTGACGCTCGTGAACAACCTGCTGGGCATGGCGCCCGGCCCGCTCGTGACGGGTTATGTCGCGGACCGCATCGGCTTGCCTGGCGCATTGCAGCTCGTGCCGCTCGCGGCCGCACTGGCGACCGTGATGTTCACGATCGGCATGCACTACTACGCACGCGGCCTGCAACGCGTCGAACCCGCGCGTACCGCTCTCGCAACCGAATGAAACACGAAGGACTGACCACTATGACATCCTCAACGACGCCAACCGTATTGATCGTGCCCGGACTGCGGGATCACGTAGAAGAGCACTGGCAGACGCTGCTGCAACGCGCGCTGCCGAACGCACGCGCCGTCGCGCCTCTGGAACATGACAAGCTCAGCCGCGCCGCGCGCGTCGCGGCGCTCGATGCCGCGCTGCGTGAGATCGATGGCCCCGTCGTACTGGTCGCGCACAGCGCCGGCGTGATGATCACCGTGCATTGGGCGCAGCAGCATCATCGGCAGATCAAGGGTGCGCTGCTTGCGACACCCGTCGATCTGGAAACGCCGCTGCCCGAAGGTTACCCGACGCAAGACGCGTTGCGCGAAAACGGTTGGCTTCCGATACCGCGCGAACCTCTGCCGTTTCCGAGCATCGTCGTCGCCAGCACCAACGATCCCCTCGCGCGTTTCGAACGTGTTGCGGGCATGGCGCAGGATTGGGGAAGCCGCCTGCTTCACGCAGGCGCCGTCGGTCATCTGAATCCGGCTTCGGGATACGGCGAATGGCCGCGTGCCGTCGAACTGGTTGCCGAACTCAGCCGCGAACCGGCTCACGCACCGTGCTGATGGACATGCCGATCGAAATGGAAACGACACTCGAACATCGTGTCTGCCGGGCCGACGAACTCGCGCCCGGTCAACGGAAAATCGTATTCGTCGAGGGCCGATGCATCGCGCTGTTCAACATCGACGGAGAATTGCGCGCCATCGACGACGCCTGTCCGCATAACGGTGCGTCGCTATTGACTGGTCGCCTCGAAGGGAGCGTGCTGCGTTGTCCCGCGCACGGCCTCCCGTTCGATCTGCTGACCGGCTGCTCGCCGGCCAGCCGCGCGCTGTGCCTGACGACGTTCCCGCTGCGTCAGGTCGAAGACGGCATTGTCATCACGTTGAAAGACAGCGGTTCTCCTGCCTGAGCGGACACCCTAAGCGTGACATAAGGTTCTACCGGTACGATCGTGATGACCGCTTTCTACAGGGCTTGATGCCCGCACGATCACCGCATGAATTCACTCGAAGCGTTCAACCAGGCACTCTTCCTCACGATCAACGCGACGACCTCGACGCCTCGCTGGCAAATCGGCGTCGCGTCAGGTATCGCCGACTATGTGATCTATCTCGTTCCGCTCGTGCTCGCGGTGCTCTGGCTATCCGGCAACCGGGACAGCCGCGTAGCCGCGTTGCACGCGTGTTGCGTCACGCTGCTTGCGCTTGGGTTCAATCAGATCATCGGCCTTGCATGGATGCATCCACGGCCGTTCATGATCGGGCTGGGTCATACGTTCATCGAGCACGCGCCCGATTCGTCGTTTCCCAGCGATCACGGTACGGTCTTCGCGTGCATCGCGTTGACCTTGCTGCTGGCGCGCATGCGTTGGGCCGGTTTGCTCACGCTCGTTGCCGGACTCGCGGTTGCGTGGGCACGCGTGTTCATCGGCGTGCACTTTCCGTTCGATATGGCGGGCGCCGTTCTGATTGCATGCGTCGCGTATATCCTCGTGAAGCCGCTCTGGTCGCTCGCGGGAAGCGCAGTGACAGATGTGACGATCCTCGTGTATCGCAAGCTGCTGTCGTGGCCGATTGCGCGCGGATGGATGCGCACATAGCCAAAACCTCGCGCCCGAAAGAACAGACCGCGACTGCGTTCCGTCGAATGACGGCGCATGTCGCGGTCTTTACGATCCATCTGCTGCGCTGGCGTAATCGCCGGCGCCCGATGCATCAGTGATGTTCGAAGACGGGTGCCGAGTACGAGCTGGCAGAAAACGAAGCACGTTGGCCACCTTGCGACGAGCCATCCGCCACACCGCCGACACCGCTATTCGCGATTCCGTTGGCAGCATCGACCTTCGCTTGCGCGGCCTGGATGTTGGCCGGGTATTGCGTATCGTTGCTATTCGACGGGACGTAGCCTGCTTTTTCCAGTTGCACCAGCTCGGCGCGGACTTGAGCACGGGTCACCGGCTGGCTGGATTGCGCGAATGACATGACGGGAACAGCGAGGACAGCAGCAACTGCGACAGCCTTGATGAGCGATTTCATGATCATTACCTCCAGGATTTGTTTTCGGATGCTTCGAACTGTTTTGTTCGTTGCGTTGAAAACAGTTTAGGAGTGTCGGCCTTGCGGATAAACACCCGATCGACCAACTCATAGTTTCAGGAAACGTCATAAACCGCTCGAAACTGGTGCGAAATGCGTTCTGGATCACGCGCAAAGGCTGCGTGCATCAATCCGCCGCCCTGTGGAGCAATTCGAATTCGAAGCGCACGCCGTGCTGCTCGATCCAGCGACGCGCCCATGTGAGCGCCCATTGCATGGCTGCCTCCGGCGCACCGAACTTCGGACCCACGAGGCCGGATCGCGCGACGCGCCGGCCTTCCCGCGTGATCTCCGTCCAGCCGCGAAACATCGCGTCGGGTACGGGATCGGCTGCGACGTATACGACGTAGCCTCTGTCGTCGGTCACGCGCGAACCCTTCGCCGCGAGTCCCATCCAGAACGCCCGATTCGACGTGTCGCGTTGAGGCCCGCGGACGGGCTCTTCGATCACGGCAGGTTCCGGCTCAGCTGGCGCGATTGGAACGGCTGGTGCAACTGAGGCGAAGCGACGGCCTGTATCGGCCGCAGGCGTCTGCCAGGAAGCCTGACTTCGCCAGACCACGCGAGGCAGGCCGCGCTCGTCATTCACGTGGGTGTCGCGCTTCGGCCTCGCCTTTGGGATTGCGTTCGGCACATCGGGGACGTATGAAAAGCAGCGTCCCCTGTCGCTGAGGATGCGGATCATCTCGGCGAGCTTGCCGTCGTGCCGCCACTCTTCGAAGCGGCATCGGCACGTAGGCTGCGATGGATAGTGCGCGGGCAGCCTTGCCCACGACTCACCTGTGGTCAACACCCACAACACCGCGTTGGCAAGCACGCGCGGCCGGATGCGCGGACGGCCGCGCTTCATCATGCCGGCAGGCGGCGGTGCACAAAGCGCCGGCGCAACCAGCGACCACTCTTCGTTGGAAAGTTCTTCGAACTGCATCCCCTCCTCCAGCTTGCTACGCACATCGGCTACGGTAACCATTGACCCACGACGTAATCTTTGATGCAGTCAGGATTCGGATCGGCCTCGAAGGGGAGCCGGCTGAATCTCGTGTCAGGAAATCCCTGGCCGGGCTCGCCGCGACGGCGCACAAACGAACAGGAGACGAGATGAACCCGCAACCGGCCGCACCGCGCTTTTCATCCGCCGATGCGCAGGCGCTCCCCTGGACACCATCGGCCTGTGCGAGCGGCGTGCAGATCAAGAATCTCGGCAAGGCCAACGGACGCGCGATGCAACTCGTGCGTTTCGAACCGGGGACGGTGTTCCCCAACCATCTGCACACGGGACCCGAGTTCATCTACATGCTCGAGGGCGAGGCCGTGCAGAACGGGCAGCGTCTGTTGCCCGGTTGGGTAGGCATCGCAGAAGCGGGAACAGTGGAAAACGGCTTCCGAAGCGATACAGGTTGTGTCTTTCTGTTGATCTACGATCTCGCGCAGCGCTTTTGCTGAGCACATAAAGCGCGATACGCGGCGTCCGGCACGCGCTACAACTGCTTACAAAGCCGTTGCGGCGGCGCGTGCACCGCCGTCATTCGAGCGGCGTTATTGCAGGCACACACACCGTGGAGCCCGCCATGAATACCAATGTCACGAACAGCATGCCGCAACGTAGCCGTATCCATCCCTTGATCGCGGGTGCGGCGGTGTCCGTGATCCTCGCCAGCGTCACGGGTGTCGCCGCGATCACAGGCATCTTGCCTGTGTCGCATGCAGTGCAGCCGCCCGCTGCGCAGACCGCGCCCGTCGCCGTGCAGGCCGCCAGCGCGCCGCTCGCGGCCGTCGAGCCAGCAACTACCACGGCCCAGCAAACGGGCACGGTCCAACAAACCAGCAACGCGCAACCCGTCGTACAGCAAACGGCACCCGCTGCGCCGCGGCCGGTACATCACGCATACAAGCCGCACGCCGCGCCCGCACCGCAATACGCGAACGGCAGTGACACGCAATCGGCGGGCACACGCCAGGTTGCCGCCGATCCCTATGCGGGTGAAGTCGTCTCGATCAACCCTGTGCAAACGTCGGAGCCGACCACGGGACTCGGCGCAGTCGGCGGCGCGGTCGCGGGTGGTTTGATCGGCAATCAGTTCGGCGGCGGACACGGACGCATCCTCACCACCATCGCAGGCGCAGTGGGCGGCGGTCTCGCGGGCAACGGCATCGAACACGCGGTACGCAAGCAGACGAGCTATCAGGTGCAGGTTCGCATGCAGGACGGCAGCTATCGCAACTTCACCTACGCGACACAGCCGCAGGTGCAGATCGGACAGCGCGTGCACGTATCCGGCGACACGCTCACGGCTTCGTGATCGCAAGCATGAAACCGCCTGCATGTGGCAGGCGGTTACTACCCGTTACAGACGCAACATGACGGATGCAACATGAGAACGACTGCGTTCCTACAATGCCCGACATTCGCCATCGAATGGCCTTTATCTGCACACGCCCCGAACGGAGACCTACGTTGAAACGCCTCACACTCATTTGCGCAGCAGGTCTGGTCGCCGCCGGCGCATCGACGGCGGCATCCGCGCACGTCGATGTCGGCGTGACCTTTGGCTTGCCCGCGCCCGTCTATGTCGAGCCGGCGCCCGCTGTCGTGTACGCGCCTCCGCCGCCCGCCGTCTATGCACCTGCACCCGTCTATTACGGCGATGGCTACGGCTATCGCGACCCGCGCGAATGGCACGATCATGGCCGTCATCGCGGCTGGCATCATCATCACGATGACGACGACGATTGAATCCGCCGTCAACGGATGAGCTTCGGCGGCGATCAGCGACAAACACACGCGGATAATCTGCATTCCTTCAGGACCTGATCGCTCCGAACCTCTCCGCAAATCGCACCGCCCTGCAAAGAAACCATTGCAATCCTGCCGAGCTCCGTGGTAGAAGCACCGCGCAAAGTATTATCGACAGGAGCATGCGGTGAAAAGAACCGCCGAAAACAAGCTGAAGGTAGTCGCAGTGCGGGTGGATCCCGCGATCGAGCGCAGGTTGAGGCTATTGGCAGACGCCACCGGGCGCCGTCAATCGTTCTTCCTGCAGCAGTTGATCGAAAACGGCATGGCCGCGATGGAAGAAGCATGGCTGCCGCCCGCCGTGCTCGCGCAGGTCCGTGACGGCACGTTGCCCGCGAAGGAAGCGGAGCGCGATGTCACGCCGGATCTGTTCAGCGATCTGTTCGCCGATCAGGACAGTTAGCGTCGTCACTTTACCGGGCGAGGAACGCTGCCGCGATGGCGTCGACAAGGGCTTCCGCAAGACGAGGCTCCGACGCCAGATGCCCCGCATCGACGAATCTGCCCTGCACGGCAGGCACCGCGCGCATCAACCGATGCAGATTGTCGGGCGGACACACGGGATCGCGTGCGCCATGTAGCGCATGTATCGCGACACCCGCTGCGGCGGCGCGCTTCGCGAGCGTCATCAAGCGCCGCTCGCCGAGCCAGCAATCGTGCATCAGATAGTGAGCCTGAATACGGTACTTCGCTGTCGGCGCGTCGGCGCGGCGATTCGGCCTTGAACGCGACGATGACTGCGTCAATATCGCGTTCTCGTAGGCACGCCATGCAGCAGCGACAGCATCGGCGCGTGGATGCGTTCGCGTCCGCATCGACCGCATGCAGGCAAATGGCAGAGACGATGCTCGCTCGCATCGTGTCGCCTGCATCAGCTCGTGCCACGCATTCGGCGCACGCGAGCGCGACGTCACGAACAGGCGCCGCACTTCACGCTGCGTCGTGAGAAAGAGGCCGCGCAACACCACACCGCTCACCGACGCGTGATGCGTTCCCACATAAGCAAGCGCGAGCGCCGCGCCCCACGAGCCGCCGACCACGCCCCAACGCGCAATGCCCAGTTGCGCACGTATCGCTTCGAGATCGCGGATCAGATGGCGTGTGTCGTTATGGCGAACGCTTCCACGCGGCGTCGATGCACCCGTGCCGCGTTGATCCACCATCACCACACGAAAGCGAGCGAGATCGAAGAGACGTAACGCGCCTGAGTTGCTGCCGCTTCCGGGTCCGCCATGCAAGACGACGACGGGCTCGCCGTCAGGCGCGCCATGCACGGTATAGGCAACCGTGTGACCGTCGCAGGTGATCGTTCGATGTGCAGTGTCGCGCGTGCTCATGTGTCGATTCTCGCCGAATGTGCCTGCCGCCACGCATCCTTTCGTGTAGCTAACAGGCAGACCAATGGCGCGGGTCTTGCTTTTGAACTCACTCCACGATGCCGGCAACACGACCGGCACGATACCGGAGGAGACAATGCGCGAAGCCCAGACCATCGGATCACTGACAGGCCGAGAGAGCGGCTGGCTCACTCCGTCGATCCAGAAAGCGCACGAGAGGTCGGAAACGTTCGGACTCAGTGCGTCGATGTGCCCCGACTACGACGTGCTCACGCACGGCGAGCTGCGGATGAAGCTCGAACAGAACCGCGTGCTGTGCGCTCACGCGACGCCTGTGATGGAAACGCTGCGCGAGCAGATCGCGAACACGCAAAGCATGATCGTGCTGACGGATGCCGAAGGCCTGATTCTTCATTCGATCGGCGACGACGATTTTCTGCGGCGCGCCGAGAAGGTCGCGCTCAAGGCAGGCGCCAACTGGGCCGAAGAGCGGCAAGGCACGAACGCAATCGGCACTGCGATCGCCGAGCGCACCGCAACCGTCGTGCACGGCGATCAACACTATCTGGCCGCCAATCGCTTCCTCACATGCTCCAGCGTGCCGATTCTCGATCCGTATGGCGATCTGGTCGGCGTGCTCGACGTGACGGGCGATCACCGCAGCTACCATCAACACACGATGGCGCTCGCGAAGATGTCCGTGCAGATGATCGAAAACCATCTGTTTACAAACACCTTCCGCAACACGCTGCAGATCGCATTTCATGGCCGGCCGGAGTTTCTCGGCACGCTGATGGAAGGCATCATGGCCTTCACGTGCGACGGCCGCTTTCTGTCCGCGAATCGCAGCGCGCAGTTTCAGGTCGGGCTGCCGCTTGCCGCGATGCGCGCACACACACTGTCGTCGCTGTTCGGGCTGACCACGCCGCACCTGATCGAGCGCCTGCGTGCGAGCCAGGGCCATCACATTACGCTCGATCTGAACAATGGCACGGTCGTTTGCGCAAGCGTCGAGTTTCGCCGGACGACGCTCGCCAGCGAAGGCTCTTGGCCCAGCGACGCAGTCGTCAGCACGCGCCCCGCCGCAGCGCGCGCCCAGCCGGCGAAGGCCCCCGTTTCCGCCACTGCGCCATCGCGGCTCGATTGCCTCAACACGGGCGATCCGCAAATTTCCGCCGTCATCGCCAAGGTGCGCAAGGTGATCGGCAAGGACATTCCGATTCTGATCACTGGCGAAACGGGCACCGGCAAGGAACTGCTCGCACAGGCCATCCACAACGATTCGCCGCGCCGCGCGGGACCGTTCATCGCGGTCAATTGCGCGTCGATACCGGAAAATCTGATCGAGTCGGAGCTGTTCGGCTATGAGGAAGGCGCCTTTACGGGCGCGCGCCGCAAAGGCGCGGTGGGCAAGCTGCTGCAAGCCAACGGCGGCACACTGTTTCTCGACGAGATCGGCGACATGCCGTATCCGTTGCAGGTGCGTCTGCTGCGCGTGCTGCAGGAGCGCGTCGTCGATCCGCTCGGCTCCAGCAAATCCGTTCCCGTCGATATCGCCGTCATTTGCGCGACGCACCGCAATTTGCGCGAGATGATCGTGCAGAACCGGTTCCGCGAGGACCTGTATTACCGTTTGAACGGTCTCGTCGTCAAACTTCCGCCGCTGCGCGACCGCACCGATCTCGCCGCCGTGATCGAGCGGATGCTGCAACTGGTGCCGTGCGACGAAACGGAAGGTGCGCCGCCGCTCAGCGTCGCCGACGACGTGATGACGCTGTTCGAGCAATGCGCGTGGCCCGGCAACTTCCGGCAACTGTGCAATCTGCTGCGCACGGCGGCCGCGATGATCGACGACGACGGCGAAATCAGACGCGAGCACCTGCCCGAAGACTTCTTCGACGATCTGCGCAGCAGCGCAGCGCGCGCTCCTGCACCGGCGGGCTCGCCGTTGCCGCTACAGGGCACGCGGCTGCAGGACGTGCAGGCGTCCGCGATTGCGGCGGCCGTCGCGCGGCACAACGGCAATGTGTCAGCGGCTGCGCGGGCGCTCGGGATCTCGCGCAACACGGTGTATCGCAAGATGCCTTCGCTGTGCGCGGGCGCGGAGTCGCGTGGCAACGACTAGCGTTGTGCTGTTGCGCGCTGTTGAGTTTTGCAACACCTGTGCTCCGAATCTGGACACCCTGTTCACTGAGAATCTCTCGCATATCCTTCGAATCTTTTCCGGCATGGAGCTTGCGTTAAATCGCCCGGACCGCGGCTCATACGCGGTTCTTCGGCAAACCATCCAGGAGACAGCCATGCAGTGGACGACGCCCGCTTATACGGATCTGCGTTTCGGTTTCGAAATCACGATGTACATCGCCAACCGCTGACCTCACGTTGAAGCCCGCCGCCGCGCGTTGCCCGCAACGTGCGACGGCGCATACATACCACCCGACGAGACCCACCGCCATGATTCCGACGTCTGCGAACGCCGGTGCGAGCGAGCGCCCGAGGCTACGTGAACTGTTCCGGCTTCAGTGGGAGCCCGTGCAGAGCGCGTATGTGCTGCTGTATCCGGAGGGCACGGTGAAACTCAACCCGAGTGCGGGAGAAATTCTCACGCGTTGCGACGGCACACGCGAACTCGACGACATCATCGGCGAACTCGAAACGCTCTTCAATGCGTCCGGTCTCGCGACGGACGTGTACCAGTTCATCGATCACGCGCGGCAGCGCGGATGGGTCGATTGAGAGACGCACACAACGACGCCGGATGAACCTGAGGACAGGCTCATATCCGGATACGGCGAACCTCAGTCGCCGAGCGTCGTGAAGACACGCATCGCGACCGGCACGGCCGCAGGCGGAAACACACGCCACATACCGTCGCAATGCCGAAAGAAGTGAATCGCGAGATCGCCTTCGGGGCGATGCACGTCCACACGCACATGACAGCGGCGTCCGCCGCCTTCGCATCCGAATCTGGCAAAGCTGACTTCGCACGGCGGCATATGCGCCAGCCATCGTTCGACCATCGCCCGCAAACTGTTCATGACTTTCGCACTCGCTGATTGACGATACGACGAAGAAGCATGCGTATCGCGCGTGCTCTACGTCGCCATGCAATGTGCGAGAAGCGTGCCATCGAACCCATGACATGCGTGCCGCGCGATATCGAGGCGCGTCACATGTCGTGGTGTCACATAGGGCAACAGGCGTACTGTCCACTGCTCCACGATGCAACACGCCACACGTGCCCTCCCAATGCGCAATTGCAGCGCATGCACATCGATTCGACTGCACACACGCCGATTCGCAAGGATAGCCAAACAATGGCATGCGACTTGCCTTTACGAGCCCGCCGCCTTCACACACGCCGACGTAGCGCTGCTGACAGGCGTCGCACCGATAACTCACCCACAACCATCTTCGATGGGACAGGAGACAACGATGAAGACAAGTCCGGCTTCGGCCACGCGGCTCGCGATGCTCGTCGCGGGCGTCGTGGCGGCAATCAGTCTGAAGCCCGCGACGGCAACCGCCGCGGCCGACTATCCTCCCGTGACCTACGACCGGCTCACGTCGGCGCAAAGCGATCCCGGCTGGCTCACGTATTACCGTACGTATAACGGTCAGGCGCATTCGCCGCTCAAGCAGATCGACACGTCGAACGTGAAGAACCTGAAGCAGGCATGGGCGTACAAATTTCCCGCGGACCTTCAGCAAGGCTTCGAAGCGACGCCCATCATCAACGGCCGCTACCTGTTCGTGTCGACGCCCAAGGACAACGTCTATGCATTCGATGGAGCCACCGGCAAGCAACTGTGGAAGTACGAACCGAAGCTCGGCGCCGAAGCCTTCAAGAATGCCTGTTGCGATGTCGTGAATCGCGGTGTCGCGGTGTACGGCAAGAACGTGTATATCGCGATGCTGAACGGCGAAGTGGTCGCGCTCGACGCGCAAAGCGGCGCTGTGGTCTGGAAGAAGGCGATGTTCGAGCCGGCCACGGGCTACGCGTTCTCGCTTGCGCCGCTCGCACTCGACGGCGCGGTCGTGGTCGGCAGTTCGGGCGGTGAGTATGGTGCGCGCGGCTTCATCGCGGCGCTCGACCCCGAGAACGGCAACGTGCAATGGAAGCGCTACACCGTGCCCGGCGCGAAGGAGCCGAACGGCAATACGTGGCCCGACGGTATGCAGGAACATGGCGGCGCACCGGCGTGGCTGACGGGCACATATGACCCGGACAGCAAGACGCTCTATTGGGGCGTCGGCAATCCAGGACCGTGGCTCGCCGATCTTCGTCCCGGCGACAACCTCTATTCGGACTCGCTGCTCGCGCTCGATCCGAAAACGGGCAACCTCAAATGGCATTACCAGTACACGCGTCACGACACGTGGGACTACGACGGCGTCAACACGCCCGTGCTCGCGAACATCAAGTACGACGGCAAGGACTATGACGCGATCATTCACGCGGACCGCAACGGCTATTTCCACGCAATCGACCGCAGCAACGGCAAGCTCATCTATGCGCGCCCGTTCGTGAAGGCCACCTCCGTCACCGGCTACACGGCGGACGGCAAGCCCGTGCAGGACGAATCGAAGTATCCGAAGACGGGCACGACGATCGAGACCTGCCCGAGCTTCCTCGGCGGCAAGAACTGGTGGTCCGTTTCCTACGACGCGGACAAGCACATCGCGATCATCCCCACTTTGCATGCATGCATGTCGCTGTCGGGTAAATCGGTCACGTACATGGAAGGTCTGCCGTATCTCGGCGAAGGCTTCGAGATCAAGCCCGAGCCCGGCAGCAAGGGCTATGGTGAGCTGCAAGCCATCGACGTCAACACGGGCAAGCAGATCTGGAGCCACTGGAGCAAGCTGCCGTGGAACGGCGGCGTAGCGACGACGGCGGGCGGCCTCGCGTTCAGCGGCTCGCTCGATGGACACCTCTACGCGTTCGACGTCTCGACCGGCAAGGTGTTGTGGCAAAGCCCGAAGCTCGCGAGCGGCATCATCGCACAGCCGTCCGTGTTCGAGATCGACGGCAAGGAATATGTCGCGGTGCTGGCGGGCTACGGCGGCGCGAATCCGATCTGGGGCGGCCCGATGGCCAAGGCCGCCGACAAGGTGCCGCGCGGCGGAACGCTGTACGTGTTCGCGCTCAACCATTCGTGATCTTTGCAGAACCGGGACGCGCAGCGAATGCCTCGCATCGCGCGTGTCCCGCTCTTTCCGGACGCCTTGAAATGAACCACTCTCTCAATCGTATTCCTGCGGCAAGCGTGCTTGCTGCCTGTGTCGCGCTCACGTCCGTTCACGCGACGGCGGCCGTGAAGGTCTGTACTTTTCCTGGCAGTCCGTCTGCATCGCTGGATGAAGCTGTCGCGCGCGATGCGTTTGCGCAGGCGGGCATCGCTGCGACGATCGTCAAACACGGCATCGGCGATGGCGACGACGACGGCGTCTCGCTGAAGGAACTCGACAAGACACTCGCGCGTGAGTGCGACGTGATCGCAGGCTTTCCGCGCTCGACGATCGCCGACGGCTCCAACAGCAAGCTGCAGTTCTCGCGCGGCTATCTGCGCGCGGGCTACGTGAGCATCGAAGCGCCCGATGCCAATCCGCAGGACGCAGCGAAGAACACCGTCGCGGCGACCTACGCGAGCCCCGCGCAACTGATCGCCGTGCAGCAGCCGAGCGTGAAGCTTCATCTGGAGAACACGTCGGCGTTGACCGTCGAGGCCGTCGCGAAGGGGCAGGCGCAGCGCGCGATCGTCTGGTATCCGGCCGTCGTCGCCTATCAGCGCGCGCATCCGCAACGTCACTTCACGGTTGCTGCCGCGCACTCGCCTTATGCGGACTGGCAACTCGTGTTCGCATTCGGTCCGCGCACGGCAGGGATGCGGCAACGGATCGACGCAGCGCTCGACAAGCTGTCGGGCGATGGCCGCCTCGTCGCGTTGACGCACGACTGGGCGATGCCCGCGCACGCGCTCGACGCCACCGCCAACGACGACGCCGCGCGCTATCGCGACGGTCCTGCTGCATCTCGCGCGGTTGCGCAACATGCGTTGCTCGCAACAGCGAACGCGGACCATGCAGGCCGCTTCGTCAAAGTCGCTGCAGACGCAGGCGGCGCGCCGTCATTCGATCAGGCGCAGGCGACGCATGGCAAGCAGCTCTATTCGGCCGCGTGCGCGAAATGCCACGGCGCACAGTTGCAAGGCGTGACGGCGCCTGCGCTGCAAGGGCCCGCGTTCGCGCCGGCATCGAATGCGCATCTGACGATAGGCGGCGTGTTCACCTACCTGTCGACGAACATGCCCGCGGACAAGCCCGGCAAGATGAAGGATCAGGATTACGCGGACATCATGGCGTTCCTGCTCTATTCGAACGGGTATCACGCGGGCGGCGCGAAGATGACGGCCGACGACGCACGCGCCTCCACGATGAAACTCAACGCAGGCAAGTGAAGGCCATCTGATCGCTGATATCGAATGCGTGGGCCGGCCGTGACGATTTCCGTCGACGCGCGCCGCGTCCACGCATTGATTCGATGTTTGCAACGCACCCCGCTATCGAATCGCCAGGCGATTCGCTGCGTATCCACCGCGAGCCTTACTCAACCGGTTCTTAAGTACTTCATCCGATGCCGGCGCTTGCATTCACCGCAAGCAGGCCGAGTATTTGCATCACTTCAGGCAAGGATGTTCTAACATCCTATAGAGTCGAAGCCGCATTCCAACACAAGACATTTCCAGTTTGCCGTCAGTCACGACAGGTCCGGTCAGTTCGGATACCTGTTCTTTCGTCTGAAGGAGCGGCCATGTCCACACGCAATCTGCAACGGGTCTACACGCTGTGCCTGTGGTTGCTCGTCGCGCTCATGTTGGGTGTCGGCAGCGCACGCGCTCAAACCCAGCAACCGGCTGCGCCACCCGCCGAACCGTTCAAGCCGGAAGAGATCGAGGCGCTCGTCGCACCCATCGCGCTATATCCCGATTCCGTGTTGTCGCAAGTGCTGATGGCATCGACCTATCCGCTGGAAATCGTGCACGCGGCGCGCTGGGTCAAAGCTAATCCGAACGTGAAAGGCGATGCCGCCGTGAAGGCCGTCGAAAAAGAGCCTTGGGATGTCAGCGTCAAATCGATGGTCGCGTTCCCGCAAATCCTGGAGCCGATGAACGACAAGCTCGACTGGACGCAGAAGCTCGGCGACGCGTTTCTCGCGCAGCAGAAAGACGTGTTCGCCGCCGTGCAGCGGTTGCGGGCGCGCGCGAAGGATTCCGGCAACCTGAAATCGAACGAGCAGCAGAACGTGGTCGTCGAGCAACCGCCCGCCGGCGGCGAGACGATCATCAAGGTCGAGCCTGCGAATCCGCAGGTGATCTACGTGCCCGCCTATAACCCAACCGTCGTGTATGGCGCGTGGAGCTATCCGGCCTATCCGCCCACTTACTGGCCGCCGCCTCCCGCCTATTATCCGGGCGCGGCGCTGGCGACGGGCTTCGCGTGGGGTGTCGGGCTCGCTGCCGCGGGCGCGATCTTCAGCAACTGCAACTGGGGCGGTGGCGACGTCAACATCAACGTCAACAAGGCCGCCAACATCGATCGCAACTTCGACCGGACCAAGGTCCAGGGCGGTCGCTGGCAGCACGACGGAAGCCATCGCCAGGGCGTCGCTTACCGCGACAACGCGAGTCGCGAGAAGTATTCGCGCAATGTGCCCGGTGCCGAAGGACGGTCCGATTTTCGTGGTCGCGATACCGCCGCGGGCGGGCGCGCCAACACGGCTGACCGCGCCGGCGCAGGTGCGGGCAATCGAGCAGGCACGGCCGATCGCGCTAATGCGGGCAACCGCGCGGCAACAGCCGATCGCGGCAACGCGGGCAACCGCGCGTCGACGGCGGATCGCTCCAACGCGGGCAATCGTGCGGGAACGGCGGACCGCTCGGCA
>NZ_JAAGPD010000076.1 GCF_017104565.1 Paraburkholderia sp. Tr-20389 | reverse complement strand
AAAAAAAAAAAGAAAAAAAAAAAAAAAAAAAATAAAAAAAAAAAAAAAAAGATACAAAGAGAACAGACGACTTACCTTACGATTAACACACAAAGGCAGTAGCAAACGTATGTACAGACATTATCATACATTGATATTAGACCTCGTGCGCAATATCACTACATATTATGCAACATGTCAATGATCACAAACTACATACCACTACACGAATCTACAGTAGATACAAGTCCATACAT
>NZ_JAAGPD010000075.1 GCF_017104565.1 Paraburkholderia sp. Tr-20389 | reverse complement strand
TTCAACAAGCAGGCGCAGATCATCGACCAGCATGGCGATGAAAGTTAACATCGCCGCGTCCCGTTTACAACCGGTTTGCGCCAAAAACAAAATGCCGTTCAGTCGCTTAACTGAACGGCATTACGGCACATGCCGGCGTTTTTCTTTGTCTGGATGCAGAGGCCGCTTGTGCGCGGCAACCCGACTTACGCGGGGAACACACCCGTCGACAGATAACGGTCGCCGCGATCGCAAACGATGAACACGATGGTCGCGTTCTCGACCTGGCGCGCGACACGCAGCGCCACTTCGCACGCGCCCGCCGAGGAGATGCCACAGAACACGCCTTCGACGGATGCCAACCGGCGCGCCATCGCTTCCGACGCCGCCTGGCTCACGTTTTCGACGCGATCGACGCGGCTGCGGTCGAAAATCTTCGGCAGATACGCTTCCGGCCATTTGCGGATGCCCGGAATGCGCGAGCCCTCTTCCGGCTGCGCACCGACGATTTCGATCGCCGGATTCTGTTCCTTCAGATACTGCGACACGCCCATGATCGTGCCTGTCGTGCCCATCGCCGACACGAAGTGCGTGATGCGCCCTTCCGTGTCGCGCCAGATCTCGGGGCCCGTCGCTTCGTAATGCGCGAGCGGATTGTCCGGGTTGCCGAACTGGTCGAGGATGATGCCCTTGCCTTCGCGCTGCATCTGCTCGGCGAGATCGCGGGCGTACTCCATGCCGCCCGTGACGGGCGTCAGCAGGATCTGCGCGCCGTATGCGGCCATGCTCTGACGGCGCTCCAGCGACAGATCCTCCGGCATGATGAGAATCATCTTGTAGCCGCGGATGGCCGCTGCCATCGCCAGCGCAATACCCGTATTGCCGCTCGTCGCTTCGATCAGCGTGTCGCCGGGCTTGATGCGCCCGCGCAGTTCCGCCTTCTTGATCATCGACAGCGCCGGGCGATCCTTCACCGAACCCGCAGGATTGTTGCCTTCCAGCTTGCCGAGCACGACGTTGTTGCGGGCGCGGATGTCGTCGTCCACGACGCGGACAAGCTGAATGAGGGGCGTATTGCCGATCGTGTCTTCAATCGTTTTGTAAGCCATATCGGTTGCGTGCTGTGACGGTGCGGGAAGTCTTGAATCCGTCGATTCTAAACTACCGGACGTAGCACTGCCGGCAGCCCCTGTCGCGTGCATGGATGCTTTGGCTGTGCGGCTCTCGTGTGCAAGCCGCCCCGAACGCACGCAAAAAGCCGCGGCAGGCTGGATCTGCCGCGGGAGCCAGTCATCTGAACGACGGCTGAAGGAGTGGCCAGTAGCAACCCCGCTCGATGGAAACGATGACACGCGACACGAGCGCCTGCCCCGCGTGTCTTGCCGACACGCATCGGGCGCTCGGATCAACAGGTTACTTTTTGACCACTACGGCCGTATCGCTCTTCGCAGCGGCCGCGGCCTTCGCATGCGGCGCCGCAGCCGGAGCGCCAGCAGCAGCGACAGCCGTCGCACCAGCGCCCGATGTGCCGACAGCGAGGCCCTCGGCCTGCAGACGTTCGACCGTATGGCCGCCGAGACCCTTGACCCGCTTGCTGAGATCCGCCGCGTCCTTGAACGGGCCGTGGGCCGCGCGTTCGTCGAGAATGGCTTTCGCCTTCGCGGGCCCAATGCCCTTGATGCCGCGCAGCGCGGATTCGTTAGCGGAGTTGACGTCGACCGAGGCGAACGCCTGGCCGAAAGCGGCGAGCATGGCCGCCGTGACGAGGATTTTTTTGAGCATATGGAATCTCCCTGAAACACCGGCCGGTGACGATCACCGACCGGGAGACCCCAGTGTAGAGAGGCGTACGAACGATTTACACCTGGCCGGATAGCCAACGCACGTAGCGATCGACGCCTTCCTGCACCGTGAGGAACGGCGCGTCGTAGCCAGTTGCACGCAGCTTCGTCAGATCGGCTTGCGTGAAGCACTGATACTTGCCGCGCAACGCATCGGGGAACGGGATGTACTCGATCAACCCGCGCTGCACCAGTTCCGCGAGCGACAACGCCGGCTCGCCGTCGAGTGCGCGCAGCGTGTTGACCACCGTCGACGCGATATCGTTGAACGGCTGCGCACGGCCGCTGCCCAGATTGAAAATGCCCGACTTCTCCGGATGATCGAAGAAGTGCAGATTCACCTTCACCACATCTTCGACGGAGACGAAATCGCGCGTCTGCTCGCCGGCTGCGTAGCCGTTGTATTCGCCGAACAGCTTCACCTTTCCTTCCGCACGGAACTGGTTGAAGTTGTGGAACGCGACGGACGCCATGCGTGCCTTGTGCGACTCGCGCGGCCCGTACACGTTGAAGTAGCGGAAGCCCGCAATCTGGCTCTTCGCCGCAGGCAGCACGCGCCGGATCACCTGATCGAACAGGAACTTCGAATAGCCGTACACGTTCAGCGGCGCCTCGACCTCGCGCTCTTCGACGAAGCGCGTCGAGCCGCCATAGGTCGCCGCCGACGACGCATACAGAAACTGCACGCCCTGCGCGAGACACGCATCGAGCACCGCGCGGCTATAGCGGAAGTTGTTGTCCATCATGTAGCGGCCGTCGGTTTCCATCGTGTCCGAACAGGCGCCCTCGTGGAAAATCGCGCGGACCTTGCCGAAGTCGCCGCGCGCAAAGCGCTCGACGAATTCCGTCTTGTCGAGATAGTCGTCGATTTCACAGTCGACGAGATTCTTGAACTTGTCGGCGCGCGTCAGATTGTCGACGGCGATGATGCGGTCTTCGCCGCGCTCGTTGAGCGCCTTGACAAGATTGCTGCCGATAAAACCAGCCGCGCCGGTGACGATGAGGGTCATGGTCGTCCTGCAGTGATGATAGTCAACGGATGCGGAGATGAACCGCCGCGCGCCACGCGAGGAAGCGGGCGCGCGCGGGCATCAGTGAAAGAGTTCGTCGTAGTCGACAGTGGCCGTGCCGAGCTTGGCGACCACGATGCCTGCGGCGCGATTCGCGAGCGACACGGCTTCGTCGAGCGGCAGGCCCGCGCCGAGCATGACGGCGAGCGTCGCGATCACGGTATCGCCTGCGCCGGACACATCATACACTTCGCGCGCTACGGCCGCCGCGTGCAGCTTGCCCTCGTCAGAGAACAGCGTCATGCCTTCTTCTGAACGCGTGAGCAGCAGCGCCTTCAGATCGAGTTCGGCGCGCAGCTTCGTCACGCGCGCGAGCAGATCGGCTTCGGACTTCCACTGCCCCACCACCTCGCGCAACTCCGCGCGGTTCGGCGTAATCAGCGTGGCGCCGCGATAGCGCTCCCAGTCGTCGCCCTTTGGATCGACCAGCACCGGCTTGCCCGCCGCGCGCGCCTTCGCGATCATCTGCGTGACGTGCGTCAGGCCGCCCTTCGCATAGTCCGACATCAGGATCACGTCGTGAGCGGGCAGCAATGCGTCGTAGCGCGCGAGACCTGCGAGCAGCGCTTCGTGCGCGGGCGCCTTCTCGAAATCGACCCGCAGCAACTGCTGCTGACGCGACAGCACGCGCAGCTTGATCGTCGTCGGCAACTCGGGATCGCGCTCGAGATGCGGCGCGACGCCGCTATCGCCGAGCAATTGCACGACGCGCTCGCCCGGCTCGTCGTGGCCGACCACGCACAGCAAGCCAGCCTGCGCACCGAGCGCCGCTGCATTGCGCGCGACGTTCGCCGCACCGCCCAAGCGGTCTTCCTGGCGCTGAACGAGCACGACGGGAACAGGTGCTTCCGGCGAGATCCGGTTCACATCGCCGAACCAGTAGCGGTCGAGCATCACGTCTCCGACCACCAGCACGCGCGCGGCCGCAAGCCGCTCGCGCGCGATGACGCCCACCTCGGGCGCGAGCGTTGCGCCTTCAGGCACGGCCGGAGTCGGATGAAGTTTCAGCGGGTCTTGCATAGGGACGTCCAATCGAGTGATAGTCGATGCCGAGCTCCGACATCGCCTCGGGTTCATACAGATTGCGGCCGTCGAAAATCAACGGCGCTTTGAGCTGCGACTTCAGATGCGTGAAGTCCGGGCTCTTGAACTCCTTCCATTCCGTGACGATGACGAGCGCGTCGGCACCACCGAGCGTCTCGTCCTGCGTGCTCTCGAAATGCAGGCGCGCCTGCTGCTCGGGCAGCTTCGCCAGATCGAGAGCGAATACGCGCTTCGCTTCCGTCGTCGCGACGGGATCGTAAGCTCGCACTGTCGCGCCGCGCGCGAGCAGTTGCGCGATCACGCGACGGCTCGGCGCTTCGCGCATGTCATCCGTATTCGGCTTGAACGACAGGCCCCACACGGCGAACGTGCGGCCGCTCAGATCCTCGCCGAGCGAGCCCGTGATCTTGCGCACGAGCACTTCCTTCTGTTCGTGATTCACCTCTTCGACGGCTTCGAGAATGCGCAAATTGTGGCCGCGCTCGGCACCCGTGCGGATCAGCGCCTGCACATCCTTCGGGAAGCACGAGCCGCCGTAGCCGACGCCCGCGTACAGGAAGTGATAGCCGATGCGCGGGTCCGAGCCGATGCCGCGACGCACGGCCTCAATGTCAGCACCGACGGTGTCGGCCAGATTCGCCATCTCGTTCATGAACGAGATACGCGTGGCGAGCATTGCGTTCGCCGCGTATTTCGTGAACTCGGCCGAGCGCACGTCCATGTATAGCGTGCGTTCGTGGTTACGGTTGAACGGCGCGTACAGACGGCGGATCTTCTCGCGCGCCTTGTCGCCTTCCTCGTCGTTGTCGACGCCGACGACGATGCGGTCCGGCCGCATGAAGTCTTCGACGGCCGCGCCTTCCTTCAGGAACTCGGGGTTCGATACGATCGAGAAGCCATGCTGTGCACTGCCCTTCAAGCCGCGCTTCGCCAGTTCTTCCTCGATCACCGCGCGCACGCGCTGCGCGGTGCCGACAGGCACCGTCGATTTGTCGACGACCACCTTGAACTCGTTCATCGTGCGGCCGATGTTGCGGGCCGCTTCAAGCACGTATTGAAGGTCCGCGGAGCCGTCTTCATCGGGCGGCGTGCCGACCGCGATGAATTGCACTTCACCATGCGCGACGCTCGCCGCGACATCGGTCGAAAACGTGATGCGGCCGGCCGCGCGCGAACGCGCGATGATCTCCTGCAGGCCTGGCTCGTGAATCGGCATGCCGCCGTTGTTGAGAATGTCGATCTTGCGCGGATCGACATCCAGACAGAAAACGTCGTTGCCGACTTCGGCAAGACATGCGCCCGTGACAAGACCTACGTAACCCGTGCCGATAATGGTGATTTTCATACGCTTCCCGGTAGATGATGCGGGTTCAATGTTCGACGCTTCGATGCTGCGCGACGGCCTTGCGATTGTTGCGCGCGCCTCGCGTCAACTCGACGCCGTGATCGGCTCGACGCGGCGTGGCGCATAGGTTTCCCAGCCACTGCAGCCCGGACACTGCCAGTAGAAGAGGCGCGCCCGGAAGCCGCAATTCTGGCACGTGTACCGCGGCAGATTCTTGGTGCGCTGACGGATCAGCGTACGCATCAGTTCCAGTTCGCTGCGGCGAGGCTCTTCGGCGACCGCCTGCTGCGCTTCGAGCAGGCGCGTCATGCCCGCGAGATTCGGCGACTTCTGCATCTGCGTGCGCGCGAGCGCGTGCGCCGCTTCGGGACCGCGCAGCGCCGACACGTGCTGATACGCGACGTCGAGCAGATCGTTCGACGGATAGCGGTCCACCCATGTCGTCAGCAGATCGGCGCCCTCTTCCGGACGACCCAGCGCTTCGTACGCCTTCATCAGCTTTTCAGCGACGAGTGGCAGATAGGCAGAGTTCTGTTCCTCGACACGCAGCCATTGCGCGATCGCGGCCTCGTACTGCCCGGCCGCCGCGTCGACATCGCCGAACAGGATCGTGGCGCGCACGTTCTGCGGATGCGCCTTCAGCGCAAGATCCAGTTGACGGCGTGCCTCGTCCGGCTTCTTCTGCTGCAGCGCTTCCTGTGCCAGTTCGCAATGGAAGTGGCCGATTTCCTTGTCGAGCGACGCGGCGCCCATCGTTTCGAGCCGACGCGCGGTATCGATCGATTTGTTCCAGTCCTTCTCGATCTGGTAGATCGTGAGCAGCGCACGCTGTGCGCCAAGCGCATAGTCGCCCGATTCGAGCGACTTGAAGGTCTCTTCGGCGCGGTCGAGCAGGCCTGCCTTCAGGAAGTCCTGTCCCAGTTCGTACAGCGCGTGATCGCGCTCGGTGACGGGCAGGTCCGCGCGGCTCAGCAGGTTCTGGTGCACGCGGATCGCGCGATCCGTTTCGCCGCGGCGCCGGAACAGATTACCGAGCGCGAAGTGCAGTTCGATCGTTTCCGGATCGAGCTTGACGACTTCGATGAAGGCGTCGATAGCCTGGTCCGGTTGCTCGTTCAACAGAAAGTTGAGGCCGCGGAAATAAGAACGCGGCAGATTGGCGCTTTCGGACAGCAGCGCCTTGAGGTCGTAGCGCGCAGCCACCCAGCCGAACGCGAACGCGACGGGTATGACGAGCAGCCACCAGAGGTCTAGATCCATGCGAATGTGCGGAGTGCGAAAGAGGCCGTGCGCCGGCGGCACACGGCGTTAGAGGGCTAGATGAGCGGCGGCATCGGCGGCTCTTCGACGACGGCGGGCGTTTCGCGCGCCACGCGAAGATCGCGCTTAAGGCGGCCGTTTTCCATCCGCAGACGGAACATCGCCGGCAGCGACGATACGAGGCCCGCCAGCAGGCCTACTACGAAGAACGCCAGTCCGATCAGAATCAACGGAGCCTGCCACGCATACCCGGCGAGGAAATTCAGCGTAGCGCTTTGCGTATTGGACAGTGCGAGCACCAGCAGCAGCACGAACACCAGTACGCGAATCAGCCAGACGATAAATTTCATGTATTGATCTCTTGACGGCGGTTGCGGGATGACGCCGGCTTGATGACGCGTCGCGCCACGGTGTTCGCCCGCGCCGAAGTGACCCGTATTGTAAATGAAGCCTAACTCGACTGGCACAGGCGTGCGGCTCGCGATGCCTTACTGTCGTTTAAGAGACGGGAAATGTTGCTCTGATCGTGGCACACGTGCGCCCCGCGTTCCGTGCATAGCCGCGCGCAACGGACGAAAAAAAAGCGCCCTAAGGCGCTTTTTTCTGGTCAATGCCGTGTGACTGGCTTAGCCGCGGCGAACTTCAACCGGAACTGCAAGAACTTCACAGAGCCGGCTCAAAGATCGTCGTCCGCGGCATCGGCTTTCAGAGGCTCCCCCGCATTACGGTCGACGCGTTCGCGCAACTCTTTGCCAGGCTTGAAATGCGGCACGTGCTTCTCAGGCACCAGCACTTTTTCACCCGACTTCGGGTTGCGTCCGACGCGGGACGGACGGCGGTTCAAGCCAAAGCTGCCGAAGCCGCGAATTTCGATGCGATGGCCGTTCGCCAAAGCGTCCGACATCGCGTCGAGCATCGTCTTCACCGCGAAATCCGCATCCTTGAGGACAAGTTGCGGAAATCGCGTAGCCAGCTGGGCGACCAATTCCGATTTGGTCATACTGCAGCAGACCCCTTAAGGCTTACTGGTTCTGGCCGTCGAGCTTGGCCTTCAGCAGCGCGCCGAGGTTCGTCGTGCCACTTGCTGCCGAGCTGGTGTCGGATTGCAGGCCGCGAATCGCTTCCTGCTGCTCAGCCGAATCCTTCGCCTTGATCGACAGGTTGATGCCGCGCGACTTGCGGTCGATGTTGATGATCATCGCATTGACCTTGTCGCCTTCCTTCAGGACGTTGCGAGCGTCTTCCACGCGATCTTGTGCGATTTCCGAAGCGCGCAGGTAGCCTTCGACATCAGCCGTCAACTGAACCACTGCACCCTTCGCGTCCACCGTCTTGACCACGCCGTCGACGATCGAACCCTTGTCGTTCATTGCAACGAAGTTGCTGAACGGGTCGCCTTCGAGCTGCTTGATACCCAGCGAAATGCGTTCCTTCTCGACGTCGATGCCGAGAACGATCGCTTCCACTTCGTCGCCCTTCTTGTACTTGCGGACAGCTTCTTCGCCCGTTTCCGACCACGACAGGTCCGACAGGTGAACCAGACCGTCGATGCCGCCAGGCAGACCGATGAACACGCCGAAGTCGGTGATCGACTTGATCGCGCCTTGCAGCTTGTCGCCCTTCTTGAAGTTGCGGCTGAAGTCGTCCCACGGATTCGGCTTGCACTGCTTCATGCCGAGGCTGATACGACGGCGGTCTTCGTCGATCTCGAGGACCATGACTTCGACTTCGTCGCCCAGCTGGACAACCTTCGACGGTGCAACGTTCTTGTTCGTCCAGTCCATTTCCGACACGTGGACCAGGCCTTCGATGCCCGATTCGACTTCAACGAACGCGCCGTAGTCGGTGATATTCGTGACCTTGCCGAACAGACGCGTGCCCGACGGGTAGCGGCGCGAAATGCCTTCCCACGGATCGTCGCCCAGTTGCTTGATACCGAGCGAAACGCGGTTCTTTTCCTGGTCGAACTTGAGGATCTTTGCCGTGACTTCCTGGCCAACCGACAGAACTTCGCTCGGGTGACGCACGCGACGCCATGCGATGTCGGTGATGTGCAGCAGGCCGTCGATACCGCCGAGGTCCACGAACGCGCCGTAGTCGGTGATGTTCTTGACCACGCCTTCGACGATCGCGCCTTCCTTCAGCGTTTCGAGCAGCTTTGCGCGCTCTTCGCCCTGGGTCGCTTCGATCACTGCGCGGCGCGACAGCACCACGTTGTTACGCTTGCGATCCAGCTTGATGACGCGGAATTCCAGCGTCTTGCCTTCGTACGGCGTCGTGTCCTTGACAGGGCGCGTGTCGACCAGCGAGCCCGGCAGGAATGCGCGAATGCCGTTGACCATGACGGTCATGCCGCCCTTGACCTTGCCCGTGATCGTGCCCGTCACGAGTTCGTTGTTGTCGAGGGCCTTTTCCAGCGACAGCCACGAAGCCAGACGCTTCGCCTTGTCGCGCGACAGGATGGTGTCGCCGTAGCCGTTTTCCAGCGCGTCGATCGCGACGGAAACGAAGTCGCCCGCCTGCACTTCTACCTCGCCCGCGTCATTCAGGAACTCTTCGAGCGGGATGTAGGCTTCGGACTTGAGACCAGCGTTGACGACCACGAAGTTGTGGTCGACACGCACGACTTCGGCGGAGATCACTTCGCCAGCGCGCATGTCCTGCTTGGTCAGCGACTCTTCGAACAGAGCCGCAAAAGATTCGGTATTCGGGGTAGAGGTTTGCAGGTCGGACATAAAAATCTGAATTTGCATGGTTCTCGCAGCGTCAGGTGAACCTTCACGGTTCATCACTACGGCAAAGGAGCGAAAGCCATACGGGGTTAAGGGTTAAACAATCGCCTCGCGTTTCACCGCAAAGCACCAACACGACAACAAAAACACCTGATGCGGGTCGTTCCGCGTTCAGCTTTGCGGAACCAGCGCCCGGAACCATTGCACCACCTGTTCGACCGCCTGGTCGACCGACAATGCAGAGGTGTCGAGAAGCTGCGCATCTGCTGCAGGCTTGAGCGGCGCGGCTGTGCGCTGACTGTCACGCTCGTCGCGCTCACGCAAATCCCGGAGCAAGTCATCCATATTAGCAGAAAAACCTTTTTGGATCAATTGCTTATGCCGGCGGGTCGCGCGCGCCTCAACGCTGGCCGTCAAAAACACCTTCAGCGCGGCGTCAGGAAAGATCACCGTGCCCATGTCGCGGCCGTCGGCGACGAGGCCCGGCTGCTTGCGGAAAGCCCGCTGACGGGCCACGAGCGCGGCCCTGACGGGTGCGTGAATGGCGATCGCCGAAGCCCGGTTGCCGATTTCCTCGGCGCGGATGTCGGTCGACACGTCGGCGCCGTCCAACTGAGCGATGCCCTCGCGGAAAGTGATATGGAGTTCGCCGACCAGTTTCGCAAGTGCGTCGGCGTCATCGGCGGCGATGTCATAGCGTACGCTCGCGAGCGCCGCGAGCCGGTACAGCGCACCGCTGTCCAGCAGATGGAAGCCGAGTTCGGCGGCGACCAGCGCGGCCACCGTGCCTTTGCCGGAAGCGGTCGGGCCGTCGATCGTGATGACGGGCGTCTGGTGAAAGGGGCGGGTCGGTTTCATTGAAAAGGTCGCCCGTCGCAACGGGCGGCGCGTGTTAGCTATGCAGGGTCAGGGTTGCGCGAGCGTGAGAAAACGCTCGAAATAATCGGGAAACGTCTTGCCGACGCATTTCGGATCGTTGATCCGGACGGGCACGCCGCCGAGGCTCACCAGCGAGAAGCACATCGCCATCCGGTGGTCGTCGTACGTGTCGATCGCGGCGTTCGGCGTCAGTTTTTCGGGCGGGGTGACGACGAGAAAATCCTCGCCCTCCTGCACCTTCGCGCCGACCTTGCGCAGCTCCGTCGCCATCGCGGCGATCCGGTCGGTTTCCTTCACGCGCCAGCTCGCGATATTGCGCAGCGTGGTCGTGCCGTCCGCGAAAAGCGCGGCAACCGCGATGGTCATCGCCGCGTCGGGGATCAGGTTGAAGTCCATGTCGATCGGGTCGAGCTTGCCGTGGTCGTTACCGACGCCGCGCACTTCGATCCAGTCGTCGCCCATCGTGACGTTCGCGCCCATCTTCATCAGCGCCGTCGCGAAACCGACGTCGCCCTGAATGCTCGCGCGCCCCACGCCTTCGACGCGCAGCGGTCCGCCGCCCAGCGCGCCCGCCGCGAGGAAATACGACGCCGACGACGCATCACCTTCCACCATGATCTTGCCCGGAGACTGATAACGCACGCCGCTCGGGATCGTGAAGCGCTCCCAGCCGAAGCGTTCGACCTTGATGCCGAAGCGTTCCATCAGCCTGATCGTGATCTCGATGTACGGCTTCGAAATCAGCTCGCCCGCTACTTCGACGATCGTCTCGCCGCTATCCGTCTTCACGAGCGGCAGCGTCATCAGCAGCGCCGTCAGGAACTGGCTCGACACATCGCCACGCACGCGGATCGGCGCATCGACGGCGATCTGCGCCGGGCGGATGCGCAGCGGCGGAAAGCCTTCATTCTCTTCGTAGTCGATCTTCGCGCCGATCTGGCGCAGCCCGTCGACCAGATCGCCGATCGGCCGCTCGTGCATGCGCGGCACGCCGTGAATCCGGTAGTCGCCGCCGTTCACCGCGAGCGCCGCAGTCAGCGGGCGCACCGCCGTGCCGGCGTTGCCGAGAAACAGGTCCGCGCGCACCGCCGGCAGCGCGCCGCGCGTGCCCGTCACGACGCAGGTGTCGCCGTCGCGCTTCAACTTCACGCCGAGCTTTTCGAGCGCATCGAGCATCACGCGCGTGTCGTCGGAGTCGAGCAGATTCGTGATCGTCGTCTCACCCTCGGCCAACGCCGCGAGCAGCAGCACGCGGTTCGAGATGCTCTTCGAGCCGGGCAGACGGACCGTGCCGGTAGCACGGGAAAATGGTCCGAGATCGAGGTGTTCCATATGAATTCCAGTGTCCTTTATTTCGACGCGTCGTCGGCGGCCGAGCGCGCGGGCGACGCCTGCTGCGCTGACGCGGCGCGCTCCTGCCACGCGCTGCGTGCGGTGCGCGAGCGCGCGAACACGGCTTCCAGCGTTGCGCCGTCGCCTGCTTCGATCGCCGACCGGAGACGCGCCAGCACAGCCGTGTATCCGTCAATTTCGTTCAGCAGCGCCGCACGATTGGCCACGCACACGTCGCGCCACATTTCCGGGCTCGACGCGGCGATGCGCGTGAAGTCGCGGAATCCGCCCGCCGCAAACGAAAACTTAAGCTCGGCATCCGATGAATTGAGAATCTGCTCAACCAGCGCGAACGACAGCACGTGCGGCAGATGGCTGACCGACGCGAACACGCGGTCATGCTGTTCGGGCGACATCGCGTGCACACTCGCGCCAGTCGCGCGCCACATCGCGGCAACACGATCGACGTCGGCCGCCGCGTTCTCCGGCAACGCGCACAACACGACGTTGCGGTTCACGTACAGGTCGGGCAGCGCCGCATCGACGCCGCTCGATTCGCGGCCCGCGATCGGATGTCCGGGCACGAACTGGCCGATGCGCTCGCCCAATGCCGTGCGCGCCGCCGCGACGACGTCGGACTTGGTGCTGCCGGCGTCGGTGACGATCGTCGACGGATTCAGAAACGGCGCAATCCGTTCGAGCAGAGGTTGTGTCTGCGCGACGGGCGCGGCCAGCAGCACCACGTCGGCGCCGTCGAGCGCGTCGCGCAACGCCGCGTCGTCCGTCAGCGCCGCGCTCGCGTCGATCACGCCCAGTTCCAGCGCGCGCGCCGTCGAGGCCGCCGAGCGGCCCACGCCGATCACCCGCCGCGCGCCGCCGACGTCGCCGCGTTCGCGTAACGCGCGCGCGAGCGATCCACCGATCAGCCCGACGCCAAAAATCACCAGTTTGTCGAAAGAGAACGCTGCCACGTCAGTCACAGAAAAAACGCGCCTCGCTATCGATGAGGCGCGTGGATTGCATGGATACGCTCAGGCCGTCGCGAGCGTCTTTTCGAGCGCCGCAACGAACGCGTCGTTTTCTTCGGGCAGGCCGATCGTCACGCGCAGCCACTGCGGCAGACCGTAACTGCCCACGGGGCGCACGATCACGCCCTGCTTCAACAGTTCGAGATTCACGCGATTGCCGGCTGCATCGTCGTTGCCGACGCGCACCAGCACGAAGTTCCCGTACGACGGCACGTATTCGAGACCGAGCTTGTCGAACGCTTCCGTCAGGCGGCGATAGCCCTGCGCATTCAGTTCCGCGCTCTTCTGCAGGAACGGCTTGTCGTTCAGCGCGGCGATCGCGGCGGCTTGCGCCAGCGTGTTCACATTGAACGGTTGACGCAGACGGTTCATCAGATCCGTCAGTTCCGGCTGCGCAATCGCGAATCCGACGCGCAGACCCGCGAGACCGAACGCCTTCGAGAACGTGCGCGACACCAGCAGATTCGGATAGCGGCGCACCCACGCGATCGAGTCGTAGCGCTTGTCGGCGCTCAGGTATTCCGTGTACGCCTCGTCGAGCACGACGACGACGCTGCGCGGCACCTTCGCGAGGAACGCTTCGATCGTCGCGCCGTCGATGAACGTACCCGTCGGATTGTTCGGGTTCGCGACGAAAATGAGGCGTGTGTCGTCGGTAATCGCGGCGAGCATCGCGTCCAGATCGTGGCCGTAGCCGACGGCGGGCACGACGATCGCGCGCGCGCCCAGACCCTGCGTCGCCAGCGCGTACACGGCGAACGAATATTGCGCGTAGATCACCGACTGGCTCTTCTCGACGAACGCATGCGCGGCCAGTTCGAGAATGTCGTTGCTGCCGTTGCCGAGCGTGATCCAGTCGGCGGGCACGTCGTAGTGCGCGGAAAGCGCAGCCTTCAGTTCAAATGCGTTGGCATCCGGATAGCGGCCGAGTTCGCTTGCAGCCTGCGCCATCGCCGTCTTAGCGGACTCGGGCATGCCCAGCGGATTCTCATTCGACGCCAGCTTCACGATACGCGCTTCGTCCAGCCCAAATTCGCGTGCGACTTCCGAGATCGGCTTGCCAGCCACATAAGGCGCGATCGCGCGAACGTAGGAAGGACCGAAAGACGACGTTGTCATGAAAATCTCCGGGTAGCTGTCAGGCTTGCTTGTGGGTTACGCGTGGTTGCGTGGTTGCGAAACGAATGCGGGCCGCGTGTCAGCGGGCGCGCGGATACGAGCCGAGAATCTTCAGGAAGTCGGCCTTCTGGCCGAGTTCGGCGAGTGCGGCGGACACGGACGCATCGTCGCGATGGCCTTCGACGTCGATGTAGAAGTAATACTCCCACGTGCCGACGCGGGCCGGACGCGACTCGAAGCGCGTCATCGACACGCCGTGCTTCGCGAGTGGCTCCAGCAGCTTGAACATCGCGCCCGGCTCGTTCGCCACCGACACGATCAGCGACGTCTTGTCGTAACCGCTCGCACCCGTCGGCTGCTTGCCGATCATCACGAAACGCGTGCGGTTGTGCGGATCGTCCTGGATCAGTGCGTAAGCGACCTGCAAACCATATTGAGTCGCGGCGCGGTCACCGGCGATGGCCGCGATGGTCGGGTCGTCGGCCGCCATGCGCGCGGCTTCGGCATTGCTCGATACCGCCTGGCGCTCGACATGCGGTGCGTGCGTCGCCAGCCAGCGCTGGCACTGCGCGAGCGCCTGCGCGTGCGCGCACACGCGCGTCACACCCGACAGGTCGCCGTTGAGCGTCAGCAGATTATGGTGGATAGGCAGAGCCAGCTCGCCGCCGATCAGCAACTGGGTTTGCAGCAGCAGATCCAGCGTGCGCGACACCGCGCCTTCCGTCGAATTCTCGATGGGCACGACGCCGAACTCTGCGCCGCCCGCTTCGACCGAGCGGAACACCTCGTCGATCGACGAGCACGACAGGCCTTCGATCGACTGACCGAAGTATTCGTGCATTGCCTGTTCGCTATAGGTGCCTGCCGGACCGAGATACGCGGCCGTGATGTTCTTTTCCAGCGCACGGCTCGCGGCCATGATCTCGCGCCAGATCGCGCTGATGTGCTCGCCCGCGAGCGGGCCGTCGCTCATGTCCTGCAGACGCGCGATGACCTGCTGCTCGCGCTCCGGCCGAAACACAGGCGCGTTGAAGTGCTTCTTCACCTCGCCGACTTCGAGTGCGACCGCCGCGCGTTGATTCAGCAGCGCGATGAGCTGCGCGTCGATCGCGTCGATACGTTCGCGCAGCGGTTTGAGTTGAGAATTGAGTTCGTCGTCCATGCTTCTAAAGGGCCAATTCGGGTCCAGTCAGGGCCCGGTTCGGAGAGGATGCGTGCGCCGCGACCGGCACGATCACGCGCTGCGCTGTTCGAATTCCCTCATGTACTCGACAAGCGCTTTGACGCCTTCGAGCGGCACCGCGTTGTAAATCGACGCCCGCATGCCGCCGACGGACTTGTGGCCCTTCAGCTGCACCAGCCCGCGCGCTTTCGCGCCGGCCAGGAAATCTTCATTGCGCGACTCGTCGGCGAGGAAGAACGGTACGTTCATCCGCGACCGCGCGTTGCGCTCCACCTTGTTCAGATAAAAACTGCTCGAGTCGATCGTGTCGTACAGCAGCTTCGACTTTTCGACATTGCACGCCTCGATCGCCGTCAACCCGCCCTGCTTCTTCAACCACTTGAACACGAGCCCGGCGATGTAGATCGCGTACGTGGGTGGCGTGTTGTACATCGAATTGTTCAGCGCGACCGTCTTCCATTCGAACGCCGACGGGCAGATGCTCATCGAGCGCTCGAGCAGATCCTCGCGCACGATCACGACCGTGACGCCCGCCATGCCGATGTTCTTCTGCGCGCCGCCGAACAGCACGCCGTACTTGGCGATATCCATCGGGCGCGACAGGATGTGCGACGACGCGTCGGCGACGAGCGGAATGTCGCCGAGATCGGGAATCTCAAACGTCTCGACGCCGTGGATAGTTTCGTTCGTGCACAGGTGCACGTAGGCGGGATCGTCGGAGAGATTCCACTCGGCGCGCGCCGGAGCGTGCGTGAAACCGTCGGCCGTTTCGCCGCTCGCGGCCAGATGCACGGTGCCGTATTTCTGCGCTTCCTTGAACGACTTCTGCGACCAGGAGCCCGTCACCACGAAATCCGCGCGTGCCTTGCGGCCCATCAGGTTCATCGGCACGATCGCGTTTTCGCCGAGCCCGCCGCCCTGGAGGAACAGAATCTGATGACTGGAGGGCACCTGCAGCAGTTCGCGCAGATCGGTCAACGCCTCTTCATGGATCGTCATGAATTCTTTGCCGCGATGGCTCATTTCCATCACGCTCATGCCGCTGCCGCGCCAATCGAGCATTTCGTCGGCTGCCTGGCGCAGCACTTCTTCGGGCATGGCCGCCGGACCGGCGGAGAAATTGAAGACGCGCATCGTGAGAACCCTGGGAAGCAGGCGCACGGCGTACGAAAGTGCCGAAAACCGCGCCTGAAAGAAAATGGCCGTCTGCGCGCAAGCGCAAACGGCCATTATCGCATTGACGCTCAAAACCCGCCAAACCTCGGCGTTTCAAGGGGTTTCACGCATTTCCCTCTTGCAGCGCCTGTGACGGGACGCCTTGAGCGCCGTTCAGCCTTGTTCGACCTGCTTACTTCGCCGGCTTGACGGAAGCGACTTCCTTGTCAGCCTGGTCGCGCGTTGCCTTGATCGATTGCGGCATGTACTTCTGCATCAGACCGTTCACGACGTCGCGGCCAACCTGGTCTTGCACCTGGATGAACTTGCGGCCCGTCGGGCTGTTGTAGAACGCGGTCAGATCCTTGATTTCCTGGACGCTGTAGTACTTCGCGTATGCGTCGTACTGGGCTTGCATTGCGTCCTGCTTGAATGCGTCCGTTGCGAAGACCTGGCCTGCCGAGTCAACCAGCTTCGGCACCGCGTTCTTCTGCAGCGTCGGGACGGAAGCCTGCTTTTGCTTGTCCGTCATCGTCTTGTTTTCCGACAGCGCGTCCGACAGGATTGCCGGAACCAGCTGCTTGGCCTGCATTTGCGCGCTGTTGCCGATTGCGCCGACCAGCTTCTGCGCGTCGATCGCGTTCAGCAGATCCTTGATGGCAGCCTGCTTCGCCGGATCAACCGGAGCAGCAGCGGCCGGAGCAGCCGGGGCCGGCTGCTGGGTTTGCAGCGCTTGCGCCATCGCGAGCGTCGGCACGAAAGCGGCCAGAACCATCAACTGCTTGAAACGATTTTGCATCACTACTCCCTAAGAGAAATTAATCTGGTGCTTCACCGCGCAGGCGGCGCATCGGTCCCGATGCACTCAGAATGCCCGCGCAGCTTTACGCATTACTTGAGAAGCTTTGCTGCGGATCACGACGCTTCGCTTTCGTCACCACCTGCTTCGTCAGCAGGCAGGTCGGCGTCGCCGTCCACGTCTGCTTCCGCTTCAGCAACCTGTTGCAGACCGGAAAGCTTGGTGCCTTCATCAAGGCTGATGAGTGTAACACCTTGCGTTGCGCGGCCCATTTCTCGAATTTCTGACACACGCGTGCGGATCAGCACACCCGTATTGGTGATCAGCATGATCTGCGCTTCCGGGTCGACCAGCGTTGCCGCGACCACCTTGCCGTTGCGCTCGGACGTCTGGATCGCGATCATGCCCTTCGTACCGCGGCCGTGACGCGTGTACTCGGTGATCGGCGTGCGTTTGCCATAGCCGTTTTCCGTTGCCGTCAGCACCGACTGCTGCTCGTCGCCCGCCACCAGCAGCGCAATGACGCTCTGACCGTCTTCGAGCTGCATGCCGCGCACGCCGCGCGCTTCGCGGCCCATCGGACGAACGTCGTTCTCGTCGAAACGCACCGCCTTGCCCGAGTCCGAGAACAGCATCACGTCATGCTCGCCGTCGGTGATAGCCGCGCCGATCAGGTAGTCGCCGTCATCCAGACCGACTGCGATGATGCCCTTCTTCAGCGGACGGCTGAAGGCTTCGAGCGGCGTCTTCTTGACCGTGCCGAGCGCCGTCGCCATGAAAACGAACTTGTCCGCCGAAAATTCCTTGACGGGCAGAACGACCGTGATCTTCTCGCCTTCCTGCAGCGGGAACATATTGACGATCGGACGGCCGCGCGAATTGCGCGAGCCCTGCGGCACTTCGTAGACCTTCAGCCAGTAGACGCGGCCGCGGTTCGAGAAGCACAGGATGTGATCGTGCGTGTTCGCGATGAAGAGCGTGTCGATCCAGTCGTCTTCCTTCATCTGCGTTGCCTGTTTGCCGCGACCTCCGCGCTTCTGGGCGCGATATTCGGACAACGGCTGCGATTTCACGTAACCGGAGTGCGACATCGTCACGACCATGTCCTGCGGCGTGATGAGGTCTTCCGTGTTCAGCTCGGTCGCGTTCATCTCGATCCGCGAACGGCGTTCGTCGCCAAATTCGCTCTTGATCGTGGTGAGTTCGTCGAAGATGATGGAAGTTATGCGCTCCGGGCGCGCCAAGATATCCAGCAGGTCGGCGATCTGGGTCATCACGTCGCGGTACTCGCCGATGATCTTGTCCTGCTCCAGACCCGTCAGTCGCTGCAGACGCATCTGCAGGATTTCCTGGGCCTGCGTGTCCGACAGACGGTAGAGACCGTCGCCCTGCATGCCGTACGCCGGGTTCAGCCCTTCCGGACGATACGCGGCGCGGCCGCCGGACGAAGCATTGTCGGTCTCCGCGCGCTGCAACATCTCGCGCACGATCGACGAATCCCACGAGCGGTCCATCAACTCCTGTTTCGCGATAGGTGGCGTGGGTGCGGCCTTGATGATCGCAATGAAGTCGTCGATGTTGGCGAGCGCAACGGCGAGGCCTTCGAGCACGTGACCGCGTTCGCGCGCCTTGCGCAGTTCGTATACAGTGCGCCGCGTCAGCACTTCGCGACGATGCGACAGGAAATGCGAGAGCATTTCCTTCAGGTTCAGCAGCTTCGGCTGGCCGTCGACGAGCGCGACCATGTTCATGCCGAACGTGTCCTGAAGCTGCGTTGCCTTGTACAGATTGTTGAGAATGACCTCAGGCACTTCGCCGCGCTTCAGCTCGATCACGACGCGCATACCGCTCTTGTCGGATTCGTCGCGAATGTCCGAAATGCCTTCCAGCTTTTTCTCATTCACCAGTTCGGCGATACGCTCGAGCAGCGAACGTTTGTTCACCTGATACGGCAGCTCGTCGACGATGATCGCCATGCGCTGGCCGCGATCGATCTCTTCGAAGTGCGTGGTCGCGCGCATCACGACGCGGCCGCGCCCGGTGCGATAGCCGTCGCGCACACCGGCGACGCCGTAGATGATCCCCGCCGTCGGGAAGTCCGGCGCCGGTACGATCTCGATCAGCTCGTCGATCGTCGCTTCCGGATTCTTCAGCAGGTGGTGGCAGGCGTCGACGATTTCGCTCAGGTTATGCGGCGGAATGTTCGTCGCCATGCCGACGGCGATGCCCGACGAGCCATTGATCAGCAGGTTCGGAATGCGCGCGGGCAGAATGGCCGGTTCATTTTCGCTGCCGTCGTAGTTCGGCTGGAAATCGACCGTTTCCTTGTCGATGTCGGCGAGCAGCTCGTGGCCGATCTTCGCCATGCGGATTTCGGTGTAACGCATCGCCGCGGCGTTGTCGCCGTCGACTGACCCGAAATTGCCTTGTCCATCGACGAGCATGTAGCGCAGCGAAAAGTCCTGCGCCATGCGGACGATCGTGTCGTATACAGCCGAATCGCCGTGCGGATGGTACTTACCGATCACATCACCGACGATACGCGCCGACTTCTTGTACGCCCGGTTCCAGTCGTTGTTCAGTTCGTGCATGGCGTACAGCACGCGCCGGTGCACCGGCTTCAGACCATCGCGGACATCGGGAAGCGCGCGCCCTACGATCACGCTCATCGCGTACTCGATATACGAGCGGCGCATTTCCTCCTCTAGGGAGATTGGTAGAGTCTCTTTGGCGAATTGATCCATTGTCCGTATCGTTTACGCGCGAAGACGGTGAGGGAAACGCGTTCTTCACCTCACCGCTTGGGCCTACCCCTGGGTGTACTTCCTGTGCGGCTGCGAGCGCAGCGCATCACGCGATTCTATCATGCGGCGCATCCGCTCCCGGCGACGTACGTATACCTATTAGTGGGACGCCCGAAAACGGCACCTGGAAGCGCCTCGAAGGCGACGTGAGCGGGCCCGGAAAATGCTCACTCGCAAGCCGCCCGAATCGGCCTCCAGCGGCCTTTTGACGAACTTGACACCTTTTGTTGCGCATGCACCACATTCGACCGGACGTAAGGATGGGGGGCGGATTTTTTTATCGTCGGAAGGGAACGATATGGCAAAATGCCAACGCACAAGTTCAGACACGGCTCGAAGTCTATACACAACGTCTTTTGTTCTGCACCGATGTTATACTTCGAGCAATGTATGACTGGTCTACGTCAACAGGCTCGCAGTAAACCTGCGGTAATCTCAATTTCGAGAGGAGAAATATGAATAAACTTTCAAAGCTCGCGTTCATTGCAGCTACCGCAGTTATGGCTGCATCCGCTTCGGCACAGTCGGTGCCGGCGTCGCGACAAGCCACGAACGACAACTGGGTGAACGGCACCGGCGAATACGTGTGGATGAACGGCACGAACGAGCTTTGCTGGCGCGATGCGTTCTGGACGCCGGCAACGGCTAACGCAAAGTGCGATGGCGCACTGGTCGCACAAGCACCGACCCCGCCGGCACCGGCACCGGTCGCTCCGGCAATCACCAGCCAGAAGATCACGTATCAAGCTGACACGCTGTTCGACTTCGACAAGGCTATCCTGAAGCCGGCTGGCAAGGAAAAGCTGGACGATCTGGCATCGAAGATTCAAGGCCTGAACCTGGAAGTCGTCGTGGCCACGGGCTACACCGACCGCATCGGTTCGGACAAGTACAACGACCGTCTGTCGCTGCGTCGTGCACAAGCTGTCAAGGCATACCTGGTCAGCAAGGGCATCGAAGCCAACCGTATCTACACGGAAGGCAAGGGCAAGCGCAACCCGGTTACGACGGGCTGCAACCAGAAGAACCGCAAGCAACTCATCTCCTGCCTCGCACCGGATCGTCGCGTGGAAGTGGAAGTTGTCGGTACTTCGAAGCAGTAAGCTACAGAATACCGCAGTATGCAAGCCCCGCTTCGGCGGGGCTTTTTTTATGCCTCCGAGCACCTCAACAGGGACGTCGAGGCCCGCGTATCGGCCGTCCGTGACCCGGCGCTTTTTGCCCGCCCGTGCACAGCCCTATATACTCAGGGTTTCTCCGATCCACCCCGCTCTTCCCGCCCTCGAGGCCCGCATCCGTCATGACCAACGCCGATCCCCACGAACTGCAGAAATTCAGCGATCTCGCGCATCGCTGGTGGGACCCGAACGCCGAGTTCAAACCGCTGCACGAACTGAATCCGGTTCGGCTCAACTGGATTGACTCGCATGCGCACCTCGCAGGCAAGCGCGTGCTCGACATCGGCTGCGGCGGCGGAATTCTGTCCGAGTCGATGGCGACATTGGGCGCAGATGTGAAGGGAATCGACCTCTCCAATGAGGCTTTGGGCGTCGCTGATCTTCACAGCCTTGAAAGCGGTGTAACGGTAAATTACGAGGAAATCGCGGCAGAAGCGCTGGCGGCCCGCGAACCCGCGTCTTTCGACGTCGTCACGTGCATGGAAATGCTCGAGCACGTGCCGGATCCGTCGAAGGTCGTGGAGGCGTGCAAGACGCTCGTCAAGCCCGGCGGCTGGGTGTTCTTTTCGACACTCAACCGCAATGTGAAGTCGTATCTGTTTGCCGTGATCGGCGCCGAGTACCTCGCGCGCATGCTGCCGAAGGGCACGCACGATTACGCCCGCTTCATCCGACCGTCGGAGCTCGCCGGCTTCGCGCGCGCAGCGGGCCTGCTGACCGCGGACATCAAGGGCATCACCTACCACCCGCTGACGCGCCATTTCGGCCTGTCGAACGACACCGATGTGAATTACATGCTCGCGTGCCGTCGCGAAGCCTGATCCATTTTTTAGAGCCCGGCTAACTGCACCTACTTCAATGAGCGATCCCACGCCCCTGCCTCAGCGCGAAGACGAAGAAGCATCGATCGGCCTTTGCCAGGGCATTCTGTTCGACCTCGACGGCACCCTGGCCGATACCGCGCCCGACCTCGCCGCAGCCGTCAACAGGATGCGTCACGAGCGCGGCCTCGAGATGGTGCCGCTGGAACAGTTGCGACCGCTCGCGTCGGCGGGTGCGCGCGGCCTGCTGGGTGGTGCGTTCGGCATCGGCCCGGAGCATCACGACTACGGGTCGATGCGCGACGAGTTCCTCGCCAACTATGAAGCCGATCTCTGCATCGAGACGATCCTGTTCCCCGGCATCGACGAGATTCTCGACGACCTCGACGCGCGCGGCGTGCGCTGGGGCATCGTGACGAACAAGGTTTCCCGGCTGACGGAACCGCTCGTCGCTCAACTGGGGCTGGATACACGCGCGGGCTGCGTCGTCAGCGGCGACACGACGCCCCATTCGAAGCCTCATCCCGCGCCGCTCCTGCACGCAGCGAAGGAACTAGATTTGCCGCCGGAGCGGATCGTCTATGTCGGCGACGACCTGCGCGACGTGCAGGCCGGCTTCGCAGCCGGCATGGTGACCGTCGCAGCGGCATACGGTTACTGCGGCAACGACATTCCGCCCACCCAGTGGCACGCGAAGCATGTCGTCATTTCGACGGCCGAGCTGCAGAAACTGCTGCGCGATATCAGCTGATACGCGAACGCGGACCCCGTCACCATGCGAATGTTTCGCCGTGACTCCGGCGGGCCGCTATTGTAAAATGCTTACTTGAGCCACATCTGTGGCTCATTCCTTCTGCGGGGGCGACCTGGTTTCGACAGGGGTTGCGAAGCGGCTAGGGCATGTCGAGGACCCGTCACCTCGTTAATCAATGGGAAAAACGTAACTGCAAACGACGATACGTTCGCACTGGCAGCCTAAGGGCCGCCGTCCTCTGCCTAGTTCACTGACGGGCTAGTGTCGCAAGACCGGTAGCAATACCGACAGAGGTCATATACGTCAGTTAAGCCTTGGCGGCGTCACGACGTCCGGGTCGAAAATCTAGTGAATCGCCGTAGCGCAGCGTGTTCGTCCGCGTCGCTCCGGTTAAATCAAAAGACAGAACTAAACATGTAGAACTAGTCGTGGAGGACTTCTGGACGCGGGTTCGATTCCCGCCGCCTCCACCAATTTTCACGTGGTGTACACCGCAGGACAGAAACCCGCACAGCGTCAAGCTCTGCGGGTTTTTTGTTGTCCGGTCGCCGCCCTCGCCCCAATTTCAAACTTTTCTGATAGTCACCCGATCCGGCATGAAGTGAAATGGCGGACCCGTCGAGCAGGCCCGGCGGCTCACCCTATTCGCCCAGTAGAACTAATCAAACAAGGACATCCCGGCATGAATCAGACAGTCGACCCCATCATCGCCCGCTTTGGCGACGTCACGGATCACGGCGGCGAGATCGTCGAAGCGGCGCAGGATCTGCTCGAAGACGGTATCGGCGTAGCGCTCGACGGGCATCTGGTCGCCTGTCCGCGCTGCGGCGGCAAATACCCGATTATCGCTACCGGAAGGCGCAGACATAATGGCAAGCGCATCGCCTACATCGGCGATATCACCACTTGCGGCGCAACACTCGTGCGAAGCCAGCAAACGTAGAGCACGACGCACCCGCTGCGAGCGCGACCTGTCACGCCGCAGCGCGCACGTACACCTGCTCCGTTTCCCGAATGAACCTGCTGTTGCAAAACTCGCGCTCGGCTTTCGCCCGAGCGCTTCGTCCCATCGCGGGTAAGCGGCTCCGGTTCGCGAGCATCGCTTGCAGCCGCACGATCATGGCGTGCGTATCGCGCGGTTCGACGATCCAGCCGTCGACGCCATCGTCGACGTTGTCCGGCAAACTCGCGTAGCGCGTGACAAGCACGGGGCGCCCCATCGACATCATCTCGCGGCAAGCGAACGAGCTGCTCTCCACCGCGTACGACACCATGAAGCCGGCATCAAAGGTCGCCACATAGCCGCGCACGTCGTCCGTGAAGCCGGTGACGAGCAGGTTGTCGCTCATGTTCAGCGATTCGATGACCTCGCGCTGCTCGTCGTCCGGCTCGGTGCCGACGACGACCAGCACCACCCGCTTGCGCAGCGCTTCGGGCAACGCGGCGACGGCCGCCACCATGTCCATCGTTCCCTTGTACCAGTCGAACCCGGTGATCGTGCCGACCACCAGCTTGCCTGCATGCGCTTCGCCCAGAAGCGCCTCGCGTTTGCGCGCCGCGAGCGCATCGTCGAACGGCGCGTAGAAGTCGATGTCCACGCCATTCGCGATCACCGACATCCCGCAGTCCGCATACACGGAGCCTTCAAGCAGCTTCGCCGCCGGTTTCGACACGGCGATCACATGATGCGTCGCGCGTCGCGCCTTGAGCTTCGTCATGAAGTCGCGCTTGACGCGTATCGTGTTGTGCTTCGTGTAAACGAAATACGGACGCTTGAACGACGCAAACATCGTCGCCAGCATTACGAGCCGGTGATCGGGCGAACCGTTCATATGAACCACATCGAAGCGTTCTCGCTCAAGGAGCGCGCGCAGTTCGCGGATCGCACCGACGAAGCGTCCCAGCTCTTTCAGCTTGGCGGGAAATTCCATCGGGAGCGCGCGGATATTGGAGACCGCTCGTGCATGCTGCAGGAGACGGCTGCTCTTCGGTGCGCCGACGACAACTTCATGACGCCCCGCCAGGGCGCGCGCGATCGAGACGACGTACGTATCGTGACCGCCCCCGCGACCGTTGTGGAAGTTGGTCAATAGTATTTTCATGCTCGGCTTTCCCCCGTCCATGAGGGCTTGACTACGCCGCTCGGCCTGATCGGACGCAACAGACCGGCGCAATGCATTTCGCATTGCCTCTAATTCATCAGGAGAATTATATCGCGCATGCTTACCATTCCTTACATCACCTCAGGCGACGCATCGCCGCGTCCCGCATGCGCATGAAAAAAGGCCCGCTCGCGAACGAGACGGACCTTCGGATGAATCGCGCGTAGACGGCGCATGCAATACGTTCGATCGACGGATGGAATAAGACCGCGCGCCAGCCGTTTATTCGATGCGCGCGCATGCAATGCTGTTCAGTGAATGAAAGGCGCGCGTCCGCCGATCGATTGCATACACTCCATATACAACGTCAGAACAGGAGCCGCATCATGCGCAAGACCCTCCTCCTCATCGCCGCGCTCGCCGTTCAGCAGGCCGCTTTCGCAGCGCCGCCCAAAGCCATGGACGGCCATTTCACCGACGAACAGGGGCGCACGCTCTACACCTTCGACAAGGATACGACACCGGGCAAAAGCGCCTGTTCGGGTGGTTGCGCCGCCGCATGGCCGGCCGCCGCGGCCGATGCCGGCGATAAGCCGTCCGGGGACTGGACCGTGATCGACGGCGCCGACGGACAGAAGCAATGGGCGTACAAGGGGAAGCCGCTCTACCGCTTTGCGAAGGACGAAAAGCCGGGCGACATGAAGGGAGATGGATTCAAGGACATGTGGCACACGGCCAAGCCGTAAGCCGCGCCGCAGCCTGATAAACGCACGCGACGCCGCAACGCGCCGCGTGCGTCGTGTCGTTTACTGGTCGTCAGGGCACTTGAGGTTGCAGCCGTTCGGATCGCCGTCGTCGCCGCGCTTGCGCAGCTTCGACTTCTTGTCACTTTGATATTTCTTCGACGGAGCCGATGCGCCAAACGGCATCTGCGGATGCTCGTTGAGCTTGAACTCCTCGGTCAGGATGCCGCCCGGCACGCCGGGCGAATTCTGCGCAAAAGCGACGGACATCGTGGCAAACAGCGCGCCGGCCGTGAGCGCGGCGGCACAAGCAGGAACGAAATATTTCATATCGAATCGAGGCGGCACACGAGCCGCGCATCTGAGGCAGAGTAACGAAAGCGTAGAGATTATCGCAAAGCGTCGCGCGACGCAGCGTCGGCAGTCTCCGTCGTTGTTACAGGCGCTTACCCTCCGCGCCCCGTCGCCCCGGGTCAGGCACCGCCGCGCTCTTCCAATCCCTCTTCCAGTTCGAGCAGTTTGCCGCAGTCGCCGGGATCGTAGCCCTCCAGATGCGCGACGCTCCGCCGGAACGGTTCGCCGCGCAGCACCGCCATCACGGTCGTCAGCGGCTCGCGTTCGAGACGCGCGCGATCGCATGCGAAGTAATAGTCCTCGTCGACGATCGGAATGAAATCGAGCCCGAAATGATGCGCGGCCGGTTCGACGCCGAAGCCGACGTCGGCCATTCCGCTCGCGACGAAAGCGGCGATCGCCGAGTGCGTCAGTTCCGTCGAGGCATAGCCGTTGACACGGTCCGGGTCGACGCCGACGCGCCGCAGCGCGAGGTCGATCAGCATGCGCGTGCCGGAACCATGCTGCCGGTTCACGAAGCGGATGTCGTCGCGGGCGAGATCCGTCAATCCGCCGATTGCTTTCGGGTTGCCCTTCGCGAGAAAAAGCCCCTGCTTGCGGCGCGTCAGATGCACCAGCACATGACGTTGCGGATCGAGCCACTGCCGATACTTGTCCGCACACGCCGCACGAAACTCGCCGCGCGGCAAATGGAAACCGGCGAGGTCGCACTCGCCGCGCGCGAGCGCCGTGATCGCTTCGGCGCTGTCGCGATACTTGATGTCGAGCGGCACTTCGTCGGCGACCAGCGCCGTGACGAGCGCGGCCACCGCGTAGCCATGCGATGCGTGGATGCGCACATCGTCCGCGGGCGGTGCGAGCCAGCGGTTCAGGTCGCTCGCGACTTCGCTCGCCAGCGCCTGCATGTTGCCGTCCAGACGTTCCCCGCAAAGTCGTTGCGCGCGCAACACCGCCTGTCCGAGTTCCGAGAGCGCCGAGCCGCGCCCGCGCTCCTTTTCGATCAGCGCGCCGCCCAGCTGGGTCTCGATGGCGCGCAACAAACCCCATGCATGTCGGTAGGACAAACCCTTAAGCGCAGCGGCCTGCGCAATGCTTCCCGTCTGGTCGACGAGGGCCAGTAGCGGCACCGCGTCAGTCAGGCTGGACGTTTGGCCGTTGCTGTCCCGCACAATCAGCTGAGCCCGGCATTCGATTCGAATCATATATGCTGTTGTAGTTCCTATTGCGAAAGCCGATCCACCCGCCTATCGTTCGCATTGATATATCAAACAAGCAAAGCATAGATGCACGGCTTATGAATAACAAGTGCATATATCGACTTTGGAGGAGCCCCACTGTGGATCGACCGAACGCCCTTGCGCCAGACGAACTTGTGCGCCGACACGCACAGCCCGGCATGTCGCTGGTTGCCCTATTGCACGCCATTCAGGACGACGTCGGCTTCGTGCCGCCCGATACCGTCGCCCCGCTGGCGCGAACGATGAACCTGTCACGGGCGGAAGTCCACGGCGTCATCACTTACTACCATCACTTCCGTCAATCGCCGGCAGCGCCCGTCACGGTGCAGCTGTGCCGCGCGGAAGCGTGCCGCAGCATGGGCACGGAAGCGCTCGCGCAACACATCGAAGCGCGCACGGGTTGCCGCTTCGACGCGCACAAGCACGGCGCTCATGATGGACACGACCACGCCTGCGACGGCGCAGTCGGTCTCGAATCGGTGTATTGCCTCGGCCAGTGCGCGCTGTCGCCCGCGATGATGATCAACGGCGAACTGCACGCCAAGGTCACGCCGCAGAAGTTCGACGCGCTGCTTGCAGCCGCAATGAAACGCGTGGAGGAAACGGCATGACGCGCATCTACGTTCCCCGCGACTCCGCCGCGCTGGCGCTCGGCGCAGACGCGCTCGCCAACGCGATTGCCGACGAAGCGAAAGCGCGCGGCATCGACATTGAACTCGTGCGCAACGGCTCGCGCGGGTTGTTGTATCTCGAACCGCTCGTTGAAGTCGAAACGCCCGAAGGCCGCATCGGTTATGCGAACGTCGAAGCCGACGACGTGAAGCCGCTGTTCGATGCCGGCTTTATCGAAGGCAAGACGCACGCGAAGCAGGTCGGCGTCGTCGACGAGATTCCGTATCTGAAGAAACAGCAGCGTCTGACGTTCGCGCGCATCGGCATCACCGACCCGCTTTCGACGGACGACTACGTCGCCAACGGCGGCATCGTCGGCCTGTACAACGCGCTCGCGATGACGGGCGACGCGGCCGTCGACGCGCTCATCGAATCCGGCCTGCGCGGCCGCGGCGGCGCGGCGTTCCCGGCCGGCATCAAGTGGCGCACGGTGCGCGCCGCGAAGGCCGATCAGAAGTACATCGTCTGCAACGCCGACGAAGGCGACTCGGGCACGTTCTCCGACCGCCTCGTGATGGAAAGCGATCCGTTCGTGCTGATCGAAGGGATGATCATCGCGGGCATCGTGACGGGCGCGACGGTCGGCCATATCTATGTGCGCAGCGAGTATCCGCATTCGATCGCGACGCTCGAAGAAGCCATCGTCAAGGCGCGCGCCGCCGGCTGGCTCGGCGACAGCGTGCTCGGTTCGGAACACCGCTTCGAACTGTTCGTCGCGAAAGGCGCGGGCGCGTATGTGTGCGGCGAAGAAACGGCGCTGCTCGAATCGCTCGAAGGCAAGCGCGGCATCGTGCGCGCCAAGCCGCCTCTTCCCGCGCTCGAAGGCCTGTTCGGCAAGCCGACCGTGATCAATAACGTGATCACGCTCGCCACGGTGCCGATCATCTTCGCGAAGGGCGCGGCGTTCTACAAGGACTTCGGCATGGGCCGCTCGCGCGGCACGCTGCCGTTCCAGATCGCGGGCAACGTGAAGCAAGGCGGCCTCGTGGAACTCGCGTTCGGCTGCACGCTGCGCGAACTGATGTTCGACTACGGCGGCGGCACGGCGAGCGGCCGTCCGGCGCGCGCCGTACAGGTGGGCGGCCCGCTCGGCACGTATCTGCCCGAAAGCCAGTGGGACATTCCGCTCGACTATGAGGAATACGCGAAGGTCGGCGCCGTCGTCGGTCACGGCGGTCTCGTGATTCACGACGACACGTCGAATCTCGCCGACCTCGCGCAATACGCGATGCACTTCTGCGCGCTCGAATCGTGCGGCAAGTGCACGCCATGCCGGATCGGCTCGACGCGCGGCGTCGAGGTGATCCAGCGCATCCGCAACGGCGACACGTCGACGAAGCAGGTGCAACTGCTGCGCGACCTGTGCGACACGATGGTGTCCGGTTCGCTGTGCGCGATGGGCGGCATGACGCCGTTCCCGGTCGTCTCCGCGCTCGACCATTTCCCCGAAGACTTCGGTCTCGAAACCGCGACGCCGAAAGCGGCAGCCTGACCAAGGAGCCCAAGATGTCCGATCCGATCACTTTCCAATCCGGCGGCTGCGGCTCCGGCAACTGTGCCTGCAAGGCAGGCGCGCTGCGCAACGAGCGCGGTCCGTTCGACGACACCGACTACGGCACGCCGCTGCGTCATTCCGACGTCGACGTGACGCTCGAAATCGACGGCCAGGCGATCACGGTCCCCGCAGGCACGTCGGTGATGCGCGCGGCCGCCGAAGCCGGCGTCAACATTCCGAAGCTGTGCGCGACCGATTCGCTCGAACCGTTCGGCTCGTGCCGTCTGTGTCTCGTCGAAATCGAAGGCCGGCGCGGTTATCCCGCGTCGTGCACGACGCCCGTCGAAGCGGGCATGAAGGTGCGCACGCAGACCGATCGTCTGCAAGGCCTGCGTCGCAACGTGATGGAGCTGTACATCTCCGATCACCCGCTCGACTGTCTCACCTGCCCCGCCAACGGCAACTGCGAACTGCAGGACATGGCGGGCGTCACGGGCCTGCGCGAAGTGCGCTACGGCTTCGACGGCGCGAATCACCTGAAGGATCAGAAGGACGAATCGAATCCGTACTTCACGTATGACCCGTCCAAGTGCATCGTCTGCAACCGCTGCGTGCGCGCGTGTGAAGAAACGCAAGGCACCTTCGCGCTGACTATCTCGGGCCGCGGCTTCGAATCGCGCGTCGCCGCGAGCGAAAGCCAGCCGTTCATGGAATCGGAATGCGTGTCGTGCGGCGCGTGCGTCGCGGCATGCCCGACGGCGACGCTGTCCGAAAAGAGCATCGTGATGCTGGGCCAGGGCGAGCATTCCGTCGTGACGACCTGCGCGTACTGCGGCGTCGGCTGCTCGTTCAAGGCCGAGATGAAGGGCAACACCGTCGTGCGGATGGTGCCGCACAAGAACGGCCAGGCCAACGAAGGCCATGCGTGCGTGAAGGGCCGCTTCGCATGGGGCTACGCGACACACAAGGACCGCATCAAGAAACCGATGATCCGCGCGAAGATCACCGATCCGTGGCGCGAAGTGAGCTGGGAAGAAGCACTCGGCTACGCGGCATCGGAATTCCGCCGCATCCAGGACAAGTACGGCCGCGATTCGATCGGCGGCATCACGTCGTCGCGCTGCACGAACGAGGAAACGTATCTCGTGCAGAAGCTCGTGCGCGCCGCGTTCGGCAACAACAACGTCGACACCTGTGCACGCGTGTGCCACTCGCCGACGGGCTACGGCCTGAAGACGACGCTCGGCGAATCGGCGGGTACGCAGACCTTCGCTTCCGTCGATCAATCCGACGTCATCATCGTGATCGGCGCGAATCCGACCGACGGTCACCCGGTGTTCGGCTCACGTCTGAAGCGCCGCGTGCGTCAGGGCGCGAAGCTGATCGTCATCGATCCGCGCCGCATCGACATCGTCGATACGGCACACGTGAAGGCACAGCACCATCTGCAGCTGCGTCCGGGCACGAACGTCGCGATGGTCACGTCGCTGGCGCATGTGATCGTCACGGAAGGCTTGCTCAACGAGTCGTTCATCGCCGAGCGCTGCGAAACGCGCGCGTTCGGGCACTGGCGCGATTTCGTCTCGCTGCCGGAGAACTCGCCGGAAATGATGGAAAGCGTGACGGGCGTGCCGGCACAGCAGGTGCGCGAAGCGGCGCGTCTGTATGCGACGGGCGGCAATGCGGCGATCTACTACGGCCTCGGTGTGACGGAACACGCACAGGGCTCGACGACCGTGATGGGCATCGCGAACCTTGCGATGGCGACGGGCAACATCGGGCGTGAAGGTGTCGGCGTGAATCCGCTGCGCGGCCAGAACAACGTGCAGGGCTCGTGCGACATGGGTTCGTTCCCGCACGAACTGCCGGGCTACCGCCATATCAGCGACACCGTGACGCGCACGCTGTTCGAAGGCGAATGGGGCGTGACGCTGCAGCCGGAACCGGGCCTGCGCATTCCGAACATGTTCGACGCCGCCATTCATGGCAGCTTCAAAGGCCTGTACTGCCAGGGCGAAGACATCGTGCAGTCCGACCCGAACACGCAGCATGTGGGCGCGGCGCTGTCGTCGATGGAATGTATCGTCGTGCAGGACATCTTCCTGAACGAAACCGCCAAGTACGCACACGTGCTGCTGCCGGGTTCGACCTTCCTCGAGAAGGACGGCACCTTCACGAACGCCGAACGCCGCATCTCGCGCGTGCGTAAGGTGATGCCGCCGCTCCCCGGCTACTCGGACTGGGAAGTGACGATCCTGCTGGCCCGCGCGCTCGGCTACGAGATGAACTACACGCATCCGTCGCAGATCATGGACGAGATCGCGCGTCTCACGCCGACTTTCCACGGCGTGTCGTACGCGAAGCTCGACAAGCTGGGCAGCATCCAGTGGCCGTGCAACGAGCAGGCACCGGAAGGCACGCCGACGATGCACATCGACGAGTTCGTGCGCGGCAAGGGCAAGTTCGTGATCACGAAGTACGTGGCGACGCCGGAAAAGGTCAACCAGAAGTTCCCGCTGATCCTGACCACGGGCCGCATCCTGTCGCAATACAACGTCGGCGCGCAGACGCGGCGCACGGAAAACTCGCGCTGGCACGAGGAAGACCGGCTGGAGATCCATCCGCACGACGCCGAAGACCGCGGCATCAAGGACGACGACTGGGTCGGCATCGAGTCGCGGGCGGGCTACACCGTGCTGCGCGCGAAGGTGGCGGACCGGATGCAGCCGGGTGTCGTCTACACGACGTTCCACTTCCCCGAATCGGGCGCGAACGTGATCACGACAGACAGTTCCGACTGGGCGACGAACTGTCCCGAGTACAAGGTCACGGCCGTGCAGGTGATGCCCGTCGAGCAGCCGTCGGAATGGCAGAAGGAGTACTCGCGCTTCAACAACGAACAGCTCGAGCATCTGAGCAAGCGCGAGCTGGCTACAACGTCAGGCAAATGAGGCCACGCAATGGACGCACATAACCTGGTCGACATGGCGAACCGCATCGGCGACTTCTTCGAGTCGATGCCGGATCGCGACGAAGCGATCGACAACATTGCGGATCACATCCGCCGCTTCTGGGAGCCGCGCATGCGCCGCGCGATTCTGGCGACGCTGCACGCGAAGCCCGAAGGCGTGGAGCTCGAGCTGCACGAAATGGTCCGCGAGGCGCTCGTCAGGCATCGCGAGGATCTGACGCCGAAGGAGCCGGCGGCAGCGTAACGCGTTCCATCCACGCAAGAGCAACAGCACCTTGGCGTTCGCATCGGAAACGATGCGGACGCTTTTTTTTTATGCGCCACGTCAGGGCGGCGGCGGTGAAGGTGGCGCGCCTTTCGCGAACCACGCTTCGCAGTGGCGCAGCAGTCCATTCAGATCGGAGCCCGGTCTGCCGCGCGCGCAGACATAGCCGTCGGGCCGCACCAGATAGAACGAAGGCCGCGTACGGCCGAAGGATTCGCTGAGCGACGGCCCGCCGTCCTCGCCGTCCGCATCCGATACACGCCATACGCGCACCGCGGCCGGCAGCAGATCTTCGACAGCGGCGACGAACCGGTCGAGATCCGCGGAGCGCACGGGCTTGCGCGCGAGGCCCAGCAGTTTGCCGTTGCCTGAAGCGGTTTCTTCGGGTGGATCGACGAGCAGGAACAGTGAGAAGAACGCCGGGTCGTGCAGATCGAAGATGCAGCCGACGCCGGGCGCGCGCCCCAGCGGCCCGTCGACGACATGCACCAGCGCATCAGGCGCACGCTCGCCCGCGCGCGGACCGCCGTCGAGCACGCGTTCGAGCGTCAACGGCGAGCGCCGGTACTGAATCGCCAGTTCGCTGACGGTGAGCCGCGCGGCATCGCGCAGCGGCCCCAGCGCGGCAAGCACGGGCATCACGCGCTCGCGCAGCAGCTTGAGCGGGCCATGATCCGCTTCCGCCAGTTGCGTGACGAAGCTCGTTTGCCGCAGCACGTCGCGCTCGATCGGATGACGTTCGAGGTGGTACGTGTCGAGCAGCCGCTCGGGCGCATCGCCCTGCAGCACGCGCGCGATTTTCCAGCCGAGATTGAACGCCTCCTGGATGCCCGTATTCATCCCCTGCGCGCCGGCGGGACTGTGCACGTGCGCGGCGTCACCGGCGAGAAACACGCGCTGCGCGCGCAACTGCTCGACCATGCGGCTATTCAGATGGAAGTAACTCGACCAGGTCAGGTCCGTGATGTCGATCGGATGATGAATGCGGCTCTTCGCGACCAGACGGCATTCGTCGAGCGTCGGCGCGGGAATCGCCGCGAGCGGCGCGGCGTCGTTCGCCGGCGGCGCGGACGGCGGCATCGCGGGGTGATCGGCGATCAGCCGGTGCCGGCCTTTGCCCATCGGGAACAGCGCCGCGAGCCCTGCGCCCGAAGCGAAGATATGGAATTCATCGTCGGACCAGCCGGTATCGGCTTCGAGGTCCGCGAGCAGGAAGGTCTGCTCGAACGTCTTGCCCGCGAAGCTCATGCCGAGCCGGTGGCGAATCCCACTGTGCGCGCCGTCGGCGGCGATCATGTACGACGGATGAAGCGTTTCGATATGGCCGTCCGCGCGTTGCAGCGTCGCGTTGATGCCCGCCGAACCTTGCGCGAACATCGTCAGTTCGACGCCGCGTTCGACCTGTACGCCGAACGTGGCCAGGTGCTCCGTGAGCAGCTGCTCGGTGACGGACTGCTCGAGGAACAGCAGATATGGATAGCGGGTCTGCAACGGATCGAAGTCGAGTCGCGCGAGCCGATGACCATTCGAATACAGATTCGCCGTGCGCGCGCGGTGGCCGAGTTCCAGAAACCGTTCGACGATCCGATGCTGCTCCAGCAGTTCGAGCGTGCGCGCCTGAATGCCGATCGCGCGTGAATGCGGATCCGCTTGCTGCGCCTTGTCGATGAGCCGCACGGGCACGTGCGCGCGCGCAAGACTCATGGCTGCCGCCAGCCCCGTCGGCCCCGCGCCGACGATCAGCACGGGCGGTGCGTCGAAGGAAGCACCCGTCATGCAGACCTCCGCAGTCGGACATGCCTGCTAGTGTACGCCGAGCGTTTGCATCGCTGCCGTGCGGCCGACGACGCGGCGCATCAACGCGTCATCGGAAGAACAGCCGACCTCAATGCGCGTGCGGCGCGTGATCGAGCGAACAGCGATGCTGCGTCGTGCCCATGTCGACCTGCAGCGTCGCGTGATGCATGTCGAAGTCGGCGCGCAGCGTGCCCACGATTGCGTCGATCACCCGGTCGCCCGGATGACCGTCAGGAATCACGAGATGCGCGGACAGCGCGTTGCCCGTGGTCGACAGCGCCCACACGTGCAGGTCGTGCACGTCGGTGACGCCCGGCTGCGCGGCGAGGTACGCGCGGATCTTCTGCATGTCGACGCCGGGCGGCACGCCGTTGAGCGCGAGGCTCACGGAATCGCGCAACAGGCCCCACGTGCCGTACACGATCACCGCGACGACGACAATGCTCATCACCGGGTCGAGCCACGTCCAGCCGGTGAACAGGATGGCGAGGCCGCTGACGGCGACGGCGGCCGATACGGCGGCGTCGGCGAGCATATGCAGGAACGCGCCGCGAATGTTCAGGTCGTCCTCCTGGCCGCGCATGAAGAGCCACGCCGAGAAGCCGTTCACCACCATGCCGACGCACGCGACGATGAACACGTCGAGCCCTGCCACAGGTGCAGGATGAATCAGTCGCCCCACCGCTTCCGCGACGATCACGCCGCACGCGAACAGCAGCAGCCCCGCATTGAGCAGGCTGGCGAGAATCGACGAGCCGCCGAGGCCGAACGTGTAGCGCGCGGACGGCCGGCGCGTCGCGAGCCATGTTGCGCCCCACGCGAGCAGCAGGCCGAGCACGTCGGAGAGATTGTGGCCGGCATCGGCGAGCAACGCCGTCGAATTGGCCAGCACGCCGTAGACGCCCTGCACGACGACGATCGCGACGTTCAGCGCGACGGCGATCGCGAACGCGCGGCCGTGTCCGGCGGCAGGCGCGTGGTGATGGTGATGATGTCCGTGGCCATGCCCGTGCCCATGATCCGCGTGCGAGCCTTTGCTGCCCGCTTCGTGCGCGTGGTCGTGCGCGTGGCCGTCGTCATGCGAATGAGCGTGGTCTGCGTGGTCGTGTCCCGCGTGGCCGCAGGCATCCGTGTGTACATGCGGCTTCGGCAGATGCTGGTCGGGCGCGTCGTCGTTCTGATGAGCGGTGTATTTCATGTGTGATCCTGCGTGAATTCGGCCGCGGCGTCGCTGACGGGTTCGTCGACGTGTTCGAGCATGTCGGTCAGCATGCCGCTGATGTGCCCGTCGGCCGCGATGTAAAAGACCTGCTTGCCCTGGCGCTCCGCGCGCACGATGCGCGCCGCCCGCAGCAAGCGCAGATGGTGGCTCACGAGCGACGGCGACAGGTTCAGCGATTCCGCTATCGCACCCACCGCGCGCCGCTCGTCGACGCATGCGAGCACGATGCGCAGGCGCGTCGGATCGCCTAGCAGGCGGAACAGATCGGCGATCTGGACGACGCGGTCGTCGGTATTCAGGGAGAGAACGGCTGACATGCGCGGAAGAGCGATCGACGCGAAGTCGATACATACATATGAACAGGTGTTCACATGTTATTGAGCAACACTCTCGACGTCAAGTCGGGAAGCATCCGCCGAGTGTGGGAAAATGCGCGTTTTCCTGCATCACACCCTCGCCTGCGTCATGCACCCAGTTTTCGACCGCGCGTATAGCGCGCATCGTGACGGCCGGCTCGACGACGCCGAGCGCGGCTATCGCGCCACCCTCGATCTCGATCCCGCTCACGTCGACGCGCTGCATCTGCTCGGCGTGCTGCGCCATCAACAAGGCCAGCACGAAGAAGCGGCCGACCTCGTGCGCCGCGCCGCCGACTTGCGCCCGCAAGACGCCGCGTTGCAGCTGAACCTCGGCAACGCGCTGAAGGCGCTCGGCCGGCTCGACCAGGCAATCGAACGCTTTCGCAACGCGCTGACGCTCGCGCCGACGTTTCCGATGGCGCACTACAACCTCGGCAATGCATACGCGCTCGCCGGGCGCCATGAAGACGCCGTCGACGCGTTCCAGAAGTCCCTGCGTCTGCAGCCGATGGACGCGTCGTCGCACGTCAATCTCGGCAACGCGCTGCATGCGCTGGGCAGGCATCGCGAGGCCGCCGATTCTTTCCGGCGCGCGCTCGAACTGCGGCCAGGCCACGCGGGCGCGCACAACAACATGGGCATGGCGCTCAACGCGCTCGGTTCCGCGACGGAGGCGAGCGCCCATTTCCGCGCGGCACTGAAGGTCGAGCCGCGCTTTGTCGCCGCGCGCTTCAACCTCGCCAATACGCTTGACGCGACCGGTCAGCACGAACAGGCCGTCGCCGAATTCGAAGCGGTCCTGCAGATGCAGTCGACCCTGCCGCCCGCGCTATTCGGCCTCGGCAACGCGCTCGCGTCGCTTGGCCGTCACGAAGAGGCGCGGCCGCGCTTCGAGCGCGCCGTCGGTCTCGACCCGACCTTCGCGTTGGCGTGGCTGAGCCTCGGCGCGGCGCGCCACGCGCTCGGCGCACACGACGCCGCCGTGCGCGCTTTCGACCAGGCACTGCGCCTGCGGCCCGATCTGCCGATGGCGCATATGAATCGTGGCGTGACGCTGCTTACGCTCGGCGACTTCAAGCGCGGGCTGCCCGAATACGAATGGCGGCTGGAGAACGCCGCAGTGCCGCCGTCCGCAGCGCCGGATCCGGCGGCGCTGCCGCGCTGGAACGGCGAGCCGATCGAAGGAAAGACGCTGTTCGTGCACGCCGAGCAGGGTTTCGGCGACACGCTGCAATTCGTGCGTTTCGTCGAGCCGGTGGCAAGACGCGCGGTGCGGATCGTACTCGAAGTGCAGTCGCAGCTCGTGCCGCTGCTCGCGCCGACGGCGGAACAATGGCGCGTCACGGTGATCCCGCAAGGGGCGCCGCGGCCGCGCGCCGATCTGCAGTGCCCGTTGCTGAGCCTGCCGTTCGCGCTCGGCACGGAACTCGACACGATTCCGGCACGCACGCCTTATCTGCAAGCACCTGCCGCGGCGCGCCGCACGTGGCGCGGCTCGCTTGGCGGGCACGCCAGGCGCAAGTTCGGCCTCGCATGGTCGGGGCGCGCGCAGCGCCAGGAGAACCGCTCGCTGCCCCTCGCCGCGCTCGAACCGCTGTTCGCGCTCGAAGGCATCGACTGGATCGTGCTGCAGCCTTCGCTCACCGACGACGAACGCGCCGCACTCGACATGCATCCGCGCGCGAAGACTATTCATCGCTTCGACGGGCGCATTCGCGACTTCGCGGACACGGCGGCCATCGTCGAACGTCTGGATGGCGTGGTGTCCGTCGATACGTCGATTGCGCATCTGACGGGCGCGCTCGGCAAGCCTCTGTGGCTGATGCTGCCGTTCGCGGCCGACTGGCGCTGGTTCACCGGCGATCGGCACAGCCCGTGGTATCCGTCCGCACGGCTCGTGCGGCAGCCACAGCCCGGCGCGTGGACGGAAGTCGTCGAAGAGGTGGCGGCTGCGCTGCGCGAGTGAGGCCTGGCGCGCACCGTGTCGCCGATGCAACCGATGCAACCGATGCAACCGATGCAACCGATGAAACCGATGAAATGAAAAACCCCCGCACGCGTGCGGGGGTTTTCGTTTTTCAGCATCGGGGCATGCACCCCGGAACACCCGATCGTTCAGGCCGTCCGGTACTGGTTGCGCGCTTCTTCCGTGCGATACAGCACGAGCGTCGCAATCAGACCGCACACGGCGGCGACGCTCATCCACAGGCCAGGCGCCGCCTTGTTGCCCGTCGAGTGGATCAGGTAGGTTGCGATGGCTGGCGTAAAGCCGCCGATCGTCGTCGCGAGGCTATACGCCAGCGAGAAACCTGCCGTGCGCACGTCGGCGGGCATCACTTCCGTCAGCGCGACGACCATGCCGCCGTTGTAGCAGCCGTACAGGAAAGACAGCCACAGTTCGACCATCAGGAGACGCGCGAACGACGGATCGGCAACCAGCCACTGCACGGCCGGATACGATGTGAGGATCGTCAGGATCGTGAACGTCAGCAGCACGGGGCGGCGGCCGACGCGGTCCGAGATCGCGCCCGACACGGGCAGCCAGATCAGGTTCGATACGCCGATGCAGACGGTGACGATCAGCGTGTCGATTGCGGAGAGCTTCAGCACTTCCTTGCCGAAGGTCGGCGTGTACGCGGTAATCATGTAGAACGACACCGTTGTCATGATGACCATGCCCATGCCGCCCAGTACGATGCCCCAGTTCTGCATCATCGACGCGAAGATCTCGCCGATCGTCGGACGATGCTTCTTCGCGAGGAATTCCTCCGTCTCCTTCAGCGAACGGCGGATCAGGAACAGGAACGGCACGATCAGACAGCCGATCAGGAACGGCACGCGCCAGCCCCACGCCGTCATCTGGTCGGCGGGCAGCAGGCGGTTCAGGAACACGCCGATCAGCGCGGCGAACACCACCGCGACCTGCTGGCTGCCCGACTGCCACGAGCAATAGAAGCCCTTGTTGCCCTTGGTCGCGATCTCCGACAGATACACCGACACGCCGCCCAGTTCGACACCCGCCGAGAAGCCCTGCAACAGACGTCCGAGCAGCACGAGCACGGGCGCGAGCACGCCTATCGTCGCGTAGCCGGGAATCGCCGCGACCGTCAGCGTGCCGAGCGCCATCAGCGCGAGCGTGAGGATCAGGCCCTTGCGGCGGCCGTGATGGTCGATGTAAGCGCCGAGCACGATGGCGCCGAGCGGACGCATCAGGAAGCCTGCGCCGAACACCGACAACGACAGCATCAGTGACGCGAATTCATCGCCGCTCGGAAAATACGTCTTCGCGATCGCAGCGGCGTAGTAGCCGTAGACCATGAAGTCGTACATTTCCAGGAAGTTGCCGCTGACGACGCGGAAGACGGTACGGACCTTGGATTCGTCCGTCGCTACTTGAGCATGGGAGGCTGTTGCCATGACTATCTCGAAATGAGCCCGTTGCCTGCATCACAGGCAGCGTTGGGCAGTTCAAACGATCCGCGGGGAGTGCGCGGATGCCCGGTCCGGCGCGGCCAGGTCGGGTTTCCGCCTGTCAGGGCGCGACGCTTGCGTGGGCGCGGTATTCTGCTGCGACGATTGCCGTGGAGATATCAGGGTAAACGTGAAGTTTCACTTACAACACGCGCCTCACGTGATAATAACGTTACTCTGAATGGCATGCATTCAATACAATTTGCTTACAACGGCAAATAAAGAAGAAAATTCTTCCGGTGCCGTTCCTGCCCGGCAAGTCCCGCCAGATGACGCCGGACGACATGCGCCGTATCGTGATCCTCTTGCCGCCCAATGGCTGCCCGATACCCGCTCATCGTTTCGTTTCTACCGCCGCAATGCCTGATTCCGTCTCGCCGCCCGCACTTTCGTCCCTCGCCCTGCGCCCCGCTAGCGAGGCCGACGCCGATCTGATCGCCGCCATTCACAGCGCGAGCTGGCAGGCGACCTATCGCGGATTGCTGCCCGATGCATTTCTCGACGGCGAAGTGGCGCACGAGCGCGCGTCGTACTGGCGCGCCCGGATGTCGGCGCCGGGGGCCGAACGCCGCATCGTGCTGATCGCCGAGCGCGCGGGCGAGCCGATCGGCTTCGTGTGCGTCGAACGCCAGCCGGACTCGCCTTGGGGCGTGCTGCTCGACAATCTGCACGCCCTGCCCGCTCACCAGGGAATCGGCGCGGGCAAGCTGCTGATGCGCGCCGCGCAGGACTGGGCGCGCGAGCATGGCGAAGCGCAGCTATATCTGTACGTGCTGGAAGGCAACGCACCCGCGATCGCGTTCTATGAACGCCAGGGCTGGCAGTTTTCCGGCGCGGAGCCGGACCATATGGGCGGCGTCGATATCACGGCATTCAGATACGTCTATTCGCTCGACCGCGCCTCACCGAGTCATCAGGATGGCTAATAATTTCAGATTGATCCGATAGTTTTGATCTACCGGTGCCTGCCACCATACCGCGACCCAAGGCCTCGACTCAGCCATGAGCATGCAGTCCGTTTGCGTCTGCTGATGTTTGCCGCTCCGAGGCTAAAAACACGAACAATATCGAGGCGAGGACCGTGTCGACACCCCTACTCACACTCGTTGCCGGCGAACTCGCCATGCCGCGCCTTCGCCAGCTCGAGCTGGTCTCACGCTCCGTCGGTCGCGAGTGGTCGCTGCTGCCGCCCGGCGCGAGCTTTCGTACGGAGCTCAAGGCGCTATACGCGGCGATGATGCGAACCTTCTGCATGAGCGCCGCCGCCATTCGCGCGATGTCGCGCTGGGATGCTCAAGCTGCGAATCACAAGCCGTCCGTCGCCGTTACTTCCGCTCCCGTATTCAAGGCCGACACCATTTCACTCGGCATGCGCGATCCCGTGCTTACTTCGGCGCGCAAGGGCCGCCCGTCGCACATGCTGGCGGGCGGCGCATGCGCCATCGGCAGCGCAGCCCTGATCGCGTGGCTGATGGCGAATCATCCTCGACACCCGTCGTCGTCGACGACCGTCGCGGCGGCGCCCGAGGTCACGCTCAACGCGCCTGCGCGGGCACATGGACAACCATCTCCAACGGGACAGTCACGCAGCCAGTCCGGCCGCGTCGAACGTCCGGCAGACGCGCCGCTCGCCTGGAATCGCGCGCGCGGCGATCTGGTCGCAAGCAATGCGGAACGCACGCCAGTTACTTCGCGCGCAATCGATTCACGCGCGAGCGTCCCGTCGAAGCGCTCGAAGCAGCCGGCCGTCGACCATCTCGCGCACGCGGCTCGCAATGCTCACGATACGCGCACCACGAATGCAGCGAAGCGCGAGCGCGACACGGTAGCGAAGTCGGAAACGCGCCACGCCTCGCGTGCGACGCCTCGTCTGACGGACATCGCACCGCATCGAGATCAAGGCCTGCCCGTGCCGTCCGATCCGCAGATGGCGTCGGGCCAACTCCCACGTCATCTGCCTTCGATCGCGGGCGCCTACTCGCCCGCCGCGCCGTCGGCGCGCTTCGACAGCGACTATGGTTCCGTCACGACGTCGGCCGGCACGCATGTCAGCGATATCCCGCCCGCCACGATGCGTCACGCACCCGTCGACACGGACAACACCGAGTGGATGAACCACATGTCGCATCGGCGCATCACTGACGCGCCTGATGGCTTTTCGAAGTAGGCCCGCGAGCCGCGATGTTTCCGCGGCAAGCAGTCGTCACCTCTGAAAGCAAAAAGGGCTGAGTCCAAGGTGATCCTGGACTCAGCCCTTTGTTTTTCTTTTCTTTGCTTTGCGCCGTCCCGGCGCGCTGCGACAGCTCGTTAAAGGCAATCGCGCTCTCGCGCAGGCGACGCCCTCACCGGTTTGCCGGCAATCCTGCCTCCGCCTGATGTTGCAGCATCAGAACCTGCTGCTGCAACTGACGCAATTGCGCCTGAGCCTTCTCTTTCTCGTCGCGTAACGAAAGCGTCTCGTCCTGCGTCTGCCGCTGGTAGTCGGCGACCTTCGCTTCCTGGGTACGTGCCACTTCGATATCGGCCTGCAGGCGCTGCGCGCGCGCCTGCGACTCATTGATCACGCGCTCGATCGACGCCTTCTGCGCCTGCAACTGTGCACGGCGAATCTCGACCTCCGCAAGCTGCGCCGTTTGCCGCGCGAAACCTGCATAGATCGCTTCGGCGCGCGTCTGGTCGGACGTTCTGATCACGCGCCAGAAATGCTTGTCCTGAAACAGCGCGACATAGTAGGTCATGCTCGGTGCGTGGAAGAACAGCGACGCGCCATAGCCGCCGTTGTACGTGGTGCGCATTTCGACGAGGCCGCCGTCGTGGATCAGTTGCATCAGATCGGCGACATCGCCTTGTGCGCTGCCGTTCGAGTCGGCATGCGGATCGAGGCCGATGGTCTCGTCCGCCGTATCGGCAGAACCTGTTTCCGTCGATACGTCCGGCGCGTCGGCCTGCGCGCCTTTCGCCGCACCCGCACGCGCGATACTCGTTCCCGTTGCTGTTTTGCCGGCCGACTGCGCAATGCCGCCATGCATGAGCGCGCAAGCAATCGCGAGCATGACTGCGCGGCGCAGATCCAAGGGGTACTTCATACGTCGATACTCCATGCGTATCCAGAAACAGGCTCGGATTATCGCGCGGATTTTGCCCTTTTTGACGCCTGAAAACAGGACTTTAAATCAAGATAAACGGATAACTAAGTAATTTGACGCGCAAACGCAAAAGATCGTAAAACGTGACGCAATTCCTGAGAGCCGATCAGCGGCAACACGGATTCCGATAGAAACACTTCGCGCATAAATGCAAAACGCGAGCGGGCCTTTGCGCCCCACTCGCGTTCGACGAAAAGATAGAGAGATCAGAAGCGCGTTTCGCGCGCGACCCGCAGGAACGTGTCCAGCAGCGGCGTGCAGTCGAGCAGCTCGGGACCGCCCGCGCGATGGAACTCGGGGTGCCACTGCACACCCATTACGAACGGCGCGCGTCGATAGCGCACGGCCTCGATGATGCCGTCCGTCGCCGACACAGCCTCGATGTTCAGATCGCGGCCGAGCTGATTGACCGCCTGATGGTGGATCGAATTGACGATCGCCTCGCGCCGCCCCGGAAACATGTTGACGAGCGTCGAGCCCTCGGGGAAATGAACCGAGTGACGATGCTGGTCGTAATGTTCGTTGACGTGGATGCCGGCCGTCGGCACGTCCGTCGCGATGTCCTGATACAGCGTGCCGCCGAACGCGACGTTGATCAGCTGGCAGCCGCGGCACACGCCCAGCACTGGCTTGCCCGACTCGATGAACTCATGCAGCAGTTCGAGTTCGTACATGTCGCGCACACGGTCGCCGGGCCACTCGGGACGCGTCGCCGTTTCCGCGTACGACTGCGGCGACACGTCGGCGCCGCCTTGCAGCAACAGACCGTCCAGATGCTTCGCGTAGTCGCGCAGGCGGATGTTGCTCGGGTGCAGCATGCCCTGGTGCCCGACCGTCGGGATCATGAACACGAGCACGTCGCGCGACATCACCCAGTGCGCGATCGATTCCTCCAGATACTGCAGCGTCTTGCCGCGCAGCCCCTTCGCGCCCGGCTCGGGGTA
>NZ_JAAGPD010000074.1 GCF_017104565.1 Paraburkholderia sp. Tr-20389 | reverse complement strand
AAAAAAAAAAAATACCCTCAATAACCTTCTTCTCCATTCCCAATAACACCATTCTAATTCAGCATCTTATTTACTCTCTTCTACACCTCTCGCCTCTACTCTCCTACTTTGATCCTCCCCTCCACCTGCCTCCGTCACTGTTTCTTATCCTCTTCTTCTTCCTGCACTCCTTTTTGTCACTATTTCTACTTACACCCTCGCCCTCTTTCTTGTACTATTATCGCTGCCTCCTTTCCT
>NZ_JAAGPD010000073.1 GCF_017104565.1 Paraburkholderia sp. Tr-20389 | reverse complement strand
CGTGAGCGGCTCAAGCAACTTATCAACGAAAAACGGCCCGGGCGCTCTTGCGCTCGGGCCGTCAAGTCCAGACCGTTTCGTTATACCGTTCGAGTCCTCAAAAGAGACCTTAACTGAACGGCATTAGACCCGCAGGTCGCTTTTTTATTTTGCAGCGGTGCAGCGCTGCGGGAGCATCACGCGTCTTCCGTCAGCGCGCGGATAGTCGGCAGATTGCGCCAGTAGCCCTTCGCGTCCATCCCGCAGCCGAACACGTAGCGGTCCGGCACTTCGAACCCGCAGAAGTCCGGATGCAGCGGCTTCGCCTTCGGAATGATCTTCTCGCACAGCACCGCGCTCATGAAACGCTTCGCGCCCATCGCCATGATGCGGTCGCGGATCGCGGCCATCGTCTCGCCTTCGTCGAGGATATCGTCAAGCACGAGCACCACGCGGTCCTTCACCGAACCCGACGGCGCGACGCGCCACTGCATCTCGGCGCTGCCCTTGATCGCGTTGCGATAGCGGGTGAGGTGGATGTAGTCGAACTCGAGCGGGAAATCGAGGTGCGGCAGCAGCATGCCCGTGAACACCGCCGCGCCGCCCATCACCGACAACACGAGCGGAAAGTCTTCGGCCATTTCGGCGCGGATAGCATCCGCCATGCTGCCGATGGAGGCGTTGACGTCGCTGGCCGAAACGATTTCTTCGGAGTGACTGAAAATGTGGAGAGCTTCTTCGCGATTCATGACGTCTGGCGGGCGATAACTGTATACATAGTGTGAGAGACAACGACCCGGCGCGCTACAGCATATACCCGCGCCTTGATTCGGCATACGCGCCGGGCCGTGTTGGCACGCCGCGCGCTCACTTGCGTGATGCTGCTCGACGGCCGCGAAGCGCATCAGCGCATGCCCGGCATCATGCCCTTCATGCCGCGCATCATCTTTTGCAGATTGCCGCCCTTGAGCTTCTTCATCATGGTGCGCATCTGCTCGTACTGGTTCAGCAGGCGGTTGACTTCCTGCACCTGCACGCCCGCGCCCGCCGCGATACGGCGCTTGCGCGTCGCCTTGATCAGTTCGGGTTTGGCGCGTTCGGCGGCCGTCATCGAATTGATGATGCCTTCCATGCGGCGCATCTGCTTTTCGGCCTGGCCCATGTCGGCGTTCGACGCGGCCTGCTGGAACTGCGCGGGCAGCTTGTCCATCAGCGACGACAGGCCGCCCATCTTCTTCATCTGTGAGAGCTGCGCGCGGAAATCGTTCAGATCGAAGTCGCCGCCTTTCTTCACCTTGTCGGCGAGCTTCTGCGCGGCCTGAACGTCGACGCCGCGCTGTGCTTCCTCGACGAGCGCGAGAATGTCGCCCATGCCGAGAATCCGGTTCGCCATGCGGTCCGGATAGAAGATTTCGAGGCCGTCGAGTTTTTCAGCGACACCGACGAACTTGATCGGCTTGCCCGTCACGTGACGCACGGAGAGCGCCGCACCGCCGCGCGAGTCGCCGTCGAGCTTGGTCAGCACGACGCCCGTGAGCGGCAGTGTGTCGTTGAACGCTTTCGCGGTGTTCACGGCGTCCTGGCCGAGCATCGCGTCGACGACGAACAGCGTTTCCGAGGGGTTCAGTTCCTTATGCAGCGCGGCGATCTCGTTCATCATCGCCTCGTCGATGCCGAGACGGCCGGCCGTGTCGACGAGCAGCACATCGTGATAGTGACGCTTGGCCCAGTCGACGGCGGCGCGCGCGATATCGACGGGCTTCTGGTCCGGTTGCGACGGGAAGAAGTCGGCGCCGACCTGTTCGGTCACCGTCTTCAACTGTGCGATAGCGGCGGGGCGATACACGTCGCACGACACCGTCAGCACTTTCTTCTTGTACTTCTCGCGCAGCAGCTTGGCGAGCTTGCCGACCGTGGTCGTCTTACCGGCGCCCTGCAGACCCGCCATCAGGATGACGGCCGGCGGCGTGACGCTGAGATTCAGTTCGACGGCCTTGCCTTCGTAATCGCCGCCGATCACGGCCGTCAGCTCGCGCTGCACGACGCCGACGAGCGCCTGGCCCGGCGACAGGCTGGCGATCACTTCCTCGCCGAGCGCCTTTTCCTTCACCTTCGCGATGAAGTCGCGCACGACGGGCAGCGCCACGTCGGCTTCGAGGAGCGCGAGGCGCACTTCGCGCAGCATCTCCTGGGTGTTCGCCTCGGTGAGCCGGGCTTCGCCGCGCAGCGTCTTGACGACGCGCGCCATCCGTTGAGTGAGGTTGTCGAGCATGGGGGCGATGAGCAGTGCGGCCATTCCCGTCACAGCGCGAGAGCGGCGGACTTTGGAGGGCCTGGTGTAAACTTCCAATATGGATATTGTACTGTATGCCCTCACTGCGCTCCTGTACGGCGGACTGGCCGTCGCGGGCTGGCGCGCGCACCGGCAGGCGACCGCCGCGCCGGTGCTCGAAAGCGTGCCGCCGCTTTCCGCCGCCGCGCCGTTGCCTGTGGGCGGGCGAGGGCTGGCAGGCGCGTCCGCCAGCATGTCGATGACAACGCGCATCGTGCTGCTCGCCGCGCTGCTCGCGCATGGTGTGCTGCTGCACACCACGATCTTTCCGCACGACGCGATGGTGTTCGGTTTCGCGTTCGCGCTGTCCGCGATGTTCTGGCTGGGCGCGGGCATCTACTGGATCGAGAGCTTCTTTTTTCCGCTCGACGGCCTGCGTCTGCTCGTGCTGCCGCTCGCGTGCATCGCGTCGCTGCTGCCGCTCGTGTTCAACGGGGTGCACGTGCTGTCGTATGCCGCCGACCCGCTGTTCAAGCTGCACTTCCTGATCGCGAACGTTGCGTATGGCCTGTTCGTGATCGCCGCGCTGCATGCCGTGCTGATGCTGCTCGTCGAGCGGCGCCTGCACGCGATGCGCGGCGGCGCGCTCGCGCGTCAAAGCGCCGCGGCGGGCAACGGCTGGCTGTCGAGCTGGCTCGACACGCTGCCGCCGCTGCTCACGCTGGAGACGCTGCTGTTCCGCCTGATCGGCGCGGGCTTCGTGCTGCTCACGCTCACGCTCGTGTCGGGCATCCTGTTCAACGAACAGCTTCTCGACCGCGCACTGCAGCTCGATCACAAGACTGTGTTCGCGCTGCTGTCGTGGGTCATGTTCGGTGCGCTGCTGACGGCGCGCAAGGTGTCGGGCTGGCGTGGGCGCGCGGCATTGCGCTGGGTGCTCGCGTCGTTCGTCGCGCTGCTGCTCGCCTATGTCGGCAGCCGCTTTGTTTTCGAGGTGCTGTTGCACCGTCCTGTGGTCTGAGTGTCATGCGACAAATTTTTCTGCTGATCCTGTTGTTCATCGTCGGCCAATGGCTGGTGAAGGCGCTGCGCCGCGCCGAAGCATCGCGTACCGCGCGCACGGGGGCGGGCGACGACGCCGGCGCCAACGCGCGCACGGGGACACGCACCAGCGGTCAGGCAAATGGTACGAACGGCGGCGCAAGCGGCAAGAGCCCGGCTCAACTCGCCGAGCCGATGATCCGCTGCGTCGAATGCGGCGTGCATGCGCCGAAAAGCGAATCCGTGCTCGTCGCGGGGCAGACGTTCTGTTCGCACGATCACGCAAAGCGTTACGCCGCCCGCCCGACGGGCCGCGACGCGCGATGACGGCTGCGGTTCACTCGCCCGCGGCGGCGCGCTTCACCGTCGATACAAACGGCTGGGTCAACGAGGCGCGCAAACTGCCGTCACCGAATGTCGAGGTGCGTCCGAACGGCGCGCGTCCCACGCTGATCGTCGTCCACAACATCAGTCTGCCGCCGAACGAATTCGGCGGCCCGGGCATCACCGATCTCTTCCTCAACCGTCTCGACTGCGACGCGCATCCGTACTACGACGCGAACCTGCGCGACGTGCGGGTGTCCGCGCATTTCGTAATCCGCCGCGACGGCGCGCTCGAACAGTACGTGTCCTGCGACGAACGCGCGTGGCATGCAGGCGCGTCGAATTTCTTCGGCCGTGAGCGCTGCAACGATTTCTCGATCGGCATCGAACTCGAAGGCAGCGACGTGTCGCCGTTCGAAGGCGCGCAATACGAGACGCTCGCTCCGCTCGTGCAGTCGCTCGCCGCGCACTACGCGATCGATGCGCTCGCCGGTCACTCGGACATCGCGCCCGGCCGCAAGACCGACCCCGGTCCGCACTTCGAATGGCCGCGCCTTCAGCGCGACACGGCGCTCTCCGATCAGTACTTCCCCTATCTGCATCCGTCTTCGCGCGCGCCGATAACGTCGTAAGCGCGTCACTCCTGCTCTGTACGATGCCGCACCGACAACGCAAAAGCGTTGTGTACGCCCGTCGGCGTTTTCTGACGCGGGCTATCCAAAAGTCAAGATGATCAGACCAAATAAAAGAATTTGCGATGACGGTTCAGTACACTATACTTCGTGCCGTTAATCAGTTTTTGCACAAGATGTAGTGTTTGTCAGGCGGCGCCCCGCTCCATGAGCATGGCGCCGTCAGCATTACCGGCACTGAAAAAACCTGATGCGGCGCAACCGGTTAGAGCAAACCGGCGCGCCGGCGAATTCGAAGAAAAGGCACAGCCAAGTGATCGCGACACGCACAACGTTGACGTACTCCAATACGGATCTGTCGCATCCGGCCCGGCTGTCTCACGGTTCCCGCTGTCCCTCTTCTTCTTCCTCATCGCATGCGTCCGGGGTGGCGCAGCGGTTGTACTAATCCGCGGTAACTCCGCACTATTCCAAGACCAGGAGCTTTGCACATGCAAACGACCGACAACGTGACGACCCGGTTCGAGGGCGCACCCACTGGCCGCCCAGTCGAAGGGCTCGCACAGGGCGCCGACGCGCTCGCGCCGCAGACGGGCTACGCCGACTACAAGGTGATCCGTCGCAACGGCAGCGTGGTGTCGTTCGAGCCGTCGAAAATCGCCATCGCGGTGACGAAGGCGTTTCTGGCCGTCAACGGTGGTCAGGGTGCAGCGTCGGCGCGCGTTCGCGAACTGGTCGAGCAGCTCACGCAGAACGTCGTGCGCGCGCTGGTGCGCAGCCGTCCGAACGGCGGCACGTTCCATATCGAAGACATTCAGGATCAGGTCGAACTCGCGCTGATGCGCACGGGCGAGCACAACGTCGCGCGCGCTTACGTGCTGTACCGCGAGAAGCGCACGCAGGAGCGCGGTCATGAGGCCGACGTACCGGCAGCGTCGGGCCTGAACGTGACCGACAACGGCGTCACGCGTCCGCTCGACATGGCAGCGCTGCGCGGCATCATCGAATCGGCATGTGCAAACCTGGGCGATGCCGTCAACGCAGAGCCGATCGTCGCGGAGACGGTGAAGAACCTGTACGACGGCGTGCCGATGAGCCAGGTCTACGACTCGGCTATCCTCGCTGCGCGCACGATGATCGAGAAAGACCCGGCATACAGCCAGGTCACGTCGCGCATCCTGCTGCACACGATCCGCCGCGAGATCCTCGAAGAAGAAGTCACGCAAGCCGAAATGGCCGGCCGCTATGCCGAGTACTTCCCGCTCTTCATCAAGCGCGGCGTGAACGCCGAGCTGCTCGACGACAAGCTGCTGCAGTTCGACCTGAAGCGTCTCGGCGCCGCGCTCGACGCGAACCGCGACCTGCAGTTCGGCTACCTCGGTCTGCAGACGCTGTATGACCGCTACTTCCTGCACGTCGACGGCACGCGCATCGAAATGCCCCAGGCATTCTTTATGCGTGTCGCGATGGGTCTGTCGTTGAACGAGATCGACCGCGAAGCGCGCGCGATCGAGTTCTACAACGTGCTGTCGAGCTTCGACTTCATGTCGTCGACGCCGACGCTGTTCAACTCGGGCACGCGCCGCTCGCAACTGTCGTCGTGCTATCTGACGACGGTCGACGACGACCTCGACGGCATCTACGAAGCGCTGAAGGAAAACGCGCTGCTGTCGAAGTTCGCCGGCGGTCTGGGCAACGACTGGACGCGTGTGCGTGCACTCGGTTCGCACATCAAGGGCACCAACGGCAAGTCGCAAGGCGTCGTGCCGTTCCTGAAGGTGGTCAACGACACGGCTGTCGCCGTGAACCAGGGCGGCAAGCGCAAGGGCGCGGTGTGCGCGTACCTGGAATCGTGGCACCTCGACATCGAAGAATTCCTCGAGCTGCGTAAGAACACGGGTGACGACCGTCGCCGCACGCACGACATGAACACGGCGAACTGGATTCCCGACCTGTTCATGAAGCGCGTGCTCGAAGGCGGCGACTGGACGCTGTTCTCGCCATCGACCTGCCCGGACCTGCACGACAAGTTCGGCGCCGAGTTCGAAACGGCTTACACCGCTTACGAAGACAAGGTCGCGCGCGGCGAGATCAAGCTGTTCAAGAAGATTCCGGCGGCGCAGCTGTGGCGCAAGATGCTGGGCATGCTGTTCGAAACGGGCCATCCGTGGATCACGTTCAAGGATCCGTGCAATGTGCGCTCGCCGCAACAGCACGTCGGCGTCGTCCACTCGTCGAACCTGTGCACGGAAATCACGCTGAACACGAGCGACGCCGAAATCGCCGTCTGCAACCTCGGCTCGGTGAACCTCGTCGCGCACCTGAAGGAACAGGCCGACGGCACGGTCGCGCTCGACCACGACAAGCTCAAGCGCACGATCAGCGTCGCGATGCGCATGCTCGACAACGTGATCGACATCAACTACTACGCGGTCGCGAAGGCGCGTAACTCGAACCTGAAGCACCGCCCGGTGGGTATGGGCATCATGGGCTTCCAGGACTGCCTGCACGTGCTGCGCACGCCGTACGCATCGCAGGAAGCCGTCGAGTTCGCCGACCGTTCGATGGAAGCCGTCTGCTACTACGCCTACTGGGCGTCGACGGAACTGGCGGAAGAGCGCGGCCGTTACTCGACCTACCGCGGCTCGCTGTGGGATCGCGGCATCCTCCCGCAAGACACGCTGAAGCTGCTCGCCGACGCACGCGGCGGCTACGTCGAAGTGGATTCGAGCGAGTCGATGGACTGGGCATCGCTGCGCTCGCGCATCGCGACGCACGGCATGCGCAACTCGAACTGCGTCGCGATCGCGCCGACGGCGACGATCTCGAACATCATCGGCGTGTCTGCATGTATCGAGCCGACGTTCCAGAACCTGTACGTGAAGTCGAACCTGTCGGGCGAATTCACGGTGGTGAACGACTACCTCGTGCGTGATCTGAAGGCGCGCGGCCTGTGGGACGAAGTGATGGTCGCCGACCTGAAGTACTTCGACGGCTCGCTGTCGCGCATCGACCGCGTGCCGGCCGACCTGCGCGCGATCTACGCTACCGCGTTCGAAGTCGATGCAACGTGGCTGGTCGAAGCAGCGTCGCGTCGTCAGAAGTGGATCGACCAGGCGCAGTCGCTCAACATCTATATGGCGGGCGCATCGGGCAAGAAGCTCGACGAGGTCTACAAGCTCGCATGGCTCCGCGGTCTGAAGACGACGTACTACCTCCGCACGATGGCTGCGACGCACGTCGAGAAGTCGACGGTCGCACACGGCGCGCTCAACGCAGTGCCGTCGGGTGACGGCGGTGCGGGTGGTGCAGCAGGTGGCTTCGGTGTCGGTGGCGGTGCGACGTCGTCGGGTGTGACGGGCGGCTTCCAGGCTTCCGCTGCATCGGCGGCAGCAACTTCGGTTCCCGCTGTCGAAGCAGCGCCCGAAGCAGAAGGTCCCGTGTGCATGATGCGTCCGGGCGATCCTGGCTTCGAAGAGTGCGAAGCCTGCCAGTGACGTTCAGCCGACGAGGCAACGCTTCACTATAAGTAGTAGCAGTCAGCCGCCGGCGCTCGCCGGCGGCCAGCAGCAAGAAACAGCAAGCAGCAGGTGGCAGGCGATGAGCGGTGTCAGCAGGAACGCGCCGTTCATCGCACGACGAAGTCGGCGCGTCTCTCTTCGATGTTGGAAATCGAAGTCGCAAGAGCAGCACACGACGCGACGAGGAACATCACGTGCTACCCATCTCGTCGACGAGTGCGCGAAAACCCTGAACGCGCGCACACGATGAAGTCGGCGAGACAGCACGAAGTGACGATGCATCGCACGTCCCGTTCGCTTCGCAAGGCACGCGCAACGCACAGCGAAGCAGCAACGTTTCGAGTTCGGAACAACGCAGAAGCAACGCATACGCATCACTGAAGCAACGCGCTTTCGATCGTGCATCGCGCTTCAACGACACACGTTTCGATCGACTCGCAACGAGCGACCTTCACACACTGATGAACAAAGTGTTGTATGTAGGTCGCAACGCGATTCGAAAACAGGATTTTTCATGAGCGGACCCTTTTAACGCTCGTGAAAAGATGGTACAAACCGATCTAAATTGATGGTGACATTTATGCTCAACTGGGATGACGAGACTACTGCCGTAACTCCCTCGAGTGCTTCGCAACAAAACGTGTTGCGCAACGCTGCGGGAACGGCTGTCGGTTCGCAAGTCGAAACGCGTTCCGCTCATCAAGCTCCCTCGGCTCATCAGGTCTTCGCGAACGACATCGCAATCGCTCCGCCGGCGCAAGCAGGTGCATCGGCTGCCGCTTCCGAAGCTCGCGTGAATGTCGCCGACAAGCGCATCATCAACGGCCAGACTGACGTCAACCAGCTGGTGCCGTTCAAGTACAAGTGGGCGTGGGAAAAGTATCTGTCCGGTTGCGCGAACCACTGGATGCCGCAGGAAATCAACATGTCCCGCGACATCGCGCTCTGGAAAGACCCGAACGGGCTGACGGAAGACGAGCGCCGTATCGTCAAGCGCAACCTCGGCTTCTTCGTGACGGCCGACTCGCTCGCGGCGAACAACATCGTCCTCGGCACGTACCGCCACATCACGGCGCCCGAATGCCGCCAGTTCCTGCTGCGCCAGGCGTTCGAAGAGGCGATCCACACGCACGCCTATCAGTACATCGTGGAGTCGCTCGGTCTCGACGAGGGCGAGATCTTCAACGCGTACCACGAAGTCCAGTCCATTCGTGACAAGGACGAATTCCTGATTCCGTTCATCCACACGCTGACCGACCCGGCCTTCAAGACGGGTACGCTCGAAGCAGACCAGAAGCTGCTCAAGTCGCTGATCGTGTTCGCGTGCGTGATGGAAGGCCTGTTCTTCTACGTCGGCTTCACCCAGATCCTGGCGCTCGGCCGCCAGAACAAGATGACGGGCGCCGCGGAACAGTACCAGTACATCCTGCGCGACGAGTCGATGCACTGCAATTTCGGCATCGACCTGATCAACCAGATCAAACTCGAAAACCCGCATCTCTGGACGCCGGAATTCCGCGCTGAGATCCGCGAGATCTTCAAGCACGCGGTCGACCTCGAATATCGCTACGCAGAAGACACGATGCCGCGCGGGGTGCTCGGCCTCAATGCGTCGATGTTCAAGAGCTATCTGCGCTTCATCTGCAACCGCCGTTGCCAGCAGATCGGTATCGATCCGCTGTACCCGAACGAGGAAAACCCGTTCCCGTGGATGAGCGAGATGATCGACCTGAAGAAGGAACGCAACTTCTTCGAGACTCGGGTTATCGAATATCAGACCGGCGGCGCGCTGTCCTGGGAATAACCCAACGCGTCGTGTATGTATTTGATGGGGCTGCCGCTGGCCGTGCCGCGGCAAGTTTGGTGAGGAGCATGATCGCCTGATGCAGAGCGTGCCCGGTGCGCCGTGGACTACCACGGCCTATAAAGATCACAGGCACTTTGCGAACCCTTCAGTGGGATGGGCAAACTTCCCCCCGGAAAAAGCCGTTCGCTATGAAGCGAGCGGCTCGATCAAACGATTGACGGCGTCGAGATCCGACGCCGACAGGACTTGGCGCGCTGTGCCCGATGGCACGGCGCGCCTTACCGTATTCATTAGCGTAAGCGCGCTGGAGCTGCGTACGCCGATGAATAGCCCGCTTCGCAGTGGCCGCCGTGAGAAGCGTCCGCGGGAAGCGGGTTTTGACGAAGGGTGTAGTTTGAACTGACTCTCATCTGAAAACCTGAAGGAGAAAATGATGGCACTCGCCAAGAAGAAGCCGGCAGCCAAGAAGGCTGCAGCAAAGAAGGTCGTCGCTAAGAAGGCTGCTCCCGCCAAGAAGGCAGCACCGGCGAAGAAGGCAGTTGTGAAGAAGGTCGCAGCGAAGAAGGTCGCAGTGAAGAAGGTTGCTGCGAAGAAGGCAGCTCCGGCCAAGAAGGCAGCTGCGAAGAAGGTTGCAGTGAAGAAAGTCGCAGCGAAGAAAGTCGCCGTGAAGAAGGTTGCTGCGAAGAAGGCAGCACCGGCGAAGAAGGCCGCTGCGAAGAAGGTTGCAGCGAAGAAAGTCGCCGTGAAGAAGGTTGCTGCGAAGAAGGCAGCACCGGCGAAGAAGGCTGCAGCGAAGAAGGCCGCTGCCAAGAAGGCGCCTGCTAAAAAGGCTGCCGCCAAAAAGGCTGCGCCTGCGAAAAAGGCTGCCGCGAAGAAGGCCGCTGCTGCGCCTGCGAAGAAGGCTGCCCCTGCGAAGAAGGCTGTTTCGAAGAAGGCTGCACCTGCTCCGGCTGCGCCCGCTGCTGCATCGACGGCGCCGGCTGCTACGGTGAAGACGGCTCTGAACCCGGCTGCAGCATGGCCGTTCCCGACGGGCAGCCGTCCGTAAGAGCTGAAGTCGTAACGGACGCGTCGCGTGTGCGTCCGTCGATTGAGCGACGTTGCTCGATCACATCTGATCCCGTCGCCGGGTCACTGGCGGCGGGATTTTTTTCGTCGTGCGCGAAGCAGCGCCGCATCGCGGCCGCAGCGACAGACCGCAAACGCCGGACGAAAAAAAACGCATGCACAGGGGAGCGCATGCGTGTGAGGTTGCCGATACGGCGCGTGCGCGCCGCCGGCAGGGAAACAGTATGCGTCAGTGCGTGACGCGGGTTACGCCGCCGCTCGACAGCAGACGCACGCGCTCGCCGGCGCGGAAGATTTCACCCGTTGCGGTTTGTGTGATCGCGCGCATGTCGCCGTTGTCGAGGCGCACCGTGATTTCGACGCCGTCGCGCATTGCCGTGCTGTTTTCGATCGTGTTGCCTGCGACGGCGCCCGCGAGGCCGCCGACGATACCCGTCAGAATGGAACCCCGCCCGCCGCCGATCGCGCTGCCCGCAACGGCACCAAGCGCGCCGCCGCCGATTGCGCCGATGCCGCTCGGCTGGCCGTTGTTCGAGCTGATCTTCACGGCGCGCACGCTATCGACGATGCCCATGCGGACCGTCTCTTCGCGTTGCGCCTGCGACGCCGTGTACACGTCAGCGGAACTGCTGTTGTACGCACAGCCCGTCACCGCGAGCGAACTGACAATCACTGCGCCCAGTACCAGGCGACCCACCGTACGACTCGTTGTTTTCATTCCCTTGACTCCAAACGGGCTCGTATCGAGCCCTCCAAACCCGAACGGTCAGGCGCGGCGTATGCGCGGCGAGCGCCGTTCGCTACATCATGCGCCTTGCGGCAGTTCGTAGCCGAACGCCTGCTTGAACCGTTCGTTGATCTCCGCGCGCGTCGGCGCATAGTTCTGCGGCCCTTGATGTTCGATCTTGAGCGCGCCCATCAGACTGGCGAGGCGGCCGGTGGTTGCCCAGCCGAGGCCCTTCTCGATGCCGTACAGCAGGCCGCCCCGGAACGCATCGCCGCAACCCGTGGGGTCCAGCACCTGCTTCGCCTTGACGGCCGGAATTTCTTCGATGCCGCCGGCATGGTGAATCTGTGCCCCGTGCTCGCCGCGCGTCACGATCAGCGCATCGACACGGCTCGTGATCTCTTCGATCGACCAGCCCGTCTTGTTGCTCACCAGCGCAGCTTCGTAGTCATTGACTGCGACGTAGGTGGCAAGTTCAATCATGCGTCGCAGCGACTCACCGTCGAAGAGGGGCAGCCCCTGGCCCGGATCGAAGATGAACGGAACACCCGCCGCCGCGAACTGTTCGGAGTGCTGGATCATCCCGTCGAAGCCGTCCGGCGCGACGATGCCGAGCTTCACGCCGGGCTGGTCCGCGCGGTTCAGATGCGACTGCATCATCGCGCCCGGGTGGAACGCCGTGATCTGATTGTTTTCCAGATCGGTCGTGATCATCGCCTGCGCCGAGTACATGTCGGGCAGCACGCGCACGTGCTCTTTCGAGAGCCCGAGCGAGTCGAGACGGTCGATGTAGAGCTGCGAGTCGACCGCGCCGAGCGTCGCCATGATGCGTGCGTCGCCGCCGAGCAGATGCAGCGAGTAGGCGATATTGCCCGCGCAGCCGCCGAATTCGCGGCGCATCGTCGGCACGAGGAAGCTGACGTTCAGGATGTGAACCTGTTCCGGCAGGATGTGCTCCCGAAAGCGCCCTTCGAAAGTCATGATGTTGTCGTAGGCGAGCGAGCCGCAAATCAGCGTAGCCAAGGCGAGCGTTCCTATAAGTGTCGGTCGGAGAGAAAAAGGGTGCGACGATGTGACAGCGCCGCGCCCGATGCGATACGGGCGCGGCGCTGTATCGACGCAAAGATGAAGCTTACTTCAGCGCGGCGAGCGCTGCGTCGTAGTTCGGTTCGTTCTTGATTTCACCGACGAGTTCGGCGTGCACGACCTTGTCGTTTTCGTCGATGACGACGACGGCGCGCGCCGTCAGGCCCGTCAGCGGGCCGCTCGTCACGTCGACGCCGTACGCCTGCGCGAACTCATGGCCGCGGAAGGTCGAGCCCGTGACGACGTTCTCGATGCCTTCCGTCGTGCAGAAGCGCGTCGCGGCGAAGGGCAGGTCGCCCGACACGACGATCACAGCCGTGTTGTTGAGCTTCGCTGCGGCTTCGTTGAACTTGCGCGTGGAGGTTGCGCAGGTCGGCGTGTCGAGGCTCGGAACGATGTTCAGCACCTTGCGCTTGCCTGCGAAGTCGCCGAGCGTAAGCGGCTTCAGATCCTTGCCGACGAGCGAGAAGGCGGGCGCCGCCTGGCCCACGGACGGGAACGTACCAGCGACTTCGATCGGGTTGCCACCCAGCGTGACTTGACTCATGTTGTGCTCCGAAGATTCGTCAGGGATTGACGGGATGCGCGCCCGGTTCGTGCCGGACGCGCGGACAAGCTACACGCGCAGCAGATCGACGGATTACGGATAGAAGATCTGCACGCGGAAGTTCGAGGCGACCGTGTCGCCGGTATCGAGGCGCACGATCATCGTCTGCGTCGTGCGTGCGGGCAGGCCCGCCGCGATCGGCGTGCCGGGTTTCACATAGTCTTGCGGCCACAGCACGCGCCGCACGGCGATGTTGTTGTTCTCGTCGAGCAAGGTCAGTTCGACGGCCGGGTACGCGAGCGCGAGATCGAAGCGGTTGCGCAGCGGCATCTTCAACTCGAGCTTGTGCGGTCCGTCCACTTGCCGCAGATCCGACGGCTCGACCAGCAGTCCGTCGATATCGCGCGGCGGTTCGATCTTGCAGCCCAGATTCGCGCAGGCCTTCACGAACAGCGACTGCGAGTCGGGCCACGCGACCATCACCGTTTCGCGCTGCCACCAGGCAACCTGCACGAGCAGCAGACAGCCGAGCAGGCCAGCCGCGACACCGCCCCCGACCTGCCACATGAGACGCTTCGCTTCGGGCTCGCGCGGTTCGCGCGTGACAGCGAATGCATCGTCGTCGCCGCCGTGCGTTGCCGCGAACGGGCCATCGTAGGGTTCGCCATATTGATCGCGTGCGCCCGCGCCCGCACCGACTCCCGCGCCTGCTCCAGCGCCGAAGCGCGGTTCGAGGTCGGGCTCGTCCGACGGTGCGCCGAAGTACGGTTCGCGCTCGCGCTGCTGTCCGGCGTGATCGGCTGACGGCGAGACCGTGCGGTCGTCGGATTCGAACGCGGGCCGGTTGGTTTTTTCGCGCGGCGGCTCATGCCACTCGTCGTCGAAGGCGGGATGCGGCGGCGCTCCGCGCTTCGGCTCCGCCTCGCCCTGGTGTGTCTCGACGGACTCGCGCAGCGACTCGGGTACGCGCCACGTGTGGGTCGACGGTTCGTGCATGTCCGGCGCAAAATCGCGCGCAGGTGTCGCGTCGAAGGCCGGCTCGGCTTTCGACTGTGCGGGCGACACGGCGGGTTCTTCGATCCTGGGCTCAGCGAGCGTTTCGACCGTCGGTTCTGCTCGCTGATCGACGCTCGTCTCGACGTGTGGCTCGACCGGTTTGCGCGCGATCGCCTTCTCGAGGTTCATCGGCTCGGAATCGGTGAGTTCGAGCTTGAGCGGCGGTTGGGCGGAACGCGGAATCGTGACGGGGTTGATCGGGATCGTCGCCGCGTTGTGGCGGATGCGCCGGTCGATCGACGCGTCGGGCGCGGGCGCCCACGGATTCCACGCTTCCGCGCGGAAGTCGGGCTCATTCGCCGATGACGCGTGTTCGGTGTCGGTAGCAAGAGACGCCGCTTCCTCTTCGGATTGCGCGGAAGGCTCTGCGACGTGAGACGTCGGTGCTTCGGCGGCAGGCGAGGGTTGTGCAGCCGCCTCGCTCGAAGTTGCCGTTTCGATGCGCGGCTGCGCAGCTTCGGCCGCGGCGTGGTTGATCGCGGGCGCATCTTCTGCGCGCGTCATTTCGCCGTCGGTTTTCGGCTCGACGGCGACCTGCTCGCCAACCGCAGGCTGCGCGCCCAGCGTCGCCGCTTGACCGCCATTCGCGAGCGTTTCGAGCGTGTGGGCCGTCACGTCGTCGATCGTCACGGGCCTCGCCTTGTCGATGCTGACGCCGTCGCTCACGTCGAACAGGCTGCTCGATGCGTCGAACACCTGTTTGCAGTGGCCACAACGCACGAGCCCGCGGCGCAGCGTGAGCTGCTCCGGTTGGAGCCTGAAGACGGTTTCGCAGAAGGGACAGCGTGTCGCTAGAAGCATATCGAGCCGAGAGACCGGTTAGCGGCCAAGGTGCCGAATGGGGCCGGAAGCAAACAAATATGCCTTATTCTAATTGCTTTCGCGGCGCGTACCCGCAAGGCACACCCAGCCTTCGTGTTCGCGCCACACGGCGATGTCGATCCACTGCCGGTAGACGCTCGCCACTTCTTCCGCCTGTCGCGCGAGTATGCCCGACAGCGCAATGCGTCCGCCCGGCTTCACCTTCGACGACAACATCGACGCCATCAGCTTCAGCGGGTTCGACAGGATGTTCGCGACGACGATGTCGAACTCGCCGGCAGGGCAGTCGTCGGGCAAACCGTAGGCGACCTCGGCGCGATTACGCTCGCTGTTGTGGCGGGCGGATTCGACGGCTTGCGGATCGATGTCGATGCCGACGACGGGATTCGCGCCGCACTTTTTCGCGAGAATCGCGAGGATGCCCGAGCCGCAACCGTAGTCCAGCACCGATTGATCGTTCTGCACGGACCGTTCGAGCCATTCCATACACAGACGTGTCGTGGGATGGCTGCCCGTGCCGAACGCGAGACCCGGATCGAGTTCGAGCACGAGTGCGTCCGGATCGGGCGCATCGTGCCACGACGGCACGACCCAGATGCGCTCGCCGATCGGAATCGGATCGAACTGGGATTGCGTGAGGCGCACCCAGTCCTGTTCTTCGACTTCGCGCACGCTGAACGACGGCGTGCCGGCGAGCCCGAGTTCATTCGCGGCCGCCGCGAGCAGCACGGCCGGCTCGTGTTCCGGCGCCAGCAGCGCGATCACGCGCGAGTGCGTCCACGCAGTGCGATCCGGCGTGAGACCGGGTTCGCCGAACAGCGGCTGCTCGTCGGGCGTGTCGGCGTCCGCGTCTTCGACGGATACCGACAGCGCGCCCAGTTCGAGCAGCGCATCCGACAGCGCTTCCGCGTGCTCGCGCGCGAGTTCGACGACCAGTTCCCGGTAGCTCATTGCTTACGCTTCTTCCGGTGCGGCTTGCAGCTTCGCCGCCAGCCGGTTTTCGAGGTAATGGATGCTCGTGCCGCCCTCGACGAACTTCGCGTCGAGCATCAACTCGCGATGCAGCGGGATGTTGGTCAGAATGCCTTCGACCACCATTTCCGACAGCGCGATGCGCATCCGCTTGATCGCCTGTTCACGCGTCGCGCCGTAGGCGATCAGCTTGCCGATCATCGAATCATAGTTCGGCGGAACGAAATAGCCGTTGTATGCATGCGAATCGACGCGAATACCGGGGCCGCCCGGCATGTGCCACGACGTAAGACGTCCCGGCGACGGCGTGAACTTGAACGGATCTTCGGCGTTGATACGGCATTCGATCGCATGTCCGCGGAACTGGATGTCGCGCTGACGGATAGCGAGCTTTTCGCCTGCCGCGATGCGGATCTGCTCCTGCACGATGTCGATGCCCGTGATTAGTTCCGTGACGGGGTGCTCGACCTGCACGCGCGTGTTCATTTCGATGAAGTAGAACTCGCCGTTTTCGTACAGGAACTCGAACGTGCCTGCGCCGAGATAGCCCATCTTCTTGCACGCGTCCGCGCAACGATCGCCGATGCGCTCGATCAGACGGCGCGCGATGCCGGGCGCCGGCGCCTCTTCGATCACCTTCTGGTGACGGCGCTGCATCGAGCAGTCGCGCTCGCCGAGCCACAGTGCGTTCTTGAACGAGTCGGCCAGCACCTGGATTTCGATGTGCCGCGGGTTCTCCAGGTATTTCTCCATGTAGACCTGCGGATTGCCGAACGCACGGCCCGCTTCTTCACGCGTCATGTTGACGGCGTTCACGAGCGCGGCTTCCGTGTGCACGACGCGCATGCCGCGGCCACCGCCGCCGCCTGCCGCCTTGATGATCACCGGATAGCCGATCGAGCGCGCAATCTTCACGATCTCTTTCGGATCTTCCGGCAACGCGCCTTCCGAACCGGGCACGCAGGGCACGCCCGTCTTGATCATCGTCTGCTTCGCGGTGACCTTGTCGCCCATCATGCGGATGGTGTCGGGGCGCGGGCCGATGAACACGAAGCCCGATTGCTCGACGCGCTCGGCGAAGTCCGCGTTCTCGGACAGAAAGCCGTAGCCGGGGTGAATCGCTTCGGCGTCCGTGACTTCCGCCGCGCTGATCAGCGCGGGCATGTTCAGGTAGCTCAGGTTCGACGGTGCCGGTCCGATACAGACCGCCTCGTCGGCGAGCTTCACGTATTTGGCTTCCTTGTCGGCTTCGGAATAAACGACGACCGTCTTGACGCCGAGTTCGCGGCACGCGCGCTGAATGCGGAGCGCGATTTCGCCACGATTGGCAATGAGGATTTTTTCAAACATAGCGGATATTCGACTCATCAATGGGCGCCGCGGGCCCGGTTGGTTCGAAGGGGCGGGCGGCTGCCTCAGAGGATCGGTGGCGCGCCCGAAGAAGTAGGGCGCGCGGATGGCGAACGGCTAAGGCGCCGCGTCAGCCGATCACGAACAGCGGCTGGCCGTATTCGACCGCCTGACCGTTCTCGACGAGGATTTCCTTGATGACGCCGGCCTGGTCCGATTCGATCTCATTCAACAGTTTCATCGCTTCGATGATGCAGATCGTCTGGCCTTCCTTGACCGTGTCGCCCACCTGCACGAACGGATCTGCGCCCGGCGACGGTGCGCGGTAGAACGTGCCGACCATCGGCGACGTCACGACGTGGCCTTGCGGCGCGGCGGCTGCCGGCGTGGCGGGCGCGCCTGCGGGCAGTTCCGCTGCGTGGCCGACGGCAGCCGGTGCCGAAGGCGCGAATTGCGGCGCAAAGTTGCCGGGTTGCTGGACGTAAACCGGCGGCGCGTTCTTGACGATGCGCACCTTGCCTTCGCCCTCGGTCACTTCGAGTTCGGAGATGCCGGACTCGGAGACGAGGTCGATCAGAGTCTTCAGTTTACGTAGATCCATGGGCTTTCCCCTTCAATGCGTGAAGCGCCGGCGGGTTGCCGCCAGCGCCGAATTCGTGTTTTGGGTTGTCAGTTGCGCGCCGATCCGGCCGTTCCAATGGCCAGCCGGTCGAGCGCATATTCGAGTGCGTACAGATAGCCCTTCCAGCCGAGGCCGCAAATGACGCCCTCTGCCTGGTCGGAGAAATACGAGTGATGCCTAAACGGTTCTCGACGATGCACGTTCGACAGATGAATCTCGACGAACGGGATGCCGACGCCCGCCAGTGCGTCCCGGATCGCCACGCTGGTATGCGTGTACGCTGCGGGATTGATCAGGATGAAATCGGTCTTCTCGGTTCGCGCGGCCTGGATGCGGTCGACGAGCGCGCCTTCGTGATTGCTCTGGAAGGTGGCCAGTTCGACGCCGGCGTCCGCTGCGCGGTCTGCCAGCGCCTGATCGATCTGCGGGAGCGTGACGCGGCCATACACCTCGGGTTCCCGTGTACCGAGAAGGTTGAGGTTGGGGCCGTGCAGAACCAGCAGTCGCGTCATGGTCGCTTCGTTTTCCGTGGAATTGGGCGCACTTTAGCGCCGATTAGAGAAATTTGTCTAGTTTCTCGAACGCCCATAACGTCTCAGGCCCTTACCAGGATAGCAGCAACTAGCAGAACTTCTGACATTTTATTGCGAATATCGCCCATCCTGAGCGCAAACGTTCTCAACTAAATGTCAAAAAGATGCTGACGTTATAGCGCGTCGAGCGTGCGTTTCAGCTCGTCCGGCTTGATCTGGCCGAGTTTTGTCGACCGTACGACGCCTTTGGCATCAATTACGACCGTGTAAGGCAAGCCACCCGCGTTGTTGCCGAACGCGCGCGCGAGGTCCGCGCCGCCGAAGCCGGCGACGTAGATCGGATAGTTGACGGGCACCTTCTGCAGGAAAGCCTTGATGTTCTTGTCCGAGTCGACGCCCAGGCCAACGAACTCGATGCCCTTCTTCGAGTATTCCTTGTGCAGGGCCGACAGCGACGGCATTTCCTCGACGCACGGTCCGCACCACGACGCCCAGAAATTGACGACGACGGGATGGCCCTTGAAGCCGGCGAGCGACTGCGGTGCGCCGTCGGCGTTAGTCACCTTCGCGGCCCACAACTGATTCACGGCGTTGGCGCTGTCGGCGGAAGCCGCGTTCGCCACGCCCGCGAGATCGTTGTTGCCGAGGAGCCAGTGGCCCGCCACCGCTCCGCCCACGGTCGCGACGACGGCGACGGCCGCGATTGCCAGAATGCGCTTCATATAGTGAATGTGTCTGATCGAAATGTTCAGTTCGTGGAACGCGCGGCGTCGCTTTCGTCGAGCAGCGTCTGGACGGCGCGGATGTCGGCGCGCGCCAGACGGCCGCGTGCGTCGGCACGCACGGCGCCGCGCAGATCGTCAGTGCCGTACAGCGCGACGTGGATGCCTGCCTGTTCGGCGTCCCGGCCTTCGTTCGTCGGACGCCAGAGAAAGCTCAATGTTTCGACGTAGCCGCGACCTGCAAAGTGCCGTGTTTCCGAAACGTCGTATTGGACGTTGGAGTTCAGCAGGTAAATGGCGACTTCCTTGGGGTTGTCGCAAAACGCTTGCAGATGAATATCGGAATGTTCGCCGGCCGTCCCACCCAGTACCGCGCCCGTCAGATAGGCGTTGAACGGCGCGAGGCGCTGCATCCAGTCGAGCGCGATCTCGCGCAGGCGGCGCAGCACGGCCGGCTGGCTGTCGCCCTGGAACAGCGACTGGTATTCGCGGATTTCTTCCTCGATCTGGTCGTTATCCGGCAGCCATTCGCCCGCGACGCGCGTCTCCCCGACAACCTGCCGCGCAGCCTTGCGCTTGGCCGTCGAGTAGTCGAGACCGTCCTCAGCGATCATCCGTGCAGCCGCGATGGCGATTTCCTCGCGCACGCGCTGCGGATCGAAGTGTGATTTGCGAACCATCCGGTCATCATACTAGAGAAAGCCAGACGGCCTTTTGACGCTGCCAGCGCGATCCGCGAGCCCCGAACGGCGCATCGGAGACGCTCTCGAATAGCACGTCCGATCAAGAACGGGCGGGGCTGTCGGTTACAATAGTCGTCCTTTGCACGAGGGCTTTTTCGCCCCGGCGCGCATCTCTTTCCACGCAAAAAACACGCCTTGCGGCGCGACAGCTTTATGCACATTCACATCCTCGGCATCTGCGGCACGTTCATGGGTGGTCTCGCGGTTCTCGCGCGCAATGCCGGTCACACGGTGACGGGCTGCGACGCCGGTGTCTATCCGCCGATGAGCACGCAACTCGAGGCGCAAGGGATCAAGCTGATCGAAGGCTGGGGCGTCGAGCAACTCGACCTGAAGCCCGACCTGTTCGTGGTCGGCAACGTCGTGACGCGCGGCAATCCGCTGATGGAAGAAATTCTCAATCGCGGCTTGCCGTACACGTCCGGCCCGCAGTGGCTCGGCGAGCACGTCCTCAACGGCAAATGGGTGCTGGCCGTAGCCGGCACGCACGGCAAGACCACGACGACGTCGATGCTGACGTGGCTGCTCGAAGACGCGGGCATGAACCCGGGCTTTCTGATTGGCGGCGTGCCGCTGAACTTCGGTGTGTCGGCGCGGTTGACGGATTCGAGCTTCTTCGTGATCGAAGCCGACGAGTACGACACAGCATTCTTCGACAAGCGCTCGAAATTCGTCCACTACCGGCCGCGCACGGCGGTCCTGAACAACCTCGAATTCGATCACGCGGACATCTTCCCCGATCTCGCCGCGATCGAAACGCAATTTCATCATCTCGTGCGCACGGTGCCGGGCATTGGCCGCGTTGTGTCGAACGGTCGCGAAGACGCGCTGGACCGCGTGCTCGCGCGCGGCTGCTGGAGCGAAGTGGAGCGTTTCGGCGTCGAGGGCGGCTGGCAGGCGCTGCCCGCTGAAGACGGCGTCGCCGTCGACGAGCGTTTCGCCGTCTATCACAACGGCGAGCGCGTCGGCGTGGTCGACTGGCAGGTGCAGGGCGAACACAACCGGATGAACGCGATCGCCGCGATCGCCGCCGCGCGCCACATCGGCGTGCCGCCCGCGCAGGCGGCGAAGTCGCTGTCGACGTTCCGCAACGTGAAGCGTCGGATGGAAGTGCGCGGCAGCGTGGACGGCGTGACCGTCTACGACGATTTCGCGCATCATCCGACGGCGATCCAGACGACTGTGGCCGGACTGCGCACGCGTATCGGCCGCACGAATACACGCATTCTCGCTGTACTGGAGCCGCGCTCGAACACGATGAAGCTCGGCGTGATGAAGGCCCAACTGCCCGCAAGCCTCGCGGACGCCGATCTCGTGTTCGGCTACGGCGCGCCTTCGGGCAAGGATGCGCTCGGCTGGAATCTCGCCGAAGCGCTCGCGCCGATGGGCGACAAGGCGCAGGCGTTCAATGAAATCGACTCGCTCATCAAGGCCGTCGTCGCAGCCGCGCAGCCGGGCGATCAGGTGCTGGTGATGAGCAACGGCGGTTTCGGCGGCGTGCACCAGAAGCTACTCGACGCGCTGTCGGCACGACCGACGGAACTGGCGCGGGGCGTCGCGTGATTGTTTATCTGCACGGTTTCCGCTCGTCGCCCGATTCCTTCAAGGCGCGCGTGATGGCCGAGCGCCTCGCGGCGCTGGGCCGCAGCGCGGAATGGTGCTGTCCGATGCTGCCCGTGTCGCCCCTGGAAACGGTGGCGCTCGTAGAAGAAGTGGTTGCAACGGCGAAGCCGGAGCGCGTGACGCTGGTCGGCAGCTCGCTCGGCGGCTACTTCGCGACGCATCTCGCGGAGAAGCACGGCTGGCACGCGGTGCTGCTGAATCCGGCCGTCGTGCCGCAGCGCGACCTGAGCCACTATCTCGGCGAGCAGCCGTTGTGGCATGGCGGCGGCAGCATCGTCGTCGAGCCACATCATCTTGATGAATTACGTGCGCTAGGCGTCGCGCGGATCACGCGTCCCGAACGCTATTATCTGTTTGCCGCCACCGGCGACGAAGTGCTCGATTATCGCGAAATGCTCGCGCACTATCCCGGCGTGCGGACGAAGCTGATCGAAGGCAGCGACCATGCGATCAGCGAGTTTCCCGACTATGTCGACGACGTGCTCGCGTTTTGCGACGCCGCCGACGCCGAGCCGCCCCCGCCACGCGAGGCGGCATGATCCGATGATCCGCAGCCGAAGCTTGCCCGAAAGGCACGCGCGTTGCGGAGCACCACACCGAACACGACGCCGACGCGCACACACGCAGCACTGCGCGCCGGCCGACGCAAGCCAGAACGAGAGTATTGAGTGAACGTTTTCTTCGAGGAATCGGGTAGTTTCAAGGCGGGCAGCGTGCTGTCGCGTCAAGGCGACGCGTTTCAGGTCGAACTGCCGGGCGGCCGCCGCGCGAAGGTCCGCGCGAAAGACGTGCTGATCGAGTTCGACAAGCCGACGGCGGCCGAACTGATGGAGCAGGCCGACGTCGTCGCCCAGGATATCGATCTGGACTTCCTGTGGGAATGCGCGCCCGAAGATGAGTTTCCGTTTGCGACGCTCGGCGCCGAGTATTTCGGCGACACCTTCGGGGCGGTCGAGCGCGCCGCGTTGATCCTGCGCATGCACGGCTCGCCCATCTATTTCCGCCGCAAGGGGCGCGGCCAGTATCAGCGCGCACCGGAAGAGCAACTGAAGATGGCGCTCGCGTCGCTCGAACGCAAGCGCCAGCAGGCGCTCGTGCAGCAGGGCTACGAAGAGGAACTGAAGGCGGGCCGTCTGCCCGACGGGTTCCAGAGCAAGGCGCTCGGTCTGCTGACGAAGCCCGACAAGAATTCGATCGAGTACAAGGCGCTCGAAGCCGCAGCGGCGGCGCGCGGCATCTCGCAGGCGCGTCTGATGCTCGAATGCGGCGGCATTCCGTCCGCCCGCGCGCTGCACGAAGCGCGCTTCCTGTCGGAATTCTTCCCGCACGGCACGGCTTTCCCGCTCGTGACGGTCGGCGAGTTGCCGGAAGATCTGCCGCAGGCCGAAATCGAAGCGTTCTCGATCGACGACGTTACGACCACCGAAATCGACGATGCGTTTTCCGTCGAGCATCTGCCGGATAACCGCGTGCGGATCGGCATTCACATCGCCGCGCCGGCGCTGGGTATCCAGCGCAGCGACGCCGTCGACGCGATTGCGCGCGGCCGTCTGTCGACCGTCTACATGCCGGGCGACAAGATCACGATGCTGCCCGATTCCGTCGTGGACAAATTCACGCTGGCCGAAGGCGGGTTGCGTCCAGCGCTGTCGCTGTACAGCATCGTGAATCGCGAGACGCAGGAGATCGTCGCGAGCGAAACGCGCGCCGAACTCGTCTACGTGAAGAACAATCTGCGTCACAACACGCTCGACGAACTGGTGACGGAAGAGGCGCTTGCCAACGGCACGGGCGACTATCCGCACAAGGAAGACATCGCGGTGTTGTGGCCGTTCGCACAGGCGCTGTTCGAGAAGCGCCAGGTCGCGCGTGCCGGATACGGCCTCAAGCGCGAAGTGCAGCGCAATACGGACTTCAACTTCTACGTCGAAGGCGAGCACATCACGATCACACCGCGCCGCCGCGGCTCGCCGCTCGACACGATCGTCGCCGAACTGGCGATTCTCGCGAACTCGACGTGGGGCGCGTTCCTGCACGACCACGGCGTGCCCGGCATCTATCGTTCGCAACGTGCGTTCGGCGCGCCGACGGGCCCGAAGCGCACCCGTATGCAGACGACGGCTGCACCGCACGAAGGCCTCGGCGTCGCGCAGTACGCGTGGAGCACTTCGCCGCTGCGCCGCTATGTCGACCTCGTCAACCAGTGGCAGCTGATCGCCTGCGTGCAGCACGGCGTGACGGCGAAGCTCGCTGCGCCGTTCAAGCCGAAGGACGCCGATCTGTTCGCAGTCGTGCAAGGTTTCGACGACACCTATACCGCGTACGCCGATCATCAGCGTCGCATGGAGTATTTCTGGTGTCTGCGCTGGCTCACGCAGGAAAACCGCAAGCAGGTGGCCGCGTCCGTCGTGAAGGGCGATCTGGTGCGCCTCGAGGAAGTGCCGCTGCTGCTGCACGTGCCGGGTCTCGGCGTGCACGCGCGCGGCACGCGGCTGATGCTCGAAGTGATGTCGGTCGATGAGCTGACCGTCGAAGCCTCCGTGCGTCTCCTGCATGTGCTCGACGCACCGACCGTGACAAGCGGCGCGGAAGAAGAGGAAGAGGCCGACGACGAAATCGTCGACGCCCCCGACGAATCCGCCGAAAGCGAAGCCGAAGCACAGGCCGAAGCCGACACGAACGCGGCAACGGGCGAGCCGTCCGCCGACGGCGACACGCCGGCTTCCGCCGATGGTAACGACTCGACGCAGCACGCGACGGAGCAAGGGCAATGAGCTCGAATCAAAACACGCCGCGCGACAAATACGCGGTGATCGGCAATCCGATCGCGCACAGCAAGTCGCCGTTGATCCACGCGCAGTTTGCCGAGCAGACGGGTGAACCCGTCGAATATGGCCGGCTGCTGGCGCCCGTCGACCAGTTCGTCGCGTACGTGCGCGCTTTCATCGACGAAGGCGGCCGCGGCATGAACGTGACCGTGCCGTTCAAGCTCGACGCACATGCGTTCGCAACCACGCTGTCGCCGCGCGCGGCGGCGGCGGGCGCCGTCAATACGCTGCGTTTCGAAAAGGACGGCGGCGTGTACGGCGACAACACGGACGGCTTTGGCCTCGTGCGCGATATCGAAGTGAACCTGGGTGTGTCGCTCGCGGGCGCGCGCGTGCTGCTGCTCGGCGCGGGCGGCGCGGCGCGCGGCGTCGTGTTGCCGATGCTCGAACGCAAGCCGCACTCGCTGACTATCGTGAATCGTACGGCGTCGAAAGCGGACGAACTCGTCGCGCAATTCGCGAACGCGGCCAGCGACGCCGCGTGCCGTCTCTCAGGCGGCAGCGCGCAGGCAATCGAAGCGGGCGCCTACGACGTGATCGTCAACGCGACGGCAAGCAGCCTCGACGCGTCGCTGCCCGAATGCGACGACGGCGCGTTCGGCGCGCACACACTCGCGTACGACATGATGTACGGCGCGCAGCCGACCGTTTTCATGCAGCACGCCAGCAAGCTCGGCGCGCGCGCGGCGGATGGTCTCGGCATGCTGGTCGAGCAGGCGGCGGAGTCGTTCTTCGTGTGGCGCGGCGTGCGTCCCGACGGCGCGCCCGTGCTCGCGGCACTGCGCGAGATGCTGCGTGCACCGCAGAGCGCGTGACGGACCGTGCGCCGACCGATAACCGGCTGAGCGACTGGACGACATCACTGCGACGACATGGCGACGACGATGACAAAATCGAGGCGCGCGAAGGGACAGGCGGTGAGTCCAGCACGCTGGGCGATGTATGCCGGCGCGGTCTTCGTCGTCGCGTGGATTGCGACACAGCTGTTCTATTTCGCGCAGATCGCCGTCTGGAACTACGTGAACCCGCAATCGACGGCGTTCATGCGTTCCGACGCCTGGCGTCTTTCGCAAGACCGACCGGACCTGTCGCTTCAGCATGTGTGGGTACCGTACGAGCAGATCTCGCGCAATCTGAAGCGCGCGATCATCGCGTCGGAAGATGCGAATTTCGTCAATAACAACGGCTACGAGACGGACGCGATTCTCCAGGCATGGGAGAGAAACAAGGCGCGCGGCAAGATCGTCGCAGGCGGCTCGACGATCACGCAGCAGCTTGCTCGCAATCTGTTCCTGTCGCGCGAGAAGAGCTACATCCGCAAGGGTCAGGAATTGATCATCACGTGGATGCTCGAGACGCTGATGGACAAAGAGCGAATCTTCGAGATCTATCTGAATTCGGTTGAGTGGGGCAACGGCGTCTATGGCGCGGAAGCGGCCGCGCGCTACTACTTCAGGACGTCGGCGGCGAAGCTGACGGCCGGGCAATCGGCCCGGCTCGCGGTGATGTTGCCGAGGCCGAAATACTTCGACGAGCACCGCGGCTCCGGCTACCTCGCGCAGCGCGCGCGGGTGATTGCACGCAGAATGGGAGCGGCGGAATTGCCGGAGTGACGGCCTCATTTCCGGCGCTTCCGACGCAAATCGAAACGGCGATTATCGTGCAGATGATCGCCGTTTTTCGCTTCTTGAGGCCGCTTACCGGAAGCGGTAATTCGCGCCGATGACGAAGCTGTTATTCGTCCAGTGCGTATTGTCGGCGTTGGTCGAATCGTGTGTCCATTCCGAGAACAGACTCAGGTTCTTCATGAGCATGTATTCGACGCCAAGCCCGTAGTTGAAGCGCGGTGCCGGCCAGTCGGTGGTCACACCAAGCCGCGCGTACGGCATGACGCGGCCAATGGGATAGCCGATCTTTGCGTCGACCCCACCGTCCTTGAAGGTCGCCGAACCGTGATGCAAATCGGCGAACACCTCGGCGCCGAGCACCACGGGGCCTGCGTTGAAGCCATAACCCGCAACGAAGCCGGGGAAGATCGTCGAGTGCGTCGGCTTGTTCGTGGCGCCCGATGCGCTCGACACATTCACGCCCACTTTGGCGCCGACATACGGACCCGAAAAATCGTCGATCAGTTGCTGCTGGGTCGGTTGTGCTTGCGCTGCAGCGCTGAGAGCGATCGCTGCACATGCCAATAGAGTCTTGATTGTCATTTTTCTGGAAACCTAAAAATCGCAAGAGCGCTTGGGAATCGAATAGATCTGGAAACGGTCCGAAACGGCTTTCCCGAAGTCTTTTAAGCGTCGACTTAGAGCGGATCGAGCCTAAATACAGCCTCTTGCGCGCTCAATAGGAGCGCTCTTAAAAGCGCTCCGCGAAAACCGACAGGCCGGTCTGTACTGGCGAACGGGCGCGAGCGGCAAGCGGCAATGCTTGCGAAATGTCTCCGAAAGCTGACGAGTCCCAAACATCTCAGTGTCCCAACATATGGATGCATCGCTCATATGTTGGTGAATCTCAAAAAGGCGTCCTACAATCCGTTTCAACAAGCCGAAACCGGCCAGAAACACCGCTTCGCCGCCGCGCCATGCGCGTCCCAGCAAGCGGGACGAAAATTGGAGACACCACGCCATGCCTTCCAGCACCTTGCTGACCGCCGCGCTCGCGCAGCTTCGAACCGCTCCCGGCGCAGGCCGTCACGCCGGCTTCTCGCGGTAACTCACCTTTTGTCTGTTGCCCAGTCGCCATGAACAAAGCGATGACCTCTCACGTCGAGTCCGAAGCGCCCGAAGCGTCTGAAGCCGAAGTCGTGCGCAAGCCCGCCGCGCGCCCCGCGAACGGCGCGGTCGTACCGCCGCCGCCCGCCGACACGATCGGACTGCCCAGCACGCTGCTCGACATCACGCCGCAGCAAGCCGGCACGCAGACGCTGCTGCGCGGCCTCGCGATTCTCGAAGCCGCCGCCGCCGGCGTGCGCGATCTGCGCACCTTCGGCGCGGCGCTCGGTACGACCCGCAGCACCACGCACCGGCTCGTCAGCAGCCTCGTGCAGGCGCGCTATCTGCGCCAGGTGCAAGGCGGCTATCTGCTCGGTCCTAAGCTGATCGAACTCGGCACGATCGCGCTCGAACAGATGCCGCTCACGCAGGTCGCGCGTCCGCATCTGGAATCGCTCGCCGAACAGACGCACGACACGATCCATCTCGGCGTGCGCGACGGCGACGACGTGCTTTACATCGACAAGATTCCCGGCACGCGCGGCCTCGAAATGCGTTCACGCGTCGGTCACCGGATGCCGCTCGCATCGACGGGCATCGGCAAGGCGATGATGCTCGACCTCGTTCCCGACCAGTGGCAGTCGCTGTTCGATGCGTCGCGTCGCGCGCTCGCGGGCGTCAGCTTCAAGCCTGACAACCGGCCGGACCAGCAGACCTTCATGCAGCGCATGACGAACTACTCGGCTGGCGGCTTCACCTTCGACCTCGAAGAGAACGAAGCGTCGATCCGCTGCGTGGCGGCGCCCGTGCGCGACGCGTCGGGTTCGATCGTCGCCGCGCTGTCGGTGGCGAGCACGATTCCGTACATGTCGCTCGAACGCATGGACGAACTGATTCCCGTCGTGCAGCGCGAAGCGCGCGCAATTTCGGAAGAGCTGGGCTGGCGTGTCCCGCAACCGACTACCCGCAGGATCAAACGATGAATCAGACGGGCTCGACCCTGTCCCTGGAACAAGCCCAGCCCGCGCCGACGGCGAGCAACCCCGCACTGATCGCGCTCGACTGGGGCACGACTTCGCTGCGCGCGTATCTGTTCGACGTGCACGGCGCCGTGCTGGACACGCGCGCCTCGACGGCGGGCATCATGAACCTCCCGCGCCCGGCTGCCGAAGGCGGTTTCGACGCGGCCTTCGATGCCGTCGTCGGCGGGTGGCTGGACCGCACGCCCGGTCTGCCCGTGATTGCTGCGGGCATGGTCGGCAGCGCGCAAGGCTGGAAGGAAGCGCCGTATGTGAACGCGCCTGCCAGCGCGGATGCGCTCGTCGCGGGCATCGTGCGCGTGCAGACGGCGCGTGGCGTGCCGCTGAACATCGTGCCCGGCGTGCTGCAGAACGGCGATCTGCCGAACGTGATGCGCGGCGAGGAGACGCAGATTTTCGGCGCGCTGGCCTGCGCGGGCGCGTCGGCGGCGAGCAAGGGCATGCTGATCGGCTTACCCGGCACGCACGCGAAATGGGTGATGGTGCGCGACGCGAAGATCGAGCGATTCGACACGTTCATGACGGGCGAAGTGTTCGCGGCGCTCTCCGAGCACACCATTCTCGGCCGCACGATGATCACGCCCGACCGCCCCGATACGGCCGCTTTCCTTCGAGGCGTGCAAGTCGCGCGCGACCAGGGAAAGGCCGGCGTGCTCGCGACCATTTTCAGCACGCGCACCCTTGGCCTCACGGGCCAACTGGCGCGCGAGCAGCAACCCGATTACCTGTCCGGTCTTCTGATCGGTCATGAACTGAGCGGCCTCGAAGCGGCGCTCGCGCAGCAGCAATCGACGCTCGCCGGCAACGCGCTGCAACTGATCGGCAATGAAGCGCTGTGCGAGCGTTACCGGCTTGCGCTCGCGCAGTTCGGCTGCCATCAGGCGGACCTCGTGAAGCAGGCGACCGAGCGCGGCCTATGGCGCATCGCGGCGCAAGCGGGCCTCGTCAGCGAGGCGTCGGGCGCCGCGCAGGCGAGCTGACGCGCGACCGAATGCGAGTGACCGCGACCTGAGCCGCCGCGCAACGAACCCAAGGAACCGACATGCAACTCGATCTAAATCTGCCCGCCCCGTACCAGCCGCACGCCGGCCTGATGGCCGCGTTCGAAGTGTGCCCGCTGATCGCGATCCTGCGCGGCGTGACGCCCGCCGATGCCGCCGATCAGGGCCGCGCGCTGTACGAAGCAGGCTTTCGCATCATCGAAGTCCCGCTCAACTCGCCGAATCCGTTCGACAGCATCGCGGCGATCCGCCAGGCAGTGCCCGTCGACTGCATCGTCGGCGCGGGCACGGTGCTGCGCGGCGAACTCGTGCATGACGTGAAGGCGGCGGGCGGCGAGTTGATCGTGATGCCGCACAGCGACCCCGAAGTTGTCACGACGGCGAAGTCGCTCGCGATGGCGTGCGCGCCTGGCGTCGCGACGATGACGGAAGCGTTCGTCGCGCTGAAAAACGGCGCCGATGTGCTGAAGATGTTCCCGGCCGAGCAGCTTGGCTGCCAGGTCGTGAAGGCGTGGCGCGCGGTGCTTCACAAGGACGTGCCGCTGCTGCCTGTCGGCGGGATCGCGCCGGACAACATGGGACCGTTCCTGTCCGCTGGCGCGAACGGTTTCGGACTCGGCTCGGCGCTGTACAAGCCGGGCCAGCCGGCGACGACGACGGCTTCGCATGCGAAGGCGTTCATCAACGGTCTGCGCATCGCGCGCGCGGGCGTGAAGAAATGAAACGGCTGCAAGGCAAGGTTGCGCTGGTGACGGGCGCGGGACGCGGCATCGGCGCGGCGATCGCGACGGCGTTCGCGCGCGAGGGCGCGGCTGTCGTGCTCGCGGAACTCGATGTCGAGACGGCGCAGCGCACAGCCGCTGACATTGCCGCGCAGACTGGCGGCAAGACGCTCGCCGTGCAGACAGACGTCACGCAATCGGCCTCCGTGCAGCGCGCGGTGAGCGAAGGCGAAAACGCGTTCGGTCCCGTCGACGTGCTGGTGAACAACGCGGGCATCAATGTGTTCTGCGATCCGCTGACGATGACCGACGACGACTGGCGCCGCTGTTTCGCCGTCGATCTCGACGGCGTGTGGAACGGTTGCCGCGCGGTGCTGCCGGGGATGGTCGAGCGCGGCGCGGGCAGCATCGTGAACATCGCGTCGACACACTCGTTCAAGATCATTCCGGGCTGCTTCCCGTATCCGGTCGCGAAGCACGGTGTGATCGGCCTCACGCGCGCGCTCGGTATCGAGTACGCGCCGCGCAACGTGCGGGTCAACGCGATCGCGCCGGGCTACATCGAAACGCAGTTGACACGCGACTGGTGGGACGGCCAGGCCGATCCCGCCGCCGCAAAGCAGGCGACGCTCGATCTGCAGCCGATGGGTCGCATCGGCAAGCCGGAAGAAGTCGCGATGACGGCCGTGTTTCTCGCGTCGGATGAAGCACCGTTCATCAACGCGAGCTGTATCACCGTCGATGGCGGACGTTCGGCGCTGTATCACGACTGAGCCAATCCGGGGTTGGAGCGAAGAACAACAAAGCAGTAGCGAAGGAACAGAAAACAGCAGCAAACCCGCCTCGACAACGAGGCGACGGTGTGACCCGCCTGACGCGCTGGCCGCGTGTGTCGATGGCGGTACAAGAAGACGCGGCCAATACCTTCTCGTTACTCATTAGTCAGGAGACACGCAACATGAAACGCAGAATTTTCCTCACGCTCGCAGCAGCGGCGACGGCGGTGGCCTTCAACGCGCCCGTCGCGCAGGCCGCGGATACGGTCAAGATCGGCTTCCTCGTGAAGCAGCCCGAAGAGCCGTGGTTCCAGGACGAGTGGAAGTTCGCCGAACAGGCTGCGAAGGACAAGGGCTTCACGCTGGTGAAGATCGGCGCGCCGTCGGGCGAGAAGGTCATGAGCGCGATCGACAACCTCGCCGCCCAAAAGGCGCAGGGCTTCGTGATCTGCACGCCGGACGTGAAGCTCGGACCGGGCATCGTCGCGAAGGCGAAGGCTGACAACCTGAAGATGATGACGGTGGACGACCGTCTCGTCGACGGCGCGGGCAAGCCGATCGAGTCGGTGCCGCACATGGGCATTTCGGCCTACAACATCGGCAAGCAGGTCGGCGACGGTCTGGCTGCGGAAATCAAGAAGCGCGGCTGGGACATGAAGGACGTCGGCGCGATCGACGTGACCTACGAACAGCTGCCGACGGCTCATGACCGCACGTCGGGCGCCACCGACGCGCTGATCGCAGCCGGTTTCCCGAAGGCCAACATCATCGCCGCGCCGCAAGCGAAGACGGACACGGAAAACGCGTTCAACGCAGCGAACATCGCGCTGACGAAGAATCCGAACTTCAAGCACTGGATCGCCTACGGCCTGAACGACGAAGCCGTGCTCGGCGCGGTGCGCGCAGCGGAAGGCCGTGGCTTCAAGGCCGACAACATGATCGGCATCGGCATCGGCGGTTCGGACTCGGCGCTGAACGAGTTCAAGAAGCCGAACCCGACGGGCTTCTACGGCACCGTGATCATCAGCCCGAAGCGTCACGGCGAAGAGACGTCGGAACTGATGTACACGTGGATCACGCAAGGCAAGGAACCGCCGAAGCTGACGCTGACGACGGGCATGCTCGCCACGCGCGACAACGTCGGCGAAGTGCGTGAAAAGATGGGTCTCGCATCGAAGTAAGCACGACCGGCACGCGTGAATGCCCGTCTGCGGCATTCACGCATGGCGCAGGTTCTGTCCGTGAGTGACGGGACCTGCGCACGACGGAGCGGCATCGGAAGCAGAGGGGCAAGCCATCGTGCAAGCCGCGCGGACATCACGCGCAACACGGCGAACGGCCACGGCGCACGAAGGTTCAATCGAAGTAAAAGGAGGCAAAGTGTCAGCGACGCTGCGTTTTGACAATATCGGCAAGGTGTTTCCAGGCGTGCGTGCGCTCGACGGAATCTCTTTCGACGTGCACGCGGGCAAGGTGCATGGCCTGATGGGCGAAAACGGCGCGGGGAAATCGACCCTGCTGAAGATTCTAGGCGGCGAATATCAGCCGGATTCCGGCCGCGTGTTGATCGACGAGAACGAAGTGCGCTTCGCAAATGCGGGCGCGTCGATCGCTGCGGGGATCGCGGTGATTCACCAGGAACTGCAGTACGTGCCGGACCTGACGGTGTCGGAAAACCTGCTGCTCGGCCGTCTGCCGAACACAGTCGGTTTCGTGAAGAAGAGCGAAGCGAAGCGCTTCGTGCGCGAGCAGCTCGCGGCGATGGGCGTCGATCTCGATCCGAACGCGAAGCTGCGCAAACTGTCGATCGCGCAGCGCCAGATGGTCGAAATCTGCAAGGCGCTGATGCGCAACGCCCGCGTGATCGCGCTCGACGAACCGACGAGTTCGCTGTCGCACCGCGAGACGGAAGTGCTGTTCAAGCTGGTGCGCGCTTTGCGCGCCGACAACCGCGCGCTGATCTACATCTCGCACCGGATGGACGAGATCTATCAGCTGTGCGACGCATGCACGATTTTCCGCGACGGCCGCAAGGTCGCGTCGCATCCGACGCTAGAGGGCGTGAGTCGCGACACGATCGTCAGCGAAATGGTCGGCCGCGAAATCTCCGACATTTATGGCTACCGCGCCCGTGAACTCGGCGAAGTGCGCTTCTCGGCGAAGAACATCGAAGGCAAGCCGCTGACGGAACCGGCCAGCTTCGAGGTGCGGCGTGGCGAGATCGTCGGCTTCTTCGGGCTGGTGGGCGCAGGCCGCAGCGAACTGATGCACCTGATCTACGGCGACGACCCGAAGAAGGGCGGCGAACTCGTGCTCGACGGCAAGCCGATCAAGGTGAAGAGCGCCGGCGATGCGATCCGCCAGGGCATCGTGCTGTGCCCGGAAGACCGCAAGGAAGAAGGCATCGTCGCGATCGCGTCGGTGGCGGAGAACATCAATATCAGCTGCCGCCGGCACTACCTGAAGGCGGGGCTGTTCCTCGACCGCAAGAAGGAAGCGGAGACGGCCGACCGTTTCATCAAGCTGCTGAAGATCAAGACGCCGAGCCGCCGGCAAAAGATCCGCTTCCTGTCGGGCGGCAACCAGCAGAAAGCGATTCTGTCGCGCTGGCTGGCCGAACCGGATCTGCGCGTGGTGATTCTCGACGAACCGACGCGCGGCATCGACGTCGGCGCGAAGCACGAGATCTACAACGTGATTTACGAGCTGGCCGAGCGCGGCTGCGCAATCGTGATGATTTCGTCGGAACTGCCGGAAGTGCTCGGCGTGTCGGACCGTATCGTCGTGATGCGCCAGGGGCGTATTTCGGGTGAGCTGCCGCGCAGCGGCGCAAGCGAGCAATCGGTGCTGAGCCTCGCGCTGCCGAAGAGTTCGACGACGGCGCAGGCAGCGTGAGCGCCTGGGCCGATCGAAACGAAAACCGCAAGACATCTGTAACTGACGGGACCTACAACAGTCCTGTAACCCGTGGGCAACGGGAGGAGTGAACCAAATGCAAGCCAGAGAAAACCTCGCGCAACAGGCTGCCAAGAGCGCCGCCGAAGCGCTGATTCCGCAAACCAGCGACAAGCAGAAGTGGTGGCAGCAGATCACCGAATACAGCCTGATCGTGATTTTCGCGTTGATGTTCATCACGATGTCGCTGACCGTCGATCACTTCTTCTCGATCGAGAACATGCTCGGCCTCGCGCTGTCGATTTCGCAGATCGGCATGGTCGCGTGCACGATGATGTTCTGTCTCGCGTCGCGTGACTTCGACCTGTCCATCGGCTCGACGGTCGCCTTCGCCGGCGTGCTGTGCGCGATGGTGCTCAACGCGACGGGCAACACCTTCATCGCGATCGTCGCCGCCGTCGTGGCCGGTTCCGTGATCGGCTTCGTCAACGGCGCGGTGATCGCGTATCTGCGCATCAACGCGCTGATCACGACGCTCGCGACGATGGAAATCGTGCGCGGCCTCGGCTTCATCGTGTCGCACGGTCAGGCCGTGGGCGTGTCGTCGGATACGTTCATCGCGCTCGGCAGCCTGTCGATGTTCGGCGTGTCGCTGCCCATCTGGGTGACGCTGGTCTGCTTCATCGTGTTCGGCGTGATGCTGAATTCGACGGTGTACGGCCGCAACACGCTGGCGATCGGCGGCAATCCGGAAGCGTCGCGTCTCGCCGGTATCAACGTCGAACGCACGCGCGTCTACATCTTCCTGATTCAGGGTGCGGTGACGGCGCTGGCGGGCGTGATTCTCGCGTCGCGTATCACGTCGGGTCAGCCGAACGCAGCGGAAGGCTTCGAGCTGAACGTGATCTCGGCGTGCGTGCTGGGCGGCGTGTCGCTGCTTGGCGGCCGCGCGACGATTTCGGGTGTCGTGATCGGCGTGCTCATCATGGGCACGGTTGAAAACGTGATGAACCTGATGAACATCGACGCGTTCTACCAGTACCTCGTGCGTGGTGCGATCCTGCTCGCCGCGGTGCTGCTGGACCAGTTGAAGAACCGCGGTTCACGCGACTGATTCTTCAAAACACTCAATGCCGGAAGAAGGAAACCGAACGATGTCGTCTCCCGCCAACGCGAACGCGCGTGAAGAACAGAGCGTGTATGCGCGCTATCCGAGCCTCGTGGACCGCACGGTGCTGATCACGGGCGGCGCGACGGGCATCGGCGCATCGTTCGTCGAGCACTTCGTCGCGCAGGGCGCGCGCGTCGCGTTCTTCGATATCGACGAAACGGCGGGCGACGCGCTCGCCGATCAACTCGGCGATTCGCGTCACAAGCCGCTGTTCCTGTATGTCGATCTGACGGATGTCGATGCGCTGCACAAGGCTATCGCCGATGTGCGCGCGGCGCTCGGCCCCATCGACGTGCTGGTGAACAACGCGGCGAACGACAAGCGTCACAAGATCGAAGAGGTGACGCCCGAGTCGTTCGATGCGGGCATCGCCGTAAACATTCGCCATCAGTTCTTCGCGGCGCAGGCTGTTGCGGAAGACATGAAGGCCGCACGGCGCGGCTCGATCATCAATCTCGGCTCGATCAGCTGGATGCTGAAGAACGGCGGCTATCCCGTGTACACGCTGTCGAAGTCGGCGGTGCAGGGGCTCACGCGCGGGCTCGCGCGCGATCTCGGCCACTACGGCATTCGTGTCAACTCGCTGGTGCCGGGCTGGGTGATGACGGACAAGCAGAAGCGTCTGTGGCTCGACGACGCCGGGCGCCTCGCGATCAAGCAGGGCCAGTGCATCGACGCCGAACTGCTGCCCGACGACCTCGCTCGGATGGCGCTCTTCCTCGCGGCCGACGACAGCCGCATGATCACCGCGCAGGACATCATCGTCGACGGGGGCTGGGCATGAGCGACACGATCAACAACAACGCCGCAAGCAACGTTCAGGCGGCGCTGCTCGTCGATTCGCAATGCACGCTGGGCGAAGGCGCAACGTGGGACGCGCGCAGCGGCCTCTTCTACTGGACGGATATCGAAGGCGCGCGGCTGTGGCGTTACGACCCGCGCGATGGCGGCAGCACGTCCTGGCCCATGCCGGAGCGGCTCTCGACCTTCGCGCTGTGCGCCGACCCGCATTACATGCTGCTGGGGCTCGCATCACGGCTCGCTTTCTTCGACCTTGCAACGGGTCAGATCGAACCGATCATCGATGTGGAGCCTGGCATGAATACCCGTGTGAACGACGGACGTTGCGATCGCCAGGGACGCTTCGTGTTCGGCACGAAGGATGAAGCGTCCCCCGTGCAGCCCATCGGCGGGTTTTACCGGCTGAATCACGATCTGTCGCTCGAACGATTGCCGTTGCCGGCGCCGGCGATTTCGAACAGTATCGCGTTCAGCCCCGACGGCGCGACGATGTACTTCTGCGATTCGCCGACGCTCGAAATCCGCGCATGTGATTACAACGCGGACGGCAGCGTGACGAACGAGCGCCTGTTCGTGAAGCTGACCGACAGCACGGGCGAGCCGGACGGTTCGACCGTCGACAGCGAAGGCGGCCTGTGGAATGCGCAGTGGGGCGGACGCCGCGTCGTGCGTTACGACGCGGGCGGCATGGAGACGGAGCGCGTCGACGTGCCGACCGCGCAGCCCAGCTGTGTCGCGCTGGGCGGCGCGCAACTCGGTACGCTGTATGTGACGAGTGCGCGTGTCGGGCTCGACGCGCAGGCGCTGGCAGGCGACACGCGCGCAGGCGGTGTGTATGTCGCGACGCAGGGGCGGCATGGTTTGCCGGAACCGGTGTTCAAGGGTTCCCCGGTTGCGCTCGAGGCGAAACGGGGCGTATAAACCCCATCGAACCAGAAGCGTTTCCACGTATCCAACGCAGGGCAGGTCAGGCCCCTTGCACGTCCACCGGGGCATGACATGCAGCAAAACTCAGGAGGCGGCCGCTACGACGCGCCGCCCGCACAAGCAGCCATCTGTTCTCCGATGCGCCGATTACGCTGTCCGATGCCTCTCGTGGGAGTTTGATATGACTGTCGCGAATTCCGCTGCCCCGACTTCTCCACAATCGCGCGCGCGGCGCGCCCGGCTTGCGGCTGCCGTGCAGCCCGTGCTGGCAGGACCGAGCACATCCGCAGTTGCCGTCGGCGCGGGCGCCGCCGGCGATGTCGCGTGCGTGACGCTCGCCAATTCGCTGCTGCGGCTCGATGTGGCGCCGTCGCTGGGCGGCGGTGTCACGCGCTTCGACTTTCGCAACGAGGGCACGCTCGTGCCCGTGTTCAGACGCTGCCGTCATGTCGATCCCGCCACCGACGCGAACGATCTCGCCTGCTATTCGCTGCTGCCGTATTCGAACCGGATCGGCGGCGGGCAATTCAAGCTGGGCGAACGTGCGATCGACGTGCCGTGCAACCGCGCGGGCGAACCGCTGCCGATCCACGGCGACGGCTGGCTCGCGAACTGGGACGTCGCGGCGGCCGATCAGGAGAGTGTCACGCTGACGCTCGACCGGCGTGACGGCAAGCCGTACGCGTATCGCGCGACGCAGACCTACGCGCTGGAAGGTTCGACGCTCGTCATCACGCTCGAGGTGGAAAACACGGGGCGCGACGCGATGCCGTTCGGCCTCGGCGTGCATCCGTTTCTGGTGCGCGACGCCGATACGCAGTTGTCGGCGGCGGCGGCGGGCCTGTGGCTGTCCGGCGACGACTGGCTGCCCGTGCGCCATGTGCCCGTGCCGCCCGCGTGGCAATTCGGCGTCGCGTATCCGTTGCCGCGCCCGGTGGTGAACCATGCGTTCACTGGCTGGAGCGGCCACGCGACGGTCGTGTGGCCGAAGCGCCGCCTGTCGCTGACGGTGTCGTCGAACACCGAGTACTACATTCTCTATACGCCGGAGTCGAAGGACTTCTTCTGCTTCGAACCCGTTGATCATCCGATCAACGCGATGAACCTGCCGGGCGGCGCGGCCGCCAACGGCATGACGGTGCTCGGACGCGGCGAACGGCTCGTGCGCTCGTTCAGCTTCGCGGTCGAACGCACCGGCTTGCGGGCGGTGGCAGGCGGACGCGGGGCGAAGCGCGGGTAAGCACGAGCAAGCACGACCGGGCACCCGTGCAGACGGGAACGGGAAGATAGCGGATCCGGCCCGCATCCGGCGGCGCGGGTAAAATACGCGGCTCATCCGTTACCCGCGCGCCGCGAGATTTCCTATGTCCACATTCATCCAGACGCTCGACCACGCATGGCACACGACGAACTCGCTGCTGTGCGTCGGCCTCGATCCCGAGCCGTCGAAGTTTCCCGGCGCGTACGCCAACCGTTCGGACGCGATTTTCGATTTCTGCAAGAAGATCGTCGACGCGACCGCGCCGTACGCGTCGTCGTTCAAGCCGCAGATCGCGTACTTCGCTGCGCATCGCGCCGAAGAGCAACTCGAACAGCTGATCGCGCACATTCATCTGAAACATTCGGGCCTGCCCGTGATTCTGGACGCGAAGCGCGGCGACATCGGCAGCACGGCCGAGCAGTATGCACGCGAAGCGTTCGACCGTTATCGCGCGGACGCCGTCACGGTGAATCCGTACATGGGCTTCGATTCGATCGAGCCGTATCTGGAGCACGCGGGCAAGGGCGTGATCGTGCTGTGCCGGACGTCGAATCCGGGCGGATCCGACCTGCAATTCCTCGAAACGGCTGGCCGTCCGCTGTATCAGACGGTCGCGCGGCTCGCGGCCGAAAAGTGGAACGTGAAGGGCCAGTTGGGCCTCGTGGTCGGCGCGACGTTCCCGAAGGAAATCGAAGTGGTGCGCGGCATCGTCGGCGACATGCCGCTGCTGATTCCGGGCATCGGCGCGCAGGGCGGCGACGTCGAGGCGACGGTGAAGGCGGGCCGCACGGCGGCGGGCACCGGGATGCTGATCAATTCGTCGCGCGCGATTCTCTATGCAGGCAAGGGCGACGACTGGGTCGAAGCCGCCGCGCAGGCCGCGAAAGATACGCGCGACCGCATCAACGCGTTTCTCTGACGCGCGGCTCGTAGCGCCGCGAGCCGGTCCCGTCTATCGGGCGGTGACTGGCCCGAGCCTGACGATCAGCTCACGCTGCTGCGGATAATCGCGCAGCAGCGCATCCACATCCGCCATTTCAAACTCGCTGAACTCGAATCCCGGCGCAACCGTGCAGCCGACGAGCGCCACGCTCGCGGCATCGTCGCATTGCGCGGCGAACCAGCGGCCGGACGATACGACGGCCTGAAACACGCAATCGACCCGTTCGAGCGCGTTGCCGAGACGGTGAACGGTGAGCGCGCCGTCGTCTTCGAGCACGTAGACGTTGAGGGGATCGCCGGCGTAGAAATGCCAGACTTCGTCGGATCGAATACGATGCCACGCCGAATGCGCGCCGTCGCACAGCAGGTAGTAGATGGCCGTCGACGCGGAGCGCTTATCCGCTGAGCCAGCGCGGTGAACGGGATCGGCGGAGCGATATGTCTCGCGAAAGAAGCCGCCTTCGGGGTGCGGCTGGAGATCGAAGCGGCGGATCAGTTCATCGCGGTCGATATGTCGGGCCATGATTTCCTGCTGTCGTTGAGAACGGCTCGCGCCGCCGTCGTCGGAAAAACTCAGCGCTCGCGCTCGTCGAGCAAGGTCAGCAGGCCGCGCAATGCATGTGTCGCTGCCTGCACGCGCACCCGCTCGCGGTCGCCCTTGAACACGAGCGTCTCGACAACCGTATGCAAGCGGTTGCTCCATCCGAAGCACACCATGCCGACCGGCTTGGTCTCGGTGCCGCCGCCCGGACCCGCGACACCCGTAATGGACAGCGCGACCTGAGCGCGCGAATTCCGCAGCGCCCCTTCGACCATCGCCCGGGCGACGGGCTCGGACACGGCGCCATGCTTGTCGATCATATCGGGCGGAACGCCGATCATCTCGCTCTTCGCCTGGTTCGAGTAGGTGACGAAGCCGCGCTCGAACCACCCGCTGCTGCCGGAAATGTCGGTGATGGCCGTCGCGACCATGCCGCCCGTGCAGGATTCAGCCGTGGCGAGCATCAGCCGCTCGTCCCGCAGACGATTGCCGACGCGAATGGCGAGTTGGTGGACGACGGAATCGGTAGCCATGCTGGACTCGGGGTAAGAAAAACGCTGCGAATGATCAGACGGACATCCGCCAGAGCGCAATCACGAGCAACGTGAAAAACGCCGCGACGAGATCATCGAACATGATGCCAAAGCCGCCTTTCAGTCTGCGGTCGAAATAACGGATGGGCGGCGGTTTCACCATGTCGAAGAAGCGGAATACGATGAACGCCCACAATTGTCCCGTGAAGGTCGCAGGCGTTACCATCAGCAGCACGAGCCAGAACGCGACGATCTCGTCCCACACGACGGGCGACGGGTCGTCGATGCCGAGCCGGTTCGCGGTGAAGCCGCAGATGCCGATGCCGGCGACGAAGCCGACCACGATCAGGATGCCCCATTCGATGACGGTCAGCTGGGCGCTGAACGCAGCGAACGATGCCCACGCGAACAGTGTGCCGACCGTGCCCGGCGCGATGGGCGAAAGGCCGCTGCCGAATCCCAGCGACAAGATATGCAACGGATGTGACAGCATGAAGCGAGCAGTCGCGCGGCGGGGCCGCGGCGCGCGCGGCTGGCCGCGAGGCGCGCCGTTCGAGCCTGCTTCGGCTGCTCCGTCCGGCATGCCGGAGGACGATCCGCCGGCAGGGCGGGTTGGTTCGCCGGTTGGCGCGTCGGAGAAACTGCCCGCCGGGCCAAGCGAGGATTCATTCTGCATGGAAATGATCGAAGCCTTGCAACGTCAGATTGAGTGGAGCGCCCGACGCATCGCGCCACGAGATCGCGGGCGCAGCGCCGGCCGCATCGAGCGCAGTTATTGTACCGACGCGCGTCACGGGCACACGCGCCTGTTGACCTGCCGCAACGACTGCGTCCCGTAAGGAAGACGGCGCGGTGAAGCACAGTTCGTAGTCGTCGCCGCCTGCGATCGTGCAGCGCCGCTGGATGTCGGCGGGAAGACGGCGCAGCGCGTCCGAGCGCGGCAATGCATCGGCGTCGACGATCGCATTGACGTGCGAGCGTTCGAGGATGTGCATCAGATCGCCCGCAAGGCCGTCCGAAATATCGAGCGCGGCGCGCGCGACGCCGCGCAACGCGAGGCCCAACGCGACGCGCGGCTCCGGCAGATTCATGGCGCGGCGGAATGTCGCAGCATCGTTGGCATCGACGGACCACTCGTTGCGTTGCACGCCGAGGCTTGCGCGCGCGTCGCCGAGCGTTCCCGAAATCCAGATGTCATCGCCGGGTTGCGCGGCGTCGCGGCGCAGCGCCGCTTGCGGCGGCACGGAGCCGAACACGGTGAGGCACAGATTGAGCGGGCCGCCCGTCGTGTCGCCGCCGACCAGTTCGCAGCCGTGACGCTCGGCGAGTTCGAACAGACCGTCGCTGAACGCGGCCAGCCAGTCTGCGTCTGCTTTCGGCAGCGAGAACGCCAATGTGAAGGCTTGCGGCTTCGCGCCCATCGCGGCGAGATCCGACAGATTCACGGCCAGCGCCTTGTGGCCGAGCGCCTTGGGATCGACATCGGGAAAGAAATGGCGGCCCGCGACCAGCATGTCGGTTGAGATGGCGAGCATCTCGCCTGCCGGCGGCGCGAGCAGCGCGCAATCGTCACCGATGCCGAGCGCGGCGCGCTGAGGATAGGACGCACCCGCCGCGCGGCGCGCAAAGAAGCGGTCGATCAGCGAAAACTCTGAAAGCATAAACAAGGCATGTGACTGCGAAAGGCCGCCGAAGCGAGTGGATGGATGCGCTCAAGAAGCGCCAATGGAAGCTAACACGACGTTAAAGGCGCGCTTCGTAGTCCCGGTGCGGGCAGGGGTCCGCGGCCGCGCTTTCCTTTCACGCTGTTTCGGTCGCGGCACTTGCACCCGGATTGCAGGCTTCGACTTTTGGGATTGGCGCTACAATGCCGTCGAACATCTATTCTAATCCGCACTTCCAAGTCCGCTTATGTCGACTCCCGTCAATACCAAACTCCGTGAAGCCGCTCTCGATTACCACGAATTCCCGACCCCCGGGAAGATCGCGATCGCCCCGACGAAGCAGATGATCAACCAGCGCGACCTCGCGCTGGCGTACTCGCCGGGCGTTGCGTTCGCGTGCGAGGCGATCGTCGAGGATCCGCTGAATGCTGCGCGCTTCACGGCGCGCAGCAACCTGGTCGGCGTCGTGTCGAACGGCACGGCAGTGCTCGGTCTCGGCAACATCGGGCCGCTTGCGTCGAAGCCGGTCATGGAAGGCAAGGCCGTGCTGTTCAAGAAGTTCGCCGGTATCGACGTGTTCGACATCGAGCTGAACGAGTCGGACCCGCACAAGCTGGTCGAGGTGATCGCCGCGCTGGAACCTACGTTCGGCGGCATCAACCTGGAAGACATCAAGGCGCCGGACTGCTTCATCGTCGAGCGCGAATGCCGCAAGCGCATGAAGATCCCCGTCTTCCACGACGACCAGCACGGCACGGCGATTGTCGTCGCGGCGGCGATCTCGAACGGCCTGAAGGTGGTCGGCAAGAGCATCAAGGAAGTGAAGCTGGTGGCGTCGGGCGCGGGCGCGGCGTCGCTCGCGTGTCTGAACCTGCTGGTCGATCTCGGCATGCCGCTCGAGAACATCTACGTGACGGACCTGGCCGGCGTGGTCTACAAGGGCCGCACGGAACTGATGGACCCGGACAAGGAGCGTTTCGCGCGCGAGACGGACGCCCGCACGCTGGCGGAAGTGATGGACGGCGCGGACGTGTTCCTCGGCCTGTCGGCGGGCGGCGTGCTCAAGCAGGACATGGTCAAGCAGATGGCCGGTAAGCCGCTGATTCTGGCGCTCGCCAATCCGACGCCGGAAATCCTGCCGGAACTGGCGCTCGAAGTGCGTCCGGACGCGGTGCTGGCAACGGGCCGCACCGACTACCCGAACCAGGTCAACAACGTCCTGTGCTTCCCGTTCATCTTCCGTGGCGCACTGGATGTCGGCGCAACCGTCATCACGAAGGAAATGGAAATCGCCGCGGTCAACGCGATTGCTGAGCTGGCTCGTCAGGAGCAGTCGGACATCGTCGCGACGGCTTACGGCATTCAGGATCTGTCGTTCGGGCCGGAATACCTGATTCCGAAGCCTTTCGATCCGCGTCTGATCGTGCAGATCGCGCCCGCGGTCGCGCAGGCCGCGATGGATGCAGGTGTCGCGACGCGTCCGATCGAGGACATGGAGGCGTACAAGCAGCATCTGCAGCAGTTCGTCTACCACAGCGGCACGACGATGAAGCCGATCTTCCAGCTGGCGCGCGGCGTCGAGCCGGAGAAGAAGCGCATCGTGTTCGCGGAAGGCGAAGAAGAGCGCGTGCTGCGCGCGGTGCAGATCGTCGTCGACGAAAAGCTTGCGAAGCCGATTCTGATCGGCCGTCCGGCTGTGATCGAGCAGCGCATCGCGAAGTTCGGCCTGCGTCTGGTGAACGGCCAGGACTACACGGTCGTCAACACGGACCACGACGAGCGTTACCGCGATTTCTGGCAGACGTATCACAAGATGATGTGCCGCAAGGGCTTCACCGAGCAGATGGCGAAGCTGGAAATGCGCCGCCGTACGACGCTGATCGGCTCGATGCTGGTCACGAAGGGTCACGCCGACGGCATGATCTGCGGCACGGTCAGCACGACGCACCGCCACCTGCACTTCATCGACCAGGTGATCGGCAAGAAGGACGGCGCCAAGGTCTACGCGGCGATGAACGCGCTGGTGCTGCCGAACCGCCAGATTTTCCTCGTCGATACGCACGTGAACGTCGATCCGACGGCGGAAGAACTGGCCGAAATCACGATCATGGCGGCGGAAGAAGTGCGCCGTTTCGGCATCGAGCCGAAGATCGCGCTGCTGTCGCACTCGAACTTCGGCACGAGCAATGCGCCGTCCGCGCAGAAGATGCGCGACGTGCTGGCGCTCTTGCAGGAGCGCGCGCCGCATCTGCAGGTGGACGGCGAAATGCACGGCGATCTCGCGCTCGACGCGAACCTGCGCCGTGAAGTGCTCGCCGAATCGACGCTGGAAGGCGACGCGAACCTGCTGGTGCTGCCGAACATCGACGCCGCGAACATCTCGTACAACCTGCTGAAGACGGCAGCGGGCAACAACATCGCGATCGGGCCGATCCTGCTGGGCGCGGCCAAGCCGGTGCACGTGCTGACGCCGTCGGCGACGGTTCGCCGGATCGTCAATATGACGGCGCTGCTGGTGGCGGACGTCAACGCTACGCGTTAAAGCTGTCCCTTTATCCGCGCAGGCTGGTGAATGCCGGCTCGCGCGGATAAAAAAAGGGCGTGCCCGCAATGGGCACGCCTTCGAGCATTGGCTGGGGATTAGCCATCCCGCAAAAAGGCCGACGCGCGACAAGGTTCCGCTGTGCGGACCGTCCAGACGACGAGGCATGAGAGTCGTCTCGCTTCGTACCTCGAAGATAAGTTTATCCCGCTCGGGATAATTTCTCTGTCAAGATGTGTCAAAACTGGCGCGGACGCCTTGTCCGTTTCGCCTGGACGACCTTTCGTCCGACTAATGAACATTGATTCCAAAGGACATTAGCGATACCCTTACGACTTTCATGGTCGTCAAACTCGTTAGTCAACAGCGGGAATCCTGATTCATGGCACGCAAGTGGCTCCGCGACGGCGTGCTGATCGCCGCTTTGACGGTTGGCGGTCTTGTCGGCGGTTTTTCGTCAGGTGCCTGGGCTCGGGAAACGCAACAGGGACAGGTGGGCGGCACCATCGCGGCGGCGCAATTACCGCCTGAAGCCGTCAGTACATTGAACTTGATTGCAGCCGGCGGGCCTTACCCGTATGAGAAGGACGGCGTCGTATTCGGCAATCGTGAGCGGTTGCTGCCGCCGCACCGGCGCGGCTATTACCACGAATACACCGTTCCCTCGCCTGGCGCCCGCGATCGCGGCGCACGCCGCATAGTCTGTGGAGGGCCGCTCAGGCGGACCAGCAATTGTTATTACTCAGACGACCACTACGCCAGTTTTAATCGCATTATTGAATGACATCGGGATAATCGGCATGAGCGACAACGTCTACGCGCACGACTCGAAAGTCGCGACGGATTTTTTCGCGGCCGGCGACGGCAATATGTTTCAGCGCGTCATGCAGATGCGCGATGCCGGCCAGGTCCGTGACGTCCAGAACGAAGCCAGTACGGGCCTTTCATCGGAAGAGGAGCGCATGAGTCTTTTCCAGACCGTACGACCGAACATCGTGCAGTCGATCCGCGCGTTCCGCGTGCAGGATCTCGCCGACGAAGCAAATCGGCTCGGTCAGCATTTTCTCTATGCGTTTGTCGGCAATGCCCAGTCGAAACAGGAGGTCATGGAGACCATCGCGACGTCGTTCCTGTTTCCGAAGCATTTCGGCAAGAACTACGACGCACTGTATGACTCGCTGACCGATCTTGTGCACAAGGCGGGTTCGCAGCCGGGCTTCGTCATCGTTCTCGAGGCGCTGCCCATCGCGATCAAGTTCGACAAGGAAGCGCGCGAGACGCTGCTCGACGTGTTCCGCGAAGCCGCCGAATTCTGGGCTGAGCGCAAGGTGGCGTTCCGGGTGTTTTACTCGTTTGCCTGAGACGTTCCTGGTCGACGGCTCTCGTCTGATCGGCAATAAGAAAGAAAAAGGCCCGCCAAAAATTGGCGGGCCTTTTGCATTTGTGCGCCCAGCATGGGCGCACTCCTGCGGGTGCAAGTCCCGCCATAAGCTGGTCACAGCGAATGAAGTGAAGCGCAACTGCATGAGGGCGACCGAGTGTGGGGAGGAAGCGTG
>NZ_JAAGPD010000072.1 GCF_017104565.1 Paraburkholderia sp. Tr-20389 | reverse complement strand
CACTTATCGGCTGTTAGTTTTTAAAGAACATTCGCAGGAAGCACCTTGCTTTCACCGCGTTGCTGCGTCAGCAGCAGAGAAACGAGATTATGAAGAACCTTTTTCGTTTCGTCAACCGGTTTTTTTAGCATCGCCTGAAAAACCTTGCTGACTCGACCACCGCGCCGTTTCTGTCGCGGCCCCGCTCCGTCGCGTAGAACACCGCGCTCTTGAACGAGGACGCGAATCTTAGGCCATCCCAGGCCTCATGACAAGGGTATGACGCAGGTTTTTTATCGGGGTCACTTTCCAGAGTCATTTCCCCGGTGCCTTCTCGACCTGCGCAACCGCGTCCGCCGGCTTTCCACCCGCCTTCGCACTCAGTTCGCGAGCCTCGGGCGACCCGATCGTCCAGTCGTGCAGCACCGTATACGCCACAGCAAGCAACGTCGGCCCGATGAACACGCCGAGGAACCCAAACGCGAACGCACCGCCGAGGATGCCAAGCATCACGAGGATCAGCGGCATGTCACTGCTCTTGCCGATCAGGATCGGCTTAACGACGTTATCGGACATACCCACGACGACCACGCCCCACACCACGAGGAAAATCGCCCACCCCGTCTCGCCGCCGTGATACAACCAGATCGCAGCAGGCAGCCACACCACGACGGGACCGCCCGGAATCACCGACAGGAAGAACGTCGCGAGCCCGAGCAACGCCGGCGCCGGCACACCCGCGATCCAGCAGCCGAAGCCGGCCAGTACGCCCTGCACCAGCGCCGTCCCGAGAATGCCGTACACCACCCCCTTCACCGTGCTGCCCGCCAAAGCCAGCAGATAATCCGCGCGTTCCCCGGCAATCCGTCGCATGCCCGCGTTGAGCCATGCGGCCGCGCCCTCGCCGCCCGTATAAAAGAAGAACGTCAGAATGATGCTCAGCGCGAGCAAGCCCAGACCGTGCGTGACGGCGAGCGCTGCCGCGAGAATCCATTTGCCGGCCGGTGCGGCCAACCCGCGGAGCTGAGCGACCATCTCGGAGTTGCTGCTGGTCACGCGCTCCCAGAACGACTCGATGCTCGAACCGACGAGTGGAACCCGTGCGACCCAATCGGGCAGATCCGGCAAGCCCGCGTCCATCAGATGCTGAACCAGCGCGGTGATGTCCTTGGTATGCGCTCCGAGCGCGAAGCCCGCGTACACGAACGGCCCCAGCACCACGATCAGAATGATGAGCACGATCAGCGTCGCGGCCCATCTGCGCCGTCCGCCCAGGCTCGTCGCCAGCTTGCAGTACAAGCCCCACGAGCTATAGCTGAGGATCGCGCCCCACAGCAGCGCGGTCGTGAACGGCGCCAGCACCAGCAGCGAGCCGCCGACCAGCAACAGCAACGCGAACACGGCAGCCAGCCGTTCGATCAGTTGGTCCGATTTCACCATGCACCACTCCCGACACCCTGCCAACGCCCCGCAGAACGAGTATAGAAAAGCTCTGGCGAAAGCCACGAAGGCCCGGCCCCGAGCGAGCCCTTCAACGGACGGCAAGCCCGTATTAAAGGCGATTCACTGCCACCAGCGCGTGTCGTTAATATGTCGACGAAGAAACGACTAGAATATATGGTTCTCTGCACACAACCTCCGGATTTATGCGCTCGCGAATCGCCAAACGTCTACCACCCGATGCCGACAAGCTGGTCGGTCTGTCGCTCGCGCTCTTCGCGTCGGGCAGCCGCACCGAGGACCGCTTCTGGGAAGCGAAGCTCGACGGGTTGCTCGCAAAAATAGTCCGCAACGGCAACCAGACGACGCTCGACGCCGCGCTCGACCATCTGCAGCAAAATCACCCGGACGCCTACGGCGCCCTTGCCGACATGGCCGAAACGCATAGCGAGTCGCTGATTGTCGAGCACGACGGCGTCCAGTATGAAGCGCTGCTGATCGCCGCGCCCGTGCTGGCCTGGACGCGCTACGTCATTCCGTCGGGCGCGCTGAAAGGCGACGCGGCCGACGCATTGCGCGCGCATATGCAGGCACACGTGCTGGCCGCCGACACCCGCGTCGCGATGGCGCCCTTTATGTATAGCATCGACCAGTTGCCGCGTCACCACGTCGAAACGTGGCGACTCGCGCAGCAACTGGCGCAAGCGGCCGTCGCCGGCGCCACCGCGAAGATCAACTTCGGCGAGCTGCCGGAAACCTCGCCCATCCTGGCCGACCCGCGTTTCCTGCTGGCCGTCGTCGCGGCGCCTGTCGGCGCGCCCGTGTTCCGCTGGCAGGAAGAAGAGCACGGCTCGCGCATCGAACGCAGCCAGTGCCTCGAACAATGGGCGACGCAAGGCGGCGCCAATCTGGCCGTCGTGCTGCCTGGCTGCGAGTTCGAATGCCTGCTGCCGGACGCCTACTATTCGGCCTGCCGCGACGCGGACGAGCGCGTGCGCCCGCACACCGTCCGCACGGCAGTGCGCTATCTGTTCGACACGATCGGCGCAACGCCCGACGAACTGCGCGCCGTCGTCGCGGGCTTCGGCGAGCGGCGCATCGACGAATATCGCATCGGCTTCACACGTCGCGGCAGCAACGACGTGATCTATGGCGTCGTATGGCCGCTGTACGGCCGCGAGAACGGCGACCCGGGCATCGACGAGGAACCGCAGGAAGCGATGTCCCCCGAAGGTCCGCTCGAAGACATCGTTGCGCTGCTGAAGGAAACAGGCATCACCGATATCCGCCGCCATGCCGGCCGCTTCGAGCCGGAATACTGCGACGACTGCGGCGTCCCGCTGTATGCGGATCCCCTCGGCGAGATCGTTCACGCCGAAATGCCGGAAGATGCCGAGCCTGCTCAACCGCATTTCCACTGATCACTTCAGAACTTTCTCCGTATCAAATCAAGCCCCGCCGCGTGCGGGGCTTTTTTATGGCACTCGTCCTATGCCACTCGGACAGGCCGCCGGCCGACAGGGAATTTGTCATGATCGACACGATGGTGCATCGCTGCGCAACGACGAGAACGTAGCGGGCATCGCGCCGCCATGACCGATCGATCAGGAGCCAATGCATGCGATTTTCAGTTCTCAACTCAGACGCCGAACGCAGGGAAGGACTCAAGGCGCTCTTACGGCAAGTCGACCGGCAGGCACGTTTCGGCGAAGCACAGGACTGGCCGCAGGCCGAGCGTACGTTGCGCCGCCTGCAGCCCGATCTGTTGCTGATCGACTGGGAAGACTGGATGTCGCCCGCCGACGCCCGCGCGTTGCTCGCCAATCATCCGGGACTGCGCGTCGCCGTGCTGGTCGACGATATCTCGCCTGCTCATGTGCGCGCGTTCGTGGAGAAAGGCGTGCTCGGCGTGATCCCGCGCTCGACCGACCCGCGCGTGATCGTACGCGCACTGGAAATGGTTCTGCTCGGCGTCCATTACATCCCAGCCGGCGCGCTGTCGCTCGACGGACGCGCATCGCCAGGCAGACGCGTGCGCCAGCTCGATGACCCACGCTCGCTCGAACTGCTTGCGCCGCCGAAACGGCCGAGCCTGACGGGCGGCCTCTCGCCGCGGCAAGAACAGATCATGCGCTGCGTACATATGGGCAGCACGAATAAGATGATTGCTCGCGCGCTAGGCATCAGCGAGGGCACCGTGAAAATCCATCTGGCCACGATCTTCCAGCAACTCGGCGCACCGAACCGCGCCGCCGCTGTCGCGATCTACAACGGCTGGCTCACCGCGCAACTCGAAGTGCTGCGCAATGGACAGAATCGCATCCCACGTCCCGCGCGCGTTGCGCCCAACGTCGTACCGCTGCGTCAGCGCAAGCAGCGGACTTTTCGCTATCCGTTGCCCGGCAGCGACACTTCCGCCGCACTGCCGATGGCTGCCGAAGCAACCGCGCCCTATGGTGCGCGGCGCCCGAGCCCGGAGCGCGACGACGGCGCGATGTAAAGGACGAAAGGAATCTGCTGTCAATCGACATAAATCATCGCTGGCATGGAATCCGCTCACACGTTTCGCCGTTCAACGAGTAATATGAAGACATGGGTTTCCTCTATACACCGCTTCCGTTGTGGGTCGCTGTCGGTGGCTGGATCGCCGCTGTGGCTGTGCTCGCGCTCGCGCTTTGGAAGAACCCGTTCAGGCGATTGCAGGAACCCGTGCTTCAACATGTGTGGCTCGCCATCATCGTCGCCGTCTCGGTGCTGTGGGCAACCAACGCATGGCTCGAAGACGGCACGGTCATTCATCTGCTCGGTGCGACGCTCGTCGTCACACTCTTCGACTGGGGCCTCGCGCTGATTGCGATGGCCATCGTCACGGGGCTCGCCGCTGTCGTCTTCGACGCGCCGTGGCAAGGCATCGCACTCACCTTCCTCGTATTCGGCGCCGTACCCGTCGGTGTCTCCACGCTGCTGCAACGCGCGAGCATCGCGTGGCTGCCGCGCAATCTCTTCATGTTCATCTTCGGCCAGGGCTTCGTGTCGCCGGCCATCGCGGTCTCCGTTGCTTCGGCGGTTGCGTTGGCAACACATATCGCGCTCGCCGACGGATCGATGTCCGTGATCCCGGCCGGGTATGCCTTTAGCGTGTTCCTGCTTGCGTCGGGAGAATCGTGGTTCACGGGTATGTCGACTGCGTTGATCGCCGTCTATCGTCCCGCGTGGGTCACCACTTACGATGTGCGCCGCTACCGTCTCGGCGGCCCGCGTACCTGAACGCCTCTTACGCACGCAGCACCGCATCGATCTGGCTCGGCCGGCTTCGTGGTCTCTTCGTGCGTTCGCGCATCCATGCATCATCCGCCGATCTATCGCTCATCGAGCCCGCACACCACGACACGACAAATTATTTATGCCAGGATTGAACTCCTTCCTGCCGACGGGCATCTTATGTGCCTGAAGTCTTCACAGCATTGACCAAACATAGATGGATCGCACCAACGCACCGCGCCGATTGCCGCGGTTGGTCGGCCGGTTAGCGGTGTGGTTGGCGAGCGCATCGCTCGCCTGCACGCTGCCCGCTTTCGCCGATCAACTCGGGCAGCACAACGACCTCGTCAACAAATTCATCAACGATATGCACGCGGATCCGCTCGTCGCGGATTGCGCAGCGCATGGCAACTTTGTCGCGAGCACATCGACGGCTTTCGATCACGTCGAGTTCCCACCCAGTTCGTTCGACAGCGCGCATGCCGCCGTCACACCGTGGAACGATTCGTTCGACGAAGGCAAGCAGAAGGTCAAGGTCGACAGCATCGTGACCGTCGAAGGCCTCGGCGTCCCCCAAGCGGGCGGTGATCCGTCGCAGCTCAAGTTCCGCTGCGGCTACGTCGGCGCGCAGATGCTCGCATTCAGCTGGAACGATCCCGTGCCGCCACTGCGCGCGCACAGTGCCGCGTCGTCGGGCTCGCACAGCGCGAAGGGCAAACATGCCGTCAGCGGCAAGGGTTCGAAGAAGAGTTCCGGCAAATCAACCAAAGGCTCGCCGAACAAGTCGGGCAACAAGAAGTCGAGCAAATCGTCGGGCAAGGCCGTGACGACCAAGAGCAGCAGCACGAAAAAGTCGACCACGAAGAAGACGCATTGATGCCGCTTGCGCCTGGTTCGAACCACGGACCGGGCACATCGCGCACCAACAAAAAAGCGAGGCCACGCATTCCACGTGGCCTCGCTTTTTTACATACCTTTACGGCCGATCAACGCGTCGACACAATGCGCGCCTCAGGCAAAAGCCTCCATATGCCAGAGGATAGCCTGCAGCATCGCTGCACCGAGCGCCGCGCTACGCTCGCCATTCCAGCCGATGCGTTCGTCGGGCAGATTCGCGTTGTCCTTGAACGGCATCTCCAGCGTCAGCGACAGGCACCCGAACTCATTGCCGATGTACTTCGACGCGAGTTTGAGCGCATCCTGCCGATACTTGCTCGACTCATAGCCGTACTTGTCCTGGAAATCGGGACTCGCACGCTTGAAGCCCTCGATGAACGCCGTCTGTTCCTCGCGTTGCCGCTCGGTGAAACTCGGCAGCATCTCCGAGCCCGCGACGAACACATACGGCAGCGCTTCGTCGCCGTGAATGTCGAAGAACAGATCGCAGCCTGTCGCATGAATCGCGTCGCGCACGAGCAGCACTTCAGGACTGCGCGCGGCATCCGGCTCCATCCACTCACGATTCAGATTCGCGCCCGCTGCATTCGTGCGCAGATTGCCGTGCACGCTGCCGTCCGGGTTCATGTTCGGCACGATGTAGAAGTCCGCGTAATCGTAGAGCTTGCGCGCGACGGGATCGCCCGACGAATCGCCCCAGCCCACGAGCCGCTTCACCAGCCCTTCGACGAACCACTCGGCCATCGTCTCGCCCGGATGCTGGCGCGCGATGATCCAGATTTTCTTCTTCGGCTTCAGCGTGCCGTCGTCGAGCAGCGTCGGCGTGCCGAGCGTCAACACCGACATCGGCCGGCCTTCGACTGTCTTGCCCAGTTCCGTCAGTGCGGCATGCGGCATCTGTTGGACTGCGCCGAGAAATTCCGAGTGGCGTTCTTCGCTATACGGTTCGAAGTACGCGTAGTAGACGCGATCGAAATCGGGCGTGTGATCGATGGTCAGCACGCGGCCGTCGTACGAGGTCGGCACGCGGAACCAGTTCACCCGGTCATAGCTCGCGCATGCGTGATAGTCGCGCCAGCCCTCGGCGAACGCGCAGTCGGCGGCGTTCTCGAAGGTCATCACGCAGCGCTCGCCGCGCGCGCCCGACAACCGGAAATAGAACCACTGCGCGAAGTCAGCGTGGCTGTCCGGACGCACGCGCAAACGGATGTTGTCGGGCTGCGCGCAGGACAGGACTTCGATCGCGCCGGCGTCGAAATTGCTCGTAATGGATAGCGTCATGTTGGGTGTTCCTGCTGGTTCGGCGCGGCGTCAGTCCGCGATGCGCCGACGAAAGACATAGGTGGAATCGTTCGAGGCCTGAGCGTCGAATGCATAGCCTTCAGAATCGAAGGCCTTCAACTGCTCGGGCGTGTCGAAGCGGTTTTCCACCGCGTAGCGCGCCATCAAACCGCGCGCGCGTTTCGCGTGAAAGCTGATGATCTTGTAGCGACCGCCCTTCCAGTCTTCGAACACGGGCGTGATCACGGGCGCCGAGAGCTGCTTCGGCTTGACCGACTTGAAGTATTCCGTCGAAGCGCAATTGATCAGCACGCGCGAACCGCCCTTCTTCTTGTCCAGTTGCTGGTTGAGCGCCTGGGTGATGCGCGCGCCCCAGAACGCGTACAGATCCTTGCCGCGACTGTTCTCGAAGCGCGTGCCCATTTCGAGCCGGTACGGCTGCAGCAGATCGAGCGGACGCAACAGCCCGTAGAGCCCCGACAGCACACGCACATGCTGTTGCGCGTAGTCGAGATCGGTAGCGGACAGCGATTTCGCGTCGAAGCCTTCGTACACGTCGCCGTTGAACGCGAGCACGGCCTGCTTCGAGTTGGACGTGTCGAAGGTCGGCGACCAGTCGGCGTAACGCTGGAAGTTCAGATGCGCGAGCTGATCGGAAATGTCCATCAGCGATGCGATGTCTTGCGGCGACAAACGGCGCAGATCGCCGATCAGTTCGGCGGCGTCATCGACGAAATCGGGGATCGTATGCTTCTTGACGTGCGGCGGGGTCTCGTAGTCGAGCGATTTGGCCGGCGACAGAACGATTATCATAGAGGCTTTCAGGCACACCGTGCCTGGCGGTCAAAGACGAAAGCCAGATTGTAACGAATGCCCGAAACCCCTGCCTTGCCTGAACAGAACGCGCCTGCAGCAGCCCTTGCCGTTGCGCCTGCCGTCGTGCTCGATTCGAATGTATGGATCGACATTCTCGTATTCGACGATCCGCACACGCGCCCCATTCTCGCCGCGCTCGAAAGCGGCGCGCTGCGCGCGCTGATCGACGCGCGGTGTCTTGCCGAGTTGACGCATGTGCTCGACTATCCGCAGTTCGAGAAGCGCGCGGTCGACAAGGCCGCCGCGCTGGCGACGGTCGCGCGCCTGTCCACCCTGGTTCAGCCCGCGCCCGCTGACGACGCGCGCCCGCTTCCCAAATGCAAAGACCGCGACGATCAGAAGTTTCTCGAACTCGCGTACGCGATGCAGGCGGACTGGCTGGTCTCGAAGGATCGCGCGGTGCTGAAGATGGCCAGGCGGATCGCGCGTGACTTCGGCTTCCGGATAGCGCAGCCCGCACCGTTCGTCGTCGAATGCGCGTTGACGGCCGAAGAAGCCGCGCAAGCCTGACGCACGCGGGGCGCGCTCCGCCATCCGTACGCCCGGTCCGACCCGGCACGCACAACCGCCGCGCCGTTTTTCCCTACAATCGACATGAACGCACCGCACGATCCGACGACCACGCCTATGACCACCACTCCTTCGTTCCCGTCCCGTCTGCCGAGCGTCGGCACGACGATCTTCACCGTGATGAGCGCGCTCGCCGTCGAAAAGAACGCGGTCAATCTGGGTCAGGGCTTTCCGGATTTCGATTGCGATCCGCGCATCGTCGATGCCGTGTCCAACGCCATGCGCGAAGGCCACAACCAGTACCCGCCGATGGCGGGCGTCGCGCCGCTGCGTCAGGCGATCTCCGAGAAGATCTCGAGCCTGTATGGCCGCCGCTACGATGCCACGACGGAAATCACCGTGACGGCGGGCGCGACGCAGGCGCTGCTGACGGCCATCCTGTGTGCCGTCCATCCGGGCGATGAAGTGATCGTCGTCGAACCGACCTACGACAGCTATCTGCCGTCGATCGAACTGGCGGGCGGCAAGCCCGTGTTCGTCACGCTCGACGCGCCCGACTACGCGATCCCGTTCGACAAGCTCGCCGCAGCGATCACGCCGAAGACGCGCATGATCCTGATCAACACGCCGCACAACCCGACGGGCACCGTCTGGCGTGCCGACGACATGAAGAAGCTCGAGGACATCGTGCGCGGCACGAATGTGCTGATCCTCTCCGACGAAGTGTATGAGCACATGGTCTACGACGGCGCGCCGCACGAAAGCGTCGCGCGCTATCCGGAACTCGCGCAGCGCAGCTTCGTGGTGTCGAGCTTCGGCAAGACGTATCACGTGACGGGCTGGAAGGTCGGCTATGTTGCCGCGCCCGCTGCGCTGATGGCGGAATTCCGCAAGGTTCATCAGTTCAACGTGTTCACGGTCAACACGCCGATGCAACTCGGGCTCGCGCACTACATGCAGGATCCCGCGCCGTATCTGAATCTGCCCGCGTTCTATCAGAAGAAGCGCGACTTCTTCCGTGCGGGTCTTGCGCAATCACGCTTCAAGCTGTTGCCGTGCACGGGCACGTACTTCCAGTGCGTCGACTATTCGGCCATCAGCGACATGCCCGAAGCCGAATTCGCGCAATGGCTGACGAGCGAGATCGGCGTGGCTGCCATTCCTGTGTCGGCGTTCTATCACGAGTCGCATGAATCCGGCGTCGTGCGTTTCTGCTTCGCAAAACAAGAAGACACGCTCGCCACCGCGCTCGAACGGCTGGCGCGTCTCTGAGATGGCACGCGCGATGTTGCGAACGAACCCAGGTTCTTCGCCATCGCGTGCGAAGCGTTGCAGCGCTTGCGTGCCGGCATGTCGGGCACGCAAGCGGACCGCACGCTCACTTCTTCTTTTGCGCTTCCATATACGCCTTGCGGTCTTCCGTCACGCGCTGCGCGGCAGGCCGCGCATTGAGCGTCTTCACGTAAGGCTTCCAGTCGATCCCGACGTCGAGCAGAAAATCGCGTCCGTAAATGGCTTGCGTCGCCATGCCGACGAGCGGCAGGCTCACGAAGCCCGCGACGTCCGCGATGCTGAAGCGCTCGCCGCGCAGATACGGCGTGAACGCCGCCAGCCGCCTGAAGCCGTGAATGTGGTGGATCAGCAGTTTCTCGATGCGCCCTTTGGTGGCGTCGGTGATCGTGCCGCCGAAGAACGCCTGCTTGTACAGATTGCGCGCCGTCAGTTCGAGATGCACGTCGACGAACGTAATCAGTTCGCGCTCCTTCGCGGCTTCCCACGGATCGGGCGAGAAAATCGCCTTGTCGGGATAGACGGCCGCCAGATATTCGATGATCGCCTGCGACTCGCACAGACTGCCGTGCTCCGTCACGATGTACGGCACCTTGCCGAGCGGCGAGTGCGCGAGAAACGCCTCATCCTGACTCGGCTGCACGACCACTTCCTCGAACGGAATGCCGAATTCGAGCAGCGCAAACTTGACTTTGTTGTAATAGTTGGACAGCGCAAAACCATGCAACTGGATCATCCGGTGTCTCCCTGCGGATGGTTGTCGGAAGTCGCTTGCCGTTCGCCGTACGCGTCGTCAGCGGGGCGAATCAGAAACGGACGTACTATTTTAGAATAATCATGGAGTGAGTCACATCATGTCATCGAACACCTCTCGCCAGTACAGCATCGAGACTGTCGGCATCGTCGGCACGGGTGCGATGGGACGCGGTATCGCACAGATTGCCGCGCTCGCGGGCCTCCAGGTCAAGCTCTACGACACAAACGCCGCAGCGATCGGTGCGGCGCGCGACTATCTGTCCGACACGTTCTCGAAGCTCGTCGCCAAAGGCAAGCTCGACAGCTCGCGTTCGCTCGCGGCGCTCGCCTGCGTGACGGGCGCCAACGCGATCGAAGAACTCAAGGACTGCGACCTGGTCGTCGAAGCGATCGTCGAAAAGCTCGACGTGAAGCGCGCGCTCTTCAAGGAACTGGAAGGCATCGTCAGCGAGCGCTGCATCCTCGCGTCGAACACATCGTCACTGTCGATCACCGCGATTGCGGCCGCGTGCACGGATCCGTCGCGCGTGCTCGGCTACCACTTCTTCAATCCGGTGCCGCTGATGAAGGTCGTCGAAGTGATCGACGGCTTGCGCAGCGATCCCGCCGCCGGCAACGCGCTGATGGATCTCGCGCGCCGCATGGGCCACACGCCCGTACGCGCGAAGGACATGCCCGGCTTCATCGTGAATCACGCGGGCCGAGGTATGAACACGGAAGGCCTGCGCGTAGCCGATGAAGGCGTCGCGAGCTTCGTCGACATCGACCGCATCATGCGCGAGCAAGCGGGCTTCCGTCTTGGGCCGTTCGAGTTGCTGGATTTGACCGCGCTCGACGTGTCGCATCCCGTGATGGAATCGATCTATCACCAGTTCTACGAAGAGCCGCGCTTCACGCCGTCGCCGATCACGGGCACGCGCCTCGCGGGCGGCCTGATCGGACGCAAGGCAGGCGAAGGCTTCTACGTGTATGTCGACGGCAAACAGCAGGCGCCCGCCGAACTGCCCGCGCCGACTGAACTGCCGAAGCGCGTGTGGGTCAGCGCACGCGTGCCCGCTGCACGCGACGCCGTGCTCGCATTGATCGCGAAGGCCGGCGTCGCCGTCGACGACGGCGCGACGCCCGCCGCCGATTCACTGATCGTCGTGACGCCGCTCGGTTTCGATGCAACGACGGCCGCGGTCGATGAAGGCCTGGACGCAGGCCGCGTCGTCGCCATCGATACGCTCTTCCCGCTCGTCGACGCACAGCGCCGCACGCTGATGACGACGCCCGCGACGACGCGCGCCGCACGCGATACCGCCCACGCCCTCTTCTCGCACGACGGTGCGCCCGTCACCGTGATCCGCGATTCGACGGGCTTCGTGGCGCAACGCGTGGTGGCGACGATCGTCAACATCGGTTGCGATATTGCGCAGCGCCAGATCGCGTCGCCAGAAGACATCGATCTCGCGGTGACGCTCGGCCTCGGCTATCCGCGCGGACCGCTGGCACTCGGCGATGCGCTCGGCGCGCAAACCATCCTGAGGATTCTGCGCAACATGTTCAGCGTGCTCGGCGACCCGCGCTATCGTCCTTCACCGTGGCTCGCGCGTCGCGCGCAACTCGGCATGCCGCTCACACAACGCGATGCCGCCGACAACAACGACAACAACCACGACACTCAGGAGCACGCATAATGGCCGCAGAACTGCTCGCCTCACGCCCCACCGAAAGCGAATCGACGCTCGTGCTGACGCTCTCGAACCCGGGCGCGCGCAACGCGATGCACCCGGACATGTACGCGGCCGGCATCGAAGCGATGAACACGGCCGAGCGCGATGCGTCGATCGGCGCAATCGTGATCACGGGCGCCGACAACTTTTTCTGCGCGGGCGGCAATCTGAACCGGCTGCTCGAGAACCGCGCGAAAGATCCGTCCGTGCAGGCACAGAGCATCGATCTGCTCGGCGAATGGATTGCCGCGCTGCAGGCGTCGTCGAAGCCGGTGATCGCCGCCGTCGAAGGCGCGGCGGCGGGCGCGGGGTTTTCGCTTGCGCTCGCGTGCGACCTGATCGTCGCCGCCGACGACGCCAAGTTCGTGATGTCGTACGCACGCGTCGGCCTCACGCCCGATGGCGGCGGCTCGTGGTTCCTCGCGCGCGCGCTGCCGCGTCAGATCGCGACGGAAGTGCTGATCGAAGGCAAGCCGATCGGTGCGCCTCGCCTGCATGAACTCGGCGTCGTGAACCGGCTCGCGAAACCGGGCGCCGCGCGCGATGCGGCCATCGCCTGGGCCGACGATCTCGGCAAGGTATCGCCCAATGCGAAGGCACGCATCAAAGGCCTGATCGCCGCCGCGGGCGAACAGTCGCTGCCTGAGCATCTCGTCGCGGAGCGCGACAGCTTCGTCGCGTCGCTGCATCATCGCGACGGGCTCGAAGGCATCACGGCGTTCCTCGAAAAGCGCGCACCGAACTACCGATGAGCACGCCGGCTTATCAGTTGCCGAAGCGCCGCCGCATCTATCTGATGCGGCACGGCGACGTCACGTACTTCGATGCGTCGGGCAGCGCGATCGACCCGGAGCGCGTGCCCCTCAACGAGAAAGGCCGCGCGCAGGCGGACGCCGCCGGTCGCGCGTTCGCGGAACAAGACGTGCGCTTCGATCGCGTGGTTGCGAGCGGCCTGCCGCGCACGGTCGAAACGGCAGAACGCGTGCTCGCGCAAATGGGCGCCGATGTCGCTGTCGAGATCGAACCCGCGTGGGAAGAAATCCGCAGCGGCAAGCCGGGTTCGCTTCCGCTCGCCGATCTTGAAGCGGCTTTTCTCAGCGCGTTCGACGGCATCGTCTCGGAGGACGTGCGGTTTCTCGGCGGCGAGACAATCGGCGAACTGTTCGATCGCGTGCTGCCTGCGCTCGCTGCATTGCGTGAAGATCGAACATGGGACGTCGTGCTGCTCGTGCTGCATGGCGGCGTCAATCGCGCGCTTCTCTCGCACGCGATCACCGCGGGCGGCCGCACGTTCTTCGGCCATCTCGCGCAGGCGACCGGCTGTATCAATGCGCTCGACGTAGGCGCCGCGCCGCGCGACTGGGTCGTGCGGCTCATCAATCACGCCGCGCTGTCGCCGCTGCATCGCGACGTCCGCAATACGTCGATGGAAATGCTTTACGCGCAATTCATTCAAAGCAGAGGCAGCTAGCAGTCGATCATTCGATCATCCAACGGAGGAGACATGCCGCACGACGCGACACCAGCCGGATCGACGACGCAAACCGATTACACCGCCTTCGAAGGCACGCGGCCCGTCAGCGAACGGCAGCGCATCGACATCGATGCGTTGTCCGCATGGCTCGCGCAACATGTCGACGGCTACGCTGGACCGCTGACGCTCGAACAGTTCGCGGGCGGCCAGTCGAATCCCACCTTCAAGCTGGTCACGCCGACGCGCGCCTATGTGATGCGCGCGAAACCCGGTCCGTCCGCGAGACTGCTGCCGTCCGCACACGCGATCGAACGCGAGTATCGCGTGATGCACGCGCTGCGCGACACCGATGTGCCCGTCGCGACGATGCTCGCGCTGTGCGAAGACGAAAGCGTGATCGGCCGCGCGTTCTATGTGATGGCGTTCGTCCAGGGCCGCGTGCTGTGGGACCCGTCGCTGCCCGGCATGACGTCCGCACAGCGCGCCGCGATCTACGACGAGATGAACCGCGTGATCGCCGCATTGCATACCGTCGATGTCGACAAGGCCGGGCTTGCGGACTATGGCAAGCCCGGCAACTACTTCGCGCGACAGATCGGCAGATGGAGCAAGCAGTGTCAGGCTTCGGAAACGGAGCCGATCGATGCGATGCATCGACTGATCGACTGGCTGCCGCAGCATATGCCTGCCGACACGGGCGAGCGTGCGTCCGTCGTGCATGGCGATTACCGGCTCGACAATCTGATCTTTCATCCGCACGAACCACGCGTGCTCGCCGTGCTCGACTGGGAACTGTCGACGCTTGGCGATCCCCTCGCCGACTTCGCGTATCACTGCATGGCATGGCACGTCGATCCCGCGCAGTTTCGCGGCATTGCGGGTCTCGACTGGCGCGCGCTCGGCATTCCCGACGAGGCACAGTACGTGCAACGCTACTGCGAGCGCACCGGCCTGACGATCCGCGGCGACTGGAACTTCTACCTCGCGTACAACATGTTCCGCATTGCTGCGATTCTGCAAGGGATCATGAAACGCGTCGTCGACGGCACGGCAGCGAGCGAGCAGGCGCTCGACGCGGGACGCCGGGCGCGTCCGATGGCCGAACTCGCGTGGCGCTACGCGCAGAAAGTGCGTTGATTGACCGGGCGACGCTGCGACACATTCATGTTGTAGAACAGATTCGATGTCATCCACGAGGGCAAGATGAATTTCGACTACACCCCGAAGGTTCAGGCATTGCGCGACAAGCTGCTCGCCTTCTTCGACGAGCACATCTATCCGAACGAACAGGCCTTTTCCGCCGAAGTGGCGCGCAACCGTCAGGCTGGCAATGCGTGGGTGCCGACGGAGCTGATCGAAAGCCTGAAACAGCAGGCGCGCGAGGCCGGTCTCTGGAATCTGTTTCTGCCCGATTCGGAGCGCGGTGCGGGTTTGACGAATCTCGAATACGCGCCGCTGTGCGAAATCATGGGCCGCGTGCCTTGGGCGCCCGAGGTGTTCAACTGCAGCGCGCCCGACACCGGCAACATGGAAACCATCGAGCGCTATGGCAGCGAAGAGAACAGGCGCGAATGGCTGGAGCCGCTGTTGCAAGGCCAGATCCGTTCGGCGTTTTTGATGACCGAGCCGGAAGTCGCTTCATCCGATGCGACCAACATCCGGACGAGTATCGTGCGCGACGGCGATTCGTATGTGATCAACGGCCACAAGTGGTGGTCGTCGGGCGCGGGCGATCCGCGCTGCAAGCTGCTGATCGTGATGGGCAAGACGGATCCTGACGCGCCGCGTCATCAACAGCAATCGATGATCCTCGTGCCTGCCGACGCGACGGGCATTACCGTGCATCGTCCGCTGACGGTGTTCGGTTATGACGACGCGCCGCATGGTCATATGGAGATCACGCTCGACGATGTGCGCGTGCCTGCCGCGAACATGCTGCTGGGCGAAGGACGCGGGTTTGAAATCGCGCAGGGGCGATTGGGGCCGGGGCGTATCCATCATTGCATGCGGTTGATCGGGCTTGCTGAGCGCGCCCTTGAACTGATGTCGAAGCGTGCTTTGCAGCGGGTTGCGTTCGGGAAGCCGCTCGCGGCGCAGACCGTTACTCAGGAGCGTATTGCCGAGGCGCGTTGTTTGATCGAGCAGGCGCGGCTGTTGACGCTGAAGACCGCTTACATGATGGACACTGTCGGCAATAAGGGCGCGCGCGGTGAGATCGCGATGATCAAGGTTGTGGCGCCTAATATGGCTTGCACCGTGATCGATTGGGCGATTCAGGCGCATGGCGCTGCGGGTTTGTGCGAGGACTTTCCGCTCGCTTATGCGTATACCACCGCGCGGTGGTTGCGGTTTGCTGATGGGCCTGATGAGGTTCATCGCAATGCCATCGCGAAGATTGAGCTGGGCAAGTATGCCCAGCAGGCTGATTGAGGTTTGGTTTGCCGTTTGGGGGTGTTTGTCGTCGGCCCGTCAGCAGGGTTTGGTGAACTGTGGTGTAATTTTTTTCTGTTGTCTGCGACGCAGTTGCCATTCTGGTTTTTTTGCTGGCGAGCGCCTTTTTTTCGCTGGCATCCGCGTTTTGCCTTCGTGCTTCAGGCGTTGCCCCTGTGCGGGGCGGCACTTACTTTCTTTGCCGCCGCAAAGAAAGTAAGCAAAGAAAGCGGGCTCACACCGCCAATCCTAGTTGTTGCCTGCGGGCCCCCAACCGGTCCCGCACTCCACCCGGCATCGCGCTATTTCCCGCCCGTTGCCAACGCTCTTTGATTCGCATCACCCATTTCACTTTCCCGCGTCACGGCCCGCGTTACCAGACGTCCACGGCCGCCCAGGTGGCAAACTGTGTGTAGGCCATCGCACCGTATGCGTTCGCGCTCCTACGACACCGATCCCGCTTTTCAGTCCGGAGTGGTGCACGTCGATTGCGACGGCCTACACACAGTTTGCCACCTGGGCGTCGCAGGCGAGTCGCTGCCGCTGGCTGTCTGCGGGTGATTGGAGTGGGTGATGCGGCTGTTCAAGGCGCTGGCAACGGGCGCAAAACAAAGTGTTGCCGTGTGAAGTGCGGGACCCGTTGGGGGCCCGCAGGCAAGAACATGGGCTGGCGGTGTTAGCCCGCTTTCTTTGCTTACTTTCTTTGCGGCGGCAAAGAAAGTAAGTGCCGCCCCGCACAGGGGCAACACTAGCAAACCAGAAGCAAACCGCGGAGGCCACCGAAACCGCGGAGCGGAAACTCAACAAAGGCGAAGCCCGCGCCGAGAAGGCAAGAATGGCGACTACGTCGCAGACATAAACCAAAGGAGCACACCAATGATCGACGTCTACAGCTGGGCCACCCCGAACGGCCACAAAATCCACATCATGCTCGAGGAAACAGGCCTCGACTACAAAGCACACCCCATCAACATCGGCGCCGGCGACCAGTTCGCCAAGGACTTCCTGGCGATTAGCCCCAACAACAAAATCCCCGCCATCGTCGACAGCGACGGCCCAAAGCGCCCAGACGGTGCGCCGTTCTCGCTGTTCGAATCCGGCGCGATCCTGATCTACCTCGCGGAGAAGACGGGCAAATTCCTGCCCACGGACCCCGCCGCGCGTTACGAAACGCTGCAATGGCTGATGTTCCAGATGGGCGGCATCGGTCCGATGCTCGGCCAGACTCACCACTTCCGCATCTACGCGCCGCAGCCGATCGAATACGCGATCAACCGCTATACGAACGAAGCCAAACGCCTCTACGGCGTGATGGATACGCAACTCGGCAAGACGCGCTATCTGGCAGGCAACGACTATACGATCGCCGATATCGCAACGTTCCCGTGGACCCGCTCGTGGCAAAACCAGGGCCTGCAGATCGACGAATTTCCGAACGTGAAGCGCTGGCACGAAGAGATCGCCGCGCGCCCCGCCGTGCAACGCGGTGTCGAAGTGCTGGCGTCGGCGCGTGTGCCGCTGATGGACGACAAGGCGAAGGAAGTGTTGTTCGGCGCGACGCAGTACGCGAAGCACTGAGCATCTGCATTGCACGGCGCGCAGACGCTTCGACGCGGCTAGAAATAGTGCCGCGTAATGAACTCCGCGACACACACTGCGCGCTCGCTGCCCTGCCGCTCGAGCGTCACATTCCACGCGATCTGCACGCCGCCCTCCTCGACGTCCGTCACGCCCGCGACAGCGAAGCTCGCGCGCAACTGCGAGCCGACGGGCACGGGCGCCGTGAAGCGCACACGATTCAGCCCATAGTTGACGCCCATGCGCTGCTCGAAGCGGAATGTGTCGATGAGCAGTGCAGGGATCAACGACAGCGTCAGAAAACCATGCGCGATCGGTCCGCCGAACGGCGATTCCCGTTTCGCGCGTTCGGGGTCGACATGGATCCACTGATGATCGCCCGTCGCCACAGCAAAACGATCGACGCTCGCCTGATCGACCTCGACCCAATCGCTCACGCGCGGCAACTGGCCGACGAGCGCACGCACGTCGTCAGCCGAACCGAGCGTCAGTTCGGGCGTCATACAGCGGATCCCGGATGACGCAAGCCGAAGAGCGACTTCGATCGCACGGTGATCACCAGTTCGCCATGCTGATTGAATCCCCGCCATTCCGTCGACACGATGCCGCGATCCGGCTTGCTCGCCGATACGCGCCTGTCGAGCACGCTGTTGGTCATGCGGATCGTGTCGCCGACACGTACGGGTTTCAGCCAGCGCAGATCGTCGATGCCGGGCGACCCCATCGACGTCGACCCCGCGAGCACGTTACGCACGAGCATGCCCATCATCACCGAGCACGTATGCCACCCGCTCGCGATCAGCGTGCCGTAGGGCGACGCGGCTGCGCCTGCATCGCTCACGTGGAAAGGCTGCGGATCGAACTGCTCCGCGAACCGAATGATCTCGTCGCGCGTGAACGTGTGCGAGCCGACCTCGTGTGTCGTGCCGACTTCCATATCCTCGTAAGCCAAATCCATCTTTTACCTCGTTTGCATGTGTTGGCGGGCGCTCACGCGTCGGCCGTTGCGAATCCCGGCAGCGCGGCAAAGCGCGCAAGGTGATGATCGACATCGCCGAGCGTGGTTTCGATGATAGCGAGACGCTTGAACAGATGCGCGGCCGCGACCTCGTTCGTCACGCCCATGCCACCGTGCAGTTGCACTGCCTGCTGGCCGACGAAGCGCGCGGCTTGCCCCACGCGCACCTTGGCAGCCGATACCGCGCGCCGGCGCTCGTCGGTGTCTTCGCTGGCGTAGCGCACGGCCGCGAGATACGTGGCCGAACGCGCCTGCTCGGCATGAATCAGCATCTCGACCATCCGATGCTGCAGCGCCTGGAAGCGCGCAATCGGCACGCCGAATTGCTGGCGGGTCTTCGTGTATTCGACGGTCGCATGATTCAGCGCATCGAGCGCGCCGACCGCTTCCGAACACAGCAATACGATGCCGTAGTCGGCGATATGTTCCAGCGCTGCCGCGCCCGCATGTGCGCCGTTCAGCTTGCGTGCCGGCGTCGCGTTGAATGCGAGCGTCGCGGCACGCTGGCCGTCGATCGTCCGGTAATCCGCGATCTGCGCGTTCGCCGCATCGCGTGCGACCACGAACAGCGCGATCTCTCCGTCGAGGCGCGCGGGCACGATCCAGTAGTCGGCCTGCGCGCCATGCAGCACGACCGATTTCGCTCCGCTCAACGCATAGCCGTCGCCCTGACGCGTCGCCGTTGTGTCGATGGAAAACAGGTCGTAGCGCGCGTCCGGTTCATGAAACGCGACGGCCAGCCTGATCTCGCCTTGCGCCGCACGCTCGAGCAACGCGGCATCGTCGCCCTCGCCCGTGCCTGAGAGCTTCAGCGCCTCGATCCCAACGGCCGTCGACCAGTACGGCTCGACGACCAGCGCGCGTCCCAGCTCCTGCATCACGACCAGCATGTCGACCGTGCCGCCGTCGAAACCGCCCTGCGCTTCGGGCACGGGCAACGCGGTCAGGCCGAGTTCGGTGAATGCCGACCAATGTTCGTTCGATACACCTGCTTCCGAGCGCACGATCGCCTGGCGCGCTTCGAACGCGTAATGTTTGTCGAGATAGCGGCGCAGCGCGTCGGCGAATTGCTGCTGTTCGTCGGTGAAATTGAAGTTCATGCGCCGCTCCTCACAGTCCGAGAATCATCTGCGCGATGATGTTCTTTTGAATTTCGTTCGAGCCGCCGTAGATCGACGTCTTGCGGTAGTTGAAGTAGTACGCGGCAAGCGGCGCGGCATCGTCGTCGCCGGTGATGCTGTGCGCCCGTTCGCTCTCCAGGAACGGCGCGTCGAATGGCGCCGCGAGCGGGCCGACCGCTTCGAACATCAGCTCGGTCAACCCTTGCTGCACTTCCGTGCCCTTGATCTTCAACATCGACGCCTCCGGTCCCGGCCCGCGTCCGCCCGCCTCGTTCGCGACGACACGCTGCACCGTCACTTCGAGCGCCATCAATTCGATTTCGAGACTCGCGACTTTTGCGCCGAAGAGCGGATCGTGCAACAACGGCTTGCCGTTCTTCTTCTGATTCAGCGCGAGTTGCTTGAGAAACGCGAGTTCGCGCTTCGACTGTCCAACGCGCGCGATGCCCGTCCGTTCGTGGCCCAGCAGATACTTCGCGTAAGTCCAGCCGCGATTCTCGTCGCCGACGAGGTTTTCGACCGGCACCTTCACGTCCTCGAAGAACACTTCGTTGACTTCGTGATCCTCGTCGAGCGTGATGATGGGCCGCACGGTGATGCCGGGCGTCTTCATGTCGATCAGCAGGAATGAAATGCCTTCCTGCTTTTTCGCGCCGCTGTCGGTGCGCACGAGACAGAACATCATGTCGGCGTGCTGGCCGAGCGTCGTCCAGGTCTTCTGACCGTTGACGACATAGTGGTCGCCGACACGTTCGGCACGCGTGCGCAGCGATGCGAGGTCCGAACCCGAGCCCGGCTCGGAATAGCCCTGGCACCACCAGTCGGTGCCGTCGAGAATGCGCGGCAGATAGTGCCGCTTCTGCGCTTCGCTGCCGTATTTCATCAGCACGGGCGCGACCATCGAGACGCCGAACGGCAATACGGCCGGCGCGCCGAGACGGGCGCACTCCTCGTCCCAGATATGACGCTGCGTCGCGTTCCAGTCCGGGCCGCCGTACTCCGCTGGCCATGCAGGCGCCGACCAGCCGCGCTTGCCGAGCAGAGCGTGCCAGTTCGCGTAGTCATCGCGATTCAGACGTTTGTGATTGAGGACTTTGTCGCGCAGCGCATCAGGAAGATTCGCTTCGAGCCAGGCGCGAATGTCGGCGCGGAATGCGTCGTCGGAGGGGGAATAATTCAGATCCATGCGCAGTGTCTCCTGGCCGCGGCCTTGCGCCGCCAGGAGCACTGCAAGCGATGGCTTATTGCAGCGGCTCTTTCAGTGCGGCGGGCACAGGCAGCGGCATCACGTCGATGCCTTCTTCGACGAGGGCTCGCGCATCTTCCGGCGTGGTCACACCCCGGATGCTGCGAGCGGGCGCTTCATTGTAGTGAATGCGCCGCGCTTCCTCGGCGAAGCGGTCGCCCACGTTCTCCGTCTTCTCCAGCACCTCGCGCAGCGCGCGCATCACGTGCGCCTGCAGTTCGCCAACGTCCGCAGCCGCCTTTTCCTTCGACGCGCTCGTGGCACCCGACAGATTCAGGCGTGGCGCCGACGGCAAACGGCTCACTTCCGTTGCACCGCAAATGGGACATGCAACCAGTTTGCGGGACAACTGCGACTCGAAGTCATCGGCGGAAGCGAACCAGCCTTCGAACCGATGATCGTGCGGACACTGTAGATCGAGGACCTTCATGTGGAATCAGGGCTTGCGTACGAGTTTATCGCAAAAACGAAATTTGTGAACGGTCGTTCGCTAAATGTCTGTGCTTTTTGGCGAAGCGAACAGCACGCCGGCGAACGGCAGCCAGTCATTCTAGCGCTTTGGCGCAAGACGCGCCGACGCTCGAATGACTGCGCCCCAGCGAACCCCGCAAAGAGAAACGGCAGCGCGAGGCCGCCGTTTTCAGTTCGCCGCCGAACGCCGCGTCAGTGCTTGTCAGCCTGCTTCCGGCGCATTCTCCGGCCATGCACCCGACAGCAGCTTTTCGAGCCAGAACGTACCGATGATCGTCTTCACGTCGCTCAGTTGGCCCGTGCGCACCCATTCGGAAACATCCGACAGCTTCGCGATGAACGTCTCAAGAAATTCGCCGTCGTCGAGTTTGCGCTCGCCCGCCGTCAGGCCACGCGCGACGTAAATATCGATGAACTCGGTCGAGTAGGAAATGATGGGATGAACGCGCGTCAGGTAGATGTATTCGCGCGCCGTGTAGCCCGTTTCTTCGAGCAGCTCGCGCTTCGCGCACGTCAGCGAATCTTCGTTCGGATCGAGCTTGCCCGCCGGGTACTCGTACATCACCTTGCCCATCGCGTAGCGATACTGGCTTTCCATCAGCACGCGGCCGTCGTCGAAGAGCGGAATCACCATCACGGCGCCGGGATGCTTCACGTACTCGCGCGTCGCCTGCTTGCCGTCGGGCAAGCGCACCGTGTCGTATTTGACCGTCATGAACGGCCCCTGGTAAGCGACTTCGCTTGTGATGCAGGTCTCTTTGAGTGCAGCGTCGTGATCGGGAAGTTCTGCCATGTGCGACCCCTTTGCAGCAAAGGGCGCGACGGCCGAAACCATCAGCGCCGTTTGACGAGATATTGAAACGTGAAGCCCGGGAAGGCGAAAACGATGAACAGGCTGAACGTGATCGCGTAGAACTGCCAGCCCTGCTCGAAGCGGTTGCCGGCGCGCGCTTCGAGCATGAAGCCGAGCGCGCCGACGATGAAATACAGCACGATCAGTTCGCCGATCCTGATCCACGCGCTTTTCCTGACGGCCCGCAAAGGCACGACACCGAACACGCGCTGGTTCAGGAACGGCAGGTTGGCGCCGACGAGCGCCAACAGCACGATGAACCACCCCGCTGCCGACATTACAGCGGCAGAGTATGCGAAATAGCGTTCAGGCAGATCGACATCAGCGGGCCCGGAACGATACCGAGCACCAGCACGGCCACGCCGTTGAGCGCGAGCAGCGTGCGCTTGCAGGCATCGCCGACGATCGGCGTCGTGTCGACGGGATCGTCGAAGTACATCAGCTTGACGATACGCAGGTAGTAGAACGCGCCGAACAGCGACGTGATCACGGCCAGCACGGCCAGCCACGTGAGACCGGCGTTCATCGTCGCTTCGAGAACGGCCAGCTTCGCGTAGAAGCCGACTGCCGGCGGGATGCCCGCGAGCGAGAACATCATCACCATCATCACGAACGCGAACACCGGGCTGCGCTGGTTGAGACCCTTGAAGTCGTCGAGCGTTTCGGCTTCGAACTCGCGGCGCGCGAGCAGCATCACGACGCCGAACGAGCCGAGCGTGGTGATCAGATAGACGATGCTGTAGAACATCGCCGAACCGTACGCGCTCGCAGCCGCGCCCGTCTTACCGTCCACCACGCCGGCGAGCAGGCCGAGCAGCACGAAGCCCATGTTCGAGATGGCCGAGTAAGCCAGCATGCGCTTGACGTTGCGCTGAACGATACCCGTGATGTTGCCGACGATCAGCGACAGCGCGGCCAGAATAACCAGCATTTCCTGCCAGTCGACGGCGAGCGGCAGCAGGCCCATCACCAGGAAGCGCAGCCCCCATGCAAACGCAGCGACCTTCGGACCGCCGCCGACGATCAACGTCATGGCAGTCGGTGCGCCTTGATACACGTCGGGCACCCACATATGGAACGGCACCGCGCCCATCTTGAACGCGATACCCGCGACGATGAAGATCACGCCGAACAGCAGCACGACGTCGTTGATGTGGCCCGACGCGACGGCCTTCAGCACTTCGTTCAGTTCGAGCGAGCCCGTCGCGCCGTAAAGCATCGAGATGCCGTACAGCAGGAAGCCCGAAGCCAGCGCGCCCAGTACGTAGTACTTCATCGCGGCTTCGTTCGACGGCGCGTTTTCGCGGCGCAGCGCGATCGCGGCGTACAGCGACAGCGACATCAGTTCCAGACCGAGATACAGCGTCAGGAAGTTGTTGCCCGAGATCATCACCAGCTGGCCCAGCAGCGAGAACATGCCGAGCAGGAAGAAGTTGCCTTCGTAGAGGCCGCGGTCTTCCAGATACTTGCGCGAGTACACGATCGTCACTGCGTAGCCCAGCGATACGACCGCCTTCATCACGTTGGCGAACGGATCCACCACGTACATGCGCGAGAAGAAGTACTGCGGCCCGGCGCCCGGCGTGAAGGCATCGATGGCGAACCAGATGCCGGCCACGACCGTGGAAAGCAGCGCGATGAAATACGTCGTGCGGCGGCTGTTCGGGCCAACGAACGTGTCGATGAGCCACGCGACGACGATAGCGGCCATCACCAGCGCGTCGGGTAACAAGGCGGTCATAGGTGCGTTTTGCATGATCTTTAAATTCCTCCGCTTCGCATTACTGCGGTAGCGGCAGCTTCGACTGCGCAACGTGGGACAGGAGATTTTCCACCGACACGTGCATTACTTCGGTAAAGGGCTTCGGATAGATGCCCATATACAGCGTCAACAACGCAAGCACCGCAAGCATGAAGAACTCGCGGCGATTGATGTCGACGAGGCTTTTCACGTGATCGTTCACAACCGCGCCGAAGTACACGCGCTTGTACATCCACAACGTATAGGCCGCGCCGAGAATCAGCGTCACGGCCGCGCCGAACGCGATCCAGAAGTTGTACTGGACAGCGGCCAGAATCACCATGAACTCGCCGACGAAACCCGACGTGCCCGGCAGGCCGCAGTTCGCCATCGAGAACAGCATCACGAGCGCCGCGAACTTCGGCATCGTGTTGACGACGCCGCCGTAGTCGGCGATCTGACGCGAGTGCATACGGTCATACAGCACGCCGATGCAAAGGAACATCGCGCCCGACACGAAGCCGTGCGAGATCATCTGCACGATCGCGCCTTCCGTGCCCAGCTGGTTGAAGATGAAGAAGCCGAGCGTGACAAAGCCCATGTGCGCGATTGACGAATACGCGACCAGCTTCTTCATGTCCGCCTGCACCATCGCGACGAGGCCGATGTAGACAACGGCGATCAGCGACAGCGTAATCACGACGGGCGCGAGGAAGTGACTTGCGTCCGGCGCGATAGGCAGCGAGAAACGCAGGAAACCGTACGCGCCGAGCTTCAGCATGATGGCCGCCAGCACGACCGAGCCGCCCGTCGGCGCTTCCACGTGCGCGTCCGGCAGCCACGTGTGGACGGGCCACATCGGCACTTTGACGGCGAACGCGAGGAAGAACGCGATGAAGAGCAGCACCTGCGGCGTCATCGACAGCTTCGCGGCATGCCACGCGGCCAGATCGAACGTGCCCGTCTGCGTGTACAGATACAGCAGCCCGACCAGCATCAGCAGCGAGCCCATCAGCGTGTACAGGAAGAACTTGAATGCCGCGTACACGCGGTTCGCCCCGCCCCACACGCCGATGATGATGTACATCGGGATCAGCGTCGCTTCGAAGAACACGTAGAACAGCATGCCGTCGGCTGCGCTGAACACGCCGACCATGATGCCCGACAGGATGAGGAACGCCGCCAGGTACTGCGCGACGTTCTTCGTGATCACTTCCCATGCGGCGATCACGACGATCACCGTGATCAGCGCCGTCAGCACGACGAACCACATCGCGATACCGTCGACGCCGAGGTGGTACGTGATGTTGAAGCGCTCGATCCAGTTGGCCTTTTCTTCGAACTGCAATGCTGCCGTACTCGTGTCGAAATCCGTGATAAGCGGAATCGTCACGATGAAACTCAACACCGACCCGATCAGCGCAATCCATCGCGCCGGACCGGGATTGCGATCTGAACCGATGGCCAGAACCACCAGGCCGAAAATAATCGGCATCCAGATCGCGATACTCAGAATCGGAAACGTCGTGTGCATGAGAAATGTCTCCAGCCTGTTCTTATTTACCGCCGAGCGTTACAAACAGGGTCAAGAGCCCCAGCATGCCGATGATCATGGCGAATGCGTAGTGGTAGATGTAACCCGATTGCAGGAAACGGATCACGCTCGCAAACCAGCCGATGAAGCGCGCGCTACCGTTGACAATGCCGTCGATGACCACGACGTCGCCTTCCTTCCACAGGCCGCGGCCGATGGCCACGGCGCCGCGTGCGAACACGACTTCGTTGATCTTGTCCATGTAGTACTTGTTATCCAGCAGCGTGTAGATCGGACCGAAACCACGCTTGATGACGGCGGGCAGATCCGGACGCTTGAGGTACAGGAACCACGCCACCACCACACCCGCCAGCGCCAGCCACACGGGCAGACCCGACGCAGCGTGCAGGCCCATCGAGGCCCAGCCCTGGAATTCTTCCGCCATCTCGTGCAGTGCCGGATGGTTTTCGCCGATGAAGATCACCTTCTCGAACGCGACGCCGTGCTGGAAGAAATCGCCGTACAGCATCGGGCCGACCGCGATCGCGCCGATCACGATGGACGGAATCGCCAGCAGCACCAGCGGCAGCCAGACGACCCAAGGCGTTTCATGCGGCTCGTGAGCGTGGTGATCGTCATGACCGTGGCCGTGATCGTCGTGACCATGGCCGTGACCGTGTGCAGCCGCTTCCGCGCCCATCGGCGAGTCGGGATGCTTCGGACCGCGGAAGCGCTCTTCACCGTGGAACACGAGGAAGTACATGCGGAACGAGTACAGCGCCGTCACGAACACGCTCGCGACAACCGCGAAGTACGCGAAGCCCGAACCCGGCAGATGCGACAGCTTCACCGCGTCGATGATCGAATCTTTCGAGTAGAAGCCCGAGAAGAACGGTGTACCGATCAACGCCAGCGAACCGATCAGCGACGTGATCCACGTGATGGGCATGTACTTGCGCAGGCCGCCCATGTTGCGCATGTCCTGATCGTGGTGCATGCCGATGATCACCGAACCCGCACCGAGGAACAGCAGTGCCTTGAAGAACGCGTGCGTCATCAGGTGGAACACGGCGACCGGATAGGCCGACACGCCGAGCGCGACCGTCATGTAGCCGAGCTGCGACAGCGTGGAGTAAGCGACGACACGCTTGATGTCGTTCTGGACGATGCCGAGGAAGCCCATGAACAGCGCGGTGATTGCGCCGATCACCGTGATGAACGACAGCGCCGCGTCCGACAGTTCGAACAGCGGCGACATGCGCGTCACCATGAAGATACCTGCCGTCACCATCGTTGCCGCGTGAATCAGTGCGGAGATCGGCGTCGGGCCTTCCATCGAGTCGGGCAGCCACACGTGCAGCGGGAACTGCGCCGACTTACCCATCGCGCCGATGAACAGGCAGATACACGCGACTGTCAGCAGGCCCCAGTCGGTGCCCGGGAACGACAGCGATGCCAGTTCGTGGCTCTTCGCGAACACGTCGCCGTAGTTCATCGAACCGCCGTACGCGAGGATCAGACCAATGCCGAGAATGAAGCCGAAGTCGCCCACGCGGTTGACGAGGAACGCCTTCATGTTTGCGTAGATCGCGCTCTCACGCTTGAAGTAGAAGCCGATCAGCAGGTACGACACGAGACCCACCGCTTCCCAGCCGAAGAACAGCTGCAGGAAGTTGTTGCTCATCACGAGCATCAGCATCGAGAACGTGAACAGCGAGATGTACGAGAAGAAGCGCTGGTAGCCCGTTTCTTCGTCGGCCATGTAACCGATCGTGTAGACGTGCACCATCAGCGACACGAAGGTCACGACGCACATCATCATCGCCGTCAGCGTGTCGACGAGGAAGCCGACTTCGAACTTCACCTTGCCGACCGTCATCCATTCGTAGACGGTGGCGTTGAAGCTGCCGCCGTTCAGCACGTCGAGGAAGACGATGCACGAAAGAACGAACGAAATCGCAACGCCGAGGATCGTGACCGAGTGCGCACCGGCGCGCCCGATCGCATTGCCGAACAGCCCCGCGATCAGCGAGCCGGCCAGCGGTGCAAGCGCAACCGCCAGCAACAGGTTTTCATTGAGTGTCATTGACATAACAGCCTGTGCCTGAAGTTAACCTTTGAGCTGATCGAGATCCTCGACATTGATCGTGTCGAGGCTACGGAACAGGGTCACCAGAATTGCAAGACCGATCGCCGCTTCTGCTGCTGCAACCGTCAGCACGAAGAAGACAAAGATCTGGCCATGCACATCGCCGAGATAATGCGAGAACGCGACGAAGTTCGTGTTGACCGCCAGCAGCATCAGCTCGATCGCCATCAGGATGATGATGACGTTGCGACGGTTCAGGAAAATGCCAACGATGCTGATCGCGAACAGGATCGCGCCGAGCACGAGGTAATGGGCAAGGGACAACATGTTTTTCTCTCCTCCTGACGTCAGCTGTTCTTGCCGGCGCCAGCGTCGCCGGTAATGGCTTCAGGTTCGGCCGGATGTTCCTTTTCGGCAGCCATCTTGACCATGCGCACGCGGTCTTCGCGGCGCACCTTGACCTGATCCGACACGCGCTGGCGCTTGCTGTCCTTGCCGTGACGCGTGGTCAGCGCAATCGCTGCGATGATCGCGACGAGCAGCACGAGGCCGGCCACTTCGAACGCGAAGATGTAGTCGGTGTAGATGATCTTGCCGATCAGACGTGTGTTCGACCAGTCGGCTGCACCTGCTACGGCGGCCGTCGTGTCGCGCACGGGCTGAACCGTCGCGCCGTAGCCGTGCCACAGGATCAGCGCGGTTTCGATCACGATGATCGCGCCCACCACGGTCGCCATCGGCACGAAACGCTTGAAGTCGCGTCGCAGCACGTCGAGATTGATGTCCAGCATCATCACGACGAACAGGAACAGCACCATCACCGCGCCGACATACACCAGCACCAGCAGGATCGCGAGGAATTCCGCCTGCAGCAGCATCCAGATCGCGGCCGCGTTGAAGAACGCGAGCACGAGGAACAACGCGGACGACACCGGGTTGCGCGAAGTGATCACCTTCAGCCCTGACACCGTCAGGAGTAACGCGAAGATGTAGAACAGTACGGTCGTGAAGTCCATGATTACCGATTCATCGTTAGGCCATCGTCAGGCTTGGTGCCCAGGCGCGCGTCGCGTTCTGCATGATGTTGCTTGACGCGGCGCCGGAGCGGTCTGGCTGCGCCGCGCGGTCTCATGCCTGTCAGACCGCGCGGCGTCGAACTGCTGTATCAACCGAATCAGCGATACGGCGCGTCGGCTGCCTTGTTCGCAGCGATTTCCGCTTCGTAACGGTCGCCGACTGCCAGCAGCATGTCCTTCGTGAAGTACAGGTCGCCGCGCTTTTCGCCGTGATATTCGAGGATGTGCGTTTCGACGATCGAGTCGACCGGGCAGCTCTCTTCGCAGAAACCGCAGAAGATGCACTTGGTCAGGTCGATGTCGTAGCGCGTCGTGCGGCGCGTGTTGTCCGCGCGCGTTTCCGATTCGATCGTGATCGCGAGCGCCGGGCACACTGCTTCGCACAGCTTGCACGCGATGCAGCGCTCTTCGCCGTTCTCATAGCGGCGCAGTGCATGCAGGCCGCGGAAACGCGGCGAGATCGGCGTCTTCTCTTCCGGGAACTGCACGGTGATCTTGCGCTGGAACGTGTAGCGTCCCGTCAGCGCGAGGCCCTTGAGCAGCTCGGTCAGAAAGAAGGTTTTAAAGAAGTTTTGGATTGCGGTCATGGTTCGTCCGCCCTTTAGTTCCAGATATTCAACGGCGACATGATCCAGAAGCCGACCACCACGACCCAGATCACAGTGACAGGCAGGAACACCTTCCAGCCCAGACGCATGATCTGGTCATAGCGGTAGCGCGGGAACGTCGCACGCACCCAGATGAATACCGACAGCAGGAAGAAGACTTTCAGGACCAGCCAGAAAATGCCCGGGATGAACGACAGGAATTCGAACGGTGCGCTCCAGCCGCCCAGGAACAGGATCGATGCCAGCGCCGAGATCACGATCATGTTGATGTACTCGGCCAGGAAGAACAGCGCGAACGCCATACCCGAGTAATCGATCATGTGACCCGCGACGATTTCCGACTCGCCTTCCACCACGTCGAACGGGTGGCGGTTCGTTTCAGCGATGCCCGACACGAAGTAGACGACGAAGGCCGGCAGCAACGGCAGCCAGTTCCACGACAGGAACGTCACGCCATGGCTCGCGAAGATGCCGCGCATCTGCGAACCGACGATGTCCGACAGGTTCATCGTGCCCGCCGTCATCATCACGACGACCAGCGCGAAGCCCATCGACACTTCGTACGACACCATCTGTGCCGCCGCGCGCATCGCACCCAGGAACGCGTATTTCGAGTTCGACGCCCAGCCCGCCAGAATCACGCCGTACACGCCGACCGACGAGATCGAGATCGCGTACAGCAGACCCGCGTTGATGTCGCCGAGCACCGCGCCCGCCTGGAACGGAATCACCGCCCAGACCGCGAAAGCGGGGACCACCACCATCACTGGCGCAACCAGATAAACCCAGCGGCTTGCCTGGGTCGGCTGAATCACTTCTTTCAGCAGCAGCTTGAGCACGTCGGCGATCGGCTGCAGCAGACCTGCGGGGCCGACTCGGTTCGGGCCGAGACGAACGTGCATCCAGCCGATCAGCTTACGTTCCCACAGGATCAGATAAGCGACGCACAGCAGGATCGCGACGGCCACCACGAGAATGCGCACGAGGGCCCAAACGGTGGGCCATGCCACGCCGAGAATCTGAGCGCCGCCCGCGTTGATCGATTCGAACAAGGTCATTTACGCCTTCTCCACCACCAGTTCACCGAACAGGCTGCCCAGCGCTGCACCGGCAGACGTAGCCGCCGACACGCGGACGACCGTCTCCGCAAGATTCGCATCACGCACGGCCGGAGCCTGCACCGAGCGATCGCCCTGACGAACGCGCACCGCGTCGCCTTCCTTCAAACCCAGCTGGTCGAACAATGCGGCCGGCAGACCGACCGAATTGGCGGCCCGCGCCGCTGCCGTCAGATGCAGCGACTCAGCGCGGCGCACGAGCTGATCGGCGTGGTAGATCGGCACATCGGCGATGCGCTCGAACGTGCCTTGCGCGGCCTTCGCGGCGCTGCTGCGCGCAACGGCCACCGACGTGCTGTTCGACAGACGCGGCGTGAGGTCGCCGTCGCCGAGTGCCGCGATGCGCACCTGTTCCGCCGTGTCGAAGTCGAAGCCCGACGCGCCGAGCAGGTTGCCCAGCACGCGCAGCACCTTCCATGCGGGACGCGTATCGCCGAGCGGACGCACGACGCCGTTGAACATCTGCACCGTGCCTTCCGCGTTGACGAACGTGCCGGACGTTTCGGTGTACGGCGCGATCGGCAGCAGCACGTCGGCATACTCGGCGCCCGTCTGGAACGGCGACAGTACGACGACCATTTCCGCCTGGTTCAGCGCGGCCAGCGCCTGCGCCGGGTTGGCCGTATCGAATTCAGGTTCGAGGTTCAGCAGCACGTAACCCTTGCGCGGCTGTTCGAACACTTCGCGAGCGTTCAGACCGCCCTCGCCCGGCAATGCGTTGACGAGATGCGCGCCCACCGTGTTCGCTGCTTCCGTCAGGAAGCCGAGCGTCGCGCCCGTGGTTTGTGCGATCCACTGAGCCGCTGCGTGAATGCGCGTGAACTCCGGATGCTGGACCGCGCCGTTGCCGAGCAGCACGACACGCGTTTCGCCTGCACCGAGCGCGGCAGCCGTCTGCTTTGCGGCATCCGAGGCCGTTGCGCCGGCGAACGCTTCAGGCAGTGCAACGCCCTTCGCTTCCGACACGGCAGCCGCGATGCCGGCCAGCTCGTCGAGCCATGCCGACGGTGCTGCAGCGATGCGCGCGGCTTGCGGGATCAGCGCGTCGTCGCGCGTGGCCTGCAGCAGCGTGATCTTCGCGCCGCCCTTCGCTGCCTGACGCAGACGCGCGGCGAACAGCGGATGGTCGCGACGCAGCGACGAACCGATCACCAGCGCGCTGTCGAGCATCGACAGATTCGCGATCGACGTGCCGAGCCACGGCGTACCGTTCACAGTTGCCGCGAAGTCCGACTGACGCAGACGGAAATCGACGTTCGGCGTGCCGACAGCCTGAGCGATCTGCTTGAGCAGGAACAGTTCTTCGACCGTGCTGTGCGCGCTGCCGAGAGCGGCGATCGCGTTCGCGCCGTGGTCGTCCTTGATGCCCTTCAGACCCTTGACGACGTATTCGAGCGCCGTCTGCCAGTCCGTCTCGATCCACTTGCCGCCCTGCTTGAGCATCGGGCGCGTCAGACGTTCCGGGCTGTTGAGACCTTCGTACGAGAAGCGGTCCTTGTCCGAAATCCAGCATTCGTTGATGGATTCGTTTTCGAACGGCAGAACGCGCATCACGCGGTTGTTCTTCACCTGCACCACGAGGTTTGCGCCGACGGAATCGTGCGGGCTCACCGACTTGCGGCGCGACAGCTCCCACGTACGGGCGCTGTAGCGGAACGGCTTGCTGGTCAGCGCGCCGACCGGGCACAGATCGATCATGTTGCCCGACAGTTCCGAATCCACGGTCTTGCCGACGAACGACGTGATTTCCGAATGTTCGCCGCGACCCAGCATGCCGAGTTCCATCACGCCGGCGATTTCTTCGCCGAAGCGCACGCAGCGCGTGCAGTGAATGCAGCGCGACATCTCTTCCATCGAGATCAGCGGGCCCACGTTCTTGTGGAACACCACACGCTTCTCTTCGCTGTAACGCGACGACGACTTGCCGTAACCGACGGCCAGATCCTGCAACTGGCATTCGCCGCCCTGGTCGCAGATCGGGCAATCGAGCGGGTGATTGATCAGCAGGAATTCCATCACCGACTGCTGGCCCTTCACCGCCTTTTCCGACTGCGTGCGCACGATCATGCCCGCCGACACCGGCGTTGCGCATGCAGGCACGGCCTTCGGCATCTTCTCGACATCGACGAGACACATCCGGCAGTTGGCCGCAATCGACAGCTTCTTGTGATAGCAGAAGTGAGGGATATAGGTATCGACCTTATGCGCAGCCTGAATGATCATGCTGCCTTCGGCCACCTCTACTTTCTTGCCGTCTATTTCAAGTTCAACCATGATGGTCAATCTTCCTTAACCTGTTACCGCTCAATCGTTCGCCCGCTCGCCGCTTCGCTCTTCACGAAGCAGCGGCGCCCGCGTGTGCTTCAGCTTTATGCAGCGACCGTTTCCGGGGCTGCCGCCGCGCCGGCATGACCGCCCGTGAGACAACGCTTGTTGGCGACGTGATACTCGAATTCGTCCCAGTAGTGCTTGAGCATGCCCCGCACCGGCATCGCAGCCGCATCGCCGAGCGCGCAGATCGTGCGGCCCATGATGTTTTCGGCGACCGAGTTCAACAGATCCAGGTCTTCCTTGCGGCCCAGACCGTGCTCGATGCGATGCACAACGCGATACAGCCAGCCCGTGCCTTCGCGGCACGGCGTGCACTGACCGCACGACTCTTCGTAATAGAAATACGACAGGCGCAACAGCGAACGCACCATGCAGCGCGTTTCGTCCATCACGATGACCGCGCCCGAGCCCAACATGGAGCCCTGCTTCGCGATCGAATCGTAGTCCATGTCGGTCTGCATCATGATGTCGCCCGGAATGACCGGGGCCGACGAACCGCCAGGAATCACCGCCTTGATCTTCTTGCCGCCGCGCATGCCGCCTGCGAGTTCCATCAGCGTCGCGAACGGCGTGCCGAGCGGAATCTCGTAGTTGCCCGGACGCTCGACGTCGCCCGACACCGAGAAGATCTTCGTGCCGCCGTTGTTCGGCTTACCCATTTCGAGGTAGTTCTGCGGACCGACGGCCAACAGGAACGGCACGGCTGCGAACGTTTCCGTGTTATTGATCGTGGTCGGCTTGCCGTACACGCCGAAGCTCGCCGGGAAAGGCGGCTTGAAGCGCGGCTGGCCTTTCTTGCCTTCCAGCGATTCGAGCAACGCGGTTTCTTCGCCGCAGATGTATGCGCCATAACCGTGGTGCGCATGCAGCTGGAACGAGAAACCCGAGCCCATGATGTTGTCGCCGAGGAAGCCCGCTGCGCGCGCCTCTTCCAGCGCGGCCTCGAAGCGTCGATAGACTTCGAAGATTTCGCCGTGAATGTAGTTGTAACCGACGGTGATGCCCATCGCGTAAGCGCCGATGGCCATGCCTTCGATCAGCGCATGCGGATTCCAGCGCAGGATGTCGCGATCCTTGAACGTGCCCGGTTCGCCTTCGTCCGAGTTGCAGACGAGGTACTTCTGCCCCGGGAACTGACGCGGCATGAAGCTCCACTTCAGACCGGTCGGGAAGCCAGCACCGCCCCGGCCGCGCAGACCCGACGCCTTCACGTCGGCGATCACCTGCTCAGGCGGAATCTTCTCTTCGAGAATGCGGCGCAGCTGCTTGTAGCCGCCACGCTCGACGTAGTCCTGAAGATGCCAGTTGTCGCCGTTGAGGCCGGCGAGAATCAGCGGTTTGATGTGACGATCGTGTAGAGACGTCATTTCGAAAGTTCCTCGAGGAGCTGGTCGATCTTCTCGCGGCTCATGAAGCTGCACATACGATGGTTGTTCACGAGCATCACGGGGGCGTCACCGCACGAGCCCATGCACTCACCCTCTTTGAGGGTGAACTTGCCGTCGGGCGTGGTTTCGCCGAAGTCGATACCGAGCTTCTGCTTCAGATATTCGGCGGCGCTGTCCGAACCGCCATCGGGACCAAGCTGGCACGGCAGGTTCGTGCAGAGCGTGATCTTGTATTTGCCGACGGGTTTCGTCTCGTACATCGTGTAGAAGGTCGCAACCTCCTGCACGGCGACGGCCGGCATGCCGAGATAGTCCGCCACGAACTGCATCAGTTCGGGCGACAACCAGCCATGCTCTTCCTGACCGACGGCCAGGGCCGACATCACGGCGGACTGTTTCTGATCGGCGGGGTACTTCGCGATCGCGCGATCGATTTCTTTCAGGCCTTCAGCTGAGATCATTTTCAGACACGACTCTTTCAATTCCTACCGAACGAAAACCTGTCGCTCACTGCGTATTGCGGCATATTGCGACAGACCCGGCGTTCCTTTGCTTGACGCGCGCTCCGCTTCTCATGCTTTATCGGCTGCGGGAGCGCGTGCCTTGATGAAAACCGCTTGGTGTCGACCGGCTAGCGGTCCACTTCACCGAACACGATGTCCTGCGTGCCGATGATCGTCACGGCGTCGGCGATCATGTGGCCGCGCGCCATTTCGTCGAGCGCGGACAGATGCGCATAACCCGGCGCACGGATCTTGAGGCGGTACGGCTTGTTCGCGCCGTCCGACACGAGATAGATGCCGAACTCGCCCTTCGGATGCTCGACGGCGGCATACGCTTCGCCTTCCGGCACGTGGAAGCCTTCCGTGAAGAGCTTGAAGTGGTGAATCAGGTCTTCCATGTTCGACTTCATGCCCACGCGCGACGGCGGCGCGACCTTGTGATTGTCCGTCATCACAGGGCCGGGATTCTTACGCAACCATTCAATGCACTGTTTCGCGATGCGCGTGGATTGACGCATTTCTTCGACACGCACCAGATAGCGGTCGTAGCAATCGCCATTCACGCCGACGGGAATGTCGAAGTCCATCTGGTCATACACTTCGTACGGCTGCTTCTTGCGCAGATCCCACGCGATGCCCGAGCCGCGCAGCATCGCACCCGTCAGGCCCATCTGCAGCGCGCGTTCCGGACTCACGACACCGATGCCGACCAGACGCTGCTTCCAGATGCGGTTGTCAGTGAGCAGCGTTTCGTACTCGTCGACGCACTTCGGGAAACGGTTGAAGAAATCTTCGATGAAGTCGAGCAGCGAACCCTGACGGTTCTCGTTCAGCTTCGACAGTGCCTTCGTATTGCGAATCTTCGATGCCTTGTACTGCGGCATCGCGTCCGGCAGATCACGATAGACGCCGCCCGGACGATAGTACGCAGCATGCATACGCGCGCCGGAGACCGCTTCATACACGTCCATCAGGTCTTCGCGTTCGCGGAACGCGTAGAGGAACACGGCCATCGCGCCGACGTCGAGCGCGTGCGCGCCGATCCACATCAGGTGGTTCAGCACACGCGTGACTTCGTCGAACAGCACGCGGATGTACTTCGCGCGAATGGGAACGTCGATGCCGAGCAGCTTTTCGATCGCCAGCACATAGCCGTGCTCATTGACCATCATCGACACGTAGTCGAGACGGTCCATGTACGGCACCGACTGGATGAAGGTCTTGCTTTCCGCGAGTTTTTCAGTGGCGCGGTGCAGGAGGCCGATGTGCGGATCGGCGCGCTGGATCACTTCGCCGTCGAGTTCGAGCACGAGGCGCAGCACGCCGTGCGCTGCCGGGTGCTGCGGACCGAAGTTGAGCGTGTAGTTCTTGATCTCTGCCATGACGTTCTCTTAGTGTTTCAGGCCGCCATAGCGATCCTCGCGGATCACGCGCGGCGTGATTTCCCGAGGCTCGATCGTCACCGGCTGATAGACGACGCGCTTCTCTTCCGGGTCGTAACGCATCTCGACGTAGCCGGAGACAGGGAAATCTTTGCGGAACGGGTGACCGATGAAACCGTAATCGGTCAGGATGCGGCGCAGGTCGGGGTGACCTTCGAACACGATGCCGTACAGGTCGAATGCTTCGCGCTCGTACCAGTTGGCCGAATTCCAGATCTCAACGACCGAGGGGATCAGCGGCACGTCGTCGTCGGGTGCGAACACGCGCACGCGCACGCGCCAGTTGTTCGTGATGGACAGCAGATGCAGGACGGCGGCAAAACGCGGACCTTCGTAAGCGCCTTCACCGTAGGTTTGATAGTCGATACCGCAGAGGTCGATCAGCTGCTCGAAACGCAGCTTCGCGTCATCGCGCAGACGCGTGGCCACTTCGAGGAAATCGTCTGCCTTCACGACGATGGTCAGCTCACCGATCGATTCGGTGATGCTCGTCAGGCGGCCGCCAAAGGCCGCCTCGAGGTTCGCTTTGAGGGTCTCGAGTTTGCTTGCCATATTGTGGGGAGGCTTTGGGCTTATTGACGGGCGATGGTGTTGGTGCGGCGGATCTTCGCCTGCAGCTGGATCACGCCGTACACCAGCGCTTCAGCCGTCGGCGGACAGCCCGGCACGTACACATCGACGGGCACGATCCGGTCACAGCCACGCACCACCGAGTATGAGTAGTGATAGTAGCCGCCGCCGTTCGCGCACGAGCCCATCGAGATCACCCAGCGCGGCTCGGCCATCTGGTCATAGACCTTGCGCAGCGCCGGCGCCATCTTGTTGCACAGCGTGCCGGCGACGATCATCACGTCCGACTGACGCGGACTCGGACGAAACACCACGCCGAAACGGTCAAGGTCATAACGGGCGGCGCCCGCATGCATCATCTCGACCGCGCAACACGCGAGACCGAACGTCATCGGCCACAGTGAACCGGTACGCGTCCAGTTGATCAGTTTGTCAGCCGTGGTGGTGACAAACCCTTCCTTCAAGACCCCTTCGATACTCATTTGTTTTCCACTCCAGACGGGCGGCGAGCCATCGCCACCCATACACACCGGCGATTAACCCGTCATTCCCAGTCGAGACCACCTTTCTTCCAGATATAGGCGAAGCCCAACAGGAATTCGAGCAGAAAAATCATCATCGAGATGAAGCCGGGCCAGCCGATATCGCGCAGAGCCACGCCCCACGGGAACAGGAATGCCGCTTCAAGGTCGAAGATGATGAAGAGAATGGCGACCAGGTAGTAGCGCACATCGAACTTCATGCGCGCATCTTCGAATGCTTCGAAGCCGCACTCGTACGGTGCGTTCTTTTCGGTGTCCGGTCGATTCGGACCGAGGATCTTGCCGATACTGACCAGTGCTACGCCTAAACCGGTGCCCACGAGGAGGAACATCAATACGGGGAAATAGGCTGCGAGGTTCAAAGCTATCCTCAATCGGTTGGTTCTGAGTAACGTCAGGAGACGCGAACTACCTTGAACAACCCCTGACGCGAAACACTTCGGGATGCTTGATGTTGAAAGCCCACAGCAAACACCACCCCAGAAGTGAAAATGCCAGCCGAAGCTGAAGCAAGCGGCTGGCATTAGATAACATTGGTGCCGACGGCGAGACTCGAACTCGCACAGCTTTCGCCACTACCCCCTCAAGATAGCGTGTCTACCAATTTCACCACGTCGGCACTGTCTGCAATCCGGGAACAACTTTTTGTAAAACCCGCGAATCGCTTCAAGACTTGAATTGTAACCCGGTTAAACAGTTTGTTCAACGCACAAACGTGTTTTCCTCGAAAATTTATTTCGGTACGTCTTGGCCTGGCGCGGAAGCTGCAGATGCAGCAACTGCAGCCGATGCATTGGCCGATGCCGACGCAGCAGGAGCCGCCGATGCAGCAACAGGTGCCGATGCTGCCGGCATGTTACCAAGCACACCTGCCGAAGGTTTCGAGTGATATGCGCCGAGGTACGTCAGTGCCAACGTGGTGACGAAGAACACAGCTGCCAGTATCGCAGTGGTACGTGACAGAAAATTAGCAGAACCTGTCGCGCCGAAGAGACTGCCCGATGCACCGCTACCGAAAGCAGCACCCATGTCGGCGCCCTTGCCGTGTTGCAGAAGCACGAGACCGATGACACCCAGCGCCGACAGCAACTGCACGACGATGATCAACGTTTTCAAATACAGCATCACACTCACCTGAGTCTTTATTTAACCGCGCAGCACGACATGCTGCACGCAATGGGTCATCCTCGCCCGGGCACTCTGCGTCAATGCTCAGCGCGCGGCCGTTGCCGCGACAGCTGCACTGCAGATTGCCAGGAAATCCTTGTCCTTCAACGACGCTCCGCCGATCAGACCGCCATCGATATCCGGCTGGCCGAACAGTTCTTCCGCGTTCTCCGGCTTCACGCTGCCGCCATACAGCAACGGCACGTCGGCGGCATCGCCACCTTTCGCCACGAGACGCGCGCGCAGAAACGCGTGAACGTCTTGGGCCTGCTGCGCCGTCGCGCTCTTGCCGGTGCCGATTGCCCACACCGGCTCGTAAGCGATGACGATGCGAGCCGCGTCTTCAACTGACAGCTTCGCGAGCACGACATCAAGCTGCTCGCCGACGATCTGTTCCGTCTTGCCGCCTTCACGCTCTTCGAGCGTTTCGCCGACGCAGACGATCGGCGTCAAACCTGCTGCGAGCGCGCGCTGCGTCTTCACTGCGACGATCTCAGCGCTTTCGCGATGATACGCACGCCGCTCGGAGTGCCCGACGATCGCGAATGTCGAGCCGAACTCGGCAGCCATCTCGGCCGCGACTTCGCCGGTGTAGGCGCCCTGCGCGTACGCGGAGACATCCTGCACGCCCCACGCGACGCGGCCGCTTTCGAGCAGCGTTTGCGCCTGCGCCAGATAGGGGCACGGCACACACACGCCGACCCGCACATCATCCGGAAGATCGTCCGCGCCGCGCGATACGGCTTGCAGCAGCACGCGATTGTCGGCAAGCCGACCGTGCATCTTCCAGTTACCGACTACCAGTTTTGCTCGTTGTTTCGCCATCGTCTCGCTCGATTTATCGTGGTGCGGGTGATGAACGCGTCCGCTTCGTCAGCGCTCGGTACCCGGTCCGCATGCAAAAACCATGCAGAACGCGCAAAACATGCGATTTTACTGTGTGCTGACAGACCGGGTCAAACTCAATTAAACGAGCGCTGTCAAGCACCCGCGCCCCAATTCAACACGATCTTGCCGACGTGCGTACTGCTTTCCATCAGTTCGTGCGCCTGTGCAGCGTCAGCCGCGGGGAACACCTTGTAGATCATCGGCTTGATCGTGCCGTCTTCGAGATGCGGCCACACATGTTCTTTCAGTTGTGCAGCGATCTTCGCCTTGAACTCGACCGGTCGCGGACGCAGCGTCGAGCCCGTGACCGTGAGGCGGCGACGCAGAATCTCGTTCAGGTTCACTTCCGCCTTCGCACCACCGAGCAACGCGATCACGACAAGACGCCCGCCGTCGGCCAGCGCCTTCAGTTCACGCGGCACGTAACTGCCCGCAACCATGTCGAGAATCACGTCGACGCCACGATCGTTCGTGAGCGACTTGATCACTTCGACGAAATCTTCCGTCTTGTAGTTGATCGCGCGCTCCGCGCCGATCGCTTCGCACGCCCGGCACTTCTCATCCGTGCCCGCCGTCGCGAACACGCGAAAACCCAGCGCATGCGCAATCTGGATAGCCGTCACGCCGATACCGCTCGAGCCGCCTTGCACCAGGAACGTTTCGTTCTCGCCGCCCTCGCCTTTGCCCAGCATCGCACGGTCAAAAACATTGCTCCAGACCGTGAAGAACGTCTCGGGCAATGCAGCCGCTTCGATGTCGGAAAAACCCTTCGGCACGGGCAGACACTGCAGCAGAGGCACCGTGGCATATTCGGCATAGCCGCCGCCCGCCATCAGCGCACACACGCGGTCGCCGATCTTCAGACCGAACGGATTGCGCTTCTCGTCGATGTTTCCGCCGACGATTTCACCCGCCACTTCCAGCCCCGGCAGATCCGACGCGCCCGGCGGCGGCGCATAGCCGCCCTTGCGCTGGAACACGTCCGGGCGATTCACGCCCGACGCGGCCACCTTGATCAGCACTTCACCCGCTTTCGGCTCCGGCATCGGCCGTTCGGCGAGTTTCAAGACTTCCGGCGCACCGAATTCGGTGATTTCGATTGCGTTCATCGTCGTCTCTCCCAGGTCTGGATAGCGCTGCAAACCGGTCGGACAAAACCCGTTCGCACTGCAATCCACCCTACATGAAAAACGGCCGGCGCGCTTTTGCGCTACCGGCCGTCCCGCTTTCACCGCGTTACTGCTGCGGCGTCGGCTCCGTCTGTGCTGCTTCGTTCAGGAGCGCCTTCGCCGACAGGCGCACACGACCCTTTTCGTCCGTCTGGATGACCTTGACCTTCACTTGCTGGCCTTCCTTCAGGTAGTCGTTGATGTCCTTGATGCGCTCGTTGGCGATTTCGGAGATGTGCAGCAGACCATCCTTGCCCGGCAGCAGGTTGACGATCGCGCCGAAGTCCAGCAGCTTGAGCACCGTGCCTTCGTAGACCTGACCGACTTCGACTTCCGCCGTGATGTTCTCGATGCGCTTCTTCGCTTCCGCCATGCCCTCGGAGCTCGTGCTCGCGATCGTGACGACGCCGTCGTCGGAGATGTCGATCGTCGTGCCCGTTTCTTCCGTCAGTGCACGGATCACCGAACCGCCCTTGCCGATCACGTCGCGGATCTTTTCGGGGTTGATCTTGATGGTGATCATGCGCGGCGCGTACGCCGACATTTCCGTGTTCACGCCGGACACAGCCGAGGTCATCTTGCCGAGGATGTGCATGCGGCCTTCCTTCGCCTGTGCCAGCGCGACCTGCATGATTTCCTTCGTGATGCCCTGGATCTTGATGTCCATCTGCAGTGCCGTCACGCCGTCAGCCGTGCCCGCCACCTTGAAGTCCATGTCGCCCAGGTGATCTTCGTCGCCGAGGATGTCCGTCAGCACCGCGAACTTGTTGCCTTCGAGAATCAGGCCCATCGCGATGCCCGCGACGTGCGCCTTCATCGGCACGCCGGCGTCCATCAGCGCGAGACAGCCGCCGCACACCGACGCCATCGACGACGAACCGTTCGATTCCGTGATTTCCGACACGACGCGGATCGAGTAGCCGAATTCTTCGGCGCTCGGCAGGCACGCGATCAGCGCGCGCTTGGCCAGACGGCCGTGACCGACTTCGCGGCGCTTCGGCGAGCCGACGCGGCCCGTTTCGCCCGTCGCGAACGGCGGCATGTTGTAGTGGAGCATGAAGCGGTCGCGGTACTCGCCTTCGAGCGCGTCGATAATCTGCTCATCGCCCTTCGTGCCGAGCGTCGCGACGACGAGCGCCTGCGTTTCGCCGCGCGTGAAGAGCGCCGAGCCGTGCGTACGCGGCAGGACGCCCGTGCGGATTTCGATCGGGCGGACCGTGCGCGTGTCGCGGCCGTCGATACGCGGCTCGCCGTTCAGGATCTGCGAACGGACAATCTTCGCTTCGATGTCGAACAGTACGTTGCCCACCGATGCCTTGTCGGCCGCCACCGTGCCTGCTGCCGCTGCTTCTTCTTCGAGCTTGGCTTGCGTCGCTGCGTAGACTTCCTTCAGCTTCGTCGAGCGAGCCTGCTTGTCGCGCGTCTGATACGCCGACAGCAGTTCGTTGTGGGCAATTTCATTGACACGCGAGATCAGCGCTTCATTCTTCGGCGCAGCCTGCCAGTCCCACTCGGCCTTGCCGCCTTCACGCACCAGTTCGTGGATCGCGTCGATGGCCGTTTGCATCTGCTCGTGCCCGAACACGACAGCGCCCAGCATCACGTCTTCCGGCAGTTGATCCGCTTCGGATTCGACCATCAGCACCGCGCGTTCCGTACCGGCGACGACGAGGTCCAGACGCGATTCCTTGATTTGCGAACGGGTCGGGTTCAGCACGTACTCGTTGTTGATGTAGGCAACGCGCGCAGCACCGACGGGGCCGTTGAACGGCAGACCCGACACGGCCAGCGCCGCCGACGCGCCGATCAGCGCGGGGATGTCGGCGGGGACTTCCGGGTTGATCGACATCACGTGGATGACGACCTGCACTTCGTTGTAGAAGCCTTCCGGGAAGAGCGGACGCAGCGGACGGTCGATCAGGCGCGAGATCAGCGTTTCGCCTTCCGACGGACGGCCTTCGCGACGGAAGAAGCCACCGGGGATCTTGCCTGCCGAGTAGGTCTTTTCGAGGTAGTCGACAGTCAGCGGAAAGAAGTCCTGGCCCGGCTTGGCCGTCTTCGCACCGACGACGGTCGCGAGCACGACCGTATCTTCGACGTCGACGAGCACAGCACCGCTCGCCTGGCGGGCGATTTCACCCGTTTCCATGCGAACCGTATGCTGGCCCCACTTGAACTCTTTGACGACCTTGTTAAACAGAGACATTTGTCCTCCTTGATCTTTGGTCATGCCGCGCCTGACCGCGCGCGGCATCGTCAGGACCGGAGCCCTTCGGGTAGAGGAGTGTTATGCCATTCCAGAGAATCACGTGGATGCATTCACTTGCACGCGAACCGCTGGAATGACACAGCGCCCTACCCTGAAGCCCGGCTTATTTCGTTTTACCCGCGGCGCAACCGGCGCGCCGAAGGATTGATTCAACGACAAACTTCACATGAAGCGCACCGTTGAAAAACAAAATGCCTGTATCAGCGGAACTGACACAGGCATCTTGCTGACAGAAAGTCCGATGCGCCGGATTACTTACGCAGACCCAGCTTCTCGATCAGAGCGCGGTAACGATCAGCGTCCTTGCCCTTCAGGTAGTCGAGCAGCTTGCGACGACGGCTCACCATGCGCAGCAGACCGCGGCGGCTGTGGTGATCCTTCGTGTGGGCCTTGAAGTGAACCGTCAGTTCGTTGATGCGCGTGGTCAGCAGAGCGACCTGAACTTCGGGGGAGCCGGTGTCGTTTGCGCCACGTGCGAATTGCGCGACGACGTCGGATTTCTTGATTTCAGCTACGGACATGTTGATTTCCTTTGAATCACTGGCGGTCACGGAAGAAGGGCCGTGCCGTGGGTTACAACAAAACGAGTCGCGTATTGTAGCACAGCCCGGTCATCCGGCGAACCCCGCCGTTTCGGGCCGCTTTCGCCCTCGTCCTGGGCCGCTACTGTGCGCGTCGTCAGGGCCGCTTCATCCTGCAGGTCGTGGCCGGCACCGTACGCTCTGACGCCAGCGCCAGCACGGTCCGGAAGCCATAACCGGAGCCTTCGTTGTCGAAATGGACGCCTGGCGTGCCCACCTTGTCCATCTCCATCACGTAAAGGGGCTGGATCAGCTGGTGATCTTCGGCTCGCATCCACGATGCATGAAAGCCGTTGTCGTACTTCATCCCTTCGAGCGCCTTCGCGACCTTCTCCGGCTGGGCGCTGCCCGCGCGGATCATCGCCGCGGCCAGCATCTCGATCATCAGCGGCATGCGCAGAACCGGGTAGTCGTCCTGAGCGGCCGGAAAGCGCTGCCGGAACGAGGCATACCACGCGTCCGACGCCGTGCCACCTGCGTTCGGATGCCAGTCGGCCACGGCGATGACGCGTTTGACGCCGGCATCGCCCAGCGCGGCCGGCGCGCCGAGGCTGTTGCCATAGAAGGTGTAGAACTTCGTATCGAGGCCCTGCTCGCGCGCGGCCTTCACCAGCAGCGTCAGATCGTTGCCCCAGTTGCCCGTAATCACGGCATCGGCGCCGCTCGCACGAATCTTCGCGATGTACGGCGCGAAGTCCTTCACGCGTCCGATCGGATGAAATTCGTCGCCGACCACGCCGATATCTGGCCGCTTCGACGCGAGCGTGGCGCGCGCCAGCGTGCTCACGTCATGCCCGAAGCTATAGTCCTGGTTCAGGAGATAGACCTTCTTCACCGACTTGTCGCGCTGGATCACGTCGGCGAGTGCGTCCATCCGCATCCCCGCGTGCGCGTCGAAACGAAAATGCCAGAAGCTGCAGCTCGCGTTGGTCAGCGCGGGATCGTCGGCGGAATAGTTGAGGAACAGCTCGCGATTGTCCGGCTCGCGCGTGTTCTGCTTGTCGATCGCGGCCAGCAGCGCCGCGGCCACGGCCGAACTGTTGCCCTGCATGATGAAGCCGATGTGCCCGTCGGCGGCTGCTCGCAGCTGCACGAGCGCTTCTTCGGCGCTGCCCTTGCTGTCGAGGACGACAAGCTCCAGCGGATGCGCGCCGTCCGCGAGCCTCACGCCGCCGCGCGCGTTGACCGTTTCGACGCCGAAGCGCAGATTGCGCTCGACGGCCGCGCCCGCGTTCGCAAACGGGCCGGACATGCCTTCGATCATCGCGATACGGATCGGCGCGCCTGTCGGCGTGCTTTGCGCATGCGCACTCACCGTCGCTGCCAGCGTCATCGCCGCCATCACTACTCTTGCCCACTTCGCTTTCATCCGCTCGCCCCGTCTGTCGATCGAAGCGCGGATCATAGGCCGGCGCAGCACCAGCTAGCAAGCGTCGAGCAGGCGAAAGCCTGTGCCGGCGCGCGAACCGGCCGACAATCTTTTCACGCGACGCATGTCAAAATGACGATCAGGACAATAACAAGCCGTCATCGAACACCATTGGAGGTGTCATGTTCATCCGCATTTCACCCGTGCGCGCGGCGCGCGCCACGCTCGCCGCTCTCGCCTGCGCCCTCGTGCTCGCCGGATGCGCGCAGCCCTGGCAGAACTATCAGGCGGGCGCGGATCAATCGACGATCGTCGCCCGCCTCGGGCCGCCGCGCGAAGTCTACGACCTGCCGAACGGCGGCAAACGGTTGATGTGGCCGACTCAGCCGATGGGAGAATTCACCACGGCCGCCGACATCGACGCGTCCGGCAAGATCGTGAACGTGCGTCAGGTTCTGCAGCCGAACGAGTTCTATCGGGCGGAAATCGGCAAGTGGACGCGCGACGACGTGCTGATCAACTTCGGACGCCCTGTCGAAACCAACTATTTCCCGCTGATGAAGCGCGAGGTATGGACGTATCGGTACCTGGAAGACAACTACTGGTACATGATGTACAGCTTCTATTTCGACGATCAGGGCATTCTGCGGCTGACGCAGAAGACGCCTGATCCGCTGCACGATCCGGATCGGCGCAACATCTTCTGAAGCGCGCCGCAGTCGAACGGAAAAACCGCCTCACAAAGGGCTCTTTCATCACACGACGACAATAAAAAACCCCGCCGCGGCGTAATGCCGTTCAGTTAAGGTCTCTTTTGAGGACTCGAACGGTATAACGAAACGGTCTGGACTTGACGGCCCGAGCGCAAGAGCGCCCGGGCCGTTTTTCGTTGATAAGTTGCTTGAGCCGCTCAC
>NZ_JAAGPD010000071.1 GCF_017104565.1 Paraburkholderia sp. Tr-20389 | reverse complement strand
TCTAGTACAGATCATTACACAATAATTAGTGTAGATAGAAGGACAGCTGAGCAGTATGATCGTGCACTGCGTGGATAACGGTGATGACTTGCAACTTTCGATGTAGCTTATTCTAGGGTGTATTGACTGAGAGCGTTTTCAAGAGTTAAAGACTGTTTTATTGTATAGGTGTGCATTGTCGACGTTGTTCTAGCTTATAGGCTTTAGCCCAATGTGTAGTCTTTTTTTTTTTTTTTTC
>NZ_JAAGPD010000070.1 GCF_017104565.1 Paraburkholderia sp. Tr-20389 | reverse complement strand
GTTCGGCTGGCGGGCGATCTTTCTCGTCAATCTGCCGATCTGCGCGCTAGGGCTTGCCGCGACGTTTATGTGGGTGCCGCTTTCGCCGTCCACAGCAGCTTTTAGCGAAGCGCCGGAGCGCTCAAAAGAGACCCCGGTCGCGCGCGGCATCGATCCCGTCGGCCAGCTGCTAGCGATCGTCGCGCTGACGGCTTTCACAGGCGCCGTGATCGAGTGGCGCCCGCTCGGACTCATGCATCCGCTCGTCGGCGGCGGCTTCGTGCTCGCGCTGATCGCGGCGGCCGCGTTCATCGTCACCGAGCGGCGCGTGCGTACGCCGATGCTGCCGCTCACCTTCTTCGGCAACCGCACGTTCAGCGCGGCCGTGCTGTTCGGCATCTGCGTGAATCTGACTTACTACGGCGTGGTCTTCGTGCTGAGCCTGTATCTGCAGCATGCGCGCGGCGAGACGGCGCTGCAGGCCGGTCTCGCGTTTCTGCCGCTGACAGGCGGGTTCCTCGTGTCGAACGTCGCGAGCGGCTGGGTGGTCGGGCGCTTCGGCGCGCGTGTGCCGATGATCGCGGGCGCGATTACGGCGGCGCTCGGTTACGGGCTGCTGCATTTCGCCGATGCCGCGTCGCCGCTCTGGGCGCTGCTCGTGCCATTTCTGCTGATTCCGTCCGGCATGGGACTCGCCGTTCCCGCGATGACGACAGCCGTGCTCGCATCCGTTGACCGGCAGCGCGCGGGCACCGCATCAGCCGTCCTCAACACGGCGCGACAGGCGGGCGGCGCGGTGGGCGTAGCGGCATTCGGCGCGCTTGCTAGCGCGTCGGATGCGGCGGGCGCAGCGGGCGCGGCGCACGTCGTGGCAGGTCTCCATTCGTCGACGCTGATCTCCTCGTGCATCCTGCTATGCGCGCTCGGACTCGCATGTCTCGTGCATCCGGAGGCGCACGCTCAAGACTCGTCGGATCACCACGCTCGCAACGGCCGCAACGGCACGCGGCCCGCCAGCGCCAGCAAATAACGCACGTGGACCGCCACAAAAGCACGACACCCACGACGCGCCTGGCATCGTGGGTGTCGTTCTGTGCGGCTCGGTGTGAAAAAACTGCGGCATGTATTACAGCGACGTCTCCTGAATGACGCCCGTATCGAGCGCCTTTTCGATAAGCCCGTCGTTCTGCACCTTGCGAATCGCGTCCGCGACGAGCTTCTCCGGCTCTTCGATTTCCGCCTTGATCGAGCTGATCAATCCGGCTGCGTCGAGGATCACCAGCGTTTCAGCCGACTCCGCGCGGCTGATGATCACGCGATGCGGCATCGGCCCTTCGCCGATGCTTGCGCAGAACTGCATGACCGTGCCATTGATCGTTTGGTCAAAAGCTTGAATCATCGCGTGCTCCTTTTAGTCGAATTGGCTTGCCTGGTGCTGCGTGTGGAGTGCTGCACGAATGATGCCCGCTCTGGAGAAAGGGTCGCGATGGACGGGTATCGGGGCAAGTTTCGCGCATTGCGCATCGCACGCCGCTGCACGCGCAACGATCACAGGCTGCTGCCGAGTCCGCTGCGCGGCGAACGCGCGCCGTCGATGCTGATGCGTCCCGCGCCCGTCACGAACAGCAGCAGGAAGCCGCCCGCGATGCCGAGGTTCTTCCAGAAATGGATGATCATGTCGCGCTGAAGGGTGGCGTCGGTGATGTTCCAGAAGTCGTGTCCGAGCACGGCCGTCGCAATCGTGTACGCGGCCATGAACAGGCCGAGCGGGCGGATCTTGAAGCCGACCACGAGGAAGAGGCCGCCCAGCACCTCAACGGCCGTCGCGATCGGCGCGGCAATCTGCACGAACGGCACGCCCTTCGATTGCAAATATCCGACGAAGCCCGCGTAGCCGAGCAGCTTCATCACGCCGCCCCACAGAAAAAGCACGGCAAGCGCGAGGCGGGCAAGAAGAATTACGCCGGAATCGACGGGACGCGTCATGGATGTGGCTCCTGATTTGAATTAAGCAGAAGACCGGGCCGCACGTCATCAGTTCCCGGGCGCTGCAGTCAGAATAAGTGGAATGTCCCGCTTTTCCAAGGCGATCGACATAAGCTGAATCTGACGCGATCCGAGCTTGATCCGCCAAAACACAGACGCTGATGCCCACGGGACACGAAAACCCGCATTGCCCATTGATTGAGCAAATTCATCGACAAGCAGGTGCAGGGCCTTGTTATAATCCTCTCAGGAAATCGAACAAAATCTAACGCGCCATAGTCTTGCTCAACATCGCGTTCAAGAGACCATCCCCATGCTTAAAACTGAACGTCTGCGCGTGCTTGCCGATGCGCTGGCCAAACAGAGCGTGATGCGCCTGCGCGACGCGGCGACGCTCCTGGGCGTATCGGAGATGACGGTGCGCCGTGACATTGCTGCGAGTCCGGGGCACTTCACGTATCTGGGCGGATATATCGTCAGCGCGACGGACGTGCCGAATACGGCCGGCTATTCGCTGGAGGAGGAAAAGGATCATTTCGCGCAGGCCAAGGCGGAGGCATCGGCTATTGCGGCGAAGCTGATCGGCAACAATGAGACGTTGTTCATCGATTGCGGTACGACGCTCACTACGTTCGCCCGGCTGATTCCTAACGATCTGCATGTGACTGTCGTGTGCTATTCGTTGAATGTCGCGGAGATTTTGCGGCGCAAGCCGAATGTGCGGATGATCTTGCTCGGCGGCGTGTATGTGCCTTCTTCGGATTCGTTTTCGGGCGAAGAAAGTATTGAAGTGCTGCGGCGCATGGGGATCAACAAGGCGTTTATTTCCGCCGGTGGCGTTGACGATGCACGTGGCGTCACGTGCTGGAACTTTCACGAAGTCGCTTTGAAGCAGGCCGCTATGGCTAGCGCCGTCGAAAGCCATCTCGTTGTCGATAGCAGCAAGTTTGGTGTGGTTAAGGCTGTGCGGTTTTCTAAAGTCGAAGAGTTCACTTCCATCATCACTGAAGAGGGACAGCGGGTGTCCAGGAAGTAAATCTGGTTTTTTTGTTGTCTGCGACGCAGTCGTCGTTCTGGCCTTCTCGGTGCGGGCTTCGCCGTTTGGGTTTTGGCTCTGCCGCTTTCGCTGGCATCCGCGGTTTGCCTTCGTGATTCATGCGTCGCCCCTGTGCGGGGCGGCACTTACTTCCCTTCTCGGTGCGGGCTTCGCCGTTTGGGTTTTGGCTCTGCCGCTTTCGCTGGCATCCGCGGTTTGCCTTCGTGATTCATGCGTTGCCCCTGTGCGGGGCGGCACTTACTTTCTTTGCCGCCGCAAAGAAAGTAAGCAAAGAAAGCGGGCTAACACCGCCAGCCCTTGTTCTTGCCTGCGGGCCCCCATCGGGTCCCGCACTCCACACGGCAACACATCGTTTTGCGCCCGTTGCCAGCGCCTCGAACAGGCGCATCACCCACTCCAGTCACCCGTAGCGCAGCCAGCGGCAGCGAACGGTTTGCGCCGCCCAGGTGGCAAACTGTGTGTAGGTTGTCGCACCCTATGCGTTCGCGCTCCTACGACACCGATCCCGCTTTTTAGTCCGGAGTGGTGCACTTCCATCGCGACGGCCTACACACAGTTTGCCACCTGGGCGGCGGTGGCCGTCTGGTAACGCAGGCCGTGATGCGGCAATGTGAAGCGGGTGATGCGTGCAGCTAGCACGCTGGCAACGGGCGCAAACAAACGCGTTGCCGCGTGAAGAGTAGGAACAGTCGGGGGCCCGCAGGCAAGCACAAGAGCTAGCGGTGTGAGCGGCTTTCTTTTGCCTACTTTTCTTTGCCGCGGCAAAGAAAAGTAGGTGCCGCCCCGCACAGGGGCAACGCTAGCAAACCAGAGCAAAACGCGGATGCCAGCGAGTAAAAAACCAAAAAACCAGAATGGCGACTAGCGTCGAAGACAAAAAAAGCAACCCCTACCCCTTCCGCTGCAAAGCAAACAAAGTCCCAGCAACAAGAATAAACGCACCGATAATAACTTTCTGCCAGGTACTAGGCACCCCAACGAGAATAAGCACGCTGTTAATCAGCGTAACGAGCACGACGCCAAGTAAGGTCCCTGCCACAGTCCCAGTGCCACCGGTAATCCTCGCACCACCAAGAATCACAGCAGCGATCACATCGAGTTCAGTCCCAACGAGATCGAACGGATTCGCAAGCCGGTTATTCGACACATGCAGGATCCCTGCGATCCCAGCGAGCATCCCCGTATAGCCAAACACAAAAAGATGAATGGCACGCAGGTTATACCCAAGCCGTTCGGCAATCGCGAGACTGCCGCCCATGGCATAAACGCCGCGCCCCATCATCGTGCGATTCAGCAGCCACCATGTCACCAGAGCAGCAAGAACGAGCGCGATCACCGATGCCGGCAACACCGCCCGCAAACCATCCGCCGTGTGATAGAAAAACAGCGGAATGCGCCCGAAGTGATCCATGCTATGCGGAATGTTCATGAAGAACGTCGTGCCGACGAACGTCAACAACACCCCGCGATACAAATACTGCGTGCCGATCGTCACGATCAGCGAAGGCGCCTTCAGCCTGTGCACCAGCAACCCGTTGATCACACCAAGCACAATCCCACCCAGCGCACCGACAATCAATATCAACGCAAACGGCGCATCGGGCCACCACGCGAACACCGCCTTCGTGATCGCATACATCGTCAGCGCGCCGATCGCCGTGAACGACACGTCGATGCCGCCCGACGCCAGCACGACAAGCGTGCCGAGCGCAAACAGCGACATCGTCGTCGCCGAGTGCAACAGATCGAACAGCGTCGCGAGCTGGAAGAAGCGCGGATTGATCGCGCCGACGATCACGGACGTCACGACGATCAGCGCCGCAGTGAACCACTCCGGGTTACGCGAGAGCTTCGCGCGCCATGTGGGCGGCTTCACCTCGGGCGCGATTTCGACGACGTTGGGGGTAGTCATGGTTCGGTTCATGATGGACGACATCTCATGCAGCCTCTGACAACAGAGCGTGATAAAGCTCCGCTTCGTTCAACTGGTCCGCGTGATATTGATTCGCCACGCGACCTTTCTTCATCATCAGAATGCGATCGCAGTTCTGCAGCAACTCGGGCAGGTCATCGCTGATCAGGATGATGCCGATGCCCCGTTGCGACAGCTTCTGCATGATCCGATAGATGATGTCCTTCGAGCCGACATCCACGCCGACCGTCGGCCCATGCAATATCAGCACGCGCGGATCGATCGCCAGCCAGCGCCCGATCAGCACGCGCTGCTGGTTGCCGCCCGACAGCGACTGCACCGGCTTGTCGACGCCCGGCGTCGCGATCTGCAAGTCCTTCACCGTCTGCTCGGCAAGTTGCTGCGCACGCGCCCGGTCGATCTGTCCAAAGCGGTCGCGCAAACTCGAAATCATCGCGGTGATCACGTTGTCGCGAATCGGCTTGTCAAGGAATAGCCCTTCATTCAGGCGATCTTCCGGCACATAGCCGATCCGATGGTTCTTCGCATCCGACGGCGTGCGCGACACGATGGACTTGCCTTCGAGCGTCACCGTGCCGCTCCCGGCAGGCGCCACACCCGCCAGCGCGCGAGCAAGTTCGTTGCGACCCGAATCGAGCAGTCCCGTGACGCCGAGAATCTCGCCGCGATGCAGCGCGAACGACACATCGCGAAACTGCGTGCCGCGCGTATAGCCCTTTACATCGAGCACGACTTCCTTGCCGACTTCCCCTTCGCGATATCGCTCGCTGGACAGATGACGTCCCGTCATCAGTTCGCTGATCTGCGTCTTGGTGTAATCGGCGATCGGGCCTTGCGCCATCTTCTGACCGTCGCGCAGCACGATCACTTCGCCGCCGATCGCATAGCACTCGTCGAGCTTGTGGCTCACGAACAGCACGGTCACACCTTGCGCGCGCAGATTACCGAGTACCGCGATCAGGTTGTCCACTTCTTTCTGCGTGAGCGACGTGGTCGGCTCGTCCATGATGACGAACTTCGCTTCGCTCGCAATCGCACGCGCAATCGCGACGAGTTGACGCGTCGCGAGCGGCAACTGTTCGATCAGCGTCGCCTGAAATTCGGCATCGCCGGGCAGACCGACAGCTTCGAGCGCTTTGGCCGCCGTGCGCGCAAGCGCCTTGCGGTCGAACGTGCGCGTGAGGCGCCCGTTGTGCTCCGCCAGCTCGGACGTCAGCGCGACGTTCTCCGCGACGCTCATGTTCGGCAGCAGCGACAGATCCTGATAAACCGTCTCGATGCCCGCCGCCAGCGATTCAAGCGCCGAGAGCCGCGCATGACTCGCGCCTTCGATGATCAACTCGCCCTCATCGGGCGGCTGCGCACCGGAGATGATCTTGATGAGCGTGCTCTTGCCGCAGCCGTTTTCGCCGAGCAGGTGATAGATCTGCCCGCGCTCGAACGACAGACTCACACCGCGCAACGCATGCACGCCCGTGAACCGCTTGTGTACGCCGACGACTTGCAGGAACGGCGTGGAGGATACGTTTTGATTCATGCTGAAAAGCCGTGCTCCAGATGAAATCGAAGCGTGCGGGCCTTCCTATGCAAAGGCCGCACGCCGTCATGCAACGATCAGAAGTTGTATTGCTTGTAGTTCGACTTGTCGACGTTCACCCAGCCCTGGCCGCGCACGATGATGCCCTTGCCCGGACCTTTCTCGACCGTCACCTTCGTATAGCCCGGAATGCCGAGGTCCGCGCCGTTCTGGACGGTCTTGCCGTCGACCAGCATCTGCGCCACCTTGTTCATCGCGAGACCGGCCAGCTTCGGATCCCAGAACGCGATGCCGTTCACGGCGCCGCTTTCGAGGAACTTGCCGGCTTCCGTCGGCAGGCCCGTGCCGTACACGCAGATCTTGCCCTGCAAGCCCGCTTCCTCGACGGCGCGGCCAATGCCGATCACGTCCAGCGAAGACGAGCCCTGGAAGCCCTTCAGGTCGGGATGCTTGCGCAGCACTTCCTTCGCGACTTCATACGCCTTCTCGCCGTCGTTGTTGGTTTCGAGCTTCGGCTCGACGAGATTCAGCTTCGGATACTTCGCCTTCGCGTTGTTGATGCCGCCATCGGCCCATTGCACCTGCGAGCGGCTGCCGAGCGAGCCGACCAGCACGGCCCACTTGCCGTCCTGATGCATGCACGATGCAAGGCGCTCGTTCAGGCCCGCGCCGTACGCGGAGTTGTCGAACGCCTCGATGTCGACCATCGTGTTCTTCGCGTTGTCCGCTTCATGCGTGACGACCTTGATGCCGCGATCCATCGCTTTCTTCAGCGCGGGTTCGAGCGTCGGCGGATCGTACGGAACGACGGCGATGGCGGTCACTTTCTTCGCGATCAGGTCTTCGATGATCTTCAGCTGCTGCGCGGCGTCGGCACGGCCAGGGCCCGTCTGATACGCCTGCACGCCCGGATTGTCCTTCGCGAACTCCTTGACGCCTTCGTCCATCCGGTTGAACCAGTTGATGCCCGTCACCTTGACGACCGTGACGATCGTTTCGTTGGTGGCGGCCTGCGCAGCGGCGATCACGCCAAGCGCGAGTGCGCCCGTTGCGAGGGCAGCGCTCAGTCGGGTCAGTTTCATGTGTTCGTCTCCTTTGCCTTTGGTCGTTTGGTGTCGCCCCTTCATGGCACGTCGGCGGAAATCCAGGGCCCCGATATCCGCTAAAACCGTTGCTGCCGCGCTAGCGTCTCTGGTTCGGCTGCGCGAAACCGAAGATCGCGCGCACGCGCTCGCCGCCCGCAAACGCGAGCGACAGCAGCAGCAGGAAACCCCATGCGCAATCGCCGAAGAACTGCGATACGCCGAGCAGATTGAAGAAGCTCGACAGGAACTGCAGCACCGTCGCCGCGAAAAACACGCAGACGATGCGGCCATATCCGCCCGCCGGATTCACGCCGCCCATCACGGCGATCAGGATCGCGATCAGCAGATACGAATTGCCGTAGTCCCACTTCGCGCTCGACGTATGCGTGACGCTGATCAGCCCCGCTAGCGACGCGAGGATGCCGCACATCGTGTACGTGAGAATCAGCATCCGCGCGCGCGGAATGCCTGTGTAGAACGCCGCTTTCGGATTCGTGCCCATCAGATAGAGCCGCAAGCCGAACGGGCTGCGCCGCAGCAGCCAGCCGAGCACGACGACCGCCGCGATGAAGATCACGAATGAGACGGGCACCTGGAACCATGTGCCGTTGCCGATATCCGAGAGCGGCTCGACATAGTCGACGTGCACCGACGCGCCGTTGCTCAGCACGACCGCGCAGCCGGTGAACAGCAACTGCGTGCCGAGCGTGCAAAGGATCGGCGTCAGGCGCAGACGCGCGATCACGACGCCGTTGATGAAGCCACCGATCGCACCCATGCAGACGACGATCGCGCAGAACACCCACGTATAAAGCATCGGCGAATCGTCGCCGCTGATGAACTTCGGCACGATCAGCGCCGCGACCATGCCCGACAGGTTCGCGAGCCCGACGCCGGAGAGATCGATGCCGCCGTTGCCCGACACCATCGACAGCATGATGCCGAGCGCGAGCAGCCCGAGTTCGGGCAACTGTCCGCCCATCGACTGGAGGTTGTCGAGCGAAACGAACTGGCCGTGCGAGATCCACGTCGCGACCAGCACGACGAGCACGTTGACGGCCAGCAGAAAGTTCAGTTGCCGATCGCGAAAGAGGCCGGCGGAAAGCGAGGACTTCATGTCGAGACGAACTCCTTCATACTGCGCGCCGCATCGGGCGGCGCACACGCTCAATGCGTTGAAAGCGGATGACCTGCCTGCGCCAGCACTTCGTTGACCTCGGCGAGCATCGGCATCGAAGGCGCCGTGCCGGGCCGCGTCACCGAAATGCCCGCCAGCGCGCAACCGAAGCGCATCGCCTCGACGGGATCCGCGCCGCGCGCGAGCGCCGCGGCGAAACCGCCCGTGAAGCCGTCGCCCGCGCCCGCCGTTTCAACGACGCGTCCGCACTGGAACGCAGGCACGAACACCGATTGCCCAGCCGAATGCAGCAACGCACCCGCTTCACCCAGCGTGACGATCACGTTGCGTACGCCCTTTTTCAGCAGCACATCAGCGGCGCGGCGCGCATCGTCCACATTGCGGACTTCGATGCCGGTAAGGGCAGCCGTCTCCGTTTCGTTCGGCGTGATGTAGTCGCACAGCGGAAAGATGTTGTCGTCGAGCGGTAGTGCGGGCGCGGGATTGAACACCGTCGTCACGCCATGCTTGCGCGCGATTTCGAGACCGCGTCGCGCAGCGGAAACCGGTTGCTCGAGTTGCGTGACGAACACGCGTGCCGACGCGATATCGGCCTCGATCGCGTCGACGTCGCCCGCGTTCATCAAGCCTGCCGCACCCGATGCGACGATGATCGCGTTCTTGCCGGTGGTGTCGTCGACGAAAATGTGGGCCGCGCCTGTGGATGCGCCGTCGATCACCGACGCGCGCGCCGTGATGCCTTCGGCGTCCCACGTCGAACGCGCGATTGCGCCGAATGCGTCATTGCCGATCCGCGTGACGAACACCACATCGGCACCCGCGCGCGCGGCCGCGACGGCCTGATTCGAGCCCTTGCCGCCCGGTCCCATCTTGAACGCATTGCCCGCGACCGTTTCGCCGATCAGCGGCATACGGTCCGCGCGGAACGTGAGGTCGGTTACATAGATGCCGAGAATGACGACGCGGCCTTCTTTCTGTTGCATGACCATCGTGTTCATCCCTTCGCAGCAGGTGCGTCCGGCGCGAGCAGCACGCCCTTCTTGAAGACGAAGCAGCCATAGCCGCGCTGCTCGCCCGTCGCGATCACGCAGTACGCTTTCTTCGCGCGCGCATAGAACGCAAAGCGCTCAATGCCGACGAACGGCACCTCGCGCCCTTCGGCCCTGTTCACTTCGGCTTGCGCTTCGCGCTGCACGGCGGGAATGGTATTCGGTTCGCCGACCACTTCCATGCGCAACGCAGGATCGTCGACGAAGGTATCGAGCGGCAACACCGACAGCACCGCGCGAATCGCGCGCGGCGCATCGACGCCGTCGAGCCGCAGCAGCTTGCCCGTGACGGACTCCCGCGCGACCGAGTCGCCCGGAAAGTTAGCGTCGCAAATCACCAGTTCGTCGCCGTGGCCCATCGCACGCAGCGCGTGCAGCACATCGGCGTTCAACAGCGGGTCCAGATTCTTCAGCACGTTGTCTCCTCCGTTATTCGGTTGGCGCGCTTATGGTTCGTTCGGATCCGGCAGGATCCTGTCAGGCGATCAGAACACGATCAGTCGCCATACGGTATCCAGATGTTCTTGACTTGTGTTGCATGGCGCAGAAACGCCGGGCCTTCGCTCGATGCGTCGAACCAGTCGAACGCGTGGCCATGATCGACGAACGTGCGCTTCAGGTTGCCCACCGACTCGCGTTCGGCCAGAGCCGAATCTTTCGCGGCGCCGAAGCACCACAGCGCATCGACGTCGTCGTGTTCCGCGAGCGCCGACAGCAGCGGGCCGCGCTCTCCCGTCACGATGTTGAGCACGCCCGCAGGCACATCCGACGTCTCGACGACCTGATAGAAGTCGGTCACTGTAAGCGGACTCGTCGAACTCGGCAAGACGACCACGCGATTACCCATTGCGAGCGCAGGGGCGATCAGCGAAACGAACGACAGCAGCGGCGCTTCATCCGGGCACGCGACGCCGATCACGCCGAGCGGCTCGTTCATCGCGAGCGCCACGCCGCGCAACGGCGGCGCATGCACCGCGCCGTCGAACTTGTCGGCCCATGCAGCATACGTGAAGAGCCGCGTCACTGACGCATCCACCTCACGGCGCGCTTCGGCCTCGCTCACGCCCGTACGTTTGACCAGTTGCTGCGCGAATTCATGCGCGCGCACGGCAAGATTTTCCGCGAGGTAGTAGATCACCTGGGCGCGGTTGTGCGCGGTGGCCTGCGACCACTTCTGCGCGCCGCGCGCGGCTGCGACGGCATTGCGGATGTCCTTGCGATTGCCATCGCCGACTTCGCCGACGATCTCGCCATCGGCGCCATACACGGGCAGCGTATAGCCGCTGTCGGGCCGCGCCTGCTTGCCGCCGATGAAGAGCTTCGCGGTGCGGTCGATAGCGAACACCTCGGCACCCTGTTGCGCATCATGCGACGGCGACGACGAGATCACACGATGCACCGGGCGACGCGCTTCGCGCGCAAGCCACGCTTTCGGCTTCACGTATTCGTAGATGCCTTCGCGGCCGCCTTCGCGCCCATAACCCGACTCGCGATAACCGCCGAAGCCGACGGCCGCGTCGAACAGATTCGTTGCGTTGATCCACACGACGCCGCACGCAAGGCGCGGCGCAATGTCGAGCGCGCGACCGATCGTCTCGCTCCAGATGCTCGCGGCGAGGCCATAGCGCGTGTTGTTCGCGAGCGCGACGGCTTCGTCGGGCGTGCGGAACGTCATCGTCACGAGCACGGGGCCGAAGATTTCTTCCTGCGCGAGCGTCGATGCGGGCGCAACACCCGTGACGAGCGTCGGCGGATAGAAGCAGCCGTCGGCAGGCACGGCCGCTTCCGCCGATTGATAGATTTCGCAACCTTCGCGACGCCCCGCTTCGACGAGCGACGCGATCCGCTCCAGTTGCACCTTGTCGACGATCGCGCCGAGATCGATGCTCTTGTCCAGCGACGGACCGACACGCAAGGTCGCCATGCGACGCTTGAGCTTGTCGATGAAGCGCTCCGCGACACCTTCCTGCACGAGCAGACGCGAGCCTGCGCAGCACACCTGTCCCTGGTTGAACCAGATCGCGTCGACGACGCCTTCCACTGCACCGTCGAGATCCGCGTCGTCGAACACGATGAACGGCGACTTGCCGCCCAGTTCGAGCGTGAGCGACTTGCCCGTGCCCGCCGTCGCCGCGCGAATCAGGCGGCCCACTTCCGTCGATCCTGTGAACGCGATCTTGTCGACGCCCGCATGTTCGACCAGCGCGGCGCCCGTGCGTCCATCGCCCGTCACCACGTTCAGCACGCCCTTCGGCAAGCCCGCGCGCTGCGCGAGTTCGGCGAACAGCAGCGCCGTGAGCGGCGTATATTCGGCCGGCTTCAGCACGACGCAGTTGCCCGTCGCGATCGCGGGCGCGATCTTCCAGGCGAGCATCAGCAGCGGGAAATTCCACGGCACGATCTGGCCGATCACGCCGAGCGGCGCGAAATCCTTGAACTCGCTGTCCTGCAACTGGGCCCAGCCTGCGTGATGCAGAAAATGCCTTGCTACAAGGGGGATATCGATGTCGCGCGTTTCGCGGATCGGCTTGCCGTTGTCGAGTGCTTCGAGCACCGCGAACAGGCGGCTGTGCCGCTGCACCATCCGCGACAACGCATACAGATGCCGCGCACGGCCTGCGCCGCCCAGCGCGAACCATGCGGGCTGCGCAGCGCGCGCGGCAGCGACGGCGGCGTCGACATCCGCTGCATCGCCCTGCGCGATGTCCCCGAGCAACTCGCCCGTCGCCGGTTCATGTGATGCGAAGCGCGCGCCCGCTGCGGGCGCGCGCCATCCACCGTCGATGAAATGACCGAACGTCGCGTCATGCTGCGCGAGCCACGCGCGCGCGGGCTGATCGTCCTCCGGTGAGGGACCGTACTCCATCGATGAAAAATACTCGGCTACGCTCATGGGATCGATCTGCTCAGGCAACAGGGTGACGGTTGAAGGCGGAATAACGGCCAGTCGCATGATGCTCGAGCTGGCGTTCGATATCGGCGAGAAGACTGGACGCGCCGAAGCGGAACAGTTCGGGTTCGAGCCACGGACGACCCAGTTCCTCTTTCATCAGGATCTGGTACGACAGCGCCGTCTTCGCGTTCGACACGCCGCCCGCCGGCTTGAAGCCGATCAGGATGCCCGTGCGTGCGTGGTATTCGCGAATCATGCGCGCCATCACGAGCGACACGTCGAGCGTCGCGTTGACGCCCTCCTTGCCCGTCGACGTCTTGATGAAATCGGCGCCTGCCATCATGCAGATCATCGATGCGCGCGCGACGTTCGACAGCGTCTGGATATCGCCCGTCGCGAGAATCGCTTTCAGATGCGCTTCGCCGCATGCGGCGCGGAAGTCACGCACTTCATCGTAGAGCGCCTGCCAGTTGCCCGTGAGCACATACTCGCGCGTGACGACGATGTCGATTTCCTGCGCGCCGTCGGCCACCGATGCCTCGATTTCCTTCAGCTTCAGCGGATGTGGAATCAGACCGGCGGGAAAACCCGTCGACACGGCCGCAACGGGAATGCCGCTGCCGCGCAACGCATCGACGGCGGCCGCGACATAGCGGTGATACACGCATACGGCGCCCGTCGTGATGCTGTGCGACGGCACGTCGAGCGCGGCGAGGATGTCGGCGCGCACCGGCTGCCGCGCTTTCGCACACAGACGGCGCACACGGCCCTCGGTGTCGTCGCCGTTGAGCGTGGTGAGATCGATACAGGTCACGGCCTTCAGCAGCCACGCGGCCTGCGCGTCCTTCTTGACGGTGCGGCGCGTGGCGAGCGTCGACGTGCGGCGTTCGACAGCCGACTGATTGACGCGCAGCCCGTCGAGCCACGCGAGATCGAAAGGCATCCCCGGATTGCGGACGGGATGAATGTGGGCTGCGCGCCGTAGCGCGACCACCGACGACGACGAAGACTGCGTAGGAGCTTCAGGCATGAGACGTCCACAGGTTTGTGCAATGCACAGCAACGGCTGATGGTTTATTCGCATGCATCGTACATCGCTTGAGAGGATTCTAACAAGCGTCGTTATGATTGTTTCCCGCGTCCGGGCGTCTGCCAGAACCGTTGAATACGCGTGAGAGTCTTGCCCCGCATGGCTTTCGTGGGGACGGACAGCGGCCATTGGTGTTTTCACCAGGGCGTGAGACGGGACACGCGAGGTCAACGGCGTCACAACTATTGGAACAGCGCTGTCGAAACGCTTGCCAACTCGGGCCGACGACGAAGGGGACCATTCATCGCGGTCGAACACACCTCGAAGATCTCAGCGACAACCGCGCAAAACGCATGCATTTAAGGTCGCTGCATACGCTTTTCAAGCCCTCGTTTTTTGCAGGAATCGCACTTGAAAAGGTTGCAGAGGCTTCCTATCTATCGACTCATCAGGGCAGCCGCTGCATCGATATGTCGGCGCTGCATCCATCCACTTCGATCGTCGCGGCATGACAGGCAAACCGGCACACTCAGGCCGGCACGCTTTGCCGCTCAGAGGAGAGAGCGACCATGAGTGACTTCTATTTCGGCACCGATCTGTTCAGCGAACTCGACCGTTTGCAGCGCCATGTGTCGGGCGTGTTCGGCGGCGGCTTCCCATCCAGCATTCGTTCGAGCCGTGCCGGTACTTTCCCGGGCCTCAACATCGGCACGACGGACGACGCGATCGAGATCGTCGCGTTCGCGCCCGGCATCGATCCGTCGAAGCTCGAACTATCGATCGACAAGGGCCTGCTCACCATCGCCGGCGAACGCTCGGCACGGCCGGCGGAAGAAGGCGCGCGTGCCTATGCGCAGGAACGCTTCAAGGGCACGTTCCGCCGCGTCGTCGAGTTGCCGCAGCAAGCCGATCCCGACAACGTGCAGGCGCGTTATGTCGACGGCCTGCTGGTCATCAAGGTCGGCAAGCGCGAAGCATCGAAGCCGCGCGCGATCACGGTTCAATAATTCCGAGGTGAAATCATGAGCGACAACACTCAAGTGACCCAGCGCGACGAGAGCGCACATGCAGCGAGCCGCAACGGCGCGCGCGAACAGGAACGACGCGTCACGCTGACGCCGCCGGTGGATATCGTCGAAGACAGCAAGGCCGTGACGCTATGGGCCGATCTGCCCGGCGTGTCGAAGGACAAGCTCGACATTCGCGTGCATGACGGCAGCCTGACGATCGAAGGCGAATCCGCTGTGCCTGCGCCGTCGAACGTGCGTTTTTCGCATGCGGAAGTGCGCGCGCCCTTCTTCGCGCGGCGCTTCACAATCAGCGACGACTTCGACACGTCGAAGATCGAAGCGAACCTGAAGGACGGCGTGCTGAAGCTCGTCATTCCGCGCCGCGAACAGGCGCAGCCGCGGCGAATCGAAGTGAACGTCGCCTGAGCGTCGTGTCGATGTGAAAACGGAGCACCTGCGTGCTCCGTTTTTTTCTCCGCGCAGAACGTGCGGCGTATCGCGCTACATGCCCGCATCCAGCGCCGATCGCAACTGGGCGATGGCCTCGCTCCAGTCGTTGCGCTTCGTCTGGCGGAACAGCCGCATGTGCGGATACCACGGAGTGTCTTCGCGCTTCAGTTGCCAGCGCCAGTCGGGCGTAAACGGCAACGCGATCCACACGCGCTTGCCGAGCGCGCCCGCAAGATGCGCGACGGCCGTGTCGACGGTAATCACGAGATCGAGTTGGGCGACGAGCGCCGCTGTCTCCGCGAAGGTCGTCAACCGGTCGGACACGTCGCGCAACACGCCACGTGCAACGAGCTCATCGACGCGCGCACGATCGCCTTCGCGCACATCCTTCACGAGCGACACGAACTGCGCATGCGCGTCGAAGAGCGGCATGCATTGCGCGAGCGGAATCGAGCGGTTGTGATCGTTAAGATGGGTGCGGCTGCCCGACCATACGATGCCGACGCGCGGCCGCGCATCGTCTGGCGCGAACACATCGGCGAATCGATCTGCCAGTTGCGGATCGGCATGCACATACGCGCTTTCGATGCGCAGATCGGCTTCGCGGATTTTCAGCGCGAACGCGAGACTGAGCATCGGAATGTGATAGTCGAAGGCGGGGAGCGGCGCCGTTTCGCCGATCACGTCAGTCGTGCCGGTGTAATCGTGCAACAGCGGCAGCAGCGCATCCTGAACGCGCAAGATCACATGCGCGCCCATCACGCTCAGACGGCCGACGAAGCGGATGAACTGCAACGTGTCGCCGAAACCCTGCTCGGCATGCACGAGCAAGGTCTTGCCGGCGAGCGGCTGCTTACCCGTCCACAGCGTCGCGTCTGGCAAGCCGTGGCTCATCGTGCCGTCGAGCCAGCGCCATTCGTATTCGCGCCAGCCATGCTCGAACTCGCCCAGCAGCAGATTGGTCTGCGCGCGATTGGTGCGCGCGCCGGCGTCGTTCGTGTCGATCGACACGGCCTTCTTGAACTGCTGTAACGCTTCGTCGAAGCGATGCAGATCGCGCAACGCGACGCCGAGATTCACATACGCGCGCACGAAGTTCGGCTTGAGCGCGATCGCCTGGCGATAGGCCGCGAGTTCTTCGTCATAACGCTCCATCTGACCGAGCAGCGTACCGCGGTTGTAATGCACTTCGGCCGATTGCGGATAACGCTGCGTGAGGCGCGCGAGGCGTTGCAGCGCGCGCGCGTGCTCGCCCGTTGCAACGAGCGACATCGCCGCGCCATGCAGCGATTCGGCGTGATCCGGAAAGGCCGTGAGAACGCGCTCGAACAGTGCGAGCGCGTCGGCGTGACGCCCCGCGAGCTGACAGATGTGCGCGGCGAAATGAAGCTGCTGCGGATTCGTCGATGCAGGCTGCGCGGCGCGCAACGCGTAGTCGGCCGCGCGCGTGTAATCGCCCTGCTTCGCCGCGACGTAGCCGAGCGCTTCGAGTGCTTCGTTGTGGTTGGGGTCGATCGACAGAATGCCGTTCAGCAGCGCGACCGCTTCGTCGTATTGACCGGCGGCGAACTTCTGCTGTGCGTCGGCGAGACTTTGGGCGATATCGTGATTCATGATGCAGCGGTTCGGCGCAACGCCGCGTCGCGCCCGAGGACGGAGGGGTCGATTGTACGCGAGCCCCTCGCGTGACCGCCGCTTCGCGCCTGCGTTATTCGCAGGCCGCCCGGCGCGCCGTCATCAAACCGACACGCGGATCTTGTTGTTCTTCTGCATTTCTTCGAGCTGCTTTTGCGCTTCGATTTCCTGCTTCAACATCTCGCGCACTTTCTGCATGACCTTTTCGCGCTCTTCGGGCGACATCCTGTTCAGGTCGTCTTGCGTGACGCCGAGCTTCGCGAGAATCATCTTCTGCAGACGCTCGCCCGCCGAGCCTTTCGTGTAATCGGTCAGTTGGTCGAGCAGTTCCTTGAAGGACGGCTTGCTGCCCGACTGAGTGCCCGACGTGGCCGTCGCGCCGCTCGTGCTGCCCGTGCCCATCGTGCCGATGTTGTTCGTCGTTTGCATGGTCATGCGTTCCCCGGAGTCGTGTTGAAATTATCGAATCGACCTGCGCGTACCGCTTCGCGCAGCACTTTAGTCACGACGAACGCGCACGTCAACGGTTGCCAAATGACACATTCCGACACAAACGCCATCTGATCCAGCCGGCCAAGGCGAGCAGCATGAGCCCCGCTCCGCCGAGCACCGGTTCGCGCCACGCGACGAGCGCGATGAACGTGAATGCGCGTGCGCTCGCGAGCAGCGCGAATCCGGCGACGGCACCCGATGCCGTATCGATTGCGCCCTGCGCGCGTCCGCAAGCTGCGGCATCGCAGGTGACGGCGGGCTCATGCATGATTTTCTCTCCGGTCTTGGTATGTGGGATTGCTATCGGTCAAGCAGCGCCGGGCGCTTCGTCGAGAAAGCCCGTCACGGACTGCAAGCGGCCGCGCGTATCGACGACGCCGAAATCGGAGCCCTTCACGATCGATGCCCCCGACGGCGTCAGCAATTCCCACGAAAAACGCAGCCGGTTGGCGAAGCCGTCGACCTCCGTCGTGCGGCGAAACGTGTGCTGCGGAAAGCGCTCATGGACAGCGCGGATCATCGCGTCGATGCCGTCGTGTCCGTTGCCGGACAAGAGCGGGTCGACATAGGCGGCGTCGTTCGCCCAGGTCGCCGAGATCAGTTCGCGGCGACGGCCCGCGTCGGTTTCGTTCCAGGCGTCGAAGTAACCGTCGATCAATGCGGTGTGCGTGTTCATCAGTGACTCCTTCAGTCGGTGAATGGTCGAGACGTCCGCCGTGTGCTTCACGATGGCGGCGGCCTCGGACTGAAGATTCGTCGATGAACGTGCGCGGGTCGATTACGCGGGAGGTAATGAAAGAACGGCACCTGTGACTTCAGCCGCCACAGGTGCCGGAGAGAACGACATGCGGAACAACTGCGAAGCAGCGCGTGTCAGGCCTTTGCAGTGCTGACCTGATCGGCGAGCCGACGGCCTTCGTCATAGCCCGCTTCGCGCGCTTCCTCTTCGCTGCGGAACGTCGCGACGAGTTCCTGGAAGCGCCGGCTCTGTCCTTCGAGATGCGCGTCGGCGCCATGCCGGCACACATAGCCGACGTAGTGCCACAAGGTTTCCGGCACGGGCGGCCCGTAGGCCGTGACGGGAAGCACCCAGACTTCCTGGCCGTTGTGCTCGATCTTGTCCCACATGTTCGCCTCCGGAACGGTCGCAAGGTCTTCAGTATGAGCGCGTTTGGCCGCCCCCGCGATGGTGCGGCGCGCTGTCCGTGCGCAAGACAGCCTCGCGCGCGACCGAGCTTTACCTGTCAGGTAATGGAATCGCCGCGCGGTTTGGCTATCATCGTCGACATGAACACGCTCACTGCCACCTCGTCCGCGCTCACAGGCGCGTCCTCGATGAGCCGCACCGTCGGCGACATGCTGCGCGAATGGCGACAGCGGCGCCGGATGAGCCAGCTGCTGCTCGCCTCCGAAGCCGAGATTTCGACGCGCCACCTGAGCTTCGTCGAATCGGGCCGCGCGCTGCCGAGCCGCGAAATGGTCATGCACCTCGCCGAACGGCTCGAAGTGCCGCTGCGCGCGCGCAATGCGCTGCTCGTCGCGGCGGGCTATGCGCCGCTCTATCGCGAGCGCCAGTTGAGCGATCCGCAACTGGGCGCGGCGCGCGAGGCCATCGACCTGGTGCTCAAAGGTCATGAGCCGTATCCCGCCGTCGCCGTCGACCGGCACTGGACGATCGTCGCCGCGAACAATGCGCTCGCGCCGCTTCTGACGTCGGCGAAGCCCGCGCTGCTGGAGGCGCCCGTGAATGCGCTGCGCCTGTCGATGCATCCGGACGGCATCGCGTCGCAGATCGCCAACTGGCATGCATGGCGCGCGCATCTGCTGTCGCGCCTGCAGCGGCAGGTCGACGTGAGCGCCGATGCGACGCTCGCTGCGCTCTACGACGAACTCGCCGATTACCCGACGCCGCCCGGCGCCGAACCCGCCGACGACAGCCACGCGTCCCCGCTCGAACAGATCGCGGTGCCGTTGCGCCTGCGCACCGAACTCGGCATGCTGTCGTTCTACAGCACGACGACAGTATTCGGCACGCCTGTCGACGTCACGCTGTCGGAGCTGGCGATCGAAGCATTCTTCCCAGCCGATCCGCAGACGGCCGACGCGCTGCGCAAGTTCGCGGACACGCGCTCGGCTTCCACTGCGGCAAGCGCCTGAGGGTCGCGCATGACAGAGACGCTCTCGATCCGCCAACTCGGCCCCGCCGACCGCGACGCGTTCTTCGCACTGCGTCTGCGCGGCCTGAAAACGCATCCCGCCGCGTTCGGGCAAAGCTATGACGAAGCCATCGAGCGCGGGCCGTCGCAATTCGATTCGATGCTCAGCGGCATGCGCGCTGCCGAGGGAAGCTTCCTGCTCGGAGCATTTTCCCCGCCGGCTGGCGCGATGGTCGGCACGGTCGGGCTCATGCGCGAAACGCGTCACAAGGAACGGCACAAGGGCTATGTGATCGGCATGTACGTCGCGGACGAGGCGGCGGGCCGCGGAGTCGGCCGCGCGCTGCTGACCGCCCTGATCGCGCGCGCCGCACAGGTCGACGGCTTGCGGCAGATCATGCTGCTCGTGACGAGCGCGAACGCGTCGGCCCGTGGGCTGTATGAATCGCTCGGTTTTCGCGTGTATGGAACGGAGCCGGACGCGCTGTGCATCGACGGCGTTTTTCACGACGCCGATCTGATGGTGCGCTTCATGTGACGTGTGGCGATTCGGCTCGCTGCCGAATGAGAGAGCAAGACGCGGAGTGTATGGACGCGGGCGGCTGCGTAGACTGGGCGGCATAGAACACGCAACCACTGCGACGGAGCCGCTCATGCAGGATTTCGCCTTCGACACCCAAGCCTTGCTGTTCGGCGCAGACGAAGCACCGCGCAACAACCGGCGCGAGCCGACACCCGCCATCGCGACCCAACAGTCCATCGAAAACCGCATCGAGGCGATCGACTGGACACACGCCGCCAGCGAACTCGATGCGCATGGCTGCGCAATGCTGGAAGGCCTGTTGAGCGCCCGCGAGTGCGATGCGCTGAGCGCGCTCTATCGGCGGGACGATCTGTATCGCAGCCGCGTCGTGATGGCACGGCACGGCTTCGGACGCGGCGAATACAAGTACTTCGACTATCCGCTGCCCGACGCGATCGGCGCGTTGCGCGCGGCCGTCTATCCGCATCTCGTACCGATTGCCAACGCGTGGCACGAAGCGATGCGCATCGACGTGCGCTTTCCGCCGGACCACGCCGCCTTTTTGCGCCGCTGCCATCAGGCGGGCCAGTTGCGCCCGACGCCGCTGCTACTCCAGTACGCGACGGGCGACTACAACTGCCTGCATCAGGATCTGTACGGCGAGCACGTGTTCCCGATCCAGCTCGCGATCCTGCTGTCCGAGCCCGGCCAGGACTTCACGGGCGGCGAGTTCGTGCTGACGGAACAGCGCCCGCGCATGCAGTCGCGCACGGAAGTCGTGCCGCTGCGCAAGGGCGACGCCGTGCTGTTCGCCGTGCATCACCGGCCCGTGCAGGGCACGCGCGGCGCGTATCGGGTGAACATGCGGCATGGCGTGAGCCGGCTGCGCTCAGGGCATCGGCACACGCTAGGCGTGATCTTTCATGACGCGCGATAGGTCTTACAACCGTGCGGCGTCATCGTCGGCTCGGTCGTCGCGACGGCGCATATGCCGTTCTGGACCGCGCTGCCGTCACTCAAGCCGACTTCGCTGGTGACAACTCTCGGCGCGGGCCCGGCGATCGCGATCAAGCTCGCCGTGTTCGCCGCAATCGCCGCGCTGACGGTCGCAATCGAGCGACGCCGTCATGGACGCCTCGTCAACGGTGCACCGCGCGCCGCCAACGCGTCGCCCTGGCTGCACGGGCCGTGGCCGCTGTTCGCCGGCGCGCTCGCACTCGCGCTGCTCAACTTCACGACGCTCGCGCTGTCGGGCCGTCCGTGGGGCGTGACGTCGGCATTCGCGCTGTGGGGCGCGAAGCTGTTCTCGCTCGCGGGCATCGACGTGGCCAGTTGGCCTTACTGGAGTTCTCACACAAATGCAGCAGCCCTCACCGCGTCCGTTACACGCGATGTAACGAGCGTAATGGATGCGGGCATCGTGCTCGGCGCGATGGCGGCGGCCGCGCTGGCGGGCCGCTATGCGCCTGTGTCGCGCGTGCCCATGTGCTCCCTCATCGCGGCCGTCGTGGGCGGCATGATGCTCGGCTACGCGGCCCGGCTGGCCTACGGTTGTATTATCAGAGCGTATTTCAGCGGCATCGTGTCAGGCAGCCTGCATGGCTGGCTGTGGCTCGTCGCCGCGTTCGCCGGCAACGTGATCGGCACGCGGCTACGTCCGCTTTTCGGACTCGAAGTGGAGCGAATCCGCCAGACCGGCTGCTGAAACGTTACAAACCCGGCCGGAGTCTGTAACAACCCCGGCCCGAACTAGTTACAAATTCCTACCGGTTTGTAACTAGTTTCCGTTACATCTCGGGTTATCCCTGACCGCTAACCGGCAGCGTATTTTTTACCTGCCGGTTTTTTGTTTTCTTTCCCTTCGCTTTCTGAACTCATATCGTTTTTGCATAAGCGGAGGCACGTCAATAAATCGGAAACTATTGCTTCGATCCTTATACAACAAGGGTTTGCACGTACCCCCTTGCAAACGTTTTCCGTCTGGCTATGCATTATGACGGCCACGTGAAAGAGTTACCGAAAACTCTGTTGTTTTGTCGTATCTTTTTTTTGAGAAAGGTATTGATTTCTGGAAATCCTGTTCATACAATTCCGCCCAAGCTGTTACGAAATGTAACGGCTTGTATCAAAGGTTGGCTGGATGTATCTCTGCACCAACTTGACGCCGGAAATCTTCAGTGTCCGGCGGGGCATAAGACCAAAACGGCAGAAAATGCCGACATAAGTAATTCGGGGCTTCGGAAACAGAGAAAATGGACCGTAGCAGCGAGACGCTGGATTCTATCCGCGAGATCAATTTGTCTTACATCATGCTCGCACAACGTATGTTGCGCGAGGACAAGGCAGTCGGCATGTTCCGTCTGGGCTTGTCGTCGGAGCTGGCTGATCTTCTTGCCGGGCTGTCGCTCGCGCAGATCGTCAAGCTGGCCAGCTCCGATCAGCTTTTGTGTTTTTTCCGCTTCAACGACCACGCGATGTTGTCGGCGTTGACGCACACGTCCCGTCACGCAGAAGTGGCATCGACGCATGCCGCGATCCTGCTGGCCGGACAGCCCGCAGAGCAGTTCGCTTAAACCTCAGAGGACTGCCATGCTGAAAAAGAGCCTTACCGAAGACGCGCAGGAAGTTTTCCGCGCCATCGCGCTGATTGAACTGGGCGCACGCATGCAGGTGCTCGAGAGCGAACTGACGCTGTCGCGCGACCGTATGATCCGCCTGTACCGCGAGGTCAAGGGCGTATCGCCGCCGAAGGGCATGCTGCCGTTCTCGGCAGACTGGTACATGACGTGGCTGGCGAACATCCATGCATCGCTCTTCTACAACACGTATCTGTTCCTGAAGAACGAAGCGCGCTGCTCGCATCTGGACGCGCTGACCAAGGGTTATCGTCTGTATCTGGAACATTGCCGTCATAGCGAGACCGAGCCGGTTCTCGACCTGACGCGCGCATGGACGCTCGTGCGTTTCTTCGATGCCGACATCCTGCAACTGACGCCGTGCTGCCGTTGCAGCGGCAAGTTCGTCGCGCACAAGCACGACCTGCAGCACAACGTCGTGTGCGGCGCCTGCCAGCCGCCGTCGCGCGCCGGCAAGACAAAGAAGGCCGCCGCCGCGAAGCGCGAAGCGCAGAAGGAAGTCGTGTCCTTGCCGCAAGTCGCGGAAGAAGTGGAACTGCTCGAAGAACTCATCGAGGAAACTGCGCTGGCGGCCTAGCGCCGCACCACGCACCGTCCATCCGAAGCAACGAATTACTTTTGAAGCCGGTCTCGCGAGACCGGCTTTTTTTCGTCCGCTTTATTTTTCGCCTGCTTTCTGTTTCAGCCGGCGAAGCCGAACGTCTGCACGACGAGCCAGATATTCGCCGCGCTGATCAAGCCGAACAGCGCCCACGCGATGATGCGCATCGGCAGCCGGTTCGCGAATTCGCCCATCAGCGCGCGGTCGTTCGTCATGCGGATCAGCGGATAGAGCGCGAACGGCAGTTGCAGGCTCAGCACCACCTGGCTCGCGACGAGCAGCTGGCCGACGGCGCCGTTGCCGAGCATCTGCACGCCGACAAGCGCGGGAATCAGTGCGAGCGCGCGCGTGATGAAGCGCCGCTGGTAGCACGGAATCTTCAGCTGCAGAAAACCTTCCATGATGACCTGCCCGGCGACCGTGCCCGTGAACGTCGAGCTTTGCCCCGACGCGAGCAGCGTGATCGCGAACAGCACGGCCGCGAAGCCCGTACCGACGACGGGCGCAAGCAACCGGTAGGCATCTTCGATTTCGGTGACGGCCGTGTGCCCCGTCGAATGGAAAGCGGCTGCCGCGAGGATCAGGATCGCCGCGTTGATCAGCAGCGCGAGAAAAAGCGCGACTACGGTATCGATGCGCGACAACGAGATCGCGCCCGCGATGCCTTGATGATCGCGCTTCACGGCGCGCGTCTGCACGACGGACGAATGCAGATAGAGGTTATGCGGCATCACCGTGGCGCCGAGAATGCCGATCGCGAGATACAGCGGCTCGCGTTCGCTGATGGCCTGCCATGACGGCACGAGGCCTGCCGCGACGGACGGCCAGTGCGGATGCACGAGGGCCAGCTGGATCACATAGCCGACGCCGATGGTCGCGATCAGGCCGAGCATGATCGCTTCGAGATCGCGGAAGTTCTTGCCCTTCAGGCCAAGCACGATCAGCGTATCGAACGCGGTCAGGATCACGCCCACCGTCAGCGAGCACTTGAATAGCAGATGAAAAGCGAGCGCGCCGCCCAGCACTTCGGCCAGATCGCAGGCGACGATCGACAGTTCTGCCAGCAGCCATTGAACCCGCGCGACACCCGGCGAATAACGCGTGCGCGACAGCTCCGCGAGATTGCGGCCCGTGACGATGCCAAGACGCATGCTCAGACATTGCAGCACCATCGCCGCAAGACTGGACAGCACGACGACGAACAGCAGGTTATAGCCGTAGCGCGAGCCGGCTTCGATATCGGTGGCCCAGTTGCCCGGGTCCATATAACCGATCGACACCAGCAGACCAGGACCTGCGAACTGAAGGATCTTTTTCCAGAATGGCGCGGACTGCGAGACGGTAACGGAGCCCTGCACCTCGGATGGGCAGAACGGCGCGGTTGCTGTAGTAGGAAGTTTGAACTGCAAAGCCGGTGACCTCGAGGTGAATGAACTCGCAGCACGCGTCGAAGGCCGTGCCGCGAAACGCCCTCAAGTGTACAAAGAAACCTCCGGCAACGTCCCGGTAAGGGCGTAGCGACCCACGTCGCGCACGCGGTAATCGAGCGGGTCGTGCAGCGTGTGTACGCGCGCGTTGCGCCAGAAACGGTCGAGCGCGAGCGGCGCGCCCGTCGCGCGTGCGCCGCATGTATCGAAGAGCGCTTCGCTCACGTCGAGCGCCGCGCGATGCGCGTAAATCTTCGCCTCCGATACAGCCAGCCCGACCTGCGCGCGCTCTTCGGCCGTCAACGCGTCGCCCTTGCTCCACGCGTCGTCGAGCGCGAGCGCGGCGCGCGTGGCAAGCGCCTGCGCGCCCACTGCCTTGAGGCGCATCTCGCCGAAGCGCTGCACGAGATACGGATCGTCGAGCGCATTCTCGACGCCCGAGTTGATCCACGGCCGCGCATGCTGCGTCACGTATCGGCGGGCCTCTTCCAGCGCGCCTTCGGCGATGCCGACGAACAGATTGGTCAGCACGAGCTGCGAGACGAGCGTGCGCAGCGTCGCGCGCGGAATGGGCGGCGTTTCGGAGCGATGCAGCACTTCTGCGGCTTCGACCTTGACGCGCGTGAACGACACGCTGCCGCTATCCGTCTGACGCTGGCCGATGGGGTCCCAGTCCTCGTTCACCGCGATGCCTTCGCGCCCGGTCGGCACGACGGCGAATAGGGGCTTGCCCGTTGCGGGATCGTGCGCCGAGACCGTCATCATCTGCGAGCCGCGCGTGCCCGAACAAAAGCCTTTGACGCCGTCGAGCAGATAGCCGCCGTCATCCGTTGCACGTGCAACCAGACGCGGATCGAGCGGATTCACCGCGTTGCCCCACCACCAGCGCGAGTCGACCGTGCCGCGCAGATAACGCTCGCGTTGTGCCTGATTGCCCCACACGTCGACGCTCACGATCTGCAGATACTGAAACCCCAGCAGATGCGCGAGCGCACTGTCGACCCGCGCGACCGTGCGGATCGTTTCGTACACGTCGAGCCAGCGCGCGCCTGCACCACCGAACTCGCGCGGCACGGCGAGCGTAAGCAGGCCCGCGTCGGCGATCCACTGCTTCTCCTGCGCCGCGTGTCCGCCTGCGCGGTCGCGCGCGGCGGCAGTTTCCCGTAGAGCGTCGATGAGCGTGCGCAAATCTGTTGCGGGAATGCGTGGATCGTTCATGCCGTCTCCGTGGGTGCGGGCGTCGTCGTCGATCGCATAGTATGCCGCGACATTCGCACCGGATACCAGCAGCGCCCGCGCGACTTCAAGATGAGGCCGACGATCATAGATGCGTGCATGACAGCGGTCTACGAATCGATTGTCGAATGGAAAGCTGGAAACGCGATATGTGAAGCAGCAGTGCGCCGATGCAGCAGGCGAAAAAAAAGCGGACCCGCAAGGGTCCGCTTCATCTGACATCCGCATCCGGTCAAACAGTGCTCAACGCTTCGCCAACTGCTGCTGCGCCTGCGCATCCGCGTTGCCGACATCCGTCTTCGCATCGCCCCACCCGCCGCCGAGCGCGCGAATCAGATTGACGGTCGCCACTGCCTGCGTGCCCGCGAGATGGCTCAGTTGCAGCTGCGATTGCAGCACCTGACGCTGCGCATCGATCACGTCGAGATAGCTGACCTGACCTTCCTGATACTGCGTCTGCGACAGATGCTCGGCGCGCTGCGATGCGTTGACGGCATTGTTCTGCTCACGCGTCTGGTCTCCGAGCAAACGCAGGTCCGACAGGTTGTCTTCGACTTCACGGAACGCCACCAGCACCTGCTGACGATACTGCGCGACATCCTCGTCATACTTCGCGCGCGCGTTCGCGAGATTCGCCTTGCGCCGGCCGCCGTCGAAGAGCGGCACCGTCAGCGCCGTGCCCGCGAACGGACCGAGCAGGAATGCGCGGCTCGACCACATGAACAGATCGCCAAGCGTCGCCGATTCGAAACCGAATGCCCCCGTGATATCGAGCTTCGGGAAGAACGCCGATTTGGCCAGACCGACGCGTGCATTCGCCGCCGCCATGCCGCGCTCCGCCGCCGAGATATCCGGACGACGCTCCAGCAGCGCGGACGGCAATCCGGCAGGCACCTGCACCGTCACCGGCGCGAGCGGCGTTTCGGGGAACGTGAAGTCCGCCGGCGGTTTGCCGAGCAGGATCGCGAGGCCATGCTCGGACGCCGCACGCTGACGCGCGACGCCGACAGCATCGGCGCGCGCCGTCGCCAGTTCATTGCGGGCACGCGACACATCCAGTTCGTTGATCTCGCCTTCATTGAAGCGGCGCTCGACGAGCTTCAACGCGTCTTCACGCAACGTCACCGTCTGACGATACAGGCTCAACTGCGTATCGAACTCGCGCAACTGGAAGTAGTTCTGCGCGACGTCCGCCTGCAACGCGAGCTGCACCGAGCGGAACAACGCCTCGCTCTGCGCCTCGTCGGCACGCGCTGCGTGCACGTTCGAACTCACGCGTCCAAACAGATCGACTTCATACGCGACCGTCGTCTGCGCGCGCCACAGCGTTTGCGTCGGCACGTTCGAATCGTTCGGCAGATTCTGTGAAGCCGGCGACTGACGTTCGCGCGTCGGGCCGAAGCCCGCGTCGACCGACGGGTACCACGCGGCGCGCGCCTGGTTCGTCAGCGCGCGCGACTGCTGCACGCGCGCGGCCGCTGCCTTCAGGTCCTGGTTCGCATCGGCGGCCTGCTTTTCGAGCGCGTCGAGCGTCGAGTCGCCGAACACGGTCCACCATTCGCCGCGATGCGCGTCCTCGGCGGGCTCGGCCGTCTTCCACGTACCCGCTTCGCTCGCGGGCAGCGGCGCGGCCGCTGCGTCGCCTGTCGTCGCCGTCACGGGCGCTTCCTTGAACGCCGAGGGCGTCGGCGCATCGGGACGGTTATACGTCGGCTCGACCGAGCACGCCGCGAGCAGCAACATCAGCAGCGTGCTTGCCGCCGCACGTCCGAAGCCACTCAGGCCGCTCGTTTGTTCAAACCTTTTCATTGTCATTTTCTCCATCATGCATCCGTCGTGTGCGCGACGAGATGCGGCGAGTCCTTCTGCGCGACGTGAATCTTGCCGCCAGCCAGCGTGCGCAACACCACATAGAACACCGGGGTGAGCATCAGACCGAACAGCGTCACACCCAACATGCCGAAGAACACCGCGACACCCATCGCGTGACGCATTTCGGAACCCGCACCGCTCGATACCACCAGCGGCACCACGCCCATGATGAACGCGATCGACGTCATCAGAATCGGCCGCAGACGCATGCGGCTCGCCTCGATAGCGGCCTGCAGCGGCGTGCGTCCGTCGTGCTCCAGTTCACGCGCAAACTCGACGATCAGAATCGCGTTCTTCGACGCCAGCCCCACCAGCACCATCAGACCGATCTGCGTGAAGATGTTGTTGTCGCCCTGCGTGAGCCACACGCCCGTCAGCGCCGACAACACGCTCATCGGTACGATCAGGATCACCGCGAGCGGCAGCGTCAGGCTCTCGTACAACGCGGCGAGCACGAGGAACACGAGCAGCACGCTGATCGGGAACACCCACAGGCCCGCATTGCCCGCGAGGATCTGCTGATACGTGAGGTCGGTCCATTCGAACTTCACGCCCTTCGGCAACACTTCGGCTGCGATGCGCTCCGCGGCGTTCTGCGCTTCACCCGACGAGAATCCGGGCGCCGGGCCGCCGTTGATGTCGGCTGCCGTGAAGCCGTTGTAGCGCACCACCATTTCCGGACCGTAGGTCGGCGTCACCGTCACCAGCGACGACAACGGCACCATGTCGCCATTCACGTTGCGCGTCTTCAGTTGCAGGATGTCGTCGGCCTGCTGACGGAACGGCGCATCCGCCTGCACACGCACCTGGTACACGCGGCCGAAACGGTTGAAGTCGTTCACGTACAGCGAACCGAGATACACCTGCATCGTGTTGAACACATCCGTCACGGGCACGCCCAGTTGCTTCGCCTTCACGCGATCGAGATCGACGTTCAGCTGCGGCACGTTGATCTGATAGCTCGAAAACGTCGGGCCGAGTTCAGGCGTCGTCGCGGCCTTCTTGATGAACGCCTCCGTCGCCTTGTTCAGCTCCGCGTAACCGAGCGAGCCGTGATCCTCCAGCTGCATCTTGAAGCCGCCCAGCGTACCGAGACCGAGAACAGGCGGCGGCGGGAACACGGCAACGAACGAATCCTTGATCGCGCCGTACTTCTGGTTCAATGCGCCCGCAATCGCACCCGCCGACAATGCCTTGCCCTTGCGTTGATCGAACGGCTTAAGCGCGACGAACACGATGCCCGCGCTCGAACTGTTCGTGAAGCCGTTCACCGACAGCCCAGGGAACGCCACCGCGTTCTCCACGCCCGGTTGCTTCAGCGCAATCGCGCTCATGTCGCGAATCACCTTCTCGGTGCGATCGAGCGATGCACCGTTCGGCAACTGCGCGAACGCGATCAGATACTCCTTGTCCTGCGCCGGCACGAAGCCGCCCGGCACGATGCGCGTAACGAGCACCGTAAGACCCAGCAGCACCGCATACACGACCAGCATCGCGCCCTTGCGCTTCAGCACGCCGTTCACGCCACGGCCGTAGCTATCCGAGCCGCGATGGAACACCTTGTTGAATGCCGCAAAGAAGCGGCCGAGCAAGCGATTCATCAGGCGCGTCAGCCAGTCTTCCTTCGCGCCGTGACCGCGCAGCAGCATCGCCGACAGTGCGGGCGACAGCGTGAGCGAGTTGAACGCCGAGATCACCGTCGAAATGGCGATCGTCATCGCGAACTGCTTGTAGAACTGGCCCGTCAGACCCGACATGAACGCCAGCGGCACGAATACGGCGACCAGCGTGAGCGCGATCGCGATGATCGGCCCGCTCACTTCCTGCATCGCCTTGTAGGTCGCATCTCTCGCACTCAGCCCGCTTTCGATGTTCCGCTCGACGTTCTCCACCACCACGATCGCATCGTCGACCACGATACCGATCGCGAGCACCATCCCGAACAGCGACAGCGCATTGATCGAGAAGCCGAATGCAAGCAGCAGCGAGAACGTGCCGACGATCGACACGGGCACGGCGATCAGCGGAATGATCGACGCGCGCCACGTTTGCAGGAACACGATCACCACGATCACGACGAGCGCGATCGCTTCGAGCAGCGTGTGTACGACGGCCTCGATACTCGAGCGCACGAACTGCGTCGGGTCATACACGATGCGGTATTCGACGCCGGCCGGGAAATCCGCGCTGAGTTCCTTCATCGTCGCGCGCACTTCGTCGGAAATCTGCAGCGAGTTCGCGCCCGGCGACTGGTTGATCGCCATCGCGACAGCGGGCTTGTTGTCGAGCAGCGAGCGCAGGCCATATTCCGAAGCTGCGAGTTCGATACGCGCAATGTCCTTCAGATACGTCACCGCGCCATCGGGTGCCGTCTTCACGACGATGTCGCCGAATTCGCTTTCCGTCTTCAAACGGCCGCGTGCATTCACCGACAGTTGCAACGCGGTGCCAGGCACGGAAGGCGACGCGCCGATCACACCCGCCGCGACCTGAATGTTCTGCTCGCGAATCGCGCTGACCACTTCCATCGCGGTCAGATTGCGTTGCGCGACCTTCTGCGGATCGAGCCACACGCGCATCGAGTAGTCGCCCGCGCCCCACAGCTGCACCTGCCCGACGCCCTTGATCCGCTCCAGGCGGTCCTTCACGTTGAGCAGCGCGTAGTTGCGCAGATACGTCATGTCGTAACGGTCGTTCGGCGAGATCAGGTGCACGACCATCGTCAGCGTCGGCGAGCTCTTGATCGTCGTCACGCCGAGACGCTGCACGTCTTCCGGCAGACGCGGCAACGCCTGGTTCACGCGGTTCTGCACGAGCTGCGTCGCGAGGTCGGGGTTCGTGCCGAGCTTGAACGTGACCGTCAGCGTGAGATTGCCGTCGCTATTGGCCTGCGACTGCATGTACAGCATGTTCTCGACGCCGTTGATCTGCTCTTCGAGCGGCGACGCAACAGCTTCTGCGATCACCTTCGGGTTCGCGCCCGGATACTGCGCGTGCACCACGACGGAGGGCGGCACCACTTCCGGATACTCGGAGATCGGCAACTGGAACACGGCGATCATACCGGCCAGCAGAATCAGGACCGATAGCACGCCGGCGAAGATCGGCCGGTCGATGAAGAATTTGGATATGTTCATGTGAAGCTCTTGATGTTGGAGCGCTTACGTCTCGTGCGCATGCATCGAAGGATCGTGTGTGTCGGTCGACCGATCACGAATCCTTGCGCGTCTTCGCGTGCGGCTGCGCCTGTGCCTGCGTTTGCTGATTCGACTGGGCTTGCGGTTCGTTGTGCTTCTTCGATCCGTCGAGTTGCGCCTGCTTGTCCGCCTGTGCGTCGTCGGCGACGGGCGCGCTGTTCGCATCACCAGCACCCATCGGCACCACGTGCGCGCGAATCTGCGCGCCCGGCCGCACGCGCTGCGTGCCGTTCACGACGATGCGGTCGCCCGCATGCAGCCCGCCCTTCACGACGCGCAGCGCGCCTTGCAGATCGCCCAGCTGAATCTCGCGATACTGGACGTGATCGTCCTTATCCACGACGAACACGAACTTCTTGTCCTGGTCCGTGCCGATTGCGGCATCGTCGATCAGCAGCGCCGAATGCGGCTCGCTGCCGCCCACTTTCACGCGTGCATAGAGGCCGGGGACGAGCGAGCCGTCGGCGTTATCGAAACGCGCGCGCACGCGAATCGTGCCCGACGACGTATCGAGCCGGTTGTCGACCGACTGGATCGTGCCCTTGCGCGAGTAGCCCGTTTCGTTCGCAAGGCCCAGTTCGACGGGCACCTTGCTGTCGCTCTTCACCTGACTGATGTACTGCAGATAAGTCTGCTCGTCGGCGTCGAACTCCGCGTAGATCGGCGACACGGACACGAGCGTCGTCAGCGGCGCCGCGCTCGCGCCCGCGTTCACGACGTTACCGAGCGTGATCTCGGCACGCGACACGCGGCCCGATACAGGTGCGACGATCTTCGTATAGCCGAGATTGATCTGTGCAGCTTCGAGCGCCGCTTGCGCGGCCTTCACGTTCGCATTCGCTTCGCGCGCCGAGTTCTGCTTCTCGTCGTAATCGCGCTTCGCGATTGCGTTATCGCCGATCAGCCGTTGCGCGCGTTCCCAGTCGCTTTGCGCATAGCCCGAACGCGACTGCGCAGCGGCAAGCTGCGCGGCGGCGCGATCGACTTCCGCCTGATACGGACGCGGGTCGATCACGAACAGCACGTCGCCTTTCTTCACGAGCGCGCCGTCCTGGAAGTTCACGGACACGATGGTGCCCGACACGAGCGGCCGTACATCGACCTTTTCTACTGCCTGAAGACGGCCCGAATAGCTTTGCCAGTCGGTGATGGTCTTCTGAATGACGGTGGCGACGTCGACTTCCGGCACGATGGTCGGCGCGGATTGTGCAGGCGAGCGCGCGTCGACGCGAATCGCGCCGAACGTGCCGAGTCCGGCTATGACGATCACGGCTAGCGCCGCAACCGCCAGCTTCGAACGAGAGAGAGGAAAAACAGACATGTCAGACTCCGGAAATTTAGTTAATAGAAGTTTGTTTATCGGAGTGCGCGCTCGTCGAAGCGCCACTGGAAAAATCGGACCGCCTCCAGCAACGCGGCCGGATGATTGGCCAGCGCTGCGTGCGACACGCTCGGATATCGGACCACCTGCGTCTGCACGCCCGCGTCGATCAGATTGCTCGCGTACTTCTCCGCTTCGACGTGCAGCACGTCGTTTTGCGCGGTGGCAATCAGCGTCGCGGGCAAGCCCTTGAGCCGCACCGATTCCAGCGGCGCCGCATACGGATGCATCCGTTGCGAAGCCTGCGGCAGATACGCGCGATAACACGCCGCGCATTCGCTCGCCGTGATGTCCGAGCTCAAGCGCTTCTCGTCGCCGAGACGCGTGAGGCTCGGGTCGAGCATCGGTCCGAACAATGCTTGCGCTTCGATCCGCACATCCCCGCGATCGCGGCCGATGAACGCAAGACAATTCGCGAGCGAGCCACCTGCGTCGTGGCCCGCTACGCCGATCTTTTTCGTGTTGCCGCCGAACGCTCGTGCGCGGGTCTGCACCCACAGCGCCGCGCGATGCGCGTCTTCAGGCGCGGCTGGAAACGGAAACTGCGGCGCGAGCGAATAACCGACGGACACGACCAGCGCAGGCGTGTGCTGCGCGAAATAGCGCGCGGCGTAATCGGCTTCTCCGATCGAGCCGCGCACGAAACCTCCGCCATGAAAATAGAGCAGGATCGGCAAGCCGTTCTTTGCGGCGGCTCGCCGGTAAAGGCGCAACGTGATGTCCTGCGCGTAGCCTTCGATCTGCACGTCGGTGACGTCCAGCAAGGCAGCGTTGTCGCCAAGGCTCGTGCCGGGCGGGACAAAGGTGTGGCGCGGGTTGAATGCATCCATGTCGAACAGCGCAATGCGCGAAGCTATCGAATGGTGCGAATTGTGGCGTCAGCAGACTTCCAAATAAATGCCTATAATCCGGCAACACAATTCGGTGCACCTGAACAATCGAATGCCTTTATTCGACGCCTTTAGCCGGGCTTAGCGGGCTAAAGCGGATGCTTCAAAGTGCTCCGGCTCATTCGGAGGTTTGCAATGGACCGGCTCCAGGCCATGCAAGTGTTCACCCGGGTCGTCGACACGAACAGCTTCACCCGGGCTGCGGAAACGCTCGATCTTCCCCGCGCATCCGTCACGACGATCATCCAGAATCTCGAAGCGTTTCTCGGCACGCGCCTCTTGCACCGCACGACGCGCCGTCTGTCGTTGACGCCCGACGGCGCTGCGTATTACGAGCGCTGCGTGCGCATTCTCGCGGACGTCGAAGAGACGGAAGCGAGTTTCCAGAGCGGCAACAAGAAGCCGAGTGGCAAGCTGCGCATCGATATGCCGGGATCGATCGGACGTTTGCTCGTGATTCCCGCTTTGTGCGAATTCCACACGAAGTATCCGGATATCGATCTGCAACTCGGCCTGTCCGACCGCCCTGTCGACCTGCTGCAGGAAGGCGTCGATTGCGTGGTGCGGGTGGGCGCACTGCAGGATTCGTCATTGGTCGCACGCCGCATAGGGTTATTCGAGGGCGTAACGTGCGCGGCGCCTGCATATATTGAACGCGCCGGTATTCCTCATACGCTCGAAGACCTCGAACAGCATAAGGCGGTCAATTATTTTTCGAGCCGCACGGGCCGCGTGATGGACTGGTCGTTTCTCGTCGACGGGAAGGAAGTCGAGGTGAAGATGAAGAGCGTGGTGTCCGTCAACGATGCGGATGCGTACGTGACGTGCGGCCTCGAAGGCTTCGGCCTGATCCAGCCGCCGCTCTTCATGGTGCTGCCGCATCTGCGTTCGGGCCAACTCGTCGAAGTGTTGCCGGATCTGAAGCCTCTGCCGATGCCGATTTCCGCGGTGTATCCGCACAGCCGGCATCTGTCGTCGAAAGTGCGCGTATTCGTCGACTGGATTGCGGAGATTTTCGACCGCTGCCCGCTATTGAGCGGCCGCGCAAGCCTCGACAAAACCTGCACGCAACGCACGTTCGAGCAGAAAGAGTCCGCGCCGGAACTCAACACCCCCGTGATGACGGAGTGGGTTGCTTAATGCCACATCGCTCGCAAGGGCTTTAGGCAAATGAACAATCGCGGAGGCACCGCGCCGCGATTGTTCTGAAATTGCGACAATTCATTTCACGAAAGTCGGGTTTATCGCCCGCACGTCAAAGCCTACATTTCACCCTGTCGCAGCGCCGCACCACGACGGCACTGCAAACGAATCTGAATCGACAGGAGTGAATCATGAAGCGCAATCTGCTGGCAGGTCTCGTTCTCTCGTTGCTCGTCAGCGCACCGGCGTTTGCCGGCGGCGGCGGTGGCATCGGCCGCGCCGGATCGTACAACGATCAATGGTGGCAACACTCGACTAGCGCATCCGCGCCGAAGACGCGCGCAGAAGTGCGTGCCGAAGTCGCCGATGCCTATCGCGACGGCACGCTGCCTTCGCTGAACAAGACTTCATACCCGGAACAAGGCCTGATTGGCCGCACGCAAGCCGAACGCCTCGACAAGCAAAGCGGCGACGGCAACGTGCGCGTCGCACGCAGTCAATAAACGTGTTTTCGTTCTTATCGAAGGAGTCGAACATGAGCCCATCGGAACTCGACGACTGGGGTTCGGACGTTCCCGTCTGGACGCCATATCGTTCGCATTAAGCTCGCATCAAGCTCGCATCAAGCTGAAGCGTTCATTGAAAGACAAAGCGCTCAACCGCATAAAGCGATTGAGCGCTTTGCGTTACTAACGATACGACGTCAACGCTGCGGCACGCCGTTGCGCCATTCGCCCCAATGCGTAACGATGTCCTGAACCAGCGGATTGCCCGCACGGTACAGATTCTCCAGCGCGATCGTGAAGCCGCCTTGAGCGGCATAATTGAGCAGGTTGTCCGCGCTCGTCTGTCCATCATAAGGACGATCGAAATCTGAACCCGCGCGCAACACGGCCACACGATTCAAATCGACACGATGCACACTCGCCGCGCGCTTCAATGCTTCATAGGTCGAATTGTCTTCCTGTTGCGTCGTGCAATAGACGCCCTTGCCGTCCGTCAGAATCTTCGTCCAGTCGCGCGCGCGTTCGCCGAGCTTGGTGCCGGACCACCACGTATCGCCCGCCAGCGTGTCGCATTGAATGACAGTCGGCGGACGATTGGCAGGCGCATAGCTGTATTTGGCGCGCGCCGCTTGCGCATCCGCGTTGTCCGCCAGCACCACGTTGCGCGACAACGCGAAAGCCGTATTCGCGAGACGCGTATTCAGCTGGAAGACTTCGGTGCGGTAATCGAGCGGCGGCTTTTCCGTGGGGCTTTTCGTATTGATGCCCAGATAGCCCGTAGTCCAGCCAGCGGGAATTTCGCGTCCATCGATTTCCCACTGAATGCCGAAGTCAACGAGGTATTTGGCCCATGCTGCCGAGCCCACCGTGCCTTGAATCGGATCGATGCCCGCGATGCCCGCCACCATGAAATAGGTGTGGCGCAAATCGAAACGTGACGAGAACGCGAGCGCCATCGTCGATGCGGCGGCATTGCTGTGTCCCATGCCCGTCGTCATCACGCAGACGTCCTGCTTGTTGCAATGAATGTTCGGATAATCGGGCGACAGCCCTGCGACGGGAATGTCCTGCCACGGCCCGAGTTTATTGAGCCACACCTGCCCTTCCGGTCCGAACATCGAAATGATCATCACCTTGACAGAACGGCCATGCGATTCGCCACTGTCTTGCGCGAAACCATCGTCCTGCGCATTGGCCAGCGGCGAAACGGCCGTGCATGCGGCCAATGCCAGAGCCGTCAATGCGCCTACCGTGCGAGTTACCATGACAAGTCCTTTCTTTAAGCGCGTTAAAAGATTGGAACTGGAATGCATGCCCTCGCGTAACAGGGCGGAGCTTAGTATAGGTGGCATCGAATTGTTTTCCATTGGCTAATTCCACTTGCCGATACGATTAGCTGATTCGCATAAATCGAGTGCAAAACAGCAAGGCGAAAAGGTAGATGCAAAAACGAAAAGACCCGCGAACGATGCATCATTTGCACCATTCGCGGGTCCAGTTCCGCGCACGGAAGATCAATCCAGCGAAGCCTCGGTTCTCACTCTCGGCACGTCCGGCTCGAAAAACACCCAGCGCACTTGCGGAAACTTCTCCTGCAAATCCGCCTCGACGATATTGATCGCATCGACCATCGCGCGGCCGCTTTCATAGTCGATCATTTCCGCCTGCACCGCGACGACCACATGGCGTCCCCATTGCAGCGTGATCAGATTGATGATGCTGCGGATTTCCTTGCGCGTGCGCAGATGCGCTTCGATCGCACGCCGCACTTCCGGGCTTGCCGATTCGCCGATGATCATCGACTTCACTTCGCGCGCCACCAAAAACGCAATCACCATCAGCAACACACCGACGCCGATGGAACCGCACGCGTCGTACATCGGATTGCCCGTGATCATCGTCATCAGCACGGCGACGAAGGCCATCGCAAGGCCGAGCAGCGCGGCCACGTCTTCGCCTGTCACGACGAGCAATTCGGATTCACGCGTCTCGCGAAACCATCGCCACATCGATTTGTCGGGATTAGTCTTGCGTATTTCGCGGATCGCCCCCATCAGCGAGAACGTTTCGAGCACGACCGATACACCCAGCACGCCCAGCGCGATATACGCGTGCGACAAGGGCTCGTGCGCCATCAGACGATGAATGCCCTCATACACCGAAAACACGCCGCCCACGAAAAACAGCAGCAGCGCGACGATCAGCGAATAGAAATAGATCACGCGCCCCGCGCCGAGCGGATGCAGCAGGCTCGCGGGCCGGCGTGCCTGTTTCAGTCCGAACAGCAGCAAGACCTGATTGCCGCAATCGGCTGTCGAGTGAATCGCCTCGGCGAACATCGAGCCGGAACCCGTGAACGCCGCTGCCGCGAACTTGCAGACGGCGATGCCCGCGTTCGCCGCCAGCGCGTAAAAAATGGCCTTCGGTGATTCTTCTTTCATTGGCTCTTGTGGTTGGTCGTATTGCGATGCGTTGTGATGCGAATGGATGGATGAACGATCACACCACTTCGACACGCGGCGCGCCGTCGTGCAGTTCGCCGATCACCACTGCGTGGTCGAAGCCGTCGGCGCGGAAGATTGCGAGCACGTCGTCGGCGGCTGACGGCGCGCACGACACGAGCAGCCCGCCCGAAGTCTGCGGATCGGTCAGCAACGTGCGTGCGGTATCGGGCAGGGCATCGGCGAGAAGCACGTCTTCGCCATACGACGCCCAGTTGCGCCCAGACGCACCCGTGAATGTGCCCGCTGCCGCGAATGCCTCGGCGCCTGCAATCCACGGAAGATCCGCGTATCGCACGCGTGCGGTCAATTGCGCGCCGCGTGCGAGTTCCAGCGTGTGGCCGAGCAGGCCGAAGCCCGTCACGTCCGTCATCGCGTGCACGCCGTCGAGCGCGGCCAGTTCCGTGCCCGGACGGTTGAGCTTGGTCGTCGCGGCGATCATCGCGGCGTAACCCGCTTCATCGAGCTGGTTTTTCTTGAGCGCCGCCGACAGCACGCCGACGCCGAGCGGCTTGCCGAGCACGAGCACATCGCCCGCCTGCGCCGACGCATTGCGCTTCACACGCTTCGGATGCACGACACCGAGCGCGGCGAGGCCGTAGATCGGCTCCACCGAATCGATCGAATGGCCGCCTGCGACGGGAATGCCCGCCTGTGTGCAGACATCCTCGCCGCCGCGCAGCACGGCCGCGATCACATCGTGCGGCAGCACGTTGATCGGCATGCCCACCAGCGCAAGCGCGAGAATCGGCTTGCCGCCCATCGCGTAAACATCGGAGAGCGCGTTGGTCGCGGCGATACGGCCGAAGTCGTAGGGATCGTCGACGATCGGCATGAAGAAGTCGGTCGTTGCGATGATCGCCTGCTCGTCATTGAGGCGATATACGGCGGCATCGTCCGACGTTTCCGTGCCGACCAGCAGATCGGGAAACGACGGCATCGGCAGGTTGCGCTTCAGCAGATCGGACAACACGCCCGGCGCGATCTTGCAGCCGCAGCCGCCGCCGTGCGACAGACTCGTGAGGCGAGGAACGTTGGAACTGACAGCAGGTTCGTTCATGATGATGAAATGACGGTGGGTCGATCCGGCTATTATCCGGCAATCCGCTGCCACACCGTCGAATCGGTCCGTGCAAAGAAAAATGCGCCGTCATCTTCGCGACGACGGCGCGTGGTATCGAAGATCGCACGCAGGCTAGCTCGCCGACACCGGACGGCGTTCGAGCGTCGACATTTCCCGCACGATCACGAGCAGCATCGACAGACTCGCGCCGCCCGCCGCGCGCAGATCCGTCAGCAGTTGCGCATAACGCGTGAGCGCGTCCTCTCGTTTCGCCCGCCATGCTTCGACGACGCCCTCCGCCGTCATCGCCTCGGGCGCTTCCGCGAGGGCGCTCGTCGTCAGCACGCGCTTGAGTCGCGCAAGCTCGGCGAGCGCGGCGGCACGCGCCATCACGTCCCAATGCGTCGACGTCGGGAGCGACGCCGCGCGTTCGCCGATCCACCCATAGTTCAGTTGCGTGCTCAACGCGAAGTACACGCCCGCGACGAGTTCGAGACTGCGGTCCGTCGTCGCCGACACATCCGCGATATCGAGCAGCGCGGCCGGGATGTCGCCGCTCGCCACGCGCACCGCAAGCTCGCTGTCGACACCCGCATCGACGAGCACGCGCTGCCGCTCCGACAGCGCTTCGAGTTCCGCGGCGGGCAACAGCATCGGCAATTGCGGCGCAAGCCGTTGCGCGGCATCGCGGCACCGCGCGATCAAGGCCGTCACGCCGCCGTTCGTCACTTCGCCCGACTGCAGATGACGCAGGAACCACAACGCGGCGCGCTCCAGCAGCTTCGTGATTTCGACGAACATGCGCGCCTGCACGTCGTCGGCGACGCGATTGTCGAGCGCGTCGATATTGCGCCACACGTCGTTCAGATCGAACACGTCGCGCGCGATGATGCATGCGCGCACGATGTCGCCCGGCTTCGCGTCCGTCTCTTCCATCATGCTGTGCACGAACGCGCAGCCGACACGATTCACGAGCGCGTTCGTCAGGTGTGTGGCCAGAATTTCGCGGCGCAGCGGATGACGATGCATGGGCTCGTTGAAGCGCTGGCGCAGCGGCTTCGGGAAGTATTCGGTCAGCATGCCCGCAACCAGCGTGTCTTCCGGCACGTCGGATTCGAGCAGCGCGTCGTAAAGCCACATCTTGCTGTACGCGAGCAATACCGCACGCTCGGGTGACGTCAAACCCTGCTTCGCGGCGAGCCGTTCATTGATTTCGTCTTCGGGAGGCAGGAACTCGATCACGCGATTCAAACGGCCCGCGCGTTCGAGATAGCGCATCATGCGCATCTCGGCGTCGAACAGTTCGGCTGCATAGCGGCCTGCAATCGACAGCGCCTGGGTCTGATAGTAGTTGTCCTGCAGCACGAGCAGACCCACTTCCTCCGTCATTTCGGCGAGCAACGCGTTGCGCTGCTTCTCCGTCATCTCGCCGTCCGCGACCACGAGGCCGAGCAGAATCTTGATGTTGACTTCGTGATCCGAGCAATCGACGCCCGCCGAATTGTCGATCGCATCCGTATTCATGCGGCCGCCGTGCTGCGCGAACTCGATACGCCCGTGTTGCGTGAAGCCGAGATTGCCGCCTTCCGCGACCACCTTGCAGCGCAGATCGCAGCCGTTCACGCGCACGGCGTCGTTCGTCTTGTCGCCGACCTGCGCATGCGTCTCGCGGCTCGCCTTCACATAAGTGCCGATACCGCCGTTGTAGAGCAAGTCCACGGGCGCCTGCAAGATCGCGCGCACCAGTTCGGCGGGCGACAACGCGACAGCGTTGATGCCGAGCATCGACTGCACCGCCTGCGAAAGCGGAATCGTCTTCGCCGTGCGCGCGAACACGCCGCCGCCCGCCGAGATCAGCGCGGGATCGTAGTCGGCCCAGCTCGAACGGTCCAGATTGAAGAGCCGCTGACGCTCGGCGAAACTCGTCGATGGATCGGGGTTCGGGTCGAGAAACACGTGACGGTGATCGAACGCGGCGATGAGGCGAATGTGTTGCGACAGCAGCATGCCGTTGCCGAACACGTCACCCGACATGTCGCCGACGCCGACCACGGTGAAGTCCGTCGTCTGCGTATCGACGCCCATTTCGCGGAAATGGCGCTTCACCGATTCCCACGCGCCGCGCGCCGTGATGCCCATCTTCTTGTGGTCGTAGCCGACCGAACCGCCCGATGCAAAGGCGTCGTCGAGCCAGAAGCCGTATTCCTGCGAAATCGCGTTCGCGTAGTCGGAGAAGGTGGCCGTGCCCTTGTCGGCAGCGACGACGAGATAGGGATCGTCGGGATCGTGTCGCACCACGTCGGGCGGCGGCACGATCTGTCCGCCCACGCGGTTGTCGGTGAGGTCGAGCAGCCCGCGCAGGAACGTCTGATAGCACGCGACGCCTTCACGCATCCACACTTCGCGGTCGGTCGGCGGCGGCGGATTCTTCACGACAAAGCCGCCCTTCGATCCCACGGGAACGATCACCACGTTCTTCACCATCTGCGCCTTCATCAGGCCGAGGACTTCCGTGCGGAAATCCTCGCGACGGTCGGACCAGCGCAAGCCGCCGCGCGCGACGCGCCCGCCGCGCAGATGCACGCCTTCCACACGCGGCGAGTACACCCAGATTTCGAACATCGGTTTCGGCTCGGGCAAGCCCGGCACTTTCGCGGGATCGAACTTGAACGACAGATAAGGCCGCGGTTTGCCGTTCGCTTCGCGGCGGTAGTAGTTGGTGCGCTGCGTCGCGTTGATCACGCCGAGGAACTGGCGCAGGATGCGGTCCTCGTCGAGATTGGGCACTTCGTCGAGCGCGCTTTCGATCGTCTTCAATAGCCGCTCGACGCGTGTGTCGCGCGAGGTGGCAGGCGCCGGATCGGAGCGCGCGACGAACAGTTCGACGAGCATGCGCGCGATGGCGGGATTGCCCGTCAGCGCGCGTTCGATGTACGCATCGCTGAACGTCGAGCCGACCTGGCGCAGATACTTCGCATATGCACGCAGTATCGTCACTTCACGTGCGCTCAGTTGCGCGCGCAGTACGAGACGATTGAAGTTGTCGTCTTCGATATCGCCCGTCCACACGCGGTCAAACGCGTCTTCGAACAGATCCTTCACGCGCTCGATGTCGAACTCGGTATCGTCGGCGAGTTCGAGGCCGAAATCGTGGATCCATGCGGCGGCGGCGCCCGGCGTTTCGATCAGATAAGGCCGCTCTTCGTCGACGCGCACGCCGAGATGCTCGAGCATCGGCAGGCTGCGCGACAGCGCAATCGGCTCCCCCACGCGATACACCTTGAAGCGGAACGCGCGCGGACCGGCTTCGATCGGACGGTACAGATTCATTGCGATGTGCCCGGTGCCCTGCACGCGCTCGATCAGTTCGATGTCGCGCACAGCCGTGCGTGCCGGATAGTCGTCGCGATAGCCTGCCGGAAACGAATCCGCATAGTGCTGCAACAGACGGTTGCCCTGCTCTTCGCCGAATGCGTCGAGCAACGCGTCGGCGAGATCGTCCTGCCAGCGGCGCGACACCTGGATCAGCCGCGCTTCGAGTTCGCGCGTGTCGACATCCGGCATCGCACCGGGCTCCGCATGCACGACGAAGTGAATGCGCGCGAGCGTCGACTCGGACAGCAGCGGGGTGAATTCCACGTTCGTGCCGTTGAACGCGCTCATCAGCAGCTTCGCGATGCGCCGGCGCAAGTCCGTGTTGTACTTCTCGCGCGGCACGAACACGAGGCACGACACGAAGCGGTCGAAGCGGTCGCGCCGCAGGAACATGCGCGTGCGCTGATGCTCCTGGAGACGCAGCACGCCCATGGCCGTGTCGTAGAGTTCGTTCTCGTCGGCCTGGAACAGTTCGTCGCGTGGATACGTTTCCAGTACCGTCACCAGCGATTTGCCGAGATGTCCTTTAGGCAGAAAGCCCGCGCGCCGCACGATGTTCGCGCACTTGCGGCGCACGATCGGAATCTCCGACGCCGACGCCGTATAGGCCGTCGATGTATACAGCCCGATAAAACGCCGCTCGCCGCTGATCTTGCCGTCCGGCCCGACCAGCTTCACGCCGACATAGTCGAGATAGCCGGGGCGATGCACGGTTGCGCGCGAATTGGCCTTGGTCAGAAAGATGGGGGCGGCACCCGCGATGATATCGGCAGCGGCGGGCGGCAGCGGCGTCACCTCCGACGCGCCCTGCGGCCGCAACGTCTCGCGCAGGATGCCCAGACCCGAGCCGGCGAGGCCGCGAAAACCATACTGGCCGTCATGCGTGACGAGTTCGTAATCGCGCTGGCCGAGGAACGTGAAGTGGTCCGCGACCATCCATTCGAGGAACGCACGCGCTTCGACGCCTTCCGGACTGGTCTCGCGCGCGGCCATGTCGCGGATCGTCGTACGCGCGATGTCGACGATCTTCGGCCAGTCCTCGACGGCCGCGCGCACGTCGCCGAGCACCTTCGCGATCTCGTTGCGCAATGCATCGAGCTTCGCCGCGTCGCCGCAACGGTCCACTTCGAAATGGATGAACGACGCGAGCTGCGACTGGCCGTCATCGCTCGATGCGCCGCCGGGTGCGATGCGTTCGATGCCGCCGTCCTTGCCGCGCCAGATGCGAAACACGGGATGCAGCACGGAATGCAGCGCGAGCCCCTGACGGTTCACGGCCATCGCAACCGAGTCCACCAGAAACGGCATGTCGTCGTTGACGATCTCGATGACGGTGTGATCGGAATGCCAGCCGTGCTGTTCGAGAATGGGGTTGTAGACGCGCAACCGCTCGCTGCCCGGCACGAAGCGCTGCGCCGTTTGCCAGTGCGCCATCGCGGCGCCGTAAAGGTCGGCGATGCCGCGGCTTTGCAGGTCGTCCGCGTCGGCGAAATCGTAGTAGTGGCGCAGGAGAGGTTCGACGGCTGCGAATGCGGGCTCGGGCAATCGTCCTCGCGCGAATTCGACGACATCGTTGAGCAGATGAGCAATGGCTTCTTCGTTTTTCGCTTGCATGACGTCCTCCGCGTGGGGCGACAATCGGCTGCATCGACTGAAGCGCATTATGCACCCGTTGAGCCGAAACGGATTGTGCACGCGCACATCGGACATGCTTGCTCGCGGCCATGACAGAAGCGTGTCGGCGCAAACGGCGGATGGCGCAGCAACGGACTTGGAGGATCCATAAAAACGCTTCGTTCTGTTGGCTAACGATCACAGGCCAGGGTTCTTCTTATTAGCGGATGCACCCCTGATGCGTTAGGCTTTTATGGTCCGGAATTAAGGCAAAAGACGATCATCTTTAAAGGCTTTATTGCGGATGCATGGAGACAAGTTCGAATTGCACACCAATAGCGACTCACGGTTTCAATACCGATGACATTCGCAAGCATGGAGATACGCCCAAGTCGCGTTAATGGAGCCTAACGAGGGAATACTTCATGCCCAGCACAACGACTGGACATGTCGATGCCGCTGGCCTGTTGTCTAGGTGTACCGGGGTAGAACCTGCAAGCCTGACATGGAGAACAGACCCATGAAGCGCGAGCCATTTCGACATGTGCGGACGATCAGTTACGCGACGATGCTTCTCTTTTACGTTGAAGCGCATGCGCAGTCGCTGAACGATCAAACCGCACAGGAAAATATCGCAACCCTTCGCCAGGAACTGAACAACCGTATAAAGGAACTCGAAGCACTCAAACAGAAACTCGCCGAAGAAGAAGCGCAATTCCAGCAATTAAGCAAAGCACTTGATTCACGCATGCTGGACGCAAGCCGCGGAGCAGGCCAGCCCGGCGCGGGCGCGGGTGCGGCGGCCGCCACGGGCATCGCGCAAAACGCCGGTGCCGGCGACAACACGGGCGCGGCGCCCAGCACAGGCGCAGGCACAACAGCGGGAGCAGCAACAGGTGCAGCGCCTGCGCCCGCGATCAACATGGCGCAGAACGGCGGCGACCAGCAGACCCAACCGGCACAGCCTGTCGGCCAGGCGCCCATCCCCGATACGGCGCCGCCCGCCGTCGCGCCGATCTTCGATCAACCCGGCGTGCTCACGCCGCGCAACAAGTTCGTGCTGGAGCCGTCGTTCCAGTTCGGCTATTCGTCGTCCGACCGCGTGGCACTGGTCGGCTACACGATCATTCCCGCATTGCTGATCGGTTTGATCGATGTGCGCGAGATCAAGTCGAATGTGCTCACAGGCGGTCTTGCCGCGCGCTACGGCATCACCAACCGGATGGAGTTCGAGGTGCGCGTGCCGTACGTCTATTCGACCAACGACACGGTGAGCCGCGAGATCTTCACGGGCTCCGCGCAGGACAACGTCTTCAACAGCAGCGGCCACGGCATCGGCGACGTCGAAATGACGTTGCGCTACCAGTTGAACGAAGGCGGCCCGGACAAGTTCTATTACATCGGCTGGCTGCGCTTCAAGACGGCGACGGGCAAGAGCCCGTTCGACGTGGTCACCGACTGCGTGACGCGCTGTATCGGCAATACGACGGGCACGGGCCTGCCGCTCGAACAGCCGACGGGCACGGGCTTCTATGCGATCCAGCCTGGCCTCACATGGCTGTTCCCGAGCGACCCCGTCGTGTTCTTCGGCAACTTCAGCTATCTGCACAGCTTCGGCCGCAGCGATCTGAGCCTGCACATCCTCAACGGAGAGACGGATCCCGTCGGCCACATCCAGCCCGGCGACATCTACGGCTTCAACATCGGCATGGGTCTCGCGCTGAACGAAAAGGCTTCGTTCAGCATCGGCTACGACCAGAGCATCGTGCTGCCGACCAAGCAGAACGGTCAGAGCGTGCCAGGCTCGGTACGCGTGATACTGGGCACGCTGCTGGTCGGCTACTCATACCGCATCACACCGAAGACGACGCTGAACTTCTCGCTAGGCGCCGGCCTCACGCGCGACACGCCGGATCTCACGCTGACCTTCCGCATGCCGATCCAGTTCTGAGCGGCCTGCTGCTTAGACCGCTATCGAAACAAAGGCTCGCGACGCATAACGCGTCGCGAGCCTTTTTATTCGGCCTTCTATCGCGGCCTGACTGAATTCATCAAGGCGTTGTTCAAGGTCGCGCCGACATTCATGTTCTTGAACAGACCCAATGAATTGACGGCTGCATTGATCGTCGTGAGCGTCTGAATGTTCTGGTTGCTCAGCGTGTTCTGGATCACCGCGCCCGACAATCCAGGCACGGACCCTTGCTGCGCGATGTTGCCTCCGCCGTTTTGCAGCAGCGAGCCCATGTTCGCCGCCGCGAGCGCTTGCGCCTGCTGGGTCGTCATGTTGCTCAGGTCCGGAATGTTGAAGCTGGTCTGCGTGACGAGATTGCCGTTCACGACTGCCATCCTCGAAATGCCGAACGAGACTTTGAGACCGTTTGCCACGTCGAAACCACCGCGCATCGTGTCGAGCTTTTCTTCGCTGAGCGCAACCGTCGTTTTCGACGACCAGTTCGGATCTTCGGCACTCGCTTGCGCTTTCAACTCGCGGTTGGCGCCGGGGGGCGTGTCATTGCGCGCAGATTGAGGCACTTGAGGCACGGCGATGGGTGCCGCATACGAGACGGGCGCTTTGCTTTGCGTCCGGGCAACGGATGCGGGCGCTTCTTTGAGCGATGTTCGTGATGAGGCTTGTGGCGAGGTTTGCGGCGGCGTTCTCTCTGGCGCGCTCGCCACTTCCTTTGCTTCGCGTTTGACAGGTACGGCTATCGGCCTTGCGTACGAAACGGGCGGCTTGACGATCTCCGCCTCGTTCGCGACGGGCTCTGCATGCGCGGGCGACACGGGGGGCGGTGTCGGCGTGGCATCGAGAGTCAGCGCTTCAGACTGCATCGGTTTCGACTGCGCGCGCTGTTCTTCGTGCTGCTCGCGCGGCGCGGGGGATTGTTCGGCCTTGTCGACCTTGTCGGCCTTGTTGGTGTTTTCAGCTTGATCGGCTTTGCGCGCCGCAGCCGCGATCGGCGCCGCATACGACACCGGAAGCGGTTTGACGGCATGCTCGGCCTTCTGCGCGATGACAGACTCTACTGTCGTTGCGTCCCGTTGTTCGACGGCATCGCGCTGCGCGAGTACATCGCTTCCCTGCGGCGATGCAACCGAAGGCGATGGCGCTGGATCGACGGCATACGACGCTTCGTTGATGACCGTATCGCTCGCGATGTCGGCCGGCACCACAGGCGCTGCGCCGACCGCTTCGTCGGCGGCCTCCTTGCGCGGCGTCACGACGGCAATCGGCGCCGCATACGACACGGGAACGGGATGCATGCCGTCGGCGTCGTCCGCAAACGCACGCGGCTTCTGCGACGACAACGTATCGACGACGGCCTGCGTGATGGCATCGGGCGCATTCGTCACTTCGATCGAAGCCGCCGTGTCGCGCATCACCAGCGGCTCGATCGTCCCGCCCGCGACATCGGGCGCATTGGCCGCTTCCGCAGCGGGCGCGCTTTGCTCGAACGCGTGCGCGCCGAACGTCACCATCGAGCCACATAACATCGTGGCGATACCGGCGATTTTTCGGGTCTCCGTTTTCATGATGGCCCTCAGAAATCACTCGCGCCGTGCTTGGGCATCACGGTGAAGAACAGACCATCGCGATTGACGCCCGTATAGAGCGGCGCAGCGGGCGCTACCCGCCAGTCGACGGGATCGTTGAAGACCCCGACGCCGGGTTTGTTATGGATGACGAACAGGACCTGGTCTTCCCATTTCGCCTCGAAGCTCTTCAACGGCATGGGCCGCGTGCCCGTCGCAGGATCGCCGACCAGCACGCGGTCATTCTTCAGGCCCTTCACCACGACGAAGTGGTGATAGCCGCTTTCGCTGATCAGCACGATGGCGGGCGTATTCGTTTCGACGAGTTTTTGCAGCGGCAACTCATAGCCGTCCGCGATGAAGCCGCGACGCTCCAGAAAACGCTTGATATCGAGCAGCGAAAAACCCTCGGTGCGGATCTTCGCCTGATCGCCGTTCTCGTACATCTCCTGGAATGCCGTCTGTTCGTTCACGGGATAGTTGTACTGATACGTGAGCAGCGTCGCCACGGCCGCGGACCCGCAGCTGAAGTCGAACTGCTGCTTGATGGTCCGCTTGAAGCGAGCCTCTTTCAGGCTCGTCACGTGCATCGCGTAACCCGCGCCCGACGGCTCGTAGATCGTGATGGGGTCGGCGCGCGCCGCGCCTGCCGCCGTCAGCGCGCACGCCAGAAGCCACACGGCTCTGTGGAGTTTCATCGCTCATTCCCCGAAGCGAACATTGACGATCGTCGCGTTCTGGATCAGCACATTCGCGCCCGTGTTCTGTATCACGGTGGGCAAGCCGCTCGAACTCGAGAACGAGCCGCCCGTGATCATGTTCGAGCCGGTGTCGACGCCACGCGCGGTATTGTTCGCGACCGTGCCGCGCAGGTTCATGTCGTTGAAGACCTGCTCGCCGCCGCGATGCGCATCGAGCTGCTCGGCCGTCATCGCGACGCCGAAAGTCGCGTCGGCTGCACTCGCCGGTGCAGTCGATGCGGCGGCCGTCCCCGTCTTGTCCGCGCTCGCTTGCGCAGCGGGTGCAACAACAGCGATCGACGTATCCGCCTGCACGGGAGAACGCAGTTCGCCGGCAACGACATGGGCTGCGAGGCCCGGCAATCCAATGGCGACAGGCAGTACCCACATCGCAATGCGTTTGAACGCCTGCATGGTTGTCTCCTGGTGCTTCGCCCGTCCGTGCTGCAACGGCCTTGCGGCACGCGCAGCGGTGCGCGGCGAAGTAAGACTTGTGCGACCGTCGCCCGGCGCGGCTACCCCGTGCGCCTGACGATGGAACAGAAGCCGTGGAGCGCGAACGCCCCACGGCACATCACACAACGACTTGTCGACGCTTACCGTCCTTCAGACCGGTTAGCGGCCGACAGCCAGGTTCGCCTGCACTGTGACAGCCTGCTGCACCATCGACGCCATGCCGCTGTTCTGGTTCAGAACCATAATGCCGGCCGCCGACTGTGCTGCGCTCGCCATGTTGTTGGACATGTCGAATGCGCCCGTCGTCACCGCGACTGCACCGCCGGCACCGCCA
>NZ_JAAGPD010000069.1 GCF_017104565.1 Paraburkholderia sp. Tr-20389 | reverse complement strand
GTATTAAAAAAAAAAAAAAAAAAAAAAACGAATCGACGGTTACCAATAATAACGAATACAGCCAAACTGTCGAACAGTTACCTGTGTAGCCGGTCTCTAATGACCTCTTGACGTGCGAGTGCTTGTCCGAGATGTCTGTGTTGTCCACCTGCTAGAGCGAGCGCAGGTAGCACTCAGCTGTGCGTCCTTCAGACACACATCGTCTGTCTTTCCCTATCTCATCTCTGTCTCCACGCGA
>NZ_JAAGPD010000068.1 GCF_017104565.1 Paraburkholderia sp. Tr-20389 | reverse complement strand
CCCGTGTGAAAGTAGGTAATCGTCAGGCTCCTTACCCAGTCCAAGACCCCGCCCTCAAAAGCGGGGTCTTGGCGTTTCTGGGCGTGAAGTTTCACACGCCAACCGCATCCGCTGTCGAACGGCTCAACGGGCTATCGCGCACCCGAATCTAGCCTCCGGCCGTCGAGGCACCAGTTAGCGCGACGCACGCGCGCAGGCGTATGCTCGGGAACCGGCAGTAGCCGCGCGACAGCGTGGATCCAAAAACGACAAAGCGGCCACGATCCATGCCATGCGAATCGACGCGCGCCCACCGTCATCTCAAAACCACTGTCCGACCCACGTACCGCCTGCCTACTCCGTCGCCAAAAATCTCTGCGCCAACCGAACCCAGTACGTCGCACCAACCGGCAGCAATTCGTCGTTGAAATCGTAACTCGCGTTGTGCAGCATGCAGGGACCAGCGCCGTGTCCGGCTTCTCGGTGGCCGCCCTCGCCGTTTCCCAGAAAGGCATAGCACCCGGGCTTTGCCAGCAGCATGAAGGAAAAATCCTCGGCGCCCATCGTCGGCTCCACGGAATCGTCAACGTTCTCGTCTCCTACCACTTCCCTCATCACGGCCGCAGCAAACTGTGCCTCCTTGCTGCTATTGATCGTCGGCGGATAGTTGCGGTGAAAGGTCATCTCGACGGAACACTCGTACGCCTCTGCCGTGCTTTGCACGATCTTGCGCATCCGCGACTCGATCAGATCGAGCGTTTCCGTAGTGAAAGTCCGCACCGTACCCGCGAGCCAGGCGTGATCGGGCACCACGTTCACGGCGTCCCCGGCATGAATTTGCGTAATCGAAAGTACGGCTGTATCGAGCGGCTTCTTGTTGCGCGTGATCACGCTTTGCAGCCCATTGGCGATCTGCACGGCGGTGAATACCGGGTCGCGTCCGTTATGAGGCAAAGCCGCGTGCGATCCAACTCCTTTGATTTCAATACGAAATTCGTTGCTGGACGCCATGATCGGGCCTTCCGTCACGCCAAAATGCCCCGCCGGCATGCCCGGCCAGTTGTGGATTCCGAATACGGCATCGACAGGAAAACGCGTGAACAGACCGTCGTCGATCATCGCCTGCGCGCCGGCTCCTCCTTCCTCGGCGGGCTGAAATATAAACACGATAGTGCCGTCGAAGTCTCCGTGTTTCGCGAGATGCCGGGCCGCGCCGAGCAGCATCGCCGTATGTCCGTCGTGGCCGCACGCGTGCATTTTCCCTTCGTTTTTCGAGCGATGATCGAAGGTATTCAGTTCCTGTATGGGCAGCGCGTCCATGTCAGCGCGCAACCCGATCGATTTGGCACCTGCGCCACGCTTGAGTATGCCGACCACGCCGGTTTTACCGATCCCCTCATGCACCTCGATGCCCCATCCGGCCAGCGTTTTGGCGACCAAAGACGCCGTCTGCGTCTCTTCGTATCGCAATTCCGGATTGGCGTGGATCGTTCGTCGGAGAGTCTGAATTTCGCCGCGAGCGGCTTGGATTTCAGGGAGTAGTTTCATGATGAAATGAGTGTCTGGCTGTGGGCAGTGTGATCCGGACAGTCGATTCCGGAGATAGTCAAAATCGATTCTACGCCGATCCCCATTTTTGACTGCCATGTGTCAAATCAGATCGTCAGAACGTAATAAAATCAACACCTTCATCCGCGCAGTCCCTGTCGATACAAACACATGAACGCTCCCGCTGAATTCGCCCGCGCCGTCTGCCCGCACGATTGCCCCGATACCTGCGCAATGCGCGTGACGGTCGAAGATGGTCGCGCGATCAAGGTCGTCGGCGATCCGGATCATCCGCCGACCCAAGGCGTGCTCTGCATGAAGGTCAGCCGTTATGCGGACCGGGTTCACCATCCTCGTCGGCTGACGACGCCGATGCGGCGCGTCGGGTCCAAGGGCGAGGGGCGTTTCGAGCCCATCAGCTGGGACGAAGCGCTGCGCCTGGCGGGGGAGCGTCTGTCGGAAATTGCCGCCCGCGCACCCGAAGCGATACTGCCTTACAGCTACGCTGGCACGATGGGTTTCGTGCAGGGCGACAGCATCGCGCAACGGTTTTTCCATAAGCTCGGTGCATCGCAACTCGACCGGACGATCTGCGCGGCGGCCGGCGCAGCCGGTCTCAAATACACATACGGCGCGAGTCTCGGCATGCACACGGAGTTTTTCTCCGAAAGCGAGCTGATCCTGATCTGGGGCGCAAACCCGATCGCGTCGAATCTGCACTTCTGGACTCGGGCGCAGGAAGCGAAGCGCAACGGCGCGCGCCTGATCGCGATCGATCCATACCGCTCGCTCACGGCTGAAAAGTGTCACCAGCACATCGCGCTGAAGCCCGGCACGGACGGCGCGCTCGCGCTCGGCATGATGCACGTCCTGATCACCGAAGACATGCTCGATCGCGCATACATCGCGGATCACACGCTCGGTTTCGAGCAACTCAAGGCGCGTGCGCTCGCGTATCCACCTTCGCGCGTCGCTCAGATTTGCGGAATCGAAGAACAGGTGATCGTCGATCTCGCGCGTCTTTACGGCTGCACGAAAAAGGCGGCGATCCGCTTGAACTACGGCATGCAACGGGTGCGCGGCGGCGGCAATGCCGTGCGTGCGATCGCTTGTCTGCCCTCGCTGACGGGCGCCTGGCGCGAGCGCGCGGGCGGCATGCTGCTGTCGTCGTCGGGCTGGGCGCCTGTCGATTCACATGCGCTTTCCCGTCCTGACCTGATGCCGGGTTGGCCGTCGAAGCAAGCCCGTGTCATCAACATGAACGCAATCGGAGATGCGCTGTGCCATCCGGGCGATGAGACTTTTGGCCCGAAGGTCGAGGCAATTGTCGTGTACAACTCGAACCCCGTGGCCGTGGCGCCCGACTCAGCGCGAGTTGCCGCAGGTTTCGCGCGAGACGACCTGTTCACGATCGTTCTCGAACACTTCCAGACGGATACCGCCGACTACGCTGACTTGCTGCTGCCGGCGACGACTCAGCTGGAGCACCTCGATGTCCATAAGTCGTACGGACATACGCATGTGATGGTGAATCTGCCGGCGATCGCTCCCGTCGGGGAAGCGCGTCCTAATACCGAAATCTTCCGCGGCATCGCGCGGTCGATGGGCCTCGACGAACCGGCGCTGTACGACAGCGACGAAGCCGTAGCGTCGTCGGCCTTTCGCTGGAACGATTCATCGCTGGAAGGCGTCACGTGGGACACGCTCAAGCGCGACGGCTGGGCGAAACTGAACGTGTCGGATACGCCGTTTGCGAACGGCGGATTCCGCACCCCGTCCGGCAAGTGCGAATTTTTCAGCGAACGTCTCGCGCAGGCAGGCCTCGAGCCCGTGCCGGACTATCTGCCGCCGTACGAATCGGCGGACGGCTCGCCGGAACTCGCCACGCGTTATCCACTGGCAATGATCTCCCCGCCCGCACGCAATTTCCTCAACAGCACCTTCGTCAACGTCGAAAGTCTGCGCGCGACGGAAGGTGAGCCGCACCTTGACATGCATCCCGTAGACGCGCACGACCGTGGCATCAACGACGGCGATCAGGTCCGCATCTTCAACGATCGCGGCTCGATGCAGGCTCGGGTCCGTGTCACCGACAAGTCGCGCGACGGGCTCGTCGTCGGTCTGTCGATCTGGTGGAAGAAGCTCGCACCCGACGGCCGCAATGCCAACGAGGTCACGAGCCAAGCGCTGACCGACCTCGGCGGCTCAGCCACGTTCTACGACTGCCTCGTCGAAGTCGAACGAGCCTGAGTCATTTCTCGAGCGCACGCTGCGGACCCGCCGCTGCGCCATCGCACCCCTGGTTCGCGCTTTCGAGTGCGTCGTCTAACTGGGGGCTTATCCCGAATATGGACGCGTGCGCGCATGCTACGATGCGCCTTTTAGCACGACCATTCGAAAATCACGGAGGAGACGCCGTATGGAAAAACTCTGGCTGAAGTCGTATCCGCCCGGCGTGCCGAAGGAGATCGATCCGACGCAGTATGAGTCGGTTACCGCGATGCTCGAGGAGAGCTTCCGCGAGAATCGCGCGAAGCCCGCGTTTGCGTGTATGGGCAAGCAGATCACGTATGGCGAACTCGACAACCTGTCGACGCGGCTGGCCGCCTGGTTCCAGGTGAAGGGCATTGCGCGCGGCGCGCGTGTAGCCATCATGATGCCCAACGTGCTGCAGTATCCCGTCGCGCTCGCGGCGATCTTGCGCGCGGGCTATGTCGTCGTGAACGTGAATCCGCTCTACACGCCGCGCGAACTGGAACACCAGCTGAAAGACAGTGGCGCTGAAGCGATCATCCTGCTCGAGAACTTCGCAGTGACGTTGCAGGCGATCGTCGGGAATACGTCGATCAAGCATATCGTCGTGGCGTCGATGGGCGATCTGATGGGCGCGAAGGGCTTGATGGTCAATTTCGTCGTGCGGCGCGTCAAGAAGATGGTGCCAGCATGGCAACTGCCGGGTCATGTCGCTTTCAACGACGCCATTTCCGAAGGCGCACGCCGTCAGTTCAAACCGGTCAAGCAGACTCCCGATGACGTCGCCTTCCTTCAATACACGGGTGGCACGACGGGTGTCGCGAAGGGGGCGACCCTGTTGCATCGCAATCTGGTCGCGAACGTGCTGCAGTCGCATGCGTGGGTCGAGCCCGCGCGCAACAAGCGCGGCGACATCGATCAGTTTGTGACGGTCGTTGCATTGCCGCTTTATCACGTGTTCGCGCTGACAGTCTGCGGGCTGCTGACGATCCGTACGGGCGGTCTTGGCGTGCTGATCCCGAATCCGCGCGATATCGCGGGCATGATCAAGTCGCTGCACGGCTACAAGATCACGACGTTTCCGGCCGTGAACACGCTGTACAACGCGATGCTCAATCATCCGGATTTCTCCAAGCTCGACTTTTCGAACCTGCTGGTTGCGAACGCGGGCGGGATGGCTGTTCAGGAAGCGGTCGCGAACCGCTGGTATGAGCGCACGCATGCGCCCATCGTCGAGGGCTACGGTCTCTCGGAGACCTCGCCATGCGTGACGTGCAATCCGACGACAGTCACCGAATACAGTGGAACGATCGGTCTGCCGCTACCGTCGACGGAAGTTTCGATCCGCGACGACGACGGCAACGAACTGCCGCAGGGTCAAGCCGGCGAACTGTGCATCCGGGGTCCGCAGGTGATGGCGGGTTACTGGAATCGACCCGACGAGACGGCCAAGGTGATGACGGCCGACGGTTTCTTCCGTTCGGGCGATATCGCGACCATCGGCGAAAACGGCTTCGTGAAGATCGTCGACCGCAAGAAGGACATGATTCTGGTGTCGGGCTTCAACGTCTATCCGAACGAAATCGAGGATGTCGTCGCGAAGCACCCGGGCGTATTCGAAGTCGCTGCCGTCGGCGTTCCGGACGAGCATTCGGGCGAGGCGGTGAAGCTGTACATCGTGAAGAAGGACGAGGCGATTACCGACGCCGACATCTTCGCCTACTGCAAGAACCAACTGACGGGCTACAAACGGCCGCGCACCGTCGAGTTCCGCAAGGAGCTGCCGAAGAGCAATGTCGGCAAGATCTTGCGTCGCGAGCTGCGTGACGGCCGCGCGTGACAGTGGCGATCAGTTAAGGCAAGGCTTCAGGCGAGCGAGACCAGCCGTGAACAGACCGGAACGATAAGCCGGCATAAAAAATACGGCCCAACGGTTCAAACCCGTTGGGCCGTTTCTGTTTGTGCGAACCCCAATGGATCGCAACGGAAGCACCAATAAAAAAGGGCGTCCGAAGACGCCCTCGAGGGTACTACGCTTTCACAACTTATTAGAACTTGTGACGGATACCAACGCGAACCGTCGTCTGGTTGTTCGAGTTCGACGGCGTCAGGCCGTTGATCGAAGCAACTGCCGACTGGCCCGTCGAGTCCGTACCCGAAGCGTGCTGGTACACGCCGATCAGGTAGACGTCCGTGCGCTTCGACAGGAAGTAGTCCGCGCCCAGTGCGCCCTGGTTGTAGTGCGCACCCCCGTGACCGTTGAAGTCAGCAAGGCGCGTGTAGTCGTACGCAGCGCCCAGCACGAGAGCCGGCGTCAACTGATACTTGAAGTTGATTTCGCCGTTGTTGAACGTCGCCGTGCCCTTGTACGCCGGAGCCGTGACGTTCGCTGCACCCAGATTACCGAACTGGATGAACGAATACGTCAGGCCGAGCGTTGCAGCGCCGAACGTGTATGCGCCGCCTGCGCCACCAACCTGGTACGAACTGGCCGAAGCGAAGCCCGAGATGACCGGGTTACCCTGGACACCCGCCACCGTCGTCTTGCCGATGTTGTTGTTCGGGTTAGCCAAGCCGCTCGGCGTGTTGCCCCAGAACGATTGGTTCGGATCGCGAACGTTCAAATAGCCTGCGCCCAACACGAGCGGGCCGTTGTTATAGCCAGCGCCCAACGACCAGATCTGGTTGCGGCCCGTTGCGCCTGCAACGCCACCGAGGCTATACATACCGCCGAACGTCAGGCCGGCGTAGTTTGCGCTCGTGTACTTGATCGCGTTGTTCACGCGGTTCGCGTTGTTGAAGTTGTCCAGATCGTCCGGGTGAGCCGCGATGTAGCCGCCCCACTGATCGCCGGCTTCCAGCGGACCGACGTAGTCGACCACGGAGTCATATTGGCGACCGAGCGTGACCGTACCGAACTGGCTCGACAGACCGACATAAGCCTGACGGCCGAACAGCGCGCCACCTTGACCCGACTTGCCGGTGTTCACGTCGAAGCCGCTTTCCAGCACGAAGACTGCCTTCAGGCCGCCGCCCAGATCTTCAGTACCGCGCATGCCCCAACGGCTGCCCTGCAGCACGCCGCTCGACAGGTTGTATTGATGGTTGCCCGTACGACCCGCGCCAGCTGCCGTCTGCACGTTGCTCGTGTAATTGAACCCTTCGTCAATAATGCCGTACAACGTCACGCTGCTCTGAGCATGAGCGACGCCGGCAAATGCGCCCAATGCTGCAAGAGCGAGAAGCGACTTTTTCATCGAAAGATCTCCAAGGATTTGCAAATTATTTTCAAGCAAGGCAAATAGTTATCTGTGTTGCAGCCTTGCATAACTTCGTCAGGAAGTTGCCACGTAATGTAACAAAGACACCTAAGCGCACAAAGAAAAAGCAGGGCGCCGATCGGACCGCTGTTTCGTTTACGCAACATGGTCTAAAATCCAAAATCGGCCATCGGAAACGCTTCGGAATTTTTTCTGTCATCGCCCGCAAATCGTTGCTGGATAAGGGTTTGCGAGAAGCGGTCCGCGCGCCGGGTTGTGGAGGCCAGAATGCTGCTTGATGAATTGATTACTGAGTTCGATCGGGGTTTACGCTCAATGACCGGGGTGTCGCGCATGTCGCGTCCGCTGCCCGTCCCGCCGGCATCGACAGAGCATGTCGAACTGACCGACGAAGAGCGCGCGCACGCCGCGGGATTGATGCGTGTTAATCATGTAGGCGAGGTTTGTGCGCAGGCGCTTTATCAGGCGCAAAAGATGGCGACGCGTTCGCCCGCGCTCAAGCAGGCCTTCGAACACGCCGCGCGCGAAGAGGAAGATCACCTCGCGTGGACTTACAAGCGCCTCGAAGCGCTCGAATCGCGTCCCAGCCTGCTCAATCCGCTCTGGTATGCTGGCGCCCTCGCGATCGGCTTCGCAGCCGGCCGGCTCGGCGACCGTGTGAGCCTCGGCTTCATGGCGGAAACGGAGCGCCAGGTGGAACTTCATCTCGACGGCCATCTGACTACGCTGCCCGAAGGCGATCACGAGTCGCGTGCGATCGTCGAGCAGATGCGTGTCGACGAAGCCGCGCATGGCAAGGCGGCGACGGATGCCGGCGGCGTCGAGTTGCCGTTCCCGGCGCGCGCGCTGATGCGGGCGGCGTCGAAAATCATGACCCGCACCGCGTACCACGTTTAACCCGATTACCCAGTCCGTTTGAAGTGGGACGGCGTTCTCCGCGCCGTCCTGAAAATCGCTCCAAATCTACCGTACTCCGCGCTTTTCGTCCTCCCCGAACGCTTTTATTCCACGCTCTTCCCCCAGACTTTTCACGTATCACCTTCACAAGATTCACTAGCTCATTCATTTATAACGATTTTCCGTTTTAGATGCGGCGTGAGCAAGCAGCGCTAAGTCCTTGTTCTAGCAAACAAAATCCGTGAAAAAACCACGCCGCTCCCTTGACCGGTGTTGGGGGTTACTCTAAAGTGGGAGACAGTGTGAGAAAGTGTATTTTTGTGTGATCTGCCGCGCTTTCTCCAGTAAATTTCCAGAATCGGGCGACATCTTTCAGCGCCCTGACAAAAGGGGAGTGAAGTGTTCCAAGGGGCGTCAGCGCTGACACTCGATGCGAAGGGGCGGATGTCCGTCCCGTCTCGCTATCGTGACGCGCTGCAAGGACAGGCAGAAGGCCGAATGACCATTACGCGTCATCCGGACGGCTGCCTGTTGCTGTTTCCGCGCCCCGAGTGGGAAGTCTTCCGCGCCAAGATCGTCAACCTGCCAATGGATGCCAAGTGGTTTCAGCGCATCTTCCTCGGCAGCGCGGCGGATGTCGAACTGGATACGGCCGGCCGCGTGCTGATCGCGCCGGAATTGCGTCAGGCGGCGAAGCTGGAAAAAGAAGTGATGTTGCTGGGAATGGGCAGCCGGTTCGAGATCTGGGACAAGGAAACCTACGACGCGCAGGAGCAGGAAGCGATGTCGCAAGGCATGCCCGAGTCCCTTAAGAACTTCACATTCTGACCGCAGGTAATACATATGGCGCCTGCGATGGGTAACGAATTGCAGCATCGCACGGTGCTGCTCGAAGAAGCGGTGAATGCGCTCGTCACGCGCGCGGACGGTATCTATATAGATGGCACGTTCGGGCGCGGCGGTCACAGCCGCGCGGTATTGGCAAAGCTGGGTGAGGCGGGTCGTCTGATCGCTTTCGATAAAGACCCGCTCGCCATCGCCACCGCGCAGCAGGTCGGCGATCCGCGCTTCGAGATCGTGCATGAAAGTTTCGCATCACTGCGCGACGCGATGAGCGAGCGCGGGGTAGGGCGTGTGTCGGGTGTGCTGCTGGATCTGGGCGTGTCGTCGCCGCAGTTCGACGACCCGGAGCGGGGTTTCAGTTTCCGCGCCGACGGTCCGCTCGACATGCGGATGGACCCGACGCGCGGCGAATCCGCTGCGGACTGGCTGGCGCGGGCGACGGTGCAGGAAATGACGGAGGTGATACGGGATTATGGGGAAGAACGGTTTGCTTTTCAGATTGCAAAGGCGCTTGTTGCTCGCCGGGCAGAGTCCGACCGTCTTGGGCCTCTCGTCAGCACGGGCGAGCTTGCCCAAATCGTGGCTAACGTCGTCAAAACCCGTGAGAAGGGTAAGGACCCGGCAACCCGCACCTTTCAGGCTATACGGATTCACATCAATCAAGAGCTTGCGGAGCTGCAAGTCGTACTAGAAGCAGCATTGTCGTTGCTGGAGCAAGGGGGGCGGCTGGTCGTGATCAGCTTTCATTCGCTCGAAGACCGGATCGTCAAACGGTTCATGCAGACGCACTCCAGTGCGCCTGCTGTCGATCGCCGTCTGCCGATCCGCGCCGTCGACCTGCCGAGCCCGCCGCTCAAACTGCTAGGCCGTGTATTCGCGAGTGACGAAGAAGTCGCCGCGAACCCCCGCGCTCGTTCCGCCGTGATGCGCGTTGCGGAGCGGATCGCCCCATGAACCGTCTGAATATCTTCCTGCTGATCGTCGTCATGGGTTGTGCGCTTTCCGTCGTCAACGCGACCAATCAGCAGCGCCAGTTCTTCATCCAGTTGCAGCGGGCTCAATCGCAGGAGCGCCAGCTGCAGCAGGACTATTCGCAGCTTCAATATCAGCAGAGCGCGCTGTCCAAGACCTCTCGCATCGAGCAGATCGCGACCGACTCGCTGAAGATGCAGGGCGCCACCACGGGCCGCACGCAATATCTGACGCTCGACGCCGGCTCCGCGAAGGCTGAGGACGCGCCCATCCCGACGTCCGCGCCGAACCCGGCGTCTGCCACGAAAGCGCGTGGAGGCACGCGATGAAGAAATCGTCGAACAAGAACAAGAGCGTCGCGTTCTCGGCGAATCCGATTCTCTCGGTGCGCCTGCCGATGTGGCGCTCGAAGCTCGTCGTGTTTCTGCTCTTCATGGCGTTCGTGGCGCTGACGGCTCGCGCGTTCTGGATTCAGGGCCCGGGCAACGCTTTCTACCAGAAGCAGGGCGAAAGCCGCTATCAGCGTCGCCTGGAACTGCCCGCCACGCGCGGCAAGATTCTCGACCGTAACGGCCTGGTGCTCGCGACGAGCCTGCCCGTGCGCGCAATCTGGGCGATTCCCGAATCCGTGCCGGACGATCTAGGCGCGGACAAACTCGCCGATCTCGCCAAGCTGCTCGACATGACGCAGCCGGAACTGCGCAAGAAGCTCTCGGAAGACAAGACGTTCGTCTATGTGAAGCGCCAGGTGCCCGTCGACGTCGCCGCGAAAGTGGAGGCGCTGAACATCCCCGGTGTCTATCAGCGTAACGAGTACAAGCGTTTCTATCCGGAAGGCGAGATCACGGCTCACCTGATCGGCTTCACGAACGTCGAGGACGAAGGCCAGGAAGGCGTCGAACTCGGCGACCAGAAGCTGCTCGCGGGCATGGCGGGTAGCCGCCGCGTGATCAAGGACCGTCTCGGCCACATCATCGAAGACGTCGACGAGCAGGTCGTGCCGCATAACGGGCAGGACGTCGATCTGTCGATCGACAGCAAGATCCAGTACATCGCGTACACGAACCTGAAAGCGGCCGTGCAGAAGTTCAAGGCCAAAGCAGGCGCGGCGATGGTGATCGACGTGCGCACGGGTGAAGTGCTCGCGCTGGTCAATTACCCGACGTACAACCCGAACGACCGCTCGCACCTGACGGGCGAGCAGCTGCGCAACCGCATTCTCACGGACACCTTCGAGCCCGGCTCGATCATGAAGCCGTTCACGGTGTCGCTCGCGCTCGACCTGCACCGCGTCACGCCGACTACACTGGTTGATACGGGTGGCGGCCGTTTCGTGCTGGACGGCGCCCCCATTACCGACGACGCCGGTTTCGGCGTGCTGACCGTCGGCGGCGTGATCCAGAAGTCGAGCAACATCGGCGCGACCAAGATCGCGATGCAGCTTCGGCCGGAAGAGATGTGGAACATGTACACCAGCATCGGTCTCGGCCAGGCGCCGAAGGTCGGTTTCCCGGGGGCGGCGGCGGGCCGTCTGCGTCCGTGGAAGAGCTGGCGCCGCATCGAGCAGGCGACGATGTCGTACGGCTACGGTCTGTCCGTGTCGTTGTTCCAGCTGGGCCGCGCCTATACGGCGATCGCGCACGACGGCCAGGTCATGCCCGTGTCGATTTTCCGCACGCAGAAGGATCAGCCCGTGACGGGCCCACAGGTGTTCTCGCCGACCACGGCGCGTGAAGTGCGCGCGATGCTCGAGTCAGTCGTGTCGAAGGACGGCACGTCGCCGGATGCGGCGGTGCCGGGTTATCGCGTGGGCGGCAAGTCGGGTACGGCGTACAAGCACGTGGGCCGCGGCTACGACCACAGCAAGTACCGCGCGTCGTTCGTCGGCATGGCGCCGATGCCGAATCCGCGCATCGTGGTGGCCGTGTCCGTCGACGAACCGACGGCGGGCAGCCACTTCGGCGGCCAGGTGTCGGGTCCCGTGTTCTCGTCGATCGCCGGCGATACGCTGCGCTCGCTGAACGTGCCGCCCGACCAGCCCGTCAAGCAGATGGTCGTGTCGGACGAGATGAATCCCGCGACGCCCGCCGCTGCGTCGCAGCCGGCCGCGAACGGCGCGAAGAAACTGGCGACGCACGCCGCGCCGAAAAAGCTGCAGATTTCAGACAACACGAAGAACCGCCCCGGAGTAGTTAGATGAGTGCGCTGCGTTCTTCTCATCCGGCGCAACAGCAGATTGCTGACGCGCTCGCCTGGCTGCGTGCGCATGCGCAGCCAGGTGCACATTTGCATGCCGACACCCGCAAGATCGCGGCAGGCGACGTGTTTCTCGCGTACGCCGTCGACGGCGCCGACAATCGTCCGTTCATCGCCAATGCGATCGAGCGCGGCGCGGCTGCCGTGCTCGTGCAAGCGGATGGTTTCGCGGGCGATCTCGATCCCGCCACGATGCTCGCAGTGCCGCGCCTGAACGAACTGGCGGGCACGATCGCGAGCGCGTGGTACGGCGATCCGAGCGACGCGATGCGCGTGATCGGCGTGACGGGTACGAACGGCAAGACGTCGTGCACGAACTGGATTTCAGCGGCACTGACGGCGCTCGGCCAGCCGTGCGCGATCATCGGCACGCTCGGCAGCGGCATGCCGGGTCAACTGGTGCACACCGGTTTCACGACGCCCGACGCGCCGCAATTGCAACGCAGCCTGACGCAACTCCGCGCAGCGGGCGCGAAGGCCGTCGCGATGGAAGTGTCGTCGCACGCGCTGCATCAGGGCCGCGTGAACGGCACGGCGTTCAGCGTCGGCGTGTTCACGAATCTCACGCAAGACCACCTCGACTATCACGGCACGTTCGCTGCCTACGAAGCTGCGAAAGCTCGCCTGTTCGCGTGGCCGGAATTGAAGGCGGCCGTCATCAACGCCGACGACGAAGCCGGCCGGCGCATGATCGCGAGCACGAACGGTCACGCGAAGACGATCGCCTACTCGCTGCAGCCACACGTCGACGTGCAGGCGGACGCGTCGATCGTTGCGTCGAACGTGCGCGCGACGACGACGGGCACCGCGTTCCACATTGCGTCGGACTGGGGCAACACGGACATCGAAGTGAACACGCTCGGCGCGTTCAACGTGAGCAATCTGCTCGGTGTGCTCGGCGCGCTGCTCGCGTCCGACGTGCCGTTCGACGCCGCTGTCGCACAGATCGCAAAACTCGAATCGGTGAATGGCCGGATGGAGCGTCTCGGCGGCCGTTTGCAGAGCGACGAACCGCTTGTCGTGATCGACTACGCGCACACGCCCGACGCGCTCGAACAAACGCTGACCGCGTTGCGCCCGATCGCCGATGCGCGTGGCGGCAAGCTGGTCTGCATGTTCGGTTGCGGCGGCGATCGCGACGCGACCAAGCGCCCGCTGATGGGCGAAATCGCCGAACGTTGCGCCGACGGTGTCGTCGTGACGAGCGACAACCCGCGCAGCGAAGATCCGCAAAAAATTATCGACCAGATCGCAGCGGGCATGAAAGACGCGACGAAGGCGCGCCGTATCGAAGATCGCGCCAGCGCGATCCTGCAGGCGGTGCGATGCGCGGCGCGCGAAGACGTCGTCGTGCTGGCAGGAAAGGGTCACGAATCGACGCAGGAAATCATGGGCAAGAAGCGCGCGTTCTCGGATCAGGATCATGCACGGCTCGCACTCGCGGCCCGCGCGACGCATGCACGCGGAGGTGGCGAATGATGTTCACGCTACGTGAAGCCGCCGCGGTGATTCCGGGCGCAACGGTAAGCGGCGACGATTCGGTCGCATTCGATCGCGTGTCGACGGACAGCCGCACGTGTGGTCCCGGCGATCTGTTCGTCGCGCTGAAAGGCGACCGTTTCGACGCGCACGATTTTCTCACCGACGTCGCCGCACGCAACGTCAGCGCAGTGCTTGCGACGCGCACGCCCGACAACTTCAACGTGCCGGCGCTGCACGTAACAGGCGACACGCGCGTGGCCCTGGGCACGTTGGCGAACGGTTGGCGGCAGCGCTTTTCGATGCCGCTGGTGGCCGTGACGGGCAGCAACGGCAAGACGACGGTCAAGGAAATGATCTCGTCGATCTTCGCGGCGGCTGTCGGTGAAGCGGAGCGTCTTGCGACAGCGGGAAATTTCAACAACGACGTCGGCCTGCCGCTGACGCTGTTTCGCCTGACCGAAACGCACAAGCTCGCTGTCGTCGAACTCGGCATGAACCATCCGGGTGAAACCGCGCTGCTGGGCAAGATCGCCGAGCCGACCGTCGCGGTCGTCAACAATGCGCAGCGCGAGCATCAGGAATTTATGGCGACGGTGGAAGCCGTCGCGCTCGAACATGCAGCCGTGATTCACACGCTGAAGCCCGAAGGCGTCGCCGTGTTTCCGGCCAACGACGCATACGCGGGCATCTGGCGCGTCGCGGCAACGGGCAACCGCATCATCGATTTCGCGCTGAATACGGCTGAACGCACGACGGAAGCTGCTGTCCAAGGCTCGCTTGACGGCAACGAGTTGAGCATCGATACACCCGAAGGCCACGTCGACATCACGCTGCAAGTGCTCGGCGCGCACAACGCGCACAACGCATTGGCAGCGACGGCAGCCGCGCTGGCAGCGGGCGTGCCGCTCGACGCGATCAAGCGCGGTCTCGAAGCATTCGGTGCAGTCAAAGGCCGCTTGCAGGTGAAGCGCGCGCTGCTCGGCGCGATGGCGGGTGCGACCGTGATCGACGACACCTACAACGCGAATCCCGATTCGATGCTCGCCGCGATCGACGTGCTCGCCGCACGTCCTTCGCCGCGTGTGCTGGTGATGGGCGATATGGGCGAAGTCGGCGACAACGGTCCTGAGTTTCACCGCGAAGTCGGTGCGTATGCGAAGGCGCGCGGCATCGATGCGCTGTACGCGCTCGGCGATGCGTCGCGCGACGCATGTGCCGCCTACGGCGACGAAGCACACCACTGCGACGACGTGAATACACTCGTCGCGCAATTGCAGCAGGCCGGTTACGGCGCGGCTGCGACGTATCTCGTGAAAGGCTCGCGCTTCATGAAAATGGAGCGCGTGGTGGACGCCGTTACGAGTCCACAACCCGCTGCATCGGGCACGGCGCCCGGTGCACACTGAAAGAGAAGGACAGAAGTATGTTACTGGCGCTGGCGCAATGGCTGCAGAACGACGTAGGCTTTTTGCGCGTGTTCAGTTATCTGACGTTTCGTGCTGTCGCGGCGACGATCACCGCGCTGCTGATCGGTCTCGTCTGCGGCCCGTGGGTGATCCGCAAGCTGACGCAGATGAAGGTCGGCCAGGCGGTGCGCAAGGACGGCCCGCAAACGCACCTCGTGAAATCGGGTACGCCGACAATGGGCGGCGTGCTGATTCTGATCGGCATCGCCGTGTCCACGCTGCTGTGGGCCGACCTGACCAACCGCTTCATCTGGATCGTGATGCTGGTCACGTTCGGCTTCGGCGTGATCGGCTGGGTCGATGACTACCGCAAGGTGGTCTACAAGGATCCGCGCGGCATGTCGTCGCGCGAAAAGTATTTCTGGCAGTCGGTGATCGGCCTGTTTGCAGCCGTGTATCTCGCGTTCAGCGTGTCGGAAGCGAGCAACGTGCGCGTGTTCGACCTGTTCATGGCATGGGTGCGAAGCGGTCTGTCGATGGGCCTGCCCGCGCGCGCCGACCTGTTGCTGCCCTTCCTCAAGTCGATGACCTATCCGCTCGGCGTGTGGGGCTTCATCGCACTCACGTACCTCGTGATCGTCGGTTCGAGCAATGCGGTGAATCTCACCGATGGCCTCGACGGCCTCGTGATCATGCCCGTCGTGCTGGTCGGCTCGTCGCTCGGCGTGTTCGCGTACGTGATGGGCAGCGCGGTCTATTCGAAATATCTGCTGTTCCCGCACATCGCGGGCGCCGGCGAAATGCTGATCTTCTGCTCGGCGATGGGCGGGGCAGGTCTCGCGTTCCTCTGGTTCAACACGCACCCGGCGCAGGTGTTCATGGGCGACGTCGGTGCGCTCGCGCTCGGCGGCGCGCTCGGCACGGTCGCGGTGATCGTGCGTCAGGAAATCGTGCTGTTCATCATGGGTGGGATTTTCGTTGCCGAGACGGTGTCGGTGATGTTGCAGGTCACGTGGTTCAAGTTCACGAAGGCTCGTTTCGGTGAAGGCCGCCGCATCTTCAAGATGGCGCCGTTGCATCACCACTTCGAATTGTCTGGCTGGAAGGAAACGCAGGTTGTCGTGCGCTTCTGGATCATCACGCTGATGTTGTGTCTGTTCGGGTTGTCCACGCTCAAGCTGCGTTAAGCCGCGGTTCGAGCCGCAAGCAAATTCGTAATCCAAGTCGCAAGCAAGGGGAAGCAGTCGATGTTTGGCGAGAAGTTTCGGGATCGGCAAAAGCCGATGGTGCTCGTGCTGGGGCTCGGTGAATCGGGCCTCGCGATGGCGCGCTGGTGCGCGCGGCATGGTTGCCGCCTGCGTATCGCCGACACGCGCGAAGTGCCGCCGAACCTGTCGGCGCTCGAAGCGCACGGTATCGAAGGCAATTTTGTCGGCGGGCCGTTTTCGGAGGTGCTGCTGGAAGGCGTCGAACTGGTCGCGATCAGTCCGGGCCTGTCGCCGCTCGCCGCCGACCTCGTGCCGCTGATCTCCGCCGCGCGCGAGCGCGGCATCCCCGTGTGGGGCGAACTCGAATTCTTCGCGCAGGCGCTGAAGACGCTCGGCGAAAGCGGTTACGCGCCGAAGGTGATCGCGATCACGGGCACGAACGGCAAGACGACCACGACGAGTCTCACGGGCTTGCTGTGCGAACGCGCGGGCAAGAAGGTCGCGGTTGCGGGCAACATCAGTCCCGCCGCGCTCGACAAGCTCACGGAAGCGATCGACAACACCGCGCTGCCCGACGTTTGGGTGCTCGAACTGTCGAGCTTCCAGCTGGAAACGGCGCATACGTTCGAGCCCGACGCTGCCGTGATCCTCAATATCACGCAGGATCATCTGGACTGGCACGGCGGCCTCGATGCGTACGCGGCCGCGAAGGGCAAGATTTTCGGCAAGAACACGGTGCGCGTGCTCAACCGCGACGACGCGCGCGTGATGACACTCGCGCCTGCGGAGCAGAGCGGCGCTCAACTGGTGACGTTCGGCGTCAACGAGCCGGTGCGCGACGGGGACTACGGCTTGCTGCGCGACAACGGCATGATCTGGCTCGTGCAGGCGCAAGACCGTGACGCCACTGACGAACCCGTGCCCACGCGCCGCCGCAAGAGCGAATCCACGACGCCGCCGGATATCGGTCTGAAGCGCCTGATGCCCGCTGACGCGTTGCGCATTCGCGGTTTGCACAACGCGACGAACGCGCTTGCCGCGTTCGCGCTGGCACGCGCGGTCGGTCTGCCGGGCGCGCCGCTGCTGCACGGCTTGCGCGAGTATCGCGGCGAGCCGCATCGGGTCGAACTGATCGCGTCGATCGAAGGCGTCGATTACGTCGACGACAGCAAGGGCACCAATGTCGGCGCGACCGTCGCGGCGCTCGACGGGCTCGCGCAGCGCGTCGTGCTGATCGCGGGCGGCGACGGCAAGGGTCAGGAATTCGATCCGCTCGCCGAACCCGTCACGCGCTGGTGCCGTGCCGTGATGCTGATCGGCCGCGACGCCCCGCAGATTCGCGCCGCGCTCGAGCACACGGGCATCGCGATGACCGATCACGCTACGCTCGAAGAAGCGACGCGCGCAGCGAGCGCCGTCGCGCAACCGGGCGATGCCGTGCTGCTGTCGCCTGCGTGCGCGAGCTTCGACATGTTCAAGGGATACGCACATCGCGCAGCGATTTTCCGCAGCGCGGTCGAAGACATCGCTGCCGAACGGGGGACGATGATATGAGCTGGACGGAACGCTTCGGTTCGCAACTCGGCAAGCAACGCGGTTCTGTCGCTGGACACACCGGCGGTGCGGCGGCTTCCGAGCGCACGTCGCGCACGGGCGGGCTGTCGAGCGCAGTCAACGGCGTGCGTCCGTTGCGCTCGCGGATGCTCGACTACGACCACTCGCTGCTGTGGGTCGTCGTCGCGCTGCTGGGTCTCGGCATCGTGATGGTGTACTCGGCGTCGATCGCGATGCCCGATTCGCCGAAATACGCGTCGTATCGCGACTACGCATTCCTCGTGCGCCAGGTCATCTTCGTCGTGATGGGGTCGGTGGCGGGCGTGGTCGCGTTCCGTGTGCCGATTACGACGTGGGACAAGTACGCGCCGAAGCTCTTCCTGATCGCGCTCGTCGCGCTCGTGATCGTGCTGATACCGCACATCGGCAAGGGCGTGAACGGCGCGCGCCGCTGGATTCCCCTCGGCATCACGAACATGCAGCCGTCGGAAATCATGAAGCTCGCCGTGACGATCTACGCGGCGAACTACACCGTGCGCAAGCAGGAGTACATGCACAGCTTCGCAAAGGGCTTCCTGCCGATGGGTTTCGCCGTCGGCGTGGTCGGCATGCTGCTGCTGCTGGAACCCGACATGGGCGCGTTCATGGTGATCGCGGCGATCGCGATGGGCGTGCTGTTCCTCGGCGGCGTGAACGGGAAGATTTTCGGCGGACTGGTGGCGACGGCCATCGGTACGTTCACGCTGCTTGTGTGGGCGTCGCCGTGGCGCCGCGAGCGGATCTTCGCGTACCTCGATCCGTGGGACGACCGCTATGCACAGGGCAAGGCTTATCAGTTGACGCACTCGCTGATCGCCTTCGGCCGTGGCGAATGGTTCGGCGTCGGTCTCGGCGGCAGCGTCGAGAAGCTCAACTACCTGCCCGAAGCGCACACCGACTTCATCCTGGCCGTGATCGGCGAGGAACTCGGTTTTGTCGGCGTGCTCGTCGTGATCCTGATGTTCTACTGGATCGTGCGCCGCTCGTTCGAAATCGGCCGTCAGGCGCTCGCGCTCGACCGCACATTCGCGGGTTTGGTCGCGAAGGGTGTCGGCATCTGGTTCGGCGCGCAGACCTTCATCAACATGGGTGTGAACCTCGGCCTGCTGCCCACCAAAGGTCTCACGCTGCCGCTCGTCAGCTACGGCGGCTCGGGCATCTTGCTGAACTGCATTGCCGTCGGCGTGCTGATGCGGGTCGACTATGAAAATCGTGTGCTGATGCGCGGGGGCAAGGTATGACGATGCAACAACGCACGCTGATGGTGATGGCGGGAGGCACCGGGGGACACGTGTTCCCGGGGCTTGCCGTCGCGCATCTGATGCAGGCGTGGGGCTGGCGCGTCGTGTGGCTCGGCAATCCCAACGGCATGGAAGCGACGCTCGTTCCGAAGCACGGCATTCCGATGGAGTACGTGCAGTTCGGCGGCCTGCGCGGCAAGGGCATGAAGACCAAGCTGATGCTGCCCGTGAATCTGCTGCGCGCGTGCATGCAGAGCCTGTCCGTGCTGCGTCGCGTGAAGCCCGATGTCGTGCTCGGTATGGGCGGCTACATCACGTTCCCCGCGGGCGTGATGACGGCGCTGAGCGGCACGCCGCTCGTTCTGCATGAACAGAATTCGATCGCCGGTCTCGCGAACAAGGTGCTGGCGAAGCTCGCGAGGCGCGTGCTTGTCGCGTTTCCGAAAGCGCTGCCGCACGCCGAGTGGACGGGCAACCCCATTCGCGAGGAACTGGCGCGCACGCCGGCACCCCAGGCACGCTACGCGGCGCGCAGCGGTCCGCTCAATGTGCTGGTCGTGGGCGGCAGCCTCGGCGCTTCGGCGCTGAACGAAGTGGTGCCACGCGCGCTCGCGAAGCTGGCGCCGCAGGAGCGGCCGCGCATCGTGCATCAGGCGGGCGCGAAGCATATCGACGCACTGCGCGCGAACTACCAGGCGGCGGGCCTCGCGGCGGGCGACGACGTGCAGCTAGTGCCGTTCATCGACGACATGACGAGCGCCTATGCGAACGCGGATCTCGTGATCTGCCGTTCGGGCGCGATGACGGTCGCCGAGATCGCGGCGGTGGGCGTAGCGGCATTCTTCGTGCCGTTCCCGTACGCCGTCGACGATCACCAGACAACCAACGCAGCGTTTCTCGCCGACAACGGCGCGGCGCTGCTCGTACAACAACGCGATCTGTCGGCGGAAGCGCTCGCCGGCTGGTTGCGCAGCCAGACGCGGGCCTCGCTCGCGGAGATGGCGGAGCGTTCGCGCTCGCTCGCGAAACCCGACGCCACCGAACAGGTCGCACAGATCTGCGCAACGGTGGCGGGCGTGACCCCGAGCCTGAGCCCGGAAGGAAAGCAGCAATGAAACATATCGTCAAACACATTCACTTCGTCGGGATCGGCGGCGCGGGCATGAGCGGCATCGCCGAAGTGCTCGTCAATCTCGGCTATCAGGTAAGCGGTTCGGACCTGTCGCGCAACGCGGTGACGGAGCGCCTCGCCGCGCTCGGCGCGCGCATCGCGATCGGTCACGACGCAGAGAACATCGAAGGCGCGAACGCTGTCGTCGTGTCGACGGCCGTGCGCAGCGACAACCCCGAAGTGCTGGCCGCGCGTCATCGCCGTATCCCCATCGTGCCGCGCGCCGTGATGCTCGCGGAACTGATGCGCCTGAAGCAGGGCATCGCGATCGCGGGCACGCACGGCAAGACCACGACCACCTCGCTGGTGGCAAGCGTGCTGGCGGCGGGCGGTCTCGATCCGACCTTCGTGATCGGCGGACGCCTGATCAGCGCGGGTGCGAATGCGCGTCTCGGCACGGGCGATTTCATCGTCGCCGAAGCGGACGAATCGGACGCGTCGTTCCTGAACCTGTTCCCGGTGATCGAAGTCATCACGAACATCGACGCCGATCACATGGACACCTACGGCCACGACTTCGCGCGGCTGAAGCAGGCGTTCATTGAATTTACGCATCGTCTGCCGTTTTACGGAATTGCGGTGCTGTGCGTCGACGATCCGAACGTGAAGGAGATCCTGCCGTTCGTGTCGAAGCCGATCATCCGCTACGGCTTTGCGCCCGACGCGCAGGTGCGCGCCGTCAATGTCGAAGCGCGCGAAGGCAAGATGCATTTCACCGCGATGCGCGAAGATGCGCCGCCCATCGACATCGTGCTGAACCTGCCCGGCCTGCACAACGTGCAGAACGCGCTGGCCGCAATTGCAATTGCGACTGAACTTGAGGTGAAAGATGCCGATATCCAGCGAGCGCTCGCGGATTTCAACGGCGTCGGCCGCCGTTTCCAGCGTTACGGCGAAGTGAGCGTGACGAGCGGCGGCGCGTACACGCTCGTCGACGACTACGGCCATCACCCGGTCGAAATGGCGGCGACGATTGCGGCGGCGCGCGGCGCGTTCCCCGACAAGCGTCTCGTGCTCGCGTTCCAGCCGCACCGGTTCACGCGCACGCGCGACTGCTTCGAAGATTTCGTGAAGGTGCTGTCGACGGTCGACGCGCTCGTGCTGACGGAAGTCTATTCGGCGGGCGAAGCGCCCATCGTCGCGGCGGACGGTCGTTCGCTCACACGCGCGATCCGCGTCGCGGGCAAGGTCGAGCCGGTGTTTGTCGAAACTGTGGATGAAGTGCCGGATGCGCTCGGTGCAATCGTGCGCGACGGCGATGTGGTGATCACGATGGGCGCGGGTTCGATCGGCAGCGTGCCGGGTCGGCTCGCAGGAAACGAAGGTGTGAAATGAGCGGTATCGATCCTAAATCTTTCGGCAAGGTTGCCGTGCTGCTGGGCGGCGCGTCCGCCGAGCGCGAAGTGTCGCTGAACTCCGGCCGTCTCGTGCTGCAAGGCCTGCGCGATGCGGGCGTCGACGCGCATCCGTTCGATCCCGCCGAGCGTCCGCTCGCGGCGCTCAAGGACGAAGGCTTCGTGCGCGCGTTCAACGCGCTGCATGGCGGCTACGGCGAGAACGGCCAGATTCAGGGCGCGCTCGATTTTTACGGCATCCGTTACACGGGCAGCGGCGTGCTCGGCTCGGCGCTCGGTCTCGACAAATTCCGCACGAAGCTCGTGTGGCAGCAGCTCGGCATTCCGACGCCGCCGTTCGAAGCCGTGCTGCGCGGCGACGACTATGCCGCGCGCGCGCAGGACATCGTCGCGAAGCTCGGCTTGCCGCTCTTCGTGAAGCCGGCCAGCGAAGGTTCGAGCGTCGCCGTCATCAAGGTGAAGACGGCCGACGCACTCGTGCCCGCACTGGAAGAAGCGGTGAAGTTCGACAAGATCGTCGTGGTCGAGAAGAGCATCGAAGGCGGCGGCGAATACACGGCGTGCATCGCGGGCGATCTCGATCTGCCCATCATCCGCATCGTGCCCGCCGGCGAGTTCTACGACTATCACGCGAAGTACATCGCCAACGACACGCAGTACATGATTCCGTGCGGTATCGCGGCTGAAGAAGAAACGCGCCTCAAGAAGCTCGCGCGCCAGGCGTTCGACGTGCTCGGCTGCACCGACTGGGGTCGCGCCGATTTCATGCTGGACGGTGAAGGCAACGCGTACTTCCTCGAAGTGAACACGGCGCCCGGCATGACGGATCACTCGTTGCCGCCGAAGGCCGCGCGTGCTGTCGGCATCAGCTACCAGGAACTGGTGGTGAAGGTGCTCGCGCTGACGCTGAAGGATTAAGGAACACGCCTCGACATGTGGAACAACGTTCGCCAGCTCAATCTCGCCGCCAACGCGTTGCACGCGTTGTTGCTGCTCGTGCTGGTGGCGGCGGGCGGCTACTGGCTGATCCAGCGTCCGAACTTCACGCTGCGCGAGATCCGTATCGACGGCGACGTGGAGCACATCAACTCGCCGACGGTGCGCGCGGGTGTGGTCGGCCGGTTGAAGGGCAACTTCTTCACAGTCGATCTCGACACGGCGCGCCAGGCGTTCGAGCAGATGCCGTGGGTGCGTCATGCGAGCGTGCGCCGCGTGTGGCCGAACGCGCTCGCGGTGACGCTCGAAGAGTACAAGCCGATCGGCACATGGGGTACCGATCAGCTGGTGAGCACAGACGGAGAGGTGTTCACCGCGAACCAGGGCGAGCTTGAAGACGAGTTGCCCGCGTTCGATGGTCCGGAAGGGTCCGCGAAGGAAGTTGTCGCGCGCTATCGGGACTTCAAGAAGTGGTTTGCGCCAGTCGGCGCGACGCCGGATGAAGTGACGCTGTCACCGCGCTTCGCGTGGACGGTGAAGCTGTCGAACGGCATGCAGGTCGAACTGGGACGCGAGCGCAATCAGGACACGCTCGCCGATCGCTGCAAGCGGCTCACCGCGGCATGGGGCGCGGTGACGCAACGTTGGGGGACGGACATCGAATATGCGGACTTGCGCTATCCGAACGGCTTCGCCATTCGTGCGGCAGGCATGCGCTTCATTACGGAACCCGACAAGGGCAAGAAGTAACAGGACATCACACGCAATGAGCACGCTATGAGTAAAGACTATAAAGATCTGCTGGTAGCCCTCGACATCGGCACGGCGAAAGTGGTTGCCATCGTCGCCGAGTTGAAGGGCGAAGGTCATTACGAGGTGATCGGACTCGGCCAGAGCGAATCGAAAGGGCTCAAAAAAGGCGTCGTGGTGAACATTGAGGCCACGGTGCAGTCCATTCAACGAGCGCTCGAAGAAGCCGAGTTGATGGCCGACTGCAAGATCACGAACGTGTTCACCGGGATCGCAGGGAGTCACATCCGCAGCTTCAATTCGAGCGGGATGGTCGCGATCAAGGAAAAGGAAGTGACGCAGACGGACGTCGCGCGCGTGATCGAAACGGCCAAGGCGATCAACATTCCGACCGATCAGCAGGTGCTGCACATCCTGACGCAGGAATTCATCATCGACGGCCAGGAAGACGTGCGCGAGCCGATCGGGATGAGCGGCATCCGTCTCGAAGTAAAGGTGCACATCGTGACGGGCGCGGTGAGCGCGGCGCAGAACATCGTGAAGTGCGTGCGCCGCTGCGGCCTCGAAGTGAACGATCTGATCCTGCAGCCGCTGGCGTCGTCGCTGGCGGTGTTGACGGAAGACGAAAAAGAGCTGGGCGTGGTGCTGGTCGATATCGGCGGCGGCACGACGGACATCGCGATCTTCAGCGAAGGCGCGATCCGTCATACGGCCGTGATTCCGATCGCCGGCGACCAGATCACGAGCGACATCGCGATGGCGCTGCGCACGCCGACGCCGGATGCCGAAGACATCAAGGTCAGCTACGGCATCGCGAAGCAGGCGCTCGCCGATCCGGACGAGATGATCGAGGTGCCGGGTCTCGGCGAACGCGGTCCGCGCACGCTGTCGCGCCAGGCGCTGGCGGCCGTGATCGAGCCGCGCGTCGAAGAACTGTTTTCGCTCGTGCAGCAGGTCGTGCGCGAGTCGGGTTACGAAGAACTGCTTAGCTCGGGCGTCGTGTTGACGGGCGGCGCGTCGATGATGCCGGGCATGGTCGAGCTGGGTGAAGACATTTTCCTGAAACCGGTGCGGATCGGCGTGCCGGAATATGCAGGCGGTCTCGCGGACGTGGTGCGCAATCCGCGTTATTCGACGGCGATGGGTCTGCTCGTCGAAGGACGCTCGCAGCGTATGCGCGGACGCAAGGTCGCGGTGCAGTCGGGATCGATGGGTCAGGTGTTCACGAGGATGAAGGACTGGTTCCTCGGCAATTTCTAAAAGAATTCGAAGTAAAAGGAAATTCGCGCTGGTGCCGGCGGCTGGCGCGCGACAGGAGGTTGCCCGATCTCCTGCCGAATAACGGCCGAGTAGCGGGTACATTTTTTCTTGACGGAGGCAACATGGAATTCCAGATGCTGGAAACGGAAACCAACGGCACCATCATCAAGGTGGTGGGCGTCGGTGGTGCGGGCGGCAATGCGGTCATGCACATGATCAATCGCGGCGTGCAAGGCGTCGACTTCATCGTGATGAATACGGACGCTCAGGCGCTGTCGCGCTCGCGCGCCCCTAACGTCATCCAGTTGGGCAATACGGGTCTGGGCGCAGGCGCCAAGCCGGAAATGGGCCGCGCAGCAGCAGAAGAAGCACGTGAGCGCATCGCTGACGCACTGCGTGGCGCGCACATGGTGTTCATCACGGCGGGCATGGGCGGCGGCACGGGCACGGGCGCAGCACCCGTGGTCGCGCAGATCGCCAAGGAAATGGGCATTCTGACGGTGGGTGTCGTCAGCAAGCCGTTCGAGTTCGAAGGCGGCAAGCGCATGCGCGTCGCCGAAGCCGGTTCGCAGCAACTGGAGGATCACGTCGACTCGCTGATCGTCGTTCTGAACGACAAGCTGTTCGAGGTGATGGGCGATGACGCCGAAATGGACAAGTGCTTCCAGTGCGCTGACGACGTGCTCAACAACGCAGTTGCCGGTATCGCCGAAATCATCAATGTCGACGGTCTGGTGAACGTCGACTTCGAAGACGTGAAGACGGTGATGGGCGAGCAGGGCAAGGCGATGATGGGCACGGCGACGGTGGCCGGCGTCGATCGCGCGCGTCTCGCGGCGGAACAGGCTGTCGCCAGCCCGCTGCTGGAAGGCGTCGATCTGTCGGGCGCACGTGGCGTGCTGGTGAACATCACGTCGAGCCGTTCGCTGCGTCTGTCGGAAACGCGCGAAGTGATGAACACGATCAAGAGCTATGCTGCTGATGACGCGACCGTGATTTTCGGCGCGGTGTACGACGACGCGATGGGCGATGCGCTGCGCGTGACGGTGGTGGCAACGGGTCTGGGCCGTGCTGCGAAGAAGCAGCAGCAAACCCCGATGACGCTGCTGCGCACGGGCACGGACAATCAGCCGGTCGGCGCGATGCAGCACGCGTACACGCCGCATCAGGCAGTGACGGCGGACTACGGTTCGCTGGACACGCCGGCAGTGTGGCGCACCTCGCGTGACACGGCTGCTTCGCACGTGCAGGCGCTGCAGGAAAAGGGCGTCGATACGTACGACATCCCGGCCTTCCTGCGCAAGCAGGCAGACTGAGGCTCACGCAGGAGCGGGCTTTCTGCGGCGTAATCGGTGATTCGTTGATTGCGCTCAGCAGAAGTGCACGAGCGTGGCGGGTGGAATGGCAAACAGGCCGCGTTGGTTGGCGCGCGCGGCATGGACAGGTGCCCTCTTCGTTAGCGCGAAGCGGTTCGGGCCACTGTCGCCAGATGAAACGTCCACTGCGGCACGAGTACGTGCGAGCGTGCTCCGCATCGATGCGAAGGAACGAGCATGATTCAGGTAGGTGAAAAGCTTCCCCAGGCGACCGTTTACGAGTTGATCGAAGACGGGCGCGAGGGCTGCACGATCGGGCCGAACAGCTTCGACGTGCGCGAGCAGACGGCCGGCAAGCGCGTGGTGATCTTCGGATTGCCGGGCGCGTTCACGCCGACCTGCTCGGCGAAGCACGTGCCGGGCTACGTCGAACAGGCAGACAAGTTGCACGCTGCCGGCATCGACGAAATCTGGTGCGTATCCGTCAACGACGCGTTCGTGATGGGCGCGTGGGCACGCGATCAGCACACCTCGGGCAAGGTGCGCATGATGGCGGACGGCAGCGCGGCTTTCACCCGAGCCCTCGGTCTGGAGCAGGATCTGTCGGCGCGCGGCATGGGAATCCGTTCCCAGCGCTACGCAATGGTGATCGACGACGGCGTGGTCAAGACGCTGCACGTCGAGGCACCCGGCAAGTTCGAAGTGAGCGATGCGGCCAGTATTCTCGCGACGTTGAGCCAGGCATGACGCGCCCTTGAGGCTTCGTCGCAGCTGCCAAACGCTGTTTGTTGCGCTGCGGCAACGCTTTTCGTGACGCCGTTGTGACAGGCCGTAACGCGGGCCGATGACCGGAAACGCCTCCGTTCCGGGCATCGGCCCGTCACGCTTCCCGATCAGGTAACGTAGAGAAACAGATTGAAACGCCAGCGCAACGACGCTCCGGAAACGATTGGAGTATAATTCGTGCTATGAATTAAAAAATCCTGATTAGGATTTTCAATCGAATAGAAGATCACCATGTTGAAGCAGCGCACTATCAAACAGATCGTCAAAACGGTTGGCATCGGCCTGCATTCGGGGCGCAAGGTCAACCTGACGCTCCGCCCGGCGGCGCCGGACACGGGCATCGTGTTTTGCCGCGTGGATTTGCCCACGCCGGTGGACATTCCCGCGTCGGCGATGGCGATCGGCGATACGCGGCTCGCATCGGTGTTGCAGAAAGACGGCGCGCGCGTGTCGACGATCGAACACCTGATGTCCGCATGCGCGGGCCTCGGGATCGACAATCTCTACGTCGACGTGACGGCTGAAGAAATTCCCATCATGGACGGCAGCGCGGCGTCCTTCGTGTTCCTGATCCAGTCAGCGGGAATCGAAGAGCAGAACGCGGCGAAGAAATTTATCAAGGTCACGAAGCCTGTCGAAATCCGCGAGGGCGACAAGTTTGCACGTCTCGATCCGTACTTCGGCTTCAAGCTGAAATTCACGATCGACTTCCGCCATCCGGCTGTGGACAAAACCGGCCAGGCGCTCGAAGTGGACTTCGCGAACACGTCGTATGTGCGTGAAATCGCCCGTGCCCGTACGTTCGGCTTTGCGCATGAGGTCGAGATGATGCGCGAGTTGGGTCTGGCGCGCGGCGGCAGCATGGACAACGCGATCGTGCTGGACGAGTACCGCATCCTGAACAACGACGGCTTGCGCTACGACGACGAGTTCGTGAAGCACAAGATGCTGGACGCGATCGGCGACCTGTACGTGGTCGGCCACCCGCTGCTGGCCGCGTATGACGCGTACAAGTCGGGCCACGGCCTGAACAATGCGCTGCTGCGCGAACTGCTGGCGCACGAAGATTCGTACGAAATCGTCACGTTCGACGATCCGTTGAAGGCGCCGCGCGGTTTTGCCTATGACACGCAGACGGCGTTTGCCTGAAGCGGGCGCTTCGGCGCCATGTCGAGCAGCAACGAAAAAGCGGCCTGAACAGGCCGCTTTTTTATTTCCCAACTCCACGCGACGGGTTCACTTCCGGTGGCGAGCCGCCATGCGCGCCAATGCGGCTTGCAGCGGCGAAGGCTCCAGCGTTTCGCTGAGTGCATGCAGCGCGTCGGCGCCGACGCGCGACATCCGCGCCTCTTTTGCACGCGCCGGCTCTTTCGCAGGCTGCGGACGCACGCGAATCCGCAGGGAATTGACAGGCCAGCCGCGCTGCTGCAGATCCGACAACAGACGCGGCTCCAGATGCCGCAACCGCGCGGCAAGCGCATTGTGCGCGGCGAAAAGCGCGAGCACGCCGTCCTTGATGAAGCCAGGCTCGACGCTCGTCGCCAGATAATCGGGCAGCAGCTCGGCGAGGTCGCGCTCCAGCGCGGCAACCTGCTCGACGCCGGCGCGCAAGGCGGCGAACGCGTCGGTGCGATTCAGCACTTCAGCGACGGCCTGTGGGCGGCGCACGTTGAACGACCGGGTGCCCGGCTTCAGCGATTGCCTTGAAAACGGTGAAAAACGGCTCATCTGGGACTTTGTTGGCAGCACGCGCCCCGCGTGCCTCATGCCGCGATTGTACCGTGCGGCCCGGGCGCTCAACGCCGTTTTGCGGTGTGCCGGATGGCGGTATCGGCAGCGCTTCGGCGCTGGCCGGATGGCCAGGCGTCTTGCCGCTGACACAGGCGTACGCGGGGGCGCGTGCTAAAATCCGTGATTCGAATTTCTCTTGGACCTAAGCCGCCGAGGCTTCTTCGGCCAAGGGTTGCAACAAGGTAAAGAGGTGTAAAAACCAGCCTTGCAACCCGACCGAAACCGCGACGCAACCACGATCCGATGACCACCGGTTTTCTACAAAAGATTTTTGGCAGCCGCAACCAGCGGCTCGTCAAGCAATATCAAAAGACCGTCGCGGCGATCAATGCGCTCGAACCGCAGATCGAGCAATTGACGGATGATCAACTGCGCGCGAAAACCACGGAATTCCGGCAACGCGTGAGCAGCGGCGAGTCGCTCGACAAGCTGCTGCCCGAGGCGTTCGCGGTCTGCCGCGAGGCGAGCAAGCGCGTGCTGAAGATGCGGCACTTCGACGTGCAGCTGATCGGCGGCATGGTTCTGCACTACGGCAAGATCGCGGAAATGCGCACGGGCGAGGGCAAGACGCTCGTCGCGACGCTCCCGGTGTATCTGAACGCAATGTCGGGCCGGGGCGTGCACGTCGTGACGGTGAACGACTACCTCGCGCAGCGCGACGCCGAATGGATGGCGCGTCTGTACAACTTCCTCGGGCTGTCGGTGGGTATCAACCTGTCGCAGATGGATCACGGCCTGAAGCAGGAAGCGTACGCCGCGGACATCACGTACGGCACGAACAACGAGTTCGGTTTCGACTACCTGCGCGACAACATGGTCTACGAGACCGATGCGCGCGTGCAGCGGGCGCTGAACTTCGCGGTCGTCGACGAAGTGGACTCGATCCTGATCGACGAAGCCCGTACGCCGCTCATCATCTCCGGCCAGGCTGAAGACCACACCGAACTCTACGTCCGGATGAACGCGCTGCCGCCGCTGCTCGACCGCCAGATCGGCGAAGAGAAGGCCGACGGCACGGGCGTCGAGAAGCCGGGCGACTACACGCTGGACGAAAAAGCGCGCCAGGTGTTCCTGACGGAATCGGGCCACGAGAAGGCAGAGCGTCTGCTCGCCGAGTGGGGCCTGATCGGCGAGGGCGAAAGCCTGTACGCGCCGCAGAACATCACGCTGATGCACCACGTGTACGCTGCGCTGCGCGCACACACGCTGTTCTACAAAGACCAGCACTACGTCGTGCAGAACGGTGAAGTCGTGATCGTCGACGAATTCACGGGCCGTCTGATGGCGGGCCGCCGCTGGTCAGACGGTCTGCATCAGGCGGTGGAAGCGAAGGAACACGTGAAGATCCAGAGCGAGAACCAGACGCTCGCATCCATCACGTTCCAGAACTACTTCCGCATGTACGCGAAGCTGTCGGGCATGACGGGTACGGCCGACACCGAAGCATACGAATTCAACGAAATTTACGGCCTCGAAACGGTCGTGATTCCGACCAACCGCCCGCCGAAGCGGATCGACAAGCAGGATCAGATCTACAAGACGGCGCTGGAACGCTACAACGCGGTCATTCGCGATATCCGCGAATGCTTCGACCGCGGTCAGCCGGTGCTGGTCGGCACGACGTCGATTGAAAACTCCGAACTGCTGTCGCAACTGCTGAACAAGGCGGGCTTGCCGCACGAGGTGCTGAACGCGAAGCAGCACGCGCGCGAAGCAGCCATCGTCGCGGAAGCGGGCCGTCCGAAGCGCGTTACGATTGCGACCAACATGGCTGGCCGCGGTACCGACATCGTGCTGGGCGGCAATGCCGAAAAACAGGCCGCGTTCATCGAAGCCGACCTGTCGATCCCCGAAGAAGAGAAGGCGCCGCGCATCCAGAAGCTGCACGACGAGTGGCAGACGCTGCACGATCAGGTGAAGGCCGCGGGCGGTCTGCACATCATCGGCACCGAGCGTCACGAATCGCGCCGTATCGACAACCAGCTGCGCGGCCGCGCGGGCCGTCAGGGCGATCCGGGTTCGTCGCGTTTCTATCTGTCGCTGGAAGATCCGCTGCTGCGCATTTTCGCGGGCGACCGCGTGCGCGCGATCATGGACCGCCTGAAGATGCCGGAAGGCGAGGCGATCGAGGCGGGTATCGTCACGCGCTCGATCGAATCGGCGCAGCGCAAGGTCGAAGCGCGCAACTTCGATATCCGCAAGCAGCTGCTCGAATACGACGACGTGTCGAACGATCAGCGCAAGGTCATCTACCAGCAGCGCAACGAACTGCTCGAGGCGCACGACATCACCGAAACCATCGGCGCAATGCGTCATGGCGTGATTACGGACATCGTCCGTCAGTTCGTGCCGGCGGGCAGCATCGAAGAGCAGTGGGACGTGCCCGAGCTCGAAGAAGCGCTGCGTAACGACTGGCAGCTCGATCTCGCCATTCAGGAGATGATCAACGAGTCACAGTCGATCGACCCGGACGAGATTCTCGAAGCCGTGATCGCCGCCGCCGACGAAGCCTACGAGTCGAAGGTCGAGCAGGTCGGCCGCGAATCGTTCAGCGCGTTCGAGCGCTCGGTCATGCTGCAAACGCTCGACCGTAGCTGGCGCGAACACCTCGCCGCGCTCGATCATTTGCGTCAAGGCATCCATCTGCGCGGCTACGCGCAGAAGAACCCGAAGCAGGAATACAAGCGCGAAGCGTTCGAACTGTTCGCCGCGATGCTCGACTCGGTGAAGCTCGAAGTTACGCGTATCGTGATGAACGTGCAGATCCAGTCGCCGGAGCAGCTGGAGCAGGCCGCCGAACAGATGGAAGAGCAAGGCAGTCATCTGGAGAACGTCGAGTTCCGTCACGCCGATTACTCGGAAGGCGGCGCGGCCGTCGCGGCGGCGCCCGTCGCCGCAAATGCAGCGGCCGCGATGATCGGCGACGCCATGGCTCACGGCGGGAGCGCGGCAGCGCCGCTGTCGGGCGACGCCGTACCGAAGGTCGGCCGCAACGATCCATGCCCATGCGGCAGCGGCAAGAAGTACAAGCAGTGCCACGGCAAGATTGCGTGACACACGAAGGCGGCGCGCATCATGCGCGCCGCGTCGTTTGAAGCGTGCATTGCTGGTGATTTCGCGGTGGCGCGGGTCCATCCGGCGCCATCAACCTTGATCCCCGATGCCGGCGTCCGCCGGCATTTCAGTCTCGACAGGTCGCAAACATGGCTGTCAATTTTCCCTCGATCGATCCCGCTCAACTCCATCCCGTAGCCGGCGTCACGCTAGGCTGGGCCGAGGCGAACATCCGCAAGCCGAACCGCAAGGATGTGCTCGTCATTTCCGTCGACGAAGGCGCGACGGTGGCGGGCGTGTTCACGTCGAACCGCTTCTGCGCGGCGCCCGTGACGGTGTGCCGCGAGCACCTCGAGCGCGTGCGTACGGGCGGCAAGGGCATCCGCGCGCTGGTCGTGAACACGGGTAACGCGAATGCCGGCACGGGCGAGCCGGGCATGAAGCACGCTCGCGAAACCTGCGACGAACTCGCACGACTGGCAGGCATTGCACCGGAACAGGTGCTGCCGTTCTCGACGGGCGTGATTCTGGAGCCACTGCCCATCGACCGTCTGAAGGCCGGCTTGCCGGCCGCGCTGGCGAACCGGCAGGCTGCGCACTGGTACGATGCCGCGCAGGCCATCATGACCACCGACACGCTGCCGAAGGCTGTGTCGCGTCAGGTCCAGATCGACGGCAGTACGGTCACCATGACGGGTATCAGCAAGGGCGCGGGCATGATCAAGCCGAACATGGCGACGATGCTCGGCTTCCTCGCGTTCGACGCGAACGTAGCGCAGCCGGTGCTCGACGAACTGGTGAAGCATGTCGCCGATCGCTCGTTCAACTGCATCACGATCGACGGCGACACGTCGACGAACGACTCGTTCATCCTGATCGCATCGGGCAAGTCGAGCCTGCCCGCGATCACGTCGACGGATTCGCCCGCCTACGCCGCGCTGCGCGACGCCGTGACGGAAACGGCGCAGGCGCTTGCGCAACTGATCGTCCGCGACGGCGAGGGCGCGACCAAATTCATGACAGTGCAGGTGGAAGGCGGATCGAGCGTCGCCGAATGCCGCCAGATCGCGTATGCGATCGGCCATTCGCCGCTCGTGAAAACGGCGTTCTATGCATCGGACCCGAACCTCGGCCGCATTCTGGCTGCGATCGGCTATGCGGGCGTGACCGACCTGGACGTCGGCAAGATCGATCTGTATCTGGACGACGTGCTCGTCGCGAAGGCGGGTGGCCGTAATCCCGAGTACAAGGAAGAAGACGGGCAGCGCGTGATGAAGAAGGCGGAAATCCTGATTCGCGTGGTACTCGGTCGTGGCAACGCGCAGGCGACGATCTGGACGTGCGATCTGTCGCACGACTACGTGAGCATCAACGCCGACTACCGTTCCTGATCCGCCTCCGATTCGTTCTTATCACCACATGGATAAACTCGAACAATTCCTGACCCGCGCCGAAGCCGTACTGGTTCGGCTCGAAGCGATGCTTCCGCCCGCCGCGCCGCAGATCGACTGGTCGGCGGCTGTCGCGTTCCGCTGGCGCAAGCGCCAGGGGCGCGGCTATCTGCAGCCGGTGCCCGCCATCTCATTGATCTCGCTCGACGATCTGCAAAACATCGATCGCCAGAAAAACCTGATCGAGCAGAACACGAAGCAGTTCGTGAAGAAGCAGCCTGCCAACAACGTGCTGCTGACGGGCGCACGCGGTACGGGCAAGTCGTCGCTGATCAAAGCCTGTCTGAATGCGTACTCGAAGGACGGTCTGCGGCTGATCGAAGTCGACAAGGACGATCTGCACGATCTAGGCGATATCGTCGATCTGATCTCGGCGCGTCCCGAGCGCTTCGTCGTGTTCTGCGACGACCTGTCGTTCGAAGAAGGCGAGTCGGGCTACAAGGCGCTGAAGGTGGCGCTCGACGGATCGGTGGCTGCGCAATCGGACAACGTGCTGATCTACGCGACGTCGAATCGCCGGCATCTGCTGCCGGAATACATGAGCGACAACGAGACGTATAAGCACACGTCCGACGGCGAGATCCATCCGGGCGAAGTGGTCGAAGAGAAGATTTCGCTGTCCGAGCGCTTCGGTCTGTGGGTCAGCTTCTATCCGTTCAAGCAGGACGACTATCTGTCGATCGTGGCGCATTGGCTGCATCACTTCGGTTGCAACGACGCCGATGTCGAAGCGGCGCGCGGCGACGCGCTGATCTGGGCGCTGGAGCGCGGTTCGCGCTCGGGACGCGTCGCGTGGCAGTTCGCGCGCGACTGGTCGGGCAAGCGGGCGCAAGCATGAGCGACGCAGCGCAAAACGGCGGACCAAAGTCTGGCGAGGTCAACGAAGCAGGGCGGCCGGTGACGGAAGTGGCCGTCGGCGTGCTCGTTCAACCCGACGGCCGCTATCTGCTTGCGCAACGGCCCGCCGGAAAGCCCTATGAAGGCTACTGGGAGTTTCCGGGCGGCAAGCTGGAACCGGGCGAATCGGTCGAAGCGGCGCTCGCGCGCGAGCTGCACGAAGAACTCGGCATCGACGTGCAGGCGAGCCATCGCTGGCACGTGCTCGAGCACGACTATCCGCACGCGTACGTGCGGCTCTATTTCTGCAAAGTGACTGCCTGGGACGGCGAGCCGCATGGCCGCGAAGGTCAGGCGTTTGCGTGGCAGACGTTGCCCGCTCAGGTGTCGCCGTTGTTGCCCGCGACTATCCCAGTGCTGGAGTGGCTGGCTGCGGAATGAAATAAAGGCGGAATCGCTACGCGCGATTTCCGCCTTTTTTACTGCGTGCGGCCTGGCGTTCGCTATTCAGTGCGAGCGGTGTTCGCCAGGTGTGTCGTCGCTTGGCGGTTCCTCATCGGTGCCGCCGATCTTGTACTTTTCGGCAGCCCACGCGCCAAGATCGATCTGCTTGCAGCGCTCGGAACAGAACGGACGGAAGCGGTTTTCGGGAGTCCAGCGGACATCCTTTCCGCAGCTCGGGCATTTGACTACAGTGACCATTCGATCAGACGTTCAATTGCAAACAATAAGACCACGTATATGAGGTTGTTTGCGTCAGGTTAAAGACTGCACAGCGTCAACTGGAACGGCACGTCGACATCGACTGCGCGCGGACGCAGATCGCCGTCCTGCACCGTGAAGCGCACCCACAGCATGTACTTGTTGGCGCTTGCTTCCGGAATCACGCGCAATTCAGGTGCCACGCGCACCTGCATCAGCTGATACGTGCGCCCCGACAGCATCTGTTGATAGCTCCCCTGCATCGCCATCACCTTCGACGCCTGCCCCGATTCGCGCGCGAGTCGCAGCACGATCGCGGCCGCATCGCGCAGCGGCAGAAGCGGCATGATCCACTTGGCGATGTCCTGGCGACGTTGATCGGGATGCGTCTGCTGCCACGCGTAGTACGACGGAAGATCGAATTTGCAGGTGCCGCCAGGAATGATGGCGCGGCTGCGGATGCTGGCGAGCCACTCGTTGTCCGCAAGATGCTGGCCAGTCTTGCCCTGCATTTGCGTCAACCCGGCGAGCGTCTGCTCGATTTCGCCGAGAACTGCCTCGAGCGCATTTTGCTCGATGCCCGGATTGCCGCGAAACGGAGCGAGCGTTTGACGCTGCCGCTCCAGTTCCTTCATCAGATCGGACTTGAGATCCGCGCGGCCCGCGACTTCGGCGATTTCGAACAGCGTAGTCAGCGCGACGTGATGTTCCCTGGCGTCTTCCTGAGTCAGAAAGAACGTGAAGCGCTCGAACAGATCTTCGAGGCGCAGCAGCGTCCGGATTCGCTCATTGAAGGGATACTCGTAAAGAATCAAGCGGGCTCGCCTCGGGCGTGGTCGGTGACGGAATTGCAGGACATTCTAATGCTGTGAGACTACCCCCGCAATCACACACTTTTTCAGCTAGCTTCCGACAATTTTTGCGCACGTTTGCGCCCATTCGTTGCGCCGGGACGCTGTTCCCGACAACATGCGCCGACATTACAGACCTTGAACAGAATCGCTCACGGCTTACGCGCCAGCGAGCGAAACATACGTGCGATGAAGCTGATCGACATCAACGTCGAGTTGTTCGAGCGAACGGGCGTCGTTAACGATGACGTCGTCGGCGGCAGCGAGGCGGGCTTCGCGCGTAGCCTGCCGCGCGATGATCGCGAGCACCTGTTCGCGCGTGAACGCATTACGCCGCATCACACGTTCAATTTGTGTCTCGACGCTGCAATCAACGGTGAGCACGCGGTTCACACGCGTTTTCCAGCTACCGGATTCGACGAGCAGCGGCACCACGACGATCACATAAGGGCCGGCCGCCTGTTGACGCTGACGCTCGGTCTCCGCACGGATCAATGGATGCGTGATCGCTTCGAGCCGCTTGCGCGCGTTCTCGTCGCTGAAGACGAGAGCGCGCATGCGGCCGCGATCGAGCGAGCCGTCTTCGGCGACGAACGATGCGCCGAACTCCGCAGCGATAGCGGGCATCGCGAGACCATTCGGCGCGGTGACGCGATGCGCGATCACGTCGGTATCGACGAGCGTCACGCCGCGCTTCGCGAAAAGGTCGGCGACCGTGGACTTGCCGCTGCCGATGCCGCCCGTCAATCCCACAGCAAACATTCGTCAGCCTCCCAAAGCCAGGTAAAGCGGCGTGCCGAGAAAGAGTGTCACGGCGCCGCCTGCCGCGAGAAACGGACCGAACGGCAGCGGCTCTTCGAACCGCATGCGGCCGATCCACGTTGCAAACAGGCCCACGACAGCTCCCGTCACCGCGGCGATCAGAATGATCTGCGGCAGTGCGGCCCAGCCGAGCCACGCTCCGAGTGCGGCGAGCAGCTTGAAATCGCCATAACCCATGCCTTCGACGCCGCGCACGATCTTGAACAGCCAATGCACGCACCACAGCGCGAGGTAACCGGCGATCGCGCCGATCACCGCATCGTGCAGGCTCGCGAACACCGCGTTGAAATTGACGATGAGACCCGCCCACAGCAATGGCAAGGTCATCGAATCCGGCAACAGGTGCGTATCGATATCGATCGCGCTCATCGCGAGCAGCGTCGCACACAGGCCGAATGCAGCGAGCGCTGTGCCCGTCGCACCGAACGCGACGAGCGCGCCCAGCGCCAGCGCAGCGCTCGACAGTTCGAGCAGCGGGTAGCGGAAGCTCACGCGCCTCTTGCATTGCGAGCAACGGCCGCGCAACAGCAGATAGCTGAACACGGGAACGTTCTCCCATGCGCGCAGCACGTGACCGCAATGAGGACATGCGCTGCGCGGCAACCACAGGTTGTAGCGTTCGGGCAGGCCGTCTTCGTCGAATGCGTGGTCCGTCGCTTCGCTGACCTCGGTGCGCCACGCGCGTTCGAGCATGATCGGCAGTCGATGCACGACGACGTTCAGAAAGCTGCCGATCACGAGACCGAAGACGATCACGAACGCGATCTGCGCGCCGGCCGGCAACATGCCGAAGGCCGCGCCGAGGCTGTCCGCGAAACGGGCGAGCGGGCCGCTGAGGGAGGGTTCTGATACGGACGTGAGCGGGATCGGCATGATCGATTGTCTGGATTCGGCTGCGATGCTACTACACCACGTTGCCGAGTTGGATGATGGGAAGGTACATCGCAACGACAAGACCGCCGACCAGCCCGCCCAGTACGACGATCACGAGCGGCTCGCACAGACTGGCAAGGCCCGCGATTTTTTCGTCTACCTGACGATCGCTCAGCGACGCCACATCGAGCAGCATCGTATCAAGCGTGCCTGATTCTTCAGCGACGGCAACCGGTTGCACGATCTCCTCGGGGAAGCATTGCGCGTCCCGCATCGCTGGCGCGAGCCGCACGCCGCGCCGAAGCTCTGCCGAGATCGCGACCGTGGCGCGATCGAACCACGCGTTCCCCGTAGCGTGCGTGAGCGAATCGAATGCGTCGGCGAGCGGTGTGCCTGCCGACAGCAACGTGCCGAGCGCGCGACTCCAGCGTGCGGCGCATAGCGTAGCAAGCAGCGGACCGGCGAACGGCAGCCGCAGCATCGTGCGCGCGAAGTGCAAACGCGCCGCTTCCGAGCGCCGTAACGCGTAACGCATCGCGAACACGAGCACACCTGCGATGGATGCGAGCGGCACGCTCCAGCGGGCCGCTGCGGCTGACATCGCCAGAACGAACTGCGTCGGCGCGGGCAGCTTCGCGCCGAAGCCGTCGAAAATCTGCTTGAACGTCGGCACGACCCACACGAGCAACGCCGTTGTGATCGCAAGCGCGAGCAGAAGAATCGCGACGGGATAGGTGAGCGCGGCGCGCACTTTGGCACGCTGGGCGGCGGCGCGTTCGCGGTCGTCGGCGAGCCTTGCGAGGACTGTCGGCAGCGCGCCCGATGCTTCGCCCACCTCGACCAGCTGGCAGAAGAGCGCGTTGAACTGCGCAGGATGGCGCGCAAGCGCCGACGAGAAGTTCACGCCTGCCGTGATGTCGCGGGCGAGCGCATTTACGATGCGGGGCATGCCTTTGGTTCGCGCGTTGTCCTTCGACGCCTGCGCCAGTAGTTCGAGCGAGGACGCAAGCGGCAACCCTGCTCGCAGCAAACCGGATAACTGACGGGTGAACAGCGTGACGTCGGCGGTGCGCGCGGTGGGTAGAGGCGCTGCGCCGCGCGCGATCCATTCGACGGCATAGAGCGCGTCCTGTTTCAGCATTGCGCGCGCCGCAGAGAGATCCGGCGCGATCACGGTTCCGCGACGGCGTACACCATGCGTGTCGAATGCGTGCCACTCGAAGCGCTGTTCCCTGATCGACGTGTCGTTCATGCAACCTCCGTTGCGCTCGATGCTTCGGCGAGACTCGTCGTGCCGTCGAATGCACGGGCGAGCGCGGCTTCGCGCAATGTCTGCACGCGTTCGACCTGCGCCCGTCGCGCGATCTCATGCGTGCCGGCGCGCGCGACGATGAGTTCGCGCATCGCGTCAGAGATCGGCATGACCTGGTGGACGCCGACGCGTCCGCGAAAGCCGATGCCATGACACGCTTCGCATCCGCGCGGAGCGTAGGGATGCCACTGCGCGAGCTGATCGTCGGACACGCCGGCCGAGCGCAGCGACGCATGCGTTTCTGCCGCATGTTGTTTGCACGCGGGGCACAGACGTCGCACGAGCCGCTGCGCCGTGACGAGACGCAGCGCCGCCGCGAGGTTATAGGGCTCGACGCCGATGTCGATCAGACGCGCGATGGCGGCGGGCGCGTCGTTCGTGTGCAGCGTCGACAGCACCAGGTGCCCGGTTTGCGCCGCTTTGACGGCGACGTCAGCCGTTTCTTCGTCGCGGATTTCACCGACCATGATGACGTCGGGATCCTGGCGCAGGAACGCGCGCAGCGCGACGGCGAACGTCAGTCCGGCCTTTTCGCGCACGCTGACCTGATTGATGCCAGCGAGCTGGATCTCGGCAGGATCCTCGACCGAGCAGAGGTTGCGTGAACCGCAGTTCAGCAGTTGCAGGAAGCAGTACAGCGACATCGTTTTGCCGCTGCCCGTCGGACCCGTGACGAGCACGAGCCCGTGCGGCGAGCGGATGGACCGGTCCACGACGTCGCGCTGTCCGGGCGAGAGTCCGAGCGAATCGAGCGAGAGATCGGCGGGCAGCGCTTCGAGCCGCCGCAGTACGAGCTTCTCGCCGAACAGCGTGGGTAGCGAGTTCACGCGATAGTCCTCGACGCGCCCCGCCGTCACGGGCAGACGCAAGCGGCCGTCCTGCGGCACCCGCCGTTCGGCGATATCCATGCGCGCCAGCACTTTCACGCGCGTGATGAATGCGTCGCGCAGATGGACGGGCGGGCGTACCAGTTCGTGCAGCACGCCATCGACGCGCAGACGCATCCGCCAGCCGTGTTCCATCGGCTCGATGTGCAGGTCGGATGCGTTGCGGCGCGCGGCTTCCTGCAGCGTGTCGGCGAGCAGGCGGACGGCAGGCGGGCTATCGGCGTCGGGCGTGATGGGTTGCAGCGGTGGCCTGTTCGCGGCGACACGGGGCGCAGGCGTTACGGTGTGGGAAGTGGTGCGCATCGAAAACCGGCTGAGGGCCGCCTGTAGAACATGACGGCTTCATCATCCGGGAGCGTGCGCGTAGCCGCTATTCGGCCGAATGGCCAGGCGTCGCGTCAGCGGCGCACGAGACGCTTGATCTTCGAACCCGCCGGAGGACCGGGGCGAAAGACCTTGACGGTTCTGATCGCCTGGTCGTCGCTGCGCAAAACTTCCAGCTTGACGTCGGCGATCTTCACGCAGACATCGCCGTCGGGAATTTCTTCGAGAATTTCCAGGATCAAGCCGTTCAACGTCTTCGGGCCATCCGTCGGCAATTTCAGTTGCAGCCAGCGGTTGAGTTCGCGCAGCGGCATGCTGCCCGCGACGATGCATTCGCCGTCTTCGTTCCAGCCGCCACGCGAGCTTGCGCTGCGCGGCACCGATGTCGTGAACTCGCCGATCAGTTCCTCGATGATGTCCTCGGGCGTCACGAGTCCCTGCAGTTCGCCGTATTCGTCGACGACGAGCGCGGTGCGATGGCGGCTTTCCTGGAAGAATTGCAACTGCTGGAAAACGGGCGTGCCCGTCGGCACGAAATAGGGTTCGGCGAGCAGTCCGCGCAGCGTCTCGCGCTCCAGTTCCTGGTTGTGCAGCGCGGACAGCGTCTTGCGCACGTGGAGCACGCCGAGCACACGGTCGAAATCGCCCTGATAGACGACCAGCTTGTTGTGATAGCAGGTTTCGAGCTGATGCAGGATCTGTTCGAACGGCGCGTCGAAGTCGAGTGCTTCGATACGGCGGCGCGGGATCATCACATCGTCGACGGTGATGTTTTCGAGGTCGAACAGGTTCAGCAGAATGCTGCGGTGCTTGGTCGGCATGAAACTGCCGGACTCGAGCACGATGGTGCGCAGCTCTTCCGTCGACAGCCGCTGGTCGTGCGCGCTCTTCGTGTTGATATGCAGCACGCGCAAGATGGCGTTCGCGATCAGATTGACGAACCAGATCAGCGGCTTCGACACGCGCATCAGCGGCGCGATCAGCAGACTGGCGGGCAGCGCGATCTTTTCCGGAAACGTCGCGCCGACGATCTTCGGCGTGATTTCGGCGAACACGATGATCAGGAACGCGACGATACCCGTGGCAACCGACAGCACGACGCTATTGCTGCCGAAGGTGTGCAGCGCGATCGACGTCGTGAGAACAGGGATGATCGTGTTGAACAGGTTGTTGCCGATCAGGACGGCGCTCAGCAGCTCATCGGTGCGCGCGAGCAGGCCTTGAGTCGTTTTCGCGCCGAGCGCGCCCTTGGTCGCGAGATGTTTCAGGCGATGGCGGTTGATCGCCATCATCGCTGTCTCGGTAATGGAGAAGAAGCTGGAGCAGATGAGAAGCAGGACGACGGCGCCTATTTGCGCCCATAAGGGAAGTTGTTCCACGCGACGTGAATAAGAGAAGGGGAGGGATGGGGAGAATATAGCAGAGGGTCTGGGAGCCCTCAGTGGGCGGACGGCGGGCTTGGTCCTATCGCGGCCAGCCGTGATTGCGACCGGATGGCGTCACCGTTTCGCCGCTTACCGAACGACAGGCGAAAAAAAACCGCGCAATGCGCGGTTTTTTTAAGAATCTGGTCGGGGTGAGAGGATTCGAACCTCCGGCCTCTACGTCCCGAACGTAGCGCTCTACCAGGCTAAGCTACACCCCGATTTGGTACTGCGGTCACTCGATTCAGACTAATTCGGCGTTTCAGTCTCGTTTAAGACTGCCTCGTCGTCGAGTAAGAACATAATTCTAGCAGGCTTTCTTTGTAAATGGAACTGGGAAACGAAGAAATTGCTGCTGCGGCTGCCTGTGCTTCATGTTTCGCGCATTCGAGCGTGTGATCGAGCGCGCCCGAACGCGTGATCGCGTCGAAAATTTCGTCGAAACGGTCGGTGCCGCCTTGCTCGATAGCTTCGCGCGCGAGTGCCGACTGCTCCGGCGTGCCGCGTTCGATCAGATAGATGAGCGGCAACGTGGGCTTGCCTTCGCGCAGATCGTCGCCGGCGTTCTTGCCCATGGATTCCGGCGTGCCCGTGTAGTCGAGCCAGTCGTCCATGATCTGGAAGGCTGTGCCGATGCGGCGGCCGAATTCTGCCGCGGCCGCTTCCGTGGTCGCGTCGGCGCCCGACAGCACGGCGCCCAGCTGGGCGGCCGCCTCGAAGAGCTTGGCCGTCTTGTAGCGGATCACCTGCATGTAACGCGCTTCGTCGACATCGGCGTCATGCATGTTCAGCAGTTGCAGCACCTCGCCTTCGGAAATGATGTTGGTCGCTTCCGAAAGGATTTCCATCACGCGCATCTTGCCCACGCCGACCATCATCTGGAACGATCGCGAATACAGGAAGTCGCCGACCAGCACACTGGCCGCGTTGCCGAACAGCGCGTTGGCGGTCTGACGGCCGCGGCGCAGGTCCGACTCGTCGACGACGTCGTCGTGCAGCAGCGTGGCCGTATGGATGAACTCGACGACGGCCGCCAGTTCGTGCCGGTACCCCGTCCTGTCGCCGAGCGCACCCGCCACGAGCAGGAGCAGCGCGGGCCGCAGACGCTTGCCCCCGGCACTGATGATGTACTCGGAGATCTGGTTGATCAGCATCACTTCCGACGCCAGGCGGTGCCGGATGACGCGATTCACCTGCTGCATGTCTTCGGCGATCGGAGCGAGCAGATTGGCTGCGTTGGGGGTTGGGGTGGCGGTTGACGACATGGTGGCGAATTCGGGTAGTGCCGCGAATTATAAGGCGAACTGCGGTATTTCCGCGCCGTACACCATTTGATCATGGCCGTTTTGGTCCGTTTCCGCGTTGTTTCGCGGGGTTTGTCGCGCGTGGGACGGGCTTGCACGGCTGTTGTCAACTGATTTTGACCGCGAAGCTAACTCTATGTATAATCGAGGGTTTCCGCGCGTGGTGCGTCGGGAAAATGAATTTAGAGTGAGGTTTTCAATGTACGCGGTCATAAAAACCGGCGGCAAGCAGTACAAAGTTGCTGTCGGCGAAAAACTTAAAGTAGAACAGATACCGGCAGACATTGACGCTGAAATCACGCTCGACCAGGTTCTCGCAGTGGGCGAAGGCGAATCGATTAAGTTCGGTACGCCGCTGGTCAGTGGGGCTTCCGTCAAGGCTACCGTCGTGTCGCAAGGTCGTCACAAGAAAGTGACCATCTTCAAGATGCGTCGCCGGAAGCACTACCAGAAGCATGGCGGCCACCGCCAGAACTACACCGAACTGCGCATCGACGCGATCAACGCGTAAGCGCACCGGTTAAGGAGCTAACAAATGGCACACAAAAAGGCAGGCGGATCGTCCCGGAACGGCCGCGACTCCGAGTCGAAGCGACTTGGCGTGAAAGTGTACGGCGGTCAGGCGATCCTGGCTGGCGGCATCATCGTGCGTCAACGCGGCACGCGTATGCACCCGGGCGATAACGTCGGTATCGGCAAGGATCACACCTTGTTCGCGCTGACGGACGGCCACGTCAAGTTCACGACGAAGGGCGCCGGCAAGAAGCACACGGTCAACGTCGTCCCGGCTGTCTGAGATTAATCAGGCACGGGCTTCAGGACCGGAAAAAAGGCCCCGCGAAGTTTGCGGGGCCTTTTTGTTTGCGGGTCTCATTCGCGGCGATTTATCTGCCGACCCCGCAGCGACGCGGCGTGCCGTTGTCGCGAATCGACAAGAATCAGTTCAATCTGGCCGTTCGGCCAATGGTGCGTGCGCGCTGCGCGCGGCAAAATAGCAATACACACGGGACGGAGTAACGCATGAAGTTCATTGACGAAGCGAGGATCGAAGTCATCGCCGGCGACGGAGGAGATGGCAGCGCGTCGATGCGCCGCGAGAAATTCGTCCCGTTCGGCGGTCCGGACGGCGGCGACGGCGGTCGTGGCGGCAGTGTCTACGCAGTCGCAGACCGCAATATCAATACGCTGATCGATTACCGCTACTCGAAAAAGCATCAGGCTCGCAATGGCGAAAACGGCCGCGGCTCGGACTGCTACGGCAAGGGCGGCGACGACATCACGCTGCGTATGCCCGTCGGCACCATCATCGCGGACATGGATACGGGCGAGCTGATCGCCGACCTCACCGAGCACAATCAAACCGTGCGCATCGCCGAGGGCGGTGCGGGTGGTCTCGGCAACCTGCATTTCAAATCCAGTACGAATCGCGCGCCGCGTCAGAAGACGGACGGCAAGCCGGGCGAGCGCCGCATGGTGCGCCTCGAGTTGAAAGTGCTCGCGGATGTCGGTTTGCTCGGCATGCCGAACGCCGGCAAGTCGACGTTCATTTCGTCGGTGTCGAACGCGAAGCCGAAGATCGCCGATTATCCGTTCACGACGCTCGCGCCGAATCTCGGCGTGGTGCGCGTCGGGCCGAGCCGCAGCTTTGTGATTGCCGACATTCCCGGGTTGATCGAAGGCGCGGCAGAGGGCGCTGGCCTCGGTCATCAGTTCCTGCGCCACCTGCAGCGCACGGGTCTGTTGCTGCATATCGTCGACCTCGCGCCGTTCGACGAAACCGTCGATCCCGTTGCGGAAGCCAAGGCGATCGTCAACGAACTGCGCAAGTACGACGAAGAACTGTTCAGCAAACCGCGCTGGCTCGTGCTGAACAAGCTCGACATGGTGCCCGAAGACGAGCGCGAGGCGCGCGTGGCCGCGTTCCTGAAGAACTTCGAATGGGACGGCCCGGTGTTCGAAATCTCGGCGCTCACGGGTCAGGGCTGCGAGAACCTGTGCTACGCGGTGTACGACCACCTCGCGGAGCACTCGGATGCGCAGCGCGCGGCGGAAGCCGAAGATCTGGCCGCCGACGTGCGTTTTCGCGAGCAACAGCAAGGCGGTGACGCGAACGCGCCCGTCGGGCCGCAGGAGTAAGCAAGAGCCGTAACCTGGATGCCGGCGCACTTCCCAGCATGCGCCGGCCTTACGAATCATCTTGGAGACCGCGCACAATGCGTTCCGTTATCGCAGATTCCAGGCGATTGGTAGTGAAAGTCGGTTCCAGCCTTGTCACCAACGACGGGCGAGGACTCGATCACACGGCAATCGGCCGCTGGGCCGCGCAGATCGCCGCGCTGCGCGAGCAGGGCAAGGAAGTCGTGCTTGTCAGTTCGGGCGCCATTGCCGAAGGCATGCAGCGTCTTGGCTGGACCAGGCGCCCGCGTGAAATCGACGAACTGCAGGCGGCCGCGGCCGTCGGGCAGATGGGGCTCGCGCAGGTCTACGAGAGCCGCTTCGCCGAGTATTCCATCCGTACCGCGCAGATTTTGCTGACGCACGCCGATCTGGCCGATCGCGAACGCTATCTGAACGCGCGTTCCACGCTGCTGACGCTGCTGCGTCTCGGTGTCGTCCCGATCATCAACGAGAACGACACCGTCGTTACCGATGAAATCAAGTTCGGCGACAACGATACGTTAGGTGCGCTGGTCGCGAATCTGATCGAAGGCGATGCGCTGATCATCCTCACCGACCAGCAAGGTCTGTTCACCGCCGATCCGCGCAAGGATCCGGCCGCGACGCTCGTTCAGCAGGCCGATGCAGGCACGCCGGAACTCGAGGCGATGGCGGGCGGGGCAGGTTCGAGCATCGGCCGCGGCGGCATGCTCACGAAAATCCTCGCGGCGAAGCGCGCGGCGCACAGCGGTGCGAACACCGTGATCGCGAGCGGCAGGGAAGCGGATGTGCTGGCGCGGCTTGCATCGGGCGAGGCGATCGGCACGCAACTGATCGCGCGCACCGCACGCATGGCTGCACGCAAGCAGTGGATGGCGGATCACCTGCAGGTGCGCGGGCATGTGGTGATCGACGACGGCGCCGTCGAAAAGCTCACGGAAGGCGGGAAGAGCCTGCTGCCGATTGGTGTGGTCGGCGTGCAGGGCGCGTTTGCGCGCGGCGAGGTCATCGCGTGTCTGAACGCGTCGGGGCGCGAGGTCGCTCGTGGGCTGACGAACTACAGCAGTGCAGAGACGAAGTTGATCCAGCGTCGTCCGAGTGGCGAGATCGAATCCGTATTAGGTTACATGCTCGAGCCCGAGCTGATCCACCGGGACAACCTGGTGCTCGTCTAGCGAAAACTCTCACTCTCAAGAATCAAAAAGCCGTCCCATCTTTCGATAGGACGGCTTTTTTGTTGCATCGGCATCGAGCGGTGCTTCGGTTCAGCCGCCGGATCCGCGAATCAGCGTGCTGCTGGAGCGCTTGTACTTGATGTTGTTCAGGATGACATCCGCCTTGCCGACGGGCAACTTGCTCGTACAGAAGTAATCCTGATAAAGCGTCGCGTGATACGCGTTCAGATCGCCGTTCTCGATGCGCGTCCACTCGTTCTCGACCGTGCGGTCCCAGCCGTCGTGGTCCGCGTTGAGACCCGCGTACAGCTTCCACGAGTAGTCTTCGCAGCGGATACCTTCGTAGTTCACGTTGCGCGCGCCGCTCGGGCTCGTGATCACGACCGTGTAGCGCACCACGCCGTCGCTGTCGACGGTCAGCGATTTGGCATCGACGGAGAACTGAAGCGGCGTATTTTGCGAAACCGTGAACGGCAGCAGATTGGCCGGTTGCGGCATCGCCGGGAGCGCATCGACTTTCTTCTCGGTCCACGTCGACGGCCGGTCGAACAGATACTGAAAGTCGCTCTTGGGTCCGTCAGGTGCGGACGTATTGGTCGAACTCTTGGTGCTCGAACAGCCAGCCAGCAGAACGCCCGCGGCGACACACGCCACGGCGAAAGCAGATACTTTCAATGTGATTTCCTCGAAACGCCGGCGCAGCGTGTCTCACGCCGCACCGGCAGATGCGGCGTGGACAGCCGCTATGCGTCAGTCGCGCAGCCCCGGAGCCTGAACGGCCGGGTCTTCCGTCGACGAACAGTCCGACTCGATTGTCGCACGCAGCGTCGACTCGACTGCAATTGTCGTCGTGACGGTAGTCACCGTCACGGACGACGTCATCGACGCCCCAGGCGGCGCATTCACCGACGACGCCATCCGCGGATAGCGCTGCCCGTGATGATGTCCACCGGGCCGTTCCGTACGCGGCTGAGGCCGCCGCAAGAAGCGGGACAACTCCGTTAACGCCAGCTGATACACATCCCGCTTGAACTCGATCACACAGTCGAGCGGCACCCAGTACTCGTTCCAGCGCCAGGCATCGAACTCAGGGTGATCGGTTGCGCGCAGACATATGTCGCAATCGCGTCCAACCATCCGGAGCAGGAACCAGATCTGCTTCTGGCCGCGGTAATGGCCGCGGACCTCACGCTTGATGAACTTGTCAGGCACCTCATAACGCAACCAGTCGCGCGTGCGACCGATAACCTTGACGTGCTCCGGAAGCAGGCCGGTTTCTTCGTGCAACTCCCGATACATCGCCTGCACAGGGGTCTCACCATACTTGATGCCCCCTTGCGGAAACTGCCAGGAATGTTCACGTAGACGCTTGCCCCAAAACACCTCGTTGTGAGCGTTCAAGAGGATGATGCCGACGTTCGGGCGAAAGCCTTCACGATCCAGCATACAACCACCTTCGAATCCTTTAAAATTGCTTTGATTATAAACAGATAACGGGTCTGACGCACCGCCCCGCACCAGATTGGCGCGATTGTTCGTAACAACCCGCGTCCGTCACCGCGAACGCCACTTTCCGGCGCGTTTGGAGCGTCGTCGGACAAGTGTCCCGCGCATGCGACAATCGCTATTCGATGTGCGCCGGCATCGCCGGGCGCTCAGGTGCGCGAACCCATCGTCTTACCCTTTCGGGCGGCCACTTTGGTCCGCCGCTTTTGGAAAATTCTGAATGAAAGCCTCCCGTTTCTTTATTGGCACCCTGAAGGAAGCGCCCGCCGACGCGGAAATCGTCAGTCATAAGCTCATGGTGCGTGCCGGCATGATCCGGCGCGTGGCTGGCGGCATCTACAACTACCTGCCAATTGGCCTGCGTTCGATCCGCAAGGTGGAAGCGATCGTGCGCGAGGAAATGAACCGGGCAGGCGCGATCGAACTGCTGATGCCGGCAGTGCAGCCGGCGGAGCTGTGGCAGGAATCGGGCCGCTGGGAAAAATACGGTCCCGAACTGCTGCGCTTCAAGGATCGCAAGCAAAGCGACTTCGTGATCGGACCGACGCACGAAGAAGTCGTCACGGACATCGCGCGCGGCCAGATCAAGAGCTACCGCCAGCTGCCCGTGAACTTCTATCAGGTGCAGACCAAGTTCCGCGACGAAATCCGTCCGCGTTTCGGCGTGATGCGCGGCCGCGAGTTCATCATGAAGGACGCGTACTCGTTCGATAAGGACATGGACGGCCTGCGCGAGTCGTATCGCAAGATGTACGACGCGTACGTGCGCATTTTCACGCGCCTCGGCCTCGACTTCCGCGCGGTCGCCGCGGATAACGGCTCGATCGGCGGCAGCGGCTCGCACGAGTTTCACGTGATCGCCGATACGGGCGAGGACGACATCGCGTACTGCCCGACGTCGGAGTTTGCATCGAACGTCGAAGCGGCCGAAGCGCTGCCGCTGATCGCCGAACGCGCCGCGCCGAAGGAAGAACTCAAGAAGACGTCGACGCCGGGCAAGGCGAAGTGCGAAGCGGTCGCTGAGCACCTGAACATCCCGCTCGAAAAGACGATCAAGTCGATCATCCTCGCGACGGAAAACGAAGGCGCCGAGCCGACCATCTGGCTGCTGATGCTGCGCGGCGACCACGATCTAAACGAGATCAAGGTCAACAAGCTGCCGGGTCTCGGCGAATTCCGTTTCGCGACGGAAGAGGAAATCGTCGAGTGGTTCGGCACGCCGCCGGGCTACCTCGGACCGCTGAACACGAAGAAGCCGATCAAGGTGATCGCTGACCGCACGGTCGCGAACATGAGCGACTTCGTGGTCGGCACGAACGAAGTCGACTTCCACACCACCGGCGTCAACTGGGGCCGCGATCTGCCCGAGCCCGTCGTTGCAGACATCCGCAACGTGAAGAAAGGCGATCCGTCGCCGGACGGCAAGGGCGTGATCGACATCTGCCGCGGCATCGAAGTCGGCCACGTGTTCCAGCTCGGCACCAAGTATTCGGAAGCGATGAACGCGACCTTCCTCGACGAGTCGGGCAAGCCGCAACCGATGCAGATGGGCTGCTACGGCATCGGCATCACGCGTATCCTCGGTGCCGCCATCGAGCAGAACTTCGACGAGAAAGGCATCATCTGGCCGGAATCGATCGCGCCGTTCGAAGTCGTGCTGTGTCCGATGGGCTATGACCGCAGCGACGCCGTGCGCGAGCAGGCTGACAAGCTGCACGACGAGCTGACGGCGGCGGGCATCGACGTGATCCTCGACGATCGCGGCGAGCGTCCGGGCGTGATGTTCGCCGATTGGGAACTGATCGGCGTGCCGCATCGTCTCGTGATCGGCGATCGTGGTCTGAAGGACGGCAAGATCGAGTATCAGGGCCGCCGCGATACGGAAGCCACGCTGTTGCCCGTCGAAGGCGCGGCGCAAGCTGTGATCGACAAGATCAACGCAGCGCTCGCGCGCTGATGGGAGCGGACGGTGGAGTACAACTTCCTGTCCGCGACCATCCTGCTGATCCTCATCACTGATCCACTCGGCAACATCCCGCTCTTCATCAACTGCTTGCGGGGTGTTGCACCTCACCGGCGCATTCGCGTGATTCTGCGCGAAGTCGCCATCGCCTTCGTGATCCTGCTGATCTTCATGCTCGTCGGCGACCGCTTTCTGCGGATGATGAGCCTGACCGATCTGTCATTGCGTATCGGCGGCGGGATCGTACTGTTCCTGATCGCGCTGCGGATGATCTTTCCGCATCCCGACGGCCCGTTCGGCGCCGACACGCGCGCTGCGGAACCGTTGATCGTGCCGCTCGCGATTCCCGCGCTCGCCGGTCCGTCCGCGCTGGCCACGGTGATGCTGCTGACGTCGCAGGCGCCGAACAAGATGCTCGAATGGGTCGCGGCGCTGACGGTGACGATGATCGTGTGCGCGCTCGTGCTGGTGATGGCGGAGCGTATCCAGCAGTGGCTCGGCGAGCGCACGGTGATGGCCTTCGAGCGACTGATGGGTCTCGTGCTCGTCGCGATTTCGGTGGAGATGATGCTCGGCGGGATTCGCACTTTCGTGCATCAGCTTGAAAAGTGATGCCTTGCTATCCGGCCAATAAAAAAGCGACCCGCAGGTCTAATGCCGTTCAGTTAAGCGACTGAACGGCATTTTGTTTTTGGCGCAAACCGGTTGTAAACGGGGCGCGGCGATGTTAACTTTCATCGCCATGCTGGTCGATGATCTGCGCCTGCTTGTTGAATCACAGCCGCCGCTCGAATGGGACCGGCTGGGCCAGCATCTGCCGTACGAATGGATCGAGTATGCAGTG
>NZ_JAAGPD010000067.1 GCF_017104565.1 Paraburkholderia sp. Tr-20389 | reverse complement strand
CGCCGCCGAGATCTTCCGCGCCCTTCAGGCCGAAACGGCTGCCTGCCCACACGCCCGTGACCATCTTGACGGCCGAATGACCGCCTGCGGTCGAACCGAGCGTCGTCGAACTCGACTGATAACCGATACCGTTATCGACGATGCCGTACAGCGTCACGCTGTTTTGCGCGAAAGCAGGCATCGCGGCCAGCACAGCTGCGCAAGCCAGCGCGAGCTTGACTTCGGGGTAACGTCTGTTCATCTCCTGATCCCTTTCTGTTTGAGTGTTATGACGATGCAAAGCATCGCTTTGCCGGCGAACGGACAAAGAAAGACCGTCGCCGCCAGTGCTGCGTGGGTAGTGCGTATTGCGAACAAGCTGAAGTAATGCGGGGAAAACCTGGGTACGCCCTGGTATTGCGCGGATCGCTACGGGAAACCACTTGATACGCCCCGCGCGATCTCTATTCTTGCGTTCTAGCCGTTCTTGCGCTGCGCTTGCGCGGCGAGCCTGACCGGTGCATTCACTGCGCCGTATCCGTCGTAGCCACCCTTGCGCTGCACGACCTCCAGGAAAAAGCGTCCGTCCATCTGCTCGGTGTACACATGGAAGAATTCGCCGCCCTGTGCATCCCGGTCATAGAGCACGTGAGCGTCTTTCATCTTGGCGATCGTGTCGTCGGCGAAATCGTATCGCGCTTCAAGGTCATCGTAATAGTTCAACGGTATTCGTAATAGCCGAACGTCGCGTGCGCGCAACTGTTCGACGGCTGCGAAGATGTCGTCGGTGACAAATGCCACGTGATTCAGACCTGAACCGCGATACGTATGCAGCGATTGCGCCGTCGACGTGCGACCGTCCACAGACGCATTGAGAACGATCCGCACCGATCCATCAGCACTGCGCACCGCGCGGCTGCGCACCAGTCCGTAAGGATCGGGAAGCAACCAGGCCGACTCGGCTTCGAAGCCGAACACAGCCTTGAAATAAAGTACCCAGGTGTCGAGCGTATCGGCGGGCAGATCGAGGCAGACGTGATCGATACGCGTCAGCTCGCCCTGCCCGGCTGGCTGCCCGTTGGCTTGCGCGTCGAGCACGAAGTCGGCTTCATAGAGCGTCGGCTCGTCGGGGCGCGCATCGACGAAGTAATGCAGGCTGCCGTCCGGTGCACGCACACCGGGCACGACGCGCTCGTTCGGACCGACGCGGCCCGAAAACGGTGCATAGCCGAACGACGTCGCGCGCTCGAAAACACGCGCGGCATCGTCGACCTGAAACGCCGACGCGCACAGCGACAAACCGTGCCGATGAAAGAACTCGCTCGCGAACGAATCCGTCTCCGCGTTCAGCACGATCGACGCGTCGCCCTGCTGATACAGCGTCACGTCCTTCGAGCGATGCTTGCCCGCCGCATGAAATCCCGCTTCGGCAAAGCGCTGCGCAAGACGCGGTGCGCTCGTCGAATCGACGGCGAACTCGATGAACTGAAAGCCCGAATGCGCGGGCGGCGGAGGCGGCGTGAACAGCGGCTGGCCCGCCTGTCCCCGCGTGTGTTGATGCGCGGCCTGCTCTTCCAGATACAACAGCGAGCGATAGCCGTCCGCCGCCGTCGCCGCCGTCGGCGCGGCACGGAAGCCGTCGTTGAAGATCTCCAGCGAAAACGGGCCCTGATAGCCCGTCGCGAGTACGCGGTCCGCGAAGCCAGCGACATCGAGGTCGCCCTGCCCCGGAAAACACCGGTAATGACGGCTCCATTCGAGCACGTCCATCTTTTGCAGCGGCGCATCGGCGATCTGCACGAACGCAATGCGATCGCCCGGAATATCGGCGATGGGATCGATGGGATCGTCGATCGACAGGGTATGGAAGCTGTCCAGTATCAGCCCCAGGCTCGGATGATCGACGGCATCGACGAGCCGCCACGCGTGGCGATACGAATTCACATACTTGCCCCACGCGAGTGCTTCGAAGCCGACCCGCACGCCTTCGCGTTCGGCGAGCAATGCAAGCTCGCCGAGCTGATCGACGATCAACCCATCGTCCGCAATCACGTTCGCATTGACGTTGCTGCACACGAGCACCAGATCGGTGCCGAGTTCGTGCATCAGTTCGAACTTGCGTTGTGCGCGGTTGAGATTCTGCGCGAGCCGTTCCTTCGAGACGCCCTCGAAATCGCGGAACGGCTGGAACAGCATGATCTGCAGGCCGAGATCGGCGCAACGCTTGCGGATATCGGCGGGCGAACCGTCGAAATACAGCAGGTCGTTTTCGAAGATCTCGACGCCATCGAAGCCCGCCGCGCGAATGGCAGCGAGCTTCTCGACGAGCGTGCCGCTAACCGACACAGTGGCAATGGAGCGGAGCATGGTATGGCTTTAATGAGAAAGCGGAATGACTGGGCGTTCAGGCCGCGGGCTTGAGCGCCAACATCTCGCGAGCCTGTTTCGCGGTTGCCACGGGCCGGCCGTACTGGCCGCACAGATCCGCGACGCGCTGCACGAGCTGCGCATTGCTTTTCGCGAGCGTGTCCTTGTCCCAGCGCACGTTGTCTTCGAGACCCGTGCGGCAATGGCCGCCCATTTCGAGGGTCCAGTGATTCACTTCGAGCTGGTGACGGCCGATACCCGCCGCCGTCCACGTTGCAGTCGGCAGCAGCTTTTTCAGTTGCTCGACTTCGAATTCGAGAATCTCGCGGCGCGCGGGCAACGCGTTCTTCACGCCCATCACGAACTGCACGTGCACGGGGTCTTTCAGCAGGCCCTGCTGAACGAGATCGACGGTGCTGTACAGCATCGCGAGATCGAAGATTTCGATTTCGGGCTTCACGTCATGATCGAGCATCGTCTGCGCGAGCATGCGCACGAAATCGGGCGGGTTCTCGTAGACGGTGGTCGGGAAGTTCACCGAGCCCGTCGCGAGCGACGCCATGTCGGGACGCAGATCGAGCATCGCGCCGCGCTGTTCGAACGAACGGCCGCGACCGCCCGTCGAGAACTGGATGATGATGTCCGGGCAATGCTTGCGGATGCCTTCCTGCAAAACCGCGAAGCTGTTGCGGTCGGAACTCGAGCGCTCCTCTTCGTCACGCACGTGCAAATGCACGAGCGTCGCGCCCGCTTCGTACGCTTCATGCGTGCTCTCGACCTGCTCGGGCACCGAGATCGGCACGGCCGGATTGTCCTTCTTGCGCGGCACGGAGCCCGTGATCGCGACGGAGATGATGCAAGGCTGATTCGTGGCGTGACTCATGGCAGAACCTTCTTCGATGAACCCCATGTTGCAGGGCGACGCATTCGCTATTCCCGTCGACTCGGCGCAAGCATGGCCGCGAGCCGTTGAGGTGGCTCAAGAATAGGCAAGCGTGCCTGGACGGGCAATGCTCCCAGACGCGAAAACGTGCGTTAATCGCACTTGGTTGTGCGATTAACGCGCGCTTCGCGGGTTTGCACCAGGCTTGGTGTAGCGGCGTGCATACAGTGCGCGCAAGGATTCGCGGGGTTTTTCGGGGCGCGGGGCGATGTGGCTTCGCCGCCGTTCCACGCAACCGGCGACGCGAAAGTCGCCGGCACACGATCGCCCCGTGTGAGCGATAATCGCGCGTACCGATACGTTAGCCGCGCAGATCAAAGGGTGATTGCCATGAACCGACCGCCATTGGACAAACGCGACTGGATCGCGGGCCTCGAAAAGGGTCTCGCGATCCTCGAGTCGTTCGACAGTGAACACGCGCGCCTCACGCCAAGCCAGGCCGCCCAGCTCACGGGCATGACGCGCACGGCCGCGCGTCGCTATCTGCTGACGCTCGAACATCTCGGCTATGTGCACGGCGACGGCAAGCTCTACGGTCTCACGCCACGCGTGCTGCGGGTCGGCTGGTCGTATTTCGATTCGGCGCGTCTGCCGAAGACCGTGCAGCCCTATCTGCAGCAATTGAGCGCGACGATCGGCGAATCCGTCTATGTGAGCGTGCTCGACGACTGGGAGCTGGTGTTCATCGCGCGTAACGGCACCTCGCGCGTGATGACGACGGGCTTCGTGCTCGGCGCGCGCGTGCCTGCCCCGCTCACCTCGCCCGGCGTCGTGCTGCTCGCGTACCACCGCGATCAGGACGCGATGCAAACGTGGCTCAACGATACGTCGCTCGCACCGTTCACGCCCCATACGCTGACCAACAGAACGGGCCTGCTCGAAAAGATCCGCCGCGCGCAGGCCGACGGTTTCGCGGTGATCGAGCAGCAACTCGATATCGGCGTGCGCGGTGTCGCCGTGCCGATGAAGAACCGTCATGGCGAAGTGGTCGCCGCGCTCAGCACCAACATGCCGATGGGCAAGGAGACGACGGAAGCGGCGCTCACGCGCGTATTGCGGCCGCTGCAGGAGTCGGCACTTTCGATGCTCAACGTCCTATAGTGAAGGGATAGCGACGTGGGAGCGAATCATGCACCGCCCGTTTGCGGATCGCGTCGACGCGGGCCGCGCGCTCGCCGATCATCTGAAGCATTACGCGCGACGTGACGATGTCGTCGTGCTCGGCTTGCCGCGCGGCGGCGTGCCCGTCGCGTATGAAGTCGCATGCGCACTCGGCGCGCCGCTGGATGTACTGGTCGTGCGCAAGCTCGGCGTGCCGTGGCAATGCGAACTGGCGATGGGTGCGATCGCGTCGGGCGACGCGTTGTATGTGGATGAAGAACTGCTGCGCGAGACGGAGGTCTCCCGGCCCGAATTCGAGCGCGTGCTCGCGGATGAAAAGGCCCAGCTCGCGCGACGCGAGGCGCTGTTTCGCGATCCGCAGCGCGCCAGTGTCGACGTGGCGAACCGCATCGCGATCGTCGTCGACGATGGACTCGCGACGGGTGCCTCGATGACCGTGGCGGCGCGCGCATTGCGCGCACGCACACCCGCGAAGATCGTCGCCGCGCTGCCCGTTGCGCCCGCCGATGCGCAGGCGCGCATCGGCAGCGAGATCGATGAGTTCGTCTGCGTGGTGACGCCCGACAACTTCTTCAGCGTCAGCCAGTTCTATTCCGACTTCAGCGAAACCACCGACGACGATGTGCGCACAATACTCGCACGCGCATCGTCGGCCAGCGGGCCCGCCTGGTTTTGATGACACGCGCGCTCGTGCCCACCGACCTGCAGCGCGACGGCGCATAGAGGCGCCGTCGCTGCCGCTGGCCGTGCTTTCAGGCGGCGGCTGCCGTCAGATGCAGCGGCAGATAGCTTTGCAGGAAGTCTTCGAAGTCGGCACGGACTTCCGGGTGACGCAGCGCGAATTCGACCGTGGCCTTCAGATAGCCCAGCTTGCTGCCGCAATCGAAACGCGTGCCGAAGTAGCGATACGCGAGTACCTGCTCTTCCGTCAGCAGCGATTGCAGTGCGTCCGTCAGTTGCAGTTCGCCGCCCGCGCCCGGTTTCAGCGCGCGGATGTGCTTGAAGATGGTCGGCATCAGCACGTAGCGGCCGACCACGCCGAGGTTCGACGGCGCCTTGTCGGGTGCCGGCTTCTCGACGATGCCCGACAGCTTGATCACGTCCTCTTCCCACTCCTTGCCGTCGACCACGCCATACGAACGGCTCGCTTCACGCGCGATCGTTTCGACACCGACCACCGAGCTGTGATAGTGGTTGAAGGTGTCGACGAGTTGCTTCATCACGGGCTTTTCGCTGTGCAGCAGGTCGTCGGCGAGAATCACGGCGAACGGGCTGCCGCCGACCAGTTTCTCCGCGCACAGCACGGCGTGACCGAGACCCAGTGCTTCGGCCTGGCGCACATAGAAACAGTCGACATTCGACGGCTTGATGCTGCGCACGAGATCGAGCAACTGTTCCTTGCCGCGTGCCTCGAGTTCGGCTTCGATCTCATAGGACTTGTCGAAGTGATCTTCGATGGCGCGCTTGCTGCGGCCCGTGACGAAGATCATTTCGGTGATGCCTGCTGCAATGGCTTCTTCGACTGCGTACTGGATCAGCGGCTTGTCGACGATGGGCAGCATTTCCTTCGGGCTCGCCTTCGTGGCAGGCAGAAAACGTGTGCCGAGGCCCGCGACAGGAAAGACGGCTTTGGTGACTTTCAGCATGGTATGCATTTCCACTCGGTTGGATTGAATGTATGCAATCGCCGTTTGAAAGGCGGCGCATTGTCGTGCTGCAAAAGCCTAACGCAAAATCATTCGAAATTTTGCGCAGTGCGTCATCGAAATTAATACAAATTGTTCGATTGACGGTCATCTGTTCCGATATCCGGAATGCATGCAGAAACAATGACGGCATACTTTGGGCGCGCGCATGCATCCACTGCGTAAATCTTGCTTGATACGGCACTGCGTGTGCCGCTTATTCGTGTTCTTCGAACTGCGGCATCTTTTCCGGATTCATGCGGATACGGCCGATCGGCTCGTTGCGCAGCGCCTCGCGATATGCGGACACGGCAACGAGCAGCAGCAGCACGGCGACGCCGGCGATCAAATGCAGGTTCATCACTCCACCCCTGTCAAAGTTTTCCCCGCATCAACGTAACATGAAAAAAATGCCAAATAATTCAAGCGTATATGCACTCGAATTTATTAGCGGATCAAGAAATAAAACTGCAATACGGCGATTCAAATAATTTCAATCATTTCTTGCCGATTTTTGGCGCGCCCATTCGCCTACGATACGCAGGCGGGCGCGCAGCCTCCTGGAAGGCCGCGCGCCCATTCATTCATCAACGATCAAGGACCGCGCATGAGCGATACAGCACTGGACGCCACCGGCTCGTCCCTGTCCTTTGCACGGGCGACGCGCAGCGAAACAAAAGTTGCCGACAAGGAACACGTCATCGACGCGATGCGCGGGTTCGCCGCGCTGCTGGTGGCGTATTTTCATTGCCGCCAGGTCGAATGGGTCGGCATGCAGAGCTTTCATCACGTCGCGGGCAGGTCGCTCGATCTGAACACGATCGTCTCGTACCTGACCTTGCCGATTGCATGGGGCTCCGCGGGCGTGCCGATTTTTTTCGTCATCAGCGGCTATTGCATTCATCGCAGCGCGGCCCAGCGGCTCGCGGCGAATCCCGACTATCGGCTCGACGCGATGAACTTCTGGGCGCGCCGCTTGACGCGCATCTATCCGGTGCTGTTCGCCGCCCTGCTGCTCACGCTCGCGCTCGACTGGACGAGCCTGCAATTTCCGCCCGTCAATCACAAGATTCTCGACATCGGCCCGAGGGCGTTTCTCGTCAACCTGTTCTCGCTGCAAGGCGTAGCCGGCAAGACGTATGGCTCCAATGGCGCACTGTGGACGCTTTCGCTCGAAGTGCAGTTCTATGCCGTCTATCCGCTGCTGTTCGCGTTGCGCCGGCGGCTCGGCATGCCTGTCGTGCTGGGTCTCGTTGCGCTCGTCAATCTCGCGTCCTTCTTCGTGTTCGAACGTCATGAACTGCAGTTCTTCACGTCGTTCTGGCTGTCGTGGACGCTCGGCGCATGGATCGCCGAAGCGCAGGTGAAGCGGGTCAAACACGACGCGCGGGACAGCCGCATGTCGTGGCGGATGGTCGGCGCGGCTGCATTGCTGACGGCGCTGGGCTGTGTCGCGTTTCACTTCGGCCAGTACTACGCATTTCAGCTGTGGGCGCTCGGTTTCGCGTGCTATCTGAACGAGGCGCTCAAGAGCCGCCGTCATAACGACACGCCCACGATCCGGCTGCTGTCGCGCTTCGGCGATTTCAGCTTCTCGCTGTATTCGATCCATCTGCCCATCTTCGTATTGCTTTCGACGCTGCTGTATCGCTCGGCGCTGCAGATGTCGATCTTTCCGACCTTCGGCTTCATGCTCGTCGCGCTTGCCGTTGCGTGGGTCGTCTATCGCTGCGTCGAATTGCCTGCGATGAAGTGGTCGGCAAGTCTTAAACCTGCAAGCGCGAAACAGTTGCGCTAACGGATAAATCAGGCTTAAAGCAGATTCAGGCGGTTGCAGCAAATAGAAAGGCCGGCGCGATACAGATCGCGCCGGCCTTTCTTCTTTCGGGTCAGCTTGCGAGTTTCGCGTGCGCCCCCGCCACGTTCGCCAGAATCCGCTCGACGCCCTCCACATACGCCTGCGTGCCAAACTTGCGCACGGCCGTCTGATAGCCGCGCGCAACGAGCCGGTCACGCAACGCCTGATCCGAGCGCAACTCGGCGAGCGTATCGGCCAGTGCATGCGCATCGCCCGGCGTGCACATCACACCGTTCACGCCGTCGTCGATGATCTCCGTCACGCCGCCCGCGCGCGACGCCACCACGGGCCGCTGCGCGAGCATCCCTTCGACGATCACACGGCCGAACGGCTCCGGCGTGATCGACGTATGCGCGACGACATCGACGGCGCACATGCAGGCGGCCACGTCGTCCTGGAACCCGAGGAAATGAACGCGATCCTCGAGTCCGTGCGCGACGACGAATGCCTGCAGCTTCGCCTCATACGCGTCTTCGCCGAAGAGCGGTGCACCCACCAGCACGGCATGCATGTGCGGGTTGAGCACCATCGCTTCCAGCAGCACATGCTGCCCTTTCCATTGCGCGAGCCGGCTGAACGAGCCGACGAGGAACGCATCCTGCGGCAGGTTCAGCCGCGCGCGCAGCACGCTTTGCGGCACGTCGCGCAACGCGTTGAACGGTACGCTGGAAATGCCGTTGAACACGACGTCGATGCGCTTGTCGCCGAACTGCGTGAGGTCCGCGAACGCGCGCGCCGATGCAGCCGAATTGGCGATCACGTGCGCGAGGCCCAGTTTCGCGCACCACTTGATGATCGCGAGTTGCTTGCTGCCAAAGTGCTCGGGGCTCACGATATCGCGCAGATGCCAGACCACCGGGCGTCGCGCGAGGCGGCCCGCGAGCGCGCCGATCACCATCGCGCGCTGCGTGTTCGCGTAGATCACATCGCTCTGTCGGGCACGCGCGACCGTCGCGCGCACCAGCGAAGCCACGCCCTTCACCGCTTTCGCCAGCGGCGGCGTGCCGCCCTGCTTGCGGATGTCGCGCGTCGCGCCGGGATCGAGCACGTCGACCGCGACGCCTTCGCGTTTCAGCGCCACGCGAAACGGCCCATCGTCGAACAGCACGACCTGCACGCGCGCCTTGAGCGCCTTCACGATTTCCAGCAGCGACAGTTCGGCGCCGCCCAGCACACCGCTCTGATCGATCGCGAGCACGCGCAGCGCGCTCGATGCCTGCTTCGTCTCGCCTTGACGGACAGGCGCATCGTCGGACGGCAGCGTCGCGCCGCGCAACGCGGGCACCGATTCGCGCACGAAGCCGAAGAAGCGCTCGCGGAAATGGCGGATCGAGAAACGCTCGGCATTTGCGCGGCAGTCGGCGGGTTTGAAGCGAGCCGGATCGCCGGCGAAATGCTCGACGGCGTCGATGATCGAGTCGGTGGTCTGCTCGCCGAAGAAGATGCCTGTGGGATGCGATTCGTACTGATCGCGCACGGTTTCGAGCGCCCCGCCCTTGCCATACGCAATGACGGGCGTGCCGCAGGCCTGCGCTTCCACCACCGAAATGCCGAAGTCCTCTTCCGCCGCGAACACGAACGCCTTCGCACGGCGCATGTGATCGCGCAGCACGTCGAACTTCTGATAACCCATGATCTGCACGTTAGGCGTCGCCTTCTCGCGTACCTTCTGCATGTCGGGACCGTCGCCGATCACGACGAGCTTGCGCTCGGGCATGCGCGCGAACGCCTCGACGATCAGATCGATCTTCTTGTACGGCACCATGCGCGAGGCCGTCAGGTAGAAATCTTCCTTGGCTTCGCAGAGCGAGAACGCCTCGACGTCCACGGGCGGAAAGATCACTTCGGATTCGCGCTGGTAGACCTTGCGGATGCGCCGCGAAATGAACTCCGAGTTCGCGACGAACGCATCGACGGAATTCGACGTGCGGATATCCCAGTTGCGCATGTAATGCAGGATCAGACGCGCGAACGCGGACTTCGGTCCGCTCGTGAGCTTCGACTGCTGCAGATACTGATGCTGCAGATCCCACGCGTAGCGGATGGGCGAATGCACATAGCTGATATGCACCTGGTCCGGTCCCGTGAGCACGCCCTTCGCAACCGCATGGCTGCTCGAAATCACGACGTCGTAGGCGGACACGTCGAGCTGTTCGATTGCGAGCGGCATCAGCGGCAGATACGTGCGGTACTTCGTGCGCGCCATCGGCAGCTTCTGGATGAACGACGTCGTCACGGGCTTGCCGCGCAGGAACGAGCGGTCGTCGAGAAAGTCGACGAGGCTGAACAGGTCGGCGTCCGGAAAGCACGCGACGATCTGTTCGAGCACGCGCTCGGCACCCGCGTAAGTGACGAGCCAGTCGTGAATGACGGCAACGCGCACGGGGCCGGTGCTGCGTGCGCCGCGCCGTTGCGCGGGCGGCTTCGAGACGGGCGTGGCCGTGATGAGATCGTGGCCTGCATCGCGCGTCACGGGCGTGGGACGCAGCAGGTCTTCTTCAACGATATCCTGATTCATGCACTATTCCTCGGATTGAGTCGCAACTTCAGGCGCGCAAGCAGCGAACGCGCTAGATCGCGCAATGCGGGGGTCATCGTGAGCGACCACGCGACGTTCGCGCCCACGACGAGCGCGCCCGCGGCAATGGCCATCGGCAGGCTGGACAGCAAGGTGGCGAGCCACAACGTGCCCACCAGAAAAGCGAGGTGCGCGCCCATGTCGAGCACGATCGGACGCGCGTGAATCGCGGACAGGCGCAACAGCACGACGTAGTCGAACAGCCCGCGCGCGGCGACGACGACGGCCGCGCCGGTCAGGCCGAAATGCACAATGCCGAACCACAGCGCGCCCGCGAAGAACGGCAACTCGAACAGGCCGAGACGCGCGGCGGAGGCAGGATTCAGCTGCGATTGAATGAGGATGCGTGCGAGGTTCGCCTGGCCGACGAGCCACACGGAGATGATCAGGATGCGGCCGACGGGTCCCGCCGCGTCGGCCACTTCGCTGCCCACCCATGCATGCAGGAACGGTTCGAGCACGATGATCGCGACGAGCGCGACGGGCGTGAACACGCCGTTCAGAAACTCGAGCGACTGCCGCATGATCGCGTCGGCATCGTCGCGGCCGACCGCGGACAGACGCGGAAACAGCGTGCGCAGCATTGCCGTCGGCACGATGTTCAGACGCGTGACGAGGTTCTGCGGCACGGTGTAGTACGTGACGAAGCGTGCGCCGAGACTCGTGCCGAGCATCACGCGGTCGAGCGATTCGGCGACCATGCCCGTGATGCTTGCGATCAGCATCCAGCCGCCGAAATTGAACAGCCCCTTCGCGACCGCGAATTGCGGCGCGCGGATCTGACGGATGCCGAGCACGCTCAAGGCGGAGCGCCCGAGCAGAAGCGCCGCGAGCAGACGCGCAACGACGGCGGCCGCGAGCACGTTCTGCAGCGTCGGCCCCATCATCCATGCGGCCGCGAGCGGCAACAGCTGGAACAGGAACGTGCCGAGCGTCTGGTTCGTGTTGTAGATGCCGAAGCGTTCGGCGCCGTTGATCGCGCCCGCGAACACCCACGAGACGTTCGCCAGCGGGATCGCCACCGCGAGCCACGGCAGCGCCATATACACCTCGTGCTGCAGTTCGGGCGATACCTTCGAGAAGTACGCGGTATACAGTGCGGCGCCGAAGTAGATGACGAGGCCGCCGATGATGCCCGTCGTCAGATTCAGCCACGTCGCGCTCCAGAACACCTGCTCGCAGGCGTTGGCATCGTTCGACGCGCGCGCCTTCGAGATATGGTTCTGCGCGGCCATGCTCATGCCGAGATCGAGAATGCTGAAGTAGCCGATCAGCGTCCAGACGAGACTGATCACGCCGTAGCGCTCGACGCCCAGCAGCCTGATGTACGACGGCACCGTGACGAGCGACACAAACGTCGGCAACACCAGTCCGATCAGGTTGATCACTACGTTTTTGAGGATGCCCTTGTCCATCGGAGTCCTTTTGAGTCAGTCATGCGTTGCGCCTGTGTGGAGGTAGCGTGTGGGTGGAGAAGCGTCGTGCTTATGAATTGGCGTTGGGTTTCCAGCGGTACATCAGCACCTTGCCGCGTGCGTCTTCCTCGACGAACACGAGGTACTCGCCGTCGTTGCGTCGATAGGCGCTGATGCCGTTGGGCACGTCGACCCAGCCCGATGCGCGGCCCACTTCCGGGCCCGGCTGCATCGTGCCGACGGGTGTACCGGTTTCCTTGTCGTAGACGTGTACGGTGCCGACGGGCTCGACGGCGAACACGTACTTGCCCTCGACGGTCAGGCCGATCAGCGTCGATACGGGCTTCGCCCTGGTGTCCCACGGCAGCGGCAGCGTGTAGCGCGCCACGGGATTGCCGCTCGACCATTTGTCGTAGCGCACCAGCACGCGGCCCACTTCCTTCCAGAAGCCGCGATCGAACGGCGCTTCGGGCGTGTAGCCCGTCACGTACATCGAATCGGTTTGCGGGTCGTAGATCGCGCGTTTGACTTCGCTGAACGGCGGCGGCACCGGGTACGCCGTCATGTCCGCGTACGAATAGACCGGGTTGCCCTTCGCATCGAGGCCGCCGAAGCGGAAGCGGTTGATGCCCTTCGAATCGCGGGCGCGCCAGATGTCGCCGCGAGTGTCGACCCACCAGCCCCAGCCGCCCGCGAGGTGCGTGCCCGTCGTGTTCGGTGTGAATTCGTCAGCGTCGAAGCGGCCGTTGCCGTTCGCGTCGCGCCAGATCCAGTCGCCGCCTTTGGGCGCGTTCGGCACTTTCAGCACCGCGCGCTCGCGGCCCGCGATGAAGCCCGAAGGCGTCGCCGTCTCGCCGTCGCGGCCGCCATCGAAGCGATAGATCTTCAGGTGGTCGGCATACATGTCCGTGAGGAACAGGAACGTTCGGCCCTTGAGCTGGCGCGCGATGGGCAGCCCCGGCCACTGGTCGGTGTTGAAGACGGGATCGTCGGGATACCTGAAGCGGTTGCTCAGAAAGCCTGCGTATTTCCATTGCTGGCCGGCAGGCTTCGACAGATCGAGTTCGAAGCGCTTGTTGCCCGTATAGACGCTGTCGGGCCGCGCCGGGTCCATCCACGCGCCGTCGACGAACAGCAGCCCCTCGACCTGCCACAGCCGCCTGCCGTCGGGCGCATAGCTTTCGAGCGTCGCGCCGAGGCCGGCGCCCGTCGGTTCGAAGCGCGGACCGACGCCGTTGGTCGACACATAGATGTTGCCGCGCGCATCGACACCCACGCCCGTCAGTCCGTTGAAGCGCTGCGGGCCCGGCTTTCCGGCGACGCCCGAGAAGATCCCGCCGCGCTCGCCGAGCGTCGACGTCAGCGCATACGCGCCGTCACGCTTGCCGAAGAACAGCACCTGCTGGCGCGGACCGTTATCGGCGATCAGCACGCGGCCCTGGCTGTCGACGGCGAGATCGACGGCAACGGTATCGGCGGGCAGCGGCAATGCGTCTTTCAGGCGCTGGCCCTCGGCAGTGAAATGCGCGACCTGCGGCCGCTCGCTCAAGGTGTCCGTCAGCACCCACAACGTAGCGTCGCCCGCGCGCGCGATGCGGCCCGGTGCGGACACGCTCCACTGCGACTTGCGCTGCATCGATTCGGCGTCGTACACCTCGATGCGGTTCTGCGACGTATTGGACGCATACAGCGTCGTGTCGCTGGCGGCGAGACCGTTGATGTCGCCGCGCGCGCCAGTCGGCACATCGTTGACTAGCTCGAAAGCGGCGGCCGCCTTCGCATGCGGATCGAGGCTGTTCACAGCGGGCTGGAAGGCCGCGACGCGTTTCGTATCGCCGATCTCGCGCCGCGAGATGCCGTACCACTGGCGGCCCTTGTCCGGCCACACGCCCGCGCCGACCAGATGTCCTTTCTCGTTGCCGACACCGACGGCCACATACGCGTAGCGTCCGTTGACAGCGATCGCGTTGCCGCCGCTATTGCCCCAGCCATGCGTGCCGCCCGCGAAGCCGAGCATCTTGCCGTTCTGATAAACGCTCGCCTCCGCACCGCTTTCGTCCCACGGCGCGTTCGTATAGACCTTGCCGTCCGGCGCGACGGCGAGCGCGGTGATGTTGATCTGTGTCCAGCTGCCGTCGCCGAAACCGAACGTATTGCCGATCCACGACGTCTGCACGTTCAGCGCGGGTTCCGCGAACGCATGCAGCGTGGCGAGCAAGGCAAACGCGCACATCGCGCGGGCAAGCGTGAGTCGAGGCAACGCAGATTCTCCAGTCGAGGCGAAATAAAGGCACGCGATCGGCATGCAGCGCCGGATGCAATGCGGAAATGCGCAGGGAAAGTGCGCTGCGTGCGCAATGGGTTTAAAACGCAATGCGCCAATCAGCGCTTTACGGTAATTGCAAAGAATTCATCAGGTAAATCGCAAATAATTCAAAATTATTCGCTCGTTGAAACATGCAAAAAGAAAATTGAAAAAAATCGGCTTGCATGTTTTTCTGGCAATTTTGCACGCGAAATCCGCCATGAATTACCGATGCGCCGTGCAATCCGGTAGTTCTTGCTGCATTTCTTCGGAAAGCTGTATCGAGGTGTAACCAGCCGTATTCGGATATAAAAATGCGCTTTTTATTATTCGAATCAATTCGTTTATTTCATTCCAGTTTTTTAGCGTTTTTCTTTACCTAGAATAAAACCCGTTTTTGCCGTCTTCATGGTGATCGCCTCGCGACACCGTGCATGGCCCCTCGAATGCCGCATCAGGCGCATACACGGACGCTCATGACAGCCAGCACCCTGCCCGCCACGTCTTCTCATCACCGACGCATCGTCCAGCTGGACGGCCTGCGCGCGATCGCCGTGCTCGCCGTCTTCGCACAGCACGCGCTGAAGGCGCCGCTGTGGATGGGCGTCGACCTGTTCTTCGTACTGAGCGGTTTCCTGATCACGGGCATCCTGCTCGATCGCAAGGCGCGGCAGCAGTCGTATTTCAGTTACTTCTACGCACGCCGCGTGCGGCGCATCCTGCCGCCGTATCTGCTGCTGATGCTGGTGTCGTCGCTGCTGTTCGGTCTGGGCTGGGCGCAGCACTGGCCGTGGTACGCGTTCTTCGCGACGAATATCGCCGATGCGCTCGGCCAAAGCGGTCACGACAGCCTGAATGTGCTGTGGTCGCTCGCGGTCGAAGAGCAGTTCTATATTTTCTGGCCGTTCGTGATCCTGCTCGTGCCCGAGCGGGTGGTCGGTTACGTCGCGGCCGCGCTGATCGTGCTCGTGCCCGTGCTGCGCGCTGTCGCGACACCGTGGTTCGATTCGTTCTGGCCGATCTATTACCTGACGCCGTTCCGCATGGATCTGCTCGCGGCTGGCGCGCTGCTCGCCGTCGCCGTGCGGCGCGATGCGAACGCGCTGGAGCCGTTCAAGGTGCCGGCGGCGCTCGGCATCTGCGCTGCGCTGGCCGTGCTCGCGTGGCTGCATCTGCACTACCCGCGTTTTCGCGCGGCCAATACGCCGCTGTCGAATGCGGCCCTGTATAGCGTGTCGCTCGTGCTGTGCACGTCGATCGTCGTGATCGCACTGCAGAGCAAGGGCATCGTCAAGCGCGTGCTCTGCAACCCGGTGCTCGTCTATATCGGCACGATCAGCTACACGATCTATCTGATTCACCTGACCGTTCTCTACGTGCTCTGGCCGCTGCACACCAACCGCTACGTGACGGCCGCACTCGCACTGGCGATCACGCTGGCGTATGCGAGCGCATCGTGGTTCGGCTTCGAGCGGCGCCTGATTCACGGCAGCGCGTCGCCGCGCCGCCGGCAGGGTGACGAAGAACGCGAGGCGCTGTTACATGCAGCCCGCGAAACATCGAGGACGAGCGCTTGAAGCCCACGCCGATGCACCGCGCCGCGCTCTGCGCGCTCGCTTTCGCAGCCACGCTCGCGAATGCCGATGAACGCATGCAAGCGCCTGCGCAACCGCAAGTGCTGATCGAAGCGTACGGCGACTCGACGACGCTCGGCATCTCGTGCAGCGACGGACATTGCGGGCCGCGCGCCGATAACGCGGTCACGTATCTGCAGGAGCAGTTGCGCGCGAAGTATGGCGAGCGTGTCTCCGTCGTCAACGACGGCGTCGGCGGCACGATGGCGACGCAACTGCGCGACGGCACGGGTCCGGGCCGCAAAGGTCCGTGGCAAGAGCGCCTCACGGCATCGAATGCGCAGATCGTCACGATCAACTACGGCATCAACGAAGTGATGCACAACCAGACGCCCGAGCAGTTCTATCAGGCTGAAACGGATCTCGTGAAGACGGCGCAGTCGCTCGGCAAGCTGCCCGTACTGCAGACGTCGAACCCGATGCCCGATGGACGCCTGAATGCGCGTCTCGCCGACATGGCCGCGATGACGCGGCGCGTCGCGGCAGAACAGCAGGTGCCCCTCGTCGACCACTACGCGGACATCTCCGCGATGGCCGACTGGAAAGCGCACATGTCGGACGGCGCGCATCCGAAGCCCGAGCTGTATCGCGTGAAGGCGCAGCAGGATTTTCAGGTGATCGATCCGCTCGTGCGGCGCCTGTTCGGCCTGCCCGCGCTATCGCAACGCGAGACGCCCCGCATCCCTTCCCCTCCTCATTCAACTTCAGACAACCCGACGAGAGGCAACTCATGACCACACAACGCAAAGCCATCATCACGGGCGTATCCGGCCAGGACGGCGCCTATCTGACGAAGCTGCTGCTCAGCAAGGGCTATCAGGTCACGGGCACGTATCGCCGCACCAGCTCCGTCAACTTCTGGCGCATGGAAGAACTGGGCGTGATGGACAACCCCAATCTGCAACTCGTCGAACACGATCTGACGGATGCCGGTTCGACGCTGCGCCTGCTCGATACCGTGCAGGCCGACGAACTCTACAATCTCGCCGCGCAAAGCTTCGTCGGCGTGTCGTTCGACCAGCCTTCGACGACCGCGCAAGTCACGGGCGTGGGCGTGCTGAACCTGCTCGAAGGCATCCGCACGGTGAATCCGCAGATGCGTTTCTACCAGGCGTCCACGTCGGAGATGTTCGGCAAGGTGCAGGCCGTGCCGCAATCCGAGGACACGCCGTTCTATCCGCGCAGCCCGTACGGCGTTGCGAAGCTGTTCGCGCACTGGTCGACGATCAACTATCGCGAGTCGTACGGCATGTTCGCGACGAGCGGCATTCTGTTCAATCACGAGTCGCCGCTGCGCGGCCGCGAGTTCGTCACGCGCAAGATCACCGACACGGTCGCGAAGATCAAGCTCGGCAAGGCCGACGTGCTCGAACTCGGCAATCTCGATGCGAAGCGCGACTGGGGCTTCGCGCTCGAGTACGTGGAAGGCATGTGGCGCATGCTGCAAGCGGATGAACCCGACACCTACGTGCTCGCGACGAACCGCACGGAGACCGTGCGCGACTTCGTGAAGATGGCGTTTGCGGCGGCGGGTTATCAACTCGAATGGTCGGGACGCGACGAGCGCGAGGTCGGCCTCGATATCTCGACGGGCAAGACGCTGATTCGCGTGAATCCGCGCTTCTATCGCCCCGCGGAAGTCGATCTGCTGATCGGTTGCGCGGACAAGGCGCGTGAAAAGCTGGGCTGGCGTCCGGAGACGTCGCTCGAACAACTGTGCCGGATGATGGTCGAGGCGGATATCGCACGAAACCAGAACGGCGTGTCGTGCTGATCTCCGTTTGATGAACAAGGGCGTGTGAAGCGCCCTTTGTTTTTGCCGGACCGCTAGAGCAGCTTGCGGTCGATCTGCGGCACCATCGGCGCGAACTGCAGCAGACGATCGGCCTGCGCGCCGATGAACGCCGATACGGTCTGCACCAGCGCACGCTCGTCGCCGATGTAGAGGTCCGAGCTTGCCAGCCCAGGCGCGAGCGCCTTCGCGGCCTGCGCCAGGCGCGTCATCTCCCGCGCCAGGAAGCGCGGCGCCGTACCCGTACGCTGCGCGAAATCCGCGAGCGCAAACGGCGTGATCTCTTCGAGGCGGAACGCATCGCCGTAACCCATCGCCATGTCCTGCTCGACCTGCTCTCCGTATGCATTGACGGAAACGAGGTCGTACATCGGCGCGGGATCGAGGCCGCCGCCATGCACGAAGAACGACAGGTTCTTGCCGTGCGCGTCGCTGTTGCCGATCAGCAGTTGAAACAGCGCCCAGCGGATCATGAAGGTGCGCGCCGCAGCCGGGTTGTCCAGATGCCGCTGGAGCGAAAACAGCTTCTCGAAGCTGACGCCCTCGCGGATATTGCGCACGTCCAGCGTATTGCCGAAATTCCGCTCGTATTTGAACGACACGGGCAAGTCCAGCGCCTGGCAGCCGTCGATCACATGGCGGCGTTGCACGGCTTCGACCGACTGGCCGTCTGACGCATCGAGCACGACACTGCGATCGAACCGCTGGATCAGCAGGATCGGTTCGGGAATGCGCCGGATCGCGACGGGTGCCGCCTGCAAGCCCATGCGCGATGCGAGCGTCATGCAGTAATGCTCGTTGGCGACCATGCACGGCGTCACGGGACTGCGCGATTCCGGCTTGAGGATGTGTGTCGAACTCAACGGCCCGTCGGCGAGCGCGATGCGTTCGCCCTCCAGCAGCACCTGCAGCTTGTCCTGATAGCCCGCCACCGATAGACGCACCTTGCCGTCCCACACAGGGAACGGAATCGCGTCGCGCTCGCGGATGCGTTGGCTCAGTTCGTCGAGTGAGATTTCTCTGCGTGCAGGCGGCGGGTCATTGGGCCTGACGTGCTCGACCTCGACGGGCTGGCCCGCTTCGTCCGTCGCCAGAAAGCTCAATGCGCCGACGGGCTCCTTGCCGAGCATGCGAATCAGGCCATAGGTGTTGTCCTTCGACACCTGATAGACGACGGACGCGACGTCGAGCGCCCGCCCCTCCGGCAGTAGATTCGCGATGAAGCGATGCACGGCGCCGCCAGCCGGCTCTTCTCCCGACAGCGGAATATGCGGTGACAACGGAAACGCATTCCGGCGCGCCGTCCAGGTTCCGTCGTACGCGAAACGATAAAGACTTTGTCTCGCGTCGAAGTCCAGCCGGCCAACGGCGCCTTCGTGCGTCGTGACATGAAGGGTATGCGGCATCAGGGCTGCTCCGGCGTCGGTTCGACGGCATCGAGCACCGCGCTGGTCTGCTGGTTCGTGAAGACCAGCAGGTTCAGGCCGAGACCGTCCAGCACCTTGAACACCTTGTCGAGACTCACGGAGCGGCCGTTTTCGAGGCGCGACAGCACGTCTTTGGAGACGCCGAGCATGTCGGCCGCGTCGTCGATGCGCAGCGCGCTTTGCGCGCGCCGGTTGCGCACTAGACGGCCCAGCGCGGCCATGTCCCGGGCCAATGGAGTGACCGTCGTCGGTCGGGGTAAGGTGCGAGCCATAGTTCCGCAATTCCAGGAATAAATCTGCCTGCCGAGTCGGCAGATGGATAATGGCGAGAATATCGGAATTATTGGGCCAGGTCGCAACGAATGTCAATAATTCCTATAATTCAGGAATTATCCTTGTTGCTCTTGTTTCAGATTGATAATTCCTGAAATATAGGAATTATAGAGATGTGACGCCTTCTTGCGACGTCCCAGGGCGAACCACCGTAGAAAAAGAAGAAGGACGGCGTAGCCGTCCCTTTCCGTTGTTTCACCTGGTCATCGAAGCGGCTTGCGCGCTATGCCGCCGCCTGGATCGCCTCGTTGTACACGGCCGCGACCCGCTTCGCGATCACGGGGTTGTCGAAGTTCGCGCGAGCGTACGCGCGGCACGCATCCGCATCCGGCAGCCTGATCGAGCCGTCGAACGCCTTGGCGAGTCCATCGGCGATCGCGTCCGCGCCCGTCGACGGCAGCACGAGATCCTGCGACAGCCCCGCCACCGCTTCGGGCAGACCGCCCACGGGCGTCACCAGCACGGGTGTGCCCGAAGCCAGCGATTCGACGGTGATCAGGCCAAAGCCTTCGAGCGCCACCGTCGGCACGACGCTGATATCGGCCGCGCGATACAGCGACGCCAGATGCTCGTCGGGCACGAAGCCCAGCAGCTTCACGTTGTCGCCCAGGTCCGCATCGTCGATACGTTGCTGCAACTCTTGCTGCAAGCGGCCCTTGCCGGCGATCAGCAGCAGCACGTCCGGCTGGCGGCGCTTGACAATCTTCACTGCGTCGATCAGATCTTCGAGACCCATGCGCCGCACCAGACGCCGCACGGCCAGCACGATCGGCCTGCCGAGCGGCAGTTGCAGGCGCAGGCGCGCTTCGTTTTGCGTGAGAGGCAGATTGAACTGGTCGACGTTCACGCAGCCGGGAACGACGCGCACGCGGTCGGCGGGAATGCCGTAACGCGACGTGAGAATCCGGCCGAACGCATCGGACAGCACGATCAGTCGCGACGAGCGCGCATACACCGCCTGCTCTAGATAGCGCTTCGCGCGCTGGCCGAGCGAATCGGCGCCTTCGACGTGGCTCTCGTCGGCCCACGGTCCCTGGAAATGCGAAACCTGCGGAATGCCGCGCGTCACGTCGAGGCCCGGAAACGTGTACAGCGCGAAGTGCGACGAGATCACGTCCGGGCGCTGCTCGCGGATCTCGCGGCGCAGCGCGCGGCGCGCGGCCATCAGGCGCAGCGGCAGCGATTGCGCCGCCGAGCCGAAGCCGTTGATCGCGCCGTTGGTGTCCTGCGCGACGCGCTCAGAGCCCGCGACGACGCCGCGCACTTCGACGCCCGCGCCGGGCAGCGCGCCGATCAGCGAGTAGTACATGCGGTCGAGACCGCCCGCGCGCTCGGGAAACCAGTGCATGCCGATTTGCAGCGATTTGATGGAACGAGTGGTCATGGTGTGTGCCTTCCTTGTCGTTGTCGATGTGCGCGAGCGCGTCATGCGCATCAGGCGCGGTCCGCGCCTTGCGGTCCTGCGAGCACGTTCGCCGGCAGCGCTTCGGCGTCGGCGTCGTTGCGGTTGAGGGTTGTCGCGCGGCGGCGGTCTTCGCGCCGCCCCGCGATCTGTCGATACAGCGCGATGTACTGCTGCGCCATGCGCGCCCAGCCGAAGCCCGTCGCGAGTTCGTTGGCCGCGCGGCCCATCGCGAGACGTTCGTCGTCGTTCGACGCGAGCTTGCCGACGGCCTGGGCGAGCGCTGTGGGATCGTCAGGATCGTCGAGCACGATGCCGCACTCGGGCGTGATGATCTCCGCCCCGCCCGCCGTATGTGCGGTCACGACGGGCAGGCCCGCCGCCATCGCTTCGAGCAGCGACAGGCTCATCGCCTCGTAGCGCGACGGAAACACGTAGGCATCGACGGAATGCATCAGCACGGGCATCTCTTTCACGAGCCCCAGAAAATGCACGCGGTGCGCGATGCCGAGCGCCTTCGCTTCCTCGGGGTACGGACTGCCGGGCAGATAACCCGCCACCGCGAGATGCACGCGCTCGGGCAGATGCGTGAGCGCCTTCAGCACCGTGCCGAGGTTCTTGCGCGGCGTGCGCAGATCGCCGACGAACAGCAGCAGGAACTTGTCCTCGGGCAGCTTGAAGCGCGAGCGGTCGCCTTCGGCAGCGGCGAAGCCCTGCGTATCGACGCCGTTGTAGATCACGTCGAGCCGGTTGCGCGGCGTGAGCCCGATCGCGGCGATTTCCGCCGCGACCTTCTGCGACACCGCCGTGATCACGCGCGAGCGCCGGTAGGCCCAGCCTTCGAGCACGGCATTGGCGCGCGTATAGACGAACTGATACGCGGACCACAGCCCCTTGCCGAGGCCGAACGGGTAGTACTTGCTCTTGAACCAGCCGGTATGCACGAAGTGCGCGGTGTTGACGTCAGCGGGCATCCACGTGATGAAGCCGTTCACGTGCAGGACGTCGTATTCGCGTCGATGCATGCGCAGCCACCACGCGCTCTTGAGCGCGAACACCTGCTGGCGCAGCAGATTGGTCGGCCAGAAGCGGCCGATCTTCACGGGCACCCACTTCACGAGGGGATGCTGCAGCAACTCGGGCGCGACATGCGAGGCAACCAGCGTGATCTCGATGTTCTCGTCGAGCGCCGCGCGCGCGATCTCGTGATTGACGCGGCCCTGCCCGTCGTTATGACGCACCACGTGCGTGACGATGGCGACTCTCACTCAGTGGCCTCCCTGAAAGAATGATGGGCGGCGCCGGTTCAGCTTCTGATAATGCGCCGCGGAAAGAATCGAAAACACGCCCATGAACAGCAGCAGGCCGCCCGTGCCGACGAGCGAATTGGTGAACACCAGCATCGCGAAGATCGCGAGCGCGAGCGACAGCGACGCCGACGCGAACTTGTCGTCGCGCAGCCTGAACGACGCGCGCAGCGCGCGCATCAGCAGCCAGATCACGCCCGACATGTACAGCAGCGTCCCCGGCCAGCCGAGCACGAACGGAATGTTCATCACGCCGCTGTCGAAGTTGCCGTACTGGCCGAGCTGGCCGCCGTCGTTCGAGAGCTTGGTCGAGGTGCCCGTCGCGCCCAGCCCTTCGCCCGTGACGTCGGTGAACGCGGTCTTCGCGAAGGTCGCGTAGAACTCGTTGCGCGCGGCGTAGCTCTGGTCGTCGTGCAGATTGACGATCGTGTCGAGGCGCGCCTGCATCCGCTCGGCGACGGGACCGACGGCGAGCAGCGGCACACACAGGCCCGTCAGCAGCACCGCGCTCGCGACGATGCGGATACGCACCTTGTTGTCCGACTTCACGAGCTGGATCAGCATCGCGATCACCCAGCCGCCCCACGTCGAGCGCACCAGCGACAGGCAGAACGACAGGAAGCCGAACGCGCCCGCCACCCAGCGCACGCGATGGTTCGCGGCCATCACGTAGACCATCGCGCCCATCATCGCGAGCGCGAACGGGCCCGACGAATTCATCGTGCTGAACACGCGCACGCCGAACGGCACGGGGTCGCCCTGCGAGTTCATCTGCGAGCCGAGCATCCACAGCGCGTCCCACTGCGGCATGATGAAAAACTGCACGAGACCGTAGCCGCCCATCAGCAGCATGCCCCAGATGAACGTGTTGACGATGGTCTCGCGGAATTCCGGGTACTGGCGCGAGTGCGCCATGATGTGAAAGCCGATCAGGATTGGATAGACCCAGTTGGCGAGGTCGTACAGCGCCGCGAGCGGCCCGGCCGACACCACGCCGATCATGAACGCATACGCGAGCCCGCCGAGCACCAGCAGCACGGGCAAGCCGCGTCGTTGCGCGAGCACGGGGTAGAAGCGGATCAGCGAGAGTCCGCTGATCATCGTGACGGCGAGCGGTGCGACCTGGATCAGGCTGGTCGGCGTGAACGCGCCTTTCGACCAGTCGGCGAGCCGCCGCACTTCGGGGCTCAGGAACCACAGCCACCACATGTAGCCGACGTACTTCGCGGGCGCCTTGAAGTACAGCCAGAAACCAACGGCGATCGACAGCACCGGGAACGCGAGCGTGAGCACCGTGCCCTGGTGCGCGACGATCAGCATCGCCGTGACGAGCCACAGCAACGCAGGCGGCAGCCAGTCGCGACGCTCGCGCCTGACCGCGCGCGCCGCGTCCTCCATGCCCGCTCGTGCAATCGACGACATCGCTTACATCCCTCCCCGGCTCTGCGACGGCACGGCGTCCGCCTGATGCTCGCGTTCGCGCTTGCCGTGCGGCACCGTCTGACCGCGCCGGCGCAGCAGATCGCGCGTGATCTTCACGTGCTGTTGCGCGTAGTGCTGCGTCGTGTGATCGCGTGTCAGGAGTTCCGTCGCGGCCGCCTGCGCCTGTTGCAGCGCGTCGCCCGGCGACGTCATCAGGCCCAGCAGCGCAGTGCGCAGCGCGTCGGCATCGAACGGCGGCACGTACGCCGCCGCGCGAGCCGAAAAATAATCCTGCAGCCCGCCCACGTTCGTCACGACCATCGGCTTGCCGACGGCGGCCGCCTCGAGCATTACCGTGATACCCGACGCATGCGTGTTCGGCCGCAGCGGCACGACGATCACGTCGGCCCAGTCGTACAACTCGCGCTGCTTCTTGAGTCCCGCAGCGGGCGCGACCTGCACGTTCAGCGAATGCAGCGAACGCGGAATGCGCCGCCGCGTCGCGAGCCGCACCGCAAAGCGCGGATCGTTGCCGACCGCCTTGATCAGCGTTTCCCAGTCGCGGTCGCGATCGTTGCCGATGGCCGCGATGCGCAACGGCGTGCCGGGCTGCCATTGTTTGGGCTGCTGCACCGGGAAGTCGCGCGTGTTCAGTCCGTAGAACAATTGCGTGGCGTCGCGATCGAAGTAGTCGCGGCACAGTTCGGCGTTGTCGCGCGCGAGCGTCGTCAGCAGATCGGCACGGCCGATCAGCTTGCGATAGAACCAGCGACGCAACACGCCATACTCCTGCCACTTGTCGATCAGCCACACGCTTTGCGCGACCAGCAGCGGCCGCCGGGTTTCGTCATGGCGCTTGCCGTTCATCAGCAGCATCAGCGCGGCGGACAGCCATTCGTGTTCGGTGTGCGTCCAGATCACGTCGGAGCGCAGCATCTCGTCGCGGTTGCGCAGCGTGTGGATCAGATCGAAGCCGAGCATCGTCTTCAGCGCGCGGCGCACGAGGCGCACCGGCTTGCTTTCCGGCACGTCCTGCGAATAGCTGAGCTTGAATTCGTCCGACTCGGCATGGTGATAGCCGTACAGGCAGCCGATGTCCTCGCCCTTGCGATAGAAGCGCGGATCGGCGCCGTAAAACAGATGCACGTGGACCTTCGTCGTCATGCGTGCACCCCCGCGCCGCGATGCGCGGCATACGCGCGGCGCGCTTCACGCGCGCCCGTGCGCACGGCGTGCCAGCGCGCGAGCTTGGTGCGCGCGCCTTTCGAGGTCAGCGCGAGCGCGGCGTGCACAGCGCCCGGATACACGCGCGTGCCGACGAGCGCATACCACCACCATGCGACTTCGCGCTGCGCGGGCGGCAACTGCTCGCGCAGGATCAGATGCAGGTTGTACGCGGCGTTGCGCACGGCCGTCATCGACTGCGCGTCGCGTCGGTCGTCGTCGAAACGCTCGGCGGGGAAATGATCGACGGCGACGCGCGGATCGTAGACCAGCTTCCAGCCCGCGTTCTTCACGCTCATGCTGAACGCCATGTCGTTGTGCACCTGCGCGCCCGCGCCACGCAGGCGGCCATCGAAACGGATCGAGCGGATCGCGTCGCGCCGGTAGCTCATGTTGGCGCCTTTGAGCAGATCGACTTCGCGCGCTTCGCCCACGCCCAGATGATGATTGCCGATGATCTTGCCCGAGCGCATCATCTTGCCGACCAGGAAGCGCGAACCGTCGAGCACGCCGCCCTTCTGATGAACCCAGTCGCGTCCGCCCAGTGCGCCCAGCCGTGCGTCGCCTTCGAAGGCCGCGCCGATGCGGCGCACCCAGTCGGCGTGCGGCGCGGCGTCGTCGTCGGTGATCGCGATCACGTCGCCCGTCGCGGCATCGAGGCCGCAGTTGAGCGCGGCCACCTGGCCCGGCAACTCGACGGGCGCGATGTTCAGCGGCAATGCGCCGACCACGAGGGGATCGGCGAGGCACGCGTGCGTCGCTTCGTCGTCGGGACGCGCGACCACCACGACTTCGTCGGGTACGCGCTCCTGTTTCTGCAAGGCCGCGAGGCAGCGCGCGAGGTCTTTCGGCCGGCGATACGTCGGCACCAGTACCGTTATCTTCATCCTGTACTCTCCGTGGCTTGTCGACGGCGCATGCGCCCTGCCGCACCGGCAAGGCGCGCTGCGCGCATCAGGTGCTCAGGTATTCCTGCACGGCCGCGTAGCTGCGGTCGTAGTTGCCGCGCGCGCGCGGCGGCATCGCGTTGAAGATCGCGCCCTGCACGTGCACGCCCGCCGAATGCAGACGCTTCAATGCATCGGCGATCTCGCCTTCGCTGTGCATGCCCGAGCGCACGACGAAGAAGGTCGAGCCCGCATAGCCGCCGATGATCGACGCGTCGGTCACGGCCAGCACGGGCGGCGTATCGATCAGGATCACGTCGTAGCGCTTGCCCAGCCCTTCGAGGTACAGCGGGAGACGCGGCGACATCAGCAGCTCCGACGGATTCGGCGGGCGGCGGCCGCACGAGATGAACGACAGGTTGTCGATCTCCGTTGCGCGCACCGCGTCTTCCAGCGAAATCTGCCCGCTCAGCAGTTCCGACAGACCGTTGTCCGGCGAGCCGCCGAGATGCTTTTCGAGCGCGCCGCGCCGCATGTCGCCGTCGATCATCAGCACGCGCTTGCCCGAATGCGCGAGCAGCACGCCGAGGTTGATCGTCAGGAAGCTCTTGCCGACGCCCGGCAGCGGGCCCGTGAACATCACGATGCGATTGCGCGCGTCCTGCAGCGTGAACTGCATCGATGTGCGCAGGCTGCGCAGGCTTTCGATGCACACGTCCTTCGGCTTGGCGTTCGCGAGCACCGCACGCTGGCGCGTGCCGCCGCGCACCGCGGCGTTTTCGAGCAGCGCCTGTTCCGCCGACAGCGGCACGAGACCGTACACGGGCAGATGGAACGTGCGCTCGACCGTTTCCGGATCGTCGATGCCCTTGAACATATTGCGGCGCATGAACACGAAGCCCGTGCCGACGATCAGCCCGAGTATCGTCGCCGCCGACAGGATCAGCATCTTCTTCGGCTTGATGGGCGAACCGGGACGCAGCGCCGCGTCGACGATATGCACGTTGCCGCCCGTGCCCGCCTTCTGCACCGACAGTTCCTGCACGCGGTTGAGCAGCAGCACGTAGATGTCTTCCGCGACCTTCGCGTCGCGCTGCAGTTGCACGGCCTTCACTTCCGTCGCGGGCAGATCGCGGAAACGGTCCGCGTATTTGCTGCGCTGCGCCTGCAGTTCGGTCATCTGTTCCTGCGCGGCCTTGATCATCGGGTGATCGTCGCCGTAGCGCTGTTCGAGCTGCGAAATCTGCAGACGCAAGGCGGAGATCTGCTGCTCGTACTGCACGCTGCCTTCCAGGTAGACCTTCGCTTCGTCGCTCGCGTTGATCGAGCCGCTCTTGCTCTGATACGCCGTGAGCGCCGCTTCCGCGCGTTCGAGATCGGACTTCAGGCGCGGCTCTTCGCTCTTCAGGAAGTCGAGCATGCGGCTCGCGTCGGCCTGCTTGGTGCGAATGTGTTCGAGCAGATACGACTGCGCGAGCGCATTGGCGACGGCAGCCGCGTGCTCGGGGCTCTGGTCTTCCAGCGAGATCGAGATCACGCCCGTCTGCTTGCCCTGCTCCTGCACGTTGATCGCGGACTGGAACGCGGCGATCGCGTCCAGATCGTTCGCGCGCATCACGGTGAACTGCGTGCCCGGGCGCGCCACCAACTGCTTGACGAACAGCGTGACGCCGCCGCCCTGCGCGGGCTCGCCGGCCTGGCCGCGCAACAGCAACTGGCCGTCGGGCGTCATCAGCGTATAGCGGCCGTTGTCCATCGCGGTGAGGATCAGCTTCTGTCCTTCGAGCGTGGGCGTCACGTCGATCGAATCGACGTCGGCGACTTCGCCGCCCCACGCATACGAGCCGAGGCCGAGCCACGGTTTGGCAGGCTGGCCCGGCGTCGCGAGGCGCGCGGCGAGGCTGCCGAGAATGGGGAGCGTCTTCGGCGTCACCGAGAAGTTCAGCTTCATCTGCTGAACCACGGGTGCGACGACGCCCCGGCTCTTGATCATTTCGATCTCGGCGTCGGTGGGGATCGTGTTCTGCCCCGTGATCGTCGCGCCCGTTTGCGTCTGGGTGAGCGCCTGCGACGTGTTGTCCGACGCCTCCACGCGCACGTGCGCATCGGCCGAATACACGGGCTTCGCGACATAGCAGTAAAAGCCGGCCATCGCGACGATGGTCGCGGCGATGCCGATCAGCCACCAGATGTCGTCGATGATCACCTGCAGCAGTTGGCCGAGGACCACGTCCTCTTCTTCGGTTCTGGCCTGCATGGCCAGCTGGGGATTGGCTTGAGTGCTCACTTGGATACTCGCTTGAGTGCTCAGGGTTGACCCGGGTCGGGTCGCCGCCTGCATCCGGCGCGTTGCATCCGTCTGGTTCGGGATGCGAAGCGCCGGCATGCGGGCAGCGGTTCAGGCAACGCGTCTGCAACGGGATGCCGATGCAGACGTCGATGAAGACATCAGCGCGTCAGCTGCTTCAGATAGAACAGCGTCTGCACCGTCGGCAGCACCTGCTGCAGCACGCGGTTGAAGGTCGTCGAGGCGGCCGTGCCCACGTACACCACGTCCATCGGCTGCAGCTCGAACTGCGACGACAGCATGATTGCGTCGGGCTGCGTCATGTCGAGGCGATACACGTCGGGTGTGGTCGGCTTGTCCTTCATGCCGCGCATCACGTAGATCTGGCGCGGGTTCGCGTCGGTGTCGAGAATGCCGCCCGCCTGCGTGAGCGCATCGGCGATGGTCAGCTCGCCCTTGTTCATCGGCACGGGGATCGGCGTCTTCACTTCGCCCATCACGAAGATGCGCGTGTCGCTGCGGTCCGGCACGTTGACGATGTCGCCCGGTTCGAGCATCACGTTCTGCGTGGCGTCGCCCTTGTCGAGCATGCGGTTCGCGTCGAGCACGTAGAGCTTGCCCTTGCGCGTGAGACGCACGCGCTGCAGATCGGCGTTGTCGGTCGAGCCGCCCGAGCGGGTGATCGCGTCGACCAGCGTGAGCGGCACATCGGAGAGCGCGAGCGGGCCCGGCGTCTTCACGTCGCCCGTCACCTGCACCTTCTGGCTGCGGTACGACAGCACGCGCACGTCGACCTGCGGATCGCGGATGTACGGCACGAGCTTCTTGCCCAGCTCGTCGCGGATCTGCGCGGTCGTGCGGCCCGATGCGCGGATCCGGCCGACGAACGGGAAATAGATCGTGCCGTCGGGCGCGACCGTCTGCCCGTAGGGATCGGCCTGGCCCGGCAGCGCCTGGGTGTACGGCTGTTGCAACGCGCCGCCGATCGACTGCGTGGTGTTGCCGCCCGCCGACAGCGTGCTGCCGTTCGGCGTCGTCAGTTCCGGGTGGTCCCACACGGTGATGCCGAGAATGTCCTGCGGCGCGATGCGATAGACGTACTGCGTCGGATCGGCGAACGGACCCGGCGGCGGCAGCACCTGATGCGCGATCGCGTCCGCCGTTTGCGCCTGCTGCTTCTGGATCACCGAGGCATCGATCAGCGTGACCGGGTACGTCTCAGCAGGCTTGTTCTGCTGGTCTTCCTTCAGGCGCGACGTGTCGAGGTAATTCCCCGGCGCGGTGGCGCATGCCGACAGAAAAGTCGTCAGCACAAGAGATATCGTGATGTGTCGTTTCAGCATATTTTGTTCAGCCATCCCATGACGAGGTGTTCGATGTGCGCGAGGCTGTCGCGATACACGGCTTCGTCGCGTCCGTGCGGATCGACGACGTCGGCGCTGCCGCACGCTTCCCACTTGCCGAGCGCATACACCTTGCCGCGCGAAGTGGGTTCGAGGTCTTCCACGTCTTTCACTTGCCGCTGTTCGGTGACGAGGATCAGGTCGGCATCGCGCACGCTGCGGCGGTCGAGCCGCCGCGAGCGATGCGTGCCGGCCGTGCCGCCATCGACGCCGCGTTCTTCGAGCAGACGCCGCATCACGGGGTCCATGCCATGTCCGTCGATCGCGCGCAGACCCGCCGAGCGAAACGCGATGGACTGCGCGCCGCGTCCGTGCTGCCGCGAGCGGAACAGCCACTCGGCGGCGGGCGAGCGGCACACGTTGGCATGACAGACGATCAGCACGTTCGCGAACATGGGCGGCCTCCGTACAGGTCGATGAGGTCTTGCAGCGTTACAGCGCGGCGGCCGTCGCCCGCGACGCAGCGGCGTCGTGCGACGTGCGTTGCGGCTGCGCGGCCTGACGGCCGATCGCGTGATACTCGATGCCGAGTTCGCGCATCGCCTCCGGCTCGTACAGGTTGCGGCCGTCGAAGATCAGCGGCGTCTTCAATTGCGCCTTGAGGCTGTCGAAGTCCGGGCTCTTGAAGACCTTCCATTCGGTGAGGATCACGAGCGCGTCGGCGCCGGTGGCCGCCTGCATCTCTTCGTCGGCGAACGTCAGACGCGCCAGTTGCTGCGGCTTGCCTTGCAGGTCGAGTGCGAACACGCGCTTCGATTCGTCGATCGCGACGGGGTCATAGGCCACGACCTTCGCGCCGCGCGAAAGCAGTTCGGCGATCAGCGCACGGCTCGGCGCTTCGCGCATGTCGTCGGTGTTCGGCTTGAACGCGAGGCCCCATACAGCGAACGTGCGGTCCGACAGGTCCTCGCCCATGTGCGCGACGATCTTCTGCGCGACGATCTTCTTCTGCGTCTCGTTGACGGCCTCGACGGCTTCGAGAATACGCAGGCTGTGGCCCATCTCGCTGCCCGTGCGGATCAGTGCCTGCACGTCCTTCGGGAAGCACGAGCCGCCATAGCCGCAGCCCGCATACAGGAAGTCGTAGCCGATGCGCGGGTCCGAGCCCATGCCGCGGCGTACCGCTTCGATATCGGCGCCGACGCGGTCCGCGAGATTCGCGAGATCGTTCATGAACGAGATGCGCGTGGCGAGCATCGCGTTGGCCGCGTACTTCGTGAATTCGGCGGAGCGCACGTCCATGTACAGCGTGCGCTCGCGATTGCGGTTGAACGGCGCATAGAGACGCTTCATCAGCTCGCGCGCCTTTTCGCCGGGCACGTCGTCGTCACAGCCGAGGATGATGCGGTCCGGGCGCGTGAAGTCTTCGACGGCGGCGCCCTCTTTCAGGAACTCGGGATTCGACACGACCGAGAACATCTGCTGCAGGCCGCGCTGATCGAGTTCGTCCTGCACGGCCTGCGCGACGCGGCGCGCGGTGCCGACAGGCACGGTCGACTTGTCGACGATCACCTTGAAGCCCTTCATGTGACGGCCGATGTTGCGCGCGGCGGCCAGCACGTATTGCAGGTCGGCCGAGCCGTCCTCGTCGGGCGGCGTGCCGACGGCGATGAACTGGATGTCGCCGTGCGCGACGGCCGCCTCGATATCGGTCGAAAACTTCAGGCGTCCCGCCTTGCGGTTGCGCGCGATGATTTCCAGCAGACCCGGCTCGTGGATCGGCACGCCGCCGTTGTTCAGCACGTCGATCTTGCGCTGATCGACGTCGAGGCAGAATACGTCGTGCCCGATGTCCGCCAGACAGGCGCCCGTCACGAGGCCTACGTATCCGGTTCCAACGATCGTCAGGTTCATGAATTACACCTCGGAGATTGAATGGTTCAGTGAATGCGGAACGGCCGGCGTTCCCGCTGTGTCGTGCGTGGCGCGCGGCGTTCAGTACGCGTTGCTGCCCACGAAGCCCTTCCAGAACGTCAGGCCGACGATCTTCAGGTCGAGCCAGAAGCTCCAGTGCTGCATGTAGTACAGATCGAGCTTCACGCGGCCCATCATCTTTTCGATGCGGTCGGTTTCGCCGCGATAGCCGTTGATCTGCGCCCAGCCGGTGATGCCGGGCTTGATCCGGTAGCGGTGCATATAGCCCTTCACCAGATCCTTGTAGATGTCGTCGTGTTCGAGCGCATGCGGGCGCGGTCCGACCACCGACATTTCGCCGCGCAGCACGTTGATGAACTGCGGCAGTTCGTCGAGGCTCGTGCGGCGCAGGAAGGCGCCGACGGGCGTGATGCGCGGATCGCGGCGCGTAGCCTGGGTGATGCGGCCCGCCTCTTCCTTGTGGACCTTCATCGAGCGGAACTTGAAGATCTCGAACTCGCGTCCGTCGATGCCCTTGCGTCGCTGGCGGAAGAACACGGGTCCCGGCGAAGACAGCTTCACGGCCGCTGCGATCGCGAGCATCACGGGCGCGAGCATCGTCAGCGCGGCGAGCGCGAACAGGCGGTCGAACACGCGCTTGGGCAGCACGCGCAGATCGGTAATGGGCGACGCGGCGAGGTTGATCGCGGGCACGCCGAGCAGATCGACCATCGGCTGGCTGAAGAGCGTCAGGCTGCGCACATCCGGAATGAAGCGGATGTTCACGAAGTCGTTGCGGAACTCCATGACGAAGCGATGAATGATCTTCTCTTTCGACATCGGCAGCGCCATCCACAACTCGCGCACCGAGCGGCGGCGCATCTCGTCGATCATCGCCGCGTAGTCGCGCTGCACGGGCACGCCTTCGATCGCTTCCGGTCCGTCGGTGTCTTCGTAGTGGCTGCGGGAATCGTCTTCGTCATAGACGAGTACGGGACTGAAGCCCGCTTCCGGGCGGCCGCGCATCTGCTCGATCAGGAACTTGCCGTACGGCGCGCCGCCGACGATGGCCACCTTCTTCTGGTTGTAGCCCTCGCGGCGCAGGCCGCGCAGCACGGCATGCACGCCCGCCTTCGTGACGATCAGCAGCACGACGGTGGCAACCGCCCAATACGCGAGCCACAGGCGCGACAGCAGGTCCGCGCGGTGCAGGCTGAAGCTCATCAGGATGCCCGTCACCTCGACCATGATCCAGCCCATCGTCACGCGCCACAGCAGGTCGTACAGCGGCTTGCCGCGCCACGACTGATAGACGCCGAGCGCCGGAAAGAACAGGATCACGAGCAGGCAGTCGAACGCGAGCGACACGCTTTGCATGTCGTCGAGCCACACGAAGCCCTCCGCATGCACAGCGGCCGCAATCAGCGCGCCGAGCGCGACCATGCCGATGTCGATGATTCTCGATAGAACGCTCAGCATCTGCTGCACCTCGCCTTGTCTGTCAGTTCAATCAAGTTCTATTCGCGTCCGTTTGAGACTGGATGCCGCCGCATTCGTATTCGAATGCAATCGGCGCATTGGGTCGGCGAATTCCATACGCCGTTAATTGCTTATCGGATCGAAACACGCCGATGAGTGAATACCCTTCTACAAGCCTCAATAAAGCGGTATTAAAATTCCGCCGACAAGGCTGCAAAAAATCTCAAAATGTATCGGCAGAAATTGCTGTATTTTTTCTGCTTTTATTCGGTAAGTTTTGCCGGGTTTTGCGGAATGGCACCGCATTTCGCGCCGTCTCGCCCTTCCTTGCGGCGCAATCTCCCGTTTGCAGTGCCAGATGCGCCGACGCATGCGCCCGTTATCGCTTCGATAGCGCGTCGCGCGAGTGTGTCATGTCAATTTTTATTCCATTTATTTTTAATTATTAAAGCATTGCGAAAATATTGGTCAATGCCGGACTGCTATTTTCCATCGTAATTATTCAATAGAAATTCAATGTCGATTTATTGACGCATTACGACGTGATAAAAACGGAGCCATTCATCCCGCTTCGAGGAGTTATCACCATGACTGCTACGGCGTCAGCCGTCGAGAATCGACAGGCGAATCCATCCCGCCTCAACGTCAAGCTCAAGGTTCATCCCGTGATCCTTGCCGGCGGCTCAGGCACGCGCCTGTGGCCGATGTCGCGCGAACAGCATCCGAAGCAGCTGATCGGTCTGCTCGGCGAAGACTCGCTGCTGCAATCGACGACCCGCCGCCTCGATGGACTCGATGCCGGCCATCCCGTCGCCGAACAGCTCGTGGTCGTCTGCAACGAAGAGCATCGCTTCACGACAGCCGAGCAGCTGCGCGTAAGCGGCGTGCAGAGCCGTCTGATTCTCGAACCGTACGCACGCGACACGGCACCGGCACTGACGATCGCAGCGCTCTCGGTGCTCGCGCAGGACGAGGACGGCATCATGGTCGTGATGCCCGCCGATCACGCCGTCACGGATAGCGAAGGTTTTCACGCCGCCGTTGCCGCCGGCGTACGGCACGCGGCGAACGGCCACATCGTGACGATGGGCATCGTGCCGTCGCGCGCGGAAACGGGTTATGGCTACATTCGCATCGGCGCACGGCTGCCCGCGGACGAAGGCGCTATCGGCGCGCATCAGCTGGATCGCTTCGTCGAGAAGCCGCACTTCGAACTCGCGCAGCACTATGTCGAGTCGAAAGAGTACTGGTGGAACAGCGGCATCTTCATTCTGCGCGCGTCGACGTGGCTCAAGGCCGTGCGCCACTTCCAGCCCGCGATTGCCGAAGCCTGCGAAGCCGCGCATGCGCAAGGCGCGACCGACGGCGAATTCTTTCGCGTGCAGCGCGACGCGTTCGGCGCCTGTCCGTCGAATTCGATCGACTACGCGGTGATGGAGAAGCTCGGCAACGACACGTCGATGTGCTCGGGCGTCGTCGTGCCGCTCGATGCCGGGTGGTCCGATGTCGGTTCGTGGGACGCGATCTGGGACATCCTGCCGAAAGACGGCGACCAGAACGTCGGCCGCGGCAATGTGATGTTCGAAGGCGCGGGATCGACGTTCGCGCATTCGGAAGGACGGCTGATCGCTTGCGTGGGCACGCAGGATCTCGTCGTCGTCGAAACCGATGACGCGATTCTCGTCGCCGACAAGAGCCGCGTGCAGGACGTGAAGAAAGTGGTCGGCCGGATCCGCGAGAAGCAAGGCACGGAAGCCGTGAACCATCGCAAGGTGCACCGGCCGTGGGGTCACTATGATTCCGTCGACATGGGCGAACGCTTCCAGGTGAAGCGTATCGTCGTGAAGCCGGGCGCGCAGTTGTCGCTGCAGATGCATCACCATCGCGCGGAACACTGGATCGTCGTGCGCGGCACGGCGCTCGTCACGCGCGGCGAAGAGCGCTTTATCGTGTCCGAAAACGAGTCGGCGTACATCCCGCTCGGCATCAAGCACCGGCTCGAAAATCCCGGCAAGATGCCGCTCGAGATCATCGAGGTGCAATCGGGCTCGTATCTCGGCGAAGACGACATCGTGCGCTTCGACGACACGTACGGACGCCAATGACGCACGGCGCGGTGACGGGTTTGCAGCCCGTCACCGCTTCTTCATGTCGTGAGACTGAATGCGCAAGCGAAGCGCGTGATGCGGGCACTTCGAAATTGAACGGATGTTGAGTGGCTTACTGAGTGGCGGAACAGCGCGGCTCATCAACGACGCGCAAGCCAACCGCGCGAGCCAACTTCAGCAACCGGTTCCAGCGCAGCGTCAAACGATGGCGTGTTCACGCCATCGTCATCATCCCGCGTGGGAAAGCGTCGATATCAACGGAAAGCGTTCGCCCGTCTTGTCCTTGACGGTGTCGGACGGATAGCGGCGCAGCGGCATCAGGCGCGCATTCAGATGCGGATTGCCCGATGCGGCGGGCGTCACGTTCGCCGCGGCGAGCGCGGGCGTCGGCGTGAGTTCCGGCATCGCCCGCGTGACGGGACGCACGGCGACCTTCGGCGGGTGCAGGCCTGCACCCGCCTCAAGCGTGCGGCATTCGCGGTCGATCCATTGACGCGCCCAGTCGAGCGCGAAACGGTGCGCCGCGTCGGCATCCGAGAAACGCGGACCGATCAGGCCCGAGCGCTCGACACGCTTGCCGTCCTTCATGATCTCGGCCCATGCGCGGTACTTGTCGTTGGGCACCTGCTCCGCCGCTACATAGATCACATAGCCCTGCCGGTCGGCAACCTGCAGGCCGCGCGGTGCCGTGAGACTCATCCACAGCGGCGTGTGCTCGCTGCTCGCGAGCGCATTGTCTGCCGATGCATCGTCGGCATACGCCTGCTCGTCGAGCAGTTCGCTCGGCACGATCGCGGTGTCGGGCGCGAACGCCTGCATGTCCGCCTGCACGCTGGTTTGCAGCTCGATACGACGCGCGACATCGAGGACAGCGGCGGCATCGGGCACACCGGCGGCATTCGTGCGGGATGCGTCGACGAAACCCGTCTCGACAGCAGCCGAACCGGCAAGCTGCCGCGTGATGTCGGCCATCGGCGCGAGCGCACGCCAGCCGGACGGCGCGCCACTCGTCACACTCAACTCCTGAGCGGACGATTGCCACGTTTCCGGACTCTTCCAGAACACGCCGCGCGCGAATTCATCGCGCGGCTTCGGTGCTTCGACCACGGGCGCCGGCTTCGGCGCGGCGGGCGGCGTCGGCTCAGGGATATAGGCGAACGCGCGCCCACTCTGCGTCAACAGACGGATCACTTCGGCCAGCGTGCCGTTGGCTTGCCACTCCTCGAAGCGGCGCCGGCAGGTAGGGCCTGACGGATAGCGACCGGGAAGCTTCGACCACGGCTCGCCAGTAGTCAGGATCCACAGAACGGCATTGGCCACGATACGGGGTTCGGCGCGGGGCCGTCCGCGTCGGTTCAGGCGGACGGCTGGCTCGTCGGAAACGAGCGCGGATACCTGCGCCCATTCGTCATTGCTTAGCTCATCGAAAAACATGTTGTTCTCCACGCAGCACGGCCTGGCTGCGGCTTTGGGCTCTCACGAACTTCATTTTGGCGGTTCGTGTCGAGTCCTCGGTTGCACAATATGCTTGTACGTTCTTGCGCCGGTATTAAGAAAGCGCACTTCGTTAGTGCGGCATTTCACCGGGACGACGCACAAAACGTGGTCTCACTCGTGCATGGGAGAATTTGTGCACGAAGCATACCATCGCCAGGGTTTGTCTGAATATGACTGAGACAAGTGTTACGGATAGAAACAATCTTGTCCTTTTTGCTGCATCGTTTAGTTCCTGGCTGTCACAGAACTGACGTCGGTTGCAGCGCGGCGGAGACTGCGCGAACAGCGCGATGCAGCGTGTCCATGCTCGCGCCGCCGCGATGACAGTGATGTGTTCGCGTGGATCGCGCGCAACACGATTGCCCCGGTTACATTCGATTCGATGTGTGCGGCATAAAGTGCCGGAGCGCAGAAGCGTTTCTATTTGTGACGCATACTTGCCGCTGCGCGAGTGGCGCGATGGCGCGAATTGACGAGTGCAGGGATTAGCGCACGGGCGTCGCGGCGCGCTCGCCGACGACGGTGGTCCACGGCCGCACGCGCCATTGCGTGACGAGTCCGTTCAGCACATACGGATCGGTTTTCGCAAACGACTCGGCCGCAGCGGGCGAATCGCCTTCGAACAGCAGCACGGCTGTATCGACGGGATCGGCAAGCGCGCCCGCGAGATGCAGTTCACCGCGATCGGCGGCGGCCCACGCATGCTTCAGATGCGCGGCGCGAAACTCCGGGCGACGCTCGAGATAATCCGGCGACACATCGTAGATCAGCAGATAGTGCATTCGAAAACTCCTGAATCGTGATGACTGAGGTGATGACTGAGTGACACGGGCGAGTGACGCAATCGAATGAGACAAGCATACCGGTTCGCGCATTCGAGGTAGAAGCGGTCTTAGGGAAACACCTGTGCAGTCCGAGCGTCGCATGCGTCAACCTTTTACCCTGCCCGATCGTTTTCACAGGCACCATGCATCGCAATGGTGACGGCCGATCACAGCGCAGGCGATCCGCCCGGCTCGATGCCCGTCTCACGACAATCAACAACATTCACAAACCGTGATGGAGTGTCCCATGAAGATCCAAGCCGCACTCGCCGCTCTCGCCCTGACAGGTCTGCTCGCGTCGCCCGCTTTTGCAGAGAACAGCCAGCAGTCGAAGATGACCGTGTGCAACAAGCAGGCCGGAGACAAGAAAGGCGACGACCGCAAGGCGTTCATGAAGGACTGCCTGTCGGCTTCGTCGGCGATGGCTGCGTCCGCACCGATGTCGCAGCAGGACAAGATGAAGGTATGCAACACGCAGGCCGGCGACAAGAAAGGCGACGATCGCAAGGCATTCATGAAGACGTGCCTGAGCAACAAGGGCTGAGGACATTCCCATCTGCACGGCGTCGCGTGAAGTGCGCGACACCGTTCGATGCGAGACAGGCAAGCGGCGTCCATCACGGGCGCCGCTTTTTTCTTTTTGGCTTCGCACGATGCGACGCGCCTGCGCCATGGCGCACACAAGCTGTGCATTCGCGTGGGCAAGCGCCGCCCTTCCCGCGCCGTTTTCTTCTATGATGGCGGCACAGACGGCCCATACCCCACACAGAACAAGTCCCACGGGCCGCCAGCTTGTCGTTGATGCCGCAAGCGCATCGCACGGAGGCAAGGATGGTTGGGAGACACAAGAATCGCTGGTTGCGTCGCTGGCTGGTGGTGATCGTCTTCTGGGCGGTGCCCGTGGCGATCGTCGCCGTGCGCGAGATTCAGGAGGAAATGGCCTATAACCGGGTCGACCTGAACACCGCGCTCACGACCTGGCAGCTCACCGACGCGCAACGCGCCGCGGGCGCCGCCGCGCGCTGCCACGGCACACCCGACGATGCGCGCGCGGCCGGCTGCCCCGCCGATGTGCTGGCCGCCAATGCGCCGCGCCAGCAGGACGCGCTCAACGAATACGCGGTACGCAAGAGCACGCTGGCGAGCTATCTGTGGCATGCGTTCGTCGGCTACTGGGTCGTGCCCGCCGCGACGATCTTCGCGATCGGCTTCGTCATCGGCGTCGTGCGGCGCGCGTTGCGGCGGCCGCCCGTCAACAAGAGTCCGGCGAATCACTGATCGAACCCGTGTCGTTCGGAAAAGACGCGGGGCGTCACATCGGTGCTGCGGCTTTCCTGCAACACTTTCCGTTCGCTTACAGTCGATTCTGCCAGGACACAAACCCGGTAAATATGACCTCGTTTTCCGGCGCATCGCGCGGCTCGGCGAGCACAGTGCAGACGACCCTTCCGATCTCCACGAACGCGGTCCGCATGGCTTTCGGACAGCCTTCCCGTCTACGCGGCCGACCGGCCAGAATTACCCAACGAATCGCTGACGATCGCTGGAGTGCTTGTCGCACAAGGGTTTGCGCGGTGTCCCCAGAACCCTTGCAGTGCGGGTTCGTGTGATATAACTCAACAGGCAACCCGCGTGAACTGAGGCTGCACCCCGGAACCACGATGGAGAAAAACGATGCAAAGACGAAACTTCATGTTGAAGAGTACCGCCGCGCTTGCTTTCGGAACCCTTGCACTGGCCGGCTGCACCACCACCAAGAGCAGCGGGGAATCTGCCGCTACGGACATGTCGAAACGGCAGTCGATCGATGCCAGCGTCGACGGCACGATGTCCCGTCTCTATACCACCGTTAAAGGTTCGCGCGAGCTGGTCGCCAAGTCGCGCGGCATTCTCGTATTCCCGTCCGTGCTGCAGGTCGGCTTCGTCGTCGGCGGCCAGTACGGCGAAGGCGCATTGCGCGTGGGCGGCGCTTCCGTCGGCTACTACAGCACGATCTCGGGCTCGTTCGGCCTGCAGGCGGGCGCGCAGTCGAAGGCCATCATCTTCTGCTTCATGACCCAGGACGCGCTCGACAAATTCCGCAATTCGGACGGCTGGTCGGCCGGCGCCGATGCATCCGTTGCGCTCGTCAAGCTGGGCGCGAACGGCGTCGTCGATACGACGACGGCGACCGCCCCCGTCGAGGCATTCATCCTGACGAACGCCGGCCTGATGGCCGATGTGTCGCTGGCGGGCACGAAGGTATCGAAGCTCAAGATCTGACGGCAACGCGGCCCACACGCGTGATGAGCGGGCCGCGGCGGCGCTGCGCTACGGGACGCGGATGCCAGTCCGCCACGCAGTTCCGGCAGGTCGCCAGCGAAGAGCGCGCCACGCGCTTTCGCCGGCGACGAACATGATGACAAAGGGCGACGCAACCGTCGGTTGCGTCGCCCTTTCTTTATGCGTGCGTGATGTCGACCGGATCAGGTGGTCGACGACGCGTCGATCACCTTGAAACGCGAGCGTTTCTGCGCGCGTATCACCGACTGATATGCCTCCACATACTGTCGCGCCATGCGGTGCGACGTGAAGCGCTCTTCGAAGCGCTTGCGCACGTTCGCGCGCGGCAGTTTGTGCAGACGGTTGACGGCGGCGACCGCACCGATCTCGTCCTCGACGATGAAGCCCGAGACGCCGTCATCGACCACTTCGGGCACTGCGCCCCGATTGAACGCGATGACGGGCGTGCCGCATGCCATCGCTTCGATCATCACGAGCCCGAAGGGCTCGGGCCAGTCGATGGGAAACAGCAGCGCATGCGCGCCCGACAGAAACTCCGCCTTCTGATGATCCGCGATCTCGCCGATGAACTCGACATACGGCAGGTCGAGCAACGGCTTGATATCGCGTTCGAAGTATTCGGCGTCGGCGGCATCGACCTTCGCGGCGATGCGGATGGGCAGGCCACAACGGCCCGCGATGCGAATCGCCGTATCGACGCGCTTTTCCGGCGAGATGCGTCCCAGAAACGCGAGGTACTTCTGCTCGACGGGCTGCGGCGTATACAGCGCTTCCGGCAGGCCGTGATAGACGGTGCTCAGCCAGCGCGCCTGCGGCAGCGGATGACGCTGCGAATTAGAAATCGAAATGACGGGCGCGGTGTTGAAGGTGTCGAACACCGGCTGCTGTTCGGGTAGATCGAGACGCCCGTGCAAGGTCGTGACGAACGGCGTGTCCTGGCGCTTGAAGACCGAAAACGAGTAGTAGTCCATGTGAAAATGGAGCACATCGAAATCGTGGGCCTGACGGCGCACCAGTTCCATCAGCAGCATGTGCGGCGCGATGCGGTCGCGAATGCCGGGATCGAGCCGCAGCGCGCGCGGCCACACGGGTTCGAGCTTCGCGCTGGTGACGGAGTCGCCGCTCGCGAACAGCGTCACCTCGTGACCCAGGTCGACGAGCGCCTCGGTGATGTACGACACGACCCGCTCAGTCCCGCCGTACAGCTTGGGCGGCACCGATTCGGTCAAGGGGGCGATCTGCGCAATTCTCATCTGTGTCTCCAGGCGCCGCGTGAGAGCGGCTGCAGCGAGCAGTAGCAGTGGCGAACGAGTATGACAGCAGGCAGGCAGCCGATCAAACGCGGCGCGGCGATTTCATGCGCTTTCACGCGATGTATCGGGTTTATCCGCATGCCGCATCGCGGGCGCGCGCCCGGCTCGGGGCCTCTCGTGTCCTAAATGCCGATTATTGCCCGCCATCGGCGGGAAAGCCGCAGGTATTTCAATTGAATTACGCTGTTACAGTCGGGAAACACTCGTTTCGGGGCGCACTTGCGGCAAGACATGGCGCTCAGCGAGCAGGCCATTTCCATGCGGGCAAATCGCGCGAGTCGGCATCCGCGATGCGCGTCGCGCCCAGTTGCTTCTCGAGCACCACGGATTCGCTGCCCTCCTCGCGTTCCAGTGCTGCAATCAGCCGCGCCGCATGCGACACGACGATCACCTGCGAGCGCAGCGACGCCTTCGCGATCAGGCGCGCGAGCGCGGGCAGCAGATCGGGATGCAGACTCGTCTCCGGCTCGTTCAGCACGAGCAGCGCGGGCGGACGCGGCGTGAGCAGCGCTGCCACGAGCAACAGGTAGCGCAGCGTACCGTCCGACAATTCGGCGCCCTTCAACGCGCGCAGCAGGCCCTGCTGCTGCATCGTGACTTCGAAGCGCCCTTCGACATTCGTGATCGAAACGCGCGAGCCTGGAAACGCATCGTCGATGGCGGCATCGAGCGCGGCCGCGTCGCCGATTTCACGGACCGTCTGCAACGCGGCGGCGAGATCCGCGCCGTCGTCGGCGAGCACGGGTGTATGCGTGCCGATTTGCGGCAGGCGAACGGGGGACTCAGTGTCCGTTCTGAAATGATCGTAGAAGCGCCAGGAACGAATCTGCTCGCGCACGGCGATCATTTCCGGTGCGCTGCGCGGGTCGGAAAACTCCGTCATCATGCTGTCGAAACTCGCGACGCTATGCGGAATAGTCTGCCATTCGCCGTCGTCGCCACGCGTGCGGATCGACGGGCCATGCCGGTCGACGAGCAGCGCCGACGGACGCAGCACGGGTCCGCTCCAGATGCATTCGCGTTTGATGACGGGATCGAGGCCGAACTGCGTCTCGCCCGGAATGGGCAGACCCAGATCGATCGCATAGCCGAACTCGTCGCCCGCAAAGCCGAGCCGCAGATTGACGGGCTCCGTGCGACGCGTGCCCTGCACGGGCGCGTCGCCCGCCAGCATCGCGCGTGAGAAGCGCTCGGGGCCCGCCCACAGCGTCGACTGGAGACCGCCTTCGCGCGCGAGCGACGGAATCACGCCGCCACGTGCCGTCACCGCGAGCAGGCGCAACGCGCGATACACGCTCGATTTGCCGCTGCCGTTCGCCCCCGTGATCACGTTCAGACGCGCGAGCGGCACGATCAGATCGCGCAACGAGCGATAGTTGGCAACGGCGAGCGTCGTCAGCATCCGGGCTCCGAATGGCCGCACGGATAAGGCAATACGCGATCGTTATGGATATCGAACGAATGCGGGTGCTGTATCACGCCCTTCACTTATTCTTTTTGGCTGAGACGTCAGAGGTCTCGGAAGCATCGGACCGCGACTCGAAAAGCGGTACGCTGCGCAGATCGCGCAGGAACGAGTCGCGCCACACGCCGAGGTCGTTCTTGCGCAGCGCCCGCATGTCGAGATCGTGACGCCGCTTGCGTTCGTCGAGCGGCATCGCGAGCGCACGCTGCAACGCTTCGCACATGCCGATCGAATCGTGAGGATTCACGATCAACGCTCCTTCCAGCTCGGCCGCCGCGCCCGCGAACATCGACAGCACCAGCACACCCGGATCGTCCGGATTCTGCGCGGCGACGTACTCCTTCGCGACGAGATTCATGCCGTCGTGCAACGGTGTGACGAACCCGACCTGCGATTCGCGGAACAGCGACATCAGTTTCCAGCGGTCGTATTGCTGGTTCAGATAGCGAATGGGCGTGTAATCCAGGCCTGAGTATTTTCCGTTGATACGCCCGGCTTCGTATTCGAGTTGCTGACGGATGTCCTGGTACGTCGTGACGTCCGAGCGCGTTGGCGGGGCGATCTGCACCAGCGTGACGTTGCCGCGCCATTCTGGCGACCGTTCGAGCAGCGCCTCGAACGCGCGGAAACGTTCGACCAGCCCCTTCGAATAGTCGAGACGGTCGACGCTCATGATCAGCTTGCGCCCTTCCAGGCTCTGCTTCAGGTCGAGCACATGCTGACGGCTCTCGTAGCGCTTCGCCTGATCGGCGATATCGTCGGGAAACACGCCGATCCGATAGACGCCCGTGCGCATCTGCCGACCGAACGCTTCCGCGTGGCCGTCGCCCGACACGGTGCCGCGCGCGTGCCGGCGCAGATAGTCATGAAACGCGAGTTCGTCGTTTTCGGTCTGGAAACCCAGCAGATCGTAGCAACACAGCGACTTCACGAGTTCTTCGTGCGGCGGAATGTTCAGCAGGATCTGCGGCGACGGAAACGGAATGTGCAGGAAGAACCCGATGCGGTTCTTGACGCCCTCGGCGCGCAATGCTTCCGCGAAGGGAATCAGGTGATAGTCGTGGACCCAGATGATGTCGTCGGGCTCCAGCAGCTTGATGAGCTTGTGCGCGAGCCATGCGTTGACCCGCCGGTAGCCTGCGTATTCTTCGCGCTCGTAGCGCGCGAGATCGTTGCGATAGTGGAAGACGGGCCACAGCGTCGCGTTCGAAAAGCCGCGGTAGTACTGGTCGTAGTCCTTGCGTGTCAGGCCCGTCGTGGCGAACGTCACGCCGCCGTCCGATTCGAGCGTGGGCCCGGCGTTCGCGACCGTTTCGCTGACGACGTCGCCGCTCCATCCGAACCACACGCCGCCCGCATCCTTCAGCGCGCCGAACACGCCGACGGCCAGCCCGCCCGCGGAGCCTTTGGTTTCCGTCGGCGTTGCCACGCGATTCGACACGACGATCAGTCGGCCCATGTTGCTGTCCCTCCGCTCTGGTTGGCGCGGCCGGTCCGTTGCGGCCGGTGCGCGTTTATTCAGTGCTGGTTCGACTGCGGTTGCGCCCGATCAGTTGCACATTTGTGCACATCCGGACGGCATAGGCAAAACGACACGCTCCAAAGCGGGCTGAAAGCACAAAACGCGCGCCGTGCTGAACACACGGCGCGCGTCGAAATGAACCCCGAACGGGCTAAAACGACAGTACGGCGCGATGGCACCGTGTGCCGCTCAGCTGCCCGTCTTGCAGGGGAACGCCTTGCCGAGCCCCAGCGACACGGCAGTACTCGCGTTATAGCCCGCCACGTTCGGATTGTCGGCGATGTACTTGCGCACCGCGTCCGTCAGTTGCTGCGAGCGCGCCTCGGGCGGCAGGCAGAAATACTGGCCGACGCGCGGGCCCGTGGTCCCGCCGATCGCGTCGATCGTGTTGAAGATGCCGTCCGCGGCGCCTTCGATATAGGCCGCACACGCGCTACGCGACGCAACGTCCGTCTTCGTGCACAGCTTGTTGAGGTCGCCCCCCGTGAACGCGGCTGCCGTCAACGGCACAGCGAGCGCGCCGGCGCAAATCAAAACCCGCAGCATGTTTTTTCCTTCCTGGTGTGAGCCCGGAACGATGAGTGGCGTCGGGCGATCGTTGCCGCCCGGATTGTCCACTCGTTCCCGCTTCGATTCGGGCGCGTGGTGACCCGCGCCCAGACTGCTATTTTGCACTGTTTTGCGGCGTTGCTGGCGCACCGGCCGGCGCCTGTTGCTGCATCTGCTGGAGCCGCGCCGTCAGCCCTTCGACGACGTCCGGCTCTTTGTACTGTTTCGCGAAATCGAGCGCGGTCAGGCCGAGCTGGTTCTTGACGTTCAGGTCCGCGCCGCTGTCGAGCAGCAGCTTGACGGTCGACACGTGACCGCCGCGGGCCGCCATCATCAACGGGGTCGTGCCGTTCGGCGAACCCGTGTCGATGTAGGCGTCGTGATCGAGCAACAGCTTGACAATATCGTCATGACCGTTCGCGGCCGCGTAGTGCAGCGGCGCCCAGCCCTTCTTGTTGACCTCGGCGTCTTTTGCGATCAGCAGCTTCACGATGTCGATATCGCCGACCAGCGCGGCCATCATCATCGCGTTTTCGCCTGCCTTGTCGAGAATCTCGACATCCGTTTTCGGATTCTCGATCAGCGCCGCCACCACCTTGTCGGACTTTTCGCGGGCGGCGATCACGAGCAGCGGTATGCCCTGGTTGTCGGCCATGTTCGGGTCCATGCCGTTCGCCAGTTGCTTCTTCACTTCCTTCACGTCGTCGAACTTGACGGCCTTGATCATCGTGTCGGCGGGCGCAGCCTGCGCGGGCAACGCGCCGAGCGTCGCGAACGCGACGCCTGCCGCCAACGTCAGCCGAGCCAGGCTTCGACGCAGGTCGACAGCGCGGGCAAAGCCCGGACGGAAGGCGGCGCCGTGCTGACGTTCGATCGTGTGTTTTTTCATATCTTACTTTAGGAAACTTTCCTATCCTATTGATACTAATTAATTTATCGTTCAGGCGCCAGTCGGCGCCGGAATCTTGAACAGCCGGAAAAAGTTCTCGGTCGTCGCGGCGGCGAGCGCTTCGTCGGGCATCTCGCGCTGCTGCGCGATGAAGCGTCCGACATAACTCACGTACGCAGGTTCATTCGGCTTGCCGCGATACGGCACGGGCGCGAGGTACGGCGAATCGGTTTCGATCAGCAGGCGATCGAGCGGCACGCGGCGCGCGACGTCCTGCACGTCCGTTGCGCTCTTGAACGTGACGATGCCTGACAGCGAAATGTAGAAATTCTGCGCGAGCGCCTGCTCGGCGACCGCCCACGGCTCCGTGAAGCAATGCATCACGCCGCCCGGCTCGCCCGCGCGCTCCTCGGCCATGATCCGCAGCGTATCTTCCGACGACGCGCGCGTATGGACGATCAGCGGCTTGCCCGTCTGGTGCGCGGCGCGGATATGCACGCGAAAGCGCTCGCGCTGCCATTCCATGTCGTCGATCGAGCGGCCTTCCAGGCGGTAGTAGTCGAGGCCCGTTTCGCCGATCGCGACCACCTTCGGATGCTGCGCCAGTTCGACCAGCTCGGCGACCGTCGGCTCGCGCGCGTCTTCGTGATCGGGATGCACGCCCACGGACGCATACACGTTGTCATACGAACGCGCGATCTCCAGCACGGAAGGCAGCGTTTCGAAATCGACGGACACGCACAGTGCGTGCGTCACCGAGTGCGCACGCATGTTGTCGAGCACTTGCGGCAGACGGTCGCCGAGTCCTTCGAAGTTGATATGGCAGTGGGAATCGACAAACATGGTGAAGTCCTGCTTAAAAATCCAATAGCGGTGACGACGAGGCCGACTGCGCGCCGCGCCGGAAACGGCGCACTACGCGAACAGGTCGCGGTAGCCGAGAAACAGTTCCTCGAACACCAGCCGCGCGTTGAGCGGATGGTTTTCGACGGCGCGCTGCCGGGTGACCGTCCGCATGAAACGTGCGAAAGCGTTCGCGTCGGCCTGCGACGCGCAGCGCGCGAGCGCCGCCGACGCCGCCGGGAAATAACGCGGCATGCCCGCCGCGCCCACCGTCGACTGGGCCAGCAGGTCGTACATCCAGCGCTGCAGCCAGCCGAGCACGATCGGCACGGGCAGCTTTTGCAACGTCTCGCCGCACGCGAAGGCGTCGCAGTTCGGGCCGGCGGCCAGCTGTTTCAGCGTCCAGTCGCGCAACGGGCGGTTTTCGTCGCTCGCGAGCGCCAGCGCGGCCAGCGGCGCGCCGCCCGCTTCCGCGAGCAGGCCCGGCGCGTCGTCGACGCCCTGTTGCGCGAGCCATGCAGTGGCGGATTCGGGCGACGGCGTCGTCATCGGCCATTGGCGGCAGCGGCTGATGATGGTCGGCAGCAGACGGTCGATGCGCGCCGATACCATCAGGAACACCACGCCCGCAGGCGGCTCTTCGAGCGTTTTCAGCAGCGCGTTGGCCGCTGCGACGTTCAGCGCCTCGGCCGGATACAGCACGACGACGCGTACGCCGCCACGATGCGAGCCGACGCCGCAGAAGTCCAGCAGCGCCCGCACCTGCTCGATCTTGATTTCCTTGCTCGGCGTGCGCGTTTTCTTGCCGCTGTCGTCGGCGTCGGCCTTGTCGGCCTTTTCATCGGCGGCCGCGCTTGAAAAACCGGCTTCGGCCGCGAGCGCTTCAGGCAGCACGATCCGGTAGTCGGGATGATTGCCCTGCGTGAACCAGTTGCACGCCGCGCACGTGCCGCACGGCTCACCGTTCGGCAGCCCCGATTCGCACAGCAGGCCTTGCGCCAGATGCTGGGCAAAGCGCAGCTTGCCGATGCCGGCCTGCCCATGGAGCAGCAACGCATGCGGCCAGGCGGCGCGCAGTTGCTGCAGGCGGTTCCAGTCGTCGGTTTGCCACGGATAAATCATCGTTTGTCTTTTGATTCAATGGTTTGAAGACGATTCTCAAGGTATCGGCCGAGCATGCAAAGCGTTATGCGTCCGGCCTATATCACCAGAAAATCAAAGAGATGCAATCAGTTCTTCAAGTTGTTTCTGGATGTCTACGATGCTGCGCGTCGAGTCGATGATAGCGAATCGATACGGCGCTTCCTCTGCCCGGCGCAGATATTCGGTGCGCGTGCGCGTGAAGAACGCGTCCGACTCGCTCTCGAAACGGTCCGGTGCGCGAGCCGCGCTGCGTCGTTCGCTGGCCGTGTCGGGCGGCACGTCGAACAGCACGGTCAGATCCGGCTGGAACCCGCCCTGCACCCAGCGCTCGAGCGTCTCCAGCTTGTCGCGCGGCAGGCCGCGGCCGCCGCCCTGGTACGCGAAGGTCGCGTCGGTGAAACGGTCGGACAGCACCCAGTCGCCGCGCGCGAGCGCCGGCTCGATCACCTGCGCGAGATGCTCGCGGCGCGCAGCGAACATCAGCAGCGCCTCGGTTTCGAGATCCATTGCCTCGTGCAGCAGAATGTCGCGCAGCGATTCGCCGAGCTTCGTGCCGCCCGGCTCGCGCGTCATGACCACGGCACGGCCCGCCGACGCCAGCTTCTGCTCCAGCCGGTCGCGAAACCAGCCGAGATGCGTGGTCTTGCCCGCACCGTCGATGCCCTCGAACGTGATGAATTTTCCCCGCGCCATCATTGCCCTCGAATGTACTTGTCGACGGCCTTGTTGTGATCGCCGAGCGTGTCAGAAAAGATGCTGCTGCCGTCGCCGCGCGACACGAAATACAGCGCGCTGGTCGGCGCCGGATTGAGCGCGGCCTGCAGCGACGCGACGCCGGGCAGCGCGATCGGCGAAGGCGGCAGGCCCATGCGCGTATACGTATTGTAGGGAGTGTCCGTCTGCAGGTCCTTTTTGCGCAGATGCCCCGTGTAGCCGTCGCCCATTCCGTAGATCACGGTCGGGTCCGTCTGCAGCGGCATGCCCACGCGCAGACGGTTCGCGAACACGCCCGCGACCATCGCACGGTCGGACGCCTTGCCCGTTTCCTTTTCGACGATCGACGCCATCGTCAGCGCGTCGTACGGCGTCTTGTACGGCAGGCCCGGCGCGCGTGCCGCCCACGCTTCGTCGATGCGCAGCTTCATCAGCCGGTACGCGCGGCGATAGACGTCGAGATCGCTCGTGTCCTTGTCGAACAGATAGGTGTCGGGGAAAAAGAGCCCTTCGCCCGTGCCCGTCGGCGTTTCGGGCGCGCCGATCGCCTTCAGGAGATCCGCGTCCGCCATGCTCGCGGTGTCGTGCTTCAGCGCCGGGTTCGAATCCAGTTCGGCGCGCATATGCCTGAAGGTCCAGCCTTCGATGATGGTCGCCACGTATTCGTTCACGTCGCCGCGCGCGATCTTTTGCAGCACGTCGTACGGCGTGACGCCCTGCTTGAATTCGTAGTTGCCCGACTTGAGCGCCGTCTGCAGGCCGAGCGCGCGGGTCATGAGCACGAACAGCTCGGGCTCGACGGGCACGCCGCCGCGATTGAGCTGCGTCGTGACGCTGCGCAGGCTGCTATGTGACTTGATTGTGACGTCGAGTTGCGGAGTGGCGAGTTGGACGGGTGTCGTAGCCCAGCGGTATGCGCCGTATGTCGCGGCGGCGATCAGCATCGCGAGCAGGACGCAGGCGATGAGACATTTCTTCAGGAGGGACATGGAAACGTGGTTCGAGTGAAGCCAATATAATACTTGCTTGCCTCCGCCAAAGTCAGAATTGACTGTTCCCCGAATCCATGAACGCACCGCTTGCTTCTGCTCCCGGCACTGCTGTCCCTGCTTCCGTATCGCTTCCTGCGTTCCCGCGCCCCGCGCGCGACGAGTTCGACGCCGTGCTGGCGGGCGGCGCGTTCATGCCGCTGCCGCAATTCGGCGTGATCGACGCGGCGGGCGACGATGCCGCGTCGTTCCTGCACTCGCAACTCACGAACGATACACAGCACCTCGACGCGGCAACGGCCCGCCTCGCCGGCTACTGCTCGCCGAAGGGCCGCCTGCTGGCGTCGTTCCTGATGTGGTGCAACGGCGAATCGATCCGGATGCTGGTGTCGAAGGACGTGCAGCCCGCCGTGCAGAAACGTCTGTCGATGTTCGTGCTGCGCGCGAAGGCGAAGCTGAGCGACGCATCGGGCGACACGCTCGCCATCGGCCTCGCCGGCGATGTGCGCAAGACGCTCTCGGGTGTGTTCGATGCGATTCCCGACGGCGTGCACGTCAAGGTCAACGGACCGGCGGGCTCGCTGGTGCGCGTGCCGGACGCAGCGGGACGTCTGCGCTACGTCTGGGTCGGCCCGAAGGCCGAGGTCGAGGCGCGTCTGCCCTCGCTCGAAGCGAAGCTGCGCCGCGTGTCGCCCGCCGTGTGGGACTGGCTCGACATCCGCGCCGGCGAACCGCGCATCACGCAACGCGTGGTCGAGCAGTTCGTGCCGCAGATGATCAATTTCGACGTGCTAGGCGGCGTCAATTTCCGCAAGGGCTGCTATCCGGGCCAGGAAGTGGTCGCGCGCAGCCAGTACCGCGGCACGATCAAGCGGCGCATGTCGCTGGCGAATGTCGCTGGCGAGACAGAAAGCGTCGTGCCGGGCGCGGAGCTGTTCCATTCGGACGATCCGGGCCAGCCGTGCGGGATGCTCGTCAATACGGCGGCCGCGCCCGATGGCGGCGTCGATGCGCTCGTCGAGATCAAGCTGGCCGCGCTCGAAAACGGCACCGTCCATCTTGGCGCGGCCGACGGTCCCGCGTTGACCTTCCTGCCCTTGCCGTACGCGCTGCCGACGGAAGTCTGAGTTTCCGCTCCACAGCGTTGCGCCTTCGACATAGCGCCTTCGATGCAGGCGCGACGCATTCTCGCCGTATCCCACGCGGCTCCGCTAAACGAGACTTCCTCTGATGTGTCTGATCGTGTTCGACTGGCGTCCCGACGCGTCTGATGGTCCGCTGTTCACGCTCACGGCGAATCGCGACGAATTTCTGAAGCGCACAGCCGAACCGATGCATTGGTGGGATGACGCGCCGGATCTGCTCGCGGGTCGCGATCTGGTCGGCGGCGGCACGTGGCTGGGCATCACGCGCGACGGCCGTTTCGCCGCGCTCACCAACTATCGCGCGCCGAGCGAAATGCGCGCCGATGCGCCGACGCGCGGCACGCTGGTCAGCAACTGGCTGTCGGGCGAGCACGGCATCGAAAGCGGCGCGCCGCTCGACTATCTGCTGCAGGTCGCGCAAGACGGCGACATGTACAACGGCTTCAATCTGCTGGTCGGCGACTGGACGCGGCGCGAGCTGGCCTGGTACTGCAACCGCTCGCCTGCCGCGCCGACGCTGCTCGCGCCGGGCACGCACGGCATCTCGAATGCGGTGCTCGATACGCCCTGGCCGAAGCTCGTGCGCAAGCGCGCCGAGCTCGCGCAGACGCTTGCCGACGACAACCGTCCGCCGCTCGCCACGTTGATCGGCCTGATGCGCGATCCGCGTGTAGCACGCGACGACGAACTGCCCGCCACGGGTATTTCGCTCGAACGCGAACGCGCGCTGTCGGCCGCCTTCATCGATACGCCCGAATACGGCACGCGAGGCACGACGGCATTGCAGGTCGTCGTGCAAGACAAACGCCTCAGCGTGTCGGCACTCGAACGCAGCGACGACAACGGCTCGCATCGCGTCAAGCGTCCCGGCGATTACGAGCGCAGCTTCACCTTCGATATCGCCTGACAGCGAGCCGGCTCACTCGACGCCGAACGCATCGCGCAACGCCGCTGCCGCCTCGGCATGCGCGCGCGCCACATCGGGCACATAGCCGCCCATCTTGAAGAACTCGTGGATCATGCCCGCGTAGCAGGTGAACGCGACGGCATTGCCCGCTTCGCGCAGCTTGAGCGCGTACGCTTCACCTTCGTCGGTCAGTGGATCGTATTCGGCCGTCGCGATCCATGCGGGCGCGACGCCGCGAAAATGCGGTGCGCCGCGCGTGCCGTCGAGCGGCGCGAAGCGCCAGTCGTGACGGTCGTCGGCGTTGCGCACGTATTGCTCGAAGAACCATTGAATCGTATCGCCGGACAGCAGATAGCCGTCGGAGAGCCGTTCGTGCGATTCGGTCTGCTGATGGCCCGTCGTGCCCGGATAGATCAGCAGTTGCAGCGCGAGCGGAATGCCCGCGTCGCGGGCGAGCACGGCGCACACCGTGGCGAGCGTGCCGCCCGCGCTGTCGCCGCCGACGGCGATCCGCTCGGAGTCGATGCCGTACAGCGCGGCGTTCTCATGCAGCCACTTCAGTGCGTCGAACGCGTCGTCGACGGCAGTGGGAAACCGGTGTTCCGGCGCGAGACGGTAGTCGACGGACATCACGACGCACTGCGCGTCACGCGCGAACATCCGGCAGATCGCGTCGTGCGTGTCCACGCTGCCGACCGTGAATCCGCCGCCGTGATAGTAGACGAGCGCGGGCGCCGGATTCGCCCATTGCGGCTCGGCAGGATGATAGAGACGCACGCGGACGGCCGCGCCGTCGCGCATCGGCACGGCCACATCTTCGACGGAATACATCGGTGCCGAGGGTACTTCGAGAATCGGCGCGCTCTTTTCATATGAAGCGCGCGCCGCTTGCGGCGTCAGATCGTGATACGCGGGACGCTTTGCGCGCGCAATCATCTCGAGCACCTGCTCGATCTTCGGGTTCAACGGCATGATCGGACCATGGCGCGCAGGCGCCTGACGGTTGAATTGAGCGCGAAATGATGCCACGAACACAGGCTCACGCGCCCGCTTGGGTGCTAGCGGGGTTCCTTGACTTCGGGCTTCAGCGACAAGGGATCCGTTGGATTGCGCTGCTCTTCGATGTCCTCGTGCCGCAACCGCACCGTCGCGAGAATGGCGGGATGCGTAAGGATATAGAAGCGCCGTTCGGCGATCGCGTCGAACGTCAACGCCGCGACGTCCCTTGCGCTCAGCTTGCCGGACCGCACAGCACGCTGCAGCTGCTTGTCGGCGGCGAGCTGCGAGCGCGTGGGGTCCGCGTTGTTGCGCAACGCGTCGGGGCGCGCGCGTTCGGCGTCCGCGATACCCGTCGGCACGAACGCGGGGCACAGCAGCGAACAGCCGACCTCGCCGCCCGCATTGCGCAGATCGTGATACAGCGTCTCCGTCAGCGACACGACGGCGTGCTTCGACGCGTTGTAGATGCCCATCGACGGCGGCGACAGTAGTCCCGCCACCGATGCCGTGTTGACGATATGCGCCGGCTCGTTCTGTCCGAGCATGATGGGCGTGAAGACACGCACACCGTTTGCGACGCCCATCACGTTGACGCCGAACACCCAAGCCCAGTCGTTCGCCGAGCTTTCCCACAGGAAGCCGCCGGCGCCCACGCCCGCATTGTTGAACAGCAGATGAACCTTGCCGAAGGCTGCGAGCGCCGCGTCGGCGAGCGCCTGAACCTGCGCGCCATCCGACACATCCGTGCGTACGCCGATCACGGCTGCACCCGCTGCGCGCAACGCATCGACGGTTTGCGCGAGCGCGCCCTCGTCGACATCCGCCAGCACGAGCCTCATGCCGAGCGACGCGCCCTTCTCCGCGAATGCACGGCCGAATCCGCTCGCCGCGCCTGTTATCACGGCGATCTTGCCGTCGAATTCGAACATGCGTTTCCTCGTTGATCTAACGTTGATCTATTGTTGATCTATTGCTTGCGCCGGCCAGCCACGCGTCGGTTCAGATCAGCTTGACCAGCTGCTTGCCGAAATTGCGCCCCTTGAGCATGCCGAGGAACGCTTCGGGCGCGTGCTCCAGACCTTGCGCAATGGTCTCGCGATAGTGCAACTTCTTTTGCGCGACGAGCGTGCCAAGTTCCTTGAGCGCGCCAGGCCACACGTCCATATGCTCGCTGACGATGAAACCCTGCACGAGCAGGCGCTGTGTAAGCATCAGCGCGGGATGCTTGAGCGGCATGGGTGCGCCGTCGTAACCGGAGATGAAGCCGCACAGCGCGATGCGGCCATGCGCGTTCATTCGCGCGAGCGTTGCATCGAGCCCTTCGCCGCCGACGTTCTCGAAACAGCCGTCGATGCCGTCCGGCGTTGCCGCCTTGAGATCCTGATAGAGATTGCCTGCCTTGTAGTCGACACATGCATCGAAGCCCAGTGTCTCGATGACATAGCGGCATTTCTCAGCGCCGCCCGCGATGCCGACGGCACGCGCGCCCGCCTGCTTCGCCAGTTGCCCGACCACGCTGCCGACGGCGCCGCTCGCCGCGCTGACGACGACCGTCTCGCCCGCCTTCGGCGCGATGATCTTGTTCAGACCGTACCAGGCCGTGACGCCAGGCATGCCGACAGGACCGAGATAAGCGGACAGCGGCACGTGCGTGTCGTCGACTTTTTGCAGGCCCTTGCCGTCGGACGTGCCGAACTCCTGCCAGCCGAACATGCCGACCACCTTGTCGCCAGTCTTGAACGCCGCGTTCTTCGACTCGACCACCTCGCCCGCGGTGCCGCCGATCATCACTTCGTTCAGCGGCTGCGGCGCCGCGTACGACTTCGCGTCGCTCATGCGGCCGCGCATGTAGGGATCCAGCGACAGGTAGTGATTGCGCACCCGCACCTCGCCATCCGCGAGCGGCGCGAGCGGCGTTTCGACGAGCTTGAAGTTGTCGACGGATGCTGCGCCCTGCGGACGCGATGCAAGCAGGATCTGGCGATTGAGTTGGCTCATGACGGTGTGTCTCCGGAAGATACGGAATAGCGCGAATGGGACGGCGGGGACGGCGGCCGCTTACGCGTCGCTCGGCCCCGGTTTCGCCGACGGATCGCTGTGCAGACGCTGCTGCCGAACCTCGCGGCCGACAGCAAGACGCCGCATGTACTTGAACGTGCCGAGCGCCTTCGCGACGAAGTGGCCTGCGCTGTCGCGGATCTCGCCTTCGCAATAGGCCATGGTCGTCGAGCGGTGCAGCACGCGGGCTGTCGCGCGCAATTCCCCCGTGCCCGGCTGCATGAAGTTCACTTTCATTTCCACCGTGACGACGCCGACGCCGTCGGCGGCGAGACTGCGCGCGGCCATCGCGAGCGCGGCGTCGGCGAGCGTCATGGTGATGCCGCCGTGCGAGACGGCCCACGTGTTCAGATGCTCGGGGCGCAGCACCAGCACGACTTCGCTCGCGCCATCCGCCGCCGACATCAGTTCTACACCGAGATGGTCGATGAACGGACTTTCTATCTTCAGCTTGTTGCCAGGTGAATCGGTCATATGCAGGTAGGTTCGTTGTCGATCATGCATCGCGATCCGTACGGAACGCATGCAGAGTACACATGAAAAAGCGCATCGCCAGATGATACGCGCACTGCGCAAACGGATGGACCGGGCTGCACGGCATAGGATGAACGCACACGTTCTCGCGACGATCGCGCCGGAAAACGCACGCACCGTCGCCTATACTTTTGACGCAGTACCTTCAGGCATCAGCCCGACCGTGCGCGGCATACGCCATCATGCGCAACGCGAAACCGGGCGTCATCAACCCGCGGCCATTCCCCGATCGAGCGCATTGCCTCCCTCTGCACGGCCGCCTTGTCTTCCTTCTCTTTGCCTCTTTATGCACGCACGGAACACGGCCCGCGCCGTGAATGCGTTCGTCTCCCGATCGAGAGTCGGCGCTTCACGCGCGGCACATCTGGACTTCACTTCTGGAGGACAACATGGCTACCTACATCATGCTGGTCAACTGGACCGATCAGGGCGTGCGCACCGCCAGGGACACCGTCAACCGGGCGCGCGCGTTTCGCGAAACCAGCAAGGCAATGGGCGTGACGGTCGGCACGGTGAACTGGACGCTCGGCGCGTACGACCTCGTGATCTCGATCGACTCGCCCGACGACGAAACCACGACGCGTCTCGGCCTCGCGGTCGCGGCGCAGGGCAATGTGCGGACCTCGACGATGCGCGCCTTTGGCGAAGACGAGATGGAGCGGATCGTCGGCGGATTGAAGTAGCCGGCAATGTTGCGCGCGCAGCCTGCGATGGTTTCTCGGGCGCCGCGCTCAGGCCTGCGCGCGCGGCAGATGCCATCCATGCGTCGCCGCGACCACGCGCAGCACGAAGCACGCGACGCCGCCCGCCAGTCCCGCGATCGCCGGGGACAGGCCGAAGCGGCGTCCCACCAGCACCACGACCGCGCCGGCGAACGCAGCCGTCGCATAGATATCGCTGACGAGCACGGACGGAATGCGTGTGAGCAGCACGTCCCTGATGACCCCGCCGCCGACGCCCGTCACCGTGCCCATCAAGGCCGCGACGAACGGCCGGATCCGGTACAGCATCGCCTTTTCGACGCCCGCCACCGCGAACAGCGACAGGCCGGCGGCGTCGAGCACCATCAGCCAGAACGCGGGAAAGCCTTGCGCCTCGCGATGGAAGATGAAGGTCAGCAGCCCGGCGACGAAGGTCAGCGCGGGATAGCGCCAGTCGCGTATCGCGTTGGGCGGCGTCGCGCCGATCAGCAGGTCACGCGTCACGCCGCCGCCGAGCGCCGCGACGAACGCGATCACCATCACGCCGAGCAGGTCCAGCCCGCTGTGCATCGCGGCGACGGCGCCCTCGATCGCGAAGATGAACGTGCCGGCGAGATCGGCGGCAAGGACGACTGTTTCGATTCTGGGTTTCATGCGGAGCGTTACGCGCGGTCGAGGGCGCCGCGATTGTCTCATTCATCGCCGCGTAGATGGACAAAGCGACGCACCCCGCTTTCACGCCCGAGCAAGCGCCCGCTTCTTCGCGCCGCGCCGCTAGAATTCATACGACGCAACCGAATCGCGCTTCTTTTCCCGTAGGGACACGATCATGAAAGCCAGCCGCGCCTCACTTATCGTCCGCTTGTTCTTTCTTCTCGTTGCGCTCACGTCGCTGGGCGGCTGCGCGGGGATGTTCGGTCATGATCCGCTGCGGGTGAGCGTCGCGGGCATCGAGCCGCTCGCCGGTCAAGGCATGGAGATGCGCTTCAATCTGAAGCTGCGCGTGCAGAATCCGAACGAAGCGCCCATCGACTTCAGCGGCGTATCCGTCGAACTCGATTTGAACGGCAAGCAGTTTGCGACCGGCGTCAGCGACCAGATCGGCACCGTGCCGCGCTTCGGCGAGACGGTGATCGGCGTGCCGCTGACGGTCCCCGCCTTCACGGTCGTGCGCCAGGCTTTCGCATTCGCCGACAGCGCGCAATCGGGCCAGCTGCCGTATGTGCTGCGCGGCCGGCTCGCGGGCGGGATCACGGGGGGCACGCGCTTCATCGATCAGGGCACCCTGTCGCTGCCGATGGGCGACGTCGGCGGACTGTAGCGACTGACGCGCGCGGCCGGTTGCGCGACGAGGCGTACCCCATCAGTCAGTGATTCGCGTTGCCTTGTCCTTGCGGCTCCGA
>NZ_JAAGPD010000066.1 GCF_017104565.1 Paraburkholderia sp. Tr-20389 | reverse complement strand
TTCATTAAAAAAAAAAAAAAAGAAAAGACAAGCTTCGAGTGTGCAGTGCAAAAAAATCCAAGTACCACAACAACAATTGACTTATCACGGTCACCGGCTGACACGTCTACAGTGTCTGTATAACCGTATGTGACCGCACATCTCACGCAGTCACACGTCTGTCCACCTAGCACCTTCTACCCACCGCCTGCTCAGTTCGACGCATCTCACACACCTGCACTCTACAATCAGCTACTCGAT
>NZ_JAAGPD010000065.1 GCF_017104565.1 Paraburkholderia sp. Tr-20389 | reverse complement strand
TGCATGGTTCGACCGACTAGGCCTACCCCGTCTCTCCTGACCTCAACTTCCCGAACCGCCCGGTGCGGACCCGCATGCCGGGTGGTGTGGCAGGGGCGTAGCCTGTTGGCTACCCCCTATGCCGATTCAATCGTCCTTTTTAAGTTCGAGCGCGCGCGTGTACAGCGTGTTGCGCGAGACGCCCGTCAGCGAGGCCGCGATCTTTGCCGCGCTGCTCACCGACACCTCTTCCAGCAGCATGCCGAGAAGTGCATCGTGATCGTGCTCGCCTTCGGAATCCGCGGGCGCGCCTTCGACGACCAGCACGAATTCGCCGCGTTGCCGGTTTGCATCTTCTTCGAGCCACTTTGGCCCTTCGGCCAGGGTGCAACGATGCAATCCCTCATGTAATTTCGTCAGCTCACGGCCGATCAACAGACGCCGCTCGCCGCCGAACGCGTCGGCGAGCGCCTGCACGGTTTCGACGATGCGATGCGGCGCTTCGTAGAACACCATCGCTTGCGAATGCCTGGCGAGCGGCGCGAGCGCGGCGGCGCGCTGCTTTGCTTTCGGCGGCAGGAAGCCGAGGAACGAGAACGTCGAAACCCAGTCGCCGGCGACGCTGAGTGCGGTTGCGAGTGCGCTGGCGCCGGGCAGCGGAACGATCGTGAAACCGGCTTCGCGAACGGCATCGACGAGTTTTGCGCCTGGGTCGGAGATGCCGGGCGTGCCCGCATCGGAGACATACGCGACGCGCTCGCCTGCACGCAGATAGTCGACGATGCGCTGCGCCGACTCTCGTTCATTGTGCTGATGCACGGCGACGAGCGGCTTCGAGATGCCGTAGCGCGACAGCAGTTGTCCCGTGTTGCGGGTATCTTCGGCGGCGATGCGATCCACGAGGCCGAGTACGTGCAGCGCGCGCACCGTGATGTCGGCGATGTTGCCGATTGGTGTAGCCACGACATAGAGCGCGGAAGCGGGGTACTGCTGCCCTTGCGCGAGTTCGGAAAGAGGAGTCATGACACGGAAGACGCAGACAGACGAAACAAGGCCGACATTGTGCCACGCGGCCGCGCCATTACCCGAGCGTGCGCGCGATGCCGCGCGACGCGCCGACAACTTTTCCGGAGGCGCTCGGTCCAAAACCGTCGGGGCAGCGTTCGAAGCGCATGCGCTGACGTTTCTTCAGCGGCAGCGATTGCGCTTCGTTGCGCGTAACGTCGCGTGTCGCGGTGGCGAGATCGATCTCGTGATGCGCGAGCGCGATGGTTCGCTCGTGTTCGTCGAAGTGCGTGCGCGGGCGCAAAGCGGATATGGAGGTGCGGCGGCGAGTGTCGTGCGGCGCAAGCAGCAGCGCATCGTGCGCGCCGCGCAGCACTTTTTGTCGACGCATGATGTCGCGATGCCGGCTTGCCGTTTCGACGTGATCGCGTTCGAGCGCGGACGTCTGGTGTGGCTGCGGGACGCTTTTCGCGCGGACGATTGTTGAGCGCGCAGTTTCGCCGCGTGAGTACGCTAAACTTGCGGACGCGAAAAGGGCGGCGCGCGTTCACGCGTTCGATGCGAGCAAGCGTCGCCGTCAAGCGCAATGAAGAACGGCCTCGTCAAGCGCGCCGGTCGGAGCGGCCGGGACAATCGCACGGGGAAGGGCACACGTCTAATTGAACCAGCGCTGCCAGGCGGGTGGCGCGAGCAGTACACGATAGAGAGTCGATGTCAGTCGAACGCATTCAACAACACTTCCGCGACAGCGCGGCAGTCACACTCGCAGCACTTGAAGCACTGTCGATGCCGATCGCGGCGGCTGTCGACACGATGTTTGCCGCGCTTGCAAACGGTAACAAGATTCTGACGTGCGGCAACGGCGGCTCCGCTGCTGACGCGCAATACTTTGCGGCCGAGCTGATCGGCGGCTTCGAGCGCGAGCGTCCCGCATTGCCGGCTGTCGCGCTGACGACGGATTCGTCGATCATCACCGGCATCGCCAACGATGCCTCGCTCGACCAGATCTTCGCGACGCAGGTTCGTGCACTCGGCCAGCCCGGCGACGTGCTGCTTGCGATTTCGACGTCGGGCAATCCGGCCAATATTCTCGCTGCCATCGAAGACGCGCACGACCGCGAGATGATCGTGGTCGCGCTGTCGGGCAAGGGCGGCGGCAAGATCAACGAAGTGCTGCACGATACCGACATCCACATTTGCGCGCCGTCCGATCGCACGGCGCGCGTGCAGGAAGTGCATCTGTTGACGATCCATAGTCTGTGCGACGGCATCGATGCCATGTTGCTCGGCGAAGAATGATTCCGAAGGAGAGCGAGTTGATGAGCGCATATCGCGTGAAGAGTACGTTTGTGAGAACCACGCTGGTGGTCGGTCTCGTCGCCGGGCTGGCTGCGACGTTGCAGGGCTGCGTGCTGGCTGTGGGTGCAGCGGCGGGCGGCAGCGCGCTGGTTGCGACCGACCGGCGCACGCTCGGCGCGCAGACGGAAGACCGCGAGATTCAGGTGAAGGCGATGTCGCTGATCAGCGAGAACCTGCCGGATTCCGCGCACGTGAATGTGACGGTGTTCAACCGGCGAGTGCTGTTGACGGGTGAGGTGGCGGGCGAAGTTTCGAAGGCACGTGCTGAATCGGTCGTGCGCAGCCTCAATAACGTGAACGCGATTATCAATGAATTGACCGTTGCTCCTGCGAGTTCTTTCTCTTCGCGCAGCAACGATACGTACCTGGAAGGTCGCGTGAAGACCGCGCTGATCGCCGAGAAGGATATCTCGGCGAACAACTATAAGGTCGTGTGCGAGCGCGGGTCGATCTATCTGATGGGTCTGGTGACAGTCGATGAAGGCAATCGCGGCGCGGACGTCGCGAGCCGCGTGCCTGGCGTCACGCAGGTTGTGAAGGTGTTCCAGTACATCCAGCCGCAAGAGGCTGCCGCGGCGACGGCGGCGGCTGCGTCGGCGGCTTCGGGGGCGCCGGCTGCTGCTGCCGCTCAGCCTGATGCTGAGGTGACTTCGGGGGCGGTGCCGGATTCTTCGATTACGTCGAAGCCTTTGGAGCAGCAGTCGCCGGCGCCGGTTAGCAACTCGTCGCAGGTGCATCCGGGGAATTCGAAGGCGGGGCAATGAGGGCTTTTGTTGCTGTTTTGCTGGTGGCGGCTGTCGTGGTCGGCTCCGTGGCTCGTGCTGCCGATGCGCCGCCGCGTGGTCTTGGTATCGCTCGTAGTAATGCTTGCATGGGCTGCCATGCTGTTGACCGGAAGCTCGTTGGCCCCTCGTTTCAGCAGGTTGCCGAGAAGTACAAGGGGAATGCCGGCGCTCCGGCTGTCCTGGCCAAGAAGGTCAAGGATGGTGGATCAGGTGTTTGGGGTGCTATTCCGATGCCCGCTCATCCTGCTATGAGTGATGCGGATATTCGCACTGTTGTCGATTGGGTGCTGGCTGGAGCGCCCTTGAAGTAGCGCAAATCGGCGGTTGGCACAATAAAATTGTGCCGTGCTAGAATTGTTTCACCGTGGGGCGGTAGCTCAGCTGGGAGAGCGTCGCGTTCGCAATGCGAAGGTCGGGAGTTCGATCCTCCTCCGCTCCACCATTCCGCATACCAGACACGTCCTAGAAATTCCTTGAACCCCGCAGCCAGCAAGGCTCGCGGGGTTTTTTGTTTCTTGGCTCGTTCATTCAGATCCGGTGAGATGCCGGTCAAGGCGGGGGCAGTCGGCGGGGCATTATTCGTTTGCCAGCCCCCGATGCCCCCAGTAAGTCGTCGCGGCTTGCCTCATTGGGGGCTGCGAGCCGGCAAGGCTCGCCCTGTGGCTGAACCGATGCTGTTTCGGCATTCCCTTCGACCATTAGCTGCGCGGTGATGAAGCGCGTTCGGACAAATCCTATTGACTGACGATTGCCAAAACAGGCACCGTCAGGGGTTCTGCACGATTTCCATCGTTGATGCCCCGAGGAGTCCAGATGCCCTTGACCGATCTGCAAATCCGCCATGCGCGCCCGCGCGACAAGCCCTACCGGCTCACTGACGGTGCCGGTATGTATCTGGAAGTGACCCCAAGTGGGGGGAAATACTGGCGGTTCAAGTATCGTTTCGCCGGCAAGGAAAAGCGTCTCGCGCTCGGCGTGTATCCGACCGTGAGCGCGAAGCAGGCGCGGTTGCGCCGGGATGACGCCCGTCGGCTTCTCGCGAACGGAATCGACCCAGGGCTCGAACGCAAGATCCAGAAGGCGTCGAGGATCGAGCGAGCAGCAAACAGTTTCGAGGCCGTCGCTCGCGAGTGGTACGCGCGACATGCCCCTTCGTGGGCGTCATCGCACTCAGAGAAAATTATCGCCCGGCTCGAGAACGATGTGTTCCCGTGGCTCGGCGCTCGGCCCATCGCGGAGATCCGTCCTGTCGAGCTGCTCGCGGTGCTGCGAAGAGTCGAGGCCCGCGGTGCGCTGGACACCGCACATCGTGTTCACCAGAACTGCGGGCAGGTATTTCGTTACGCAGTGGCGACGGGGCGCGCCGAACGTGATCCGAGCGCCGATCTGCGCGGTGCCCTGCCACCCGCCCGTCATACGCATTTCGCGTCGATGACCGAGCCGGAAGACGTCGCCGCTTTGCTGCGTGCGCTCGACGGGTTCAAGGGGACATTCGTCGTTCAATGCGCTCTCAAGCTCGCGCCGCTTATGTTCGTCCGGCCGGGAGAGCTTCGTACCGCACGATGGGTCGACATCGATCTCGACAAGGCGCAGTGGCGCTACTCAGTGACGAAAACACGAATCGACCACCTCGTTCCGCTGTCACGACAGGCCGTCGCGATCCTGCGCGAACTTCACTGGTTGACGGGACATCGCCAATACGTCTTCCCCGGACGCGATGTGAGAAAGCCGATGAGCGGTGCAGCGATCAATGCAGCGCTGAGGAGGATGGGGTTCGACACGAAGACGGAGATCACGGGACACGGCTTCCGCGCAATGGCGCGGACGATCCTTCATGAGCGGTTGAGGTTTCCCAGCGAAGTCATTGAACATCAACTCGCTCACAAGGTGCCCGATGCGCTCGGAACAGCATATAACCGGACGAAGTTCATCGACGACAGAACAATAATGATGCAGCGCTGGGCCGATTACCTCGACGAACTCAAGACCGGCGCTCATCTCTCGCCACCGCTTCCAACCGAGATGCCATAACCGGCTCTGGCTGCGCACTGATGCCCCGTTCGGGGGCATCTACCGACCAAAGTCACCCCGGCATAAAACCGTCAGCATTTGTCTGCCGCGACACATGGACGTGTCTGGTCTGTAATGGCCGTCGCCCCGGCGCAATCTGAATCAGGTGCGCAGATTCAAGCGGGCACAGGACCACTTCCTCAAACCAGGTGACCAACATGCCCAGCACTCTACCTGTCGGTGCCCCAGCCGGGAGCGCACATGAATAGGCTCAAGGATCCCGGTCTTGCTCTACTCCGTCGTCCCGAGGTCGAGGAATTGACGGGACTGTCCCGTTCAACCATCTACGCGAGGATTAGCAAAGGAACCTTCCCTGCGCCCGTTGCGATCGGCCCTCGATCGGTGGGCTGGCGTATTGCCGACATAGAAGCTTTTCTTGCATCACCGGCGGAATACCGAACTGCCGACCATTGATATCTGTTCTGCCGTCGGTCGTTCGCTGCGTCGCACCCTCACCTGCCACATACAAAAAAACGCGGTTACAGCGGTAACGGCTGTAACGCCTGCCGCAATCGCTTGCCAGGCAAGGCGTTACAGGTAACCGGGTTTTCGTAACCGCGTTTGCTGTAACCGCGCCCGAGGTCGCGGGTACGCCGGCTAGTCATGTCGACTGGCACCTGGCTGGCCGACTTCGATTCTATTGAGGAGGCTTTCGGAGACGCTTGTTCGACCCGGTCGCATCCCGAGCAAGCGCGCCCTTCTGACGCTTAAAGAGTGGAGCGGGGGTAGCTGTTACGGCCGACGATTCGATTTTTTCACCACGGAGTGTCCAATGAAAAATCGTCGTCCCCGCCTGCCCACATTCTTCGATATCACAAAATATGAGGGAGCCGAACGGTTGACCCTTGAAGACTGGGCGTTGAATCTCAATGAGCGGAATTCGGATCTCAGGGCTGCAAACCTGTTAGTAGACGGGACGGTGTTGCGCGCGGATAGCGAAACGCTCAAGGCGCTTCACATCGTTCTGTTTCGCAGATGCCTGAGGCGGATTCAGGCACCGCTGCTTTTGGCCGCAAGCGATGACACCTTTGATATCTACCCTGGGGTGGAGCAACCGGTCGCCGAGCTTACAGTGAGAGACGTTGCCGGCATTTCGCACCTGACGCGCGAGGCCGCTGAGGCGGAGGGTATCCCTCACGAGGTGGTCGCGCGGCTTTTCTCCTCGGATGAGCGCTTCGAGGGGCCGGAGGATGAACAACTTCATCGACTCGCGGATCAGCCGTGCAGGATCCTTATCGAGAGCATCCATGGATTTTCCAGCGATATGGGGGTCGCTCACATCATCGTCGACTTGACCGTGCCGCTGGACGATCTGTTGAAACACATCGCTTCTTTCGTGAAGGAATTCCAAAGCCGCGTCGGAATGAAAAAGCCCCGACGTGGGTTCGATCGAAACCACTTCATACGCTGGCACGAGATGAAGGTGCTGGCATACATCGATCTTCAGATCATTTCGGTATTGCGACGAACGAAATTCACCGACAACGAGATCGCGACCGCACTGTTCCCCAATGAGATTGAACTTTCGTCTCCGGCTGAGCGGGTACGCCGAACGGTCCGGCCCATGGCCAATTCGCTGATGACCGTCCAGACCAGCAGGGTGCTCGCGGGGCAGGTGCGCGCCAAAAAGCAAAAGAAGAAGACGAGACACGAATTCGGCGACGGGTAGTACGCTCGGCGCCTGGCGCAGAACACCCGCCGCGATGCTGTCCCGGCACGTAATTCCATCAAATTGGTGCCAAGACACACGTGTGCGGGTCGCGTCTAATGAAGCTTGCCCGGTTTCAGGCTGGTTCAGTGAGACGCAGTAGCGGGCGAACTGCGTCGCTTTATTTCGGGAGCAATCGTGACCTTACGATCCGATTCATTTATCTCCAGGGAGTTATCTTCGTTCGACCTGTTGCCAGACTCCGCTCACGTGCAGATTCGAACTGTCGCAGGGCTTTTTGGATGCTCGGTGCCGACCGTCTGGCGGCGCGTTAGGGAAGGACGGCTTCCTCCTCCCCGCAAGTTCGGGTCGACCACGCGTTTCAACGTCGGGCTGATCCGCGCGGCCCTAGTCCAAGCTGCAGCCACCGCGTGACCTCTGATCCTCCCGCCCGAATCCTCGGGCGGGGGCGAAATCCTGCTCTCTTCCCTATTGTGGATCCGTATGCGAGATCGCATATCCGCCTTGCCTCCATATATGGGGGAACGTATACTGAATTCGTCGCTGATACAAAAGCGAACCTGGATTGGCGTCCAGAAATTTCCCAAGGCGGACAACCGCCGCAGCGCGGTTTTTTTACGTCCGTACACCTCGTGCCGGCTTCTATGGTCGGGCCTTGGTGGGGGAGCGCTTGCGCTCGCCGGTTTCCTTGGGTTCCGGTACGCCAACTCTGCCATGTGCCCGGCCACCCCAATTGGCGTTGGGGATCGGGTGCTCATTAACCCAAGGAGGTCGCACCATGCGCCAAGTCCTCGCTCGTCCTGAGCAAACGCAATCCCCAATCGAAATTGTCAATCGTGCGTTACGCGACGCTGCACCCGCGCCGACGGATGCCGACGCGCTCGACATCGCCGGCGACGCACTTCGTCGTCTCGCTGAGCTTGTCTGTCCGGAGGTAATGAATGATTAGTCAACCGCAGATTCCCGCGAAGGCGTGGCAGATCCACGACGTCCTCCAAACGCTTTCGTCGGCTCTACCCGTCGACCGACTGGACGACGCCATTCCCATCCACGGAGTGGTCGGCCTGCTGATCGATCTTTCGAGGCAAGTCGCCGACGCTGCTTCGGATTCGACTGAATGGTGCGCAGTCGAATCCGGGCCAGGGAGGGCGGCCGAGAAATTGGCTCTTCGTCAGATCGCAGACGAGATCGTGCAACAGTTGACGCGAGCCGCCGACGCTGCGAAGGCGGCGCGCAAGCTACTTGACGATATCGTCGCGGCTATGAACTGCGGCCAATTGACGCACGGTTTCGCTGAACTTGCTTCGCAAGCGAGCCAAACGCATCTCGAAGAGATGGCTGATGCGACAAATGGCCTCAACAAGTTGAGCCGACGCCTTCTCGATGTGGTCGGTGAGCACAAAGGTTCGTCTTGTTGTGTCGATGCCGATAAGTACTCCTCAAGGAGCGGCACATGAAAAGAAACCAGGATCGCGGTGTGTACCTTGGTGACGGGCATTACGTCAGTCCCGCCCATCTGGTCGCTATAGCCGGCTTCATCTGGTATCAGGCCGAGGATGTCGAGCCCGAGATTCGGCAGCATTCACGCCACATTCTTGATGCGGTGCTAAGTGCCGCTCGGGCGGGTGGGTTCGCTAAGGGCGACATCCTGGAGACCAAGATGTACCGCGGCGACGATCTCGAAGGCATCTGCGCGCTTGCGGATGAAGCGACGCGCGTGATCGGCGACTCGGCAGCCTTTATTGCAGTGCTTTTGCGTGCCGGTCTCGGTGATGGAGGCGTGCAATGAACACGGTCGCGGGGAATTCTCAGCAAATCGGGGATGTGTTGTCGTTCATTCCGGCCGACATCGATCGAGACACATGGTTTCGTATCGCCGCGGCCATCAAGCACGCACTTGGAGAGGAGGGCTTCAAAGTGTTCGATACCTGGAGTAGACGCAGTGACCGTTACATCGAGGCGGACGCGCGTGATACGTGGCGTTCTTTGCGCGCAGATGGCGGAATCACCATTAAAACTCTCATCGCGATTGCCAGGAAGCATGGCTACTCGGGTCCGGGCATCCGGACGCACGATTCGAGCGCGGGTCTCGTGCAACGCCATGACGAGCGCGAGACACGCGCGCGCAATGAGGCTAATCGGCGACTGATGGAACGAAAGCGCGCCGCGATTCTCGCTGCCCGCATCATCGATACGTCGGCACCGGCCACCAGCGACCACCCGTATCTGATTCGGAAGGGAGTTGCGGCGATTGCGCAGCTCCGGGAACTGCCGCTCGAAACGCTGTCGGCCGTGATCGGATACACGCCCCGCGCAGGCGGGGAAGCGCTCACAGGTCGCATTCTGATTGCACCGGTGGAAATCGATGGGGCCGTTACGAGCGTCGAGATGATCGATGAGACAGGCCGTAAATGTGCGCTCGCACGAGGAGAGAAGTCAGGGGGCGGGTGGATTGCAGCAAAGCCTGCACGCAGCAACGACCGGATTCTCATCGGTGAGGGCGTTGCAACGATGCTCTCGGCGCACGCTTGCACTGGCGATCCGGCCGTCGCTGCCCTTTCGGCCGGCAACTTGCCCGCGCTCGCTCGGGCGATGGGGCGTGCGTACCCCGACGCGCATCTGGTGATCCTCGCCGATCTGGGTAACGGGCAGTCCAAGGCGGTCGAGGCTGCGGTTGCCGTTGGGGGCATGCTCGCACTGCCTGATTTCGGCAGCGAGCGCGCGCAGGGCGAATCGGACTTTAACGACATCCATGTGCGGTTCGGCGCCGATGAGGTATCCCGTCAGATCGCACGTGCCGCGCCCCCCATGTCGGTACCGGTTAATCAGCCTGGCGAGCACCCGGGCGTGGCCAGCAATGGCTGCGTGCCGCGAGGGTTCAGCGTGACTGGGGAAGGCGTCTTCTATCTGGACGACGAAGGCGAGCGGCGCTGGATCTGCTCACCGCTGCGGGTGAGCGCGCTCGTGCGCGACCGCGCTTCGGAAAACTGGGGGCGCCTGCTCGAGTGGGCAGACGCAGACGATCACCCACACGTATGGGGCATGCCCATGGAAATGCTTCGTTCAGACGGCGCTGATATGAGAGGCGAACTCGCCCGACTGGGCCTTGATATCGCTCCCGGAGCGCGAGCGCGTAACAAGTTGACCGAGTACGTCACGACAGCCAAGCCCAAGGCGCGTGCCCGATGTGTCACGCGCACAGGCTGGCATAACGGTGCATTCGTTTTCCCTGACCGGACGGTCGGCGATTCAGCCGAAAGGGTGATCTTCCAATCGGAGGCGGTGCTGCACACCTACTCGCAAGCAGGAACGATCGATGACTGGAAAAACGACGTGGCGCGCTATTGCACCGGCAACTCCCGGCTGGTGCTCGCCGTGTCCGCGGCATTCGCGGGAATGCTACTCGTCCATTCTGGTCAGGAATCCGGCGGTATCAATCTGGTAGGAGAATCGTCGACCGGAAAGACGACGGCGCTTCGCGCGGCATGTAGCGTTTTCGGCGGTCCCGACTATATGCAGCGCTGGCGCGCGACATCGAACGGGCTCGAAGCGCTCGCTGCACTCCATAACGACACGTTGCTGGTACTTGACGAGCTCGCGCAGGTTGATCCACGTGAAGCAGGCGAAATCGCTTACATGCTTGCCAACGGCAGCGGAAAAGCGCGGGCTGGCCGCAGCGGGACCGCGCGACCCCGACAGACCTGGCGGCTACTCTTCCTGTCAGCGGGAGAAATCGGCCTTGCGCAACACATGCAGGCGGGAGGAAAGCGTGCGAAGGCGGGTCAGGAGGTCCGGCTGGTCGAGTTGCCGGCCGATGCGGGCAAGGGAATGGGACTTTTCGAAAACCTGCACGGGACGTCGGGCGGCGCGCAATTTTCCTCGGTCGTCAATGAGGGCTGCGCACGCAGCTACGGTGTCGCGGCCGTCGAGTATCTCAAGATACTGACGGGTGAGTCGGCCAGCATGGCCAACCTGCTAAAGCGGGGAACGGAGCGATTTCTCGACGAACATCTTCCAGCAGATGCGAGCGGCCAGGCACATCGGGTGTGCCAGCGCTTCGCCCTCATTGCGCTTGCGGGCGAGCATGCGACCGAAAGAGGGATCACGGGGTGGAATCCGGGCGAGGCCAAATCTGCATCGGCTACGTGCTTTCGCGAGTGGATGAGCGGGCGGGGCGGTGCCGGCAACATCGAAAACGCCGCTCTGTTGTCTTCCGTCAAGGCGTTTTTCGAATCGCATGAAGAGGCCCGGTTCACCGACCTGCAGGATAACGGTGACCGCCCGACGCTGAACCGCGCAGGCTACAGGCGTTCGACCGAGTCAGGCGTTGAGTACCTGTTATTTCCTGAAGTGTTCAAGCGGGAAATCTGCCCGGGTCAAGACCCCAAGCTTGCCGCGAAAACGCTGATAGAGGCAGGGTGGCTCAAGCCCGCCAGTAACGGCTGGGCTCAGCGAACGGAGCGACTGCCCGGCAAGGGACCGACGAAAGTGTATGTCTTCACTTCCGCCATGTGGTCCAGTTCCTGAGTGCCGTGTTGCGTAACCGCGTTCGGCGCGGTTACGCAATCGCGCAGTTACGGTAGGCCGTAACTGCCAAAGCCTTACTCCATAAGGCTTTGCGGCCGGCGTAACTGCTGTAACTGTGGTAACCGCGAAAAGAAACGTATGTCTACGCAAATCATCGGATGGGATCGGAACTAGCTGCCTCGCTCAAGGGGCAATTCAATTTTAGGCAGCAGCTTGCCGGAAAGGTCTGTCGGCGTTATCGACACCGCGTTGGACTTCAAGTTTGGGAAAACGCCGGATACGAATACCGACTCGTGAGGGAGCAATAGTGCCTTGGGAAGGCCAAACGCACGCTTTTCGGGCGCGAACTCGAGCAGCGGCGAGACCGGTAGAACGTAAGGACCGGTATTGTCGACGTAAAGGCGGCCGTCCACTGTCATGCGGAAACGGATATACAACCACGGATTGACCTGACGCGGCAGTGACATTGGATGCACCAGCAGGGGAACGTTAAGTTGCCGAGGCGCCCTCGACGTACCCGAATCCGACGATAACTGCCATTCCAGCTGCAGTTGGAACAAAGACTCCTCTTCTCCCACCGGATCCGTCAAACGAACGTGAATAACCGCCGTGTCGCCAGGACTGATCGACGCACCTAAAGGCCGCACAACGACCGGTGCCGGCGATGCGCCTCCAGATCCTTGAACAGACGACCGGAGAAATAGCGGCGAATTAGACTTGTTTCGCACGACGACCGTGTCCTCCGGCAACGATTCATCAAGGTAGAGGTGCGTTCGGTCGACCTCCAATGCGAACTGCGCGGCAGCAACTGCCGCCGCTGACATCGCAGTCGTTACGAGAAGAATGATCGCAATTTTGAGGATCTCCTTGATACTTTCCTGGCGACTCATAAGTCAGGCACTCACGTTAGCTGTGACGAAATGCCGCCCCGGTACATTTGAGGTCAACAGCGGGGGGCGGCCGGGATGGGTAACGCTGCTCTTTTTCGGATCAGCGAGGCACGGGTCGTAGAGGGCGGGGCCGCCTCACTTACATCCTCATGAGGCGACAGGCGGCGCAGCTTGATGGTATGTACTGCATCCGTGTGACCTGAGAGAAGTCCAAGCTCTCGTGCCCACCGGGCTTGGGATAGGGGGGGACGCCGCGAACCCTGTTTACAGTGTGTGTCAATCCCAACCGCAGGGTCAACAAGACAGCATCTATGTCGGACATGATTCGTCCAATAAGGTCCGTTGTAGTCCTCAATAAAGAAAAGAAGGGAAGCATTCGAAGACGCTGATTGACTACGGTGTCCGACAAAAACATCCCATCGGAGCGTGAAAGAATCGGACTTGTCCAATTGAGGAAATACGCATATTTGCAATACCTTAACGCCGGTTGCCTCGCTATACCCGTCTGTGGCCGCTCGCTTTGCGCATTGGTCATCTCGCGCTAATGGCAGTCAAATTCGGAGCAAGCATGATGATCAAGGTTATTGCGGCAGACAGTCACCCTATCGTGACGGTCGGAATCGAACAGGTGCTGAGCGGCTGCGAAAATGTGGAACTCATTGGTACCGCACACGACAGCGAAGAGGTGCTAGCCCTTGCTGAAAAGAAGGGATGCGACGTTCTGGTGACGGATCCTTACGCCATTCAGATCAGGTCGGGCCCATGTCGCTCCGTGATTCCCGTTATCCAGAACCGGTACCCCAGACTGGGAATCGTGGCCCATGCTTGTATCGAAAATCCGGCGCAGCTCGCAACGATGACTCGACTCGGAATTGCCGCTGTGTTGCATCGGATCGATACCGTCGGGCATCTGGCAGACGCAATCAAGGCGGCCCACTTTAATGCGCACTATTTCTCCCCGTCTCTGTTGCGAAAAAGCGGTAACGCCGCATGCCTGAGCGACCCTGAACGGGCGCTGACGCCGCGAGAAAGCGAGATCCTGGCGCATTTCGTCTCAGGGAAGACCGTTTGCGAGATAGCACGGGCGTTGCACAGATCCAAGCAGACCATCAGCGCGCACAAGATGAGAGGCATGGTCAAGCTCGGAGTGTGCAACGACGCCGAACTCTTCCGGCTGGCATTTCAGGATGGGTTCCTCTCGTTTTGCCTGTCGTGCCAGGGAGGATAAGACAGTGCCGTACCGCGTTTTTCGGAAACACATCAGATCAACGGCAATCGTAATTCTTGCGGCCGGGTGCCATGGATGCGCAAATCCTTTCGAGGAAAACTATGTGCCGATACAACTGCACGTCGCACAGCCGGCGACGCAAAGTTGCGAAGTAATCGAGGCGCAAAACGCGAGCGAAGCACAGGAGAGGGAGCGTTCATTAATTTCGAAAGGGTATGCGCTCATCGGCACGTCATCTTTCGCGACGACCGGGGAGGGGAATTTTCTAGCGCAGGCAAAAATACAGGGAGAGAAGATCGGTGCGGCAGTGGTCGTAGTAACGAAAATAACGGACAAGGTGGAGCCCGCAACTGTCGTGATCGAGTACCCGCAGACGGCGCAAGAGCAGCAGCAGTGTGCAAGGCTTCCAGCGCTGAGAGCACATACGCTATTGGGAACGCCGATTGGTCCGCCTGGCAAACAGACGCCATCGGATGTGACGTCGGCGCTGCCGGATGGACCGGCTAGCGCGCGGTGCGATCGGATGACGACCTTTCAGAAGGTTCCCGTCACAACTCGACGATATACAGCCAGTTATTGGGCGCCGGTGCGGCATCCTGGCTTAGGCAAGTGCGCGGAGAAAGATAGTCAAGCGGTGCAATAGTGCGGGTCGCGTGTGTGCGGCTACAAACGAATTGCTGTTACCAACGTGCGACAAATACCAAGGCACAAACATCGGGTATCCATGATCATGAAAAACGTATTCGCTGTATGCACCGCCGCGGCGCTATGCGGTGCAGCCTTGCTAGTCGTTCCCGTGCAGCCGGCGACAGCGGGCGTGCAGCCGAGAATTCAAAGCGCTTCGGCAAGCGAGCGAAACCCCGCTATCGTTACCAGGGACCGCGCGACCGGGCATGGTTCGAAAAAGCAAGTCGATCCAAAGCGGCGCCCGCTGCGTGGAGACGGTTGTCAGGAAGAAAAGAAGCCGTCGCGTCGGGTAAAGGCTGTCTTTGCTATCGAGTCCAGGAGAGTTTGTCCGCCAACGCCGTGAGCCATCTGGCTTGCAAATAAAAGCAGCTTGCGCCGCGAGTGCAGCCGCCTATTTACTGATCTCACCGGAGGCCTGCATGGATGCCGATGATAGTTGTTGTATCTGTCGCAACACGATTTCTGCCTGAGGGCACGCGCACCGCTTTTTGCGCCGTGTCCTCCTTGCAGGACCGGCGCGTCGCCATTGACCGCTGCATGGCAATGGCCCCGCCTACACATGTAACGCCGGCTGAATGCATGGCTATCCTGAATCGTGCAAAGGCATGAGATATCAGGGGCGTTATCCCGCCAATACCGCTCGACCCGCACAGGCATCGCCCGTAGCGATCACACACGCAAGGCTAAACCGCACGCAGCTTCGCACTGCATTGCCGCTTGCGTGCCGGGCATCCGGTGGATCCTCACCGCGCGCGTGAGTGTGCTTGGGTAATTCGCCGCGTCAAGTTATCTGGACGGGTCGATTGCAGCTAAAGAAGGAAGAGCACAGTGCACCGCATGGCTGACGCGACGGACCGCGCCCGGTCGGGCAACGACCGGGCGATCAGTGAGCCACCAGGGACGCATCGGTGCCAATCTGCCATGACGCCAGAAATCATTTTCCATTTTATCTGTACGACCATCCGATACTTCGAATCACCGATTGATGACCTGGATTCTGCTCGCCACGCAGATGCACACGTCGCTCCCTTGATCGTTGTGCCTGAACGTTCGTCGCACTTCTGCCGTTGCGCGGCATTTCCGCGCGCATGCGTCCTCCATGTGCCAGGACATGTACGGGCTACTGCTCTCGTCACTAGACCGTGCTGGAACGAATTAGACAAACAATCAGACAGGTCTGATTGAGACACGGTCTCGCTGTGAAATAACCTTAAGCCGCTTCGTCACGCGATCGTCAGGCAAAGAGCCGCGACGACTCGTGCTGTCGTTTCCCTGCCGTCCGTGTCTTCGATCTGCATCGCCGGCACGGGCATGGATGAACTGAAACAGTTGACTAGGGCGGCCAAATTCGTCATGCGCTTCACACATAGAAAAATCATCACTACGCTCGCTCTTTGCATAAGAGGGGCATCCCTCGCGTATCCGGAGAGTTCCGCCGCATGGCGCAGGAGGCGCCTGCGATTCCTTGTTAGAAGCGTGATCTGGTGGGAGGCTACGATTCCGTGGATGCTCGTGTGTTTCGGATCGCGTCATGCCGAGATCGTGCGGCAGTTCCCCTGGCTTATCGAACGTATCCACCGGCCGTTTCTTCATCGATCTCTGACTGCATGGCAGCGACTGGCCGTCAGCGTCGAGCACGCTTACCTATCCCGGGCGATGGCGCCCCGCGTTGTCGAGGAACTGGCACGCGACGGATTGTGTCCGCTGGCCATGATTTCATCGTCGGGCCAGCGCTGGTACGTGCAGATTGAGATGCTATCGAGGTTTGGAAAAGAAGGCGATTGGACCTTGACCATTCGGGATTCGAAAGGCCATAGACTTGTATCGTGCACCTTCTCGATTGCAACGCTTGGAGGCCGTCGACAGCGGCCGCGGCTGCTGATCGGATGCGTGCAGGGGCCGGACCGATGCGTAGACGGCCGCGCCCTCTACCGGACTCTCACGAAACAGTGGCACGGCATGAGGCCGAAGAGCCTTGTGATTTACCTCACCCAGTCCATGGCGAATGCGCTTGGTTTGCAAAGCGTATTGATGGTAGACAACGAATCACATGTGTACGCCACTTGGCGCTATAGAAGCCCAAAGCATCGGATCGCCGCTGACTACAGGGCGTTGTGTGCAGCGCTCAGGATGCGAGTCTGGCAGGGTTGGCTCGTCCTGGGCATTCCTCAGGCTCGCAAGGAGCATCGCGACGAGGCATGCGAGGAACAGTGCGGGACGATCCGTGCGAAACGCAGGCTTCTGAAAAATTCTTTGGACGTTCAAATACGCTCTTCTGTTGAAGGGTGTCTGGCTAGTCGAGCCATGGCGGCGCGCAGTTCGAATACGCTGTTTTAAGCGGCATCGACCGAAGATCTGAAATACGCCGCGCCATCAACGATGGCTGCGGCTCAGCTCGTTACAGCCAGGCGGATTGGAAAGCCTAAGAGCAAACTAGCTTTTATTGGATGTTCCAGGTCATCGCTCCATCAGTTTCGTACCAATCCAATATTCATTAACAACGCCGGTTTGTACAGTCCAGTCTCCTGTTATTTTGAAACTGGAAGCGAAACATGGAACACCGTAGAGACAAGGCCTGCATAGCTATAGGTATGGCAGTTTGTTGTACAGCCTTTTCGTGTGCTGCGCATGCAAAAGGCGGTGTCGTCTTCTATGGACTGCTCGACGCGGGCAGTACATTCACGAACAACGAGTTCGGTAAGTCCAGCTGGAAGCAGTCCATGTCGAGCGACAGCTACTTTGGCTTGCGCGGTTATGAAGATATCGGAAAGGGCTTCAGAGCGGTCTTTACGCTCGAAAGCGCATTCGACGTCAATAACGGCGGGCTTAAGGAAAAATCGCATTTGTTCGGGAACAAGGCGTTCGCGGGTTTGAGCAGCGAAGAATTGGGCACCGTAACGATCGGGCGTCAGACGGACAGCATGGTCGACTACGTTGCCCCTTTGTCGCTGACGGGAAGTGCATACGGTGCCGATAAGTTCGCCCATCCGTACGATAACGATAATCTGAGTAATTCATTCCGGACGAATAACTCGGTCAAGTATGAAAGTCCGGAACTCTATGGCTTGAAACTCGGGGCGATGTACGGCTTCTCCAACAAGCCAGGGCATTTCGCCGACAACCGCGCATACAGCGTCGGCGCTTCGTATCAACTGGGTGGCTTGAGCCTTGCTGCAGCATATCTTCAGCAAAACGAAAGCAGGACCGTTGAAGGTCCCTCAAACCCTGACGGCGCAGTTGGCCACGACAGTCCTTTTCATGCCGGGCGACGGCAGACATGGGGCGCAGGCGCCGCATACACAGTGGGACCTGTGACCGCGGGCGTCGTCCTGAGTCAGACCCATCTGTCGAACGGAATCAGCATCAGTCCCGAAGCTTCGGGAAAGCCGGCCGGCATCGATCTTCACGGAAAAAGCGCCGACTTCAAGAATGCTGAGGTCAACCTGCGGTACGAAATCACCCCGCAACTTGGTGTCGGCGGCGCGTACACCTACACGCGCGCGGATGTGGCGGGATCCCGACAGAATTGGCAACAGTACAGCATGGAAACGGATTATTCGATGTCGAAGCGCACTAGCGTTTACCTGCAGGGCGCCTATCAACGTGTGAACAACGGAGCGAACGCGACCATTAGTGGCATGGACGCTTCGGGCAAGGGCACGCAGGTCGCTGTCAGCGTAGGCATGAAGCACATGTTCTAGGTAAGGTGCGCGGGGCTTTCAGCACCTCGCTTATTGTCCGACATGGCTGGCAATAGCATGGCCGTCGATCTATTCTGATACACAAAAGCAGACGTTGTCGCCGCCTGTAACAGGACACGTCTGCCCTCCGCAAGGTAAGCAAAAAATGACAGTGATCAGCCTGGCCCCACCGCAGTGTGCGCCGCACGCCTCTGAAGTCGATGTGTTGAAAGGAAACTGGATTGAGAACTACGACGGCACGCATGTCAGCATTGCGCGCTTTAGTGGTTGCGAGAACAGACGCTTGGGTCATGGGAAGACGCAACAAGCTTTATGGTGCCGGATAGGAAGCAACATCACAGCCGATGTGTGTCGTCATTTCGACCCCTTCGGAAGAGCGCAGTCAACATCCGTCGACGACGATGTGGACGACGTTTCTCAAAGCGGCTTCATCATGGTCGTAGCTTATGATCGTACGGGAAAGAACTTCTATCTCGTTGCCGACGCGCGTGAATGTGGGCGCATCAAATACCGGATCAACGAGGCCGGGCACTTGCAGATTCATTATCGGGATCCGGCTTCCGCATATGCCGATGCTCAGCCACGGCCGATGGGACGATTTCGGCGGAACTATCGACTCGATGTCGATCGGCTCAACTTCGAGCGGATGCCGAAGGATTGCATGCTCGTGTTCCGATACGGTGAGGTAGAGGTACAACGCATTTTGCAGGCCGGCTCGGCTGGTGCTGATGTTCGATTGGACACGGATATCGGTCGGATAATCGAGCAATATGTCTAGTTCCAGGCGTTCAAGCAGGCCGCCATTGGCGGCTGCGATGCAGTTATCGCTCATATGCCGTGCGCCAGCATCTATCTAACTGCTCGCCGATCGTCATATCGAGGGGCGAAAAATCGCACGATGAATTGCGTCTGGTTTCGCCTTCGTGCTTTATCTCGATCAAGCTGCTTGCGAGAAGAAACTGACTTTGTAAGCGAATTTGTAGACGCGTCTAATTTAAAGGGTAGGTGCCATTTCGTATCGTTTCGTTTCACTAAGTAAATTATTGGGAAGCGAAATGAAAAATCGATTTGCGGTAAATTCTGTTCAAATCGCGTCGGCTGGCTTGTGTGCGTGTCTGTTCGCAATGCCGATGTTGGCGACGGCTGCGCCAGGAAGCGCATCCTCCAGCACAAGTGGTTCGGTGAGTGCCGCAACTCAAGGACACGGCGATGATCGAATCGACATTGGAGAATTCCTGGACCATCAGGTATCTAAGCTCTTAAAAGCTTACGACATCATGAGATACGATCCGGGATCGGATTTTAAATCGGTGACACTAGGTGGCTTGGGCGCGGGTACGAACGTCAGGCTTACGAATGTTGCGGACGGACAGCTTAAAGCAGACAGTACCGACGCAGTGAACGGCCGTCAGCTATTTGCGCTGTCCAAACGCGTAACCGATGAGATCAGTGGAGTTTCGGAGCGTATTGCTAAGATCGAAAATCAACCGGGTCCAGTGTCTCCGGATGGCCGAAAGCGTGATAAAGACGCAAAACCGGCTCCGCTCGATGGCGGTGGCCAGCGCGCTACCAACATAGCGAAGGGGGTAGCCGATACGGATGGCGTCAACGTCAAACAATTGAACGATGTAGTGGCAAATGGCGTAAAGAACGGTGTGCAGCAGGCAAACGCTTATACCGATCTTCAAGTGAACAGTGTGCGAGCAGATATGGAGCATGATCGCAAGGATGCCCAAGGAGGATCGGCGTCCGCAATTGCGATCGCCAACTTGCCACAGGCATATGCCGGTGAAAGTATGGTTTCCCTGGCGGGTGGCGCGTTCGATGGTCAGTCGGCGGTTGCGCTTGGCGTCTCTACGTCCACGCAGAACTGGACGGTGAAGGCGTCGTTCACTACAAATACGCGTGGATCGTACGGTGGTGGTGCCGGTGTAGGTTACCGGTTCTGACCGCACGATCGCAGGGAGCCTTTGGCTTCTGTTCGGGCAGCCGAGTCTGCGAGTTCGATTTTTTGATCAATACGTTACTATTCGAGTACCGTAGTCGCAGTCTCATCACGTCGTCTCACAGGTTGGTGTTTGCGTCGTAAGGAACCTGTTTTTCTGTTCTGGCCCGGCCGTCCGGATCTCCATTACTTGGCTAGCCGCACGCTTGGCGTGCGGCTTTTTGCTTTGTACTGACACGTATTATCCGGTGCCAAGCAGAGGTTTTTTACGTGTCAAACAGTGAAAACATAGGAAGATGCTCGCGCGGAACGCTTCAAAATGAGGTGCCTATCTGAAATTGAAAATATTGAGGTTCATCGCCACGGTTCTGGACAAGAGGCATCGCCAGTGAGAGTTTTAATGGTCCGACGGGAGAAAGCCACTCTACGCCCGCACCGCAGCTATACCGTAGGTCCGTCACGTAAGACGTTTCGCCTTCGTCCCAGAGCTTCCCCGCATCGAGAAATGAAAATACCCGTAGTGTTCGGTCCCAGCCACTGCCAGGCAATGGAACGGTCATTTCGAGGCTGCCTGCGACCAGCCCCGTGCCACCAACGTGATCACCAGTCGTCTGGTCCTTCGGTCCGAGTGAGCCAGGCGCGTATCCTCTTACCGACCCGATACCGCCCGCGTAGTAGCGCTTGCCGATCGGATACGGGTCACCGGTCAGGCTCTGACCGTATCCCAGGTGAACGTTGGCGCTCAGGACGAACCCTTTGGCGAAAGAATAGAAGTATTGTCCCCGCAAGTCCGTCCGGTAATAGAACGGGCCTCCTAATGGGGTACCCAATTCGCTGTCCGCTTGAAGCATGTAGCCGGCACTCGGCACAAGTGCGTCGTCACGCATGTCCCGAAGCCATCCGAAGGTTAAAGGCGCGGAATTGACAGTGGTGCCATAGGCGTCCAGATAGTCCTGGTAGATCTTTGCAGCGCCCTTGCCTAAAGAATAGTGATCGTTCTCGAATGCGAGTCCGAGGTAAACCTTGTCGTCGTCCGATACCGGGAGGCCGAATCTGAGATCGGCACCTATTGATCTAATGTCGACGTCGCCTCCCTCTTGCTTGCCTTTCACTGCTGTCGTCTTATAGTACATATCCGAACTACGACTAACGCCGTCTGGTGTTACGTATGGGCTGTATTCCCGCACCGAAACCTGTCGGTTCGCGATAGACGTGTCGACTTGAAGACCAATGGCATGACCCGTACCGAACAGGTTCTCTTCGGATAAGCCTGCCATGATCGAGAATTTGTCGGAAGACGATGAGGCAGCACTTAGACGAGCCGATCCTGTCTTCTTCTCGGTGACCGTTACATCTATATCGATCTGATCGGGATAACCTTCGACCGCCCTGATCTGAGATTCAACCGATGAGAACAACTCCAGACGCTTGATGCGAGCGATAGATTTCGCGACACGAGTCCGATCGAACCAGGCGCTCTCAAGTTGCAGCATTTCCCGACGGATGACTTCATCACGCGTTCGAGTGTTGCCCATGATGTTCACGCGCCGTACGTGAAGCCGCTGCCCCGGATTCACGGTCAATATCAGGCCGAGCGCGCGGTTGTCCTGATTCCTTTGAGAGGCGACCTGAACATCCGCCAGTCCGTAGCCGTACCGTCCAAGCCGCTCGCAGATGGCTGCTCGTGCGGCGCTAAGCTTGCTCAAGGAGAATGGTTCTCGCGGACGAATTCCGACTAGAGGGGTGAGTTCAGACTCGCGGCCTAGCAAGTCGCCCGTGAGCTGGACCGATCCGACGAAGTACTGAGCGCCTTCATGCAACGCAACAGTGAGGTCGACGCCTGCGCCATCGTGATCGACAGATGCTTGAACAGAATCGATCGAAAAATCGATGAAGCCCCGATCCAGATAGAAACCTCTGAGTCGCTCGACATCGATTGCAAGCGCCTCACGCGTGAAAACATCGTTTTTCGTATACCAGGACGACCAATCGGATGGGCGTAGCGATATCTCGCGGCGTAGCGCGTTGTCCTGGAAGTGCTCGTTTCCGACGAATGTGATCTGCCTTATTTTTGCGACAGGTCCTTCGGACACTGTGATGAGAACGGAGACCCGGTCGCGGTCCAGCGGGGTTACCGTCGGTTCGACTTTCACCGCGTGGAAGCCCCGTCCGATATACAGGTTTCGCAGAGTCTGCATGCCCTTATTCAACAGCGCCTTGTCCAGGGGCAGTCCGAGCGCGATACCAGCGTCCTTGAAGACGAGCGACAGCTTGTTTTTTTCCAACGCGTGCAGGCCCGAAAACTCGAGTTGCGCTATCGTCGGCTTCTCGACGACGTGGAAGACGGCGACTTCGCCATCGAAATCCACTGTTGCATCGGCGATCAGCCCTGTGTTGTACATCGCGTTCAAACATTTTGAAGCTATATCGTCGGATAACGTGTCGCCGGGTTTCAACGGCAAGCTTGGAAGGAATCTATCGGGCTGGAGGTGTCTCAGTCCTTCGATTCTGATTTCCTTGACAACCGGGTTATTCGCGAGAGCTTGCGGCGATTCGACGACCGTGAGGCAAGCTGCGACCGCGCTAAACGCTAGACGCTGTAAATCCCTTTTCATCGTTGCTTGTTCAAGAGGTACCTTTCGGGGTTCAGTGGATCAGGTGACGGGAGCCGAGTGCCTCAGCGGCGATCCTTCAAAATCGTCGCATGGCACGTCGTCGGAGGGGTCTGGTTGTTGATAGGACGACGAATGGATATGGGTCAAAAAGCTAAGTCAGCGATCCGTGTCGGGCAGAAGCCGAGGCGGCGAGATCTACTTAGCGCGATGTCCCCAGACGAATCGGAACGTAGGATGCTTTCGACTCGTGGGGATCACGGAGCGGAGGCCAGACACTACGAGCTTGATGTAGAGAACGTCGCTCTCGCGGTTGCAGCGAAGTGAAATGCAGAACTGATTGCGGTGAAACAGGAAGGAGTGAGAAACCGGCATCGCTGTTCTAGCTGTGCACCCGGCTCTGCCGTTGTTGATCAACATATCGCACCGGCAAGGGATCACGCAGCCCATAGAGCTGCAATCGCAATGTCAGCGCGAAGCTCCGCGACTCGATGCGACAAGTATTTTCGAAGCGCGACGGCAATCGCGGGTCGCCCGCCTTAAGCGTCAATGCTGAGCGGCGGTAGACGTGAAGGACGGATGTTGGGACGCGGCTGGAAGACCCACAGGGTGCCCGGGCGATGAGCACCGCAGGATCGCGTCGGTGTCCGGTGCATCAACCTTACGCGGTGGGAATGGTTCCGCCGTCGATCACGTACTCTGTTCCACTGATCGCCGCCGCACGCGGCGAGATCAAAAAGGCGATCAGGTTGGCGACTTCGGCAGGCTTGCACGGCCGCCCGAGCGGAATGCCACCCAGCGCGTCCATGATGATCTGCTTGCCGCCTTCGTAATCCGTACCGGCTTGGCTGGCAAGCCGTTCTGCCAACGCAACTGCTGCTTCCGTCTCCACCCAGCCCGGCGACACTCGCACGACGCGCACGCCCTTAGGCGTGATTTCCTTCGACAGGCTCTTGCTGTACGTGGACAGTGCAGCCTTGGCGGCAGCATAAGCCGTGGTCGATTCCGGCAAGGGCAAACGATTCTGGATGGACGTGACGTGGATAATGACGCCCGCACCTTGTTCAATCATCTTCGGCACCAACGCCCGATCCAGTCGTACGGCCGGAAACAGATTGAGGTTCAGTTCTTTTTGCCATTCGGTTTCATCCAGCGCGGCAAAACCGCCTGCCGGCGCTGACGAACCACCCAGGACATGGATGATGGCGTCCACGCCACCCAGCCGGCTTTCGATGGCCTGTGCCACGGTCGCGCAACCCTCCGGCGTTGTGAGGTCGGCTTCGACGAACATGGCGTCGGTAATGAAGTCCGGCTTGGTACGAGCCGTCGTGAGGATGCGCGCGCCGAGTCCGCCGAGCAGTTCGACGACGGCGCGGCCAACGCCTTTGGTGCCAGCCGTGACAAGCACACGCTTCCCCGTGAGTTCGAGGTTCATGGTCATCAGTGGATCTCTAGAAATTCAATCTTGTGGTCGGTGAGCCGGAATACATGTTTCAGGTCGGCGAGACCTCCGGGGAAGTTGCCGGTGTATCGAGCCACGACAGTGACGCCAGCGTCGTCTTGCGTGATCGTCAACGGCTCTACCCGATAGGCATACTTGCGCTGCGCTTGCACCAGCCAGGTTTCGATTGCTTCGTGCCCCTGATACGTCTGGCCTTCATCGTGGACAACGGCCTTTTCGGAAAAAGCGCATCGCAGCGATGAAGGCGCAGCACCATTGCTCACCTGGAAAAAAGTGGAGATCGCATCCGGTAGTGAAATGCCCATGCCAAAAGCCTCTCATGGCAAACTGTCGATACAGGAATTTTCGCTATAAACTTACTATTGAACAAGAACGCACGGAAAAGTAAGTTACCTACCCATGGGAAAGGAATACACCCCCGATACGGCCGCAGTTGGTGTCGAAGCAGTGCTTAAATTGCTGGAAGGGCGCTGGAAGCTGGTCATCCTGTTCCGTCTGTTTGATGGCAAGGTGCAGCGCTTCTCTGATCTGGAGAAGCTCATCCCTGGTATTTCGCAAAAGATGCTGGCTCAGCAGCTACGGCAACTGGAGGCGGACGGGATCGTGGCAAGAAAGCTCTATCCCCAGGTGCCGCCCAAGGTGGAATACCGGTTGACTGATTGGGGACAAGCACTCTGTCCCGCACTGGACGCCCTCCTCAAATGGGCAGAGCAGCGGGACGAGTTGATAAAAACTGTCTGATCTTCAAGTAGATTGCCCTACGCACCTCTTTTGATTTGGCAGAGCCAGCAAGCCGGAGCAGATTCTCCGCGGTTGTGAGCAAGCTGCGACTGCGCTAAACACCAGACGCTGTAAATCCCTTTTCATCGTGGATTTTTCGAAAGGCACAGTTCGGAATTCGATGGATCAAGGTGGCGGAAGCAAAAGGGCGCCCGCAACGATCTTCCAGAATGGTCGCAAGGCAAGGCGTTGACAGCGTTTAGTTGTCGGTAGGACAGCGGGTACAAGAAGCGATGAAAACCAGCGCTCGGGAGCGATTCAACTCGATCGCCGGAATCTTGCCGTACTGGGCTGCATCCATTGGCAACAAGTCGGTCTGCGTCGGCCGCGCGTGGGCTTGCGTTTGCAACCAGGCTATCCTTCTTCCAGAAGATCCGCCGGCCGAGGCGGCGCGTACTTTTTCCAATGTCGGTATGCAAATCGATCACCCGGCAAGGCCTCATTGCAATCTCGCGCACCGGTGCTTCGGGCCGGAGGCGGCGGGCTAGCGGCGCGCCAGCATAACGAACCGCCGCGCACACGCCGCTGATCTAGGGGTGCGTCAAAATTGAGACAAAGCTGGTACGGGATTCGCTTTTCCGCCGTCGTGGCCAGCCAGCCTGCGCCGAACTCGCTATTCTTGGCTGTGGCAAGAGCCCCCTGTTTTCGAGCGGTGGGACGAATTGAAAATCGCGAATGGAACGAGAGTCATGGAGGACGCTCTTTTTACTTTGTCCCAGGTAGCTGACGACCTTCAGACACATCGGCGCCGGATAGCGCGGCGTTGGGTCCGTGCCGTGCGGCAGCAAACGCATATTCGCACTCCAGGCAAAGAGGGGATGCGGCAACTGCTCGTCCAGCTTCCGCGTCTGCTATCGGAGCTTTGTTCTACCTTACGAGGTGAGGACCTCGCGCGGGCGGCCGCTCGAGCAAGCCGTGGCGCGCGCGCCTATGCCACAGACCGGTGGCGCCAAGGCTACCTGATCGACGAACTCTATCTCGAACTGAACCTCCTGCGGCGATGCACGCAGTCGCGAGTGCGTGAGTTTTTCGCCTGTTCAGGTATGCGCGACCATCAGATTGCTGCGCACGATGTTGTCGACGACTTCTTTGGCAAACTAATACACAGTGCGATCTGGCAGTTGCAGTCACAGCAGTCGCGCCGGACGACGGATGCGCTTGTACAGCAAAAGCGGGTGAGGGACCGGCTACGGGTTGCGGCACAAGCCGCGGGGCTGGGCATATTCGAATGGGACATCGCGCGCGACACGGCGGTGTGGGAAAACGAGCGTATGTACGAGATAACCGGGCAGCCCATTCGCAAAGGCCCGCTCAGCGGAAATGCATTTTTTGACCGCCTGGTTCATTCCAACGACGCTCGAAGAATACGAGAGGCTTTCAGCCATGCAGCCTCAACGGGAGAGCCGCTGCGGGAGACGCTTGTTATAAAAAAGGTCGATAGCGGTGAACCGAGAACGGTGGAGATATCTGGTCAACTGACGTCTGCTGAAGCCGGGTCGTCTGTAATAATCGGAACGCTAGCTGACGTTACTGTGCGGGCGCACGCCGATGCGACGCTTCGCAAGGCAAATGAGCGCAAGGACGTGCTGCTCGCGACGCTTGCGCATGAGCTCAGAAATCCCTTGGCACCTGTGCGCACCGCTGCGCAACTGATCAAGGAAAGCGGCTCGACTGCGCAAGAGCTGCGCTGGATCCGAGAGGTGATCGAAAGGCAGACAAGCCATCTTTCGCATTTGATCGACGACCTTCTGGACGTGTCACGGATATCGACCGGTAAGATCCAGCTCCATCTGGAGGTCTTCGATATTCGCGATGCCATTCGCCGGGCGCTTGAAATAACGGCTCCCGCCGCCGCCCTAAAACACCATCGCGTCGACTTTATCGGGGACGACTGCGCTGGAGCCTACGTTCGCGGCGACTTAACGCGTATCACCCAGGTGATGTCGAATCTGCTCGACAATGCGATCAAATATACAACCGTCGACGGGCACGTCCGCGTGACGATGCTGTGCAACGCGGGGATCGCCAGCATCTGCGTCGAAGACAACGGAATCGGCATGGATTCGGAATTGATCCCTGCGTTATTTGAAGTTTTCGAGCAGGCTGCACCCAGCGGGCAAGGCGAGGCAGCTGGGTTGGGCATAGGCTTGGCTGTCGCTCGGTCGCTGGTGCAGATGCACGGCGGGACTGTCTTCGCGGAGAGCGACGGCCCGGGCTCCGGTAGCCGGTTCACAGTCCAACTGCCGCTGTCAGACCCGCCAACGTGTGCGACGAAGACGGACCATGTCGCGAGCGAGAAAGACGGACGAACTCTCCGGGTGCTGGTCGTAGACGACAACCAAGACGCTGCGACGTCCCTGGCGATCATCCTCAGTGACATGGAGGTGCGCACCGCCTTCACGGGGCGCGAGGCTGTCGAAGTCGCGCACGCATTTCGCCCTCAGGCCGTGATCCTCGACCTGGGCCTTCCAGATTTGAGTGGGTACGAGGTTGCACGTCAGATCAGGGCATTTGGCGGCTCTTACCGGACATGCCTTATCGCATTGACGGGATACGGTCAGCCGGAAGACCGGCAGCGAACGCGCGAAGCTGGATTCGATCACCACCTTGTCAAGCCGGCGAGCCCAGATTCGATCCTGTCTATTCTGGCAAAAATCTGAATGTCGCCGTGCGTTTACTGGGAAAGCGCGCCGAAGGGCGGCGCGATTATCTGGTGCCGAATTCCAAAAAATTCGAAATTCGAGTCGAAGACCTACCTAGAGCGAGAACTGGGTCAGGCGTCCGGGGCTGACTGGTATTTTTCGTTGGCTGTCCGTGCAAGATTACGCGGGGTGTCCAGATAAGCCGTGGCACGTGCTGCGTCCGTCGGACGCGCGTACCAGTACCCTTGGATCTCCTCGCAACCGTTGTCAATGAGGAATTCGAGCTGGCGGTGCGTCTCGACGCCTTCTGCGACGACGCGCATGCCCAAGGTGCGTCCCATCGCGATGACGGTCTTCACGATCACCTCGTCCGCGGTCGATACGCCGATACCCTTGACGAACGACATATCGAGCTTCAGCCGATCCGCCATGAAGCTGCGAACGTACCCTAGGCTCGAATATCCTGATCCGAAGTCGTCGATTGCGACTGATAGGCCCCTCTGGCGAAGAGCGCTAAGCGTGGCCACGGATTGCGGCGCCATGAGCACACCTTCGGTTATTTCAATTTCGATATTGCGTGGATCTACCCCCGTACGCTGAATGACTCCCGTAACAACCGACAGCAGGTCGGAGCGCAAGAACTGGATCGGTGACACGTTGACCGAGACAACTATCTCCGGATGCTCGAGCGCCCAAACCTTCGTTTGTCGGCAAGCCTGCTCCAACACCCACTCTCCGATTTCCGATATGAGGCCGTTTTCTTCGGCAATCGGCACGAATACGGCCGGACCAACCGCTCCGCGGGCAGGATGGTTCCAGCGAACCAGGGCTTCGAATCCATTCGCCAATCCCGTTTGCAGCGACAGTCGCGGCTGATAAGCGAGAGTAAGCGCTCCGGAATCGAGCGCATTTCGCAGATCCTGCGCGATGGCGGCGCGCTCGCTGTATTCCCGTGCGATTGCTTCGTCGAAAATTTGCAGGCCGCTTGGTCCAACCGATTTCGCTCGATACATTGCAGAATCTGCGCTGCGCAGCAACGTTTCGAGGTCTTGTGCGTGATCGGGAAACACGGCTACCCCGATACTGGCTTGCGGGCGCACGAGCCTGTTGTCGATCCGGACGTCTTCGCTCAGATCTGCCTGCATCTCTCGGGCGGCCGCTACAAATTCATCAATGTTGCCGCGCCCGTACAGCACAACCACGAACTCGTCGCCCGCGTACCGTGCTACAAGCTCGTGTGCTCTCATGCGATGGGAAAGGCGGCGCGCAACGTCGCGCAGCAGTGCATCTCCGGCTGTATGGCCTAGCGAATCGTTAACGACCTTGAAATTGTCGAGATCAAGAAATACCAGCGCGATCCGCTCGTGATCGCGTCGCGCACGAGTGAACAACGGGTCGAGTTGAGCAGTAAGGCCAAGTCTGTTGGGCAACTGTGTAAGTGGATCCTGCTGGGCCTGAGCGCGCAACGTTTCCTGGTCCCGGACGCGTTCCGAAACATCGTTGAAGACGGTCACGCAATGGGTCGGGCGTCCCGATTCGTCAAGCACGGGCGCGACCTGCAACTGGCTCCAGTAAGACGAGCCGTCGCGGCGGCGGCATCGTAAAAGCGCCGACTCTTCTCTATCTGATCGCATTGCCATCTGGACGGACTGCGCCTGCGGCGAGGTGATCTCGCAGCCCAGCACCGACCAGTGTTCTGCACCGATGACCTCCCGTACGGGAAAGCCGGTGACGGTCCCGAACGCTGCGTTCGCGTAGGTGATGATGTTTGAATCGCCAGACTTCTCCGATATGAGCACGGCGTTGCGCGATGCCTCCAACGCGCCGCTGCGCACGCGCAAGGCTTCTTTCGCGCGTTCGTGCTCCGTCACATCTCGAGCAGAAATAAAGCAGGCCTTCCGCTCCGCATAGTCCAGAAGATGAAAGGATATATCCACGAAGATCGTGCTACCGTCAGCGCGCCTGTGTCGACGTAACCCTCCCGATCCGCCTTGCGCGCCTGACTCAATATATTGCTTGAGGTCCCGTCGAAAGGACTCGGCCTCCTCATCGGGGCGCAGGAGATCCATTCGCGTCTGTCTTAGCTGCTGCAGCGACGCACCGTATTGCCGCTGTGCCGCTGCATTGGCGGTCAGGATCAGGAATGTGTCGATGTCATAAATGAGCATCGCGACCGGATGGTTTTCGAAATATTCCTTGAAGCGACGTTCGGCTTCGGTCGCGGTGACCTTGGCCGTCGCCCTTGCGAGCGCCGCCCGATGACTGGTGTAGAGCAGCAGTACCAGTAGCAGCACGCCGGATGCCCCAAGCGCAGACAGAAATATCTTTTGTCTCGCCAGTTCAGACTGCGAGTTAAGTTGCATCTGTGCAATCTCGTTGCGCTCGCGCGTTCTGAGCATCGTCAGAATGCTCATGATCGAGCTGAAAGTCTCGTTCGCACTTTGAAGCGAACTCGCATCAACAGGTGACGTATTGCTTGCCAAGGCAATACTACGGGCTGCGGCGTCCAGTTGTTCCGGCCAGATGGCGCTCAGTCGACGCAGTTCTTTCACGCTTCGGACGGCTTCCGGCGTGTCGGCCAAGTCTTCTTCCAGTCTCTCGTAGGCGCCGGCAACAGCCGCTGCGCGCCGCACGGGCCAAGCGCGTGAGTTGAAACCTGCCGCCCGGATGCCGCGCACAAAGTCGGTGTTGGCGGCAACATGCTGCGTGAGTAGCATCTCAAGCTCTGAAGATGCCAAAAGTGCGCTGCGCAGTCGTCGTTCCGCTGCGTCTTGGGAAGAGGCCGCGCGCATCGCAACAGCGACCACGACGAGGAGGCCGACCGCTATCATCGCGGCGATTACCGCGACGTGGCGGCGAGAACGGGGTTTCTGGTGATGCTGTTGCCCCAAAAGAGGTTCGGTCATTGTCGAGACTACGTGAAGTACGTCGGGAGGCACGACTAAGCGGGCACATCAGGCCGCGTCTCTGATCGGCAGGGATACCAGTGAGCACGCTCCCAACGTGCGTGGAATCGATTTGCCGGATTGAGCGCTGGTCAGCAATATAACGGGCATTTGCTCTGCGACTTTAGAGCAACGCGCATCGTGGCTACAAAAGATGCAGAACGCATCGTGGCTGAGATCGGAGGCGCTCCGAGCATCCGGAGCATGCGAGTTTGTCCAGGGGGCGGTGACCAGGCGCGGATGCGTGCTTCGCGCACGCCGTTTTCATGGGTGCTCCGCGTCCGCTGTCGTCTCACGCTCTTCATGCCAGCTGGATCCGCCGGGCGTCACTAACGCCTGCATCGCGCATCATCACTGAGAGGTTGTCCGCTATCAGGTCGACGAACCGGCGGTCCAATTCGGCTGCAGCCGTAAGCGGCGAACGTCTGCTGAAGTGCGCAGAACTCGGCTCACGAGGGCCGCCCGCCGTCCCAGCAACGGAGGGGGGCGGAAAAGTCGTGGCGGCGCGCGCTTTCTAGACCGGCTGCCCTCGCACGCGGAGAATTTTTCCCCTTTTTAAAAAACGGGAAATGAGAGTAAGACTTAGCTAGGCCCCATTTTCGCACGCCATGGAGTCCGAGGGGCTCTTCTTTCGGAGCAGATTCCGCTTCGTGCCAGAAGCTCTCATTCCTCGAGGCCTTCGGTTAGATCGTTTCGGCCACCCCATCCAGGTGGCGGAGTTTTTCGAACGTAGAAATATGGCAGCACAGGAGGAATGCTTCCCGGCTTTTGCGCCCACTTGTCGATGTCAGGCAACCATCGGTCAAACTTGTTTAGGTCGATTCCCTTCGGCACATACCATCTGCGACCGAATACGTACCAACGCGCTCCTAACGCCTTTACTTTATCCTTCTCGTGAAACGGAACTGCTATCGGAATATCTCGCCATGCTGGCCAAGGGAACATGCGGCGCCATCCGGTGCCATACTTGGTCCGCATTGCTGCGTCGATGTAATCGAATCGCGCGTGTGTTGAGTTGGGAGGAATCGCATTGATAAGATTGCCGTCAGGCAGTGTCCAATCTTCGCGTAGTTGACCCATACCACGAAGTAAGCGAGGCAATTGCCGCGGTGGGACTTGTATGCGATGCTGCTCTGCTTCGCGCAAGTCATCGGGCGCGAACCAAAGCTTTTCGTCACGCTTGCGACGACCTCTATACAACGAAACGCCCAGCCGTAATATCGAGCGCAAGGCATCTTCGATTTCTTCGCAGGTTGAACCAAGCGGCTCCAGCGCCGTTATGAAGAGACTGTCGCCTGGCCTTGCGAGTACTGACAACTCATTTACCGTCTCCACACGGTAAGCGTTTCGGATATTGCGCTCAGCGCCGATTACATTCTGCCAATGGAATTCGACTGGACTGGACCACAGCCCCGCAATTTAGCTAGATGCTCTGCCTTTCCTTCCTGAGATAAGTTCTTCCAAAAACCGCGATATGAGGTTCGAGGTTGCGGCAACCCTATTTCATTCTTCGGCCGGAAGCATATTCGATTGTGCAAAGGGTTTTCGTTGCGAACAGCCTCTCGCTCGGCCTGCTCTGCGGCTTCACGGGTTGGATACGTATCAATGGTCACCCGCGCGATCTCAGACTGCCATTCTTTGTCAGCCTCGTGTTGCGCGAGTCGCTTTATTGCGTCGTGTGAGACCCCAACGTATAGCAGCCGTCCCCCGTTGTTCCAGTGTCGATAGAGTTTTGTGGTTTTCTTCATTAGCTTTTCGGGCAAATTCTGCTTTAGGGTTTGCCGTCAAGCCCTGAGCATTTCGGCCACCGCCGAGAACATAGCACGGGCCCGGGCTCCGCGACGGCTCTTGGGAAAGTAGGCGTGGACGAGCCAGCACGGCATTGGCTATTGACTCTTTCGTGATGTCCTGCTACCCTCCGTCCACCACGACGGGGATCCTACGTAAACCAATGTGGGATCCCCGTCGTGGTAGGCATCCAAAACTTGAAAAAAGCACTGTATGTATGTACAGTATCATTTGGGTCGTGCGGTGCACGATCATTAATTGGGGAACTGAAATGACGGTTTCAGCACTGCAACTCGCCGGCGAAATCATTCGTCGATCGGGCGCGCGCGGCCGTTTGTTAACCAATCTGTCGGTACAAAAGCTCGCTTATTTCTGCCACGGATGGCATCTCGCACTTCGACACACCCCGCTGGTTGACGAAAATTTCGCCGCGTGGAAGTTCGGCCCGGTTTTGCCGAGCGTTTATCACAAATTAAAAGTTTTCTCCTCGAACCCGATTCCGCCGTCGCACCCACTGGTGAGTGCGACCAATGAAGTCCCAGTCCCCTTGGACGAGCAATCGGGGCAGATTGTGGACAAGGTGCTAGAGCTGTACGACGGTTACACCGGAGCTCAGCTGGTAAATATGTCGCACGTCGACACCGGGCCTTGGGCTGAAGCGTGGGCGGTTGGAATCGACGAACTCGACAACGCCAAAATCGAAGCCTATTTCAAGTCTCTGATTAAGCATTAAGCCCGCGGGGGAGCGTTGCCTGACTCAGCTGAGAAAAGCGGCCCTCTACCAGAGGGCCTTAATATTTCCGACATTACTGTCGTCGAGACTCAGGCAACGGTGCCACAGTCGGAGGAAACGGCATTCGTCGCCGACGCTCCTCGGCACGCAGCGTATGAAGAAAGGGTCGTCGCTTTTGTCGACGTGCTCGGATTCAAAGACATCATTTTTAAATCGGCCGGCAAACCGGATTTGGTTAGAAAAATATACCATGCACTGTCGGTGAGTAATGATGCGTGGGCTGATGTCTTTGCGAAAGAAGTCGGCCTTGATATGACAGCCGATGACTTTGAAGACCGGATGACTTCGTTTTCTGATTGCGTCGTCATTTCAGTTAAACCGGATATTCGAGAGATTGGACTTCTCGTATATATAGTTTTTCGGATCTGCCGGCAGCTGCTGATGGCCGGCTTTCTTAGCCGCGGCGGAGTAGCTAAAGGTCTTTTGTACCACGAAGACAGTTCGACTTTGGGAAAATCGGGAGCACCCATGGTCTTTGGGCCCGCTTTTGTCAACGCTTATCTTTTCGAGTCGACTCACGCAGATGGCCCGCGTGTCATCTTGGAAAATTCGGTGCGCGAACACATACGTCGTAAGTGCTCGGAGATGCCGAATACCAGGCTGACGGCTTTCCTAAACACGCACATTAAGCGTGCCGAGGACGGCCCCGCATACATCGACATTTTTGCGGATTTCGGGGCAAGCGACTATTACGAGACGGTGCCGGACGTTTCTTCAGAAATCGAGGCCATACACGGCCATTTGTGCGCCGCCCTCGATCAAACTGCCGACAGACCCTTGCACTTCAAAAAGAATGCTCAATTGGCCCGTCAGTTCAATATTGCAGTCGAGAGGGCGGGACGTGGTGGTTATCACATTGACGGCGACCGGCTGCCCAAGCGCGATTCGTAACGTGCTCTATACGAAAAGTGTTTCTCCGGTGCCCCCCAGAGCCGCATTGAAGAACTCGGCGGACGCGGCGTTGACCAGTGTGGCCGGCATCGAAATCCGCAAAGGCTTTTTTCCATGCGGAAGGTTGATTCCAAACGTCTGATTCGCCGATCCGATTGCTGGTTCGATGAACGCGTCATGGAGGCGAGCGTACGTTTTCCTAGATTAGTTACATACGAGTCGCTTACTCGGCTTGCGCGCAACACGCATATTTCACGAAATTCCTACAGTTATCTCACTGGCGGCCGTTAACGCAGGATGAACGGTCCGGCGCGGCTTTCTATCTGCGTTTCTGCGTCAATTAGGTAGCGGTCGGGCGATATAAGATTAAAGATAAGGTCGCGATCGCCATGAGTAAAAATAGTATATCGATACACTTCGATGGCCCGATTACAGAGGATCACTCTGTTCAGTTGCGCGCATTTAGTAAAACTCTCAGTCACATACAAACCGCAATCGACCGTGCATATCTCGACGTGAAGTACGGGAGCATCTGGAAGAATGCGCGGCTTCGCGACGAGGACTACGCTCAGACAGACTTCATGATGGCTCAAACTCGTGAAGGCGGGTTCATTGCGGACTTATTAGGTAGCAGTGAAGACGGCAGTGCCCATATCGTAAAGCGAATCGAAAACGCGGTTGCGCCGGCTTACGAACAAGCAAGCGCTCCCGTCGTTGAAGAGCAGGAACGACTGGTCGATCAGGCTGAGGCGAGACGCAGGAATTACAACGCCGGCGCGCAAACTTCGATGGAATACGGACAGTTTATGAACAGTCCTGATGCGCCGCAGACGCGGGCCTACGGCGATCGGTCCATCGTTAAGGAGTTTGATCAAATCGCTTCCGCTATTAGAGCCCGGGACGGTGACGGTAGTTTTGTAGAAGTAACTCTGCATGCAGGAAAGGCTCTGTCCACTTTTGTCTTTGATCAACGGATTTCAGCAGCCTTTCACAACGTGGTATCGGTTCGATCATTGGGTGATCTTGTTGAGATACCGATTACTTTGCGGGGTTTGGACTCGGGGAGCGGCGGAATCTCAAAGGCCAAAGCGCTCAACCTCATATCTAGGAAAGAGTTCAACTTGCACATCCATACTGACAAGGGCTTCTCCGGATTGAGGCGCTACCTCAAGAAGCGGAATCCACCAGAGTTTAGAATAGTTGCCTGCCCGGTGCTGGAGTATGGAGCTTTCGACCCACTGGCAGGTGACATGTATTTCATTTCGATAGTGAAGGAAGAGTCCTGAATGATCATCTAATGGTCAACGATTATGCAGCTACCTGACGCCGCAATAGGTTCCATTATTGCCGCGGCTATTGCCGGGCTCGTGGTATTCATTTCGACGGTTCTGACAAAGGAGCAGAAGACTTCCGAGTTTCGCCAGACCTGGATAGATGAAATACGGAAAGATATTTCACAATTTATCTCTGGAACCACTGAGGTTGTCGCACTTTATAGCGCGAAAAAAAACAACCAAGATTCGCAAGTGAAGTTTCTGGAGGATAATTTTAAGTTATTGCATGAATTGCAGTCGATTGAGCATCGAATTCTCCTGCGATTGAATCCACGAGAGCACTCGCACCTTATTCAGCAAGTAGCCTCATTTAGATCAAACGTTCTTAACGCATACAACGGCAGCGGCACAAAGGCTGAGGAGCAGCGTTTGACCGGTGAGTTGATGGAGTCGACAAAGGTAGTATTGAAAAGCGAGTGGGAGCGCGTAAAGAAGGGTGAACCAGCATTCAGGATTGTGAAGGTCGTCGCCCTGTCGGCAATCGCCGTCTTACTCGTATTTCTTGCGCGCTCCTTCGTAACTCCACCTTCGCCAGCGCAAGAGGCTGCGGCCGTGCCTTCGCCGACGTCTGGGGCTGCTCAGATTGTTATACAGAACTACGCAGAGATCTCGTATCCCGCGACTCAGCCCAGCGCATCAAAAAGCGGTAAAAGGCATGCACAGCGTCTTACCGAACGGGCTCCAGTCCCCGCATCCAGCTGCGAGGGCCTCAAGTCGCACTGAGTGTGGCACGCGATGCGCACCGGGTACCCTGCGCCCTCAAGGCACGCCACATTCGTCTGCCTATGTGCGACGTGCTGCTTGCAGCAGCTCGGCCGGCGGAGCGTCCCCGCTTAGGCCACGACTGGGCGGGTACTCCGTAACCACTCACGAACTTCATGCAGGTCTTCCAGATCAACATCGCTGCCTAAACTGCCGTCTTCGCGGACCCACCTTAGACGTTTGTGATCTTTGGTCAAGAAAAGAACCTTCCCGTAATAATCCGGAACGTGCTTTGCTTTTCTCGCTGCGTCTTTAACGTTTTCTTTTGTCTCGATCAACCGGAGGATGGGCTTGTCTCCGGGATAATGCTGGAGGCAAACGACAAAGTCAGGATGGAAGAAGTTTTTGTGCTCACCTCGTACCAATCTAACCGAATATGGTTTGCGATCTGGATTGCGATGCCACCACTCAACAAAATCTGCATCATCAAGTGCGCGAGCGAACGCCCTTTCTTCGCTGTTGAGACTTGAGACTCCATCGAACTTCCCTGTTCTAAACGGTTGATCCTCAAAAAAATAGGTCTTTTCGGAAAGTAATGCGCGATCCTCCAGCAATAGAACCTGTTCAACCAAGCTTAGTTCGTCGTTCGTGGGAGGTAGTACACCGTAGATGTTCTTGCTCGAGCTTGTAAGGGGTATATCCACGGGAAACAGCATCGCGTCGGGGAGCGGTTCGGCATTCTCTGTCAAAGCTTGAGCCGCAATCGCTTCATGAAGTCCCTCTTCAAGTCGGTCGAATTGCCGAATGACTATCCAGTGGGCGGCGTCGCGCGCCGAACGCTGAATAGTTGTCACATCCGGCGTATCCTCTGCATCGTCGAGTGCATCGCGAATGGATGCGGTAACACGTTGAGCGAGGACGTCGATAATTATCCTGCAATCTGCGTCTTCGACTTGGGGAAGCGCTCTGAGGCAGGTGATTGCATGTTTCGCGAGAGCATTCCGATCCGTAACAATCCTTACCTGTTCATTTCGTGTTTTCTTCGTCGTAAGTTCTGTGTGGAGTTCACTAACCTTTACGCGATTGAGCGCAACCCTTACCGCGTCGTCCAAAAGTTTTTGCGATACGTCTAATTTGGCGGCGACAGTCTGCGAAATAGCGGACATGTCCACCAAGTCTGGTCGGCGCTCGCGCTTCAATGCGAGCGGGACGTCTCTGAGTTCTCTGTTAATGAGATATGGGCGTATTCTCGCAGTAGAAAGCTGCGCTGAGAGATCATCTTCCGAAGAGATTGCAGCACGCAAAGCATTTTTCTGAGGTTTGATCTGCACTTGTTGCATTTCGTCGAGCAGATCTTGTGGCTCGTCGAACCGGAATGTTTCCTGAGATTGATCAGGGGCGGCCGGCTTGACTCCTGTCGATGGAGGAGCACTCTGTGGGCTAGCCGGAAGCGAGAAGTCATACGCTATCGGTGCTTGCGGGGTGGAGCGATTGCTATACACGACGGCCCCGGACATTGTCTGACGGGTCACTAGTTTTTCGGTTTGCCCTTCGAGCGCGCTCTTGATCTGGCTCGTCGCCGCCACCGCCGATTCGAATCCTCGTTGCGCCTCCGCGTTGGCGAGGTACACATAAGCGGTATTCAGATCCTCGGGAATCTGGTCGGAGGTCACATACTTGGTCCGGATCGCTCTTGCGACACGCATTACGCGACCGATGAACTGCATGGCGAAGTCGGTATCGTTCACGGCTTTCGTAGACGCGAGCACAAACGCTCGCGGCGCGTCGAACCCTGTCCCCGCAGACTGTTTGAAGATCAGCACTTCCTTAGTCGAATCGTTGGCGATAGCCGCCATAAGAACAGGATCGGGTTCGTCTGACGAGTGCTTTCCAATGGCGTGCGCAGGGACGTTGCAGATGCGAATCAGATCGCGCTCTGCTTCCTCCACGGTCGTGTCGCCGTTTGCAACCTGCACTAAGAGCAATGGTGTGATAGGTATCTCGGCGCTGGCCAAAATAGATTTAAGTCTTTGGTTCCGTTTCCACGCCTGCCTTAGGACAGTGCGCTTCAGGTCGGCGACCGTCTGGACACTCGAGCGAAGGTCATACACGATTGCTTCGATGAAGCGCTTGTTCAATCGAGCGTCGACTACCTCGTCGCGGCTGACCGTGAATGACTCGAACTCGGACTTTCCCGCACCGGCCAGGAAATCTAGGATGCGCTGATCTCTAGGCGTGGCCGTTGCCATAATCAAGTAATCGGCATTTAGCCACTGAGCGAACTTGCCGAATTCGGTAGCCTTGTCTAGCGCGATATGCGCTTCATCAACAACAAGGCCGATTTTAAGTCCTTTGACGATAGCCCGTGCTCTGAGTTCAGCCAATGTCCGAGTATCGTCGTCACCGTCGGCGTTGTAGCCGCTGTTTCTCCATTGGGCTTTAGCAACGGCTTGAGCGGTCGATATTAGGACCTCGCCCCCAGCGGGGTCTTGGTTTCTACCGTGCACGAGCAGTTGAGGAGTTAAGTCCGATGTATTGCTTACCAATGCATCAAGGGTTTGCGCAACAAGGTTGACAAAGGGGACAAACCAAAACCAGACCGCATTCTCTTGGGCGCTAACGTCCGCAAGGACACGTGCGAGCATGTAGGTCTTTCCGGAACCGGTCGGAGCCCTTAACAAGCAAGGCGCCTTGGTCTCTCTCAATAATGTCTTGGTCATACCCCGTATGATCGATTTCTGAAATTCCTCTGGTTCTACACCAGCGCTTTGAGGAGCGGTTACAAGGAAATTCATCGCTTCTTCTTGCGGAATTGTGGACATATGGGTTGATATTTTTAATTGGACGCAACGGTGGTCTGTCCGCGTAGAAGCGCGTCTAGGAGTGAATAGCTGTTGATTTGTAACCCGCGTTCGCTCAAGATTTGCTCGACCGTTTCTGGCCGAGGGGAATAGACGGAAAGTCGATTCGCCGGCCAAGTGGCAAGCGTTTCGAGCGTCCCGTTATCGACCTCCGGGCAGACTAAGATCGCGAGTTCTTCCGTACCACCGATGCTGAGAACGTTTGTCTTTTGCAGTACCGAGGTGGCTTGCCGCTCTCGAAGTCCAAGAAGGTGAAACGCGTGGTGCGAGGTCGCGTCAAAGGCAATATCAGCTGGTTGCAGCAGATCGAGTCTCAAATATGCAAACTGACCAAGAGACTGTTTCCCATCTTCCATTCTTTCGGCAACGCGCCTTATGCGTTCGGCGCAGACGTCACGGCATAAATTTTTCTTCGGTTCTTTAGCAGTCGCTTCGGTGCTAGAGCATAGAATAAACGAGCGGGCTCCACCATCTTCTGCGTTTAATTCCATCACAGCTTGACCGGTAGTGCCAGAACCTGCGAAAAAATCCAAAACAATGTCATCCGACTTGGTTGCCTGAGCCAAGAGCCCTTTAATGAGCGACAGAGGTTTAGCATAGTTAAACGCACGATCACCAAAAAGTTCAGCTATTGCACGTGCGCCTTCTTGGTTCGTACCTGAGATCAAACTATTTTCTGCTTCGTAGTCGCCTTCTTCAAAACTCGGCACTATCCAGCTCGACAACGGTTGAGTTTGGTTTCTCAGATCTGCCTTATATCGCTTGAACTGAGGGCGTCCGAAACCAACCGGGCGGCCGACCCAGTATTCGAGATTCGGAAGGTCGCGACGAAGCAAGGGAGTCTTTCCGCTTTTCGGAACGTCCCCCTTGTCAATCGCGTTGAGCAGGGCTTCGATGGTGTGCCACGTTTCGATTCGTTGCTCTGAGGGAAATATGATCTGTCCGAGAGCGATGAACTCTTCCATTGTCTTGGCTTGAACCCGCTGACCTGGCTTTAGCCGCTGTTCTGTTGCATAGACCCAGACACGATCGGGATTAGGCGGATACGAGACGCCAGAACGAGGATCGGTCAGCGGATAAAACAAATTCGGACGCTCTCGGTAGGAAAATCCTAGCGTCAAGTTGTCGGGGCGCCAGTCTCCTCTGGGGTCGCTGTCCGGATTGCTATACATCTCGTACGTCTTTTCAAATCCTTTGAAGCGGAACTCCGAATTGCCGTAGACGAGAATATGCTCGTGATCAACGCTAAGAAAGCATCGTTGATCGGCATTGGAACCCTGGCGCGTCCTCCATGTGATCGTGCCCAAGCGTCTACCTGGCATAACCTCTTCAAGTAGCAGTTCAAGGCGCGCGCGATTCTCGTCATTTATAGACACCAATATGACGCCGTCAGGGGTCAGCAGCTCGCGAGCAAGCGTTAGCCGTCGATAAAGAAACTCTAGCCACTGGGAGTGCCGCCAACGATCGTTTGCCCCGACGTAGTGGTCGTTGTAGACCCAATCTTTGTTTCCAGTGTTGTATGGCGGATCAATATAGATGACGCGCACCTTGCCTCTGTGTGTCGCCGTGAGCAATCGCAAAGCATCGAAATTGTCACCTTCAACAATTAGATTGCGGCATGGCTCGGCGGCAGCTGAGAGATTTGACAGCTTCTCATCTAACGTCGGCAGGACAACGTGAGAATTCAGAGCCTCATCGCGCTCGATCGCGTTCGATTCCCAGTAAAGCCCAAGCTTGCGACGCGTGAGGTGCTCAACCAGCAGTCGTCTGAGCTGTTGCTCGCCAAGCGAGTCGATCTGGGTGAGAAGATCCTTTTCGTTACTCATACGTAGATCCAAGTGGGGCGCTCTTCGGTATTGTTTGCGAATGAACGGTAAGATAGGTGCTGGCGGGCAGCCGTGCGGGCGGAGATCGTGTCGGTGCGTCGCTCGCACAAGCAGAACATCGCGAATCGGTTCTTCAGAGGCTCTCGGAGCTACGAGGGCCTGGTCTGCCTCGAGGGCGTTGTTGTATTCGCGCAACGCTTAGGGCGTTGCGGGCTAGCTCATCCAAAACCAAAGTCGCCCGATTTTACCAGTGCTCAATATGGGGGGGCACAGACGGGGGCATAACTGTTGGCACGCTGCTTGGCGCAAGCCGTCGTAGCGATGCGGCGGCTTGGTTTAATAGTCCTCCGCGCACCAAACTTAACCATCCTTAAGTCTGGAGTCCGAGCACATCCAACTCGCCTTATTCCCCAAGTCCCTCCTTACACCCCGCTAACCACAGGGAACATTCCCTCTCTCCACCGCTCCTACTCCACGTAAACCCGAAACCAAGCAGCACCCTCAGAAAGCGGCACGTCAAAGCGTAGGCATCCCCAAAGCCCAACCCGAGCCCCGCATGAACCCACCCCGTCTCCGCTCGATCGAAGTGGATTTCTTCCGAGGGATAGTGCTGATCGTGATCGTGCTGGATCACATCCCGGGGAGCGTCTTACAGCACCTGATGCTGCACGCTTACGCCTTATGCGACTCGGCGGAAGTTTTCGTGTGCCTGGGCGGCTACGCATCAGCCGCAGCGTACAACGCCGTACTGAGCAAGAAAGGCCCCAAAGCCGCCCAAACCCGCTTCCACAGACGCTGCTGGGAGATCTACAGGGCGTACCTGTTGACAGCGCTCCTTACACTACTTTCAGGCGCAATCCTGCAGCGCTTGCACCTGAACCGCCCCATGGTCGACCTAACCGGCTGGCCGACCTTCTCCGCAGCCCCATTCAAGGAAGCTTTCGAAATCGCAACGCTGAGACGCCAGCCATACCTATCAAGCGTCCTGCCGATGTACGTCCTCTTCGCCCTAACCGTCCCACTCATCGTCCCCTTAGCACGCAAATCCCCGCTAACAGCACTAGCACTAAGCGCAACAACATGGGCGCTAGCCACACCGCTGGCCAAACTTTTCGCCATAGACGACGTCAGCGACTGGGCCTTCAACCCTTTCGCGTGGCAACTGATGTTCGTAATCGGTATCCTTTGCCGCGAACACCCGGTCCCAACCGACATCCAGGAATCCCGCACCGGCCGCTGGTTAACAAGAATCGCCATCGCAGCCGTGCTAGCCTTCGCAGTCACCAAACTGTTCATCCTGACGCAACCGCTCCCAGGCCACCTGAAACAGAACCTGTCGATTGAACGCGTGATCAACTTCCTCGCCATTGCCTGGCTCGCAACCGGGCTCGTTCGCACGGGCGCGATCGCCAGACTTGCGCACCGCATGCCGGCCGTCGTGAAGGTCGGCCAGACGGGGCTCGTCTGTTTCGTCGGCGGCACGCTGATTTCGCTGGCCGTCGACACCGCCACCCCGCGCAGCCTCAGCGGCCTGAGCCACGGCCTGGCAGCGCTCGCCGGCGACCTGATCGCGATCATCGCAGTGCTATTGCTCGCGCGTTTCTGGAATGACTGGAAGGGCCCGACGCAGCCGCGCGCCGCCGTCAGCGGAGCCGACTGCCGATGAAGCGCGGTAAGGCATGGCCGCGCGCAGCACGAACGCTGTCACGCATCGCGCTCACGTGCGCGATGACCGTCTTCGGCGCCAACACAGCAACAGCAGCAGCAATGTCAGTCACCCCTGACACCCCACCTCAACCTCAAACCGAAGCAAAAAAACCAACCTTCACCACCCGCTGCACGGACCTGAACGGCATCTGGCTCGACCCCGACACCATCGCGATTCCGACCCACGGCGCCCACGTCGAAACCGCCACGCCAATCTCAGCACAAACGCCCGGCAACGGCGCGGGCGAGTTCTGCCGCGTCACAGGCGTGATCCGCGCGATAAAAGGCACGACGCCCGACATCCGCTTCGACCTGAACCTGCCGCGCCGCTGGAACGGCCGCGCGTTGCAGGTCGGTGGCGGCGGCTACAACGGCACGGTCGTCACGGGCATCGGCGTGATGCCGTTCTCGCCGATCCGTGCGCCGCTCGCGCAAGGCTACGTTACCTTCGGCGACGACTCGGGTCACGTCGGCAATTCGTCGCTGGCAGTGTTCGGTCTCGTCGACGAATCCGTCATCAATTTCGGCTACGCACATCTGAAGAAAACGCACGACGCGGCCCTCGCGCTGATCGTACGCATGTACGGTCACCCGCCCGACCGCATGTACTTCGCCGGCGGCTCGACGGGCGGCCGCGAAGGCTACACGGTGATGCAGCGTTTCCCCGACGACTACGACGGTGTGATCGCCGATTCGCCCGCGCTGAACTTCTCCGGCGTGCGGTTGATCGGCGTGCGCGTCGGCCAGGCCGAATATGCGGCGCCCGGCGGCTTCGTGCCGCCCGCGCTGCTCGAACGCGTCTATCAGAAGTCGCTCGAAGTCTGCGACAAACTCGACGGCGCGGCGGACGGCATCGTCAGCAATGTCGCGCAATGCCGTCAGCACGAAGCCGAAATCATCGACGCGCTGCGCTGCCATCGCGGCACCTCCTATGCGCACGAAGGCGGCTGCCTCACCGAAGCGCAACTGTCGACGCTCAACGTCCTGCGCGATGGCCTCAAGTTGCCGTACAAGCTCGCCTACGACGTGAACGGCTATCACGGCTACAACGTCTTTCAGGGCACGCGCTTCAACGGCGCGCTCGGACTCGGCCGCGACCCGGTGCGACAGACGTCGCCCACTTTCGCCGGCAACGGTTATCTGTTCGCGCAAGGCGACGGCTACGCCCGCTATTTCATGGCGCAGGACGCCACCTTCGATTCGATGAAGTTCGACGTGCTGCATCCCGGCAAATATCAGAAGCAGTTGGTCGCGCTCTCGCAGACCATCGGCGCGATGAATTCCGACCTGAGCCGCTTCATGGCGAAAGGCGGCAAGCTGATCACGATGCAAGGTCTCGCCGACGAAGTCATCAGCCCGAACCAGACCATCGGCTACTACGAGCACCTCGTCGATCTATACGGCGACGAGCGCGTGAACGCGTTCATGCGTCTCTACATGGTGCCGGGCTTCCAGCATGGCAGCGGCGTGTTCATTCCATCCGTCGATCTGCTCGGCGCACTCGACAATTGGGTGACGCGCGGCATCTCGCCGGAAACGCTGCTCGCCACCGACATCGCGCCTCCCACCAACGGCCGCTCGCGTCCGCTGTGCCGCTATCCGATGTATCCGCGCTATCTCGGCAAGGGCAATCTCAACGACGCAAACAACTTCGTCTGCAGCGAACCCTGAACGGAGCAATGAGCGGCGCAATGAGCGTTGCAAGGTCAGACAAAACCGCTCAAGAGATGCCAGTGCGAAGCCCGTCGCGCATCGCACATTTCGGCCCTCTTTTTATGCTCAATCACGCAGCGTCCCTGTAGTATTTGGTCGATCGTGCAGTAAGGCGCTGCTATCTGCTGTCATCAGGCGCCTTCCGGTAATGTTTGCGCGCATCGAATGTGCGCAAACGGTTTGCACGCAAACAATCGAGCAATATTTACCTGAACGTCCCCGGAGACCTTATGAACGCATCGAAAAGCGCGGCTCTCGTCGAGGTGCTGACGCGTCATCGCGACACGTTGCTCACCGACTGGTTGAATCAGCATCTATCGATTGCGCTGCGCCGTGGCCTGACCACGGAAGCGGAAATGAACGATCAGTTCCGCAACTTCCTGAACGTGTTCTCCGACACGATCGCGAAGGCCGATACGCTCGACGCGAGCCGCCCCGAATGGGAACCCGTACGCGCATTTCTCGCCGACATGTCCGCGCATCGCGCGCGCCAGGGCTTCACGCCAGTCGAAACAGCCACCTTCGTGTTCTCGCTGAAGCAGCCGCTCTATTCGCGCATGCGCGAAGAGTTCAGCGGCCAGCCGCTCGAACTCGCCGAAGTGAGCTGGACGGTGAACCTGCTGCTCGACGCGCTCGGCCTCTTCACGACGGAAGTGTTCCAGCGCGCCCGCGAAGCAATCATCTCGCGTCAGCGGGAAGAACTGCTCGAACTGTCGACGCCCGTCGTGCAGTTGTGGGAAGGCATTCTTGCGCTGCCTCTGATCGGCACGCTCGATTCGGCGCGCACGCAGGTCGTGATGGAAAGCTTGCTGGAAAAAATCGTCGAAACAGGCGCCGCGATTTCGATCATCGACATCACGGGTGTTCCGACCGTCGACACACTCGTCGCGCAACATCTGCTCAAGACGGTCGCGGCCGCGCGTCTGATGGGCGCGGACTGCATCATCAGCGGCATCCGTCCGCAAATTGCACAGACCATCGTGCATCTCGGCGTCGACCTTACCAACGTGATCACGAAGTCGACGCTCGCCGACGCGTTCATCGTCGCGCTGCAAAAAAGCGGGTCGAGCATTTCGGCTCGCGTCGCGAGCTGAGGTGAGCACATGGATCGCATTCCAATCCTGCGGATGGGCGACTGCCTGATCGTCGCGATTCAGGTGGACATGCACGACCGTCTCGCCATCGCGCTTCAGGACGATCTGACCGCGCGCATCGTGAAGGACAAGGCGAAAGGCGTGCTGATCGACATCTCGGCGCTCGATATCGTCGACTCCTTCATCGGCCGCATGATCAGCAACACGGCGGCGATGGCGACTGTGCTCGATGCGCAAACGGTCGTGGTCGGCATGCAGCCGTCGGTGGCGATCACGCTGGTCGAGCTGGGGCTCACGCTCACAGGCGTGCGCACGGCGCTCAATGTCGAACGAGGCATGGCGCTGCTCAAGCAGCGACAGCGTTGACCAAACGGGGCGCTCACACATGAACTCATTCGGCGTAGTAGTGACATCGACTGTCGAAGTCGGTCTGCGCTCGGATCAGGAGATCGTCAAGCTTCGCCAGATCGTGCGCGACGAAGCGATTGCACAAGGCTTCTCGCTCGTCGATCAGACGAAGTTCGTCACGGCCGCAAGCGAGCTGGCACGCAACACGCTTCTGTACGGCGGAGGCGGCGACGCGACGCTCAACGTGCTGCTGAACGGCACGCGCAAAGGCATCAGACTGACCTTCGTCGACCACGGGCAGGGCATTCCGGATATCGAACGCGCGTTGCAGGACGGCTTCACAAGCGGCTCGGGCCTCGGCCTGGGGCTCGGCGGCGCGCGGCGTCTGTGCGACGAATTCGAAATCCAGTCGGAACCAGGAAAAGGCACGACGGTGTCGATCACCAAATGGAAACTTCGCTGAGCGGTCTGCGCGCCATGCACGCGTCGTTCGAAATCACCGACGCGAGCAGCGTCGCCTTCGCGCGGCGCGGCGCGAACGATGCCGCGCAAAAAGGCGCGTTGAACGAAACGGACTTGGGCCGTGTCGCGCTGATCGTGACGGAAGCCGCGACCAACATTCTCAAGCATGCGCAGCACGGCGAACTGCTCGTGCGCGTGCTGCCTTCGGATGCGGTGGGCACACTCGCGGACGGCGTCGAGATCGTCGCGATCGATAAAGGACCTGGCATGCAGAACGTGGGTCTCGCGTTTCGCGACGGCAGCACGACGGCGGGCACGCCGGGCACGGGACTGGGCGCGATCCGGCGGCTGTCGGAAGAGGTGTCGGTGTATTCGCAACCGGGGCTCGGCACGGTGCTGCGCGCGGTCGTGCGCAGCCGTGTTCCAAGCGATCGCGCACCGGCGCGCGCGATGCGAGCGGCGGCGGGCACCGACATCGGCGGCGTATGCGTGCCTTATCCGGGTGAATCGGTGTGCGGCGACGCATGGGGCATCGAAGCGGATCAGCACGGTCTGACCGTCACCGTTGCCGATGGACTTGGCCACGGTCCCGACGCGCATGTCGCGGCAGCGGGCGCCGTCGATGTCGTGCGGCGGCGCGCGGGCCGTTCGCCTGCGGCGCTGATGGAACTCGCGCACGGCGCGCTGCGTCCGACGCGCGGCGCCGCCGTCGCCATCGCTCGGCTCGATCTGGCGCGTTCGCAGCTCGAATTCGCGGGAACGGGGAACATCTCGGCGTCGATCTTCAACGTCGGCAGGCCGGTGCTCGTCGGCGGTGGTGCTGCGCGAAGTGCGAGTGCGCCGTCTGACGGATCTCGGGACAGCTGGCAGCTCACGTCGCGCAACGGGATCGTCGGTCATACGATGCGCGATTCGCAGGAGTTCGCCGTGCCGTGGACGCGGGACGCGCTGCTCATCCTGCATTCGGACGGCATCGGCACGCGCTGGGATCTGGCCGCATATCCGGGCCTGCAACTGCAGCCGGCCGTGATGATCGCCGCGGTGCTGTACCGCGATTTCTCGCGCCGACGAGACGACGCGACCGTGGTCGTCGTCAAGGCGGATCAGCAGCAGTTGGTTGCGGGATCAGAGTAGGGCGCTAACGCGCCAACTCTGATCGAAGCTTTGCATGGGATCAGAGTAAGGCGCTAAAGCGCCAACTCTGATCGACAGCTCTGCATGGGGCGGGAGTAAGGCGCTAAAGCGCCAACTCCCACCGACAAGGAGTACATTTCACGCATGACGACCCCTATCTTGCGCATCCGGCTCGGAGCCGAAGAAGATGTCGTAGCGGCGCGCCGCAAGGCTCGCGCGATCGCCGCGGGCTTCGGCTTTTCTCCGCTCGATCAAACGCGCATCGCGAGCGCTGTGTCGGAAATCGCGCGCAACGCGTTCGAATACGCACATGGCGGCGAGGTCACGTTCGCGTTCGACGGCGCAGCGAAGCCGCAAGCGCTGCTCATCGACGTGCGCGACAAGGGGCCCGGCATCCGCGATCTCGAATCAGTGCTGGACGGCACCTACCACTCGCCGACGGGCATGGGCTGCGGCATTGCCGGCAGTCGCCGGCTGATGGACCGCTGCGAGATCGAGTCGTCGGCGGAACGGGGGACAGTCGTGTCGATGGCGCGCTTTCTGCCGAACGACCGGCCCGACATGGCGCTTACCGGCATCGACGCGATCATGCGCAGTCTCGTCCAGCAAAACACGACGAACGGGCACAAGCACGGCGAAACGAGCGACGAATCAGCGCGCCGTTCATTCGACGAACTGCACGAACAGAACCGCGAACTGCTTTCGACGCTGACGGAACTGCGCGACCGTCAGGACGAACTCACGCGTCTCACGCAGGAACTCGAAGCGACCAATCGCGGCGTCGTCGCGCTGTATGCGGAACTCGACGAGCGTGCGGACGAACTGCGCCGCGCCGATACGATGAAATCGCGCTTCCTGTCTAACATGAGCCACGAGCTGCGCACGCCGCTCAGTTCGATACGCGCACTGTCGAACCTGCTGCTCAATCGTCTCGACGGCGATCTTTCCGGCGAGCAGGAACGCCAGGTGCTACTCATCCGCACATCGGCCGAGGACCTGTCCGAGATCGTCAACGACCTGCTCGATCTGGCCAAGATCGAAGCGGGCCGTACCGAGGTGACGCCGGTCTGGTTCAAGGCTACGGGGCTCTTCGCGGCGCTGCGCGCGATGCTCACGCCGCTCCTGACCGACCCGGCGGTGAAGCTGATCTTCGAGGATACACACGGTTTGCCATCCATCTTCGCCGACGAAGCCAAGCTCACGCAGATACTGCGTAACTTTGTCTCCAACGCACTCAAATTTACCGAGCGCGGGGAGATACGCGTCGGCGCGCATCTGGAGCCGGATGGCGAGCACGTCACGTTCCTGGTGGCCGATACGGGAATTGGTATCGCGGAGGAGCACCACCAAGTGATCTTCGAGGAGTTCGGCCAGGTGCAGAATCATATGCAGCAGCGGGTCAAGGGCACGGGGCTCGGCTTGCCGCTGTGCCGCAAGCTCGCCGCGCTGCTCGGCGGCTATACGAGCGTCGACAGCAAGCCGGGCGTCGGCTCGACCTTCTATCTGACACTGCCGCTCGAGGCCGAAGCGGCAGACGGTCTGGACGACGTACCGCGCGGCCCGTCTATTGCACACGGAGGCGCCTCATGACGGTTGCCGCTCCGCTGATTCTGAACGTCGACGACAACGACGGCGCGCGTTACGCGAAAACGCGCGTGCTCGTGCATGCCGGTTTCGAGGTGATCGAGGCGGCGACGGGCCAGGGCGCGCTCGATCAGGTGCGCACGCACAACCCCGCGATCGTGCTGCTCGACGTCAAGCTGCCCGATATCAGCGGCATCGAGGTCTGTTCGATTCTCAAGCGCGATCCGCAGACGCGCTCGACGCTCATCCTGCAGACGTCGGCGGCCGCCGTGCAATCGTTCGACAAGGTTCGCGCGCTCGACGGCGGCGCGGACAGCTATTTGACCGAACCGATCGAACCCGCCGAACTCGTCGCCAACGTGCGCGCGCTGTTGCGGCTGCATCGCGCGGAAGAAGCGCTGCGCGACGCGGACCGCCGCAAGGACCAGTTTCTCGCGACGCTCGCGCACGAACTGCGCAATCCACTCGCGCCGATCCGCAATGCCGTCGAACTGATGGATCCGCGCTATCACGCGGCCGAAGATGCCGTACGTCATGCGCGCATGATCGCGCGCCGTCAGGTCGAACATCTGAGCCGGCTGGTCGACGATCTGCTCGACGTGTCGCGCATCACGCACGGCAAGATCGCGCTGCAGATCGAATGCGTCCATGTCGACGCCGCCGTCGCGACGGCCGTCGAAGCGAATCAGCCGTTCATCGCGAAGAAGCAGCACACGTTGCGCGTCAACATGCCGGACGACGCCTGCATGATTTACGGCGACCCGATCCGCGTCGCGCAGGTGATCAGCAATCTTCTGTCGAATGCGGCGAAGTACACGCCGGAGGGCGGCGTGATCGAACTCGACGTGAGCGCCGCCGACGGCGGCGTGACGATCCGCGTACGCGACAACGGCATCGGCATTCCAGCGAACGAACTGGCGGACGTGTTCAACCTGTTCATGCAGTCCGAAGATTCGCTGGCGCGCTCCGAAGGCGGACTCGGCATCGGGCTGTCGCTCGCGAAAACACTCACCGAGCTGCATGGCGGCACGATCGAAGCGTTTTCAGGGGGACTTGGGATGGGATCGGAATTCGTCGTGACCCTGCCGATGGCGGTCGAGCAAACTGCGGGCGAGCCCTGCGAGGCGTTGCCGGACACGTCGGCGGAGGGGGAAGGAACGCCTGCCGCTGAGCAGCAAGCGGGCGAAAGCGCGCCCGGCACACGACGGCGCGTGATGGTCGTCGACGACAGCGTGGACGGTGCCGAGTCGATGTCGATCCTGCTCGAAATGCTCGGCCACGAGGTGCGCGTGATGTACGACGGCGCGGCTGCGATTGCGGCCGCTAGCGAATTCAAACCGGAAGTCGTGCTGCTCGATATCGGTCTGCCGGGCGTCGACGGCTACCAGGTCGCACGCGCGTTGCGCGCCGAGCCGGCCACGGCGGGCGCGCTGCTGATCGCGCTGACAGGCTACGGACAGGACAGCGACCGCCAGCGCACCCGCGACGCGGGCTTCGATCACCATCTCGTGAAGCCGGCTTCGCTCGATGACATCGAGCGCGTGATCGCGGCGGACGCCGCCGGCGGCGCACCGCGCAATCAAGGTAAGACGCCGCAGCCGGACGCGACCCGGACCGACGTAACGGAGTGAGCGCATATCGAGCGGAACACGGCTAATAGCGGAAGCAAGCGAGCACAGCACACAGAAAACCATCGCGAGGCCGGCAACGGCCGCATGGGTGAGAGCGATACGGCGGGACATTTGAGGTTGCGTCGATGAAACCGGACAACACGATGGCGGGCGCTCCCTCTGAGGCGGACGCGGCGCTCGCAGGCGGTACGGCCCCGAGCTTTCTTGCGGGCGGCGGCGAGATGGGGAGCCTGATACGCGCCTACGACTGGCGCGCGACATCGCTCGGTGCGCCCGATCAATGGCCGCAAAGCCTGAAGACGGCGATCCGCATCATGCTCACGTCGCGCCAGCCGATCTGGATCGGCTGGGGACCGGAGCTCCTCTTTTTCTACAACGATCCCTACAAGTCGATCATCGGCGGCAAGCATCCCGTCGCACTCGGTCAGCCGACATCGGTCATCTGGCGTGAAATCTGGGACGACATCCAGCCGCTGCTGGAAACGGCGCTGAAGGGAATCGAAGGCACGTTTGTCGAGCAGAAGCTCCTGATCATGGAGCGCAACGGCTATCCGGAAGAAACGTACTACACGTTTTCCTATAGCCCGATTCCCGACGATCACGGCGGCACGGGCGGCATCATCTGCGCGAACAGCGACGAGACGGCACGCGTGCTCGGCGAACGCCAGTTGCGGCTGCTGCGCGAAATCGGCAGCGCGACGCGCGACGCGCGCTCGTGGCACGAGGTCTGTGAAGGCAGCGTGCGCGCGCTCGAAAGCGATCCCTACGACGTCACGTTCGCGCTGTTCTATCAGACTGAGCCGGGGCCGGCCGTCGCGTCGCTGGTGGCCACATGCGGCATCGAGCCGGGCCATCTCGCCGCGCCGCCAAAGATGGATGCGCTCGATTGCCCATGGCCGTTCATCGACGCACTCCGTAGCCAGCAGCTCGTGATCGTGCCGGATCTCGCCGAACGCTTCGGCGTATCGCTGCCTTCGGGCGCGTGGCCGCGGCCGAGCACGCAGGCGGCCGTGCTGCCCGTGCAGCCTTCGGGGGAAACGGGGCGCGGTGGCGTGCTCGTCGTGGGGCTGAATCCGTACCGGCTCGTCGACGATCACTACCGCTCGTTTCTTACGCTGGTCGCACGGCAGGTGGGCGCGACGCTAGGCTACGCGGACGCCTACGAAGAAGAGCGCCGGCGCGCGGAAGCGCTCGCGGAAATCGATCGCGCGAAGACGACCTTCTTCTCGAACATCAGTCACGAGTTCCGCACGCCGCTCACGCTGATGCTCGGTCCACTCGAAGAACTGCTCGCGCAGCCCGACGCGGCGAGCGCGAGCGACCGTCAACTGATCGAGGTCACGCATCGCAACGGCTTGCGGCTTCTGAAGCTCGTGAACGCGCTGCTCGACTTCTCCCGCATCGAAGCGGGACGCATCGAAATCCATCCGCAGCCGACCGATCTCGCCGCCTTCACCTCCGACCTGGCGTCGCTGTTCCGTTCGGCCATCGAATCGGCGGGGATGACGCTCGAAGTGGATTGCGAACGGTTGCCCCATCTCGTGTCGATCGATCGCGAGATGTGGGAGAAGGTCGTGCTGAACCTGCTGTCGAACGCGTTCAAGTTCACGCTCACTGGCGCGATTTCGGTGAGCCTGAAATTGACGGAAGACGGCAGCATCGAAATGAGCGTCGCCGATTCGGGCATCGGTATTCCCAAGCATGAGCTTCCACGGTTGTTCGAACGTTTTCATCGCGTAGAGGGCGCGATGGGCCGCTCGGTCGAAGGCAGCGGCATCGGGCTCGCGCTCGTGAGCGAACTGGTGCGGCTGCAGGACGGCGCGATTCATGTCGAAAGCGAACCGGGCGTTGGCGCGCGCTTCACGGTCGTGTTGCCGCCCACGGTCACGCTCGATCCCGCATCGAGTGAAGCGGCGCGCGCGACGATGAGCGCGAACGCGCAAAGCTACGCCGATGCGGCGCGGCGCTGGTTGCCCGATACAACGACCGCCGATGCCGACGACGCCGGCGCGCTGTCCGGCGTGAGCGACACGCTGCCGGCCACGCTGGACGGCGAAGCGACGGGCAAGCTGCTGGTCGTCGACGACAACGCCGATCTGCGCGACTACATGCGCCGCGTTCTCTCGGCGGCGGGCCATCAGGTGCATGTCGCCGCCGACGGCGTAGAAGCGCTCGCCGCCGCACGCACGTTGCAGCCCGAACTCATCGTCTCCGACGTGATGATGCCGAAGCTCGACGGCTTCGGCCTGTTGCAGGCGCTGCGCGCCGACGACGATCTGCGCGAAACGCCTGTGCTGCTGCTATCGGCGCGCGCGGGCGAAGAGGCGAAGGTGGGCGGCCTCGAATCGGGTGCGGACGACTATCTGATCAAGCCGTTCGCGGCGCGCGAACTGCTTGCGCGCGTCGCGGGCAATCTGCAACTCGCGCGCTTGCGTCGCGAAACGGGCAACCGTCTGCGCGAGGAGTCGCGCACACTCGAAATCCTGAATCGCGTGGGCACGGTGGTCGCGGCGGAACTCGACCTGAACCGCGCGGTGCAGGTCGTCGTCGATGCTGCGACGGAACTCACGGGCGCCGCGTTCGGCTCGTTCTTCTACAACGTGCAGGACGACAAGGGCGGCAGCTACATGCTGTACACGCTGTCGGGCGTGCCGAAAGACACGTTCGCGAAGTTTCCGATGCCGCGCAACACCGCGGTGTTCGCGCCGACGTTCGAGGGCGAGGGCATCGTGCGTTCCGACGACATCACGAAAGACTCGCGCTACGGACGCAATCCGCCGCATCGCGGCATGCCCGAGGGGCATCTGCAGGTGCGCAGCTATCTCGCCGCGCCCGTCATGTCGCGCACGGGTGAAGTGCTTGGCGGACTGTTCTTCGGGCATCCGACGCCGGGCGTGTTCAGCGCGCGCTCCGAGCGGTACGTGGAAGGCATCGCCGCGCAGGCCGCGACGGCCATCGACAACGCGCGCCTCTACCAGGCTGCGCAACGGGAAATCGCCGAGCGCACGAAAGCACAAGAGGCGCTGCGCGAACTGAACGAAACGCTCGAAGGGCGCGTGATCGAAGCCGTCGCGGATCGCGACCGTCTGTGGGATGTGAGCGAGGATCTGCTCGTGGTCGCGGGCTTCGACGGCGAATTGCAGCGCGTGAGCCCTTCGTGGACCCGCGTGCTCGGTCACGACGTGCACTGGCTCGCGCTGCAATCCTACTTCTCGTTGATTCACACCGACGATCTTCCTCGGGTCGAGGCGCATCTCGGCGAACTGCGCCGCACGGGTGCGCCGATGCGCTTCGAAAACCGTCTCAGGCATATCGACGGCTCATGGCGCTGGATCGCATGGACGCTGTCGTTCGATCCCGATACCAGGCGCATCCACGGTGTCGGCCGCGACGTGACGAGCGACCGCGAAACGCAGGAAGCGCTGCGCCATGCCGAAGAAGCGCTGCGCGTCGCGCAGAAGATGGAAGCGATCGGCAAGCTGACAGGCGGCGTCGCGCACGACTTCAACAATCTGCTGCAAGTGATCGGCGGGAATTTGCAGTTGCTCTCCGACGATGTCGCCGGCGACGAGCGTCCGACGCAGCGCGTGCGCAATGCGCTCGCGGGCGTCGCGCGCGGCGCGAAGCTCGCGTCGCAACTGCTCGCGTTCGGCCGCAGACAGCCGCTCGCGCCGAAGGTGGTGAACCTCGGACGTTTCGTGCGCGGTCTCGACGACATGATGCGGCGCGCGCTCGGCGACGGCATCGAGATCGAGACCATCGTGTCAGGCGGCTTGTGGAATACGCTCGTCGATCCGTTCCAGGTGGAGAATGCGCTGCTCAATCTCGCGATCAACGCACGCGATGCGATGGACGGCCACGGCAAGCTGACGATCGAAGCCGGCAACGCGTCGCTCGACGATGCCTACGCGAAGCGTCACGTCGACGTCACGCCGGGCCAGTACGTGATGGTCGCCGTCACCGACACGGGCTCGGGCATGTCGGCCGATGTGCAGGAGCATGTGTTCGAGCCGTTCTTCACGACCAAGCCGGAAGGCCAGGGCACGGGCCTCGGCCTGAGCATGGTGTATGGCTTCGTCAAGCAGTCGGGCGGTCACGTGAAGATCTATAGCGAGCCGGGACACGGCACGACGATCCGTCTCTATCTGCCGCGCGTGCGCGAAGAAGAGGATCTGGAAACGATCGTCGACGCCGGTCCGGCCAAGGGCGGCGCGGAGACGATTCTCGTCGTCGAGGACGATGAAGACGTGCGCACGACGGTCGTCGAAATGCTTTCGGCACTCGGCTATCGCGTGCTGAAAGCGAAGGATGCGCAAAGCGCGCTCGCGATCGTCGAGAGCGGTGTGCCGATCGATCTGCTGTTCACGGACGTCGTGATGCCAGGTTCGCTGCGCAGCACCGAACTGGCGCGCAAGGCGCGCGAGCGCCAGCCGGGCATCGCGGTGCTGTTCACGTCGGGCTACACGGACAACGCTATCGTGCATGCGGGACGGCTCGACGAAGGCGTCGAACTGCTGAGCAAGCCGTACTCGCGGGAAGCGCTCGCGCGCAAGATCGAGCATGCGCTGCGTGTGCAATATGCGCGGCCGGACGGCGGCGTGACGCTGCAGGCGGAAGACTCGCAGACGGTGCGGCTCGTCGATCGCAGCAACAACGAGACATTCGATGCGATCCGCAATCTGCGCATTCTGTTCGTCGAAGACGACGAGCTGGTGCGCGTGAGCACGGCGGAGTTGCTGCGCACTTTCGGCGTGGAGGTCGCCGAAGCGTCGAGCGCGGCGCAGGCGCTGGATTTGCTGCAGGAAGGAAGCTTCGACGTGCTGCTCACGGATATCGGGCTGGCGGGCGCATCGGGCGTCGATCTCGCGATCGATGCCACCGCGCGCGAATCCCGCCTTCACGTGATCTTCGTCACGGGCTCCGATGCGGCATTGTCGCCGGAACAGCAGCTTCATTTGCAGGGCGCCACGCAATTGCGCAAACCCTACGATCCGCTCGATCTCGTCAACGCGCTGCGTGCGTGCGTCGAATGACGCCCGGCATTGCATTCAGTAGGTGATCGTCGCGATGACGGTGTCGATGTAGGTGCCTGCCTGCGGTGTCGTTTGCGGCAACACGCGCGCATAGACCGTGATGCTTTGCGACGACCCAGTACCCGTGCCTGTGAGTGCCGTGGTGCCGTTCGTGCCGTCGCCCCACGGCAGCGAGTAGCTCGCGTTCTGATACAGCTGATAGTGAACCTTGTCGGTGCCGCCGCTGCGTGTCATCACGCGATCCGCGACGCTCGCGCCGCTGCCCGCGCCGGGCGAAAGCGAGATCGAATACGCGTCGTTCTTCGTACATGCGACGGTCAGCGTGCCCGTCGCGGTGAGCGTCGAATTGAGCACGCCCGCCGTGCCGAAGTTGATGTTCGTCGACGCGATCGTGCAGTCGTTGATGACATTCGCGCTGACGGTGAAGCTGAACGCGCTGTTCGGCGCCGTCAGCGACGCGCAGGCGGGCGCGACGAGCAGATACGCCTGATAGTCCAGTTCCGCCTGCAACGCGCCCGCGAATGACGATGCATACGTGCCCGCGACCAGCGAGGTCTGCGACGCGGGCACGCGTCCGTAGACGGTGAGCGTTGCGGAGCCTGTTCCCGACATGCCGTTTTCGGTGATATCGACGGCAATGGGCGCATAAGTCGTCGAGCCGCGCGAGCCCCACACCGTGCTGCCGCCCGACGCCGTATAGAGGTTGTATTGCAGCTGGTTCGTGCCGTTGAGTGCGATACGCGGCAGGTAGCTGCCGCCGCCGCTGCCTGTCCCTATGTTCACGCAGGCTCGCACGGGCAACACGGACATGCCCGTGCAGTTGATCGTGATCGTCGACGACGCGCTCGCTGTCGTGCCCGCAACGGGACTCACCTGGCCAAAGTTCAGATTCGACGCGACGGCCGTACAGGTTTGCGCTTGCGCGATGCCGGGCATGCAGGCGAAGCATGCTGAGAGAAAGGCGAAGCATAGCGCGCGTTTCATGATCAGCGCGCCTTGCAGGCGAATGGGCCGAGCGTCGGCAGCCCGCTGCCGTTGCGCCTGAACGGCACGTCGATTTCGCACGGTCCCTGCGCGGACGTCGAAGTGAACGTGTTGGCTGCGCGCATATCGTCGATGAATGCGAGGCCGTCGTAGCCGACGACGTAACGCTTGCCCGTTTCCTGTTGCGTCAGCACGGCACCTGGCGGCAACGGTTTGCCGGCCGTATCGACGACGATCAGTTGCGCGCCCGTGAAGTCCCGCAGCGGGAAGCGCGCGAGTACGCCCGCACGCGATTGCGGCGCGAGATTCAGGCGCGTCGTTGCGACGGAGGTGTCGGCGGGCAGGTCGAGCGGGTCGATCGCGAGATGGTTCGGCTCGTAGGCGACGAGGTCGGGCACGAGCAGATGGCCCGCGCCGTTGGTCTCGCCGATCACGCGGTTCTCGTGCAGCACCGGCACATGAGATACACCATCGGTGGAGACGAGCGCGAAGGCGTCGTCGATGCGGCGCCCCGCGAGCACGTCGCCCGCCATCAACACGACGGAACCCGACGCGTCCACTTCGCCGTAGGTCCGCGATCCGACGTTCGCGACGCTGCCGATCAGATCGCCGTAACGCCCGCGCCACGTCGCCTGTGCGAGCGACTGCTGCTGACCGTTCTGACGCGAGGTCTGCACCTGCCAGCCGAGGCCGCCGCCATAGTCCGGCGTGCGCGTGACGGCTGCGCCGAACAGCGGCTTGCCGTGATCGCTGCCGGCATTGACGCTCGCGTTCACCGTGCCGCCCAGCAGGAAGCTCAGCGCGACGAAGACGCCCGTATTTTTGGTGTCGCCGAAGTCGTGATAGACGCTCGCGGAAAGCGATGTACTCGCGGGCAGCGTCGTCGTCCAGGCCAGCGAGCCGATGCGCGAATTGCCGTAGTACGGATCGTCGAGACCGACGAGACTCGCGCTCGCCGTGCTCGATGAGCCGAACAGGCGAAACGGCAGCGCGACCGTCGCGCGATAGGTCGTGCGCGGTACGGGCGTGCCTTCCGCCGATGCCAGATCGCTGTAGTGCGGCGTCGCGTGTTGCGCCTGCAGATCGATCGACAGCGACGGAATGTGCCATTGCCAGCCCGCGGCGAACTGCGCGCCGCTGCCGCCGGGCGTCGGCAGCACGCCGCCTGACGACGTATTCGTCGTGCCTTCAACAAAGCCGATACCGATTGGCACGCCCGCCGTATTCGAAAGGCCCGCGGCGGGCGCATTGCGTGCAAGCGACCCGGCGCCGCCATTGCCCGCGCTGCCCGCCACCGAAAAGTTCAGCACGCCCGCGCCGCCCGCTTCGAGCAGTGCGCCGACGCCCGCGTTGTACACGCCGCGTGTGGCTTCGCCGTGCGTTTCCAGCGTCACGCGCGACGACGCGCCATGTCGAAACGATACGGATAACGAAGGATCGCCCGCATAGTCGAACGAACTCAGGGCATACGAGCGGCGCATGAAGCCCGCTTCGATCGAGAAATCAGTGAGGCCGGGCGCGAGCAGGCGCGCGTCGATGTAGAGCGGCACCGTCGTCATCACGCTGCGGCCGAGCACATCGCGGGTGACGATCACCGCTTCGCCAGCGCCGTTGATGGCAGGCACGGCGTTGATCACGAACGGCCCCGACGGCGCCGAACCGCTGAACTGGCGCACGTTGTTCACGTAGAGATCGACGGCGCTCGGCACGGCGGATGTGCCCGCGAGCATCGGCACAGGGTAGGTGATCAGGTCGGGCCGCAGCGTGAAATCGCGCGACACCTGCGCGCCGCCGAGACGCACGGGACGCGTCCATGTCAGCGACGACGAGATCGTGTCGCCGACACGCGTCGTCACCATCGTGTCCTGATTCGAATGGCTCCACGTGGTATCGAGCCGCACGTAGCGATGCAGGTTGCGATACCAGTACGCGGTGCCCGTGTTGTCGAGCAGACCGCCCGGATAGAAGAAGCGTTCTTCGCTGTAGAGACCGTACTGCGTCGGCGAATTGGTCTGCGCGCTGAACGCGTAGTTGATCACTAGGCCCGTGCCGCTCGCCGACACGGGCGGCCGCGCGGGACTGTTCTCGAGCGTGACGGGCTGGCGGCGCGCGTCGGTGACCTGCAGGTCGATCTGCTGATGCTCGGGACGGTACGTGTAGCGCAGGCCGGGAATCGTGCCGAGCGCAATCAGGCCGTCTTTGCCGGGCGGCGGCAGATCGTCGGTGCGAATGCCGACGTCGCGCAGTTCACCGGCGGTCGTGTAAATCATCGCGTCCGTGACGACGAAGTGCGCGATCTCCTTCGTCGATTCGCCGTTGATCGTCACTTCGAGATAGACGTCGCCGTTCGATGGCGG
>NZ_JAAGPD010000064.1 GCF_017104565.1 Paraburkholderia sp. Tr-20389 | reverse complement strand
AAACGACTCCACGCCGATGATAGTGCGGATTGCCCGTGTGAAAGTAGGTAATCGTCAGGCTCCTTACCCAGTCCAAGACCCCGCCCTCAAAAGCGGGGTCTTGGCGTTTGTGGGCGTGAAGTTTATCGGACGCCGTTCGTGACGTTCCGAACAAGGTATTTCTAGCTCTCGGCAAAAAGCGTCCCTTGACGGCATATAAAATCATTCACAGTGCGACGCGTTGTTCAGTTCGCAGCCAGTGACCCCAAAAAAAACTCAAACCACCGGCCGCGCGTCCGAAATCAATGCTTCACTGGGTGATCCGCAACACCTCCGTCACCAGCATGGAGCGCACCGCTAACCCCATCCTGCCGTCCGACCTCACCTAACAGAGCGACATCGCGGGCAATCACCTGCGGCAAATGCGTCCGCAAAAATTCCACCCAGGTCCTCGTCTTCGCGTCGATGAATTTACGCGACGGGTACAGCGCATAAACATTCATCTTTTGCAGCGTGTACTCAGGCAGCACACGCACGAGCGACCCCGTCCGCAATCCGTCGATCGCCGCGTACAGCGGCAACATGCCGATCCCCATGCCTTCTCGGATCGCCACGATCAGCGATTCCGCGATATTGACCTGCACCGGACCGTTCACATTCAGCACTTCGTTGCCGTTAGGGCCCTCGAGCGTCCACTCGCTGGTGGGAAACGCCGGCGTCTTGAGCAGCAGACAGTCGTGATGCAGCAGATCGGCGGGCGTTTTGGGCGCATCGTGAGCATGAATGTACGCAGGAGATGCGCACAGAATGCTGAACGTCGTCCCAAGCAGAAGCGATACGAGATCCGAATTGGGCAATGTCGACGCGCCGACGACCGCCACATCCGCGCTCCCCTCGAACAGATCAGGCAACTGCTGCGAAAGCGTCAGCTCGACGGCCACTTCGGGATACAGCGCGCGATATCGCGAGATCGCAGGCAACACATAGTGCTGTCCGATGCTCGCAAAACTATGCATCCGCAACACGCCCGCTGGACGCTCATGCGCGCCACTGGCTTCTTCTTCCGCATTATCGATATCAGCAAGAATCAGCTGACATCGCTTCAGATATCTCTCACCTGCTGTCGTCAGTGCAAGACGCCGCGTCGACCGATTCAACAGACGGGTCCGCAAATGGGCCTCGAGTTCTGAAACCGCACGTGACATCGCGCCCGTCGTCGTATTGAGCGATTGCGCCGCGCCCGTGAAGCTGCCTGCCTCGACGACGCGCACGAACACCCGCATGTTTTGTAACGTATCCATCAATCCTTCTTGATCGACATCAAACCGTTATTGTCCGCCTGTTGCGGGCCGCCATTGTTGAGTGATCTGGAAGAGACGTTCCCGACGCCTCCCATTAATTCCCGCCACGTCGGCTCCTACAATCGGCGCCTTCAGGATAGGCATGCGCCAGTTCGATCCGCGCATTCCTCCGACAACAACCCCGCGGGGTACTAGTCCATGAAACGCCAGCATGCGATCAAGCAAGTGTCTTCCGATACGTTCGGATGGCACGCTGGCATTCCGCGCGCAATCGCCGATGCCGGAAAGGAATGGGCGACGACCGACGGCCTCATCTGGCTTCACCTCTTCAAAACCGTGACGGCCGCGCTGCTTGCGCTGGGCATCGCGATGCTGCTCGAACTGCAGCAACCGCGCACGGCGATGACCACCGTGTTCGTGTTGATGCAGCCGTTCAGCGGGATGGTGCTCGCGAAGAGCTTCTATCGGATCGTGGGGACGTTCGTCGGCATGCTGGCCGCGCTGTTGCTGGGCGCGCTGTTCGCGCAGCAACCCGAGTTGTACATGCTCGGCATCACCGCGTGGATGGGTGTATGCGTGGCGGCAGCGGTCCGGTATCGGCATTTTCGTTGGTACGGCTTCGTGCTGGCTGGCTACACCGCGGCGCTGATCGGCATTCCGACCGTGATGGAACCGAATGGCCTGTTTCTCGCCGCGTTGACGCGTGCCGCCGAAGTGGCCGTCGGCATCGTCTGTTCGGCTGCCGTCAGCGCGCTGATCGTGCCGCGCCGCTCCAGCCTCGCGCTGCAAAATGCACTGCAATCGAGGCATCTGAATTTTAGTGCCTTTGCCGTGAAAGTGCTGGATGGGGCCGTCGAGCGAGGCGCGTCGGAACGGTATTTCGCCGACCTCGTCGATGAAGTCGTCGGCTTCGAGGCGACGCGCGCTTTCGCAGCGTTCGAAGATCCGGGCATGCGCTCTCGCAGTCAGGTTCTTGCAAGGTTGAATCACGAATTCATGGACGTCTGCGCACGCCTGCATGCGCTGCATCAATTGAGAAAGCGTCTGCGTGGCAACGGCTCGACTCAGGTCGAACAAGCGACGGCGCCATACTTCATAGAGCTATCGCAATTGCTCATCGCGCACAACGAACGTCGCTTTGATTCGTCGGATGCCGCTCGTGTCGCAATCAGACTCAAGACCTTCCAGTCGACACTGCCCGCAAGAATGCGCGCGACGCGTCGCCCGCTGGAATCGGGCGAGCCGCAATGCCTGCCCGATTTCGATACGGCGGGCGAACTGCTGTACCGCTTTGTCGTCGAGTTCATTCGCTATATCGACACTTACGCGTCGCTGGAGACCAATCACAATCCGGCGCGCGAGCGGCCTGCCGTGCGTTACGTGAGCCGGACCAACGCCTTCGTGGTCGCGTGCACGTTCGCACGCACGGCGGCTGTGGTCGGCGCTGTGAGCGCGTTCTGGATCGCGACGAACTGGCCGAGCGGCGGCATGGCCGTGATCGGCGCGGCGCTCACCTGTGCGCTGACGTCAGCGGCGCCGAATCCCGTCAAGCTTGCGTTGCAGATGTCCGTTGGCGCGGCGTGCGCGACGGTCGCCGGTTATCTGTTCACGTGCTACGTGTATCCCGTCATCGACGGCTTTCCGTTGCTTTGCGCGATGCTCGCGCCCGCGCTCGCGGCGGGCACCTTCTTCGCGTCGCGTTCGAAGACAGCGGGCTACGGAGTAGGCTTCACCGTGTTCTTCTGTCTGCTCGCCGCACCCGACAACGTAGTGGTCTATGCGCCCGATCTGCTGATCAACAACGGCATCGCGATCGTCGTCTCGATGCTCGTGACGGCCGTGGGCGCCGCGATCGTTTTCCCCGTTCAGATGCCATGGCTGACCGCGCGGATCGAAGGCGACCTGCGCAGCCAGATCACGCTTGCCTGTACCGCGCCGTTGACGGGTCTCGCGCAGCGTTTTCAGTCGAGCACGCACGATCTCATGCACCAGTTGCGCATGCTGTTACCGAAACGCTCGCGGCGTCATCGTCGAGCGCTCAGGTGGATGCTGGTCACGCTCGAAGTGGGCCACGCCACCATCGACCTGCGCAGCGAAATCGACCGTGCAACCTACGCGCGCGACGTGCACGTCCGTTGGCAGCCGTCTCTCGATCGCGTCACGCACGATCTCGCCGAACTCTTCGAACGCCCGGACAAGGCGCATGCGGACAGAGCGCAGATCTCGGTGCGCGCGGCGATGCGGGTCGTGCAGCAAGTGCTGGATGCGGTCCACACGGATCGCGAAAGACGGCACGACCAGCAACGCATCCTCAGTTGCCTGCATTTCATCCGCACGGCGCTGCTCGACAAAGACGCCCCGTTCGACGCGCGCTAATGCCCGCACGCGCGCCTCGTCGAAGCTCAGAGCACGATTAACACAACAGTCTCTTGCGCCGAACCAGGCGCAAACAGCACACAGGCACATCAGCACCTGAAAGATCTTGCCGTATCCAGGAAGAATGCCTTCCAGCCGGCCCTCTTAATTCCCATCGATCACAGTCATATATTGAAACCACTGCTTACGCAGTCTTTGAAACCACTGGAGAGATTGAAATGAAAGCGCTGAAGTTGGTCCTGATGGCCTGTTCGTTGTCTGCTGCGGCTCTTGCGCATGCGCAGGCGGCGCCGGCGGACGAAAGCGCGCAACAGGTTGCCCAGGCGAACGCGGCTCGCGTCGTTCAACCCGAAGCGCAGCGTCCCGTCGCGAAACCGGCGAAGAAGGCCAATGAGTGTGTCGGTCCCGTGAGCTACTGCACGATGTATTTCGGTAGCTGATCAGAGCGACATTGCGCAGTCATCCTGAGCAATATCAAGGGATAAAGCGGAATCGAGCGACGGCCGCACGACGCACACCGACAATAAGAGGTGCACTGCGGCAGTCGCGAGCGTGACATCGGAGAGACTTTCATTCATGTACGAAGACCGGATTCGTTGTGCCGCATTGCGCGGCAAGATTACATCGGCGGCGCAGGCAGCGCTGCTGATCGACAATGGCATGCGCGTCGGCGCGAGCGGCTTTACGCGCGCGGGCGATGCGAAGGCGGTGCCCGTCGCGCTCGCTGAACGCGCGCGCGCGGAAGGCAAGCCGCTGCGCATCACGCTGATGACGGGCGCCTCGCTCGGCCATGGTGTGGATAGCCTGCTGACGGACGCCGGCGTGCTCGCGCGCCGTCTGCCTTTCCAGGTCGACAACACATTGCGCAAGGCGATCAATCGCGGCGACGTGATGTTCGTCGACCAGCACCTGTCCGAGACGGTCGAAATGCTGCGCGCGGGTCAGCTCGGCAAGCTCGACGTCGCGATCATCGAAGCCGTCGCGATCACGGAAACAGGCGGCATCGTGCCGACCACGTCCGTCGGCAATTCGGCGAGCTTCGCGATTCTCGCAGACAAAGTGATCGTCGAAATCAATCTGGCGCAGCCGCTCGCACTCGAAGGACTGCACGACATCTGGATTCCCGGCCGCCGTCCGCATCGCGAGCCGCTGCCCGTCGTGCGCCCGAGCGACCGCGTCGGTACGACGTCGATCGAGATTCCGCCCGAGAAGATCGCAGCCATCGTCATCACGGACAAGCCCGACAGCCCGTCGACCGCGCTGCCCGCCGACGAAGACACGGCATTGATCGCCGGTCATCTGATCGAGTTCCTGCAGCACGAGGTGTCGAACGGACGCATGCCTTCTCCGTTGCCGCCGTTGCAGGCGGGCATCGGCACCATTGCGAACGCCGTGCTGGCCGGTTTCGCCGACTCGCCGTTCGAACCGTTTTCGATCTACTCCGAAGTCCTTCAGGACTCGACCTTCGATCTGATGGACGCCGGCAAGGTCACGTTCGCGTCGGGCGCGTCGATCACGCTGACGGAGAAGCGTCAGGCGCAGGTGTTCGGCGATCTCGGGCGCTATCGCGACCGGCTCGTGCTGCGTCCGCAGGAAGTCAGCAACCATCCCGAAGTGATTCGCCGCCTCGGCCTGATCGCGCTGAACACGGCGCTCGAGTTCGATATCTACGGCAATGTGAACTCGACGCACGTCGGCGGCACGCACATGATGAACGGCATCGGCGGTTCGGGCGACTTCTCGCGCAATGCGTCGTGCGCGATCTTCGCGACGAAGTCAATCGCGAAAGACGGCGCGATTTCGAGCGTCGTGCCGATGGTGCCGCACGTCGACCATAACGAGCATGACGTCGATGTCGTCGTGACGGAAATCGGCCTCGCGGATCTGCGCGGACTGGCGCCGCGCGAGCGCGCGTCGCTGATCATCGAGCGCTGCGTGCATCCGTTGTATCGCGATCTGCTGCGCGACTACTACCGCGATGCGCTACGCTTCGGCGGCCAGACGCCGCACGTGCTGCGCGAAGCGTTCGCGTGGCATGCGCGCTTCCAGGAAACGGGCTCGATGCTGCCGGAGCACACGCTCATCGCGTAACGCAGCGAACTGACGCGTATCAGGCGCCGCTGCCGACCAGACGCAAACGCGTGATTTCCGACGGCGCGCCCAGACGCTTGGGCGGTCCCCAATACCCGGTGCCGCGGCTCGTATAGACCCACAGGTTATCGAGCCGCGCGAGTCCGGCCACAAAAGGCTGTTGCAGACGCACGGCGAAATTCCAGGGAAAGAACTGGCCGCCATGCGTGTGGCCGGACAGCTGCAATGTGAAGCCCGCATCGGCGGCGGCTTCCGCCGAGCGCGGCTGATGCGCGAGCAGCACCCTGATCAGCACGTCGCCGGGTGCGCCTTCCAGCGCCGCGGCGGGATCGCTCTCGTGCGCGGGATCGAAATGGCCGGCCGAATAATCGGTGACGCCCGCGATCACAGCCTGCGCGCCATCGTGCTCGACGACCACATGCTCGTTGAGCAGTACATGCAGACCGAGCCGCTGGAACTCGGCAATCCAGGCATCGGCGCCCGAATAATATTCGTGATTCCCCGTCACCAGATACGCGCCATGCCGTGCGCTCAGCCGCGACAGCGGACGCGTGTGATCGGCGAGATGCTCGACGCTGCCGTCGACGACATCCCCCGTCACAGCAATCAGATCGGGCTCGAGGCGATTGACGGCATCGACGATCGCATCGACGTAACCGCGCTTGATAGTCGGCCCCACGTGAATATCGCTGATCTGCACGATCGTGAAGCCGTTTAGTTCCTGCGGCAGATCGTCGATCGGCACGTCGATCGACACGACGCGCGCGCGGCGCCGCGCATTGAAGAAACCGATGGCGGTCGACAGCAGCGCGAGCAGCGGCACGGCGATTGCGCTGTCGGTTTGCCAGCGCGCCGGATCCAGCGTTTGCGGCGACAGCGCATGAACGATCAGCACGACGAGCAGGAACAGCTCGCGCGCGAAGGTCAGCACGAGCAACGACGAAAACAGACCCAGCGCGATCAACCCCGCCCATGCGAGCCGATCGCCGAGCGGCTGCCGCTGGATCGAGCGGGCGATCATGCCGACGGGAATCAGCAGCACGGACAGCGCGAGCCACACCGCGCACAACGCTTTCACGGCAGTATCGACGGGGAGTTCGGGAATGATCCGGATGCCGACATATGCATGCAACAGGATGCCGATGACGATGATCCGGATGAAGAACGATAGACGGCGCATAGATGGGAGCGGAGCGCGGATCGCGCGCGGAAGGTGAGTCGCGGAAAGCGCACGCCGGCAGAAGATGAGCGGCGGCCAGTCATTCTACAAGCAGTTCCGCGCGCTTGCCGAAGGCGGGCGCAGAGGGCGTGACGCGGTCTGTGCGCGGCACGTTGCAATGCAACAGGCGGCGTATCGTAAGTTGTTCGTCATGCCGATTAAATGTCTATTAAATGGCTATTGAATTGAGCGACTGAACGGACTATTCTCAAATTGAGCGCAGCTGCCGACGGCACGCGTCGCGTCCTGTTCCCGGCAAGCGCGGGCGCTTGATCACCATACCGGTCTGCGGTTTGGGGGGAGACGAACGATGAAAACGACAAAACTCGCGCATCGCGAGCATCACATCGGCCATGAAGGCAGCCATGTGATGCTGCCTATGGTCGTGCTGTCGCTGATGGCGCTCGGCGTCTACTACGGCGTGCGGACCATCGACTTTTCCGAGTTGGGCCGCACGGCGCTGTTCTATGTGGTGATGGTGTTCGTCGCCCTCGGCGTGGCGGGCCTGTTCGGCGTCGTCGCCGCCTGGCTGCGCTCGCGCGGCGACGAAGCGGAAGAGGGCTTTTGCTTCATCGGCGCGTTGATCGGCGCAATCGTGTTCTACGTCGCGCTGCTGACGAGCTGAGCTTACCCGCGGCGAATGAAAGCGCAAGCTGCGCGGGTGACGCGCAGCCACAGTGCGTTCGATAATATCCGCTGTTTTCCTCCGAAAGAGAGTGTCGCGAGCGCATTCCGTTCGCGACCGCAAGCCGATGTCCGCCGATCTGTTCGACGATGTGCCGACGCCCGACGTCGCGTGGTTCCCCGACTGGCTCACCGCCGATGCCGCCGCGCAACTGCTGGCGCGTGTCGTCGCGGAAGTGTCCTGGCAGCAGGATTCGATGTTCACGCCCGCGGGGAAAGTGCCGCTACCGCGGCTCACTGCGTGGCAAGGCGAGCCCGATGCCGTCTATGTGTACTCGGGCATCCGCAATGTGCCTGCGGCGTGGACGCCCGCCGTCGCGGAACTGAGGGCTGCCGTCGAAGCGACCAGCCACGCGCCGTTCAACAGCGTTCTGCTCAACCGATATCGCAGCGGCGCGGACAGCATGGGCTGGCACGCAGACCGAGAACCCGAACTCGGCAGGGAACCCGTGATAGCGTCGGTGAGCCTCGGTTCGACGCGCCGCTTCGATCTGCAGCACAACAAGACGCGCGTCGTGGAGTCGTATCAGCTGAAGGGTGGCAGCCTGCTCGTGATGCGCGGACGTACGCAGGCCGAATGGCGGCATCGCGTGCCGAAAGAGCCGAACGTGCAGGGCGAACGCGTGAACCTGACGTTCCGCTTCGTGACGCCGCGCTGAAGCGCGCATGAATTTGCTACACGCGCATTAAAAGTTTAAAAAATTTATGCGCATAAGGAATCGGTTTCAAACCGCCGATTCGATGCGTCGCTGGACGGTCGGCGCGAGCCGTTCGAACGGCATCGTGCTCGCCGCGATCGCGGCCGTGTCGGGATACTGCTCGCGAACGATATCGGTGAGCACCTGGCCGGGCGGCGCTTCGACGAACACCGTCGCGCCCATTTCGACCATCACGGTCAGCGCGTCGAACCAGCGAACCGTATAGCGCATGTTGGTGGCGAGATCGTCGCGTACGGCGTCGGCCGTATGGAGCGCGCGGCCGCCGCGATTGCCGATGTAACCGCTCGACGGCGCGCGAAACGGCACGCCGCGCGCGTAGTCGATCAGCGAGTCGGCGGCTGCGGCGAGCAGTGCGCAATGCGACGGCACGCTGACGGCGAGCCGTGTCGCCTTGCGCGCGCCGGCTGCGAGTGCGCGTGCGTTGAACGCATCGAGCGCGGCATCCGAGCCTGCAACGACGATCTGGCGTGGCGCATTCACATTGCCGATGTAGACGCGTTCGTGTGTGGCTTGGGCTTGCGCGTCGGCGAGCCGCTCGACTTCGTGTTCGGTCAGCCCGGCAATCGCGGCAAGGCCGTAGCCCTGCGGGTACGCGTTCTCCATCAGTTCGGCGCGCTTGCGCACCATGCGCAGTGCGTCGGCGAACGCGATCGCGCCACAGCTCACGGCGGCCGCGTATGCGCCGACCGACAGGCCGGCGCTCAGTTCGGGCGTCAATCCTTCTGCAGCGAGTGCGCGCTGCATCGCGACGCCTGCGATCAGCAGGCCTGTCTGCACGGCGACAGTCGACTCGAGCGCGGCGCGCGTGTCGAGCGTGAGCACGTCGACGCCGAGTACGTCGGACGCTTCGGCGAGCGTCGCCTGAATGACGGCGTGTGTGCCGAGGCGTTGCAGGAAGCCTTCGGATTGCGCGCCCTGACCGGGGAAAAGATAAGCGAGCATCACAGACACGCTTGCGCGGAAGCGCGCGCCCAGGGATCGGCGACGAGTTGCGGGCCGCTTGCCTGCCGCGCCATCACGCGGGACTTGCGGGACGCGTATTCGGCGAGCGCGACGCCGCCGGCCGGCGTTTCGAGTTGTGCGTCGATGCGCACACCGGCTTGCGCTGCGTGCGCGTCGAGCCAGGCCTGAATTCGCGAGGCGTCGTCGTGAGTCAAACGATTCGGCATCCGTATCAACAGATCGAGGTCGCTGGTTGAAGTGACGGCCGGTGTGCCTGTCGCGAGTTCGAAGCCGGTGCTTCCGGTTGGACCCCAGGTGAATGAGGCCAGGCATGATGTATCGCGACGCAGCGCATCCAGCGCGACGAAGGCGGGCAACACCGGACGATCCGAACGAAGCGACAGCAACGCTTCGGGCCTGAAAACAGCGTCGATATCCTCGATTCGCGTCCACGTCCCATAACGCTCGTTGCGCGCCGTACCGCGCACGCCGACCGCGACGAAGCCCGCAGCAGCCTGCGCCCGCCGTACGACGACGAACGGCGCGCGCGCGAACGCATCGCGGACCCACGCCGGCTCCTCGTCGAATGCTTCGAGCCGGCGCACGCGCAGAATGTCATGCGCCTGCCAGCGCGGATCGCCGGCGGCAAGCCCATCGACGGGCGCAAACGGCGCGGCGGCGCACACCCGCATCACGCAGCGTCCCACTGTTCGGCGAGCCGCCGCCGCACTTCGATCGACGCAGCACGTGTCTTTTTCGCCGTCTCCGATTCGAGCCGCCGCGACAGTCCGCGTGTCGTATCCGAGCGCGCGCCACGCACGGCTTCGGCGAGCACACCGCGCACGCGTTCGATCTGCGCGTCCGTCGGCGCATCGGCATCGACGTTTTCGATCAACGTGTCGAGCAAGCCGAGCTTCGCGAACGACGCCAGCGTGTACGACATCGGCGTGATCGTTTCGCCGAGCTTGTCGAGTTCATCGACGGTGCGGCGCGTGACGCGCGCGGCTGCTTCCTTGCCCATCGCGTGCACCATCGTGCCGGGCGCGTCGAGCGCGACGATCCGGTTCGCCTGATAGCCGTGCGCGAGAAACGCCCCCGACATCGCCGGACCGACGATCAGCGCAACGACGGGATGCCCGGCGTCGCGCGCGCTCGCATACGCGTCGACGGCGGCGGCGCACGCCAGATGAATGCCGAGCGTTTCTTCGCGATAGCCGTACGCCTGGCTCTTCACGTCGACGATCACGACGATCGGGCGTTTGCGTTCCGACGACGCATCGCGCGCCACCGCTTCACGCACGGCCTGCGCCAGCTTCCAGCCCTGTTCGAGGCCGACGACGTTGTCGCGTGCGCGTGGAAACCGGTTGTCCGCATCGGGCACCACGGAGAAAAAGCTCGCCGTTTCGCCACCGAGCGATGCTTCGCCGGACCAGACGGGCGCGCCCGTCGACGTATCGCCTGCCAGCGCGCTGAACCAGCGCATGCCGCGCGTGCCTGCCGTGCCGTTCATGATTGCTCCTTGCGCGGCGCGGCCGCTTCGTTTGCATTGAATACGCCGCGCATCGTTTCCGGCGTGACGTCGGCGGGATCGATACGCGCGAGCCGCGCCAGATACGCGTCCACCTGTTGCGTGCGGTGCGCGGCCGGCACGCCGCGCGCGAACGCATCGCGCACGGCAGTGCGCACGGCGTGCGCGTCGTCGTCGACGAGCGCGTCGGCAAGTTCTGTCGCCACGCGCTGTTCGCCGCCGATCATCTGCCACACGCGGCGGCGGTCGCTCGCATCGAGTTCTTCGATGCCCGCTTCCTGCTCGATCACTTCGGGGCCGTTCATGCCGAGCCGTCCCTGCTTCGTCGCGATCAGATACGAACACAGCCCGGCCGCGAGCGACATTCCGCCGAAGCACCCGACCATGCCCGCGATCACGCCGACCACGGGCACATGACGCCGCAACGCGACGATGGCCGCCTGCATCTCCGCGATCACGGCCAGCCCGAGATTCGCTTCCTGCAAGCGCACGCCGCCCGTTTCGAACAGCACGACGGGTCGCACGATCTTGCCGCGCTCGCAGTCGCGCAGCGCGAGTTCGAGCGCCGCCGCGATCTTGCTGCCCGACACCTCGCCGATGCTGCCGCCCTGGAACGCCGATTCGATCGCGGCGATCACGGCCGGCTGGCCGTCGATGGTGCCGCGCGCGATCACCGCGCCGTCGTCGGCCTGGCAGACGATGCCCTGCAGCGGCAGCCACGGCGATTCGATGCGGTCGAACGGACCGAGCAGCTCGCGGAACGAGCCTTCGTCGAGCAGCGCGCGGGCGCGCTCGCGTGCCGTCAGTTCGATGAAGCTGTCGCGCAGCGTCGGCGCGTGGTGGCGTGTTGCCGTGCTCATGCGCCTGCTCCCTGGTCTGCCGCTTCGACGGCTTCCGCGAGCCGCAGCGCCACGACGCCGGGCGTCGCGCCGAAGTCGTTGATTTCGATCTGCGCCGCGCCGTCGTAGCGCGTGAAGAAGCGGTCCAGCACGCTCTTCCAGATGTGCCCGTAGCCGTCGACGCTGGTGCGCACGGTCACGGTCGCCTTCATCGCGCCGGCGGGCGCCAGCAGCACTTCGAGGTCGCCGGATCCGACAACGCCCACATGCGCGCGCGTCGTGATCGCGCGTTGCGCCGGATAGTCGAATGTCATCTGTTCCATCAGTTTCAGCTCCCGCTGGCCGCGTGGTGCGCCAGCTTGTCGATGAAGAGGGTGGCGGCGAGCAGATCGGCTGCGCCGCCGGGCGAAGCGTTGAGCGAAAGTAGGGCGGTTTCGAGCGCATCGAGTGCGGCGCGTCCCGCCGCCGTCGATGCGCCGCCTGCCGCGAGCACGGCGCGCGCGCCGCGTTGGCCCGCACGCAGACCGTCGAGACCCGCGCGATGCAGCAGGCAGGTGTCGTCGAGCGAAGCCATGATCGAGAGCAGCGTGTCGACACGCGCCGCGTTTTCGCCGATCCCTTGCGCGCGCGCCGCGTGCAGCGCGGGCAGGCCGATGCCGATCACGTGCGGGAAGCCGTCCTGCGCTTCCTGCCTTGCGCCGCCGACGTTGAACCGCTGGCGCACGCGCTCGCCGTGGCTGTCGGCGGGTGCGGCGAAGCGATCGGGAAAACAGGCGATCTGCGCGCCGAGTTCGCACACGCGCGAGACGTGCGATTGCGGATGCGAAGGCAGCACGGGCGGCGTGCTCGACAGACTGTCATCGAACACGATCGATGCGCCCGCGACCAGCAGGCCGACGATCCAGATCGCGCCGCGATGCGCATTGCTGCCGTCCGTCGCGCACATCATGTCCTGCTCGCCCGTGCGGCCGATCTGCGCGAGTTCCGCACGCAGCGTCGCCGACGGCAGGCGGCCGCGCGCTGCACGCGCGAGCGCCGCAAACGTCGGTTCGAGCGCACGCGCCGAACGCAGCATCAGCGGCAGGTTCAGATCGCGATGTGCGCCGCTGCCGCGCGCGTCGACGAGTGCGGGCTTCGGTGTGAGTTGCGCTTCTTCGATCAGCGATTCGACGGCGAAGCGGGCGAGTGTTGCATGGGGCAAACGCGCGTCGTTCGCGCGATACAAGCCGCGACCTTGGGCACGCTGAAACGGGCCCGCTTCGAGCGGGATGGCATGGTGCAAGGCCATCGCATCACCAGCTGCGGAAACGTGCCGGCGGCACATAGAGACCGCCCGACCACGTGACGAGATCGTCGATGCTGCGCGCCGCGAGCAGCGAGCGCTTCGCTTCGCCGCGCCGGATGCCGAGATCTTCCGGATACGCGACGATGCCGCGCCGGCGCAATTCCGCCGTCTTCTCCGGCTTCGCGCGCAGGCCGATCGGCGTCACGCCTGCAACGGCGGCAATCGCCGCGCGGCGCTCGTCGATGCCTTCGGCCTTGTGCAGATGCGCGATGCCTTCTTCCGTCACGACATGGCTGACGTCGTCGCCGTAGATCATCACGGGCGCGATGGGCATGCCGCTCTTTGCGCCGACGGCGACGGCGTCGAGTTCATCGACGAAAGTCGGTTCGCCGCCTTTCTTGTACGTTTCGGCCATCTGCACGACGAGCTTCTTGCCGCGCGACACAGGGCCCTGATCTTTCAGCAACTTGAGCCACGCTTCGCTCGAATGACGCCGGCCGCGCGGATCGTGGCCCATGTTCGGCGCACCGCCGAAGCCCGCGAGACGTCCGCGCGTCACCGTCGACGAATTGGCGTCGCCGTCGATCTGCAGCGTCGAGCCGATGAACAGATCGACGCCGTATTGCCCGGCCAGCTGGCACAGCACGCGGTTCGAGCGCAGCGTGCCGTCGTTGCCCGTGAAGAACACGTCGGGGCGCGCCTCGATATACGCCTCCATGCCGACTTCGCTGCCGAAGCAATGCACGCTGTCGACCCAGCCGGATTCGATCGCGGGAATCAGTGTGGGATGCGGATTGAGCGTCCAGTTGCGGCAGATCTTGCCCTTGAGTCCGAGCGATTCGCCGTAAGTCGGCAGCAGCAGTTCGATCGCGGCCGTGTCGAACCCGATGCCGTGATTCAGCGACGTCACGCCATACGGCGCGTAGATGCCCTTGATGACCATCATCGCGGTGAGCACCTGCAGATCGCCGATATGGCGCGGATCGCGCGTGAACAGCGGCTCGACGGCGAACGGGCGGTCGGCCTGCACGACGACGTCGACCCACGACGCGGGAATATCGACGCGCGGCAGTTCATCGACGATCTCGTTGACCTGCACGATCACGATGCCATGCCGGAACGCGGCGGCTTCGGCGATGGTCGGCGTGTCTTCCGTATTCGGTCCGGTGTAGAGATTGCCGTGCCGGTCGGCCTTTTCCGCGCACAGCAGCGCGACGTTCGGCGTCAGGTCGACGAACATGCGCGCATACAGTTCGACGTACGTATAAATTGCGCCGATTTCGAGCCGGCCGTCTTCGAGCAGTTGCGCGACGCGCAGACTCTGCGGACCGGCGAACGAAAAATCGACCTTGTGCGCGATGTTCTTTTCGAACAGCGTCAGATGTTCGGGGCGGCTGATGCTTGAAATCAGCAGATGCACGTCGTGCACTTTCTGCGGATCGACCTTTGCGAACGAGCGCGACAGGAAGTCCGCCTGCTTCTGGTTGTCGCCTTCGAGCGCGACGCGATCGCCGGGGCAAATCAGCGTTTCGAGGGCGTCGACGATCCGGTTCGTGGGCAGGACGCCGTCTTCGAGCCAGGGTTCGATGGCGGCGAGCCTGCGCCGCTTCTCATCGCGTTTGGTGGTCCAGGAGCGCGCGGCGGGCGTGCCTGCTGACTGCGCCAATTCGAAATTGGCTGACTCGACTCGCTGATTCATCGGTGCTTCAACTCCCGATAGTGGTTGGAGTGCGCGCCGGACGTCCGCGCTTTCTGCGCGGCGCGGCCGCGGCGGCTTCCGCCTGCGCGCGTTCCGTCAAGAAACGAAAGACCAGTTCGCCCGTGCCCAGCAGGTGAGCCGAGATGAGCGACTGCGCGACGGCGATGTCCTTGCGCTCGACGGCGGCAAGGATAGCCAGGTGTTCGGCGTCGGACTCGCCCTTGTAGGCGGGCAAGCCGAATTTCAGTCTCAGGTAGCGCTCGCCGCGCCGGTGCAGCGCCGCGATCATCTCCGCGAGCTGCGGGCGGTTGGCGGGCGCGTACAGGCAGGTGTGGAACGCCTCGTTGCGCGCCACGTAGAGGGCAGGGTCCGGCTCGCTTTCGGCGGCTTCGCACAGTGCGGCCGCCTCGCGCAGCGAGTCGGGCGTGTGATTCGGAATGGCCAGCGCAATCGCGAGGCTTTCGAGCGCCGAGCGGATCTCGTAGATTTCGCGCGCTTCGGCCGGCGTGAGCCGCGCGACGGTCGCGCCCTTGTTCAGCTCGACCTTCACCCAGCCTTCGCTTTCCAGCTGCCGCAGCGCTTCGCGCACGGGAATCGCGCTGACCGAGAAGTGGCGCGCGATCGCGTCCTGGCGCAGGGGCGCGCCGGGCTCGAGCGCGCCCTCGACGATCGCCGCGCGCAGCGCCTCCGCGATGACACGCGAAGTGCTGGGCCGCGGCTCGTGCGCCGTGGGCAGCAAGGGCGCGCCAGGGGCGCCGGCCAGGGGAAAACCATCGGTTGCGTTGTCCATAAGATCAAATATTATATATAAAAATGAACAATTTCTAGCGGGACAAACCCGGGGATTTCGTAAAGGCACGGCGCCGACGCGCCACCTCCTCTCGCCATGCGGCTGGCCGCATGCAAGGGGCGCGGCCGTGTCTGACGTTCACCCCTACAACCGTAGCACCTGGAGGAGTAGAGGAATGTTGAATTCATCGATATCGGACAGTGCGGGCATCGCGCGGCGCAAGACGCCGCTGAACCGGTCGCAGATTGCCGGCTTCTGGGGCGCATGGGCGGGCTGGACGCTGGACGGCATGGACTCGTTCATTTACGCGCTGGTGCTGACGCCGGCGCTCACCGAGTTGCTGCCGCGCTCGGGTTACGCGGCGACGCCTGCGAACGTCGGGCTGGCCGGTTCGATCTTGTTCGCGCTGTTCCTCGTGGGTTGGGGGTTGTCGTTCATCTGGGGGCCGCTTGCGGACCGCTTCGGCCGCACGCGCGTGCTGGCGGGCACGATCTTCACGTTCGCGATTTTCACGGGCCTGTCGGCGACGGCGCATAACGTGTGGGAACTGGGTATTTATCGTTTCATTGCCGGCGTCGGTATCGGCGGAGAGTGGGCGTTGGCGGGCACTTATGTCGCGGAAGCGTGGCCCGAGGATCGCCGCAAGATGGGCGCGGGTTATCTGCAGACGGGGTACTACGCGGGTTTCTTCCTGGCGGCCGCGCTGAACTATACGGTCGGCGTGCATTTCGGTTGGCGCGCGATGTTCCTGACGGGCGCGGTGCCGGTGTTCGTCGCGATCATGATCCTGACGCGCGTGAAGGAATCGGAGAAATGGCAGCGGGCGGAGGCGCGCGACGTGGTGCACGTGAAGCCGATGCGCGAGATTTTCGGGCCGACGTATCGCCGTCGCACGTGGGTGATGTGCGTGCTGCTGACGATTGCGATCATTGGTTTGTGGGCGGGCGCCGTGTACGAGCCGTCGGCGGTGATCCAGCTGGCGACGCGGGCGGGGATGGCGAAGCCTGAAGCGATGAAGATGGCGTCGGTGGCGACGGGGCTGTTGTCGATCGGGACGATACTTGGTTGTCTCGCGTTGCCGCCGCTCGCTGAGCGGATTGGGCGCAAGAAGACGCTTGCGGTTTATTACGCCGGGATGGCGGTGGCGATTGTTGGTGCGTTCGGTTGGGCGTTTTATTTGCCGAATGGGCTTGCGCCTTTTATTGCCTGGTTGTTTGTGCTTGGGTTCTTTGGTGGCAACTTTGCTCTCTTTAGCCTTTGGTTGCCGGAGCTGTTCGAGACGCGCGTGCGGGCGACTGCTTTTGCGTTTTGTACCTCGTTTGGGCGGTTTGTCGGGGCCGGGGTTAACTTTTTGCTCGGCGCGGCTGTGTTGAGTATGCATACACTCGGGGTGCCTGTTGCGCTGACCGCGCTGGCTTTTGTTGTTGGGTTGCTTGTTATTCCTTTTGCAAAGGAAACCAAAGGAGAGGTCTTGCCGCAATGATCTTCGAGGTGCGGGCTTTGCCGGTTTTGTTTATGTCTGGCTCCGCTTCGCACTTTCGCTGGCATCCGCGGTCTCGGCTTTGCGCTGGCATCCGCGTGATGTTGTCTTGCTTCGTGCGTTGCCCCTGTGCGGGGCGGCACCTACTTTTCTTTGCCGCGGCAAAGAAAAGTAGGCAAAAGAAAGCCGCTCACACCGCCAGCCCGTGTTCTTGCCTGCGGGTCCCCAACAGTTCCTATGCTTCACGCGGCAACGCGCTATTTCATGCGCGTTGCCAGCGTGCTAACTGCACGCATCACCCACGTCAAACTCCCGCGTCACGAACTGCGTTACCAGACGTCCACGGCCGCCCAGGTGGCAAACTGTGTGCAGGCCATCGCGACGGAAGTGCACCACTCCGGACGGAAAATCGGGATCGGTGTCGTAGGGTCGCTAACGCATACGGTGCGACAACCTACACACAGTTTGCCACCTGGGCGGCGAAAACGAGTCGCTGCCGCTGGCCGTGCTATGGGTGACTGGAGCGGGTGATGCGCCTGTTCGAGGCGCTGGCAACGGGCGGGAAACGATGTGTTGCCGTGTGAAGTGCGGGACCCGTTGGGGGCCCGCAGGCAAGAACACGGGCTGGCGGTGTGAGCCCGCTTTCTTTGCTTACTTTCTTTGCGGCGGCAAAGAAAGTAAGTGCCGCCCCGCACAGGGGCAACGCCAGCAAACCAGAAACATAGCGCGGATGCCAGCGCTGGAAATCGCGGATGCCAGCGAAAACAAGGCGCTCGCCAGCAAATAAACCAGAACGGCGACTGCGTCGCAGACAGAAAAAAACCTCACCGCCTGGCAGGCCGAACCCGCAGCACAGACACCAAAGGCCACCCAAGATTAACCCCAAGACTAGCAACAACAATAAGCACCATTCCAAACATCTGCGCGCCGCCAAGAGCGCGCCCATACACGATGGCATCGACGGCAATCGCAGTCAGCGGATAGACAAAAAGCAGCACGGCAATCACAGGCGTCGTGAGCTTCGGCAGTGCGCCGTAGATCAGTACATAGGAAAGCCCCGTGTGCAGCACGCCCATACCAACAAGCCAGAACCACTGGCTAGCCGCGATATGCTCCGCGCCAAGCGGCGCAATAAAAGGCAAGCACACGACCCCAACGGCACACTGCGCAAGCGTCAGCAGATGAGGCCGCAAATCCCCAAGACTCTTCGCAATCAACGTAACGCTCGCATACAGCACGGACCCCACAAGTGCTTCGCCAATCCCGATCAGATAGCTCGCATGCCCCTGCAGCGAACCCGCCGCCGCGACCCCCGACGCGAGCACTAACCCCACGAACGCCGTCGCGATCCAGCCGAGCCGGTCGGCGCCGAGCCGCTCGTTGAACAGCGCCGCGCCAATCAGCACCACCCAGAACGGCTGCACATGAAACACGACGGTCGCCACCGCGATACTCGTGCGATGAATCGCATCGAAGAAACCGACCCACTGCGTGACCATCAGCACGCCCGAAATCGCAGCCAGCAACACCGTGCGACGCGTGAAATGACGGCGCGCGAAATAACCCTTCCACGCGCAATACGCAGCCAGCGAAAGAAACCCGAACAGGCAGCGGAAAAACACCAGCGTCAACGCGCCAAGCCGCGCTTCCTCGACGAACACGCCAATCGTGCCCATCAGCAAGCCGCCGCTCGCGAGCGTGAGCGCGCCTTGCTGGTTTCGGCTGAGCGATAGAGACGACAAAGACATGGCAGAACTTCCTCAAACGACATTACGTGCATCCAAGTATCGAGGCGTTGCCTTTGCATCGCAAACGAATAAAATTGAGAAATTCCATAAGCGCGATTGATGAATCATGCACCCCGAGTTCGATGTCGATTTGCTGCGCACCTTCGTCGCCGTCGTCGAGGCGGGCAGCTTCACGAAGGCGGCCATCACCGTGCATCGTTCGCAGGCCGCCGTCAGCATGCAGATCAAGCGGCTCGAACGGATGCTCGGCACGACGCTTTTTGCCCGCGATACGCGCAATCTCTCGCTGACGCGACCGGGCAACACGCTGCTCGAATATGCGCGGCGCGTGATCGATCTGCACGAGGAAGCGTGGTCCGCGATCGTGCGGCCCGAGGTCACGGGACGTGTCGTGCTGGGCGCGCCGGACGACTACGTGTCGTCGCTGCTGTCGCCGGTGTTGCGGCGCTTTTCGAACCTGTATCCGCATGTGGAGATCGAGATCGTGTGCGCGCAGAGCACCGCACTCGCGCCGATGCTCGCGGACAACAAGATCGACCTCGCATTCGTTACGCGCGACCGCAAGCTGCGCGGCGAATTCGTGCGCAGCGAACCGATGGTGTGGGCGGGCGCATCGACGGACACGCCCGTGCTGAATGTATCGCCGTTGCCCGTCGGGCTGTACGAGCCGGGCTGCGTTGCGCGCACCAACACGCTCGCCGCGCTCGACCGCGCGCGCATCCGCTATCGCGCCGCATACAGCAGCGCGAGTTTGAGCGGGCTGGTCGCGACCGTCGACGCTGGGCTCTCCGTGATCGCGCTGACGCGCTGCAGCGTTCCATCGCGTCTCGCGATTCTCGGCGCGGAGCAGGGGCTGCCCGTGATCGAGCCGCTCGATATCGTCGTCGCGCGCAGTGCGAAATCGGACCGTCCCACCTGCGACTATCTCGCCGCGCAGATGGTGCAGGATCTGTCGGTGCGTGCGTCTGCACGCGAGCCGCGCGTCAGGGCGTGAGCGATTGCATGCGGCGCTTACGCCATACCTCCACCAGGGCGATCGACATGCGCAACGGGTGAGGCTTTCAAGGAGCAGGCCCGCGTTTTGCCGGGCGAGAACGCGTCTGACGAAAGCGCGAACGTGATCCGCAAGCGCGTGTCGAAGCGACACGAGCCGGACTCGTCCCTGCGGGGCGCGTTCCGGACACGTCGAGACGAGCGTCGAGACACAAGCAGACGCAAACGCTCAAGGCACATGACAGGAGGGCCAGCCATGAAGACACGCATTCTTTCCGCCGCGCTACTCGCCAGCGGCTTCATCGTGAGCAGCGCGAGCGTCGCGCAACTGAACCTGCAACAGTTCGGCATCGGCGGCGGCAATTCGTCGGGCAACGCGGGCGCCGCGGCTTCCTCGGGCGGGATCGGGCAACTGCTGCAAAGCTACGTCGGCGCGAACCAGCAGGTGTTGAGCGGGCAGTCGAGCCTCGCATCGGCGATGGGGCTTTCCGGTGCGGCGAGTCAGGCGCAGCAGGCGTCGGGACTGTTGAGCGGCGGCACGCCTTCCGTGAACCAGTTGTCGCAGGTGGGCAGCACGCAGCAGTCGTTGTCGCAGACCTTGACGCAGGCTTTCGCGAGCCATGCGTCCGATTCGTCGACGCCCGTCGACAAGCAGGCGTTCACCAGCGGCCTCACGTCGCTGGGCCAGGGCGTGAGCCAGTATTCGAGCCTGCAATCGAGCCTCGGCAGCGTCGGGCAGATGAGTCCGTCGTCGCTGCTGCAATCGGGCATGAATCCGCAGTCTGCGCAGGCCGCGTCGTATATCGCGCAGTCCGCGCCGGGCCAGTTGCAGTCGCTGGCATCGACGTTGAGCGCGGCCGTGCAGTTCGCGACGAGCCACGGCATCAGTGTGCCGTCCATCGCGACTTCGGCGCTCAAAGGCCTCTGACACATATCGGTCATACCGCACGTGCGGCTCGCTCCATTGCCGCGCCTTGCAGGCATTCCTGCGACGCATCGCGCGATGCGATGATCGCGCGCCCATCTCGACACGGACGAATGGGCTTGCGCGCACGGGGGCATCGCGCACGGCGCCCGTCAATGACGGTACGCTGTCGCTGCGAGGCCTGCATTGCGCATACAACCACATGACCGACGGGCAACACGACCCGCGATAACAGGAGCACCGGATGTCCAGCACTCTCGATCTCGACCGCTATTTCAAGCGTATCGGCTATACGGGCCCGCAGAGCGCGACGCTCGACGTGCTGCGCGACCTGCAACGCCTGCATCCGCTCTCCATTCCGTTCGAAAACCTGGATCCGCTGACGGGCCGCCGCGTTCATCTCGAACTGCCCGCGATCGTCGACAAGCTGATCGAGCGGCGGCGCGGCGGCTATTGCTTCGAGCACAACGGACTGTTCGCGCATGTGCTGATGCAGCTCGGTTTCGACGTGACGCCGATGATCGCGCGCGTGCTGTGGGGCCGCGAGCCCGACGCGATCACGCCGCGCACGCATATGCTGCTGCGCGTGACCGTCGACGATCAGCCGTGGATCGCCGACGTCGGCTTCGGCGCCGTCACGCTGACGTCGCCGCTGCGTCTGCAGGCGGGCGTCGTGCAGCCGACCACGCACGAGCCGTTCCGTCTGGTCGATGCACCGAACGGCGCATTCGATCTCGAAGTGCAATCCGGCGAGACGTGGCTCAAGACTTATCGCTTCGATCTGCAGCGCGCGGAATGGGTCGATTACGAACTGTCGAACTGGTTCACGTCGATGCATCCGACGTCGTTCTTCACGACGAGCCTCGTTGCGTGCCGCGTGACGCCCGAAGGGCGGCTCACGATGTTCAACGACATGCTCACTGCGCGCTCGAAAGACGGCGAAGCGATCGAGCGGCGGATCGAGAGCGCGCACGAACTCGAAACCTGTTTGCGCGACACATTCCTGATCAATCTCGGCGACATCGACGTCGCGGATATTTACCGGCGCGTGTCGACGGAAGGCGTGCCGTCATAGGTTCATCGTCATGATTGTGCGGCTGATCGTCCAGACGGTGCTGTGGCTTGCGGGCATGGGCGCCGTGCTGTTCGGCGCGGCGGGCACGCTCGCCTGGCCTGGCGCGTGGTGCTACCTGTTCGAAATGGGCGCGTTGGGGCTGTGGGTTGGCGTGTGGCTCGCCGGCTACGATCCAGCGTTGCTGGCGGAGCGGCTCGGTTCTTTTGTGCAGCGTGGACAGAGCACGTGGGACAAGTTCTTCATGGCGTGTGTCGCCGTCGCGTGGTGTGCGTGGCTCGTTCTGATGGGGCTGGACGCGCGACGGTTCCACTGGTCGTCGATGCACCCATCACTGCAAGTTGGCGGCGTGCTTGCTATTCTCGTCAGCATGGTCGCCATGCGGGCGGTGTTTCGTGCGAATAGCTATGCGGCGCCTGTTGTGAAGATTCAGTCTGAGCGCGGTCATAAGGTGAGTGACAGCGGTCCGTATGCTTATGTGCGGCATCCCATGTATGCCTGGGCGATTCTCTTTCTTGTGGGTACGCCGTTGGTGCTGGGTTCGTGGTTTGGTTTTTTTTGCGTGCCGCTGCTGGTTGTTGGGTTGGCTTATCGCGCTGTGCTCGAGGAGAGGATGCTCTGCGAGCAGCTCTCTGGGTACGCTGAGTACGCTGCGCGTGTGCGGTATCGGTTTGTGCCTTATTTGTGGTGATTTTTTTGTCTGCGACGTAGTCGCCATTCTGGTTTTTTTGCTGGCGAGCGCTGTATTTTTGCTGGCATCCGCGATTTCACGTCGGTGTTCGTGCGTTGCCCCTGTGCGGGGCGGCACCTACTTTTCTTTGCAGCGGCAAAGAAAAGTAGGCAAAAGAAAGCCGCTCACACCGCCAATGCTAGTTATTGCCCAGGGGCTCTCAACGGCCCCGTCCTTCACGCGGCAACCCGCTATTTTCCGCCCGTTGCCAACTTGCTAACTGTACGCATCACCCGCTTCACATACCCGCGTCAAGGGCTGCGTTACCTGAAGTCCACCGCCGCCCAGGTGGCAAACTCTGTGTAGGCCGTCGCGATGGAAATGCACCACTCCGGACTGAAAAGCACGATCGGTGTCGTAAAAGCGCGAATGCGTACGGTGCGACAACCTACACACAGTTTGCCACCTGGGCGGCACGGACGAGTCGCTGCCGCTGGCTGCGCTACGGGTGACTGGAGTGGGTGATGCGACTGTTAAGGCGTTGGCAACGGGCGCAAAACAAAGTGTTGCCGCGTGGAGTGCGGGACCCGTTGGGGGCCCGCAGGCAAAAACAATGGCTGGCGGTGTGAGCCCGCTTTCTTTGCTTACTTTCTTTGCGGCGGCAAAGAAAGTAAGTGCCGCCCCGCACAGGGGCAACGCCTGACGCACGAAGGCAAAACGCGGATGCCAGCGAAAGCACAGAGCCGAAACCCCAAAGGCGAAGCCCGCGCCGAGAAGACCAGAACGGCGACTGCGTCGCAGACAAAAAAACCCCTTATTTCGAGGACCCTCATGGCAAAGCCCACCATTGCAGACTACCTTGCGAAAACCCTGGCCGCCGCAGGCGTAAAAAGAATCTGGGGCGTCACCGGCGACAGCCTCAACGGCCTGGCGTTCAGCCTCGATCAGGTCGGCTCGATCCGCTGGATGCACACCCGCCACGAAGAGGCGGCTGCCTTCGCGGCAGGCGCAGACGCCGCTTCGAGCGGCCAGCTCGCCATCTGCGCGGGCAGCTGCGGCCCAGGCAACCTGCACCTCATCAACGGCCTCTACGACTGTCATCGTAACCAGCAACCCGTGCTGGCCATCGCGGCCCATATTCCGTCGACGGAAATCGGTCTCGGCTACTTCCAGGAAACGCATCCCACCGAAGTCTTCAAGGAATGCAGCCACTTCGCCGAACTGGTCGTCAACGCATCGCAGTTTCCGCGCGTGCTCGAACGCGCGATGCGCACCGCAATCGAGCAGCGCGGCGTCGCTGTGATCGTGCTGCCCGGCGATATCGCGCTCGGCGAAGGGCCGTCGCACGCGCCCGTATGGAATCCCACCATGCCGTCCGCGATCCTGCCGCCCGACAGCGAACTCGCGAAACTTGCGACCATGCTCAACGACTGCGAAGCCGTCACGATCATGTGCGGCAGCGGCGTCGCGGGCGCGCACGACGAAGTGGTCAAGCTCGCCGACACGCTCGGCGCGCCCGTCGTGCATGCGCTGCGCGGCAAGCAGTTCATCGAGTACGACAATCCGTTCGACGTCGGCATGACAGGGCTGATCGGCTTCAGCTCCGGCTATCACGCGATGATGTCGTGCGACGTGCTGCTGCTGCTCGGTTGCGACTTTCCCTACCGGCCGTTCTATCCGCCCGAAGCGAAAGTCGTGCAGATCGACTGGAAGGGCTCGCAACTGGGGCGCCGTGCGCCGCTCGCGATGGGCCTCGTCGGCACGGTAAAGGAAACCGTCGCGGCGCTGCTGCCGAAGCTCAAGCGCAAGGACGATCGCACGTTCGTCGATATGGCCACGGCGCACTACGAAGAAGCGCGCCGCGATCTCGACGAACTGGCGACGCCATCGGACCCCGGCGCGCCGATTCATCCGCAGTACCTGACGCGGATGATCGACGAATCCGCCACCGACGATGCGGTCTTCACGGCCGACGTCGGCACGCCGACGCTATGGGCCGCACGCTATCTGACGATGAATGGCAAGCGTCAGCTGCACGGCTCGTTCAATCACGGCTCGATGGCCAACGCGATGCCGCAGGCGCTCGGCGCGCAGGCGGCGCATCCGAAGCGGCAGGTCGTGTCGCTGTCGGGCGACGGCGGGCTGTCGATGCTGCTCGGCGATCTGCTCACCGCGCGTCAGCTCAATCTGCCCATCAAGGTCGTCGTGTTCAACAACAGCCTGCTCGGTTTCGTATCGATGGAGCTGAAAGCGGGCGGTTATCTCGACACCAACGTCGACTTGAGCAAGACCGATTTTGCGCAGATCGCGAAAGGTGCCGGCATTTTCTCGATTCGCGTCGAGCAATCGGAAGAACTGGAAGGCGCGCTGAAACAGGCGTTCGCGCATCAGGGGCCCGCGCTCGTCGACGTCGTCACGGCGAAGCACGAACTCGCCATGCCGCCGACCATCGAGATGTCGCAGGCCAAGGGTTTCAGCCTCTACATGCTGCGCGCGATTCTCAACGGACGCGGCGACGAAATCGTCGAACTGGTGAAAACCAATTTGCGCTGAGCGGCGCAACACCGGCCGAACGACGACGTGGCGCGCCTCCACAGCCGATGCGCGCCGCATTGCAATGCGGCAACGGGTCATTGCAGTCTCGTCGCAAAGGTCTATAACAGAAGCAGCAGTGCGGACCTTCTTTGCGCAGCCGATAGTCGAACCATCATAAACGGCGTTGTTCGCGCCGTGCTGCGCCGCCCGACAGACTCGGGCGCGGTGAGAGCCAATCAATCGCATGCACAATAAGGGCACGCTGCAGCGCGGGTGGCTGCTGCGCGCGATGTCGCGCTTGCGGATATCGGTCGAAACGATGCAGATGACGCAGGCGCTGATGGGCGTCCGGCGAATCGCCATGCCAGGCGTAGCGATTCGTCTGCATGGAAGGAGTTCGACATGAAGTTCCTGACGGCGTTACCCGTGGTGGGCGCATTGCTGATGGCCATGCCTGCCGCGACGTGGGCGGACGATGTGGCGCAAAGCAGCGAACCATCGAAGGCCACGATGCAGAACAACGCAAACGCATCGGCGCAAGCGACGACGGATATGTCGTACGGCGGCGCGATGGATACGCGCACCTCATCAGGCCTGCCGATGCAGCACTCGCGCAAATGCGCGACGGGGCCGGAGTGCAACATCTACTTCGGTAACTGATCTGATCATTTGCAACAAGCACACGGCGCGCCTTTTGGGCGCGCCGTGTCGCATCTGCTGCCGGTACGCGTGTGACCCGTTATTGCTGCGCGTGCTTCGCGGCGTCCTCGATCACAGCCGCCACCTGCTGCGGACGCGACTCGTAGACCGAATGGCTCGCGCCTGGAATGACCGTCGTGTGGCTATGCGCGCGTTCGTAATACCAGCGTTCCAGGTCGGGATTGATGATCTCGTCCGAACCCGCGACGATGCCCCAGCTCGGCTTGCTCGTCCAGGCCGCAGCCGTCAGCGGTTGCGAGAACACCTTCGCGGCCGTCGGCATCTGCGCATGCGCTTCGAATTGCGCCTCCTTCAGCGGCAGATCAGCAGCGAAGTCTTTCGGGAACGCGGACGGATTCAGAAACGTGTAGCCGTCGTCCGTCTTTTCGATCGCGCCCGGCTGCTTCGACGTGAAACTGGGTTTGCCCTTGCCGAGCGTGGCTTCGTCTTCGCCGACATCGGGCGCATGCGCCGCGACGTACACGAGCCCCACCACATGTGAATCGACGCCTGCCTCCGTGATCACGGAGCCGCCATAGCTGTGTCCCACCAGGATGGCCGGGCCGTCTTGCCGGTCGAGCACGCGTCGGGTTGCGGCGACGTCGTCGTCGAGCGAGGTCAGCGGTTCCTGCACGACGCTGACGTGATAACCGTCTTTGGCGAGGATGTCGTAGACGGGCTTCCAGCCCGAACCGTCGACCCATGCGCCATGAACGAGAACGATATTCCTGACGGGCGCGTGCGTGGTCCCGGTGTCCTGCGCCATCGCGCCCGAAGAGGCGAGAAGGCCGGTCGACAATGCAAGCGCTGCGGCGATGTACAACGAACTCTTCACAAGAAACTCCGTCAATCAGATACAGGAAACAAGACCCGATGCGAGATGGGCGCGACCTTGCGCTTGACAGCGGCGGCGCAAGGTCGGGCGCGCGCCATTTAGCTGCCGAAGAAGATGTTGCAATAGCTGACGGGGCCGACGCACGCGTTGCCGTTCATCGCGGTGCGGGCCGGCTTGCCCGATGACGTACGCGTGAGCGCGACGCCGCCGACCGCGTCGTTCGTCAGCGTGTGGTTGTCCTGCGCGGCGATCTTCGCTTCCGCTGCCTGGATATCGGCGGGGTAGTTGAGATCTTCGCCGACGCCCGGCCGATAGCCGGCCTGTTCGACGCGAACCAGATCGGCGCGAACTTCGGCGCGCGTAACGGGGCCGTTCGATTGCGCGAAGCTCAGCGCGGGCGCGGCGAATGCACCGGCGGCGACTGCGAGGCAAACAAAGATCTTCTTCATGATGTCACTCCTGATCAGTGTGTTCAGACTTCCGGTCCGTTCGAGAAAGGAGCCGATGTATAAGGTTCGGTATCCTTATCGAATTGAGTTCAATTCGAACGAGCGGCTTGGTTAAGAAACGTCGTTAAATCTGCTGCATCAACTGCTGTCGTGCTGCTGTCTGGTCTTGCCCTGCTTGTGAATCCTGTTTCGATTTCGCCTGCTTCATTGAGGCAAACACGGCGACTTCGAATTTCATTCCCGGCTAGCCAAACTTTTTTCTGCTTGCGTCGATGGGCCTTGTCGAATCGGCCCACACCGGGCCAGAGCCCTTTGTGCCTGCCATCAGATCCATCACATCGCTGGCAGTGCATTCAATGTAGTGCGGCGACGGTCGGCCCTCCAGCCGTACATCCGCACGAGCGATGACCTACTATCGTTGCATCGCCTGAACCTTCGGATGACGCCGCCGCGGCGCCGTCATGCCGCTGTCTGATGCCACGCCTCCGTGTGGATGAGGCACTCACGCCAAAGGGTCGCGCACGCCATACCAACGTATGACCCGACGGTCAGGCAACAGATGGCTTTCATCGTTGCAAGGATGACCCGCCGTGGACGGGTTCGCGCCGGCGCGGTGCATGAATTGGTACGCAAATCGCCAACATGTCTAGTCAGCTGCACCAGCGTGGCGCAGTGCCGCCGTCTTCCAAAGACGCACGAAACGCCGTTGAAAAGCCCTTGGCATAAGGGCATACCCGAACAATTCAATTATTTTCGGGAAATTCAGTTGCGATCATTTTTGACCTCATGCAGACTTGTCTATACATGTCCGGCGCAACGAGCGAAGGGACCCGTTCAGACGAAAAGGAGATTCGACGTGAAGGTGAAGAAGGCAGACCGCACTATGTTGTCGAAGGTAATGATGGGCGTGGTCCTGACGGCCACGGCACTCGCCGGCGCGCCCGCTCAGGCGAAGGAATGGAAGTCCGTGACGATCGCGCTGGAAGGCGGCTACGCACCGTGGAATCTCACGTTGCCGGGCGGCAAGCTGGGCGGCTTCGAACCGGAACTGGTGGCGAACCTGTGTCAGCGCATCAAGCTGCAGTGCAACCTGGTTGCACAAGACTGGGACGGCATGATCCCCGGTCTGCAGGCAGGCAAGTTCGACGTGCTGATGGACGCGATCTCCATCACGCCGGAGCGCGAAAAGATCATTGCGTTCTCGCGGCCTTACGCGGCGACGCCCGCGACGTTCGCCGTCTCCGATACGAAGATTCTGCCGAAGGCGACGCCCAGCACACCCGTCGTCAAGCTGACGGGCGACATGAAGGCCGATCAGCCGACAGTGGACGCATTGCGCAAGCAGTTGAAGGGCAAGACGATCGGCATCCAGTCGGGCACGGTCTACACGAAGTTCATCAACGACGGCTTCAAGGACATCGCGACGATCCGCGTGTACAAGACCTCGCCGGAACGTGACCTCGATCTGGCGAACGGCCGCATCGACGCATCGTTCGACGACGTGACCTACTACGCCGCCAACGCGGACAAGAAGGAAGCGGCGCAGATCTCGATGGCGGGACCGAAGATCGGCGGCCCGATCTGGGGGCCGGGCGAAGGCCTGGCGTTCCGCAAGCAGGACGCCGATCTGAAGGCCAAATTCGACACGGCCATCGCCGACGCGCTCAAGGACGGCACCGTGAAGAAGCTCTCCGACAAGTGGTTCAAGACCGACGTCACGCCTTGATCAATTGCCGTATGCGCGCGCTGCTATTGCGCGCGCCTGTTCGAACGACCTGTTGCGATGCTGCATCGGAACAGGTCATCAGCGAAAGCAGGGATGAGGAGTAGGTCATGGCACTGATCGAGACGCTCGGCTTCGGGCAAGAAGGCTGGGGCGGCGTATTGCTGCTCGCGGCATTGATGACCGTCGCGTTGACGCTCGCGGCGCTGGCAGTGGGTGCCGTGTTCGGCGCGATCGTCGCGGCGGCGAAGCTGTCGCGCTTTCGCACCGCGCGCGTGCTCGGCGATCTGTACACGACGGTGTTTCGCGGCGTGCCCGAACTGCTCGTCATCTATCTGTTTTATTTCGGCGGCTCGACGCTCGTGACGACGGTGGGCCAATGGTTCGGCGCCGAAGGGTTCGTCGGCGTGCCGCCCTTCGTGATCGGCGCGCTCGCGGTCGGCATGATTTCGGGCGCGTATCAGGCCGAGGTGTATCGATCGGCGGTGCTGGCGGTGTCGAAAGGCGAACTCGAAGCAGCGCGTTCCATCGGCATGCCGACCATGACGATGGCCCGCCGCATTCTGATTCCGCAAGTGCTGCGTTTCGCGCTGCCCGGCATCGGCAACGTGTGGCAGCTGAGCCTGAAAGATTCGGCGCTGATCTCGGTGACGGGCCTCGCGGAACTGCTGCGCGCCAGTCAGATCGCAGCCGGTTCGACGCATCAGTACTTCCTCTTCTTTGTCGTCGGCGGTGCGCTGTATCTGGTGATGACGGGCATTTCGAACCGCGTCTTCAACCACGCAGAAGCACGCGTGGGCCGATCCTTCCGGCGCAACTTCGCGCGCAACTGACGACGGGGCGCCATCATGTCTTTCGATTTCGACTTTCTCTTCGACACGCTGCGCCAGTTGCTCGGCGCCGTGCCGACCACGTTGGGCCTGTTCTTTTCATCGCTGGTGCTGGGCGGCCTGCTGTCGCTCGTGATCGTCACGATGCGCGTGTCGCCGAACTGGCTGCCCAATCGCTTTGCACGTGCGTACATTCTCGTGTTTCGCGGCTCGCCGCTGCTGATCCAGATGTTTCTCGTCTACTACGGGCTCGGCCAGTTCGGCGTGATCCGCGAGAGCTTTCTCTGGCCGGTGCTGCGCGAGCCTTATGTGTGCGCGGTGCTCTCGCTTGCACTGTGCACGGCAGGCTATACGGCGGAAATCATTCGCGGCGGTCTGATGGCCGTGCCGGTCGGGCAAATCGAAGCCGGTTATTCGATCGGCCTGTCGGGTTTCTCGCTCCTGCGCCGCATCATCGGTCCGATTGCGTTGCGCCAGTGTCTGCCCGCGTATTCGACGGAGGCCGTGCTGCTCGTCAAGTCGACAGCGCTCGCGAGCCTCGTCACCGTGTGGGAAGTGACAGGCGTCGCGCAGCAGATCATCCAGCAGACGTATCGCACGACAGAGGTGTTCATCTGCGCCGCGCTGATCTATCTGTTCCTGAACTTTGTCGTCGTGCGTCTGCTCGGCCTGCTCGAACGGCGTCTGTCGCGGCATCTGCGCGCGATGCCCGTGAACGCCGCGCCCCGCGCGATTCCGCCCGCCACCGAAGCACGTCGTGCCGCACCCTGACGGCCCATTCCGGAGAATCCCATGAACGCTACGGCACCCGTTGCATTGTCGGTCAAGAACATCCACAAGTCGTTCGGCGACCATCACGTCCTGAAGGGCATTTCGCTCGACGCGCATGAAGGCGATGTCATTTCGATTCTCGGCGCGAGCGGCTCGGGCAAGAGCACGTTCCTGCGCTGCCTGAACCTGCTCGAAACGCCGGACGACGGCAGCGTCGCACTCGCAGGCGAGACGCTGAAGATGAAGCGCCGCAAGGACGGCAAGTTTCAGCCGGACGATCGCAAACAGGTCGATCGCATCCGCTCGCAGCTCGGCATGGTGTTTCAGAACTTCAATCTGTGGTCGCATATGACCGTGCTCGAGAACCTGATCGAAGGGCCGATGCGCGTGCAAAAGCGCAGCCGCGCGGAAGCCGTCGAAGAGGCGGAAGCGCTGCTCGCGAAGGTCGGCCTTGCTGAAAAACGCGGGCACTATCCCGCGCATCTGTCGGGCGGCCAGCAGCAGCGTGTTGCGATTGCCCGCGCGCTGGCGATGCATCCGAAAGTGATGCTGTTCGACGAACCGACTTCCGCACTCGATCCCGAACTCGTCGGCGAAGTGCTGCGCGTGATGCGCTCGCTTGCCGAAGAAGGCCGAACGATGCTCGTCGTCACGCACGAAATGGGCTTTGCGCGGCACGTGTCGAATCGCGTGATGTTCCTGCATCAAGGGCAGACGGAATGCGACGGTACGCCGGACGAAGTATTCGGCGAACTCAAATCCGAGCGCTTCAAGCAGTTCGTATCGAGCCATCATTCGCGCACGACGAACTGAAGCAACCGACCAAAGCAGTACATGTGACGATAAAGGCAACATCATGGCTGTCATCCGAACCGAGCGTCCTTTGAACTGGCGCGAACTGGCCGCGGTTGCGGCTGGCGAGCCGCTCGTATTGTCCGAAGCAGCGCGTGCGCGTATCGCGGCGGCGCGCGTGCTCGTCGAGCAGATCGTCGAGCGGGGCATTCGCGCCTATGGCGTGAACACGGGTGTGGGTGCGCTGTGCGATGTGATCGTGTCGCCGTCGGAGCAGCGCGCGCTGTCGCGCAACATTCTGATGAGCCATGCAGTGGGCGTCGGTGCGCCGCTCGGCGTCGCGGAGACGCGCGCGATCATGGCGGCCGCGATCAACAACTTCGCGCATGGTCACTCGGGCGTGCGGCTCGACATCACGGATCAGCTCGTCGCGTTGCTCGATGCGGGCTATATCCCTGAAGTGCCCGCGTTCGGCTCGGTCGGTTATCTGAGCCATATGGCGCATATCGCGCTGGTGTGCATCGGCGAAGGCCATGTGCGTCACGGCAGCGAAAGGGTCAGCGGACGCGACGCGCTCAGGCGGCTCGGGCGCGAGCCGCTCGTGCTCGAAGCGAAAGAAGGCCTGAGCCTCATCAACGGCACGCCCTGCGTGACGGGCCTCGCGGCGCTCGCGTTGGCGCGTGCCGAACGCGTGCTCGACTGGACCGATGTGATCGCCGCGATGAGCTTCGAAAATCTGCGCGGGCAACTCGCGGCATTCGATGCCGATTCGCTCGCGCTGCGCGTGTCGCCCGGTTTGAATCTGGTTGGCGAGCGCATGCGCAATGCGCTTGCCGAGAGCGGCATTCTTGCATCCGTTGTGGGGCAGCGCACGCAGGATCCGTTGTCGATGCGCACGATCCCGCACGTGCATGGCGCCGCGCGCGACGTGCTCGATGCAACGGCCGAAGTCGTGAATCGCGAACTGGCGTCGATCACCGACAACCCGATCGTCGCGGGCACGCCGGATGCGCCGCGTGTGTATTCGCAGGCGCATGCGGTGGGCGCATCGATCGCGCTTGCAATGGACAGTCTCGCGACGGCCATCGCGCAGGTGGCGGCAATGGCCGAGCGGCGTCTCGACCGGCTCGTGAATCCGCTCGTGAGCGGCTTGCCCGCGTTTCTCGCGGAGCCGGGCGGGACGTGTTCGGGCTTCATGATCGCGCAGTACACGGCGGCTTCGCTCGTCGCGCAGAACCGGCGGCTGGCCGCGCCCGCGAGTCTCGATGGCGGCATCACGTCGGGCTTGCAGGAGGATCATCTGTGTCACGCGACGCCTGCCGCGCTGAAGGCATTGGAGATCGTCGACAACACCGGCCGCATCGTTGCAATCGAATTGCTGGCCGCTGCGCAGGCCTACGATCTGCAACCCGTCGACGCGCCCCGCGCGCCGCACACGGATGCGTTGTGGCGCCGCGTGCGCGCGATCGTGCCGACCTATCGCGACGATCGTCCGCTGGCGGACGACATGGCCGTCGCCTTCCGGATGATCGGCGAAGCGGCGCCGCCGTTGCCGCCGGCTTCGGGCGATGTGCCTTCGACGACGGCACGCGCCGATCATGCGGGCTTCGCCGCGCATGCCGCAAACGATCCAACGGGCGCCGCGCAGCAGGCGCCGCAATCGGCTGCATAAGGGATAGGCTCAATCCACGAGGTCGACGACAACATGACGATAAACGGGCACCAGGAGACAGCCGAACATCAATCCGCCGTCGCACGCGCGACGCCCGGCAAGGCGATGCCGGCCTATGAGCAGATCAAGCGCTATGTGATCGCGCGCATCGAAGAGGGCGTATGGAAGCCGGGCGGGCTGATTCCATCGGAAGCGGAGCTGGTGAAGGAATTCGGCGTGGCGCGCATGACGGTGTCGCGCGCACTGCGCGAACTGACGACGGAACGCGTGCTCACACGCGTACAAGGTTCGGGCACCTATGTCGCGCCGCGACGCTATGAATCGACGGTCCTCGAAATCCGCAATATCGCCGATGAAATCGCCGCGCGCGGTCATCGGCATTCGGCGCGCGTGTTGACGCTCGAATCGAGCGACGATCCGCTCGCGCTCGATGCGCTGGCGCTCGTCAAAGGGCCCGTGTTCCATTCGCGCATCGTGCACAACGAAGAGAACGAGCCGATCCAGTACGAAGACCGCTATGTGAATCCGCGCGTGTTTCCCGACTATCTGAATCAGGATTTCACGGTCGAAACGCCGAATCATTACATGGTGCGCCTCGCGCCCATCCAGCGCGCGGAGTTTCGCATCTACGCGCAAAAGCCGAACGCGCATGTGCGCCGTCATCTGATGATGGAGATCGGCGAACCGTGCCTGATGCTGCAACGCCGGACATGGGTCGGCGAGCATGTCGCGACGTCGGTGCAGTTGTGGCACCCGGCCTCGCGCTTTCATCTGGCGGGGAACGTCTAGCGTATGCTTCGCTAGCCTTGGCGTTGCGATGTATCCGGCGCGAATCGGCAGCCGAGCCGATAGCGCGTGCCAGGATGCACGAAGCGCGCGAACGTCACTGCGACGCCGCTCGTCCACGTGCGGCGCATCAGCGTGAGACATGGCTCCTCTGGTGCGATCTGCAGGAGTTCGGCTTCGGCGCGGCCCGGCAGGCCGGCGTCGACCACATGCTCGACATCGTGTGCGGGCACGACGCTGAACAGATATTCCGAAGGACGTATCGTCGAAAAGTCCTGGTCGATGAAATCCGGCGCGATGGCCGGATTCACGTAACGGTCTTCGAGCTGCACGGGCAAGCCGTTCTCGCGATGCACGCAGATCACATGAAACACCGACGCGCCCGGTGGCAGTCCTAATGCATTCGACACATTGACGGGCGCGACCTCGCGCTGCAACAGCACCGCCTGATAGCTGTATTCATGGCCGCGCGAGCGAATCTCGTCGCCGATATGCGCGATCATCAGCAACGTGGACTGCGGCTTGGTTTCGGCGACGAACGTGCCGACACCCGATACGCGCGTCAACAGCCCTTCGTTCGTGAGTTCGCGCAATGCGCGGTTCACTGTCATCCGCGATACGCCGAGCGATTCGACCAGATCGAGTTCCGAGGGAATGCGATCGCCTGCGCGTCGTTCGCCCGATTCGATCGTGTTGCGGATGTATTGTTTGACTTGCTCGTAGCGTGCGGCGGGTGGTTGCGGATCGGACGCGTCAGTGGTCGTCTGGCGCACATTCGGCCCGCGCGGCTTGCGCGTTTTCGCAAGCGCTCGCGTGCGTGGCTTGTCGCGGATGACGGGGGCGGGCATCGGCGCGCGGCGTCAGTCGAGGCGGGCGCTCATACTGGGTCCGCGCTGTCCGCGCCGCGCGACCAGAACGCGTTGCGGTCGAAGTAGTTTTGCAGGAACTGGCGCAGACGCGGCTGGTTGGCGTCGTGAAAGACGTCGTGCGGCTTGCCTTGCACAGCGATGCGTCCCTGATCGATGAACACCACTTTGTCCGCGACCTGCGCAGCGAAACCCATTTCATGCGTGACCACGGCCATCGTCATGCCGTCGCGCGCAAGCTGCTTCATCACTTGCAGCACTTCGCCGACGAGTTCGGGGTCGAGCGCGGAGGTCGGCTCGTCGAACAGCATGATGTGCGGCTCCATCGCGAGCGCGCGTGCAATCGCGACGCGCTGCTGCTGACCGCCCGAGAGTTTGGCCGGATACGCATCGCCCTTGTGCGCGAGACCGACCGTTTCGAGCATCGCGTTGGCGCGCTGCTTCGCTTCGTCGCGCGACAGATTCCGCACGCGCAGCAGCGCTTCCATCACGTTGCCGAGCGCCGTCATATGCGGCCAAAGGTTGAACTGCTGAAACACCATGCCGACGTTGCGGCGCACGCGGTTGATCTCGCCCTGCGACGCGCGCACGCGTGTGCCGTTGCGCTCCGTATAGCCGAGCAGTTCGCCTTCGATGCGCACGTCGCCCTGATCGTAGGTCTCCAGCGCGGCGAGGCAGCGCAGCAGTGTGCTCTTGCCCGAGCCCGACGGTCCGATGATGCAGACCACTTCCGAGCGGTCGATGTCGAGATCGACGCCGCGCAGCACGTCGACGTCGCCGAAGCGCTTGCGCAGATCGCGCACTTCGATCAGCGGTGTGCGGCCGGATTGCATCGAGCCGAGAGTAGAAGAGGCGGGCATGTCGACGGGTGCATTCATGATGATTTCCGGTCACGCTTGCGGTTGACGTTCGACCCTCAGGCCATGAAGCGGGCGATGCGCGCTTCCGCCCACATGCCGGCGCGCGACGTGAGTTCGACGAGCGCGAGATAGCACACGCACAGCACCAGCAGCGTTTCGACGAACGCGAAGGTGGCCGAGCCGATGCCCGTCAGGACGAAGGTCAGTTCGGGCACGGTGACGATCGACAGCACCGCGGTTTCCTTGCTGAGCACGATGATCAGGTTCGTGAGGGCAGGCACGATCAGCACCAGCATCTGCGGCACCTGGATGCGCAGCACCGCTTGCCAGCGCGTGAGGCCAAGGCACGATGCCGCTTCGAGATGGCCGCGCGGGATCGATTGAAAGCCGGAGCGGAATGCTTCCGCGAAGTAGGCGCTGCCGTACAGACCGAGGCCGAGCACGCCTGCCGTCAGCGGTTCGAGGGTGAGGCCGATGGACGGGCCGCCGTAGTAGAGCAAGAAGAGCTGCACGAGAAATGGCGTGCCGCGAAACAGTTCGATATACACGCGCAGGATGCCGCGCACCCAGCGCCCGCAAAAGAGTTGCAGCACGGCGATCAGGAAGCCGATCAGAAGGCCGATTGCGACGCCGGCGACCCACGTGCCGAGCGTGGTCGCGAGACCGGCTGCGATCGGTTGCAGGTTGTGCGTGATGACGGTGGGATCGAGTTGTTGCATCGTGCCGTCCTCAGGTATGCATCAACCGATGCTCGGCGGCATGCGCAACGAGTGCGAGCGTGCCGCAGATCACGAAGTAGATCAGACCCGCCGCGAGATACGCTTCGAGCGGCCGATAGGTGCTGGCCGCGATGTTCTGTGCCGTGCGCGTGATCTCGGCCACGCCGACTACCGAAATCAGCGACGACGCCTTGATCAGCAACACCATTTCGTTGACGAGCGACGGCAGCGTCATCCGGAACGCTTGCGGCACCTGGATGCGCCGCAGCATGTCGAGGGGAGACAGGCCGAGCATGCGGGCCGCCTCCATCTGTCCCGGCGGGATGTTCATAAAGCCGCCGCGCAGAATCTCCGCGATATACGACGCGGAGCACAGCGATACCGCGCTGATCGCGGCGACGATGGGCGACACGTTGATGCCGACGAACGGCAGCAGGTAATAGACCAGCAGCAGTTGCACGAGCATCGGCACGCCGCGAAAGAAGAACACATAGGCGCCGCCGAAGCGTTGCGCAATCGCATTCGACGACAGCCGCGCCGAGCACACGCCGATGCCGACGAAGAAGCCGATCACGAGCCCCGTCAGCGAAATGCCGATGGTCGCGAGCGCGGCTTGCAGCAGCAGCGGAAAACCTTGAGCGAAAACGTGGGCGCTGAACATGGCCTGTTGCCTGCAAAAGAGGACATGTAGACGGCGCGCTACGCAAACGAAATTTGCGCAGCCGCCGCACGATTCAGGGCATCAGTAGTTGGGTGTCGGCATCGTGGTGGGCGCGTCCATCGCCACGCCGAACCATTTCTTCTGCAAGGCCGCGAGACGGCCGTCGCTGTGCATTTTCACGAGAGCGGCATTGAATGCGTCGGCGAGCGGCTTGCTGTCGGCGTCCTTGCGCAGGCAGTACGCGAAGTACACCTTCGCGCCGAACGGCGGCGTGACGACGGCGAACGTTTCGGGACGCTGCTTCGCGACATACGCGATGTTCGTCATCGAGTTGGCGACGGCAGCGATGCGGCCCGCCGCGAGGTCCGCATACGCCTGGTTGTTGTCGACGTATTCGCGCACTTCGGGCTGCTTCGGCAGCGTCGCGATGTAGGCTTTCAGCTGGTCGAGCTGTGCGGAGCCCTTGCCCGCGCCCACCGTCTTGCCGACGATATCCGACGACTGCTTGATGGAGGTATCGTTCGCGCGCTTGAGCAGCGCGTCGGTGGCATCGGCGACGGGCAGTGTGTACGTATAGCGCTCCATGCGCGCCTTCGTCACCGTGAGCGGACCGCCCACCATGTCGAACTTGCCCGCTTCGAGGCCGGGCAGTACGCTTGGCCAGGGCAAATCGATGAAGCGCACCTTCACGCCGAGTTCTTTGCCGACTTCGGCAAACAGGTCTTTATTGAAGCCTGCCTGCTGGCCGTTCTCGAGAAAGTCGAACGGCGCAAACTGCATCTCCGTGCCGACGACGAGTTCGCCCGCTTTCTTGACCTTCGCGAGTTGGTCTTCCGCGTGTGCGCTGACGCTGGCAACCGAAGCGGCGGCACAGAACGCCACCATCGCGAGACGACACTTCCAGCCTGCAAAGATACCCATTGAGATTCTCCCGTTGGCAAAGCGGTGTCGCGCTCGACATGGCGGGGGCGCGAGTCATGCGAGGCAGTATATACCGCTGCTTTTGCGCGAAAAAAATAATCGCATGCTGTCAAACCCTAATGTTGCGGGCGTTCCTTCCGCAGAAGAATGATCTCGAGTGCGCGCAACTTGCGATTGCGCTTTTGGCGGTATATACAACGTGAAACTCTCGTTTGTTCGCGTGCGCCGCAGTGCGCGTGCATGGAATCATCAGGTCAATCGTTCGCCATGAAGGAGTCTCGCGATGTCGGCACTGAGTGCAGCAACCACGCGCATACCTGTCATTGATCTTGCGGGCGTACGCAGCGGCGACCGCGATGCGCTCGCGCGGGCGGGCCGCGAGATACGCGACGCCTGCACGACCATCGGCTTCTTCTACATCGTCAATCATGGCGTGCCGCAAGCGGCGATCGATCGTGCGGAACAGGCGGCGCGGAAGTTCTTTGCTTTTCCCGTCGAGACGAAACGGCGTGCGGCTGTGAATCAGCGGCATCGCGGCTTCAATGCACTGGGCGACGCGACGATGTATCAGGCAAAGCGTCCCGACTACAAGGAGTTCTACAGCATCGGCCTCGAATTGCCCGAGAACGATCCCGATGTGCTGGCAGGGCAGGCGCTGCGCGGGCCGAACAACTGGCCCGATTTCATGCCCGAATTGCAGCCCGCGCTGTACGGCTATTACGAGGAAGTGGGCGCGTGCGGCGCGGATCTGTTGCGCGCAGTGGCGACGGGCCTCGGCGTGAGCGAGGATTTTTTCGCGTCGCGCTACACGAAGCGCATGCAGCGCACGCAGATGGTCTACTATCCGCCGCAGCCGCCGCAATCCGATGAAGAGCAGTTTGGCGTTGCCCCGCATACCGACTACGGCTGCATCACGCTGTTGTGGCAGGATCGCGTGGGCGGCCTGCAGGTGCGCGAGATCGCGAACGATACATGGATCGAGGCGCCGCCCATCGAAGGCAGCTTCGTCGTGAATGTCGGCGACCTGCTGGCGCGCTGGACCAATGATCGCTTCCGTTCGACGCTGCATCGCGTGATCAACGCATCGGGCCGCGAGCGCTATTCGATCGCGACGTTCTACGATCCGACGTACACATCCGCCGTCGATCCGCGCGATCTGGGCACGGCGGATGCCGACTGCAAGTACGAACCCGTCGCGGCGGGCGACTATATCCTGGGCCGCATCAACAGTTCGATGGGTTACCGGAAGAAGCTCGCGGCGGCGCAAGGCACGACATAAGGAACCGCATGACAGTGAACCAAGGGGCAACGCTTGCGTCGACATTGGCCGCGTTGCGCGAAGCATTGGGCGACGACGCCGTGCGTGTCGGCGATGAAATCGGCGAACGCTCGATGACGGACTGGACACGCCACGAGCCGACGCGTCCCGCCGCATTGCTGCTGCCGCGCACGACCGAGCAGGTCGCACGCGCCCTGATGATCTGCAACGACGCTCGCCAGAGCGTGGTGCCGCAAGGCGGCATGACGGGGCTCGCGGGCGGTTCGATCCCGCGCGCGACGGATATCGCGTTGTCGCTGGACCGTCTTGCAGGCGTCGAGGAAATCGACAGCGCTGCGGCGACCATCACGGTGCGCGCCGGCACGACGTTGCAGGCCGCGCAGGAAGCGGCGGCGCAAGCGGGCTTCGAACTCGCGCTCGATCTCGGCGCGCGCGGCTCATGCCAGATCGGCGGCAATCTCGCGACGAATGCTGGCGGCAATCGCGTGATTCAATCGGGCACGGCGCGCGATCAGGTGCTCGGTCTCGAAGTCGTGCTGGCGAATGGCGCCGTGCTGAGTTCGCTGAACAAGATGGTGAAGAACAACACCGGCTACGACCTCAAGCACTGGTTCATCGGTTCGGAGGGGACGCTCGGCGTGATCACGCGCGCCGTGCTGAAGTTGCAGCCGCAGCGTGCATCGCGGCATACGGCGCTGGTGGCGCTGGGCGATTACGAGCAGGCCGTGAATCTGCTGCGCAGGCTGTCGACGCGCTTCGGCAACGACATCGGCGCGTTCGAAATCATGTGGCCTGACTTCTTCGATTTCGGCGTGATGCTGACGGGCGCGCGTTCGCCGTTCGGCGAAGCGCATCCGTTGTACGCGTTGATCGAACATGCGAGCTTCGATGCCGATGACAACGGCTCGCGCTTTTCTGGCGTGCTCACCGAAGCACTCGACGAGACCGCGATCCGCGATGCCGTGATCGCGCAGTCGGTTGCCGATACGCGCGCACTGTGGGCGATCCGCGAATGTACGGCGGAGTTCCCCGTCAAGCTCGATCCGATCAATTTCGACGTCAGCTTGCCGATCGGCGAGATCGGTGCGTTCGTGGATCGTTGCCGCGCGGCGCTCGATCGCAGATGGCCGGGTAACGAGTCGTACTTCTTCGGCCATATCGGCGATTCGAATCTGCACGTGACCACTGACGGGCATTCCGTCCCCGGCGTCGATCATCACGACGTGTATGCGCTCGTCTACGAATTGCTCGCGCCGTTGCGCGGTTCGGTCTCGGCGGAACATGGCATCGGCTCGCTCAAGCGCGAGTTCCTGCCCGTGTCGCGCTCGCCGGAAGAACTGGCGGTCATGAAGGCGATCAAGCATGCGCTCGATCCGAACGGCATCCTGAATCCGGGCAAATTGTTCTAGTTGTCGTGTACCTGAGTTCGTCATGAATGCCGCAGCATTCATGACGAACTGTCACTGCATTCAGTGCGCGTCCAGATGCCTGACGATGGTCGGAAATACATCGAGTGCCGCGCGCTTGCCGAACACGCAATCGATGTGTCCGTAGCCTTTGATCAGATGCCGCTCGTAGTTGTCGGCCCCAAAGCGTTCGACGAGCAGGTCGTAAGTCATTTCCGTGCTGGTCGGCAGATAGCAGAGATTTTCCGTCCCGTGAATGAATGCAATGGGCAGCTTCATGCCGTCGAGGTTCGGCAAATAGACATCGTCGCCATTCGCATCCACCACATGCCCCGCGCGCACCATCGCCGCGAGCTGATTGAACAGCTCGACATCGTGAATGCCGAATAGCTCCTGCAAATTCGCGTGCAGTTGTTCGTCGAGCTGCGCGTGCTCATACAGCAGCCCATACAGGAACGTCGCGCGATGACACACCGGGCTGCTGCACGATTCGTCGTGCCCGACGGGGAAGTACTTCAGCGCTTCGTCGAGCAGATTGTGCGGCCACTTTTCGTGCTGCGTATAAGCGGTCATGTCCTTGATGCCGAGATGCTGGAGTATCTGCGGCGTGTGCAATCCCGCCTTGATCCGCTGCAACAGTCCCGGCACGGGATGCGCGGAGACTTGCGACAGCACGGCGGAGCGCACGCCCTTGAGCCCCGACATCAGCGACATGCTGAACGCCAGCGCGCCCAGGCAATGGCCGAATACCTGGATCTGATCGGCGCCCGTCAGTTCGCGCACTTTCGCGACGGCGGCGGGAATGTCGTAGCGCGCGATGTCGTCGGCCGTGGTGCGCTCGGTGGCGCTCGGCAGTTCGATGCTTACGCGTAGATCGACGAGCCACACGTCGTAGTGCGCGGCGCACAGGAACTCGACGAGATTCGTGCCGATGAGGTCCGTCGAAAAGATGCGGCTCGACACGCCCGAGCCGTGAATCAGCAACAACGGCCCTTTGTCGCCGCCGTGATAGCGCGCCAGCCGCAGCGTCTTGCCGTCCTCGGTTTCGAAGTAGGTGATCTGCGGCACGGGCGCGCGCAGCGTGCGGCGCACGCGCGGCGGCGCATCGGGGTCGAAGTATTGCAATGGTGCCGCGACACCGCCGTATTCCGTGTAGAGCACGCCCGCAAAGAAGCGGCCGAACTTCAGCGTGTACGCAAGGCGCGTTTCGAGGTCGGGCGCGTTCGTGACTTCGAGCGTGCGTTGCTGCTTGAGGAAGTTCTCCGGCGTGATGATCAGCGTCGCGTGGCCGATCACGGGCGCGTCATCGGCGGCGGACTCGCGCACCTTTGCGTAAAGCGTATTGGTCTGCGTCCATAACTCCGTCAGCGACGTGTGCGTGATGATCTTCTGACCCGTCAGATAGAAGTGCTTGCCGTCGACGGTATCGAGTGTCATCCGGTAGTTCATGTTGCGCCGGTCGACATTCGTTTCGTCGACGACGAACAGGTTGAAGATGCCGTCGTTCACGGTCATCGGCTGGGGCGACAGCGCGGTGCACGTCAGCGTGCCGATCATATGCGCCTGATGCTCGCGGTTCGCGAGCATGTCGTCGAGATCGTCGGACACGACGGTCACGGTGAAGCTGATGGGCGTGCCTTCCGCGCGGTCGTCCTGCTGGCCTTCGGGCTTGACGTCGCCCGCGTAGTACGTGCCGATCATCGTCTCGGTGAAGCGCAGACCGATCTTCGGCGCGGGCGGCGGTGCCGTGTTGCCCAACGAGTCATAGTCGATCTGCCAGCCGCGCAACTGCGCAAGCTGCGCGCAGTTGCGCTCGGCGAGCGCCGAGATCGTCAGCAGCGGATTCACGCCGAGCGAGAGCGGCACCACGGCGCCGTCCATCACGTACAGCCCCTCGTGCACCGCATTGCCGTCCACACCGGAAAACACACGGCCCGCCTGATCGACGACGCCGTGTGCCGCATCGTCCGACATCCCGCAGCCGCCCAGCGGATGCACGGTGACGGTGCGGTTCTGGAACATGTCGCTGGAAATGGGATTGCGCACGTACGAGCCGCCCAGCGCACTGGTGGCTTCGATCAAGGTCTTTTCGACGGTTTCGTAGATCGGCTGCTTGCCCGCATTCGGCCAGCTTACGCGCGGCCGGCCGCTTTCGACCGTGATCTGGCCGCTTTCGTCGTCGTGCGCCATCACGAGCCATGTCTGCGTGTTGCGCATCGCGCCGTGATACGGTCCGCGCAGGATGCTTTCGGCGATGCGCGCTTCGTCCGCGAGCGGCGGATCGCCGTCGGGGTCCGGCATCTCGACGCCTTCGGCGGGCGCCGCGACGCCGAGCACGCCCATCAGGCCGAGGCCGATCGGCGAGGCGATCGAGCCTTCTTCGATCACGAAGCCGTCTTTCACATTCGGCGTGTCGCGATGGTCGATGATGCCCGCGATGCACGGTCCGACGGGCGGAATGTCGCCCGGCGGATGCGTGCCCCAGCCGACGCCGTTGATCACCTTGTCGGTGTTGAACGCGAAGGCGAGCACGTCGCCGTTGCCCGTGAAGTGCTGGCCGAGTTGCTTTGACACGGGCAAGCCGGCTTCCGCGGAGCGCAGCAGGATCGCCGTCGAGCCGAGCGTGCCCGCCGAGAGAATCACGATATCGGCCGTCACGAACATTTCCGGTGCGTCGTAGAGTTCGCGCTTCAGGTCGGCGGGCTGATAGCGCACGCACCAGACGCCTTGCTTCTCGTCGCGCACCACCGAATGCACGGCCGCACCCGTGAAGATCTGCGCGCCATGCGCGGCGGCATCGGGCAGATAGTTCATGTGCGTCGAGTTTTTCGCGCCGTGATTGCAGCCCGAGTTGCAGTCGCCGCAGCCGGTGCAGCGGTTCTGGTCGACGCCCGCCGCATTCTTGCCGTCCTTGAACGTCACGGTGATGGGCGGACGGTAGAAGCGGTTGCTCATGTCGAGCCGTTTCGCGGACAGCGCGAGCGCGTCGAGTTTCGGCAGATCCGGATAGTCGTCGGGGACGGGCGTCGCGCCGAGCATCTTCGTGGCGCGTGCATAGCACACGTCGAGAGTCGCCTGGTCCGCGCGTACGGCGGCGGGCCAGCGCGGGTCGTCCCACAGGCGTGGGTCGGGCTTGAGCGCGACGTTCGCATTGATCAGCGAGGTGCCGCCGAGTCCGCAGCCGACCACGACGTTCACGTCCGGGTTCACATGCACTTCGAGCAGCGCGAGCGGCGAGCCGATCTGCGCGACGCCCGTGTTGTACTGCACCTGCGCGACGCCTTCGAGTTGCGTGGCGGGGAAGTCGCCCGCCATGAATTCGCGGCCGCGTTCCAGCAGGCACACGCTGCGTTTCGCACGCGCCATGCGGCTCGCGGCAATCGCGCCGCCATAGCCGGAACCCACCACCACCACCTCGTAATGGTCCTTCATCGCCGCAAGGGCGCTGGACAAGCGGTTCATTCGACCACCTCTCTTATAGGGGATGTGCGCCAGGCGGGGGGCATCCCGGCGACGAAGACGGCTCACTGCGCGCAGCCTATTTATCCTGGACGCCGCGCAGCGAAATGCAAAGGGAAAACGCGCGTTTAGCCGCGTGATTCAAAAAGTGCCGCGAAGGCCGGCGCGAAAGCGCCCGTGCGGACGGGCGATTGTCGCGCGGAACGATGAAATGCAGAGGGCTTGCAGGCAGACTCGTTCAAGACGCCGAACGAGTCTGCCGGATTGTCAAATGTCAAATGTCAAACAGCGGAGATCAAGGATGAACTCAGGCGGCTGCTTCGATCAGCTCTTCGTTATCGGGCGAGGTGGCCGCTTCTGTCGCTTCTGCTGCGAGCAGGTTGAAGATCACGAGAATCGCGTCGCGATTTTCGGCGTCGATTTCAATGCCCAGGTCGTCGCGCAGCCATTGACCGATCTTCGTGTTGGAAAACTGCGCGGCGTCGTCCGTCTTCTTCATGGTGACACCGAGTTTGACGGCGCGATAGTGATAGGAGGGCACCCGATGCTGCGCGGCCACCGCCGACAGACCGCCTTTCGCTTCCGAGCACCAGCCGAGGCTGCCCGCCAGCACGATACGCTCGGGCGAATCGAGCGAAGCAATGAAGTCGCGCGCGGCCTGGCGCACACGGCGCTCGCTCAGGCCGTATTGCAGCAGCACGCTTTCGACGGGATCTTCGAGCGCCTGCGCCCGCAGATCGATTTCCTGCATCATGCCTTCGTGTTCCATCGACACGTTGCGCTGATGGCTCGCGCTGCGCAGGCAGTCGATCAGATAACGGCGGAAGTAGGCACAGATCGCGTAGCTGTTGGACGGCGCGCTTTCCGGCGTCGCCTTCGATTCGACGTGTCCGGGCGCAAGGCGCAGCACCTTCGTATAGATGAACTGATGCACGAGCTCTTCCTTGTCTTCGCCGAGCGCGTGCAATTCGAGCGGGTGGTAGGTGCGCAACGCGCGCTTCACGAGGTCGTACATCGACATCATTTCGTCGTCCGTGAGCTGCGTGCGGCGGCGCCACAACTCGGGAAGAACGGCGTCATCGAGAGTGCGTGCGAAATCCTGGCTCGGAACTGCGCCCATGAAGGCCTCCATCGGTAAGGGGCAAGGCGCGCGGTAGGGGCGGGGGAATCCGCCAATGGAGCCTCGACAAACAGGCGTAAATGAAGTCTTGAAACTGAACCTTCAGAGGCTGTCGGCCGCGCTTGATCGTTGAATCGTCGAATCGTTGAAACCAGTATGCTTTTTGCACGCGGCGCCGCCTATATGGATTAAGTCATAGCTGAAGGGTAAACCGTCGGCAGGACGGGTAAACTATCTTTAGACTGTACCGGTGCCGGTGTATGACGGACGGCGAACGGGTTTTATTCCCCAAGCCGGTGCTATCCGTGGCGGTTTAACAAAAAACGAAGCGAATCTCGCTACAGTGCCAACTCAGGCCGACACAAGGAGACCGCACGATGCGGGCCGATCCCATCCAGCGCGCCATCGACGAAGACCTCGTGCGCGTGCTGTACGCGCAGGACCCGATTGCCTTCTTTACGCACTGGTTCTCGATTGCCGTGCTGGTGGCGATCTACTGGAATAACATCCCGCATCCGCATCTTTTCGCGGCCTGCTTCATCTTCTATGGCTTCGCCAATTGCGCGAGCCTCGCGCTGTGGATGTGCAACCGGCGCTGGCCCGAAGCCGTGTCGCCGCGCACCTGGATCAACCTGCACGCGGCGCGCGGCGCGCTGCTCTACAGCGCGCCGGGGCTCGCCATCTGGTTCGCGTTCCAGAGCCCGCACACCGATCTCCCCATCCTGCACACGGTGATGCTCGTCACGCTGGCGGCGGGCGTGTTCATGTCGAACGGCTTCGACGTCGCCAACTTCGTGACGGCGATCCCGTTCCTGCTGCTGCCCGCGATCGTGCTGCACTTCGGCACGCATACGTTCGACCGCACGATTCTCGCGATCGTCCTCGCGTTCTTCTTCTGCGCGATCAACGTGTACGCGCTCAGCTACCGCAAGCTGTTCCAGCGCGTCGTGCAGGCGCGCGTCGATCAGCAGGCGCTGGCCGAGTCGCTGGCGGCGCAGAAGCTGGTCGCCGAAGAGGCGAGCCTCGCGAAGACGCGCTTCTTCGCCGCCGCCAGCCACGATCTGCGCCAGCCGCTGCACGCGATCGGGCTGCTCGCGGCATCGCTGAATGATTCGTCGGCGACGCCCGTGCAGCACGCGAAGACGGCCAGCAACATCGCGAACAACGTCGAGGCGCTGAACCAGCTGTTCAACCAGGTGCTCGATCTGGCGCGGCTGGAAAGCGGCGTCACCCAGGTCATCAGGCTGCATTTCCGACTCTCGGAACTGTTCGACCGCGTCGGCAACCAGTACTGGCCGCAGGCGGCCGCGAAAGGGCTCGCGCTGCGCATCGCGCCGACGGACGCCGTGATCCACGACGATCCCGTGCTGCTGGAGCGGATCCTGAGCAACCTGCTGTCGAACGCGGTGCGCTACACGGAAGGCGGCGCGATCTGGATGGGCTACCGGCGCGCGGGGCAGCGCGAGGGCGGCTATATCGAGGTGCGCGATTCGGGCATCGGCATTCCCAAGGCCGAGCAGGAGCGCATCTTCGAGGAGTTCTATCAGGTCGCCAACCGGCAGCGCGACGCGCGCCAGGGGCATGGCCTCGGACTGCCGACCGTCAAGCGGCTGGTCGAGATGCTCGGCGGCCAGTTGCAATTGCGCTCGACGCCGGGGCGCGGCTCCGTGTTCCGCTTTCCGGTGCGAGCAGGCGATCCGCTGAGGATCGTCGCCGGGCTCAACGACTCGGCCGTGAGCGGCGCGGCAGCGCTCGGGCGCCACGTGCTCTGCATCGACGACGAGCCGGCCATCCTGGAAGGCATCCAGAGCCTGCTCGGGCGCTGGGGCTGCGTGGTGCGCGGCGTGCCCGACGAGCGTCACGCGCTGCAGGCCATCGACGAAGGCTTCATGCCCGACGCCGTGCTGTGCGACTACCAGCTCGCCAACCACCGGACGGGCGCGCAGGCGCTCGGCGCGGTGCGCGACGCGCTGCGGGGGCGCGGTCGCGAGCGCGTCGTGACGCTGCTGATTACGGGCGATATGGCGTCGGTGGAACTGGAAGCGCTGGCGTTGCAGGGCATTCCCGTGCTGCACAAGCCGGTAACGCCCGCGCGGCTGCGCCGCACGCTCGAGATGCTGTGGCAGCAGCCGGGTGCCGTCGCGGATGCGCCCGGCGACCGCGCGCAACGCGTAGCGGTGGAGCAGCCTGCGACGACGCGCGGCTGACTTCGCACGGCGCTGAAAAGCGTACGGGGCGTTGCAATCATATGTTGACTTCCTGCGCTGCACGCAACGCAGCGCTGATCGTTGCGCCGTCGTCGGCGCATCTCTATCGACGCACCTCATCTTCTTCCCAGCCCATTCGCACGCTTTTTTGAGAAGTGTCTGATCGACGGGCGCCATGCCTGGCTGCTGAAATAAGCCCATTCGCGATAACGGCGGTGCCGCATGACCGCCGCGAATGCTTCCGGCAACCATCGCGTCCGGCACGTCGGCCGACGCGGCAATCGAATCAATGAGGTGTAGAAGTGGACGGACATCCTTCCGACAGGCTCGTCGCTGGCGTGCTGGCGGGCGCACTGCTGACGACCGTGTTCGTGGTCGGCATGTTGTACATCGGCATTCCAGCCGAGCATCACGCGAACATGGCGTTGCGCCTGGCACTGCCCGTGGCGCTGTCGTGTGCGTTGCTGTTTCCGATGCCGCTGCTGCATCGCACGGTGCTGCGCGAGCGCCGCAGCGAATTCCTCCTCGACGAGGATCTGAACGCGATGCTGCTGGGCCGCGCAATCGGCGTGATCGGCGGCGTGGCGCTGGGCGTCACGCTCGCGACGGAAATGCTCTGACGCGCGCGCTTCAGGCGCGACATCGAGCGCGGCTGCTCAGGCCGCGTTTTGCCGAAGGCGACGTTCTGCCGCCTTCTTTCTCTCTCTAAAGCGTCTTGCCGGCTTCGAGCCAGCCGTTGATCACGGCAATGGCCGTCGCGCGGTTGTGCACGCCGAGCGCACGGAAAATCACGGACAGATGGACCTTGATCGTGCCTTCGGCGACGCCGAGATCGCGCGCGATCATCTTGTTGGTCCAGCCGCGATGCACGAGCCGCATGATTTCCTGCTGACGCGGCGACAGATTTTCCAGCAGATGCTGTTGATGCGGCTGCAACGCCTCGACCCGGACGATGGGCGCCGCATCCGGCGGCGCGGCCGTCGTCGCTTGCGCGGCGAGGGCGGTGGCGCCCGCCGTCGAAGCGGCTTCCGCCGCGGTTGCCGTGGCCGTAGCCGCGTCGCGCGAGCCGAGCAGGCTGAGCGCTTCCATCGGCACATACGCGCCGCCCGAGAGCACCAGCTCGATCGCCTTGAGCATCACGCTCGCCGGCTGGCGCTTCGGCACGAAGCCCAGCGCGCCTGCCGCGAGCACGGCGCGCATCTCGTCCGGCGATTCTTCGGCCGACAGCACCACGACGGGCAGCGCCGGATTTTCTTTCAGCAGCACTTGCAGCGAGGAGGCGCCCGTCATGCCCGGCATGTGCAGATCGACGATCGCGAGATCGTGGTCCGCGTCGGGCCTTGCGGCGGCCGCCAGCGTTTCCCAACTGTCGGCTTCGTCGAATGTGGCGTCGGGATCGAGTCCGCGTAGCAGACCCTTGACGCCCTGGCGGATCAGTTCATGATCGTCGGCTACAAGAAACTTCATGATGTCTCCGCTTTTGCCCTGCCGGTGTTGTGCCCATGTTGTCGGTCGGGACGGGAGCGGACGGCGCGCTCCCCGTTGCGCGCGCCGTCCGTCCGCAAGGCTGCGCCGCGCCGGGCTCACGCCCGCTGCGCATCGCAACCCGCTGCACTCCCTGCGGCCCGACCAGCGGTGGGCCGTCCATGCAGCAACAGCTTGTTGTGTTTCCCAAGCCGCGATCATATGCCTGATCGTCAGACGGGGGATACCTGTCGCGGCTGCGCTGCGCCCGCCTTGCGGCAGGTGCGTGCGTCCGCTGTCCTTTGTGATTCGCGCTTCATTGTTCGCGCCGGCCGCCCGGAATGCAACGGCATCGGCGTGACTTTATCAGTGTGGTCTGGTCTCGCTCGCGCTGCCGTGACGGCATGGCCGTCCCGGTTGCGCGTGTGGTTTTCCCTGGTTTGTGCGGCACTGCATCGGAAGCCGCAGGCTTGTTGCTTGCATTGCTCTCGCGGCCTGCTACGTAGACGAGTTTCGCGGAAGGATTTTGAAGGCGGACGGGTGGCCTCGACGGGCCGCCCGGCGGTTTATGCGCAGTGGATATGAGCGGGTCGCGCCTGGCTCAGCGGATTGCCCGGCGCGTTGCCCGGATCGCGCTCCAGGTAAGCTCAAAGCAGCTCAGGTGATCGCGAACAGCGTCACGTTCATCAGCGCCTTGAACGCATAGCCGACGATCATCGCGCCGCCCACGCCGCCGCACCACAGCGCGATGAACCAGACCCAGCCGGGCAGCCGGGAGCGAGCGGGTTTAGTGATAGTGGACATCGCCATGACGCACCTTGCCGCGGAACACCCAGTAGCCCATCGTCGTATAGCCGATGATGATGGGGATGATGACGGCCGCGCCGACCAGCGTGAACATCTGACTCGAACGCGGGGCGGCCGCTTCCCAGAGCGTGAGGCTCGACGGAATCGCGTACGGCCACAGGCTCACGAGCAGGCCGACGTAGCCGAGCAGCACGAGCCCGAGCGCCATCATGAACGGCGTGTTGTGATGCCGGTCGCGCACCGCGCGGCGCATGAAGAACGTGCAGATCGCGACGAGGAACGGCACGGGCAGCAGGCGCCAGAAGATGCCGGCATCGAACCAGCGCTGCGCGATTTGGGGTTCCTGCAGCGGCGTCCACAGACTCACGACGACGATGAAGCCGAGCAGCACGATCGTCAGCGGCCACACGACGCGATGCAGCCGCCGCTGCAGATCGCCTTCCGTCTTCGCGACGAGCCAGCCGCAGCCGAGCAGCGCGTAGGTGACGACGAGTCCGAGGCCCGTCAGCAGCGAGAACGGCGTGAGCCAGCCGAACGCGTCGCCGGCGAAGCGGCCGTCGGCGACGGGAATGCCTTGCAGGAACGCGCCGAGCGCGATGCCCTGGAAGAATGCCGCGCCCGTCGAGCCGCCGATGAACGCGAGATCCCACAGATGTTTCGTGCGATTCGCCTTCGCGCGGATCTCGAACGACACGCCGCGGAAAATCAGGCAAGCGAGCATGAACACGAGGGGCAGATAGAGCGCCGACAGCACCGTCGAGTAGACGACCGGGAATGCGGCGAACAGACCCGCACCGCCGAGCACGAGCCAGGTCTCGTTGCCGTCCCAGACGGGCGCGACGGTGTTCATCATCAGATCGCGTTCCTTCTCGTCGGGGAAGAACGGAAATACGATGCCGATGCCGAGATCGAATCCGTCCAGCACGACGTATATGAACAGGCCCAGTGCGATGATCGCGGCCCAGACTACGGTCACATCCATTTTTCTCTCACGGGTATGGAAGGGTTGGGATCAGGCGTCGATCATGTGATCGAGCGGATGGCGTGCAGTGCGCTCGGGACCGGCGGGCACGCCGTCCGGCGTGTTACCCGGCAGCCCGGGGCCCGAGCGCATCAGCTTGAACATGTAGTAGATGCCCGTGCCGAACACGAGGAAGTAGATGACGACGAACGCCATCAGCGAAATGCCGACCTGTTGTGCGGAAAGGGGCGATACGGCTTCGACGGTGCGCTTCACGCCGTACACGACCCATGGCTGACGGCCGACTTCCGTCGTGATCCAGCCCGCGAGCAGCGACAGGAAGCCCGTCGGTCCCATTGCGAGCGCGATGCGCTGGAACCACTTCGCGTCGTACAGCTTGCCGCGCCGGCGCAGCGCCCACGCGGCAAGCGCGAAGGCGATCATCGCGACGCCGAGGCCCGCCATTACGCGGAAGCTCCAGAACACGACCGTGGAATTCGGCCGGTCTTCTTTCGGGAAGCTTTTCAGCCCGCGGATTTCGCCGTCCCAGCTATGCGTGAGGATCAGGCTGCCGAGGTGCGGAATCGACACCGCGTACTTCGTGGTTTCGGCTTGCATGTCGGGGATGCCGAACAGGTTCAGGGCGGTGCCGCCTGTTTCGGTGTCCCACAGACCTTCGATCGCCGCGATCTTCGCGGGCTGGTATTCGCGCGTGTTCAGACCATGCGCATCGCCGACGAAGGCCTGCACGGGCGCGAGCACCAGCAGCATCCACAGCGCCATCGAGAACATCTTTTTCACGGCGTTGTCGCGCCGGCCCTTCAGCAGATGCCACGCGCCGACGGCGGAGACGACGAGCGCCGTGACGATGAACGCGGCGATCGCCATGTGCGCGAGACGGTACGGGAAGGACGGGTTGAAGATGATCTTGAACCAGTCGACGGGGACGACGTGGTTGTCGACGATATCGAAGCCTTGCGGCGTTTGCATCCAGCTGTTGGACGCGAGGATCCAGAAGGTGGAGATCAGCGTGCCGATCGCGACCATCAGTGTCGCGCCGAAATGCGCGCGCGGGCTGACGCGTTGCCAGCCGAACAGCATGATGCCGAGGAAGCCGGCTTCGAGGAAGAACGCCGTCATCACTTCGTACATCAGCAGCGGGCCGGTGACGGGACCGGCGAACGAGGAGAAGCCCGACCAGTTGGTGCCGAACTCGTAGCTCATGACGACGCCCGACACGACGCCCATGCCGAAGGCCACGGCGAAGATCTTCGACCAGAACAGGCAAAGATCTTTGTAGTAGGCCTTACCGGTTTTCAGCCAGCGCCATTCGAGGACGGCGATGAAACTGGCGAGGCCGATGCTGAGGGCCGGGAAGATGATGTGAAACGAGACCGTGAACGCGAACTGCATGCGGGCGAGGTCGAAGGCGGAGATTGCGGTGTTCATGTGTCCGAATCCGGTAGCAGGCATGACCGCAAGCGTAGGGGATCGGAGTTGGTTTTGCTGCGGCGCGCGGTGTGGCGATATGGCGCATACGCGCGGTGATTTTTGGATTGTCTATATTTGTAAATCGTTGATCTGGATCAGGTTTTTGTGTTTGCCTTCGGCGCGGCTCTCTGGCTTGTTTTCTTCTTGCGTGCGGCAATCGACCGCGTCGCAGCATGGCCCCGCGTTGGGCGCGGGATACGGAGGGGTGTGGTGGGGTGTCGCGGTTGGGGTTGGGGTTTGGGTTTGCGGTTTTGCTGGCATCCGCGTTTTGCCTTCGTGCTTCATGCGTTGCCCCTGTGCGGGGCGGCACCTACTTTTCTTTGCAGCGGCAAAGAAAAGTAGGCAAAAGAAAGCCGCTCACACCGCTAGCTTTTGTACTTGCCTGCGGGCCCCCAACGGGTCCCGCACTCCACACGGCAACACTTTGTGTTGCGCCCGTTGCCAGTGCCTTGAACAGGTGCATCAACCACTTCAATCACCCGTAAAGTTGCTGGCGACAGCGAATCGTCTGCGCCGCCCAGGTGGCAAACTGTGTGTAGCTTGTCGCGCCATGCGCGTTGCCGATCCTACGACACCGATCCGCTTTTCAGTCCGGAGTGGTGCACTTCGATCGCGATGGCCTACACACCGTTTGCCACCTGGGCGGCCGTCGAATTCTGGTAACGCGGGCTATGACGTGGGAGTGTGAAGCGGGTGAGGCGTGCAGTTAGCACGTTGGCAACGGGCGCAAACAAGCGCGTTGCCGCGTGGAGTGCAAGAACTGGCGGGAGCCCGCAGGCAACAAGTAGCACTGGCGGTGTGAGCCCGCTTTCTTTGCTTACTTTCTTTGCGGCGGCAAAGAAAGTAAGTGCCGCCCCGCACAGGGGCAACGCCAGCAAACCAGAAGCAAAACGCGGATGCCAGCGAAAGAAGAACCCCAAAACCAAACCGGCAAAAGCCGCGCCGCAGGTGCTAAGCCTCAGACCAAAGCTTTCCCCCCGTCGCCCAGTTTTCCTTCTTCACATCGACAAGAATAATATCCACCGAACCAGGTTCGACATTCAGCGACTCACACGTCGCCTTCGTGATGGCTTCAACAAACTCGCGCTTCTGTTCAACGGTACGGCCTTCAAAAAGTTCGATACGAAAAGTCGGCATGATCCACGTCCCTTAAGCAAACCAAAGTTTGAAAAGCAAAAAAACTAGTCGCGATACGACGCATCTACTCTATCGAGTTTCCTCAACAACGCAGGCCACTCGATACCACCTTCAACGGCGCCGCCGTCATCAAGCTGTTCCGCGGTGCGCTCAGCTACCGCCTCGGGCGGCAACACGAGCTCGCCGCCGCCCGCCTGCGCGAGCAGCTGAATCTCACATGCCTTGATGAGCGTCGCCATCAGCACATACGCCTCCGCAACCGTGCGGCCCGTCGTCAGCGTGCCGTGATTGCGCAGCAGCATCGCAGGCTTGTCGGCGAGATCGGCTACGAGGCGCTCGCCTTCGGCCGGTGTGAAGGCAAGACCCTCGTAGTCGTGGTACGCAAGATAGCCATGAAAACGCAGCGCGTGCTGCGAGCCCGGCAACAGGCCGTTCTTTTGCAGCGATACGGCAACGCCCGCCGTGTTGTGCAGATGCATCACGCAGAATGCGTCGGCCCGGGCGGCATGCACGGCAGCATGCAACGCAAAACCCGTCGCATTCACCGGATGCTCGCTCGCGCCGACGATGTTGCCCTCGATGTCGATCTTCACCAGATTCGACGCGCACACTTCGTCGAATGACAGGCCAAACGGATTGATCAGGAAATGACCGGGCTCGTCGGGCACGCTCGCGGAAATATGCGTGTAGACGAGATCGTCCCAACCGTTCAAGGCCGCAAGCCGGTATGCAGCCGCGAGGTCGACGCGCGTGCGCCGTTCCCCCTCCGACATGGGCTTCGACTGCGCAACGCGGCCCGCAGGCGTATGAGCGAACGACGACATGATGTCTCCAGTGAGTTTGCTTCAGCGCTCCGGTAGAACTGCGCGGCTTGCCTGTTTCCGATGCGCGACGGCAACGCCGCTGTCCGGCGAAGGTTCCGCGCTGTTCATGCTGGTGCGGCGAGTATCGCGCATGATGCGCCGCATCGTCCAGGTCGCGACGACGAACGGCGCCGTCAATGCCGGCACGCCATAGAACACAGCCGTCTGTTGCAGCACGACCGATACGCCCACGCCAGCCAGCGCGGCCAGCACGCCGCAATCGGCGACAGCGAGCGCCGTGAGCGCACCGTTGAATCCTAACAGGCCCGCATCGAACGAAGCGCTGTCGGCACCGAACAGCCAGTGCACGGCGGTGGCCAGCGCCGCGCCTGCGAGCGCGAACGACGCCGCGCGCATCGACGCAAGCGCAATGCCGGCGAGTATCAGCGCTCCTGCAACCGCGCTGCACGCAAAAGAGGTCTGAGCAAGGCCCGCCAGCAAGCCGTGCAGCGGATCGACCCGCAAAGCCATTTCACTTGCGGCAGGATGCGCGGGCATCGGACGCGCGAACGGCAGCCACGCCCACGTCACGAGCAGACACGGGCTCGAATAGAAACCCAGTCGGCACGAACGCAACAGCCGTTCCAACGGACCGAGCAACCACGCGGCCGCTGTCGCCGCGAGTATCGCGACGGCCATCGCCGTAGCGTCGTCGGAAATGAAGGTGAACGCAGCGAGCCCCGCCAGCGCGCCGTTGAAGCCGTGCAGGCCGTCGCGCGTGTCGGTGCAATCGTAGCCGCGCAGCACCGCGCCCACGTTCGCCGCAATCGCGCCCGTCAACGCCGCGCATGCCAGCCGCGCATCGCTGACGAGCCATGCCGCGAGTACGCACGCACCCGTCGCCGCATCCCGTTGCAGGACGATCTGGCCGAAGCTGCGCAGCAGCGTGCGCAAGGCATCGAGCGGTTCTTCATGAGGCGCGGCGGACATGACGGTTCAACTGATGTGACGAGGACGTGACAAAGCCGCGTGAGGCGGAACTCGCGCGGCCGTTGTGATTCGAAGCAGACGAACCGCGAGCATAGGGCACACGGCGAGCAAACGGCATGCGCGCGCGTTGATAGCGGTTATTTGGGCGCGCCTGATATCGGGGCGATCGAAGGCCTGTCACGCACGCGCCGACGATCGCGCTACGATGTCATCAAGGGCGGCTCCCAACTTTCACCTACAGGAGACGGATTCATGCGTGAAGTGCGATGGACCCCGCAAGAGGGCGAAGGCGTCGAGCATCTCGCGTTCGACGCGCGCGCCGATGGTTTTTACGTCGAGAGCGTGCTGGTCGGCGAGCGCGATGGCCGCGCATACGGCCTCGTGTACCGCGTGAAATGCGACCTGCAATGGCGCACGCTGCATGCTTCGCTGAAGCTGGTCGGCGGCGCGGAACTCGAGTTGCATGGCGACGGCGAAGGCAACTGGCACGACGGGCATGGGCTCGTGCTCGCCTCGCTGGCAGGCTGCATCGATATCGACATTTCGGCCACGCCGTTCACGAACACGCTGCCCATCCGCCGCCTGCAACTCGCGAAGGGTGCGCGCGAGCCGATCGCCGTCGCGTTCATTTCGGTCCCGGATTTGCAGGTTTCTCGCGTCGAGCAGGCTTATACGTGCATCGAGCCGGGCAGCGAATATCGTTACGAAGGCATCGACACCGGCTTTGCGGCAGAGCTGAAAGTGGACGAGGACGGACTCGTCATCGACTATCCGACGATGTTCACGCGCACCTTGCCGCTTGTCTGAAGCGACGCTTCGCGCGCGGCGACGAACCCGTCGATGCTGCCCGCGACGCGCGCCGGATCGCGCAGCACGAGCCAATGGCCCGCATCGATTTCATCGCGTGAATACGAGGGGCGGCGTGGTAGCCGCCGGTGCTGATTTGGGCGATCGGGGCATGCGGTGATTCTGGCGCGACGAACTGCTGCGAACGTTTCGTCGCATGCCGTTGCCGAGCTAGTCGCTTTCCGTGTGCGCGCCAGCGGGCAACGCCTCGCTGCCGTGTCCGAGCGCGCGCTGCATCAGCGTCGAGTCGAGCCAGCGGCCCTGTTTGAAGCCGACCGCCTTCAACGTGCCGACCAGTTCGAACCCCGCGCTACGGTGCAGCGACAGCGAGCCGCCGCGTCCGCCGTCCGCGATGACGGCGACCATCTGGCGCCACGGCCCCTGTTCGCAACGCTCGATCAGCGCTGCGAGCAAAGCGCGCCCGACGCCGCGGCCACGAAAGGCGTCGTCCATATAGATCGAATCCTCGATCGTGTAGCGATATGCGACACGCGGACGGTAGAGCGTCGCGTAAGCGTAGCCCGCAACCTTGCCGTCGACGACGGCCACGATATACGGCAGACCATGTGCGAGTACGGCGGCACGGCGTTGCTGCAAATCCTCGGCGGTTGGGGGCGTCTCTTCGAACGAAGCTACGCCTGTCAGCACGTGATGCGCGTAGATGGCCTGGATGGCGTGGAAGTCGGCTTCGGTGGCGTCGCGGATCACGGGCGCGGCGGCCGGGGAGGTCTCGCTCATTGTGTCGGGTTGCGTGTCGAGGCTGGAAACCTCTCACTATGCCTGCGGCTCGCAAGGAAATGAAGCGCTTCAAAAATGGCGCGGCGTGCGGTCGCGGTGAGCCGATCCAGGAGGGTGAGGAAATCCAGGAGGTGAGGAAATCCAGGAGAGGAAGCCGGCTCGCTCGCCGTCGGGTTTTTCATCGAGGGATCGGTACAATTCGATCCACGCACGCCCCAGGCAGCGCCCGCTGCCATGCAGGAGCCATCATGTCGTCCGCTTCGTATGCTCACAAGCCGCTCACGCCGTTTCGCCGCGCGCTCGCGCGCTTCTCGCTTTCGGAAAACGCCAAGTACGTCAAGCTCGCGCTCGGGCTGTGGATCGGCTTTTCGATTCCCTACAACCTCGGTTACCCCGAAGCGGCCGTTGCGCTCGCAAGTTCGACGATGCTGACGCTCGCGCTCGGCAGTTCGATCTCCGCCGCGCGCGGCTACTTCTATCGACGCGTGATGTCGAACGTCGTCGCAATGCCGATCGCCACGCTGGTGATCTGGCTGACGGCGCCGCATCTGTGGCTCGGTGCGTTGCTCCTGCCGCCCGTGATCTTCGCAATCGTGCGTCTGAAGCCGTCGTTGTTCCAGATGACGAGCATCACGATCCCGATGACGCTCGTGCTCTATACGGGCGAGCATATTCCGCTGCTGGAGCAGCGTCTGATCGGCGTGGTGCTCGGCATGCTGCTCGGCTTCATCCTCCAGCAGGTCGCGTTTCCGCCCGATCACGGCTACTGGGCGAACCGGCTCGTGAACGACGGCAACGAACAGGCGTCGGAAGCGCTCGCGCAGTTGGCGGCGGGCCAGTTCGACCGGGCGCAGCTGAAAGCGACGGCCGACAGGCTGAGAAAGTCGAGCACCGATCTGAAGGAAGCACACGGCCTGCTCAAGCTCGATCTGCAACAGGCATGGGTGTCGGCGCATCTCCAACGCAATCGCGTACGGCTGCCGCTTTTCTGGTGTTATCACGAACTGTTCGACTCGCTCGTCAACTTTCTGGAAACGGTCGATACGTTCCATGAGCAGTTCGTCGCGCTCGACCCGCGCTGGCGCGAAGCGTTTCTGGCCGGCCTCGCGAAACTGGTCGATGCGCACGCGAAGCTCGCGCTGGTTGCGGATCTGCGCGTCGAGCGCGCGCCGCTCGACGAGAAGCCGCTGCAACTGGACGCGTTGCGCGAGATCGTCGATACGCTGCCCGCACCCGGCGTGTTCACGAGCGTCTATCTCGGCCACCTGTCGGGCTACGGCATTTTGCTGTGCAGACTGAGCGACATGCACACGGAACACCTCGCGGGACAGGCTACGGCGGCGGCATGAAGCGCCCGATACGAAGAGATGCTCTATACCAATGGCCGTTGCCGTATCGCACGGTCGATTAACATGCGGGCTCCTGTGCCGGCCTCACTGTCGCCGGCGTCGCCACGAAGAGCCCTGTCATGAACCTGTTGTTGCGCCTGTTCCTTACGCTCATGCTGAGTCCGCGTCGCGGGCGGCTGCATGTGCTCGACAAATGCGTCACGCCGTTTCGCGTGTGGCTGAACGATCTCGACGTGCTGCGTCATATGACGAACGGCCGCTACTTCACGATCCTCGATCTGGCGCGCATCGATCTGATGGTGCGTTCGCGCATGTGGCCGCAGATCAAGAAGCGTGGCTGGTATCCCGTCGTTACGCTGGAGACGATGCGCTTTCACCGCTCGCTGGAGCTATTCGACCGCTACGAAGTGGCGACGCGCGTGATCGGCTGGGACGACAAGCATGTATTTCTCGAACAGGGCTTTGTCCGCGACGGCGTTCAGGTCGCGCTGGGCGTCGTGCGGGCGCGCTTCCTGAAGCGCAGCGGCGGCACGGTGCCGACGAGCGAACTGCTCGCGCTGGCGGGCGTGATGCACGCTTCGCCTGCGATGCCCGACTGGGTCATGCAGTGGAGCGCGGCGGAAGGCGGCATGGCGCCGCACGCCGCGCCGCGCGAGATGGCTGCGCAAAGTTGACCGCCACGCGCCGCCCGA
>NZ_JAAGPD010000063.1 GCF_017104565.1 Paraburkholderia sp. Tr-20389 | reverse complement strand
GTGCCGTGTCATTAAAAAAAAAAAAAAAAACAATACACATTATGCTCTTCAAATTAACAAAACAATGACTATTCACCCATGTTTATTCTGATATTATCTACCTTCCTCACACCACCACTCGCTCGCCCGCGTCTCGCCGTGCTCCACCACTCTCGTATCCACATTCCATGCCTCACATCTCTGCGTCTCTCTGCTCCGTATGCTGTCTCAGTTAGCTCCCAGTATGTGAACCCGACTCACACACTACAGCTGGTAGTAGCGTGAAGCACGAAGCTGGACAAGATGGAAGTGAGAGGGTAATGATGAGGAGAGCAATGTGTATGGTGGACGAGCAGAGTGATGAGAAACAAAGCAGACTGCACATAAGACAAGAGCGTGAGGGGAACGCGGGTACATGAGGAAGATGAGAAACAGTTGTCGGAGAGGAGAGCGGAAAGGTAGGATGAATTAAGTGACAATGTTTTTTTTTTCAAGCAAAGAA
>NZ_JAAGPD010000005.1 GCF_017104565.1 Paraburkholderia sp. Tr-20389 | reverse complement strand
GATTTACGCTCCACGCTTCCTCCCCACACTCGGTCGCCCTCATGCAGTTGCGCTTCACTTCATTCGCTGTGACCAGCTTATGGCGGGACTTGCACCCGCAGGAGTGCGCCCATGCTGGGCGCACAAATACGAAAAGGGCCGCGCGTGCGCAGCCCTTTCTTCCGAGGACATCGACTGTCCACGGCAATCCATCCAGAACGTTCTTACTTCTCGTTCGAGTCGCCCTGATTCGAAGCCAGGATTTCCTTCATCTCTGCCTTCGCCTCGCGTTGCGTCAGACCTTCGATCTTCACGCGCGCCGTACCGACGTGCGCTAGATGCAGAATCTTCGCAGCCGCGTAGGAAAGATCTAGCACCCGGCCGCGAACGTACGGACCACGGTCGTTGATCTTCACGACGACGGTGTCGTTCGTCTCCGGATTGGTCACGCGGACGTACGAGCCGAGCGGCAACGTGCGGTGCGCAGCCGTCAACGCATGCATGTCGAAGCGCTCGCCGTTGGCCGTCTTGCGGCCGTGGAAACCGCGCCCATACCAGGACGCGCGTCCCAGTTGATGGAAGTCCGCGATGTTCGGGCCGTCCGTCAACGGCTCTGCGTCAGCGAGCTTGCCCTTCTGATCTGCCGCATCCGGCAGATTGTTCATACCTGAACCGTACGACGGCGGCGCGACAACAGCGCGCGCGTCCTTCGTCGTTGCGGACACACCGCTGACCTGGGTATTCGCGCCCGGAGGCACTGCACAACCGGCGAGTGCCAAAAAGGCAAAAACGCTCCCAACACGTCGGGGTAGCCGAGTTTTCATAAGACAATTTGATGCAAATGCGAGCCGCATCACACGAAATGCTGTGCGTTTGCTTGCGACTCCGGCGGCAAGGGGCGAGCGCGCACCGCGCAACGCTGGCGCAGGACGATGAAAGCCCGGACGCGGCAACTTCAGCCGCAACCGCACGGTTAGTTTTCACGTCTGACGCAACTGTCCCCGCAGTTTTTTGGCCAGACCCCACAAGCCGCCATCGAACGTTCACACGCTCATGCGCCGGAAAAACACGGCGCTCAGGAAGGCGGCGTAGGCCCCATCCAGCGTTACGGTAGCGAGACCGTGGCAGGCGCGTGGCACCTGGCTAGACAGGACGTGCGCATCGAAAAAAGCGATCGATGCTGGATTTGCCATCGGCATTACCGACAGCACTTGCTTGATGGTGAACCAGCAGCGCCCGTTCCCGTTTCATAGGACGAAACGCCTGCTCACCCAAAAGACGGTGCGATTTCCCACACCTGTTACCGAGATTATACCAAAAACACAATCTTGTGTTCTCTACCTCAACTTGCCGCCGATGAATTCTCACTATTACTGCAAAAATTCGTATTCGCCAGTCGGCTTTTCGGCCAATGGCATGCGCCGCTACGGCCGGTACAATCGAGTTTTTCAAGCACGCGCTCACTCATGAAAGTCACGCTGATCCCCGTCACGCCGTTCCAGCAGAACAGTTCCCTGCTCGTCTGCGAAAAGACCGGGCGGGCGGCCATCGTCGATCCGGGCGGCGATCTCGATATCATCAAGGCCGAGGTGGAGCGCCAAAAGGTGTCGGTCGAAAAGGTGCTGCTGACGCACGGCCATATCGATCACTGCGCGGGCGCGAAGACGCTGGCGGAGCACTACGGTGTGCCGATCGAAGGCCCACATGTCGACGAGCGCTTCTGGATCGACCAGTTGCCCCAGCAAAGCCTGCGTTTCGGCTTTCCCGCCGCCGAGGCATTCGAGCCGACGCGCTGGCTGAACGACCACGACACGGTCACGTTCGGCGATGAAACACTCGAGGTGTATCACTGCCCAGGGCACACGCCGGGACACGTGATCTTCTTCAGCCGCAAGCATCGCCTCGCACTGGTCGGCGACGTGCTGTTCGCCGGTTCGATCGGCCGCACGGACTTCCCGCGCGGCAATCACGGCGACCTGATCCGCTCGATCCGCGAAAAGCTCTGGCCGCTCGGCGACGACGTCACGTTCGTTCCCGGCCACGGTCCCACATCAACGTTCGGCGACGAGCGCCGCACGAATCCGTATGTCGCGGACGGAGTCAGGGCATGAGCGTCGAAATCTATGTGAGCACCGACGTCGAAGCGGACGGCCCGATTCCCGGCCCGCATTCGATGCTGAGTTTCGCATCGGCGGCGTACACGGCCGACAAGCAGTTGATCGGCACCTTCTCGGCAAATCTCGAATTGCTCGAAGGCGCAGCGCCTCATCCCGTGCAGGAGGCATGGTGGAAGACACAACCGGACGCATGGGCCGCGAGCCGCAAGGACTTGCAGCAGCCGGCGGCGGCGCTCGTCGCGTACGTCGAATGGGTCGAGGCGCTGCCGGGCAAACCTGTGTTCGTTGCGATGCCGGCGGGCTTCGATTTCACCTTCATGTTCTGGTACATGATGCGTTTCGCCGGCCGCTGCCCGTTCTCGTGGTCGGCGCTCGACATCAAGACGCTCGCGTTCGCGATGACGGGCCTGCCCTATCGCAAGTGCATCAAGCCGCGCTTTCCGAAGCACTGGTTCGACGACCATCCGCACACGCACGTCGCGCTCGACGACGCCATCGAGCAAGGCGCGCTCTTCTGCAACATGCTCGCTGAACTGCGCCAGAGCCAGAGCGCCGTGGTGTCAGAAGCTGATGGGGACGACTCAGGACAAAAACCCGCCGAGTAGGCGGCAATTTAGGGAATCTCCCTCAGTATCGGCGTTTTGGATTGCGTTTCGTTTCCGCGGCCTCTAACATTGATGAAAAGGCGACGCGACAACGGAGGCGCAGTTGACACTCGATACGTTCTCTCAAAAGATCTTGCGTCTTTTGCAGCTAGACGCGCGCCGTTCGGTGCAGGAAATCTCCGACCAGGTCGGGCTCTCCAGCACGCCGTGCTGGCGGCGCATCAAGGACATGGAGCAATCGGGCATCATCCAGCGATACACGGCGTTGCTCGACCGCGAAAAGCTCGGCTTGCACGTGTGCGCGCTCGCGCATATTCACCTCACACGGCATACGGAAGGCGGCGTCGAGCAGTTCGAACGCGAAATCGCCACCTGCCCGGAAGTGACCGAGTGCTACAGCACCACGGGCGAATCCGATTACATCCTCAAGATCGTCGCGCCCGACATCAAGGCGTACGACACCTTCCTGCACGACCGCATCTTCAAGATCCCCGCCGTCGCGCAGGTGCGCACGAGCGTCGTGCTGCGCGAGATCAAGTTCGATACGCAACTGCCGCTTTAAGCCGCTCGCTCACGCATCGCCACGCGGCTCGCGCGCCAGTTCCGCGCCGGCCGTCGACACATCGACGGCGTGCGTCACGCTCAAACGTCGCGCGCCCAGTCTGAGCTTCAGTGCCTCCAGATCGACTCGTTCGAGTTGATGCACTTCGCTTTCCAGCGCGCCGAGCCTGGACGGCTGCAATGTCACCTCGATGTCGAGCCCGGTGCTCAGATAATGCAGATTCACACTGGCCGCCTTGAGCCCCTGTGCGGCAAGCGCCGTTTCAACTTCTGCGGCGATCTTTGCACGCGGCGGCAGATTGACGGGCGGCCGTGCAATCGCATCATTCTCAGGGTCGACGTGGATCAGCGCGTCGAGCACGCGGTTGTCCGACAGCACGCGAGAGCGCGCCGTCTCCGCGATGTAGTGCCCTTCGGAAACCGAGATCATCGGATCGACGAGAATGTGTGCGTCGACCAGCGCAAAGTCGCCCATTTTCCGCGTGCGCAATTCGTGAACGTCGCGCACGCCTGGCGTCGACATGATGCGTGAACGAAGATCCGCAGTGTCGGCTTCGTCGAGTGCGCGATCGGAGAGATCCTGCAGCGCGTCCCAGCCGAACGTCCAGCCCATGCGCGCGACCATGAAGCCGACGATCGCGGCCGCGATGGGATCGAGCAGACGCACGCCCGCGATGCTCCCGAGAATACCCAGCGCCACCACCAGCGACGAGGCCGCGTCCGAGCGAGCGTGCCACGCGTTCGCAATCAGCATCGCCGACCGCACCCGCTGCGCCTCGCGCAGCATGTAACGGAAGAGCCCTTCCTTCGACAGCAGCACGGCGATCGCCACGACCAACGCGCTCAGATGCACGGCGGGGATGTTCTGCATATCGGAGAGACGCGTGCCGGCGCGCCACAGCATGCCTACGCCGACCGAGATCAGCAGGCCGCCGAGAAATAACGAAGCGACCGTTTCGTAACGGCTATGTCCGTAGTTGTGATCCGCGTCCGGCTCAGCCGCGCTATGCCGATTCGCAATCAGCACGACAAAATCGGAAACGAGATCGGCGAGGGAATGCACGCCGTCCGCGACGAGCGCCTGGGAATGCGCGAACACGCCAATCACAATCTGCATCGACATCAGCACCGCATTGAGTGCGATGCTGACGTAAGTGCTTTTGCGCGCGACGCGCTGTTTTTCCGCAGACTGGGCGGCCAAGGTGGAAGACATTTGAAGGGAAGCGGGTTCGTTACCATTAATTCTACCCGTCGCTTCGTGAATCCGCTGTTAAGCGATGAAAAAAGAGCTTTTAAATCATGTGTTTATCATAATGCGAAGCATTCGCATCATAGCTACCGCTGCCAGGTGCCCGCTTCACGCTAAGAATTGATAAGCAAACAGCCAATAAAAAACCGCGCCCCTCAATGCGGCGCGGTTTTCTTTAATGCATTGCTCGCGGTGCAAGCATTAAGTCATATTATTTCTCGATGAGAAATTTTTCGCGGTCTTGGCCTGCAATCCAGCGCGGCGGTTTACCGCGGCCCGACCAGGTGCTGCCGCTCGCGGGATCGCGATATTTCGGCGCAACGCCGGCACGGGGACGGCCCGCTGGTTTAACGGCTTTCGCACGCGTGCCACCGAGTTCGGCCAGCGTAATGCCGTAATCAGCCATTTTCTGCTTGATCTCGTTTAACACTTCCGCATACTCGCGCGCTTTCGCCTCTTCGATCTGCTTTTCGAGCTTTTCGCGCTGCGCAAGTAGTTCCCTGTAGGAGGACATAGTTTCCTTCTGGTTCGATAAATGGACGGACGGTCTATGCCGATTAGTCCGGAAAGTTGTCATGCCTCGGAATTTGGTGGCGAGATTAACACAAAATAGAAACTCCGGAAAAGACATCCGTGAAATTTAATTAATCTCAATTTCTTAATCTTTCAAGCGAACAGTCAAGCGGCGAGTTCGAGGCCAAATTATTCTTTCACTGAATAACGCTCATCTGAGGAATAAGTTCATATTAATTCCCAAACCATGAAAAGCAATGGTTAATTTATTCCGGAACATTTCATGCGATGCGAGTTTTAACCGGCAAAGTGTAAAATGCCGGCCCTTTTATCCGGTAAAAACCTCCTTCCATTTGCCTCTTAAGCGGCGGTCTCCCGGGCGATGCAATCTTCGAGAACGGCACGCAGCGATTCCGAATCGGGAGCGGGTGTGTCGAATACGATGCGCTTCCGGCTGTCCGACGTCACAAGGTCCGCGCCATACCGGTCGACGCCCAGCAGTCGAACATGCGCCGGCCGTCGCGGATGCCGCTCGATCATCTCGACTAGCGCGCTTTCCTCTTCGAATGAAACGGGCGCGAGCGGATCGAGTTCGTCTGCCATCAGCCAGCCCATCGCGCCAAACCCGCCGATATAACGCATCCGCTCGATCGACATGACCCAGAAAGAGAAATCGCCGAGCACGAGGTAGCGCTCGGCATCCGGGTGATAGCGCAGGTAGCGCTGGGTCACATCCTGCGTCGGCTCGACGTGCTCGAATGTGCCGACGAGCGTGACGCGCTGGCCATTGAGCACGTCGCCGTCCGGCGCATGGACGATCAGGAAGCCCGAGCGCGGATCGGAATGCAGGTTGCGCGTGTGTTCGGCGAGCCGGCTCACGAGTATCGTCGGCCGATGCCGCGCGTCGGGCGCGAACGGCAGCACGGTCGGATACGGAAAACCTTGCGGCTGACGCGCATGCGTGGCGAGCGTGCCGATCGCGGCCCGATGCAGCAGATGTAGCGGAGCGTGAGCGGGAATGTTCAAGTTCGCGTCCTCGTCGGATGGAATCCGCGCTGCGCAATGCCCGATGGATCGACGAGGCCGGCATCGATCCTGGCCAGGACGGGCGACACGCCGCGCGTGGAAAGTAGATATTAGTTCAGGGGCTTGTCCGCACGGCACACGATTGCTTCGCTAGAATCTGGAAACGCTTTCACCGCGCTTTCTCTCCTGCGCTGTCTCTTCCTTTTCGATCTCCGGGTTCTACGTGTCCGACCGCCCCTCCGACTCCGCATCCATCCCCGCCGCACATCGCAATCTGTCCGCGAGCGCGCGCAACCGCGCGCGTTACGCGACGATGGCGCTCTTCCTGATCGCCGGGATGATGTATGCGTCTTGGGGCGTTCACGTGCCGACCGTGCGCGACCGCTTCCATCTGAATCCGGCGATGCTGTCCGTCGCGCTGTTCGCGGTCGCGGGTGGCTCGATCGGCGCGATGGTGACGAACGGGCCGTGGATCGCGCGCGTCGGCACACGCCGCGCATGTCTGGCGGGCGGTCTCATGATGTCGGCGTGCGCGGCGCTGATTCTCGTCGTGCCGTCGTACTGGATGCTGCTCGTGTTGCTCGCGTTCTTCGGCGCCGGCATGGCAACGCTCGACGTCGCGATGAACGCCGAAGCGAGCGCCGTCGAAGAAGCGCTCGGCCGACCGATCATGTCGTCGCTGCACGGCATGTTCAGCCTCGGCGGGATGGCGGGCGCGGCCGTCGGCGGCGCGGCGCTTGCGCACGGCATGGCGCCAGCCGTGCATCTGCTGCTCGCGTCGCTCATCAGCGCGGGCGTGCTGCTGGCCGCGTGCCCCTCTGTATTGCCGCACGTTCCGCATTCCGAGCATCCCGACGCGCACGCGCCGCGCGGCAACCGCTGGCGCTCGCCGGCGCTGTGGGCGCTCGGTGCGATTGCGCTGATTGCGTTGATCGCGGAAGGCGCGATGTACGACTGGGCGACGGTGTATATGCGCGACGTCGTCGCGTCGACGCCTGCGGTTTCGAGCGCCGCCTACGCGGCATTCTCGGGCGGCATGGCCGCCGCGCGTTTTGCCGGCGACGCCGTGCGTGCACGCTTCGGCGCGCCGCAGCTGACGGCAGCGAGTGCATCGCTGGCCTGCGCGGGCATGATCGGCGCGCTGCTTCTGCCGAATCCCGTCGCGGCGCTGATTGGCTTCACGATGATGGGCCTCGGCCTCGCCAACATGATGCCCGTGCTGTTCGCGGCGGCGGCACGCGTGAAAGGGATTCCCGCCGCCGAGGGTCTCGCGCACGTCGCTGGGCTCGCGTACTTCGGCTTGCTGCTCGGACCGGTGATCATCGGCGGGGTCGCGCAGGTGACGAATCTGCCCATCGGCCTGTCCGTCGTCGCGTTGTGCGCGGCGCTCGTCGCATTCGTCGCGCCTAAGGTCCTGCGCCGTCTCGGCATCTGAACGACTGATTCAAAACGCGTCGCGCAGGCATCGCTCAAAGCTCGCGATACGTGCTGTACGTGCGCGCAAAATCGTTGCGTTCCAGAAAATTCGTATAGGTCATTGTCACGGAAGCATCGAGCGCCTCGACGTAATGCCACCAGCCGATCGGCAGAAACAGCAGTTCGCCCGGTTCGAGCGTGCACTCGATCACCTGCGCCTGTCCGAACGACGGAAAGCGTTCGAGATCGAGCGCGCCGCCATCGACCTGCGAATAGCAATGCAGATGGTTGTACATATGCGCGGTATCGGCGAACGGCACGAGCAGCACACGCTTACGCCCGACTACCTGCGCCATCAGGTTGTTGGTGAGATCGTGATGAAACGGCGTCTTCGTGCCGGCGGGACCGAACCAGAAAAAGCCCGCATCGGCAGCTGCGCCATCCAGATACTCGCCGATGGGCGGCACGTCGTCCCACAACGCCGCCAGCGCCACACGGTTCAGCGACGCATTGTTCGCCGTCATGTAGAAGTCGTTCGTGACGCCGGCGCGTTCGACGAGATCGACGTATTCGCCAAAACCCATCGCGCGCCTGAGCGACGGCTGATTGACCTCGTAGTTCGCATCGGCTTCGCGGCCAAACTGCACTTCCACTTCGGCACGCGCGCAGCGCGCGCGAAAGTAGTCGAAATTCCAGCGCTTGCGCGCGGGCCACGAATCGATCATGCCGGTGATGATCACCGGACGGTTCTGAAAATAGAACTGCTCGTAAAACGCATCGCGCGGCAGACGCGCGTGACGTTCGACGCCATCCGCTCCCTGCCGCATGCGATTCAGCTCGCCATACACGGAAAGCATCCATTCGCGCTTGCGCAAACGATTGCGCAAGCGCGAACCCGCTAGAAAATAAGGGCTATTCAACGTGCTATCGATTTCGCATTGCGCGTGTTCGCGCTCGAAGCCGTGTTCGATGAGCACGGCATGCACGTGTTCGGGCGATGCGTCGAGCAACAGGTTCTCGGCGATCCAGCGCCGCCATTCGTCATCGATCATCCGTGTCACGATCGCGTCCCCCGCATGGTGTGCGCAAACCGGGCGCACAAAACAAAAGGCACGCGGGAATGAACCCGCGTGCCTCCTATGATGCCTTGTCAGGCCGGTGCGCGTCCTGCGCGACGCGGCGAACCGCGTACGCGCCGGTTGCGGCAACCGCTCTTACATCTTCACGACGTCGAGCAGCGTCTTCTTGCCGGACTTGTAGTTGTACAGCGAGATCACACCGTGCTTCAGGTCGCCCTTCGAGTCGAAGGTCGTTTCGCCGATCACACCCTTGTAGTCGGTGTTCGGCATCGCTGCCAGGATCTTCGCCGGATCCGTCGAGCCAGCACGCTTCATCGCGTCGACGATGATGTACACAGCGTCATACGTGAACGGAGCGTAGATCTGGATCGGCTGACCGAAACGCTTCTGGTACTTCGCCTGGAACGCCTGGCCGCCTTCCATCTTCTCGAGCGCCATACCGGCTTCCGAGCAGACGATGTTGTCGGTTGCGTCGCCGGCCAGGTCAGACAGCTTGTCGGTACACACGCCGTCGCCAGCCAGCACCTTCGCGCGCAGGCCGAGCTGCTTGGCTTGCTTGGCGAACGGGCCGCCCGTGGCGTCCATGCCGCCGTACATGATCGCGTCCGGGTTTTCGCCCTTGATCTTCGTCAGAATTGCGCGGAAGTCGACAGCCTTGTCGTTCGTCGCGTCATGCGACATCACGTTCAGACCCAGCGACTTCGCCATCTTTTCGAATTCGTTCGCGAGACCCTGGCCGTATGCCGTCGAGTCGTCGACGATCGCGACGCTCTTGACCTTCAGACCCTTGGCTGCGTAGTTGGCCAGTGCCGGACCTTGCTGCGCGTCCGTTGCCACGACGCGGTACGTCGTCTTGAAGCCCTGTTGCGTGTAAGCCGGGTTCGTTGCCGACGGCGAGATCTGAACGATGCCTGCATCGCTGTAGATCTTCGAAGCCGGGATCGACGTGCCCGAGTTCAGGTGACCGACCACGGCGACGACCTTGTCGTCGACCAGCTTCTGCGCGACCTGCGTAGCGGTACGCGGGTCAGCTGCGTCGTCTTGTGCATCCAGTTGCAGCGTGATCTTCTGGCCGCCGATCGTCAGACCCTTGGCGTTGATCTCTTCAACTGCGAGACGTGCGCCATTTTCGTTGTCCTTGCCCAGGTGAGCGATGCCACCCGTCAAAGGTGCAACATGGCCGATCTTGACCACGGTGTCGGCCGAAGCCGTCGTCGCCAACGTTGCAAACAGCATCGCCGCAGCGCTGATCGGCAACAGCTTTTGGATTTTGATGTTCATGTAAGTCTCCGATTTCGGTCCCAAAAACAACGTAATCGCCCTTGTGCCCCGCTTCCTTCACGTGTCGCTCAAATCCCGTGGACGACTCCGCCGGATGCATCGTTCATGCACTTGGCAAGCACGCGTTCCAGCCTGTTTGTGACAGGTGGCGCCCCGCGCTTGCGCGCAAGTGTAGGCCATCAAATTAATTTGTGGGGTTTTTTTGAGTAAGTGGGATCACTACCAATAGCGTTTATCCCACTTAGTCGTGAAACGCGTCGGGAACCTGCCCGGAAAGCGACAGCCGGCGCGGCTTTCCGGCGAATGAGGTACGCGTCGATCGCACATGCATGGCGTGTCGCGCGCATCCTCCGTGCGTGCTTTCGACATGCGCCGAACGCGTCATCACAGGTAAATGCAATCCTGTTAGCGCATCGCGGAGATCGTTCTCAAATGATCCGATGTGCAACTGCCTATATATAGTGCGAGTGCCGCTTTCGATGCACGCGCCGTTTCATTCCCCTTACGAGAAGCCCGCCGCGCGGGGCTCTCGCTGCAGACGCCTTCTTTTGATGGCACACTGGGCGCCCGCTACGGGCAAGACGTGCGCAAACGATTGCCCGACCGATTTGCGGCTTCACCGTTTATGCAAGGAGAAACAACGTGAGCGTGACTTCCCGATGGATCGACATTCAGACCGGCAATGACGCGTTCGGCGCGTATATGTCCACGCCGAAGAGCGGCAAAGGTCCCGCCGTGATCATCATTCAGGAGATCTTCGGCGTGAACGGCCATATTCGCGACGTCGTCGATCAATACGCGCAGGACGGCTACATCGCGATCGCACCGGATATCTTCTGGCGCACGCAGCCGCGCGTCGAACTGACCTACGCCGGCGCGGATCGCGACAAGGGCATCGAGATCCTGCAGAAGACGAACGTCGAACTGGCCGTCGCCGACATCGGCGCGACGGCTGCCGCGTTGCGCGCGATGCCGGAAGTGACGGGCAAGATCGCGGGCATCGGCTATTGCTTCGGCGGCCGTCTCGCGTATCTGGCTGCGGCCGAAGGGCTGATCGACATCGCCGTGTCGTACTACGGCGGCGGCATCCAGAACCAGCTCGACAAGGCGCCGCAGATCAAGGCGCCGATGCAGTTCCACTACGGCGAACTGGATCACGGCATTCCGCTGTCGGCAGTCGGCGAAGTGAAGGAGCGCTTCGCGGGCCGCGACGACGTCGAACTGTATATCTACCCGAACGCCGATCACGGCTTCAACTGCACCGAGCGCGCGAGCTATCACCAGCACTCGGCAGCGCTCGCGCACGGCCGCACGCTGACTTTCCTCGGCACCCACGCGTAAGTTACGCTAGAGGCGCGACGTGTCTGCGTCGCGCCTTGTGCATCGAGCGCGCGCACGCAGCCCGCGCGTGCCGTCATCATCATTCCAGTCCGCGGGGGCCGTCGTCGTGCAATCCGACTATCTCGATCATGACGCGATCGGCCTCGCCGATCTGGTACGCAAGCGCAAGGTGAGCGCGCGCGAATTGCTGGAAACCGCAATCGCGCGCGCCGAAGCCGTTAATCCCGCCATCAACGCGATCGTCCTGAAGGACTACGACGCCGCCCGTCAACGCGCATCGCGCGAGCAGGCGAACGGCAGCGGCGAAGCACTGGCTGACGGACCGCTCGCAGGCGTGCCCTATCTGGTCAAGGATCTCGGTCTGGCCGTCAAAGGGCTGCGCATGTCGATGGGCAGCCGCCACTATCGCCATTACGTTCCCGCGGAAGACGCGCCCATCGTCACGCTGACGCGCGCCGCCGGACTCAATATCTTCGGCAAGACCAGCACCTCCGAAATGGGCCAGATGCCTTATACGGAGCCCGAACTGTTTGGCCCATGCCGCAACCCGTGGAGTCTCGATCACACGCCGGGCGGTTCGAGCGGCGGTTCGGCTGCTGCCGTCGCCGCAGGCATCGTGCCGCTCGCGCATGCATCGGACGGCGGCGGCTCGATCCGCATTCCTGCTTCGTGCTGCGGCCTGTTCGGGCTCAAGCCGACGCGCGGTCGTCAGCCGTCGAATGCGGTGCCCGCGCCCGGCGATATGGGCGTCGATCACGCCGTGTCGCGCAGCGTGCGCGACAGCGCGCTGCTGCTCGATCTCACCTCGGGGAATGCCGGCCGGCCGACGGGTGCGCCCGGCACCTTCCTCGCCGCGACGGGCGAACCGTGCAAGCCGCTGCACATCGCGTTCGTGACGGACCCGATGCTCGCCTTCACACTGTCCGCCGACGCCCGCGCCGCGCTCGACGATGCCGCACAACTCGCGGCATCGCTCGGTCACCACATTGAACCCGTCACGCTCGGCATCGACTTCGCGAGCCTGCGCGAAGCGTTTCTGATGATCTGGTCGGTGAGCGCGGAGAACCTCGTGCTGCACGCGGACCAGATCACGGGGCGCAAGCCGAATCGTGAGGAATTCGAAATCCCGACGTGGGCGATGGGGCATATCGGCCGCAAGTTCGGTGAGCGCGAATTGCCTGCGGCGCTCGAAGCGCAACGCCAGATCAGCGCAAAACTCGCGGATCTGATGACGCGCTACGACGTGATCCTGTGCGCGACGCTCGCCGCCGCGCCGATCAAGATCGGCGAAATGCAGCCGAGCGCCGTCGAGAAAATGCAGATGCGCGCCGTCACCACGGTTCCCGTCGAGCCGCTGATGCGCAAGCTGCTGACGGAAGTCTCGAACAAGGCGTTCGCGTGGGCGGGCTGCACGGAGCTATTCAATATGACGGGACAGCCGGCGATGTCGGTGCCGCTCTACTGGAATGCGCGCGGCTTGCCGATCGGCGTGCAGTTCGCCACGCGCGAAGGCGGCGAAGCGACGTTGCTGCGGCTCGCCGCGCAACTGGAAACGGCACGTCCGTGGTTCGACCGGCGGCCGCCACTGATCCCCGCGAGCAGCTAGCGCCGCTCCAGCGGCTGTTCGAGCGCATCGACGGGTTTGCGCATCGCGTCGAGATCGGCGTGACGTTTCGCCGGCACGCATGCAACGGCGACGATCGAGATCGCGAGTCCGCACATCACGTAATACGTCGGCGCGAGCGGCGAGCCCGTCGCCTTGATGAGCCAGGTGACGATGAACTGGCCGAAGCCGCCGAACAGCATCACCGCGAAGTTATACGCGAGCGACAGCCCGATCGAGCGCACGTTCGCGGGAAACAGTTCGGCCATCAGCGCGCCGAACGGTCCGTAGTAACCGGAAAGCGTGATGGAGAGAATTGCCTGCACGAGGATCAGCTTCGACACGCTCGGCGCTTCTTCGAGCCACACGAAAAGCGGATAGATCACCGCCAGCGTGATGACGAGCGACCACAGCGACAGACCTTTACGCCCGATGCGATCGGACCATGCGCCCGTCAGCGGCGACAGCACGGTGAGCAGCAGATTGCCGACCATCACGGCCGTGAACGAATCCGCGTAAGGCAGTTTCAGCTGCTTGACGGCAAAGGTCGGCAGATAGCTGATCAATACGTAGATGGTGACCGTCAACGCGACCACCGAGCCCAGACCGCAGAGCACGTCACGGCTATGGTGCACAAAAAGCTCACCGAGCGTCGCGCGCCGCGCGGTCTGCTTCGCATGCAGAAATGCTTCGGAATCCGCGAGATTGCGGCGAATGTAGAAGCCGATCGGACCGATCACAAGACCGATGATGAACGGCACGCGCCAGCCCCACGACTTGAGCGCTTCGGGCGACAGTCCGCGCGTCACCAGCGCGCCGACGACGGCGCCGAGCAGCAGCGCGGCCGCTTGGCTCGCCATCTGCCAACTACCGTAAAAGCCGCGCTTCGAGAACGGCGCAGCTTCGATCAGCAGCGCAGTCGAACTGCCGAACTCGCCGCCCGCGGAGAAGCCTTGCAGCAGACGTCCGACCACGATGAGAACCGGCGCGCCGACGCCGATCGCCGAGTAAGGCGGCGCGATGGCGAGCAGCAGAATGCCGAGCGTCATCAGCGCGATCACGAGCGACAGCGCGGCCTTGCGTCCCGCGCGATCCGCGTACAAACCGAGCACGATGCCGCCGACGGGCCGCATGAAGAACGCGACGCCGAAGCTTGCCGTGGTGAGCAGAATGGACGAGTAGTCGCTGCTGGAGGGAAAGAAAAGTTCTGCGATGACGACGGTGAGAAAACCAAAGACAGTGAAGTCATACCACTCGAGCGCATTACCGATGACGGCCGCCGTGACCGCCCTGGTATTGAGGCTCCTGGATGCTTGTGACATCGATGTCTCCGGCCTTCATCGAGGCGTCGGGTGCGTTGGATTGAATTTGGTTCGAATGGGCCGCTGTCAGGCCCCGCGCGCACGCCATGCGAGTGTAAAAGAGCAGGACATCCGATTTCAAGCGACTTTCATACGACAAGAGCGCCCGCCGCTGTGCGCGGCGCGCGCTCTTCAAGGCTGCTGCTAAAGGCGCGCCCGGCGATGCTGCAATGCATCGCGCAACGCGCGCCCCATTCAATTCAACGACAGCTGTATCACGCCTTCTTGTTATATGCGCTGCACCAACCCTTGCTCGCGACCTGCTTGCCCGCGAACATCGGGCAGCCGGCATAGGCGTCGGTGGCCTTGCCTTGATAAAAGCTGCAGTTGCCGCAATCCTGGCCTGCAGCGTATTTCGCGTACTTCGCCTTGTCGACTTTGGTCGCGTCTTCCTTGTAGCCGAGCGCCTGCGCGGTCGGATCGGATTCGGCGACCTTCGGCGCATCCGCGAACGCCTGGCGCGACGACAGAGCAATCGTCGATGCCACACCGATACTCGTGATCAGAAACGTACGACGGGAATTGTTCATATGACTCACTCCATTGGTATTGTGGGGATCTACGCTGTTCTGACGACAGCGGTCCCCAAGCATAGCAATGAAGCCGACGCGCGTGACGCATCAAATGTCGGTCATAAGAAAATCGGTAGCGTGTGCGGGCGAGACGCGCGCGGTATCACCTGCGCGACATGACGACGATGTCCAGCGCAGCGTTACCGCCGCGTGTCGCGCATTCAGGCGCGCCCGCTGACTTCGCACACGCGCTGCGCAATCGCCAGCGACGCCGTCAAACCCGGCGACTCGATGCCGAACAGATTCACGAGACCCCGCACGCCATGCGCGGCGGGCCCTTGAATCAGGAAATCGGCGGCCGGCTCGCCCGGACCCGACAGCTTCGGACGAATACCCGCATACGCCGGCTGCAGCGCGTGATCGGGCAACGCGGGCCAGTAGGCGCGGATCGCCGCATAGAACGATTCGGCACGCTGCGGATCGACGTCGTAATTGATCGAATCGACCCATTCGACGTCCGGGCCGAAGCGCGCCTGTCCGCCGAGATCGATTGTCAGATGTACGCCGAGCCCGGCTTCATTCGGCATCGGATAGATCAGCCGGTTGAACGGCGCGCGGCCCGAGATGCTGAAGTAGTTGCCGCGCGCGAGATAGATCGGCGGCACATGGCGCGCGTCGAGTCCGCGAATCTTGCGCGCGATCGCGTTCGCATACAGCCCGGCGCTGTTGATCACGCACGCGGCACCGATCGTCGTCGGCGAACTGCCGCCCACCTTGACGACGAAGCGGCCGTTGACCGCCTCGATTGCTTCGACGGGCGCGTGGAATGCGCAAACGGCGCCATCGCGTTCCGCGTCGCCGAGCAGCGCCAGCATCAGTTGATGGCTGTCGACGATGCCCGTCTGCGGCGAGAACACGGCTTCGACGCATTGCAGCGCGGGTTCGAGCGCCTGGGCTTCTTCGCCGCTGATGCGCATCAGGTCGAGCACACCGTTTTCCTTGCCGCGCGTCATCAGGCTGTCGAGCTGCGGAACCTGGTTGCGCGCGGTCGCGACCAGCAGCTTGCCGCAACGCTGATGCGGCACGCCGCGTTCCGCGCAGTAGTCGTACAGCATTTCTCGGCCGCGCACGCACAACGTCGCCTTGAGCGAGCCGCGCGGGTAATAGATGCCCGCGTGTATGACCTCGCTGTTGCGGGAACTCGTGCCGACGCCGATGGCTTCCGCCGCTTCGAGCACGATCACTTCACGTCCGCGCGCCGCCAGAGCGCGCGCGACGGCCAGACCGACGACACCCGCGCCGATCACCACACATTCGATCTGATCCATGTCCCTTGGACGCGGCCCGATGCGCCGCGTTCTACCTCGTCATCCACCCGGATTTCGATAGCGTGCGGCACCGTCATACCCGTGACCGCGTGCTGTCGAACGCTTCACATGCACAATGCGAAATCGCCCGACACGCCACAGACACAAATGCCCGCAGCCTGTTCCGGCTGCGGGCATCAATATGTGGGAACGCGTCGCGCGTCTGAGTCAGTGTACGCCCACGACGCTCATTCCTGGTGAATTTGGCGGCCCCGCAATTTCATGCGTTCCGCTCGCGCCACAACGGGCTTGATCAATCGGTCGCAGTTGTGCGTTTGAACAGGTGGCGCACGTCGACGTGCGCAATGGGTACCGTATAGCCGCCCGTCGCGAATTGCTGCGGATAAGCGGGCGCGTTCGGGTTCAGGCTCAGTTCACCGTTGGCGCGGGCTTGCGCCAGATCCGCCCTCACCTCGGCACGCGTCTTCGGGCCGTTGACTGTGGACGGCGTTTGCGTCGGCGCTGGACTGTAGCCGCTCGCGAAAGCGGGCACGGCGACCACTGCGGAAATCAACAACGCGGCAAGCGAAAGCTTCTTCATGATCGGTTCCTGAGGTGGGGTCCGGGAGAAACGCGGCGTGCATTTCGATGGACCCAGTCTAGTCTTCACCTATCGGTTTGCCGACCCTCATTAACGAAATTGACTGTTGTCGGATTCCGTTCAAATTGAGTGCAAATCACCCTGCTCTGGCTATTAAATACACGCCTGATTGGAACAATGAACAAGCCGCTTGGGCGCGGCCCGTTCACATAAACGGCGCGCGCTCCGCTAGAAACCGATCGGTTTGCGGCGCGAGTTGTAGTCAAGACGAATGTCGTCGGCACCGATGTGATCGCGGCCCGCGATGCGCGCCGAGCCGAATCCGTTCAGGATCGCGCGCCGCATTTCGCGCGGCGACGCCTGCGCGAGCGCGTCAAGCGCCGCGCCGCCCAGGTCGGCGGGAAAGCGTTGTCCCCAGCCGTGCGCCGAGCGGATCTCGTCGTAGATCGACTGCGCGATGCGCCGCGAGCCCTCGCGATCCGGCGGCGGAATTTCGTAGACGTTCATCCGGTTCATGATCGGCTCGGGAATCGCGCGCTCGTCGTTCGCGGTCGCGATCCAGATCACATGGCCGGCGTTGATGGGGATTTCCGCGAACTCGTCGATAAAAGTCTGCGCGGTGTCGTGTTCGAGCAGCGCGTAGAGCGCACCGAGCGGATCGTATTGCGAGTCGCCCGTCGCCTTGTCGATTTCGTCGACGGCGATCACGGGGTTCGCATAGCTGCCGTGCACGAGCGCGTCGAACACCTTGCCCGGCTTCGCGTTCTTCCATTGCGAAGAAGCGCCCGACAGAATCCAGCCCGCCGTCAGCGAACTCATTGCGACGTAGTGGTACGCGGTGCCGAGCATGCGTGCGAGCTGCTTCGCGAAATGCGTTTTGCCGATGCCGGGATCGCCGAGCAGCAGAATCGGCATCAGTTCGAGGCGGTCGTCCGTTTCGAGGCACAGCGCGACCTGCTTGCGGATATCGTCGAGCGGCTCGGTGAAGTTGGGCAGCGAGCCAATCAGATCGTCGATGGACGGCATCCGGTTCGGCTTCACACAAAAACGCAGATTGCCGACCTTCAGCATCTTTTCGTACGTGGAACGCAGTGCATCGCTGGCACCTTCGCTCAGTTCGTTCAGCGCGGTCTCGACCTGCTCCAGATCGTAGACCTTGCTGAACGATGCAACCGCGATTTCCTGTTTCACCATTGCCGTTGTCATCGCTTCACCCCGTCGAGCTGTTCTTGCAGCCGCAGCGTCCCCGACGCCGCTTCAATTTCAGTGTAACGACGAGAAAAACGCATGCAAGCCAGCAGCCACACGGGTCTGCTGCTAATCGCACATGGCGGGCGAGGTGTTTGCTTGAATCGACATATCCGCGCCCCTATCTGCAATGTAGTGTTACCGCCGGGCGCTGAACCTTGGTTCCAGATCGGGTGTCAGAAAACCGTTGTCACGATAAAGCGTAAGATGGTCGGCGGTCGCAAGAAAGAACGCGCGGACATAGCACGCATTGGCGAAACGCAGCGATTCCGGAGACTCTTTGTACATGTGGAAAACCAGCCTTGTCGCCGCCCTGCTCGGGGCCACGCTCATCGCACAGGCCGGCGCGGCCCAGGCGCAACAGCGCAGCGCGCCGCCCGTCGTCAAATGGGAACTGCAGGTCGTGCGCGACGGACAGCAGATCGATTCGTTCGACGGCACCACGACCGTCGGCCAGGCCCGCACCGACACGCATCATCACGTGGTGCAGAACAACGTCGGCTGCAAGGACGTGCCCGCGGGCAACATCGACCTTTCGCGCACGCTGACCGTCTCGCCGACGCAGGCGGACGCATCAGGCGTCACGTTTGCAATCGATGCTCAGGAAACGCTGCAGGAGCCGGGCACGCGCACGACGGACACCGGCTGCAAACTGCCGCCGCAGCCTCGCCAGGTGAGCGCGAACCATCCGGGCCTGAAAGTGCCGCCTGGCGACTGGACCTCATGGACGATCGTCGACAAAGACCCGAATCTCGTCTATCGCGTGCGTGCAAGCGTCGCAAACAACCCGTGACCTCAACGAACGACGTGGACAACGCGGCATGCGAAACCCCGAAGAACTGATACGCGAAAACCTCGGCCCGAAAGACTTCATCGCTGTGAGCTGGAACCTGCACAAAGGCCGTTCGCCGCTCGGCTTTCAGGCCTGGGAGGCCATGCAGCGCTGGGTGCAGTCCGTCCATGCCGACGCGTATTTCCTGCAGGAAGCGATGGCGCGCCGGATGCCGGGCCCCGTGCTGGCCAGTTCGTTCGGCGCGCGCATGGGCGACTTCGACAACGACGTATGGCATTGCCAGGCGACGGAAATCGCCGATTCGCTGCAACTGCAGATCGCCCTCGGGCCGAATGTGTTCAAGCCGTCGTGGCGGCACGGCAATGCGATCCTGTCGCCGCATCCGCTCGATCTCGGCGGACGCTGGGACATCTCCGCGCATCGCTTCGAGCGGCGCGGACTGCTCGTCGCGCGCGCGACGTTCGGCGGCCATTCCGTCACGCTGCTGTGCGCACATCTCGCGCTCACGCGTCAGGCGCGTCTGCGTCAGATGCACTGGATCGCGCATTGGATCTCCAAGGAAGCGCCCGCCGGTCCGCTCGTGCTCGCGGGCGACTTCAATGACTGGCGCAACGACTCCGTGCCGCTGTTTCGCGAGCATGGCCTCGAAGAGGTTGCGACACTGCTCGGCGAGCCGGGCCGCACATTCCCCGCGTTTTCGCCGGCGCTTGCGCTCGACAAGATGTTCGTGCGCGGCATGAAACCCATCGAATGGATCCAGCCTGCGCAAGAAACGGCATGGCTGTCGGATCACCTTCCCTACATGGCGCGGCTGCGCGTCGAATGAGCGCGCGTTGCGGCGTCAGTCGCGCTGCGGTGTCCAGTTGAGTTCGGCGCTGATCGCCTCGCCGGGTTGAAGCACGCGGTAGCCCGCGCGTTCGCGTGTGCCTTGTTCGGCGTTGAAGCAGTCCGTCGTGTTCGTGACGGGTTCGACGCACAGTTGCACGTCGTTCGCAGGCGCAAACACCACCAGATGATCGAACGGCGCATCGGCCGTCATCGTCAGCCGGCGACGCTCGTCGGGCCACGCGATCGTCGCGCTGCGCTTCCAGTTGCTGAAGTTGTTGTCGAGATCGAACGCGTCGGCGTTCATGCCGAACTTCAGTGCATCGACAGCGGGATGCGCGCCCAGATGCGTCGGCAGCACGTCCGCGTCGGCGTGCCACATTGCGTCGACATCGGCGGTGACGAGCGTATTCGATGTGCGCGGGTAGTACGGATGATGGCCCATGCCGAATGGCATCGCGCTTTCGGACAAATTCTGCGCGGCCAGCGTCACGCGCAATGCATCGCCGATCAGCTCGATACGCTGACTCGCGCGATAGCGGAACGGCCATTCACCAGGCCGTTGGGGATCGGGTACATGCTCGAACTGCAACTCGACACAGGTCGACGTGCGCGCACCGACGCGCCACGGCCTGCGCCACGCGTGACCATGCAGCGCATGCGCGTATCGGTTGCCGTCGCCGCTCAGATCGATCCCACGTCCGTCGAATGAGAAGCGCGCGTCGCGGATGCGATTGCAATACGGAAAGAGCGGGAAGCTCGCCATCCGCAGCGGATCGCGATCGGCGAGCGCCCCGCGCGTCGCGGGCCGCAGCCAGTGCAGCACGCGCTGCGATGCCCCTACGCGCACCACGCCGTAGTAAGCGGCAATCGACCCGCCCACTTCCGGCGCCACGACGAGCGTCGTCTCGCCACTCGACAAGACGACGAGCGACGCATCGTCGATCCGCAGATCAGTAGCGGGATCGGTCGCGGACGGATGAAAAAAAGCTTCGCGCATAGTCGTTTGAGTGATCGTGGACGGGTGCGGCATTCGGCGGGCGCCTGAGCGAAACCGCGCATGAAAGCGCCCCCCTGCGCGAGCGAGAATCGCACGCCAAAACCCTTTTGGTCAATATTATTAGTAATAAACTACGCAAAAGAACGCCTTCGGGAGCCGATGCCACGAGGCAAAATGCGGGGTTTGCGCGTGTTGTCCGGCGCATATTATTAGTGTTACCGTCGGCATCACGATGCCTGCGGCATTCACCGTCAACGAGCCGCCGTTGCGCGGCCAGATCAATGAAAAAATCGACTCAACGCCGCCCGACGATGACCGATATCGCCAAGCTCACCGGCGTATCGCAATCGACCGTTTCGCTCGTTCTCAACAACGCGACCAGCGCCAAGTTTTCCGAAGCGACCCGCAACAAGGTGCTCAAGGCCGCGCAGGATCTCGGCTATCGCCTGTCTGCGCGCGAGCCGCTGCCCCCGTCATCCGACGAACGCAATCTGATCATCTATCTCGCCGACGAAATCTCGACGAGTCCGCATCCCGTCGTGAACATCGACGGTGCGCGCGACGCCGCCTACGCGCACGGCAAGCTGCTCGCCGTCTATTCGACGCACGGCAACGCCGACGTCGAACAGCAGGTGCTCGACGCGGTGCTGGCGAGCCCGACGGTATTCGGCGTGATCTACGCAACGGTCTACACGCGCAAGGTCGCGCTGCCCGCCGCGCTGTCGCGCGTGCCGACCGTGCTGCTGAACTGCTACACGAGCGAGGGCGGCCAGTCGTCGATCGTTCCCGCCGAAGTCGCGGGCGGCCACGTCGCGACGGAATATCTGCTGCGCGCGGGCCACCGGCGGATCGGCTACATCAACGGCGAGCACTGGCAGGACGCGGCGAAGGACCGGCTGAAGGGCTACCGCACCGCGCTCGCCACGGCCGACCTCCCGTTCGCGCCGGAACTGGTTCGCGATGGCGACTGGAGTTCGGGCACGGGCTTCGAGCACACGCTGTCGCTGATGCGCGAACCGCATCCGCCGACCGCGATTTTCTGCGCCAACGACCTGATGGCGCTCGGCGCGATCGAGGCGCTGAAACAGCTCGGCTACCGCGTACCCGACGACGTGTCGGTGCTCGGCTACGACGATCAGGAAATCGCCCGCCACACGCATCCGCCGCTGTCGACCGTCGTGCTGCCGAACTACGAGCTGGGCCGCTGGGCCGTCGACACGCTGCTGCAGGAAGTGCACAACCAGGCAGCCGGCGCGCCGGTACGTCACCGGATGGTGAAACTCGACGGTCCGCTGATCGAACGCGGGTCAGTCAGGGAAATTACCGAGGCAAAACACACAGCAATTAATATTATTAGTGATTGACCAATAATAATTCGCGATGAAATAATCGGCACGACCGGTCACCACCGAAGTGCCGGCGGCAGTTGAAGCACAAAAGCAAAACACACCAACTGAACTGGTACCTGGAGGAAGACATGGCGTCGCACAATCGGGATTCGCGCCGGCAACGGCTCCAGCCGCTCGCGGCAGCATTGCTGGCAATTGCTATGGGATTCGGCATGGCCTCGGCGCAGGCTGACGATCTGCCGAAGATTCCCACCAAGAAACCGTTGAAAGTCGGCTTCGCGCAGACGGAGAGCAACAACCCGTGGCGCCTCGCCGAAACGCAGAGCTTCAAGGACATCGCAGCCAAGTGCGGCTGGCAGATGGTGATGACGGATGCCAACGGCTCCAATTCGAAGCAGGTCTCGGACATCCAGAGCATGATCGCGCAGCACGTCGATCTGCTCGTCTTCCCGCCGCGTGAAGAGAAGCCGCTCGCCCCCGTCGTGCTGCAGGCGAAGAAAGCGGGCATTCCCGTGATCCTCGTCGACCGCAATGTCGATCAGTCCGTCGCGAAAGCGGGCCGCGACTACATCACCTTCATCGGCTCGGACTTCATCGATCAGGGCCACCGCGCCGCCGACTGGCTCGTCAAGGCGACGGGCGGCAAGGCGAAGATCATCGAACTCGAAGGCACGACGGGCGCATCCGCTGCGAACGACCGCAAGAAGGGCTTCGACGAAGTGATCGCGAAGAATCCGGGCATGTCGATCATCGCGTCGCAAAGCGGCGACTTCGCGCGCGACAAGGGCCGCCAGGTGATGGAAACGCTGCTGCAGGCGCATCCCGACGTGACGGCCGTGTACGCGCATAACGACGAAATGGCACTCGGCGCGATCGCCGCGATCAAGGCGGCCGGCAAGCAGCCGGGCAAGGACATCCAGATCGTCACGATCGACGGCACGAAGGGCGGCATGGAAGCAATCGCGGCCGGCGAACTCGGCGCGAGCGTGCAGTCGAGCCCGTTCTTCGGCCCGCTCGCATGCGATGTCGCGCAGAAGTTCGCGAAGGGCGAAAAGGTCCCGACGTGGGTCAAGGTGTCGGACCGCTTCTACGACAAGGGCAACGTGCAGGAAAGCATGCAGTACGGCTATTGACGTAACCCGGCCGGCGCGCGGCGCTCCACGCACGGTGCTGCGCACCGCCGGCCAGCCAGGCAGGGACTCGACGAGGCGCACGCGCCGCGTCGACGGGAAGGGTTCGAGGCGACGTGTCCGCTCGCGCGCGTTTTCGCGCCCGACGGGCCGTCGCTTCGCTTTGTCGGGCGTACCATGAACGTCGCGGCCCGAGCGACGGTATCGACTGTCGCGCCGCCCGTCGCAGTGCTCGTGGCCCCGCGCAGCATGAGGAGACATACGTGACGCAACCCGACGCGCATTCCGACGCTCCGCCGTCTTCATCGCGCACGCCCCTGCTCGACATGCAGGGCATCGACATCTCGTTCGGCGGCGTGCCCGCGTTGCGCGGCGCGAATCTCAGCGTCACCGCGGGCGAAGTCCACGCGCTGATCGGCCAGAACGGCGCGGGCAAATCGACGATGATCAAGATCCTCACGGGCGCTTACCGGCGCTCGGGCGGCAGCGTGCGCTTCGAAGGCCGCGAGATCGATTTCCGTACGCCGAAGGAAGCGCGCGAAGCGGGCATCAGCACGATCTATCAGGAGATCAATCTGGTGCCGTTCCGCTCGGTGGCCGAGAACATTTTTCTAGGCCGCGAACCGCGCCGCTTCGGTTTGATCGACTGGCGCGACGTGCAGCGGCGCGCGTCCGCGCTGCTCGAATCGTTCGGCTTGCAGATCGACGTGAAGAAGCCCGCAGGCAGCTATTCGACGGCGATTCAGCAGATGGTTGCGCTCGCACGCGCCGTGTCGTCGGACGCGAAGATGGTCATCATGGACGAGTCGACTTCGTCGCTCGACGAACGCGAAGTCGAACTGCTGTTTTCCGTCGTGCGCAAACTGCGCGACGACGGGCGCGCGGTGATCTTCGTATCGCACCGGCTCGACGAACTCTATGCGCTGTGCGACCGCGTGACGGTGATGCGCGACGGCCAGACCGTCGCACAAAGCGCGATGAAGGACATCGACAAGCGCCAGCTCGTCACGACGATGCTCGGCCGTACGCTTGCCGCCGTCGTGCAGGACGACAGCGCCACGCGCGAGGCGAATCTCGCGCGGCGCGGCGAGAAGGCGATTTCGGCGCGCAACCTGTCCGCTCATCCGAAGGTGAGCGACGTGTCGCTCGACGTGCACGCGGGCGAGGCAGTGGGCCTCGCCGGCCTGCTCGGCTCGGGCCGCACGGAAACGATGCGCCTGCTGTTCGGTGCGGACCCCGCGGAAAAAGGCACGCTGTCGATCAACGGCGAGAACGTCGCGCTGAAGTCGCCGCAGGATGCGATCGCGCGCGGGCTCGCGTATCTGACGGAGGACCGCAAGGCGGAAGGCATCGTGCCGGAGCTGTCGGTGCGCGACAACCTGACGCTCGTCTGTCTGCGCACGCTGTCGAAGCACGGCGTCGTCGATGTCAAGAAACAGCAGGCGATCGTCGAACGCTTCATCGCTTCGCTTGGCATCAAGCTACGCTCTCCCGATCAGCCGATCCGCGAACTGTCGGGCGGCAATCAGCAGAAGGTCCTGCTCGCGCGCTGGCTCGCCGCGCAGCCGTCGCTGTTGCTGCTCGACGAACCGACGCGCGGCATCGACGTCGGCGCCAAAGCGGATGTCGCGAGGATCGTGCGCGAACTGCGCGACGAAGGCATGGCGGTGCTGCTGTCCGCCTCGGAACTCGAAGAACTGACGGCCGTGGCCGATCGCGCCGTCGTGATCCGCGACGGTCGCACGGTCGCCGAACTCGATGGCGCACAGATGAGCGAATCCGCGATCATGGACGCGATTGCCTGGGGCAGCGCGGGCACTTCGCAACTTGCGGAAGCGGCGCAATCCGCTCATATCGACGATGTACGGGAGGACGAGCGTCATGGCTCATGAGTCGCTGCGCAACGACGGCGCACCGCTTGCAACGGCAACGGCGGCAACGCCCGGTCCGTCGACGGTGAAGAAGAAGCGCCGCATTGCGATTCAACGCGAGATCGTCGTGCTGCTCGCGATGCTCGTGTTCAATCTGCTGTTCACCCAGCACTTCTGGTCGCTGCAGACGTTCAACGTCAATCTGACGCAGGTCGTGACGATCGTGATCGTCGGCATCGGCATGACGCTGGTCGTCGCGACGGGCGGGATCGATCTGTCCGTGGGCGCGTCGATGGCGATCGCGGGCGCAATCGCGCCGATGCTCTTCATGCATATCGCGGGGCCGATGGGCATCGCGCTCGCGTTCGTACTACCCGTTCTGGCCGCCGCCGTGTGCGGCGTGTTCAACGGCTTTCTCGTGACGAGGCTCGCCGTCCAGCCGATTGTCGCGACCCTCGTGCTGTTCATCGCCGGACGCGGTATCGCGCAGGTCGTCACTGACGGCAGCCTGCAGGCGTTCAACAATCCCGCGTTCCAGTGGATCGCGCTCGGCAAGGTGGCGGGCGTGCCGTTCCAGGTGCTGCTGATGTTCGCGCTCGTCGCGTTCTTCGCGTGGGTCGTGCGCAAGACGCTGTTCGGCCAGTATCTGCTCGTCACGGGCGGCAACGAGAAATCCGCCTATCTGAGCGGCGTGCCGACTGCTCGCGTGAAGATGATTGCGTACACGCTGTGCGCTGCACTTTCCGGGCTTGCTGGGCTGATTTCGATTTCGGTGAATTCGTCGTCGGATGCGAACGTGGTCGGGCTCGGCATCGAACTCGATGCAATCGCGGCCGTGGCCGTCGGCGGCACCGCGCTGACGGGCGGCAAGGCATATATCGGCGGCACGCTGATCGGCGCGCTGATCATCCAGTTGCTGCGCTACACGCTGCTCGCGCACGGCATTCCCGATGCGGCCGCGCTCGTCGTCAAGGCGGGCATCATCATCGCCGCCGTGTACGTGCAGCGGCGCTCGCGCTGACGGTTCCGAGGACTCGCATCGATGAAAAAGAACCTGCCTATCCTGATCGCGCTCGGCGCGCTGATCGTGCTCGGCCTCGTGCGCTACGAGCACTTCGCTTCCGAGTACAACATCACGTCCTTCTGGCGCTACAACTCGATGTTCGCGCTGATCTCCGTCGGCATGGCCTTCGTGATCATCACGGGCGGCATCGATCTGTCCGTCGGCACGGTCGCGGCGATGTCGAGCGTCGTCGCGGCGCTCGCCAGTCCGTACGGCGGCTGGGTCGCGGTGCTGGCCGGCGCGGGCGCCGGGCTGCTGGTCGGGGTGATCAACGGCATCATCATCACGCGCATGAAAATCCTGCCGTTCATCACGACGCTCGCGACGAGCCTCGGCGCGCATGGACTCGCGCTGCTGCTCGGCAAAAACGACGCGGTGTCGATTTCGTCCGATACGAACTTCGCGAACTTCGGCCAGGGCGATCTGTTCGGTCTGCCGATTCCCGGCCTCATTGCGCTCGTCGCGGCCGTCGCGGGCTGGCTCGCGCTGCGCAGCACGCGTTTCGGACGCCATTCGCTGGCGATCGGCGGCAGCGAGGAAGCGGCGCGGCTGATGGGGCTGAACGTCAATCGCACGCTGGTCGCCGTGTACGCGGTGAGCGGGCTGCTGGCGGGGCTCGCCGGCGTGATCCTCGCCGCGCAGTTCGGCGCGGGACAACCGAACGAAGGCGTCGGCTGGGAGCTGTTCGCGATTTCGGCCGTCGTGCTCGGCGGCACGCTGCTGACGGGCGGCGAAGGATCGATCGCGATGACGATTGCGGGCGTGCTGCTGCTCGGGCTTGTGTTCAATCTGCTGAACTTCGAGAACGGCCTCGGCTTCATCAGTCTGTCGGCCTACTGGCAATCGGTGATACGCGGCGTGTTCCTGCTGCTCGTGATCGTGCTGCAGGCGCGTGTGCTCAAACAACGCGCGCACAAGAGCGCCGAGCCTGCCGGTGGAGCAGGCGCCGGGCAGACGGCGGGATAACGTCGCGGCATCGACACCACGCGCTCGCGAAGCGCGCGCTCAAACGCGCGCCAGCGGGAGTATGATCGCGGTTCTGCCTTGTTTCCCGCTCAACGCGCCGCCGTTCCGCGCGGCAAATCGTCGCCATGCACCACTACCTGCCGATCCTGCTGCAAATTGCCATCGTCTATCTGGTGGCGCTGATCAGTCCCGGTCCCAACTTTTTCATGATCACGCAGTTGTCGCTCGCGGGCCGCCGTGGGCTCGGCGCCGCGTCGGCGCTCGGCGTCGGCACGGGGTCGACCATCTGGGCTTCGCTCGCGATGCTCGGCTTCGCGACCGTGCTGCAGCGGATCGACTGGCTGTACAACGGCATCCGTATCGCGGGCGCGGTCTATCTGGTGTGGTTCGGCATCAAGCTCGTGCGCGCGAGCACGAAACGCGGCGAAGCCATCGTCGTGAACGTCGAAACACCGCTCGCCAACGACCGTGGCGCATACTTCCGCGCGTGGCGCTCGGGCATGCTCACGTGCCTGACGAATCCGAAATCGTGCGCGTTCTGGACCAGTATCTTCGCGACGCTGTTCCCGGCGCATCCGCCGCTGTGGTTCTACGGCGTGGCGCTCGCGATGATCGGCTGCATGTCGGTCGGCTGGTACGGCAGTGTCGCGCTGATGTTCGCGACGGAGCGCACGCAGCGCGGCTATCGCCGTCTGCGCCGGCCGATCGACGGTGTGTGCGGCGCGGTGCTGGTAGGTCTCGGCGCGAAGCTTGCAGCCGAAAGCTGAGCGCGCGAATGCGTCGCTAAGGACTGTGCTGCTAAGGACTGCGCTGCTAAGCACTGATTTCGCTCAGCTTTCCAGCTTCGGCAGCAGGGTCAATGCTGCAGTGCGCGATACGTTTCCGGTATTATTCCCAGATAGCGCTACCAGCGCCTGTATTCGCTGAACCGTTGCCGTCACCAGATGGCCGACGTGCGGATGCCCGCCAGGCGGCGACAGCCCGCCGCCCTTCACGGATGGGCGAGACCCCAAGGGCAACACCCGCGCGGGTCATCCGGGCACAGACCCGGCGCCGTACCACCCCAGCAGTACACCCTTGCCGCGCGCGAATGACCGTCCGTGCCGAACCGGACGCCAGCCGCGCCGGCGCCTGACAATCTGACTGGCAGACCACATTCACCGCCCAACCCGCCCCGGCAATGGCCGAGTCGGTAACGCGGTAAAATAGCGGATTGCGCATCATTCCCCGTCGATGCCGACAAGGAACGATGCATCGCCTTTGCCGTGCCGGCCCCGCTTTTTGTGTGGCCGACCTTGTTTTCGCACCATCGAAGAAGCCATGAGCAACCTGAATCCACAAACCGTCCTGAGCGTCCATCACTGGACCGATACGCTTTTCAGCTTCACCTGCACGCGCGATGCGTCGTTCCGCTTCGAAAATGGCCAGTTCACGATGGTCGGTCTCGAAGTCGACGGCAAACCGCTGATCCGTGCGTACAGCATGGCTAGCGCCAACTACGAAGAGAACCTCGAATTCCTGAGCATCAAGGTGCAGGACGGCCCGCTGACGTCGCGCCTCCAGCATCTGAAGGTCGGCGACCAGGTTCTGATCGGCAAGAAGCCGACGGGCACGCTGATGGCCGACAACCTGCTGCCCGGCAAGACACTGTGGCTGCTGTCGACGGGCACGGGCCTCGCACCGTTCATGTCGATCATCAAGGATCCGGACGTGTACGACCGGTACGAGCGCGTGGTGTTGACGCACACCTGCCGTTTCGTCGACGAACTCGCGTACAAGGAATACATCACGGATCACCTGCCGGCGCACGAGCACATCGGCGAACTGATCCAGGAAAAGCTGGTGTACTACCCGACCGTCACGCGCGAGCCGTTCGCGAACCGCGGCCGTATCACGGACCTGATCGAAACGAAGAAACTGTTCAACGACCTCGATCTGCCGGACTTCTCGCTCGAAAACGACCGCGTGATGCTCTGCGGCAGCCCGCACATGCTGCGCGACACGCGTGAACTGCTCGACAGCATGGGCTTCCAGGAAGGCAGCAACAACCATCCTGGGCATTACGTCGTCGAAAAGGCGTTCGTCGGCTAAGCCAGCCCGCACGCTGCGGCGCGGCGTCCACGACGCCCGCAGCTGCTTGAAACACCCCGAAACCGGAGCCATTGCGCTCCGGTTTTTCTTTTTGCTCGCCCGTTGTGCTGCTTGCACATACCGCACTTCATGATCGCCTGGCGGATGATGCCTGGCACCTCCACTATCCCGTCAGATTCCGGGTTACAAATCCAACGGCTTTGCGTAAACCTTTTGTGTAGGAATTTTTCTGACATATTCGGGCGATCCAGCGCAACTATTGCGTGAACAATGCGCCACAAGCCTTAATTACCGGGCATTTTTTCTTTTTTTGAGATATGATCCAGGCCAGCAGCATTTGACAGACTTTTAACAAAACTGTCGTCTATTTGTTACAGAATGTAAATCTGGTTACGCGCAGACGTAGCATTTTTCCGTCGCGGCACTTCCTGCGGCGGACACATCTGGGGGTCAGGGTTCGCATGCGTTCTTTCGTCTATATGCTGCCGGTGCGTCGCCATGACGCCGGCCATTTCGCTTCGTGAGCGGGGCCGTGGATACATCCGTCGTCGTGCCGATGCACGGGCACGGCACGGCTGCCCGCACGGGTGACGCGCAGCGCGCGTCCAGCGCCCGCGCAACCCGCGGCGCCAAAGCCTCGATCGCGTCCAGCACGGCAACGCGAGCTGCATCGACCGAAGAAGTCGCGCGTCTGAAAGCGCGCGTGCGCGAACTGGCATCCGAACTGACGCGCACGCAGGAGGCCACGCGCCGCCGCGTCGCGCAGGAACTGCACGACAGCCTGGGCGCCGAAGTCACGGCCGCGCGCTTCGCGCTTGCGGGCGTCGAAACGTGGCTGCCCGCCGATGCCCCGCCCCAATGCACCACCGCCCTCGAAACCGCGCAGCGCTCGCTCGACGCCGTCACGCAAGCCGCGCAAGAGGCCGTCGCCGAACTGCATGCGCCGACGCTCGACAAGGGCATCGTGTGCGCGCTGTCGCACTGGATCAATACTTTTGCCGCACGCACGGGTCTTCGCATGAGCTTCGTGTGCGCCGCCGATGCGCGCCTCACGCGCCTGTCGGCCGATGCGTCGCTGGCCGTCTTCCGCGTCGCCCAGGAAGCGCTGAACAACGTCGCGAAGCATGCACGCGCATCGGGCGCCGACATGCGCATCGAAGCGACGGCCCATCATCTGAGCATCGTCGTCAGCGACGACGGCATCGGCATTCCGCCGCATGCCGGCCAGGACGAGCGCCAGTTCGGGCTGGCTGGGATGCGTGCACGCTGCAATGCGTTCGATGGCGAGCTTCAGGTCGCCGCATCGGACGGCACCGCCCGCGGTAAAACACCCGGCACGACCGTGCACGCGCGCTTCGCGTGGAAAGCGCTGACGGGCAACGCGTCGCGCCCGCGCGCGCGCCGTACGGCAATCCGACTGTGAACCCACGTCGGATCCCGCTTGTACCGTTTGTGAACGCTGACTGCCCGTTATGAGCCTGCGCATTCTGATTGCCGAAGATCATGCCGTCGTTCGTCAGGGCGTACGGCAACTGCTGATCGATCGCGGCGTCGCCGACGACGTCGCCGAGGCACAAACCGGTACGGAAGTGCTCGCGGAAGCGTCGAAGCATATTTTCGACGTGATCCTGCTCGACATCTCGTTGCCGGACATGAACGGCGTCGAGGTGCTCAAGCGCCTGAAACGCAAGCTGCCGCGCGTTCCCGTGCTGATGTTCTCGATGTATCGCGAGGATCAGTATGCGGTGCGTGCGCTGAAGGCGGGCGCGGCGGGCTATCTGTCGAAAACGGTCGATGCCGCGCAGATGATCGCCGCGATCCAGCAGGTCGCGGCCGGCCGCAAATACGTGAGCCCGGCGATGGCGGAAGCGCTCGCCGACTACGTCTCGTTCGACGGCGAGCAGTTGCCGCACGAAAAGCTTTCCGACCGCGAGTACCAGACGCTGTGCATGCTCGCGTCTGGCAAACGTCTGACGGACATCGCCGTCGCGCTGTCGCTGTCGGTGAAGACGGTGAGCGTCTACCGCACGCGGCTGCTGGAGAAGATGAAGCTGCGTAACAACGCGGAACTCACCTTTTACGTGATGAGCAATCGCCTCGTCGATCTGAACCCGGTGATGACAGCTTGACCTGCGCGCCGCGTTCGCGGCGCACAAGCGTTGTGCACCAGCAAGGGCTTGCCGGCCCAATTCCGCTAAAATCGCGGGTTTTCCCGACATTGGGCGCGCCCACACGCGTGCTTCACAGGAGACCCCGCCAAATGTCCCTCTTTCGTAAGAAGAACGTCGAGCAGATGATCGCCGGCGCGCAGGCTGCCGGCCTGAAGAAAGCGCTCGGCGCGCTCGATCTGACCTTTCTCGGCGTCGGCGCCATCATCGGCACCGGCATTTTCGTGCTGACCGGCACAGGCGCGGTGCAGGCCGGTCCGGCGCTGATGCTGTCGTTCATCATCGCGGCCATCGCGTGCGGCTTCGCCGCGCTCGCCTATGCCGAATTCGCGTCGACGATTCCCGTCGCCGGTTCGATCTACACGTATTCGTACGCGACGCTCGGCGAGTTGGCCGCGTGGATCATCGGCTGGGACCTGATGCTGGAGTATGGTCTGGCGACGTCGGCCGTGTCGGTCGGCTGGTCGGGTTATCTGCAGTCGCTGCTGTCTGGTTTCGGCGTATCGCTGCCCATCGCGCTGACCGCGGCACCCGGCGCACTGCCCGGCCACGAGACGCTGTTCAATCTGCCCGCGTTCCTGGTGATGATGGCGATCACGACGCTGCTGTCGGTCGGGGTGCGCGAATCGACGCGCGTGAACAACCTGATGGTCGCCATCAAGGTGACGGTCGTGCTGCTGGTGATCGCCGTCGGCGTGTTTCATGTGAAGCCCGCCAACTGGCATCCGTTCATGCCGAACGGCATGAGCGGCGTGTTCGGCGCGGCGGCCGTGATGTTCTTCGCGTTCATTGGTTTCGACTCGGTGTCGTCGGCGGCTGAAGAGGTGAAGAATCCGAAGCGCGATCTGCCGATTGGCATCATCGCGTCGCTCGGCGTGTGCGCGGTGTTGTATGTGGCGGTAGCGGCCGTCGTGACGGGCATCGTGCCGTCCGCGCAGTTCGCGAATATTTCGCACCCGGTGTCGTATGCGCTGCAGGTTGCGGGGCAGAACTGGGTCGCCGGCTTCATCGATCTTGGCGCGGTGCTCGGCATGCTCACCGTGATTCTCGTGATGGCGTATGGTCAGACGCGGGTGATGTTCGCGATGTCACGCGATGGTTTGTTGCCGGCTGCGTTGTCGAAGGTGCATCCGCGGTTTGCGACGCCGTTCGCGACGACGTGGCTCGTTGGGATCGTGTTTGGTTTGATTGGCGCGCTCGTGCCGCTCAATGTGCTTGCTGAGCTGATCAACATTGGCACGTTGGCGGCTTTTTCGATGGTGTCGATTGCTGTGCTCGTTTTGCGTCGCACTCATCCTGATTTGCCTCGCGCGTTTCGCTGCCCTGGCGTGCCGGTTGTGCCTGTTCTTGCTGTTGCTTCCTGTCTGTTTTTGATGGTGAACCTCAGTGCTGTCACCTGGATTGCGTTCGTTATCTGGCTGCTCGTGGGGATGGTTGTCTATTTTGGTTACTCACGTAGGCATTCCAAATTGGCCCATTCTGGGCGGAAGTAGATCTGCGGCGCCTGGGTGTTTTTTCGCTGGCATCCGCGTTTTGTCTCTGGTTTGCTGGCGTTGCCCCTGTGCGGGGCGGCACTTACTTTCTTTGCCGCCGCAAAGAAAGTAAGCAAAGAAAGCGGGCTCACACCGCCAGCCCGTATTTTTGCCTGCGGGCCCCCAACGGGTCCCGCACTTCACACGGCAACGCACTCGCCTCCGCCCCCGTTGCCAGCGCCTCGAACAGACGCATCACCCACTCCAATCATCCGTAGCGCAGCCAGCGGCAGCGATTCGTCTGCGCCGCCCAGGTGGCAAACGGTGTGTAGTTTGTCGCGCCGTATGCGTTGGCGCTTCTACGACACCGATCCTGCTTTTCAGTCCGGAGTGGTGCACTTCCGTCGCGACGGCCTACACACCGTTTGCCACCTGGGCGGCGGTCGACTTCTGGTAACGCGATCAATGACGCGGGAGTGTGAAGCGGGTGATGCGTGAGTTAGCACGCTGGCAACGCGCGCAAGGAGGCGCGTTGCCGCGCGGCGCGTAAGAACTGATGGGGGCCCGCAGGCAATCACACGGGCTGGCGGTGTGAGCCGCTTTCTTTGCTTACTTTCTTTGCGGCGGCAAAGAAAGTAAGTGCCGCCCCGCACAGGGGCAACGCCGGAACAACGACAACATCACGCGGATGCCAGCAAAAGCAAAGGCAAAAGCAAAAGCGCAGAGCGAAACCCAAACGGCGAAGCCCGCGCCGAGAAGGCAAGAACGCCGACTACGTCGCAGACAGACAAAAAAGGCGCCGCACTGCAACATCCTCTCATCTTCAACTATCGACGCCGTAGGCACAGTTCCCCCATAGCCGCCTCCCGTTTTTTGTGTTTTACTTTTCGACACAAGAACAAAGACAACAACAAAGAACAACAACAAAAGGCAACAGCAACACCAAACAGCACCCAACCGATCCGGACCCTCCCAGCAGGCAAGCAGGCGGTAGGTAGTGAACGCGGGCCCGAACCGGTCTCGCCCCATCCGGGGCTCAAATCCAGGGGCGTCCCCAAGGAGACAGTTCATGGCGATCAGCATCAGTCTGACGGTGAACGGTTCACCCGTTACCGCGAACGTCGAGCCACATACCCTGCTTGTCCAGTTTCTACGCGAACAGCTGCGGCTGACGGGAACGCACGTCGGCTGCGATACCGCGCAATGCGGCGCGTGCACGATTCATCTGAACGGCCGCGCCATCAAGTCCTGCAACATGCTCGCCGTGCAGGCCGAAGGCCAGGAAGTCACGACGATCGAAGGGCTGTCGAAAGACGGTGAACTGCATCCGATGCAGGCCGCGTTCCGCGAATGCCACGGCCTCCAGTGCGGCTTCTGCACACCAGGCATGGTGATGAGCGCAACCGCACTGGTCGCAACGAACCCGAACCTCACTGAAGACGAAGTACGTCGTCAGCTCGACGGCAACCTGTGCCGCTGTACGGGCTATCACAACATCGTCAAGGCCGTCGTTCAAGGCGCGGAAGGCATGAAAGCCGGCGCCTCGTCGAAAGCCGCCACGACCGCCTGAGGAGCCCGCCATGAACGCACCCGATTCACATCGCATGGTGGGCATGCCCGTCAAGCGCAAGGAAGACTATCGCTTCCTCACGGGCAACGGCCAGTACACCGACGATATCGTCCTGCCCGCACAAACTTACGCGGTTTTCCTGCGCTCGCCGCATGCGCACGCGCGCATCAAAAGCATCGACACGTCCGCCGCGAAGCAATCGCCCGGCGTCGTCGCGATCTTCACGGGCGCCGATCTCGCCGCTGAAAACGTCGGTGGGCTGCCCTGCGGCTGGCTGATCCACAGCATCGACGGCAAGCCGATGAACGAACCGCCGCATCCCGTGATTGCCCATACGAAAGTGCGGCACGTGGGCGACCAGGTCGCGCTCGTCATCGCCGATTCGGTGAAAGCCGCGAAAGACGCCGCCGAGCTGATCGAAGTCGATTACGACGAACTGCCCGCCGTGATCGACACGACGCACGCCGCCGACGCCGGCCAGACCGCCGTGCACGACGAAGTGCCCGACAACACCTGCTACACGTGGGGCCACGGCGACAAGGCCGCCACCGATGCCGCGTTCGCCAAGGCGCATCACGTCACGACGCTCGACATCGTCAACAACCGCCTCATACCGAACGCGATCGAACCGCGCGCCGTCAACGCCGCCTATTCGCCGCAGGACGACAGCTACACCGTCTACGTCGCGAATCAGAATCCGCACGTCGAACGGTTGCTGATGGCGGCGTTCGTGCTGTCGCTGCCGGAATCGAAAGTGCGCGTGGTCGCACCCGATGTCGGCGGCGGCTTCGGCTCGAAGATTTTCCTGTACGCGGAAGACGTCGCGCTCACGTGGGCATCGAGGAAAATCCGCCGGCCGGTGAAGTGGACCGCCGAGCGTTCCGAAGCGTTTCTGTCGGACGCACACGGTCGCGATCACGTGACGAAAGCCGAACTCGCGATGGACGCCGACGGCAAGTTCCTCGCGATGCGCGTGCATACGATCGCGAACATGGGCGCGTATCTGTCGACGTTCGCTTCCAGCGTACCGACCATCCTCTACGCGACGCTGCTCGCCGGTCAGTACGCGACGCCCGCGATCTACGCCGAAGTGAAAGCGGTGTTCACGAACACCGTGCCCGTCGATGCGTATCGCGGCGCGGGACGTCCTGAAGCGACGTACGTCGTCGAGCGTCTCGTCGAAACGGCCGCGCGCGAGATGAACATGGACCCGGCCGCAATCCGCCGGCTCAACTTCATCCGCTCGTTCCCGTATGCGACGCCCGTCGGCCTCACCTATGACACAGGCGACTACGAAGCGTGCCTTTCGCGCGCGCTCGAACTCGCGGACGTCAAAGGCTTCGCTGCACGCAAGCAGGAATCGGAGAAGAACGGCAAGCGGCGCGGGCTCGGCTACTCGTGCTACATCGAAGCGTGCGGCCTCGCGCCGTCGAACATCGCGGGGGCGCTCGGTGCGCGCGCGGGCCTGTTCGAAGCGGGCGAAGTGCGCGTGCACCCGACCGGCTCCGTCACCGTCTTCACCGGCTCGCACAGTCACGGTCAGGGTCACGAAACGACCTTCGCACAAGTCGTGGCCGACCGCCTCGGCGTGCCGCTCGACAACATCGAGATCGTGCACGGCGACACCGGCCGCATTCCGTTCGGCATGGGCACGTACGGCTCACGTTCAATCGCGGTCGGCGGCTCGGCGATCATGAAGGCGCTCGACAAGATCGAATCGAAGGCGAAGAAGATCGCGGCGCATCTGCTCGAGGCATCGGCGGATGACATCGAGTTCAAGGACGGCACCTTCCGCGTCGCAGGCACGGACCGCACGAAGACCTTCGCCGACGTATCGCTCGCGGCCTACGTGCCGCACAACTATCCGCTCGACAAGCTCGAACCGGGCCTCGACGAAAGCGCGTTCTACGATCCGACCAACTTCACCTATCCGGCAGGCGCATATATCTGCGAAGTCGAAGTGGATGTGGACACGGGCGAAACGCGCATCGAGCGCTTCACGGCCGTCGACGATTTCGGCAACGTGATCAATCCGATGATCGTCGAAGGACAGGTGCATGGCGGTCTCGGTCAGGGCATCGGCCAGGCGATGCTGGAGCGCTGCGTGTACGACAACGAAAGCGGCCAGCTGCTGTCCGGTTCGTACATGGACTACGCGATGCCGCATGCGTCCGACCTGCCGTCGTTCACCGTCGAAACCGCCAAGGGCACGCCGTGTACGCACAATCCGCTCGGCGTGAAGGGCTGCGGCGAAGCGGGCGCAATCGGTTCGCCACCCGCCGTGATCAACGCGATCATCGACGCGCTCGCGCCGCTCGGCGTGAAGGATCTGCAGATGCCCGCCACGCCGCATCGCGTGTGGTCCGCGATTCACGCTGCGCAACACTCACGTCCCTGAGCGGAGGCCGACATGTATTCATTCGACTATCAACGTGCAGCCGATCCGAAAAGCGCCGTCGCCATACTGACGGCCGACAGCGAAGCGAAGTTTCTGGCCGGCGGACAAAGCCTGCTGCCGACGATGCGCCTGCGTCTCGCGCAACCGTCGAAGCTGATCGACGTCACGCGTATTCCGCAGTTGAAGGAGATTCGCGTCGAACCGCAGAAGGTGACGATCGGCGCGGCCGTCTGTCACGCGGACGTGGCGAACAACGCGGACGTGCAGCGCGTGTTGCCCGCACTCGCGTTTCTCGCGGGCCACATTGGTGACAGACAGGTGCGTTCACTCGGCACGATCGGCGGATCGATCGCGAACAACGATCCCGCGGCGGACTATCCGGCTGCCGTGCTCGGACTGGATGGCACGGTCGTCACCGACCGGCGCCGCCTTTCCGCTGCGGACTTCTTCGTCGGCATGTACGAAACCGCGTTGCAGCCCGATGAACTGATCGTCGCCGTCGAGTTTCCCGTGCCGGAAAAAGCGGCGTACGAGAAGTTCAGGAACCCCGCGTCGCACTTCGCGCTGACGGGCGTGTTCGTCGCGAAGACGGCGGGCGGTGTGCGCGTGGCGATCACGGGCGCGGCGCCGTCGGTGTTTCGCGCGACGGACATGGAGAACGCGCTCACCGCGAACTTCACGGAAGCCGCCGCGCGCGGCGTGACGATCGCACCCGACGACCTCAACACCGACATGCATGCGAGCGCCGACTATCGCGCTCACCTGATACCGGTGCTGACGGCGCGCGCGGTGCGAGCCGCGAATGGCTAGCCAACGCGGCAAGCCAGGAAGCGTTTGACCGACATGAGGCCCGGCGCGTCCGGGCCGCTTCGTTTGTCGGGTTTAGGTCTGTCCGGCTGTATCGTTTCGAACGATGCAAGCCGATGCACCAGGGAGAACCATGCAGCCCGCTTCGATCGACGACACCCTCGCCCAGCTGACCGCGCAAGGTTACTTCGCGAGCCGCGAACTGGCGACCGCACTCTTTCTCGCGCTGCGGATGGAGCGGCCGCTGTTTGTCGAAGGCGAGCCGGGCGTCGGCAAGACTGAACTGGCGAAGGCAGCGGCGGGCCTGCTCGGCACGTCGATGTTGCGGCTGCAATGCTATGAGGGCCTCGATACGGCGAGCGCGTTGTACGAGTGGGACTATCCGCGACAGATCATGGCACTGCGACTCGCAGAAGCGGCCGGCGAGAAGCCCGACAGCAGCACCCTATATCGCAGCGAATTTTTGTTGAAGCGCCCTTTGCTGCAGGCGCTGCTGCCCGACGAGCAGCATCCGGGCGCGCGGCGCGTGCTGCTGATCGACGAAATCGACCGCGCCGACGAACCGTTCGAAGCGTTTCTGCTCGAACTGCTGTCGGATTTTCAGGTGTCGATTCCCGAATTCGGCACCGTGCGCGCCGAGCATCCGCCCCTCGTCGTGATGACGTCGAATCGCACGCGCGAAGTACACGATGCGTTGAAGCGCCGCTGTCTGTATCAATGGATCGGCTACCCGGAGCGCGAACGCGAACTCGCGATCGTCGCGGCGCGCGCGCCCGAAACGGGTGAGGCGCTGCAACGGCGCGCCGTCGATTTCGTGCATCGTCTGCGCGGCATGGATCTGTTCAAGGCGCCCGGCATCGCCGAGACGATCGACTGGTGCCGCGCGCTCGCCGCCCTCACCGTCACCGAACTCGATCCGCAATCGGTGCAGGACACGCTGGGCGTGCTGCTCAAGTATCAGGACGATCTCGCGCGCTTCGACCCCGACGAGATCCGCCAATGCCTCGCGGCGGCAACGGAGTAACGTCGATGCTTCCCGTCCACGACACCGGCCCCGCGACCCTCGCGCGCAACGTCGTGCACTTCGTGCGGCTGCTGCGCGGCGCAGGTCTGCCGATGTCGCCCGCGCAGGCCGTCGATGCGCTCGACGCGTTGCGCTGGATCGATCTCGACCGGCGCGACGACGTGCGCGCGGCGCTCGCTGCGCTGCTCGTGCGCGCGCCCGATGAGCGCGATCTCTTCAATGCCGCGTTCGAACTCTTCTGGCGCGATCCGGACTGGGAAGGCAAGCTGCGCGCATTGCTGCTGCCCAAGGTGACGAGCGGCGTGCCGCCTCCGAAGCGCAACAACCGTCTCGCCGACGCGCTCGCCGTGCATCAGTCGAAGCAGCGCAAGCCAGCCGCGCAACCCGGCGACAAGAACAAACACGAGTTGCATGCGCACGTGACCTTTAGCGCCGAAGAGCGTTTGCGTCATCGCGATTTCGATACGTTGACGGCGGACGAATGGCGCACGCTGCGTCATCTGATTCGCGGTCAGCGTCTGCCGCTCGCCATGGAACCGACGCGCCGGCTGAAAGCGGCGTCGCATGGCACGCATGCCGATCTGCGCGCGAGCGCGCGCCATGCGGTACGCGCGGGCGGCGACTGGACCGTGTGGAAGTACCGCGCCGTGGTGGCGCGCAAGCCACCCCTCGTGCTGCTGCTCGACATTTCGGGCTCGATGAGCAGCTATTCGCGCGCCGTGCTGTATTTCTGCCATGCGCTGCTGCAATCGCGCGAACGTCTGCAAGTGTTCCTGTTCGGCACGCGCCTCACCAACGCAACGCGCGCACTGAAGGAACGCGACCCCGATGTCGCGATCGCGGCGCTCGCCGATCAGGTGCTCGACTGGTCGGGCGGGACGCGAATCGGCGCGGCGCTCGCCGAATTCAACCGACGCTGGGCACGCAGAGTGCTGACTGGCAGAGCGACAGTGCTGCTCGTCACCGACGGCCTCGATCACGAAGCCATCGACGTGCTCGAAACCGAAATGGCCCGCCTGCGGCGCTTCGCGCACCGCATCGTGTGGCTCAATCCGCTGTTGCGTTACCGCGAGTTCTCGCCTAAAGCGCGCGGCGTGCAGGCGATGCTTCCATTCGTCGACGCGCACAAGCCGGTTCACAATCTCGACAGCCTGGCTGCGTTCGGCCGCGATCTCGCGCAATTGACGCGCGTGCCCCGCGATGCCGCGCGCACCGCGATATCTGGAGGAGCAACGTCATGGAGCTGACCGAAACCTATACGCTGCCTGTGCCGCAGCAACGGGCATGGGAAGCGCTGAACGATACGGAGATCCTGCGCGCGTCGATTCCCGGCTGCGACAGTATCGAGCCGGATGGCGACAATGCATACGCCGTCGCGTTGAGCGCGTCTGTCGGCCCCGTGAAGGCGCGTTTCAAGGGCCGCATGGAACTCACCGATATCGACGCGCCCAACACCTATACGATCGTGTTCGAAGGCCAAGGCGGCGCGGCCGGCTTCGGCAAGGGGCAAACGCACGTCAAGCTGGAACCGGACGGCGACGAAGCGACGACGCTCACCTACACGGCGACGGCGCAGGTCGGCGGCAAGCTCGCGCAGATCGGCTCGCGGCTCGTCGACGGCGCGGCGCGCAAGCTCGCGGGCGAGTTTTTCCGGCGCTTCAGCGAGCAGCTGACGGGCGGCGGTGACACCGCACAGGCAGAAACCGCCGATTCCGGCGACACTGCAAGCCAGTCCGCCGACGGCGAAGGTGCCGGCGAAGGCGGTGGCGAAGAACCGAAGAGGAAGAAATCATGGACAGCGTGGATCTCGAAGTCCTGAAGAGCAGCGCGCGCTGGCTCGAGCAGGGACATCGCGCGCTACTCGTGACGGTGGTGAAGACATGGGGCTCCTCGCCGCGTCCCGAGGGCGCGATGCTCGTCGTGCGCGACGACGGCGCGGTCGTGGGGTCGGTGTCGGGCGGTTGCATCGAGGACGATCTGATCGATCGCGTACGTCAGCGAGGCATCGAGCAGACTAAGCCCGAAGCAGTGAAGTACGGCATCACTGCTGAAGAGGCCCATCGTTTCGGCTTGCCGTGCGGCGGCACGATCCAGCTCGTGCTGGAGCCGTTGACGAAGGCGAGCGGCATCGCCGAACTGTGCGAAGCAGTGGAAGACGGACGACTGGTCGCGCGCACGCTCGACATGGAAACGGGTATCGCACGTCTGGGGTCCGCGCAGGCGACGGATGGCGTCGATTTCAACGACACACGGCTTCTGACGATACATGGCCCGCGTTACCGGATGCTCGTGATCGGCGCAGGGCAACTGTCGCGCTATCTGTGCAATATCGCGGTGGGACTCGATTACCAGGTCACTGTATGCGATCCGCGCGAGGAATACACCGATGAGTGGGATGTGCCGGGCACAAAAGTCGTCCGCACGATGCCCGACGATACGGTGCTGGACATGAAGCTCGATGAACGTTGCGCGGTGATCGCGCTGACGCATGATCCAAAGCTCGATGATCTGGCGTTGATGGAAGCGCTAAAGACGCCGGCGTTTTATGTCGGCGCGTTGGGCTCCCGGCGCAATAACGCGGCGCGACGCGAACGACTCAAGGAATTCGATCTCACCGAAACCGAGCTGGCGCGGCTGCATGGGCCGGTTGGGATTTATATCGGCAGCAGGACGCCGCCCGAAATTGCCGTGTCGATTCTCGCTGAAGTGACGGCGGCGAAGAATGGCGTGTCGCTGCCGACGCTGCTGCAGGTCGAAGGCGCTAAAGCGGCGCGTGAGATTGCGGCTGGCAGTGGGGCGGCTTGTAGTATTCCGGAGTAGTTTTCTATCTGTTCTTTGGACCGCGAGATCAGTTGGCTCGCGGTTTCTACCTTTCTTCCGGCATCGGCCGTTTGGCTGACTGTCATCTCGCACTTCTGATCCTTAGCATCGAATTTTTGCGGCCCTGCGACGCGGCTTCACAGCCTCGTCGCGTGTGGCTCGCAGCCACCACTATTCCCTTGACGGAATATTCCTTGGAAGCTATATTTTCGATGACTTGGGATGTTGAGTACACCGATGCTTTTCAGGCTTGGTGGGAAGGGTTGCGGGAAGCGGAAAGAGAGTCGGTGGATGCGACGATCGATTTGCTGGAAGAGTCCGGTCCGCATCTGCCGTTTCCGCATTCGAGCCGGATCATAGGTTCGCAAGTTCGCAACCTGCGGGAACTGAGAATCCAGCATCGAGGCCGGCCTTATCGGGTGCTTTATGCGTTCGACCCGCGTCGTGTCGCTGTTCTGCTTCTCGGCGGAAACAAGACAGGACACGACCGTTGGTACGAACAGAACGTGCCACACGCCGAAATACTGTATCGGCTGCACCTCGTGCAGCTAGCGCTAGGAGAAACCAGAGATGGCAAAAAAGTTTGAAGAACTCCGGGCGAAGATGTCGCCGGAATCGCGAGCCCGCTCCAAGGCGCTTGCAGACAAGCTTCGCGCCGAAATGCCGTTGCACGGACTGCGCCAGGCGCGCGGGCTTTCGCAGGAATCTCTCGCAACGCGCCTCAACGTCAAACAACCCAGCATCGCGAAACTCGAACAGCGCACGGACATGTACATCTCCACGCTGCGCGATCACATCCGCGCGCTCGGCGGCGAACTGGAAATCATCGCGCGCTTTCCCGAAGGCGAGGTGAAGATCACCAATTTCGCGCAGCTTCCTGATCCAGCACACAAAGAAGCGCAAGACGACTGAGAGCCGCGACCACCGAAACGCGCCTCACATCAATCCGCACGCCACAGCCGCCACGATCGACCCGCCGATCAACACGGCGCCCACCGTCCGCCGCTTGTTGAGTTCCGTCCACAGCAGCACGCCCGTCAGCGAAAGCAGAATCAGACTGCCCGCAATCGTATCGATCAGCAACACCCAGCCGACGCTCAACCCCGTACCCTTGTGCAGGTTGTTCATCGTGCCGAGAAACGAGTTCTGCGTTCGCTTCACCGATACAAAGCCGTTGCCGACCCAATACTCCGCCTGCACGTTCTGCCCTGGACCGGCGATCCCGATCTGCCAGAACTCCGGCTGCACGGCACGTTGATCGCCCCACGCGACGGGATGCGCGGGCTCGCGGCGCACGCGGCCCGGTTTGCCGTCGATATGCAACTCATCTTTCAGCCAGCGCGACATGTCGCCGGGCGACTTGAAGCCGTTCTGCGGCAGCGCGATCTGCAACTGCTCGACCTGCGGCTCGCCCGACGACACCTTCAGCGGTCCCGCGCGATGATTCAGCAGGAATCCCGTCACACCGAACAACAATCCGAGCACGGCGCCCCATAGCCCGACCCAGCCGTGCACCTTGCGCAGCCACTTGATGAAAGTCGCGCGCCGCGAGCGCTGGCGACGCACGGCCAGTTCGTCCGCATCCAGCGATTGGACACGGCCGGGCATCACGCGCGCGCGTGCAGCAGACTTCAGTTCGATCGATTCGGGCGCGTTCATCGTGTTCCTGGCAATACGGGTCATGCGTCACCGGTATGCGGCAGCGCGGTTGAATGGAAGCTGGAAGGGCCGTTCCGCAGCGGAGACGGCGTGGCCGAAACGCGCCCGCCCGAGGCCAAAGCGCGACTTGCAGGGCCGAAACAGAGAGTCACCGAAGAGCTGGCTTGCTTGTCACGAGGAGAAAGATGACAAATGGCTGGCGACGCCCTTCAGATGAGAATAAATATCATTACACAGAAAGCGATTTTCCTCAATGCCGGGCGCCGTCGCAAAGATCGGAAAAATGCGTTCGTTGTGTGCGGTCTGCCCGCTTGACACAAACGGCGTCTGATCTTGAAGTGAGGGATACGACAGAACAAGACCAATTTCTTCGGACGCCCGACTCCCCATGCGCCTTTCCACGATCCCTGGTATCGCGATGGCCCTGTGCGCCTTCTGGATGTGCGCAATCCACGCCGCGGACATCGTCGGCGCTGGCGAAGCGACGAACCAGGCAGGCATCGCCGCGTTCAACACCAGCGCTGCCGCGCCCGTCGAGCCCTACACGAACGAGCGCGAGACGCAGACCTTCACGGTGAACGCCGACGGCTCATATACCAAGATCGACGAGATGACGCTGCGCGTGAACAACGAAGCCGGCGTCGCGCGAGTCGCGCAGTACTACATCTGGTTCAACCGCAACATGGCGAGCGTCGACATTCTGGAGGCCTACACCACGTCCGCCGACGGCACGCGACACGACGTGCGTCCCGAGCAGATCCGCGACGTGCAGGAAGCGCGCTCGTTCGACGCGCCGATGTTCCAGGACATCCTCGAAAAGGTGATCGTGTTTCCTGCCGTGGAGCCGGGCGCGCGCGTGCACCTGAAATTCCGCAAGACGCAGACGCAGCCGATCGTGCCCGGCCACTTCAGCGACTTTACGCCGCCCGATCTCGCGCCGACGCACAACTTCAGGCTCATCTACGATTTGCCCGCCGGTAAGCCGCTGTACGCCGACGCGCGCGGCTTCATCCCGCTGCCGCCGTCGACGCAGAACGGCCGCACACGCTATGAGTTTCGCTACGACAAGGCGCACTTCGCGCGGCTCGAATACGGATCGATCGCGTACGTGAGTTATGGCGACCGGCTGATGGTGTCGACCTATCCGGACTACGCCGCGTTCGCCGCGAAGTACCGCGAATCGGCCGCCGATGCGAGCGCGTCCAGTCCTGCCATCGTCGATCTGGCCCGTTCGCTGACCGCACACGATTCGACGCCGCGTGCAAAAGCGAAGACGCTCTACGACTGGATCCGCAAGAACGTGCGCTACGTAGGGGTGAACATAGGACGCGGCGCGGTCGTGCCGCATCGCGCGACCGACATCCTCGCGTTGCGCTACGGCGACTGCAAGGATCACGTTGCGCTGTACGGTGCGCTGCTCGATGCCGTCGGCATCCGCAACGAACCCGCACTGATCAGCAGCGGCACGATCTATACGCTGCCCGACGTGCCCGGCTACGGCGTGCTGAATCACGTCATTACGTGGCTGCCCGACCTGCAGGTCTATGCCGATTCGACGGCGCCGAACGTCGAGTTCGGCTATCTGCCATCCACCGACATGAACCGTCCCACCGTGCTCGTCGATCAAGGCACGCTGGCGCGCACGCCGTCGACGGCAACAATGTCGCGCACCACCGACCTGTCGATCAACGTCGCGCCCGACGGTTCGGCGAGCTTCGTCTATCAGCTGGAAGCGGCAGGCTGGGTCGCGGAACTGGGACGCGCGCTGCTGCGCATACAAACGCCCGCCCAGCGCGAAGAATCGCTGCAGGCCGAACTGCGCTTCGTCAATCTCTCGGGCACGGCGACACTATCGACCAGCAATCTGAACGCGACGGACGGCACGCTCGCGATGACGATGAAAGGCAAGCTCGAAGACTTCGTCGTGCCAGGTACTGCCGCGTCGATTCCGGCACTGACGAGCTTCGTCGGCGGCTTTCAGTCGGACGTGCGCTACTGGCTCGGCGAGCGGCAGCGCACGCAGCCTTTCGTCTGCCGCAATATCGAGTTGCATGAGCGCACGCGCATTGCACTGCCTGCGAATTTCAGCGTGCTCGAGATGCCGGAAGCCATGACCGCGCACGACCGCTTCATCGACTATCGATCGACCTACGCGTACGACGCGAGCGCACATGTCATCACTGTGACGCGCGATGGCTACACGCGTTTTGACAGTGAGGTGTGCTCGCCGGATGACTTCACGCAGATGCGCGCGGGCATCGAAACGATCGGCCGCGATGTGCGCGCGCAAGTGATTGTCCGGTCGACGCTCGCTGATGGCGCGCAGCGCTTATCGACAGCAACGCCGGCGCCGTCGCGCGTGATCGCCGAAACGCAGCGCCGCGCTCAATCCGCCGACTGACGACGCAGCGCTAAGAGTCACACGGGCCAGAGCGGCCCTTCCTGCATCGCGCCGATCTGCTCGCGCAATTCGAGAATGCGGTCTTCCCAATAGCGCTGCGTGTTGAACCACGGAAACGCGACAGGAAACGCCGGATCGTCCCAGCGGCGGGCAAGCCATGCCGAGTAGTGGATCAGCCTCAAGGTCCGCAATGCTTCGATCAGATGCAATTCGCGCTGATCGAACTCGCAGAAGTCCTCATAGCCCGCGAGCAGATCCGTCAACGCGCGCGACGCCTCCTGGCGTTCGCCCGGCAGCAACAGCCAGAGATCCTGAATGGCGGGCCCCATGCGGCTATCGTCGAAATCGACGAAATGCGGGCCTGCGTCGGTCCACAACACGTTGCTCGGATGGCAATCGCCGTGCATACGCAACTGACGTACATCGCCCGCCCGTTCGATTGCCTGCTCGACGCCTTCCAGCGCCAGATTCACCGCGGCCTCCCATGCGGCGCGCACGTCGGCGGGAATGAAGTCCTGCGCGAGCAGATAGTCGCGCGGCTCGTAACCGAAGGTGTGGATGTCGAGCGTCGGACGCGCCGCGTAATTCGCCGTCTGACCGACGGCGTGAATGCGCCCGATGAATCGGCCGAGCCATTCGAGCGTGTCCTTGCGGTCGAGATCGGGCGCGCGGCCGCCGCGCCGCTCGAAGACCGAAAAGCGAAAGCCGTTGAACGTATGCAGCGTGGCGCCATTGAAGGTCCGCGCCGGCACAGCGGGAATTTCGCGAGCAGCCAGTTCGGCGACAAACGCGTGCTCTTCGAGAATCGCTTCGTCGGTCCAGCGCCCAGGCCGGTAGAACTTCGCGACGACAGGCGGCCCGTCTTCGACGCCGACCTGATACACGCGGTTCTCGTAGCTGTTGAGCGGCAGCATGCGCCCATCGGTGCGCACACCCACGGTGTCGAGCACGCTGTCGAGCGCGTCGAGCACCACCTCCGGCGTGAGCCGGGCAAACGGAACGGCGTGGCCGTCCTGCGGAATTGGAGTGTCTTCGTTCATGCCCGCATTGTGCGCCGTGACGGGCACAAAAACGAGCGCGAGTGTCACCGGCGTATCACTCGCTACGCGGCGCACGTTCAGCGGCCGCATACCTCGCCATTCAAGATGGCAACCGCGCTCAATGCACCTGTGCGCCAGCAGGACGAACGAATTCGCCAGTGTCGATCAGATCCTCGAGGAAAAAGGGTTCCGTGTTCAATATCTTCGACGTCCCTGGCTCGCCGGCGTACCACGCCACCATCGCCATGTCGCCGAGAATGCGCATCACGATTCCGCGCGCGCCTTGTGGCACGGCGATATGCACGGATCGAACAATAGAACCGACTTGCATGATGTTTCCCCGTTCTCCCAATTGCCGGCTTGTTTGGGACCGCGCCGGTCAATGTGCTGATAAAAGCGCTGCAACGCGCAAATGGTTGCATGCGCACCTGAATCGAAAACCAAGGGCCGGGAGACTCGCATCTGTCGCCCGTTGAGCCCCATTGTTGCCCTTTTGGGCCTTTTGGCAAAGTAAAAAGTAAGGCCTTGTCAGGCGCCCGTTCGGTCGATTCGACTTACGAAACCCTGACTGTAACCGCCCGTAACAGGCTCATCATAAACCGACCCACCCACTCGTCTCAAAAATGTCGATGTAAGCTACGATACGCGCTATATTCCTGTCGCGCACGCCCGGCCGGGCCGCCGTCGCGCCATGCTCGCTGCCACCAGAAGCAGCCGCCCCCGCCCTTACCGGACCGCCCTTTTCATGTGGATCGTTCGTCTCGCGCTGCGGCGCCCCTACACCTTTGTCGTCCTCGCGCTGCTGCTGCTGATCATCGGCCCGCTGACGATACTGCGCACGCCTACGGACATCTTCCCGAACATCGACATTCCCGTGCTGTCGGTGATCTGGTCGTACAACGGCCTGCCCGCCGACGAGATGGAAAAGCGCATCGTGCTCAATTACGAGCGCGGGCTGTCCGTGGCGGTGAACGATATCGAGCACGTCGAATCGACTTCGATGAACGGCATTGCCGTCGTCAAGATCTTCTTCCAGCCGCACGCCAACATCAGCGAAGCGCTCGCACAAGTCACGGCGCTGTCGCAATCGCAGTTGCGCTCGCTGCCGCCCGGCATCACACCGCCGAACATATTGCGCTATAACGCATCCACCGTGCCTATCCTGCGGTTGTCGCTGTCGTCGCCGTCGCTCACCGAGCAGGAACTGTACGACTACGGTAACAACTTCCTGAAGACGCAGCTCGCGACCGTGCCGGGCGCATCCGCACCGCTGCCGTACGGCGGCAAGCAGCGGCAGATCATGGTCGATATCGATTCGCGCAAGCTGCAGGAGCGCAATCTGTCGCCGATGGACGTGGTGAATTCGATCACCGCGCAAAACCTGATCGTGCCGACAGGCACCGCGAAAATCGGCTCGACGGAATACTCGGTGCAGCTGAATTCGAGCCCCGATTCGCTCGCAGGCCTGAACAATATCCCGATCAAATCGGGGCCGAACGGTACGATCTACATTCGCGACGTCGCGCACGTGCGCGACGGTTATCAGCCGCAGACCAACATCGTGCGTGTGGACGGCCAGCGCGCGTCGCTGCTGACGATCAACAAGAGCGGCAATACGTCGACGCTCGAAATCGTCGATCGCATCAAGACCATGATGCCGGCGCTGCACAATCTCGTGCCCGAGTCGCTCAAGATCGATCCCGTTGCCGATCAGTCGCTGTTCGTGCGCGCATCGGTGCAGGGCGTGTTGCGCGAAGCGTTGATCGCCGCGTGCCTGACGGGCCTGATGATCCTGCTGTTCCTCGGCAACTGGCGCGCCACGTTGATCATCGCGGTGTCGATTCCGCTGTCGATGATCACGTCGATCATCGCACTGTCCGCGCTCGGCGAAACGATCAATATCATGACGCTCGGCGGCCTTGCGCTAGCCGTCGGTATTCTCGTCGACGACGCGACGGTGGCGATCGAGAACATCAGCCATCAGCTGGAACAGGGCAAAAACCTCGAACAGGCGATTCTCGACGGCGCGCATCAGATCGCGATTCCCACGCTGGTGTCGACGCTCTCCATCTGTATCGTATTCGTGCCGATGTTCCTGCTGACGGGCGTCGCGCACTATCTGTTCATCCCGCTCGCCGAAGCCGTCGTATTCGCGATGCTCGCGTCGTACTTCTTCTCGCGGACGCTGGTGCCGACGCTCGCGAAGTATCTGCTGCGCAATCACCACCGTCCCGCCGACTTCCATCATTCGCAGGCGGGTCGCAATCCATTCATGCGGATGCACCTCGCGTTCGAGCGCGGCTTCGAGAACGTGCGCGGTCGTTACCGAGCGTTCCTGGTGGCGCGCGTCGCGCGGCCCGGATTCTTCGTGACGGTGTTTCTCGGCTGCTGTCTGCTGTCGTTGCTGCTGATGCCGTTCCTCGGCCGCGACTTCTTCCCTTCCGTCGACGCCGGCACGATCGCGCTGCATCTGCGCGCGAAAACGGGCATGCGCGTCGAGGAAACTGCCGTCGTCACCGATCGCGTCGATGCGCGCATCCGCGAACTGATTCCGCGCGACGAGCTGCATTCGATCATCGACAACATCGGCCTGCCCGTCTCGGGCATCAATCTGTCGTACAGCAATACGGGCACGATCGGCACGTCGGATGCCGACATCCTGATCACGTTGAACCCGGACCACCAGCCGACAGCCAACTATGTGCGCAAGCTGCGCCGCACGCTCACCGACGAATTCCCCGGCGTGCAGTTTGCGTTCCTGCCCGCGGATATCGTCAGCCAGACGCTGAACTTCGGCATGCCGTCGCCGATCGACGTGCAGATCGTGGGGCGCGACGTGCAGGGCAATCGCGCGTTCGCTGCGATGCTGCTCGACAAACTGCGCGCGATCCCCGGCTTCGCCGACGCACGCATCCAGCAGCCATCGGATCTGCCGCGCATCTTCGTCGACGTCGACCGCACGCGCGCGCAACAGGCGGGCTTCACGCAGCGCGACGTCGCGAGCAATCTGCTGATCACGCTATCGGGCAGCCAGCAGACGACGCCGACGTTCTGGCTCAATCCGCGCAATGGCGTCAGTTACAACGTGATCACGGAAGCGCCGCAATATTCGATCGATTCGCTGCAATCGCTCGCAAATATTCCGCTGAACGCGAACGGCCACACGAACATTCTCGGCGCGCTGTCGACGATGCAGCGCACTGCGGGCAACGCGGTGCTCACGCACTACAACGCGCAGACCACGATCGATATCTACGGCACGGCGGACGGCCGCGATCTCGGCGCCGTTTCCGACGACATCCAGAAGATCATCGCCGACACCAAAGCGCAATTGCCGAAGGGCTCGTCGATCGAACTGCGCGGCCAGGTGCAGACCATGAACGATTCGTTCTCGGGCCTGTTCGCCGGTCTCGTGTTCGCAATCGTGCTGGTGTATCTGCTGATCGTCGTGAACTTCCAGTCGTGGCTCGATCCGTTCATCATCATCACGGGGTTGCCGGGCGCGCTGGCGGGCATCGTGTGGATGCTGTTCCTCACGCACACCACGCTGTCGATTCCGGCGCTCACGGGTGCCATCATGTGTATCGGCATCGCGACGGCGAACTCGATTCTCGTCGTCAGCTTCGCGCGCGAGAAGCTGCTCGAACACGGCGACGCGACGCGCGCAGCAATCGAAGCGGGCTTCACGCGTTTTCGTCCCGTGTTGATGACGGCGCTTGCGATGGTGATCGGCATGGTGCCGATGGCAATCGGCCTCGGCGAAGGCGGCGAGCAGAACGCGCCGCTGGGACGCGCGGTGATCGGCGGCCTCACGATCGGCACAGTCGCGACGCTGGTGTTCGTGCCCGTGGTGTTTTCGATGATCTATCGACGGCTGTCGGAAAGGCGAGCACGCGCCGCCGCGCATGTCGTCCATAAACCGCAATGACGTGCCCGAAGCGGGCACAAAGTGGCCGCTGTCATAACAACGATGTGCAAGCACAGTATCCGGAGTGCAGATGGAAGTGAATCGTCCTGATGAGTCCGCGCCGCATGGGGAAGGCCCGCGCGGCTCATCGAAACGTTCCCGCTGGATCGCGGCCGGCGCGGCAGTCGTCGTGCTCGCGCTCGCGGCGCAAGGCATCTGGTCCCGCCACGACGCACACGCCGCGCTCGAACGCGACGCGCAGCATGCCGCGCAGTTGAGCGTCGAAGTCGTGAAGCCGCAGAAGTCGGCGGCGGCGCTCGATCTCGTGCTGCCCGGCAACGTGCAGGCGTTTCTCGACACGCCGATCTACGCGCGCACCAATGGCTATCTGAAGAAGTGGTATGTCGACATCGGCGCGCACGTGAAGGCCGGGCAGCTGCTAGCCGAGATCGACACGCCCGAGGTCGACGACCAGCTGAAGGCCGCGAGCGCCGATCTCGCGAACGCACAGGCCAACTACGCGCTCGCCAAAAGCACCGCCGACCGCTGGACGGAGATGCTGCGCAGCAACTCGGTGTCGAAGCAGGAAACCGACGAGAAGGTCGGCGACATGCTCGCGAAGAAAGGCACGCTCGACGCGGCACGCTTTAACGTCGCGCGCCTCGAGAAGACGCAATCGTTCCAGAAGGTCTATGCGCCGTTCGACGGCATCGTGACGGCACGCAACGTGGATGTCGGCGCGTTGATCGACGCAGGCAGCTCAGGTGGTCCCGCGAAGGAACTCTTCCATGTCGCGCAGGCGGACCGGCTGCGCGTCTATGTGAACGTGCCGCAGGCTTACGCGCAGGAAGTGAAGGCGCAGCAGACCGCGTATCTGACGCTCACGGAAACGCCGTCGAAGCACTATCCCGGCACCGTCGCGCGCACGGCCGGCGCCGTCGATATGCAGCAGCGCACGATGCTCGTCGAAGTCGACGTCGACAACCGCAACGGCGATCTGCTGCCGGGCGCGTATGCGCAGGTTCACTTTGCGCTGAAGTCGCAGGTCGCGGCGCCCTTCACCCTGCCCGGCAACGCGTTCCTGTTCCGCCCCGACGGCGTGAAGGTCGCCACCGTCGATGCACAGCAGCGCGTGAAGCTCGTGAAGGTCGCGCTCGGCACCGACTATGGCACGCGCGTCGCGGTCGCATCGGGACTGACGGGCGAAGAACAGGTGATCCTGAATCCGCAGGATTCGATCGTCGACGGTGCGGCGGTGCGTATCGTGCATCCGAAGGCGGGCAATGCCGCAGGGGCATCGGGCGCGTCCGGTACTTCGGCTTCGGCACAAAACGAACAGACGGCAAAGGCACCAGAGTGAGCACGCACCGCACGCGCCTTCGCTCAACCGCCGCAATGGCACTTGCGGCGTTTACCGGCGCGAGCCTGCTTGCCGCGTGCACGCTCGGCCCCGACTACAAGCGGCCCGCGACGCCGACGGCCGCGACGTACAAGGAACTCGAAGGCACAGGCTGGAAAGCGGCCGAGCCCGCCGACGCGCATATCCGCAGCGCCTGGTGGGAGGTCTATGACGACGCCGCGCTGAACGCGCTCGAACAGCAAGTGGCCGACGCGAACCAGAACGTGCAGGCCGCGCAGGCACGCTTTCGTGCGGCGCGCTCGCAGGTCGCGCAGTTCCGCTCGCAGTTCTTCCCAGTCGTCACCATGAGCGGCGGCTATTCGCGTGCGCGCTCGTCGGAGAACGTGAAGTTCAAGTCCACCGCCGGCAAGACGCTCGACGACTGGGTCGTCGGCGCCGATGCAACCTGGGAGCCCGACCTGTGGGGCCGTGTGTCGCGCAGCGTCGAAGGGGCGCGCGCGAATGCGCAGGCCAGCGCCGCCGATGCGCAAAGTGCGTTGCTGTCGATGCAGGCCGAGCTCGCGACGGACTACTTCGAACTGCGCGGCATCGACCGCGAGCGCCAGCTACTCGACGATACGATTGCCGCCTACAAGGAAGCCGTCGAACTCACGCAGAACCGCTACAAGGGCGGCATCGCCACCGACGGCGACGTCGCGCAGGCGCAGACACAACTGCGCACGACTCAGGCGCAGGCGATCGATCTCGGCGTGCAGCGCGCGCAGCTCGAACATGCAATCGCCATTCTGATCGGCCAGCCGCCTTCGACGTTCTCGTTGCCCGTCGCGCCGCTCGTCGCCGTGCCCGTGATCGCGCCCGTCGGCGTACCGTCGACGCTGCTCGAGCGACGGCCCGACATCGCTTCCGCCGAGCGGCATGTCGTCAATCTGAACGCGCAGATCGGCGTCGCGACGGCGGCCTTTTTTCCGAATCTGATCCTTTCGGTGACGGGCGGGCTGGAGGCGACCAACTTCAGTCAATGGCTGCTTGCGCCGAGCCGCTTCTGGTCGCTCGGACCGTCGCTCGCGGGCACCTTGCTCGACTTCGGCGGACGCGCCGCGCAAAAGGCCGAAGCGCAGGCGAGCTACGACGAAGGCGTCGCGCAGTATCGTCAAACGGTGCTCACGGCATTCGGTCAGGTCGAAGACAACATCGCGGCCTTGCGCGTGCTCGAACAGGAAGCACAGACGCAGGACGGCGCCGTCGAAGCCGCGCAGCGCTCGCTTGCGATCATGTCGAATCGATACAAGAACGGTGCGATCACGTATCTCGACGTGGTGGTCGCGCAAACGACGGCGCTCACCAACGAGCGCGAAGCCGTGTCGATCGCGCGCCGCCGGATGGCCGCAAGTGTCGCGCTTATCAAAGCACTGGGCGGCGGCTGGGACGTCACGTCGCTGCCCACCGACGAGCAGCTCACCCATCCCGACGAAGCCGGCCAGCCGGCAAGTGCGCCCGCCGCCACGCGTGGATAAGCGCTGAGAGAACACGCATCGCGGACTTCCCGGTCCGCGTCCTGCTGCAGAGTTCGACGACGCCCATGGCGCAATGGGCGTATCGTTGAGCCCTTGCGCGCCTGCTGGCGTCGCGCTTGTCGCTACTTCTTTCGCCACTTCTCATCGTTTCCGGGAGTTCTGTTGTGACCGCATCGTCGGACCCGAGTCGGCCCGCTGATTCTTCGTCTTTCGCCTCATCCTCTCCTTCCCCCGCCGGCACGCCGTATCTCGAGCGCGGCACGCGCGCCTACTGGCGCGCCAGTCTGGCGCTGCTGTTTGCCGGTTATGCAACGTTTTCGCTGCTTTACTGCGTGCAGCCGTTGTTGCCCGCGTTCTCCGCCTCGTTCGACGTCAGCCCGGCGCAAAGCAGCCTGTCGCTGTCGCTGACGACGGCTGCGCTCGCGCTCGCGGTGTTTGTCGCGGGCTTCGTCTCGGAAGGATGGAGCCGCCATCGGCTGATGACGGCTTCGCTCACCGTCTCTTCGCTGCTCACGCTCGCGGTCGCGTTCACGCAGCAATGGCACGCGCTGCTGTTGCTGCGCGCGCTCGAAGGGCTTGCGCTCGGCGGCGTGCCCGCCGTCGCGATGGCGTATCTCGCCGAGGAAGTGCATCCCGAGGGCCTCGGACTCGCGATGGGTCTTTATGTCGGCGGCACGGCCATCGGCGGCATGGCGGGACGCGTGATCACGGGCGTCGTCGCGGATCTGTTCTCGTGGCGCGTCGCGATCGGCACGATCGGCGTGCTCGGCATTCTGTCGATGCTCGCGTTCCGCTCGCTGCTGCCACCGTCGCGCCATTTCGTGCCGCGCCGCGGACTCGGCTTTGCACATCATCAAAGCGCGCTCGCGAAGCATTTCCGCCGGCCCGGTTTGCCGCTGCTGTTCCTGATGGGCTTCGTGCTGATGGGCAGCTTCGTCACGCTGTACAACTACATCGGCTACCGGCTGCTTGCGCCACCGTTCGGGCTGAGCCAGACGGCCATCGGCGGCATTTTCGTCGTGTATCTGACGGGCGTGGTCGCGTCGCCGTGGTCGGGGCGGATGGCCGACACGTTCGGACGCGGACGCGTGCTGACGGGCAGCATCGTCATCATGTTATGCGGTTTGCTACTCACGACGACGCAGTCGCTTGCGCTGATCGCTTGCGGCATCGCCTGCGTGACATTTGGCTTCTTTGCTGGACACGCGGTGGCGAGCGGTTGGGTCGGACGGATCGCGAAGGAAGCGAAAGGCCAGGCGGCCGCACTGTATTTGCTCGCGTATTACCTCGGTTCGAGCATCGTCGGCTCGTACGGCGGGCGCGTGTGGGCGGCTTACGCGTGGACGGGCGTCGCGGCGCTCGTCGGGGCGTTGCTGCTGATCGGCATACTCGCGTCGACGCGTTTGAGGGCTCGCGAGCGCCTCGGCGCGGCCTAACGTCACTCCTGCAACGCGCGCAACTTTCGCCGACGTTTCGACCGATAAAACGCATATTCAGAAAGGTCGGCGTAAGCGGACGCGCGCGCGGCGCGAGATTCCTCACGCCGATGTGCGTACCGTGCAAAGCCTTGTCCCGCTTCGCTTTTCCTCACGAGGGACAGAAGCGTGTGTGCGTTGCAGCTAACCAAACGCGTCCGTACGGTCTCCTATACTGGTTTCAGGCGCGCCGCATGCAGTCGCGTCAAACGACTACACACAGGAGACGGGCATGCACTACTTCACGATCGGTGATTTCATTCTGGTCATTCCGATGGCGCTGGCCGGGGCACTCTTCCTCGGCGCGCTTCCGTGCAAAACCGAGTTCAGGCACAACACGCTGCGGGTATTGGGCGCGCTGCTTGGGGTCGTGTTTGCGGTCGTGCTGGTAGAGGGGTTGCCCGCGCTCGTTTAGCGAAGCGACGTTTCATCGTGCTTACGCCAGCGCAAACCAGCCCGGCAGTTTCTGCCGGGCTATTTTTTCGACTCGCTCAGCGAGTTCGAGCAGATAGGTAGCAGTTGCGCTCGATGGGGGTGGCGCGAGACTCTTATAAAGCTTGTCGTTACGGGTTTGGCTCGCGTGCGTAATTTCCGATCTATCGTCGAGGTCGAGGTCGAGAAAGCCGTACATCAGCGATAACGCTTGCGTTCGATGTCCTTCCCTGTTGCCCGGCGCGAGACCGTGCACGTAAAGCACGCCGACAGCGATGGCGTGAAGTGCTTCATAAGCGAGCGTGTACCGCGCGATGGGCGCCATCTCGAGCTTTGCGGCCTGGATATACGATGCGACGTTCTTGCGAAACTGGATGGCGTGCACGTCTTCATAGGCGGTCTCGCGGATATAACTTGCTTTGAGCGCATCAGAGAGTGCTTTAGTCGGCAGAAGCGGCAATATTGAGTTCAATCTTTGGACCCTCATCAATTGCGCGGACCACCGGGTCTGAGATTCGTAGCTCCTCCCACTCGGTTGCCGGATAAACGTTCACGTGAATCTCCCTGCCAAGCTTGGACCCGGCCGCCTCCAGCGCACGCGTCGCCTTGCCGAGCCGGACGTCGCCAACAAGCATCACGTCGACATCGCTGTCCGGTTTGTCCGTTCCCTTCGCGAGCGAGCCGAAGATAAAGGCGCGGTCCACCTGATTCCGCAGTTCGACGAGCGCAGCCTCGATGGGCTCCCGGATTCCGAAGCTCTTGATAGCGATCTGGCGCAACTCCGGATAGAGCGGATGCGCGGCATTCGCCGTGTATCGCGTCGTGCGATGTTCCGTGTCGAGCAAGAGCACCTGCGCCTCGACCAGCGACTTGATAAAAGCCTGCGTCGAGCTACGGCCACCTTCCACGAGATCGAAGATATCGCTGATGGCGAAGCTGCGCGCGGGATTCAGCAAGAAGGCGCCGAGGATTCGCTGTTGCTTCGGTGTGAGAAGAAAATCGGCAAGCATGGGTGACTTTTTAGCCCGCACCGTGACAACCGGAACCAGGTAAATTTGTACCGAAGTCAGGTAATATTGTACCTAATATAGGTACTCGTCAAGCAGCTGTCCACGACGGAGGTCAAGAAAAAACCCCGTGGACTTTCGCCAAGGGGCTTCGCGCTGGCGTAGGGAACAGGCCTATCCGTCGGCATATTCCAATGCTGGCGGTGTCGCGGCACTGCCAGTTCCGGGCCGCATCAAATGTGCTGATCCGTCGACGGCTTCTCCCACAGGTTCACGCCGCCTTCCGTCGCATGGCGGTCGATCTCCGCAAGTTCTTCCGCCGTGAACGACAGGTTCTTCAGCGCCGCGACGTTCTCGCGGACCTGCTCCGCCTTGCTCGCGCCGATCAGCGCCGACGTCACGCGCGGATCGCGCAGCGTCCACGCGAGCGCCATCTGCGCAAGGCTTTGACCGCGGCGCTGCGCGATGTCGTTGAGCTTGCGCACGCGGTCGATGTTCTGCTCGCTCAGATGCTCCTGCTTCAGCGAACCGCCGCCCGCCTTGTTGACGCGCGCGTCTTGCGGCACGCCATTCAGATACTTGCCCGTCAGCAGACCTTGCGCGAGCGGTGTGAAGGCGATCGCGCCCGAACCCGTTTGCTCCAGCGCGCCGAGCAGATCGTGTTCGATCCAGCGGTTCAGCATGTTGTACGCGGGCTGATGAATCAGCAGCGGCACCTTGTATTCGGCGAGCAGCTTCGCCATTTCGAGCGTCTTCTGCGCGGAGTACGACGAGATGCCGATATACAGCGCCTTGCCCTGCTGCACGGCGCTCGCGAGCGCGCCTGCGGTTTCTTCGAGCGGCGTGTCGACATCGAAACGGTGCGAATAGAAGATGTCGACGTAGTCGAGACCCATGCGCTGCAGGCTCTGGTCGAGACTCGCCAGCACGTATTTGCGCGAGCCGCCGCCCTGGCCGTACGGGCCGGGCCACATGTCCCAACCTGCCTTCGACGAAATCAGCAGTTCGTCGCGGTACGGCCTGAAGTCGTCCTTGAAGATGCGGCCGAAGTTCGTTTCCGCGCTGCCGTACGGCGGGCCATAGTTGTTCGCGAGGTCGAAGTGCGTGATGCCGAGATCGAACGACGTGCGCAGGATGTCGCGCTGCGTCGAGATCGGCGTGGTGTCGCCGAAGTTGTGCCACAGGCCGAGCGACAACGCCGGCAGTTTGAGACCCGACTTGCCGCAAACGCGGTACTGCATGTCCGAATAGCGTGCTGAAGCTGCTTCGTAAGCCATGGATAGTGTCCTTGTCGAGAACAGAAGTGGAGCGGCGATGCCGTCGTGCATCGCTCGAGTGAAGCGTTGTTGTTGTACTGAGGTGCCGCCGTGATGCCGCGTACGGATGACGCGTTACCGGTATCACGCGAAGGGTCTATTGCGCCGCTGTCCGGCACGCAGATTGCGAACCGCCAGCGACCGCCCAACACGCTATGTTAGCCAATCGCCGCGTGGGCTGCAGACGCCCACACTGCGGGACGCGAGCATGGACTCGAAGGCGTCGATCACCTAGACTCTCCGCCACTGTTATCCATCGATGAGGAAGTGTTCATGACCAAAGCGATCTCGCTCGCATTGATCGTCGGCGGCGTCGTGCTGCTGTACTTCGGCGGCCAGTCGTTTCATTCGTTCAGCAACGACGTGTCGCGTGTCTTCACGGGCTCGCCGACCAACAAGACCATCTTCCTGATCGCGGGCGGGATCGTCGCGACACTCGCAGGCCTGATCGGACTCGCGTCGAACAGGCGCTGACTGGCCGTATGCCATATCGGGCTCGACTTGCGAGCCCGACTCGCGGCTCAGAACGCCACTTCAGGCTTGGACGCGGAGCGCGAGCCCGGCAGCGGCACATTGCTCGCGCCGTGATAGGTGTACACCAGCGAGAACTTCACCTGATCCGACAGATTCTTGCCCGCCGAATGCAGCGTGTTGCAGTGGAAGAAGACCACGTCCCCCGCTTTCAGAGCGGGCGACACCGCTTTCTGGATCAGCGCGGCGTTCTCGGGCACGTCTGAGCGGAAAAACTTCGCTTCGTCGAAGCGGTCCGACGTGAACGCCGAGGCATGCGAGCCCGGTACGAACCAGAGCGCGCCGTTGTCGACGGTTTCGTCTCCGAGCGCGAGCCACACCGACACCAGATCGTCTCGCTCGAACGACCAGTAACGCACATCGCGATGCCAGCCCGTCAGGCTGCCGTACGCTGGATGCTTGGTCATCATGCAGTTGTGATGCGCGCGCGACAGGCGCGGCTCTTCGCCGAAATACAGTTCCATCCAGCCGCGAATTTCCGGCGCCGTCGCCCATTCAGCAAAGCGCGGATGACGCGCGTAAGCGTCCAGCAGTCGACGCACGGTATGCCCGCCGGGCGCTTCTTTCGACTCCGGCGCGCCCGGATAGCGCAGATCCGCTTCGAATTCGACGGGATCCGCGGCGACCTGCAACTGCTGGCGCGCGATCTGTTTCATCTCCTCGCAGCGCTCGGGCCTGATGAGATCCGGCACCACGACAAAACCCTGCTCGCGCAGCACCTGAATCTGCTCTTTCTTCGAATGGACTGACATGGACGTTCCGTTCAGCTAGCGTTCGTTCGACAACCGGTTCCCATTGTAAAACGGGCACGATCGGATCGGCGCCCGGTCATGTGCCCCAACGCAAGCAACGTGCAATCGTGACGGGCGCAACTGCACGCCGGCTGGGCAGCCGTGCACGCTCGTCGAGCGCAAAGGGCGCGATCGTGCGGGCTTTGTCCTCGTAAAAACCCCTATCCCTCTGGACTTTCGACGGTCATCAATCACGTGTAGCCTTGCGTCCATGTCGATTGCAACACACGCTACTTCGCCGTCGACACGGCCATCCGCAGCCGCTGTCGTCTCATTCCGTCTTTCCTCAGGCTATTGCGTCCCCCTCGCTGGCATGGATGGTGCGTCGTTTCGCGCACCCTTCGTCGCTTGCCACGCGGCCCACGCTGCCTGATCCACCACGCCATGCACAGTCCATTGAGCACTCGACTCACCCGCGCGTTCAACGCCGCGCGTCCCGCACGCCGCCATGTGGTGCGTGCCCTCCGTCATCATTCCGCGCGCACACGCGCGCTCGCCGAGCAACTGCGCGACGCGAAGCCCGTCGACAGCGTGCGCTTCTGGTTCCGCACGTTCTTCAGCGCGCTGCGCGTTCAAGCGGCGCCGCGCCTGTCGCTGCGCACGCTGCTGCGCAAGCCCGCGCCCGTGCGAATGCTGGGCGTCTCGCCACGCGCCGCGAAGCCCACCAGTGTGCCGCATGCAACGAGCCGGCGGCCGCGCCGCCTGTCGGCGGCCAGCGAAGGCTGGTTCGCGTTCGCGCGCTGAGCACTCGCCCGTTCGCAGGAATCTTGCCGAAGCCTTAGCGGACGCTCGATAGCGCCCGCTAAGGCTTCGCGTGCGTGCACAATGCCGCACATCACGCGCACCAGAAAAAACGCCCCGCATGCGTCCGCATGCAGGGCGTTTCATTTTGCAGTGCCGAGACCGGCGCCGCGCGGCATTTGGCCGCGCGGATGGCTCACACCTTCGTTCAGGCGAGAGCGGCAACCGGCTCCGTGCCAGCCGCTTCGGCCAGCACGAGCGCCTTGTCGGTCGCTTCCCACGAGAATTCCGGCTCTTCGCGGCCGAAGTGACCATAGGCAGCCGTCTTTTCGTACACAGGGCGCAGCAGGTCGAGCATCTGAATGATGCCCTTCGGACGCAGGTCGAAGTGTTCCTGCACCAGACGCGTGATCGTTGCATCCGACACGCGGCCCGTGCCGAACGTATTGACCATCACAGACGTCGGCTGTGCAACGCCGATTGCGTACGACACCTGGATCAGCGCGCGCGATGCGAGGCCCGCTGCGACGATGTTCTTCGCAACATAACGGCCGGCGTAGGCTGCCGAGCGGTCGACCTTCGACGGATCCTTGCCCGAGAATGCGCCGCCGCCGTGCGGAGCCGCGCCGCCGTACGTATCGACGATGATCTTGCGGCCCGTCAGACCGCAATCGCCCTGCGGGCCGCCGATCACGAACCGGCCGGTCGGGTTCACGAGGAACTTGATGTCGCCCTTGATCAGTTCGGCGGGCAGCGTCGGCTTGATGATCTCTTCGATCACGGCTTCGCGCAGTTGCGCGAGGTCGATATCCGGTGAGTGCTGCGTGGACAGCACGACGGTGTCGATCGAGTGCGGCTTGCCGTCGACGTAGCGAACCGTGACCTGCGATTTCGCGTCCGGACGCAGCCAGGGCAGACGGCCGTCGCGGCGCAGGTTCGCCTGGCGCTCGACGAGGCGGTGCGACAGGTGGATCGGCAGCGGCATCAGTTCGGGCGTTTCGTCGCATGCGTAGCCGAACATCAGGCCCTGGTCGCCGGCGCCCTGGTCGAGGTTATTGTCGTGCGCGCGGTCGACGCCTTGCGCGATGTCCGGCGACTGCTTGTCGTACGCGACGAGCACCGCGCAGCCGCGGTAGTCGATGCCGTAATCGGTGTTGTCGTAGCCGATGCGCTTGATGGTTTCCCGCGCGACCTGGATGTAGTCGACGTTTGCCGTCGTGGTGATTTCACCCGCCAGCACGACGAGACCCGTGTTGCACAGCGTTTCAGCCGCAACGCGCGAGTATTTGTCCTGGGCGAGGATCGCGTCGAGAATAGCGTCCGAGATCTGGTCTGCGACCTTGTCCGGATGGCCTTCGGAGACGGATTCAGAGGTAAAGAGGTAGTCGTTAGCCACGTTACAGGCTCCTTGTTGGTTACGGTTGAGTTTCACGTAGCCTGCTTCGAGCCTGAAGCGGCGACGCTTTAGCGGAATTCCTTACCGCCGGGCGACTATCTGAAAGATAGCCATCCGTCGGCTTCGCCCCGCAAGTTGTCTATTAACTCGGCGAAGCCCTTATTATAGCGACTTCTTTCATTTGTCACAGAGTGCCTGCGCGTGCGGTATATCGTCTATTTCGCCGTTTTTCTTTACCCAGCGTGGTCTCGCGCACATAGCGGAGCCATCGCATGCTGAGCCGTCTGGGCGTCACGCTCGCCATCGGGCTGCTCAAGCTGTTTGCGTTGCTGCCGTATGGCTTCGTCGCGCGTCTGGGCGACGGCCTCGGCTGGCTGCTGTATCAGATTCCGAGCCGCCGCCGCCGCATCGTCCATATCAACCTGAAGCTGTGCTTCCCTGAATGGAGCGACGAGCGTCGCGAAGAAGTCGCGCAGAAGCACTTCCGGCATGCCATCCGCAGCTATCTGGAGCGCAGCGTGCAGTGGTTCGGCTCGGCGGAGAAGCTGGAAAAGCTGATCCAGCTCGACAGCGAGATCGATCTCACCGATCCGAACCTGCCCCCCACGCTGTTTCTGGGCTTTCACTTCGTCGGCATCGAGGCCGGTTCGATCTTCCTCAACTATTCGTTGAAGCGTCCGTGCGGCTCGCTGTATCAGCCGATGTCGAACCCGCAGCTCGAGGACGTCGCGAAAGCGCAGCGCGGCCGTTTCGATGCCGAAATGGCCAGCCGCGCCGACAGCGCGCGGATCGTGTTGCGCTGGCTGCGCGAGCGCAAGCCGGTGATGCTCGGCGCCGATATGGACTACGGCATGCGCAATTCGACCTTCGTGCCGTTCTTCGGCGTGCCGACGTGTACGCTGACGGCCGTCGGACGCCTCGCGAAAGTCGGGCGCGCGCAGGTGGTGCCGTTCATCGGCGAAGTGCTGCCGAACTACAAGGGCTACCGGCTGCGGGTCTTCAAGCCGTGGGACAACTACCCGACGGGCGACGACGACGCCGACGCGCGCCGCATGAACGAGTTTCTCGAAGAGCAGATTCCGCAGATTCCCGAGCAGTACTACTGGGTGCACAAGCGCTTCAAGACGCGCCCGCCCGGCGACCCGAGCTTTTACTGAGGCGCGCCATCGCACGACGGGCAAGACGGTCGGCCAGTCACTTACAATAGCGGCATGAAACTGAAATTCACCAAAATGCACGGCGCGGGCAACGACTTCGTCGTGCTCGACGGCTACACGCAACCGCTCAACCTGACGGAAGCTCAGGTGCGCGCGCTCGCGAACCGACATTTCGGCGTCGGCGCGGACCAGTTGCTGGTGGTCGAAAAACCGACCGTCGATGGCGTCGATTTCAGATATCGCATCTTCAATTGCGACGGCGGCGAGGTCGAGCATTGCGGCAACGGCGCGCGCTGCTTCGTCAAGTTCGTGCGCGACACGTGCCTCACCGACAAGCGCAGCGTCCGCGTGCAGGTCCAGAAAGGCGTGATCACGCTGACCATGCAGGACAACGGCGAGGTCGTCGTCGACATGGGCGCGCCCGTATTCGAGCCGGCTCAGGTGCCGTTCGACCCAAGCAGCCTCGACGCGCGCGGCGAAGGCAACGACACGCTCTATCCGCTCGATGTCAACGGCTCGACGCGCTGGGTTTCCGTCGTATCGATGGGCAATCCGCACGCGGTGCAGGTGGTGGACGACGTCGAGGCGTTTCCCGTGCTCGTCGACGGGCCCGTCATCGAGAACCACCCGCGCTTTCCGCAGCGGGTCAATGCGGGCTTCATGCAGATCGTCGGACGCAGCGAGGTGAAACTGCGCGTCTACGAACGCGGCGCCGGCGAAACGCTCGCGTGCGGCACGGGCGCATGCGCGGCCGTGGCGGCAGGCATTCGCCGCGGACTGCTGGATGCCCCCGTCAAGGTGCACACGCACGGCGGCACACTGACCATCACGTGGGACGGCGCGCCCTCGTCGTCCTTGATGATGGCGGGCCCGGCCGCGACCGTGTTCGAAGGCGAAATCGAACTGGCCGACTGAATTTCTCACCGTTGCGCGGAGGCTGAACCGCGTGGCGCAGCAGCACGACCGACAGCAAAGAAGCGCGCAACCTTTAAGCTGAAACCATGAACGATCGCGAAGTCGCCGACTACCTGCTAGCCAACCCCGAATTCTTCGCCGAGCACGCCGAACTGCTCGCTTCCGTTCGACTCGCGAACCCGCACGGCAAAGCCGCCGTGTCGCTGCAGGAACGCCAGATGGACATGCTGCGCGAGAAGAACAAGCATCTGGAGCGGCGCCTCGCCGAACTGCTGCGCTACGGACACGAAAACGACAGCATCGCGTCGAAGTTCGGCCGCTGGACGACGCGCGTGATGGCCGAGCGCGATCCGGGCGCGCTGCCGCGCACGATCTCGACGGGCCTGCGCGACGTGTTCGACGTGCCGCAGGCGGCGCTGCGCGTGTGGGACGTGTCCGAACCGTACTCGCAAGCTGACTTCACGCGCCACGTCGGCGAGGAAGTGCGCATCTTCGCGAATAGCCTGGCCACCCCGTACTGCGGCGCGAACACGGGTTTCGAGGCGGCGCAATGGCTGACGCCCGCCGTATCCGCCGTTGCCGGCGAGGCTGCGGGTTCTGCCGAAGGCGCGGCTGCAAACGGCACGGAATCGATTGCGCTGATCGCGCTACGCGACCCTGAAGCATCGGACGACGCCTCGGCGTTCGGCCTGCTCGTGATGGGTTCGCCCGATGCGCGCCGCTTCCACGACGGCATGGCCACCGACTTCCTCACGCAGATCGGCGCGCTCGCGAGCGCTGCGCTGAGCCGTCTGCTGCCGCGCTGAGCGCCCTCACGTGACACCCGCCGACCCGATCGCCACCTATCTGTCGAGCCTCGAGCACGAACGGCGGCTGTCGGCGCATACGCTGCGCGGCTACACGCACGAACTCGACGAGCTGAAAACGCTCGCGAATGGGCGCGCGCTCGAAAGCCTCACCGCCACCGACATCCGCGGCGCCGTCTTGCGCGCGCATGCGGGCGGGCTGTCGGCGCGCTCGATTGGGCACCGGCTGTCCGCGTGGCGGGCGTTTTACCGCTGGCTCGCCGAGCGCGTCGAACTGCCCGCAAACCCTGTCGCAACGGTCCGCGCACCGAAACGCGCGAAGGCATTGCCGAAAGCGCTATCCGTCGACGACACGCACAAGCTGATGGAATCGCCCGCGATGGCCACGGCCGAAGGGCTGCGCGATCACGCGATGCTCGAGCTGTTCTATTCGTCGGGCCTGCGCCTGTCCGAACTGGTCGGTCTCGACGTGCATTACACCGATGTCGACGGTTATCGGTCGCAAGGCTGGCTGAAGCTCGACGAAGCCGAAGTGGAAGTGCTCGGCAAAGGCGAACGGCGGCGCGTGGTGCCCGTCGGGAACAAGGCGCTCGAAGCCTTGCGCGCCTGGCTTGCCGTACGCGGCGAACTGGTGAAGCACGATCCGCATCCGCTGTTCGTGTCGGTACGCGGCAACCGGATGCCGCCGAACGCGGTGCGCGACCGCGTAAAGCGCGCGGCGCTCACGGCGGGCATTCCCGCGAATGTGCATCCGCACGTGCTGCGCCATTCGTTCGCGTCGCACGTGCTGCAATCGAGCGGCGACCTGCGCGCGGTGCAAGAATTGCTCGGCCACTCCAGCATCGCCGCGACCCAGGTCTACACCAGCCTCGATTTCCAGCACCTCGCGCGAATCTACGATCAGGCGCATCCGCGCGCCAAAAAACGCGACTGACGCCGCCCGACGTATGTCGGGCGGCCGGTCATCCGGCTTTGCCGCTTCGGGCGGCGCATTGTTCTGCTGAAATCCTCACGAAGTCATGAATACCGTTACGCTCAAACCGTCGAAAGAGAAATCGCTGCTGCGCCGCCATCCGTGGGTCTACGCGAACGCGATCGAGCGCGTCGACGGCAAGCCGGCCGCCGGCGCCACTGTGCTCGTGCGCGCGCACGACGGACGCTTTCTCGCACGCGCCGCGTATAGCCCGCACTCGCAGATCCGCGCGCGCGTCTGGAGCTTCGACGAAAGCGAGCCCGTCGATCACGCGTTCTTCAAGCGCCGCGTACAGCGCGCGCTCGAGCATCGTCAAACGATGGTGCACGACACGGGCGCGACGCGTTTGATCTTCGGCGAGGCCGACGGCCTGCCGGGACTGATCGTCGATTACTACATCCAGGACGACGCGTCGAAGCGCGGCCAGATCGTCTGCCAGTTCATGGCGGCGGGCGTCGAGGCATGGAAGGACGCGATCGTTCAGGCGCTGATCGGCGCAACGGGTTGCCCGAACGTCTACGAGCGCTCGGACGTGTCGATCCGCGAAAAGGAAGGGCTGGACCAGACGGTCGGCGTGCTCGCCGGCGACGCGCCGCCCGAGACGCTGATCGCGAGCGAAAACGGCGTGCGCTATCACGTCGACGTGCGCAACGGCCACAAGACGGGCTTCTATGTCGACCAGCGCGACAACCGCGCGCTGGTGCAGGAGCTGTCGAAAGACCGCGACGTGCTGAACTGTTTCTGCTACACGGGCGGCTTCTCGCTCGCGGCGCTCAAGGGCGGCGCGAAGCGCGTGGTGTCGATCGATTCGTCCGGCGAAGCGCTGGCGCTCGCGCAGCAGAACGTCACCGCCAACGGCTTCGACGCGGCGCGGGCGACGTGGCTCGACGCCGACGCGTTCAAGACGCTGCGGCGCCTGTACGACGAAGGCGAGCGCTTCGACCTGATCGTGCTAGATCCGCCGAAGTTCGCGCCGTCGCGCGAGCACGTGGACCGCGCCGCGCGCGCGTACAAGGACATCAATCTCACGGGCCTCAAGCTGCTGCGGCCGGGCGGCCTGCTCTTCACGTACTCGTGCTCGGGCGCGATCGATGCTGAGCTGTTTCAGAAGATCGTCGCCGGCGCGGCCGCCGACGCGCGGGTCGATGCGCGCATTCTCAGGCGCCTCGGCGCGGGCGTCGATCATCCGTTACTGACGGCGTTCCCCGAAGGCGAATATCTGAAAGGCCTATTGTTGCAAATCGCGTGATCGCCCATAGTTAGGCGTTATTTCCCTGGCATCGGCGGGGCATTGACCGCCCGGCAGCGGCGTCCGCGCAGTTATGCTTCAATATTCTGCTGAATTCCTGCGGTTCGGACCTTGCACGCAGCGCGCGGTTCGCACCCCAGATCGACGAACACAAGGCGACTCCACATGGCGAACAACATGATTCCCGTCACTATCCTGACCGGCTTTCTCGGCAGCGGCAAAACCACGCTGCTCAAGCGCATCCTGAACGAGAAGCACGGTATGAAGATCGCCGTGATCGAAAACGAGTTCGGCGAAGAGAACATCGACAACGACATCCTCGTGCAGGACACGGGCGAGCAGATCATCCAGATGAGCAACGGCTGCATCTGCTGCACGATTCGCGGCGACCTCGCGCGCGTGCTCGGCGACCTCGCCGCGCAAAAGCAGGAAGGCAAGCTCGATTTCGACCGCGTCGTGATCGAAACGACGGGTCTGGCCAACCCCGGCCCCGTCGCGCAGACGTTCTTCATGGATAACCAGATCGCCGACGAATTCCTGCTCGATGCGATCATCACGCTCGTCGATGCGAAGCACGGCAACCATCAGCTGGACGAGCACGAAGTCGTTCAGCGCCAGGTCGGCTTTGCGGACCGTCTGTTCGTCACGAAGTCCGATCTCGTCGACGAAGCGGTGCTCGGCGACCTGCGCCACCGTCTGCTGCACATGAACCCGAAGGCGCAGATTCGCGTCGTCAATTTCGGCGAAGCGGACATCAAGGAAATCTTCGATCTGCGCGGCTTCAACCTGAACGCGAAGCTGGAAATCGACCCGGACTTCCTCGCCGAAGACGAGCACGATCACGCGCACCACGACCATGATCATGACCACGATCACGCGAACTGCGATCACGATCATGGTCAATGCGATCATGAAGGCCACGATCACGGTCATCATCACCATCATCACGCGCACCACGACGACAAGATCAAGTCGTTCGTTTTCCGCAGCGACCGACCGTTCGATCCGAACAAGCTCGAAGACTTCCTTGGCGGCATTCTGCAGATCTATGGCGAGCGCCTGCTGCGCTACAAGGGCGTGCTGTACATGAAGGGCGTCGATCGCAAGGTCGTCTTCCAGGGCGTGCACCAGATGATGGGCAGCGATCTCGCCGCCAAGTGGCAACCCATCGAGAAAAAGACGAACAAGATGGTGTTCATCGGCATCGAACTGCCGCAAGACCTGATTACCGACGGTCTTGAAGCCTGCCTCGTCTGATTCGTTATCTGTTCATTCGTGTAATTTCCGGGCGGGCGTTTCGGCGCCCTGCCCGGGCTGCCGTTTTCCCGCTTTCACACGGCAAAAAGACCTCAAAAGCACAAACGCGGCAATTTAACAGTCCGTTTGCGGTCAAAGCACGTGAAAACCCTGTTGTGAGAATACGTGTCTGACCATCGCTTTTTAGTGAACAGCGCGTTATATTTTCACGATAAGTGGAGTTTGCGGCAGGGATTTCCCTCGCTTGCTGATTCGTATTGTGATTCAGTTACAATACGGCCCCGCTGGAGAAAGAGAACGAATTGCCCGGTTTAAAGCGCGAAGTCGCGTTTGCAGCCGTGCCGGGCCGAAAACGGCGCCGGAAAATCTCATCCGGGGACATCGCCGATAGCCGGCCTGCACTGCCCGGCTCATAACGCGCTGCCGGGAAGCATTGCCTCAGGAGCATGGGAAGAATCGGTTTCCAGAGGAGTTCGGCCCCGCAACGGCGCTTCGGCGTCACGACAGCCCACCGTCCGTGTTCGCCGGCGCTCATTTGAGCGTCATCGAGGCGCCTTTGCGGGCAACACGAAAGTGCGGGCAATGATTTGCCTCACATTGAAGAAGCAAGCCAGATGACGACGAAACGACTCTTGACCGAAGCCGAAATCCTGAAGATGAGCGACAAGGATTACATGAATGAGGATCAGCTCGCTTTCTTCAAGAACCGGCTCGAGCAGCTGCAGGCGGACATCCTCCGCAATGCCGGCCAGACGACCGAGAACCTCCGCGAAACCGTGATCGTGCCGGACCCGGCCGACCGCGCGACGATCGAGGAAGAGCATGCGCTGGAACTGCGCACGCGCGACCGCGAACGCAAGCTGCTGAAGAAGGTGCAGCAGTCCATCGCGCGCATCGAATCGGGCGAGTACGGCTGGTGCGAAGAAACGGGCGAGCCGATCGGCATTCCCCGCCTGCTTGCGCGCCCGACCGCAACCCTGTCGCTCGAAGCACAGGAACGCCGCGAACTGCGCCAGAAGCTGTTCGGCGACTGATCGACGGGCGGCGCGGTTTTCGGGGTCCGCGCCCCAGATACGCTTCGTCAGAGGCGCACGGTGATTCGTGCGCCTCTTTTTCTTTTGAGCCGGGGCATTTAACTGTTCACGCGTCCATATCGACCCCGACGATCGGTAAATGCGCATTGCATATACCAAGCCGCGCGCTGAACCGTCAGCACGTTTTACCGTCGGAATCACGCCGCTCGCCCGTCCGCGCCTTTTCTCGCGCTCATTCGACTTCGGCTCTTGATAAGTCCGCGCCCGCCCTAAAATAATCCCGACATGCGTTGCACGCGCGCGCGGCACCCGGCGTCGCGCGCCGTCCGCTCTTGGATTCCGTGGATGCGCAATGGCGCTTCCGCGTCCTCCCTTGCTTTACAAAAGGAACGCATATGGAGCAATTTCACGGCACGACGATCGTCTCCGTGCGCCGCGGCGACAAGGTCGCGCTCGGCGGCGACGGCCAGGTCACGCTGGGCAACATCGTCATGAAAGGCGGCGCGAAGAAGGTCCGGCGCATCTACAACAACAAGGTGCTGGTCGGCTTCGCCGGCGGTACGGCCGACGCGTTCTCGCTGCTCGACCGCTTCGAAGCCAAGCTCGAAAAACATCAGGGCAATCTCACGCGCGCCGCAGTCGAACTCGCGAAAGACTGGCGCACCGACCGCATGCTGCGCCGTCTCGAAGCAATGCTGATCACGGCCGACGCCACCACCACGCTCGTCATCACAGGCAACGGCGACGTGCTCGATCCCGAAGGCGGCATCTGCGCGATCGGTTCGGGTGGCGCATACGCGCAGGCGGCGGCCAAGGCGCTCGCCGACAACACGGATCTTTCGCCACGCGAGATCGTCGAAAAGTCGCTGGAGATTGCCGGCGACATGTGTATCTACACGAACCACAACCGCGTCATCGAGACGATCGAGTAAGGACACACGATGAGCACCATGACTCCCGCCGAGATCGTCTCGGAACTCGACAAGCACATCATTGGCCAGAATCGCGCGAAGAAGGCCGTCGCCGTCGCGCTGCGCAATCGCTGGCGCCGTCAGCAGGTCGACGAGCCGCTTCGTCAGGAAATCACGCCGAAGAACATTCTGATGATCGGGCCGACGGGCGTCGGCAAGACGGAGATCGCACGGCGTCTCGCCAAGCTCGCCGACGCGCCGTTCATCAAGATCGAAGCGACCAAGTTCACGGAAGTCGGTTATGTGGGCCGTGATGTGGACAGCATCGTGCGCGACCTGATCGAAATCTCGGTCAAGCAGACGCGCGAAACCGAAATGCGCAAGGTTCGCACGAAGGCCGAAGACCTCGCCGAGGACCGTATTCTCGACATTCTGCTGCCGGGCGCGCGCACGGTCGGCTTCGGCTCGGGCACCAGCGAAGCGAGCGGCGACGAGTCGAACACGACGCGTCAGACGTTCCGCAAACGTCTGCGCGAAGGCGCGCTCGACGATAAAGAGATCGAGCTCGACATCGAAATGCAGCAGCCGACGATGGACATCATGGGCCCGCCGGGCATGGAAGACATGACCGAGCAGATCCGCTCGATGTTCGCGAACCTCGGCGGCGGCAAGAAGACTCGCCGCAAGGTGAAGGTGAAAGAGGCGCTCAAGCTGCTCACCGACGAAGAAGCCGGGAAGATGCTGAACGACGAAGAGGTCAAGACGAAGGCCGTGCAGAACGTCGAGCAGAACGGCATCGTGTTCCTCGACGAGATCGACAAGATTGCGTCGCGCAGCGAAGCAGGCGGCGGCGAAGTGTCGCGTCAGGGCGTGCAGCGCGACCTGCTGCCGCTCGTCGAAGGCACGACGATCAACACGAAGTACGGGATGGTGAAGACCGATCACATCCTGTTCATCGCGAGCGGCGCGTTCCATCTGGCGAAGCCGAGCGATCTGATTCCCGAGCTGCAAGGGCGCTTCCCGATTCGCGTCGAACTCGATTCGCTGTCGGTGAAGGACTTCGAATCGATTCTCGTCGCCACCGACGCCAGCCTCGTCAAGCAATACCAGGCGCTGCTCGCAACGGAAGATGTGCACCTCGAATTCGCCGACGACGGCATCCGCCGCCTCGCGGAAATCGCGTTCTCGGTGAACGAGAAGACGGAAAACATCGGCGCGCGCCGCCTCTATACGGTGATCGAGAAGCTGCTCGAAGAAGTGTCGTTCTCGGCGGGTAACCACACCGGCAAGAGCGTGCAGATCGACGCGGCGTATGTCGACCGCGCGCTGAACGAGGTGGCGCAGGACGAGGATCTTTCGCGCTACGTGCTGTAACGCGCACCTGACCGGCCAAATGACAAGGGCGGCGCTCCGTGAGGAGCGCCGCCCTTTTTCATGCGCCGGGCGACGATGGCTACGTCACTGCTTGACGGGCCGCTTCGCGAGCTTGCGCTGCAACGTGCGCCGATGCATGTTCAGCGCGCGCGCCGTCGCCGAAATATTGCCGCCGTTCTCGGCGAGCACGCGTTGAATGTGCTCCCACTCGAGCCGCGCCACCGACAGCGGCGTCGGGTTCTCGATCGCTTCCTCTGCCTGCAAGGCGCTCGCTTCCGTTTGCAGCGCAGACAAAATTGTTTCAACGTTCGCGGGCTTCGCCAGATAGTTGTCCGCACCGTCCTTCACTGCCTGGACGGCCGTCGCGATGCTCGCGTAGCCCGTCAGGACCAGCATCCGCGCGTCCGGTTGCAAGTCGCGCAGCGGTGCGACGAGATTCAGACCGGAGTCGTTGCCCAGATGCAGATCGACGGTGATCTGCCCGAACTTCTGCTGGTTCGCGAGGCGAATCGCTTCGTCGGCGTTGTGCGCCTCGGATACCGTGAAGCCGCGACGCGTCAGGCCGCGCGCAAGGATGCCGGAGAACACTTCGTCGTCGTCGATTACCAGGAAATTCTTGTCGCTCATGCTTGCTTCTCCGTATTGGACGACGCGGCGCCTTGCCGGCCCGCGCCCGTTTGCTCGCGGGCCAGAGGCAACCGCAACACCGCGCGTGTGCCGCGCGGCCTGATTTCGCTGACGTCGGTGAGCTCGATCGATCCGCCGAGCCGCGCCGCCGCCGAAAACGCCAGGTACAACCCGACGCCATGTCCGCCCTGCGTGCTGTCGACGGGCGCCGCGCCCAGCAGCCCGCGCAGCGCGGCCGGCACGCCCGGACCCGCGTCGCACACTTCGAATTCGATCGAAGCGGGCTCGACGAGCTTCGCCGCAAGCGTCACGTGATCGCGGCTCGCGCGCGCGGCGTTGTCGAGCAGGATGGTAAGAATCTGGCTGACGGCGACGGTGTCGTCGAGACCGACGTCGGCGGGCGGCTCGCCCAGACGCTCGAACTTCACATGCGGATGCCGCAGTCGCCACTGGTCCGCGAACGAGTCGAGCCATTCGTCGACACGCTGCCTGCTGCCTTGTGTCGATGCGCGGCTGCGCAGGCGCGCGAGCGCCGACGTGCACAGCGTCATCTGCTGGTCGAGGATGTCGAGGTCGGCGGCGTAGGGCTTGAGGCCCTCGTCGCTGCGCGCGGCGTCGCGCAGTTCTTCCGTGAGCATCGCGATCGTCGACAAGGGTGTGCCGATCTCATGCGCGACCGTCGCGGCCTGCACACCCAGCGCCACGGCGCGCTCGTCGCGCAACAGACGCTGTTGCGCCTCGCCGAGCGCGGTATCGCGCTGACGCAGCGCCCGCGACATGCGCGCCACGAACCACGCGATCAGGCCGACGCTGACCATGAAGTTCACCCACATGCCGGCGCGATAGTAGTCGAACAGATTCGCGGGATTGTCGAGATTGAGCGGCACCGACTCGAAGCCGAGCACCGCGTAGCAGGCGACCGCAAACGCCGCGAGCCACGCCATCAGACGCCAGGGCAGCACGGCTGCGGCAATGGCCAGCGACGGCAGGTACAACGAGACAAACGGATTGGTCGTACCGCCCGACAGAAACAGCAGCGCCGACAACGCGCCGAGATCGACCCACAGCTGCCCGAACAGTTCGAGATTCGACTCGGGCTTCTGGCTCGCGACGCGCAGCCACGTCAGCCCGTTGAAGATCACCTCCAGACCGATGATGAGCAGCATCGCCGGCAACGGCAGCTTGACGCCGACAAAGATCTGGACGAACGCAATCGTCACGAGCTGCCCGATGATGGCAAGACTGCGTAGCCAGAAGAGATGCCCGAGGTTGACCCGGCCAGTGATGGTTATGCGATGCATCCTGCAAGTTTATCCGTTGGGAGCGGTCTGATTCATCTAGCGAATGTTCGGAACTATAGTGTTCTTTACCGCCTAACGTACGCCCGCCACTCTTTACGCCCAATGCTTAAGACATCGCTTGATCCACATCAAGTTCTTTTGGATTCCTTCCAGACCTTTCTGCGTCACGCTGTCGCAGCGCAAGAGCAGAACGACCACGCGGCACGTGATATCTGGCTTCAGGCCGCTTCGCATCTGTTTCCAATGGATATCGACTCCCTCGCCGAGCTGAACCTGCAACTGCTTACCCGGCAACACGGCGCCGAAGCAGAAGCGATCGCGCGGGCGTGTGCCGCGCTCGCCCCGCGTGATCCCAGAACGCACTTTCAGCTCGGGCTCACACTGCAACTGATGAACCGGCACAGCGACGCCATCGCGCCCTACCGCGAGGCGCTCGCCATCGATCCCAACATGCAAAGCCTGCGCAACAATCTGGCCGCAGCGCTGATGTCGGCGAATCCGGCTTCGCCGGAAGTGACCATCCTGCTGACCGCCGCGCTCGACCAGACACCCGACGATGCGAACGCGTGGATCAATCTCGCCAAGTCGCGTCTCGCGGGCTTCGACCTCGACGGCGCGCTCGAAGCCGAGCATCGCGCGATCGCGCTTCAGCCCGACAATCCCATCGCACTCGGCAATCACGGACAGACCTTGCGAGAAGCGCAGCAATGGGAAGAAGCTGAACGCTTCACGTCGGCCGCGCGTCGCGCCGCGCCCGGCAATGCGTCGTTCCTGTCCAATCTCAGCATGCTGCATCTGCTGCGCGGCAACTATGCGGACGGCTGGCGCGAACATGAGGCACGCTGGGATGGATCGAAGGAACTGGCGGGTAAGCGTCCCGTCATGCCCGGGCCAAAGTGGTGCGGCGAATCGCTCGCCGGCAAGACGCTGCTGCTTTGGGGCGAGCAGGGCATGGGCGACCTGCTGCAGTTCTGCCGCTACGTTCCGTTGCTGGCCGAACGTGTGCATCGCGAAGGCGGGCGGCTCGCATGGAATTCGTTCCCGCAAATGGGCGCGCTGCTCGCACGCACGTTGGCGCAATACGCCGATGAGTTCACCCTCGGCGGCGGCGTCGAAGGCCTGCCGAAGTTCGATTATGAAATCTCGCTGCTGTCGCTGCCTTTGCTGTTCGATACACGGGAAGAAACGATCCCGTCGACTGTTCCGTATCTGCAAGCCGATCCGCGAGGCGTGGACGCATGGCGCGAGCGCCTCGCCGGAGAAAAGCGGCTCAAGGTCGGGCTCGTCTGGACGGGCAGCCACGGACATCAACGCAACCCGTATCGGCGCGTCGGACTGGAACGCTACGTCGATTACTTTCGCGAACTCGACAACGTCGCGTTCTATTCGCTGCAGCCGGGCGCCGGAGCCGAAGTGGCAGCCGCGCGTACAGCCGGGCTCGATATCACCGATCACACGGCTGCGTTCAAGACCTTCGACGACACCGCCGCGTACGTCAGCGCGCTCGATCTGGTGATTACCGTGTGCACGTCCGTTGCGCACCTGAGCGGCGCGCTGGGGCAGCGCACGTGGGTGCTGCTCGATGTCAATCCGCATTGGGTCTGGCTGCTCGATCGCACCGACAGCCCGTGGTACCCGAGCGCGAGCTTGTACCGGCAAGCGCAATTCGCGCAATGGGAGCCCGTGTTCGACAAACTGACACGCGACCTGGCCGCACTGGCGGATTCGCATCGATCGTAGTCAGCAGGCGCCCGCGCCAATCCCGCGTGGCGCACCTCAATCCTGCGCCGCGCCGCCTTTTTCGGCGCGCGTGCGCGCGATCACACCAGCGAGACATTCAGGACACAGACAGCCGGTGCCCGGCTCCAGCGCCTCGGCCGGCAACGCCGGCATCGACGCGCACCAGCACGCCGAACGGTCGCCGCGCGCGCCACAATCGAACACGCGGCGGCAGCGCGGGCAGCGCACGCTCGAGGTGACGGAAGATTCAAGCGATCCGGATGGGGACGGATTCATGACAGCGGGATGAAACCGGGCAGATGATCCGGACATGATGCCACTTCCGGCGAGTCAGCAAAATGCCTGCCCGGCTACGGTCCGCCCGAGTCTCCGACATTCGGATGCGGCAGGGATTTCCATGCGTGCGAGAACTTACGCGCGCCATGGCGGCCCAAACCTTCCGTCGCCCCGTTCAGACGGCGCAAAGTTCACTCGCAGACGTGTGCCCGTCGCTGAAAAAGCTGGCTATTCCGCAGTGCGGAAAAATGGCCCGGCCGGCCGCGACGGCACACGTCGAATTCACTATTGCACCGCGCCAGTTGTGTACAATCCGGCGTTGTTTTCACCGTTTCCGTGTCCGAGCCGCCGCCATGTCCGAGTCTCCCGACCTGTCCCAGATCGCCCCCACGCTGAAGGCTGAAATTCTCGCCGAGGCTCTGCCCTATATTCGTCAGTACCACGGCAAAACCGTCGTCATCAAATACGGCGGCAATGCGATGACGGAAGAACGCCTGAAGCAGGGCTTCGCGCGCGACGTGATCCTGCTGAAGCTGGTCGGCATCAACCCGGTGATCGTGCACGGCGGCGGTCCGCAGATCGATCAGGCGTTGAAGAAGATCGGCAAGCAGGGCACCTTCATTCAGGGCATGCGCGTCACCGACGAAGAGACGATGGAAGTCGTCGAATGGGTGCTGGGCGGCGAAGTGCAGCAGGATATCGTCACGCTGATCAACCACTTCGGCGGCCATGCGGTCGGTCTGACGGGCAAGGACGGCGGCCTGATTCACGCGCGCAAGCTGTTGATGCCGGACCGCGACAACCCGGGCCAGTACATCGACATCGGCCAGGTCGGCGAAGTCGAGGCGATCAACCCGGCCGTCGTGAAGGCGCTGCAGGACGACGCGTTCATCCCCGTCATCTCGCCGATCGGCTTCGGTGAAGACGGTCTGTCGTACAACATCAACGCCGACCTCGTCGCGGGCAAACTGGCCGTCGTGCTGAACGCCGAAAAGCTCGTGATGATGACGAACATCCCCGGCGTGATGGACAAGGAAGGCACACTGCTGACCGATCTGTCCGCGCGCGAAATCGACGCGCTGTTCGCCGACGGCACGATCTCGGGCGGCATGCTGCCGAAGATCTCGTCGGCGCTCGATGCCGCGAAGAGCGGCGTGCGTTCGGTGCACATCATCGACGGCCGCATCGAACACTCGGTGCTGCTAGAAATCCTGACGGAACAACCGTTCGGCACGATGATCCGCTCGCACTGAGCGCGGCGCATCACTGCAACGTCAAACCTCTCGCATCGCGCGAAGCACGGCAAGCTGGCCGCCGTGCTTCGCAGAAGGCATACTGGCCTTCCGTCTTTCGCGCAGCACGCTGCGTCGTCACCGCTGTTACAACGTTCCTTCCCCGCAACGCTTCGCAGGTCGTCTGCATCGCATCGCAGCCCTTGCACGCGTGCGCGGAACCCACGACATCATGCACACTTCCCGTCCGAAGCGCCGTCGGCCGCAGATTCACGCCGGCACGCCCGTCTGGCTGTTCGACCTCGACAACACGCTGCATCACGCGTCGCACGCCATCTTCCCGGCCATCAATGCCGCGATGACGCAGTACATCATCGACGCACTGCAAGTCGAACGCGACGAAGCCAACCGTCTGCGCACCGGCTACACGCAGCGTTACGGCGCGGCGCTGCTGGGCCTCACGCGTCACCATCCCGTCGATCCGCATGACTTCCTGAAGTACGTGCACACCTTCCCCGACCTGCGCGCGATGCTGCGCAGCGAGCGCGGGCTGAAGCGTCTCGTCGAGGCGCTGCCGGGCCGTAAGATCGTGCTGACCAACGCGCCCGAAGTGTATGCAATGGACGTGCTGAAAGAACTCGGCATCGAGCGGCTGTTCGAGCGCGTGATCGCGATCGAGCACATGCGCGACCGCCGCTTGTGGCGCGCGAAGCCCGATCACGCGATGCTGCGCCGCGCGATGCGCGATGCGCATGTGCGTCTCGCCGACGCCGTGCTCGTCGAAGACACCCGCAGCCATCTGAAGAACTATCGGCGGCTTGGGATCCGCACGGTGTGGATCGTCGGTCATCTGCCCCGGACGATGCGCGCGGACGGCACGCCTGCTCATCTGCCCGGCACGGGACGTCCGCACTATGTCGACCGTCGCATTCGTTCGCTAAAATCGTTGAGACTGGGCACCCGCCCGGAAGGCCGATCGAACCCCTGATGGTGCATCCGGCCTGGCATAAAAGGGACGACAGACATGCAGCCCATCCGCAAGCATGACGACGACGTAACCGAAGACCAGCCGGCCGCACCGCGCGCGACTCGCCTCAAACCGGGCGAGCGGCGCGTGCATATCCTCCAGACGCTCGCCGAGATGCTGGAGGCCCCGAAGAACGAAAAGATCACGACGGCGGCGCTGGCTGCGCGCCTCGGCGTATCGGAGGCGGCGCTCTACCGTCATTTCGCAAGCAAGGCGCAGATGTTCGAAGGGCTGATCGAGTTCATCGAGCAAACGCTGTTCGGCCTCATCAACCAGATCATCGCGAAAGAACCGAATGGCGTCCTGCAAGCGCGCGCGATCGCGCTCACGCTGCTCAACTTTTCGGCGAAGAATCCGGGCATGACGCGCGTGCTGACGTGCGAAGCGCTGGTCGGCGAACACGAGCGGCTCACCGAACGCGTCAACCAGTTGCTCGAGCGCGTCGAGGCGTCGCTCAAACAATGCCTGCGGCTCGGACTGATGGATGCATCCAGTCACCATGCAGCAGGAACAGGCCACACGGGAGCGGACACGATACCGCTGCCCGCCGACTACGATCCCGTCGTGCGCGCGAGCCTTTTGCTGAGCTACATCATCGGACGCTGGCATCGCTTCGTGCGCAGCGGCTTCTCGCGCGCGCCCATCGAACAGGCCGATGCGCAATTGCGGCTGATTCTTCAGTAAGGGCGCTTTCCGCAGAAGCGCCGGAATTTCCGATATACTCTGCGCTTGGCCGTCCATGACGGTCGAAGCTTGTACAACGCGCCGATTTGCTGACTCGATTGCGGGCGCGCGAACCAGCGGACGAGGTTCATCCATCGTCCCGGTTCACTATAAATGCGGCTAAAGAGGTCGTCAGCCGCGCACATTCTCCTTCCGCGCAATCGCCGACACCATTTAGCCGCCCCATGTCAGAAGGCGGAATGAATGGAATCGATCGGGATCGTCACTCCACAAACAATGCATTTTTCCGAGCCGCTGCGCCTGCAGAACGGCAGCTCGCTCGCGAACTACGACCTCGTCGTCGAAACGTACGGCACGCTCAATGCCGCGCGCAGCAACGCCGTGCTCGTGTGCCACGCGCTTAACGCGTCGCATCACGTCGCGGGCGTCTATGCGGACGATCCGAAGAATGTCGGCTGGTGGGACAACATGGTCGGCCCCGGCAAGCCGCTCGATACGAACCGCTTCTTTGTGATCGGCGTCAACAATCTCGGTTCGTGCTTCGGCTCGACGGGCCCGATGAGCATCGATCCGTCGACGGGCCGTCCGTACGGCGCCAGCTTTCCCGTCGTGACCGTCGAAGACTGGGTGAACGCGCAGGCGCGCGTCGCCGATGAGTTCGGCATCGAGAAATTCGCCGCGGTGATGGGCGGCAGCCTCGGCGGCATGCAGGCGCTCGCGTGGAGCATGATGTATCCGGACCGCGTCGCACATTGCATCGTCGTCGCGTCGACGCCGAAGCTGTCGGCACAGAACATCGCATTCAACGAAGTGGCGCGTTCGTCGATTCTGTCGGACCCCGACTTCCACGGTGGCGACTACTACGCGCACGGCGTGAAGCCGAAGCGCGGGCTGCGCGTCGCGCGGATGATCGGCCACATCACGTATCTGTCCGACGACGACATGGCCGCGAAATTCGGCCGTGCACTGCGCCGCGCAGAAGGCGCGGAGAACGCGTACAACTTCAACTTCGACGTCGAGTTCGAAGTGGAGTCGTATCTGCGCTATCAGGGCGACAAGTTCGCCGATTACTTCGACGCGAACACGTATCTGCTGATCACGCGCGCGCTTGATTACTTCGATCCCGCGAAAGCGTACGACGGCGATCTGACGGCCGCGCTCGCGCACACGAAGGCGAAGTATCTGATCGCGAGCTTCTCGACCGACTGGCGGTTCGCGCCCGCGCGATCGCGCGAACTGGTGAAGGCGCTGCTCGATCACAAGCGCCAGGTGACGTACGGCGAAATCGACGCGCCGCACGGCCACGACGCCTTCCTCCTCGACGATGCGCGCTATCACAACTTGATGCGCGCCTACTACGAACGCATTGCTGCGGAGGTCAACGCATGAACCAGCGCGCTCTCGATTATCTTGCGACGCGGCCGGACTTTCGCGCGATCGCCCGCTGGGTCGAACCGCGTGCGACGGTGCTCGATCTCGGCTGCGGCGACGGCTCGCTGCTGTCGCTGCTGATGGAAGAACTCGAAGTGTCGGGCTACGGCATCGAGCTCAACGACGCCGGCGTGCTCGCATCGACGAAGAACGGCATCAACGTGATCCAGCAGAATCTGGAAGACGGCTTGCGTCTGTTCGAAGACGGCAGCTTCGATTTTGCGATCCTCTCTCAAACGCTGCAGACCATTCACCAGACGGCCGCGATCCTGCGCGAGACGGTGCGCGTCGGCAAGGAATGCATCGTTTCGTTCCCAAATTTCGGGTATTGGGCGCATCGTCTGTCGGTTTTGCAGGGACGCATGCCGGTGTCGAAGTCGCTGCCGTATCAGTGGCACAACACGCCGAACGTGCGTGTGCTGACCATCAAGGACTTCGAGGCGCTTGCGCCGGAAGTCGGCATCGAGATTCTCGATCGCGTGGTCCTGCATGGCGGCCAGCAGGTACGGTGGGGCGTGAACTGGCGTGGTAGTCTTGCGGTCTATCGCGTCAAGAAAAGCTAACGTCACTCATCTCATGTCGAACCCGCCACACGAGGCGCCTGCACTAACCGCACACGAAGAACACCCCGGCTGGCGCGCGTTTCTCAACGCGCGCATGCTGATCTGCGTCTTTCTCGGCTTCACGTCGGGGTTGCCGCTCTTCACGCTCGTCTATCTCGTGCAGGCCTGGCTGCGCTCGGAAGGCGTGAACCTGAAGGAAATCGGGCTGTTCGCGCTGATCCAGTTTCCCTATACGTGGAAGTTCATCTGGGCACCGCTGATGGACCGCTACGTGCCGCGCCTGCCCGGCTGGCGGCCGGGACGCCGGCGCGGCTGGATGCTCGCGACGCAGATTCTCGTTGCTGGCGCGATCGCTTCGCTCGGCATCGTCTCTCCGCGCGATTCGATCTGGACGGTGGCCGCGCTGACCGCGCTCGTTGCGTTCTTCGGCGCGAGCCAGGACATCGTGATCGACGCGTATCGCCGCGAACTGCTGCACGATACCGAGCAGGGCCTCGGCAATGCCGTGCATGTGAACGCGTACAAGATCGCGGCGCTCGTGCCCGGTTCGCTGGCGCTGATTCTGTCGGACCACATGCCATGGGCAACCGTGTTCGTCGTGACGGCCGCGTTCATGCTGCCGGGCATGATCATGACGCTCGTCGTCAGCGAACCCGAAGTGCACGGCAAGCCGCCGAAGAATCTGCGCGAAGCCATCATCGAGCCGTTCCATGAATTCCTCACCCGCGACGGCTGGCGCGGCGCGCTGTTCGTGCTCGGCTTCATCTTCCTGTACAAACTCGGCGACACGATGGCGACCACGCTGTCCACGTCGTTCTTCCTCGACATCGGCTTCTCGCGCACGCAAATCGGCGTGATCGCGAAAACGACGGCGTTCGGCGCGAGCCTCGCGGGCGGCATCATCGGCGGTATTGCGCTGATGCGGATCGGCATCGGACGCGGCCTGTGGATCTTCGGCATTCTGCAAATGGTGTCGACGCTTGGCTTCGCGTGGCTCGCGCATGTCGGGCCGACGTCGCCGGGATTGAACGTCGTGTACGACATCGCCGTCGCGCTGAGCGCGGGCACGACGCAGCTGCTGTCGCTGTTCGGCATCGGCTGGACCGTGCAGCTCGATCCGATGTCAGTGGCGCTCGCCATCGTCTACGGCTTCGAAACGTTCACGACGGGTCTCACGCTGGCCGCGTTCACCGCGTATATCGCGAGCACGACCGACCCGCGTTACACGGCGACGCAGTTCGCGCTCTTCACGTCGCTGGCCTCGGTGCCGCGCACGCTGGCGTCGGCGGCAAGCGGCTTCGTCGTCGCGCAGATCGGCTGGTTCGACTACTTCCTGGTGTGCACGGCGCTTGCTATACCGGGCATGCTACTGTTGTTCCGGATCGCCCCTTGGAGAAAGCAGTCGTGATGGTGTTTGCGTCACGGCGCGCCGCCATTGGTCGGGCTCTGCGCGCCGTTTCCCGTCGATCGCCTGCATATCGCATGCGCGTGCGTGCGCATGCATTGCACGTCGCCGTCCTTGCTGCATGTGCAGGTTTCGGCGTCGCATCACCGTGGCAAGTGAACGCGGCAGAGCCGACGTCGAATGTCGGTTCGCCGCCCGCAGCGAATGCACCCACTGCCCCGTCGGCTCCTTCTGCACCATCAGCGCCTTCCACACCGTCGGCGCCGAAGTCCGAATCCGCGCCTACCGCTACGTCTGGCGCATCGGCGCCATCGAATGCAGGCTCGGCGACGCCTCAAACACCCGTGACGGCGCGCACGCCCACGCCGGCACCTGTATTACCGACACCGTTCCAACCGAACCAGCAGTTGCGTTACGGCGGCTACGCGGTGTTTCGCAATCTGATTCCGTCGCCGATGCTCGAAGCGCAATCGGCCGAGGAATTCGATCAGATCGCACGCGGCGCCGAGCACATGAACCGGCTCTATCCGCCATCGGACCCGCACGTGAAGCGCGTGCAGTCGATCGTCGACAAGCTGATTCCGTATTCGCTGAAATGGAATGACCGAGCGAAGAACTGGAAGTGGGACGTCGCAGTGCTGCGCTCGCCCGACATTCGGGCGTACTGCCTGCCGGGCGGCAAGATCATCGTGTACGGCGGCATGCTCGACAAGGTCAAACCCAACGACAACGAACTGGGCATGCTGCTGGGCCATGAGATCGCGCATGCTCTGCGCGAGCATGCCCGCGAGCGGCTCGGCGAACAGCAGGCCGCGCAACTCGGATCAGGGTCGATTCCGCAACTGTTCGGTCTCGCCGATCTCGGCGCAGCGCCGCTCGGCATCGGCACGCAGCTGGTGGAAATGAAGTACGAACGCGCCGACGAAACGGAAGCCGACGTGATAGGCAGCGAGATTGCATCGCGTGCCGGTTTCGATCCGCGGGCGGCCATCACGCTTTGGGACAAGCTCGCCGTCGCGACGCGAGGCAACCGCGATCAGGGCTTCATCTTCGTGCATCCGTATAACGCGGAGCGACGCGCGGACATCATGAAGCGGCTCGCCGACATGCTGCCGCTGTACGCGAAGGCAGTCGGCAAGACCGTCGATGCGCTGCCCGACTACGCGGGCATCGGCCGCCCGCGGCGCACGACCGTGAGCGACTGATTCCCGCAGCGCTTCCGGGAAGAATTATTTCGCCAGCTTGTGAGCGTAGTCGACGGTCACGGGCGCGTGGTCGCTGAACTTGATATCGCGAAACACATCGACTCGCTTCGCCGTCGCCGCGACACCCTGCGTCGCGATCTGGTAATCGATACGCCAGCCCACGTTCTTCGCATACGCCTGGCCGCGATTGCTCCACCACGTGTACTGCTCGGGCCGCTGGTCGAGCGTGCGGAACACGTCGACATAACCGACTTCGTCGAACAGTTTGGTGAGCCACGCGCGCTCTTCCGGCAGACAGCCCGAATTCTTCTGGTTGCCCTTCCAGTTCTTGATGTCGATTTCCTTGTGCACGATGTTCACGTCGCCGCACACGATCACTTCGCGTTCCTTCGACAGTTCCGCGAGATGCGGCATGAACTCGTCCATGAAACGGTACTTCGCCTGCTGGCGCTCGTCGCCGCTCGAACCCGACGGCACGTATACCGAGATCACCGACAGATTGCCGAAGCGCGCTTCCACATAACGCCCTTCGGGATCGAACTCTTCGCTGCCGAAGCCGATCACGACTTCATCCGGCTCGTGACGCGTGTAGAGACCCGCACCGCTATAGCCCTTTTTCACCGCATGCTGGAAATAGCCGGTGAAACCGTGCGGCGCGAGGAACTCGGGCGTCATGTCGTCCTGCGAGCACTTGATTTCCTGCACGCACACGACATCGGCCTTCTGCTCGCCGAACCAATCGAAAAAGCCCTTCTTGGCCGCCGAACGGATGCCGTTCAGATTAGCCGTGATCACACGCAACATGTTTTTCCTTCGTTGTGTTTTCGTCTATTCGACGAGGTGAACATCATTCGACTATCACGCCCTTCAGCGATTCTTTCGCCGGCGGGAATTCGAGCTTCAACGACTCGAACGCGCGCAGCAGCAGTTCGCCGATCATCACGTTGCGATGCGTCTTCGAGTTCGCCGGAATCACGTACCACGGCGCGTAATCCGTCGACGTCGCGGCGAGTGCGTCCTCGTAGGCGTCCTGATACTTGTCCCACAGCTTGCGCGCGTCGAGATCGGAGACGTCGAATTTCCAGTGCTTGGTCGGATCGTCGATCCGCGCCTGCAGTCGCTCGCGCTGCTCGTCCTTCGAAATGTGCAGCATGCACTTGATGATCGTCGTGCCGTTGTCCGCGAGCATCCGTTCGAAATCGCGAATGTGCCGGAAGCGCCGGTCGCGCTCGTCCTTACTCAAGGTGCCGAGCACATACGGCACAAGCACGTCTTCATAGTGGCTGCGATTGAAGATCGTCAGTTCGCCGGCGGCGGGCGCCTGCGAATGGACGCGCCACAGGAAATCGTGCGCGAGTTCGTTGAGCGTCGGTGCCTTGAACGGCACGATGCGCAAACCGAGCGGATCGACTTCATGAAACACCGCACGGATCGTGCCGTCCTTGCCGCTCGTATCCATGCCTTGCAGCACCAGCAGCACGCGCTGAACGCGCTGCGCGTGCAGGCGTTCCTGTTGCGCATCCAGCGCAGCGCCGATTTCGGCGAGGCGTTCGCGGTCGGTGTCCTTCGATCCCGTCGAGAACGGCTTCGTCGACGGATCGACGCCAGCGAGAGAAAACTTCGACTTGCCGTCGTCGTCGAAAAAAGGCACGCGATATTCGTCGAGACCGTTCTTCTTTGCCATCTGCCTGTCCTCCTCTGCGACGCTTTACGCCCAGTGAAAAAGCAAACGGGCCGTTGCGCGACTTTCGATGCGACAACAGCCCGTCCTGCGGATACGTCTACAACGGTTAGCCCAGCTTCTTCTTCAACAGTTCGTTGACCTGCTGCGGATTCGCCTTGCCCTTGGTCGCCTTCATCGCCTGACCGATCAGCGCGTTGAACGCCTTTTCCTTGCCGGCGCGGAATTCCTCGACCGATTTCTGGTTCGCGGCGAGCACTTCGTCGATGATCGCTTCGAGCGCGCCTGTATCCGAAATCTGCTTGAGGCCCTTCGCTTCGATGATGCGGTCAGCGGCGGCTTCGTCGGTGGCCTTCTCTTCCCAGATCGCGAGGAAAATTTCCTTCGCGATCTTGTTCGAGATCGTGCCGTCGGCGATGCGCTGCAGAACTAGCGCGAGTTGCGCGGCGGAAACCGGGCTGTCGGCGATGTCGAGGTCTTCGCGATTCAGTTGCGACGACACTTCGCCCATCAGCCAGTTCGCCGCGACCTTCGCCTGCGCTGCGCCGGCCTTTGCCACGACGGCCTCGTAGTAAGCGGCCATCGCCTTGCCCGACGTGACGACGCCCGCATCGTACGGCGTGAGACCGTATTGGTCGACGAAGCGCTTCTGCATCGCGGCGGGCAGTTCAGGCAGTTCGCCCTTCACACGCTCGACCCACGCTGCGTCGATCACAAGCGGCATCAGATCGGGATCGGGGAAATAGCGGTAATCGTGCGCGTCTTCCTTGCTGCGCATCGAGCGCGTTTCGCGCTTGTCCGGATCGTACAGACGCGTTTCCTGCACCACGGTGCCGCCGTCTTCGATCAGTTCGATCTGACGACGCACTTCGTACTGGATCGCTTCTTCGAGGAAGCGGAACGAGTTCAGGTTCTTGATCTCAGCGCGCGTGCCGAATTCCTTCTGCCCCACGGGACGCACCGACACGTTCGCGTCGCAGCGGAACGAGCCTTCCTGCATATTGCCGTCGCAGATGCCGAGCCACACGACCAGACCATGCAGCGCCTTCGCGTACGCAACGGCTTCGGCGGCGCTGCGCATTTCCGGCTCGGTGACGATTTCGAGCAGCGGCGTGCCCGCGCGATTCAGGTCGATGCCCGTCATGCCCGCGAAGTCTTCGTGCAGCGACTTGCCCGCGTCTTCTTCGAGGTGAGCGCGCGTCAGGTTGATGGTCTTCTCGTACGCTTCTTTACCGGCCTTTTCGTTGGCAGGAACCTGAATCGTGATCTGACCGCCCTGCACGACAGGGATTTCGTACTGGCTGATCTGATAGCCCTTCGGCAGATCAGGGTAGAAGTAGTTCTTGCGCGCGAAGATGCTGCGCGGCGCGATCGTCGCGTCGATCGAGAGACCGAACTGGATCGCGCGCTCCACAGCGCCCTTGTTCATCACGGGCAGCACGCCCGGCAAGGCCAGATCGACGGGGCAGGCCTGCGTGTTCGGCGCGGCGCCGAACTGCGTGGCCGCGCCCGAGAAGATCTTCGAGACCGTCGACAGTTGCGCGTGGGTCTCGAGACCGATAACGACTTCCCATTGTGTTGCCATATTCAGACTCCCGCCGGCGCCTTGCGATGCCAGTCGGTGGCGCGTTGGAACGCGTCAGCCACTTGCAGCATGCGTGCTTCGTTGAAATAGTTGCCGATGATCTGCAAGCCGACCGGACGCTGCGCATTCGCGCCCGCGCCGAAACCGCACGGCACGCTCATGCCGGGCAGGCCCGCGAGGCTCACCGACAGCGTGTAGATGTCCGCGAGATACATCTGCACAGGATCGTCGCCCTTCGCGCCGATGTCCCACGCGACCGACGGCGCCACCGGGCCCATGATCACGTCGCATTGCTTGAACGCTTCCTGGAAATCCTGCGCGATGATGCGGCGGATTTTTTGCGCCTGCAGGTAGTACGCGTCGTAGTAGCCGTGCGACAGCACATACGTGCCCACCAGAATGCGGCGCTTCACTTCGGGGCCGAAGCCCTCCGCGCGCGACTTCTTGTACATGTCGAGCAGATCGCGATACTCGGCCGCGCGATGGCCGTAGCGCACGCCATCAAAACGCGAGAGGTTCGACGATGCTTCCGCCGGTGCAATCACGTAGTACACGGGAATCGACAGTTCCGTCTTGGGCAGCGACACCTCGACGAGCGTCGCGCCGAGCGCTTCATATTGCTTCAGCGCCGCGTCGATGGATGCGCGCACGTCGTCGGCGAGACCCGCGCCGAAGTATTCCTTCGGCAAGCCGATACGCAGGCCCGCAAGCGGCTTGTCGCCCGCGTTGCCCGCGCCCGTCCAGTTCTGGCCAAGGTAGCGCGTGTAGTCTTCGTGATCGTGCGTGAGGCTCGTCGAATCGCGCTCGTCGAAGCCGCCCATTGCGTTGAGCAGCAGCGCGCAGTCGGCCGCCGTCTGAGCCATCGGGCCGCCCTGATCGAGCGACGATGCGAACGCGATCATTCCGTAGCGCGACACGCGGCCGTACGTCGGCTTGATGCCCGTAATGCCCGAGAACGACGCGGGCTGACGGATCGAGCCGCCCGTGTCCGTGCCCGTCGCGGCGGGCGCGAGACGCGCGGCGACAGCCGCCGCCGAACCGCCCGACGAGCCGCCAGGCACCGCCTTGCGGTCCCAAGGGTTCTGCACGGGGCCGAAATACGAATTTTCGTTCGACGAGCCCATCGCGAACTCGTCCATATTGGTCTTGCCGACGCACACCATGCCCGCCTGCGCGAGACGGTCGACGACGGTGGCATCGAACGGGCTCGTGTAGTTTTCGAGCATCTTCGAGCCGGCCGTGGAACGCCAGTTGCGCGTGACGAACACGTCCTTATGCGCAATGGGCAGGCCCGTCAGCGGGCCGGCATTGCCGGCTGCGATCAGCGCGTCGGCGGCTTGCGCCTGCGCGAGCGTCTGCTGCGCGTCGACGTGAACGAACGCGTTCAGCGCCTTGTGGTCTTCGATCCGCTTCAGATACGTCTGCGCCAGTTCGACTGCGGAGCATTGCTTCGCGTCGAGCGCGGCGCGCAGTTCGGTCAAGCTTTTTTCATGCATTGCGTTTTTCCTGGAAAGCGCGACGGCGCAGTGCGCCGCCGTTTGGGCATCCGGCCGCCCGCCGGCACGCCGGGCCGAAAGGAGCGGGCCATGTTGCGCGCGTATTCGCACGCATGACACACAACCCTGTGCTTAATCACGACGTCACGACGCTTATTCGATGACCTTCGGCACCAGATACAGGCCGTCCTGCACGGCCGGCGCCGGGCGCTGATAGTCGTCGCGATTCACGTTTTCAGTGACGGCGTCGTTGCGCAGACGCAAGGCGACGTCTTCGATCTGCTCGATCGGGTGCGCGAGCGGCGCGATGCCTGTCGTATCGACTGCCTGCATCTGTTCGACGAGGCCAAAAAAGTCGTTGAGCTGGGTGAGCGTGTGCTCGGCGTCGGCATCGGGCAGTTCGAGCCGTGCGAGATGGGCGATGCGTTTCACATCGGTCAGAGTCAGGGCCATGCAGTCACCGGAAAAGTGGCGCTCTGCCGCAGCTATGAAAAAACGATGCTGCGACAGCAGGTTAGGTCATTGGAGCTGGCCCTCGAAATTGGGGCCGGCGATGGCAAAAAGTGCCATTCGTTTCCTTTAAATCAAGCAAAATTATAAGGTATCATTACGCGTTCGACCCAAACCCGGACCGACTTACCAAGGCCTTTCTGTCAAATTCAGAGATCGCTGAACGACAGCTCGGCTGCCTTGCTATAGCCTCCGGTACGTTCCCCCGCAGTTTCATGCTTCCCTCGGCCCCGTAACTGGCCGGACATGAGGCTGCTATTTTTTCCGCTGCCGCCCTACGCTTTCGATGCGAGGCCCGGCCCCCAGCGAGACAGGATTTTGCATGTTCGGTTTTTTGCGCAGCTATTTCTCCAACGATCTGGCCATTGACCTCGGCACGGCCAACACGCTCATCTACATGCGTGGCAAGGGTATCGTTCTCGACGAGCCGTCCGTCGTTTCGATCCGCCAGGAAGGCGGCCCGAATGGCAAGAAGACCATTCAGGCAGTCGGCAAGGAAGCAAAGCAGATGCTCGGCAAGGTGCCGGGCAACATCGAGGCGATCCGCCCGATGAAGGACGGCGTGATCGCCGACTTCACCGTGACGGAACAGATGATCAAGCAGTTCATCAAGACCGCGCACGAATCGCGCATGTTCTCCCCGTCGCCGCGCATCATCATCTGCGTGCCGTGCGGTTCGACGCAGGTCGAACGCCGCGCCATCAAGGAAGCGGCACACGGCGCGGGCGCATCGCAGGTCTACCTGATCGAAGAGCCGATGGCGGCGGCAATCGGCGCCGGCCTGCCGGTGTCGGAAGCTACGGGCTCGATGGTCGTCGACATCGGCGGCGGCACGACGGAAGTCGGCGTGATCTCGCTGGGCGGCATCGTGTACAAGGGCTCGGTACGCGTCGGCGGCGACAAGTTCGACGAAGCGATCGTCAACTACATCCGCCGCAACTACGGCATGCTGATCGGCGAGCAGACAGCCGAAGCCATCAAGAAGGAAATCGGCTCCGCGTTCCCTGGCTCCGAAGTCAAGGAAATGGAAGTGAAGGGCCGCAACCTGTCGGAAGGCATTCCGCGCAGCTTCACCATTTCGAGCAACGAAATCCTCGAAGCACTGACCGATCCGCTGAACCAGATCGTGTCGTCGGTGAAGATCGCGCTGGAACAGACGCCGCCGGAACTGGGCGCCGACATCGCCGAGCGCGGCATGATGCTGACGGGTGGCGGCGCATTGCTGCGCGACCTCGACCGTCTGCTGGCGGAAGAAACGGGGCTGCCCGTACTGGTCGCCGAAGATCCGCTGACGTGCGTCGTACGCGGCTCGGGCATGGCGCTCGAACGCATGGACAAGCTCGGCAGCATCTTCTCGTACGAGTAAGGTTGCCAGTCTCCATGTCTGCAATGCGCACTGAAAGGCTGGCTTTGCCAGCCTTTGTGCGCTTCGTGCATTGCGCGCGCGCCTAGCGCGCCGCCGTTTCACCCACTCGCTCACGCTCCCGGCGACCATGGAATACAGTCCGCCGCCCCTATTCAAGCAAGGCCCCTCGGCACTCGCACGACTGATTTTCTTCGTGCTGGTAGCGCTCGCCCTGCTTATTTCAGACGCCCGCTTCCGGACGCTCGAAATCGTTCGCGGCGTGCTCGGCGCGGGGCTGTATCCGTTGCAGCGCGCGGCGCTCGTGCCGCGCGACATCTTCATGGGCGCCGCCGATCTCGCCGTCACCAGCGCCACGCTGCGCGGTGAGAACGACAAGCTGCGCGCACGCAATCTTCAGTTGTCGCAGCAGGCCAACGAGGCCGCGCAGCTCGACGCCGAGAACAAGCATCTGCGCAACTTGCTGCAGCTCTCGCAACGGATGACGACGCAATCGATCCCGGCCGAAATCCAGTACGACACGCGCGATCCGTTCACGCAAAAGGTCGTGATCGGCCGTGGCTCGCAGCAGGGCATCAAGGACGGTTCGCCCGTCGTCAATGAAGACGGCGTGATCGGCCAGGTGACGCGCGTGTTCCCGCTGCAGTCGGAAGTGACGCTGCTCACCGACAAGGATCAGGCCGTGCCCGTGCAGATCGTCCGTACGGGTCTGCGCAGCGTGATTTACGGCACGCCGAAGGGTGACGCGCTCGACCTGCGTTTCGTGCCGATCAGTGCGGATGTGCTCGCGGGCGACGAACTCGTGACGAGCGGACTCGACGGCGTGTATCCGCCGGGCCTGCCCGTCGCCAAGGTAGTGCGTGTCGACAAGCAGGCGGATACCGCGTTCGCGCGCGTCGTTTGCCAGCCTATCGCTCCCGTGCGCGGCGCTCGCGACCTGCTTGTCCTACACTACGAGCACAACGTGCCGCCTCGTCCCGCCGACGAACCCGATCCGGCCACGGCCGCGAAAGAAGCGAAAAAGAAGAACGCGAAGACCCCGGACAAGGGCAAGGACGCAAAGCCCGCGCAACCCGCTTCGACGGTGACAGCGGCATCGGCGCCGGCACCTGCGGCTGCCGCGCCGAAGCCCGCGTCGACTGCCAGGCCTGCTGGCAAGGCATCGACCGAAAAGAAGCCGGCCGCTGAAAAGGGCGCGAAGGCACAAGGCAGCCAGGGGGCCAAGCAATGAATCGCCCGCAGTACATCCTGCAGCCAGTCAATCCGTACTTCATTGCGTTCAGTCTGGCCGCCGCATTCCTGCTGAACATGATGCCGTGGGGCCGTCTGATCGGCGTGCCTGATTTCGTCGCGCTCGTGCTGCTGTTCTGGAACGTGCATCAGCCGCGCAAGGTCGGAATGGGTATCGCGTTCACGCTCGGCCTGTTGATGGACGTGCACAACGCCAGCTTGCTCGGCGAGCATGCGCTCGCTTACACGCTGCTCTCGTACGGCGCGATCACGATTCACCGCCGCGTGCTGTGGATGTCGATCGGCGTACAGGTTTTCGCCGTGATGCCGTTGCTCGTCGTCGCGCAACTCGTGCCGTTCGTGATCCGCCTGCTGACGGGCGCATCGTTTCCGGGCTGGGGTTATCTGATCGACGGTTTCGTCGAAGCTGCGTTGTGGCCAATCGCGAGCATTCTGCTTTTGATGCCGCAGCGCCGTCCGGCCGATCCGGACGATACGCGGCCCATCTGACAGCCGCGCCGCCCGCTCATGAACTCGCCATCGTTTCGCGGCCATCACGAGCGTTCGACGGCGCAACGCACTGCACGACCGGGCGATGCAGCGCAAAGCCCGGCAGCGCGACGGCGCATATCCGCCGAATTGAATCAAACCGCATAACCGGCAGTTCCTGCCCAACCGCATGACCGAATTCAAGGACACCCAGCAGCAGCTCACGAAATTCCGCCTGCGCGTCGCGGCGGCGGGGCTGTTCGTGTTCGTCTGCTTCGGGCTGATCGCATTCCGCTTCCTGTTCCTGCAGGTCTGGCACTACAGCAAATATTCGCTGCAAGCGAACGAGAACCGTATCTCGGTCGCGCCGATCGTACCGAACCGCGGCATCATCACGGACCGCAACGGCGTCGTGCTCGCCAAGAACTATTCGGCGTACACGCTCGAAATCACGCCGTCGAAGCTGAACGACACGCTCGACAACGTGATCGACAATCTCGCGACCGTCATCAGCGTCGACGCACGCGATCGCCGCCGCTTCCGCAAGCTGCAGGAAGACTCGAAGAACTTCGAGAGCCTGCCGATCCGCACGCGTCTCACCGACGACGAAGTCGCGCGCTTCACCGCGCAGCGTTTCCGCTTTCCAGGCGTCGAAGTACGCGCGCGCCTGTTCCGCCAATATCCGCTCGGTCCGACGGCCGCGCACGTGATCGGCTATATCGGCCGGATTTCGCAGCGAGATCAGGACCGCATCGACGACGCAAGCGACCAGAACGACAGCGATCCCGAGCACTACGATCCGCGCCTCGACGCAAACAACTACAAGGGCACCGACTACATCGGCAAGATCGGCGTCGAGCAGAGCTACGAGACGGAGCTGCACGGGCTGACGGGTTTCGAGGAAGTCGAAGTGACGGCGGGCGGCCGGCCCGTGCGCACGCTGTCGCGCACGCAGGCGACGCCGGGCAACAACCTCGTGTTGTCGATCGATATCGGCTTGCAGCAGGTCGCCGAGCAGGCATTCGCGGGCCGTCGCGGCGCACTCGTCGCCATCGAGCCGTCGACAGGCGATGTGCTCGCGTTCGTCTCCGCGCCGAGCTTCGATCCGAATTCGTTCGTCGACGGCATCGACCAGCAGACGTGGGACGACTTGAACAACTCGCCCGATCACCCGCTGCTCAACCGTCCGCTGCATGGCACGTATCCGCCCGGCTCGACGTACAAGCCGTTCATGGCGCTCGCCGCGCTGACGCTGCACAAGCGCACACCGCAATGGGGTTTCCAGGATCCGGGCTCGTACACGTTCGGCGGCCACACGTTCCGCAACGACGTGCCGCAGGGTCAGGGCTGGGTCGACATGAACCGCGCGATCATGGTGTCGAACGACACGTACTTCTACATGCTCGCGCACGATCTCGGCGTGAATGCGATCGCGAACTTCATGAAGCCGTGGGGTTTCGGTCAGATCACGGGCATCGATATCGCCGGCGAAGCGCGCGGCATCCTGCCGTCCACTGATTGGAAACGCAAGGCGTATCGCAAGCCCGAGCAGCAGAAGTGGTACGAAGGCGAGACGATCAGCCTCGGCATCGGCCAGGGCTACAACTCGTACACCATTCTTCAGCTCGCGCACGCAACGGCCACGCTCGCGAACAACGGCGTGCTGATGAAGCCGCACCTCGTGAAGGAAATCGAGAACCCGATCACGCGCGCACTGCGCGCCACGGTACCGAAGGACGATGGCCGTGTCGACGTGAAGCAGTCCGACATCGATGTCGTGAAGCGCGGCATGGAAAACGTCACGATGAATCCGTCGGGCACGGCGTACCAGGTGTTTCGCAACGCCGCGTATCTGTCGGCCGGCAAGACGGGTACGGCGCAGGTGTTTTCGCTGCAAGGCGCGAAGTACCACGGTCACGCGCTGGCCGAACATCTGCGCGACCACGCGCTCTTCATCGCGTTCGCGCCGGCGGACAATCCGAAGATCGCGATCGCGCTGATCGTCGAAAACGGCGGCTGGGGTGCGCAGGCGGCCGGTCCGATCGCGCGGCGCGTGCTCGACTACTACCTCGTCGACAAAGCGAAGCCGGGTGTCGAAGCGGCGGCTGTCACGGCGGCTGCGTCGGCGACGGAGGAAACCTCGGCGCCCGTCATCGGCAGCGCGCCGGCAACGCCCAATGGTGACATTCAGCCCATTTCCGTTGCGGCGGGCTTCACGCCGCTGCCGCAGCCAGTGGGCGCATCGGCACCGCGCGCGGCAGCTGCATCTGACGCATCCGGCGCGGCGCCCGCAGGTGCAGCCTCCGGAGCCGCGCCCGCTTCGGCGCCTGTCGCAGCATCGGCGAGCGCGCCGCGGCCCGCTTCGAATGCGAAGTCGGCGAAAGCGCCGCGCGCCGCTTCAGCCACGGTTGCAACATCCGCCGCGGCATCCGATGCGACGGCCGCAGCACCCGTCAAGGCTTCCGACACCCGCAAGTCCCCACGCAAACCCCGTCCGGCCAGCGAATCGCGGCCGGTCGCAGCCGCGCCGTCGCGCAACGAGGAAACGCAGGCCACGCCGCGCGGCCCCGTTTCCGGCGGCATCGACGAGTAAGGAGAAAGGCATGCAAATCGACAAGCGCGCCTGGCTCGAACGCTTCAAGAAAATGTTCGCGGGCTTCGACCGCCCACTCGCACTAATCGTGTTTCTGTTGCTGTGCGTCGGCATCGTCACGCTCTATAGCGCGAGTCTCGACGTGCCCGGCCGCGTCGAAGATCAGTTGCGCAACATCATCCTGACGTTCGCGTTGATGTGGGTGCTGGCCAATATCCCGCCCACAACATTGATGCGCTTCGCCGTCCCGCTTTATACGTTTGGAGTCGCGTTACTGATCGCCGTTGCGCTATTCGGCCTCACACGCAAAGGCGCCAAGCGCTGGATCAACGTCGGTGTCGTGATCCAGCCATCGGAAATTCTGAAGATCGCGACGCCGCTAATGCTCGCGTGGTACTACCAGCGACGCGAAGGCAACATTCGCTGGTGGGACTACATCGTCGGTCTGCTGATTCTCGCCGTGCCCGTCGGGCTGATCGCGAAACAACCCGACCTCGGCACCGCCGTGCTCGTGTTCGCGGCAGGCTTCTTCGTCATCTATTTCGCGGGACTGAGCTTCAAGCTGATCGTCCCCGTGCTGGTAGCGGGCGTGATTGCCGTCGGCGCGATCGCGACGTTCCAGGACAAGATCTGTCAGCCCGAAGTGCAGTGGCCGCTGATGCACGATTATCAGAAGCATCGTATCTGTACGCTGCTCGATCCGACGTCCGACCCGTTGGGCAAAGGCTTCCACACCATTCAAGCGGTGATCGCGATCGGCTCGGGCGGCCCGCTCGGCAAGGGCTGGTTGAAGGGCACGCAGGCGCACCTCGAATTCATTCCCGAGAAGCACACCGACTTCATCTTCGCGGTGTTCTCCGAAGAGTTCGGACTGGCCGGCGGTCTGGTTCTGTTGACGCTGTATATGGCGCTGATCGCGCGCGGTCTCTACATAGCGGCAAACGGCGCGACGCTATTCGGCCGACTACTCGCCGGTTCGCTGACGATGGCGTTCTTTACTTATGCGTTCGTGAACATCGGCATGGTGAGCGGGATTCTTCCCGTGGTGGGCGTGCCGTTGCCGTTCATGAGTTACGGTGGCACCGCGCTGACCACACTCGGTTTCGCGATCGGCCTCATCATGAGCGTCGCGCGACAGAAGCGTCTGATGCAAAGTTGATCCAGCGTTGCTGCGAGAGGCAAAACCAAACGGCGCCTGAAAATTCAGGCGCCGTTTTTTCATTGTGGCTTGGCTTCGTGCGATTCGCGCAGCTGCGTACTAAGCTGCTGATACTTGAGCCGCGCGGCAGGATCGCCCTGCGCGGCAGCCGCCGCATAATAGGCACGCGCGACGTTCAGATTCTGCGGCACGCCATCGCCGCCACGCTCGTAGAACGAACCCGTCACGTACTGCGCGGTCATGTCGCCGCCCTCAGCCGCTTTCTTGTACCAGACGAACGCCTGCTGGTTGTCGCGCGCGGTACCGCGTCCGTCCAGAAACTGATTCGCCAGCGCCAGTTCGGCCTGGATGTGACCTTGCTGCGCAGCCTTCAGAAACCATTGATGCGCCTCGACGGGATCGCGCGCAACGAACTCGCCATCGTCGTACATCTTGCCGTACACGTACTGCGCGTGCGACATGTTGGCATCGGCGGCCTTGCGCAGCCACTTCTTGCCTTCTTCGACATTCGCCGGACCGCCTTCGCCGTTGAGCAGCATCATCGCGTAGTTGAACTCGGCCAGACGATTGCCGCGTTGTGCGGCCTTGCGAAACTCGGCGAGCGCGGACGTATAGTTGCCCGCGTTGTAGTCAGCGACAGCCGTTTGCGTTTCCATATCCGACGCGGGCGGCGTCTTGCTCTGCGCATACGCCACCGCGCCGGCCATCAATGCGGTCAGCACGACAGCGCGCGTTGCCATGCGCGTCGCGTGCAACGACAACAGCTTCATGAGCGAACCTCCTGCAGTGCCTGTCGCGTGGTGCGCAACAGCCACATCACATCAGCGGCCAACGCGATGAAGCGGAAGCCCTCCGATCGGTATTGCCGGGCGCTCGCGACATCCATCGCGAAGATGCCCGTCGCGACGCGCGCGCGATGCGCAACGTCCTGAATGCGCTTCATTGCTTCCTGCACGTCAGGGTGCCTCGAATCGCCGAGATGACCGAGGCTCGCGGCCAGATCCGCCGGTCCGACGAACAGGCAATCGACACCCGGCGTCGTCGCGATCTGCTCCAGATTTTCGAGTGCCTGTTGCGATTCGATCTGCACAATCGTCGCGATCTGCGCATTGGCGTTTTGCAAATAGTCGCGCCGCATGCCGTAAGCAGCCGCGCGCACGACACTTGCGACGCCACGTAAGCCGTCCGGCGCGTCCGATGTCGCGTACTGCGTCAGACGAACGGCATACGCCGCTTCGTCGGCCGTTTCGATGTTCGGGAACATCAGCGTGCGCGCGCCCGCATCGAGCACCCGTTTGACGAGCCACGGCTCGACGGCGGGCAGACGCACGACGGGCTCCGTCGGCAGATGCGCCGCAGCAATCGCGCGCAATTGGCCCGTGACGTCGACGCTGTCGTTGGGCGCGTGCTCCATGTCGATCAGCAGCCAGTCGAAGCCTGCATGCGCGAGCGCCTCGGCCGCGTTATCGCTGCCGAGCGACAGCCACAGGCCGAACAACGGGTCGGGATCCTTGAGACGCAGCTTGAGGGGATTCGTGAACGTGCTCATCGCTCACCTCTACCGATGCGAGGCGCAGCCGCGAGCAGGCTGGAGCAGAAGACGACGCGGCCCGAAAGGCCGACGTGGTGAACAGCTTGAAAGTGGTGGCGGGCGTCGAGCCCGCTGCGTAGCGCGGTGACCGGCATGTCTCGCTCCGTGTGGTTATCGAAACGATCATACCGTGACAATAACCCCTTTAGTCGCGCACGACGTCGGCCCAGCAATTCGGCGTCTCATACAGACGCACCTTGTGCAGACGCAGGTTCACGCCGTAGTGCGCGTCGTAGACGTTCGCGAGAATGTCGAACGCGACGGCAGCGAGATTTTCGACAGTCGGAATGCGATCGAGCACGACCGTCTTGTGGCCGGCCATCGTGTCGAGAAAGCCGCGCACCTGCGTATCGCCTTCATAGACGAGAAACGCGTGATCCCACCTGTCGACGAGGTGCTCGTTCGCGAGCGCTTTCACGTCGGCGAAATCCATCACCATGCCGCGATCCGGCGCGCCTTCCGTTTCGACGAGATCGCCTTGCAGCGTGATTTCGAGCACGTAGCGATGGCCGTGCAGATTGCGGCACTGGCTGCGGTGATCGGGAATGCGGTGGCCCGCATCGAATTCGAGTTTTCGGGTAATCGTCAGCACGGCAAATCAGGGAATGTTCAGGTACTTGTGAGTCTGCATCGACAGGCGCCATTGCGGATGGCGCTTGCACCAGTCGATCGCGAGCTTCGTGTTGATGTCCCGCGACGGGCCGTCCATTGGCTGGACGAGGAAATAGTCGAACTCGAGCTTCGCGTAGTCGGCAAGCCGCTGGTTGTCCTGCGGTACGACCACTTTCAGTTCGTTGCCTTTGGTCTGCACGAGCGGCGCGTCGGCCTTCGGGCTCACGCAGATCCAGTCGATCGTGTCGAGCACAGGAAGCGAGCCATTCGTTTCGATAGCAATTTCGAAGCCTTGAGCGTGCAACGCGTCGACCAGCGGCTGGTCGATCTGCAGCATCGGCTCACCGCCCGTACACACGACGAAGCGCTGGCCTTCGTCTTTCGGCCACAGCGACGCGATCTTCGCAGCGAGTTCTTCGGGCGTGCGGAATTTGCCGCCGTTTTCGCCGTCCGTGCCGACGAAATCGGTGTCGCAGAACTTGCACACCGCGTCAGCGCGATCTTCTTCGCGGCCCGACCACAGGTTGCATCCGGCGAACCGGCAGAACACGGCCGGACGTCCGGCGTTCGCGCCCTCGCCCTGCAACGTGTAGAAGATTTCCTTGACCGCGTACGTCATGCTGCTTTCTGCCCGATGCTCCGTGAAGCTCTGTTGATGTGTGTGCTCTTTGCCCTGCGCGGTGAAAAACTCAGGCCGCTTCCGTGACCTGCTCGCCGCTCAGATACGCCTCGTAACCCCGCTTGCGCAAGCGGCATGCGGGACACTCGCCACAACCGAAGCCCCATGCATGCAGTTCCGCACGCTCGCCGAGATAGCACGTGTGTGTCTCGACGCGAACCAGCTCGACCAGTTCGTCGCCGCCCAGCTCATGCGCGAGGCGCCACGTGTCGGCCTTGTCGATCCACATCAGCGGCGTTTCCAGCACGAAGCGGCTGTCCATGCCGAGATTCAGTGCGACTTGCAGCGCCTTCATCGTGTCATCGCGGCAATCCGGATAACCGGAGAAATCCGTCTCGCACATGCCGCCGACCAGCACGCGCAACCCGCGCCGATATGCGATCGCCGCTGCAATCGTCATGAACATCAGATTGCGACCGGGCACGAACGTGTTCGGCAGACCGTTCGACGCCGCGTGAATCTCGATCTCGCGCGTCATCGCGGTGTCGCTGATCGAGCCGAGCACGGACAGATCGATCATGTGATCGTCACCAAGCCGCTCGCCCCATTCTGGGAACGTGCGCGCCAGCGCGCTGCGGAAACCTTCGCGGCATTCCAACTCGACGCGATGCCGCTGGCCGTAGTCGAAACCCAGGGTTTCGACCGTTTCATATCGATCCAGCGCCCAGGCGAGACATGTGGCCGAATCCTGGCCGCCGGAAAACAGCACCAGGGCGCTACTCTTCGCGTCTTTGCGGGTCACCGTGAAACTCCGTGTAGGTTATTGCCGCACGCTGCGGCCTTAGGACTTGCGGCGCGTGCCGGCGCCAGGTCTGGCACCGGACTTGGCAAATAAGCCGGCTCAAGCAGTATAGGCGGCGCCTTTCGCGCGCCAAGCTGCCTTGGCTTATACCGCTGATCGTCCGCCAGAGAGTTTCACGCTACGCGATACCCCGGACCCGAAACGAAAAAGGACTTGCGAAGAACATATGGCAAGTCCTTGATACAGCGCGATTTTATCATGCGGGGCCGGGCCCCGCTCGCGGCTGCCGCGCCGCCCTTGCCACGCAGCGACCCGGCTTCTTGCCCGCAAATAGGAAAAGCCCCAGGAATCTTGCGATTTCCTGGGGCTGAATCCTGGTGGCCTGGGGCGGAATCGAACCACCGACACGCGGATTTTCAATCCGCTGCTCTACCAACTGAGCTACCGGGCCAACGAAGAAGCGAGAGTATAGCAAGCAGTTTTGCGTTCCTCAAGCCCTTCGCGAAAAAAACTTCAACGACGTTCATTCACCCCGCGTCACTCGCCCTTGTTCTTGCCCAGATCGACGCCGAGTTGCTTGAGCTTGCGATACAGGTGAGTCCGTTCGAGCCCCGTCTTCTCCGCGACGCGCGTCATGCTGCCGTTCTCGCGTGCGAGGTGATATTCGAAGTACGCGCGTTCGAATGCGTCACGTGCATCGCGCAGCGGAATGTCGAACGAAATCGACGCCGTCTGCGCGGACAGCATGCCGCCGCCCAGACTATCCGCCGACATCATAGGCAGCGCCGCCGCCGACGCGACAGCGGACGCATTCGCCGCCATTGCAGGCTTCGCCGCCATGCCGCCTGCTGCGGGCGCCGCGCTGCCGCGTGCAAGCCCCTGCTCGACGGCCTTCAGCAGCTTCTGCAACGCGATCGGCTTTTCGAGGAAGTTCAGCGCACCGATCTTCGTCGCTTCGACAGCCGTATCGATCGTCGCGTGACCCGACATCATGATGACGGGCATCGTCAACGTGCCTTGTGCCGCCCACTCTTTGAGCAAGGTGACGCCATCGGTATCGGGCATCCAGATGTCGAGCAGCACCAGGTCGGGTGCCAGGCGTTGCCGGTAGTCGCGCGCCTCCTGCGCGTTCTCCGCGACCTCCACGACATGCCCTTCGTCGCTCAGGATCTCCGAGAGCAATTCCCGGATGCCCATTTCATCATCTACCACCAGGATGGTTGCCATTTAAGCTGCCCTTGTCTGCACTGTTGCTTTTGTCTTTCCCTGCGACGCGCTGCTGCCATGCGCCGCCTGCGGCCCGCTTCCAGGCGCCGCAGCCTTGTTGTCTGCGAGTTGAAGGAAGAGGATCGAAATCTGCGCACCTTCGATCACATCGCCCGCTTTCAGGCGATTGCGAATGTCGATTCGTGCGCCGTGTTCATCGACGATCTTCTTGACCATGGCGAGTCCGAGACCTGTTCCTTTGGCCTTGGTCGTCACGTAAGGTTCGAACGCGCGCGTGAGGATGCGCGCGGGGAAGCCCGGACCGTTGTCCGACACGGTCAATCGCACCGCGACGCTCACTTTGCCGTCTGCGTCGGGATCGCCATATTCTACTGTCCTCGTCTCGAGCAACACACGCGGATGCTGGACATCGGCCACAGCATCCTGTGCGTTCTGCAGCAGGTTATGGATCACCTGACGCAATTGCGTCGCGTCACCGCGTATAACGGGCAAGTCCGCCATTTCGACGACAATCGGGCTCTTGCCTTCTTCGATTCCATACAGCGTCAGCACTTCGCTGACGAGTTCGTTCAGCTGCAGATTCGCAAGCACGGCCGGCGGCGTACGCGCATAGTCGCGGAAGTCGTCGACCATCTGCTTCATCGCGGCAACCTGATTCACGATTGTAGTAGCACCGCGTTTCAACACTTCGGCATCCGACGGCATGAGCTTGTCGGCGAGCTTCATCTGCAGACGCTCGGCCGAAAGCTGGATCGGCGTCAGCGGATTCTTGATCTCGTGCGCCAGACGCCGTGCCACTTCGCCCCATGCAATGGAACGCTGAGCGGAGATCACATCGGAGATATCGTCGAACACGACGACATAGCCGGACGTCTCTTCGTCGTCGCTATCGTTACCTGCCGCCGACACGAGCCGCGCGCCGCGCGCGAGCAGCGTCAACGGATCGGCTTCGCCCGGCACCTGGAGCGCCATCTGCTGCTGCCAGTGCCCGGTGTCGCCCTGATCGTCGCCGCCTGCAGCTTCGAGATCCGCAAAAGCCTTGCGCACCATCGCGCCGAATTCGCTCAACACGCCGATGCGATCCAGCGATGAACCGAGCAGCGACGCGAAGGGCTGACGGAAGATGCGTTCAGCGCCGCGATTCGCGGTGGTGAGACGGAACTGCCGGTCAAACACGAACACGCCCGCCGTCAGGTTCGCCAGAATACTTTCGAGGTACGACTTCGAATGTTCGAGCGCGATGCGGTTCGCCTCGACAGCGAGGCGCGCTTCCGACAACTGGCGCGTCATCGCGTTGAACGACTGCGTGAGGAAGCCGAGTTCGTCGCGCGACTTGATCTCGCGCTTCGGCGTGTAGTCGCCTTCCGTCACTTCCTTCGTGCCTTGCGCGAGCAGGAACAGCGGCCGCGCGAGCTGATTGCCGAGCGCGAGCGCGAGCATCATCGCGATAAAAGTGGCGAGGAACAGCGCGAGCGTCAGCGTGCCGATGTACATCTTGCGCAAGCCCGTGCGCCCGATCGCTTTCTCCTGATACTCGCGATACGCACGCTGCACGGCGTCCGCGTTGCGCGCCAGCGACTGCGACACGGGCTGCGTGAGTTGCAGGAAGCGCTCGGTCGGCTGTAGCTGCGAGGCGTTGGCGTCGGGAATGCGCTGCACGATGCGCAACCGCAATGCACCCTTCGCGCCGCGCGCTTTCGGATCGCCGTCCACTTCACCTTCGATCGATGCGAAGCCACGCCCACGCGCCTGCTCGATCATGATCGACGTGGGCAGGTCGCCGGGTACGAGTGATGCGTAATTGCTGGTCGCCTGCGCGACGACGTGCATGTCGGGCGTCGCGCCCGAGATGCTGCGCGACGGCTCGACGATCGTCGCGTCCTGCACGCCGAACTGATCGCGCAGACGCAAGAGCGTGAGCGTCGTGCCCGCCGAGTCTGCGCTCGCAAGCTGTTCGGCCATCAGGCGACCCTTGGTTTGCAGATCGGACAGCGACGCATCAAGCATCCCGCGCCCGAGATTCAGCCCGGACGTGAGTGCCGTCTCGACATTCACGTCGAACCAGGATTCGATACTGCGCGACACGAACTGATACGACACGATGTAGATGATGCCTCCGGGCACCACACCGACGAGCGCGAAGAAGAACGCGAGCTTCGCCAGCAGCCGCGTGCCGAACTTGCCCTTGCGCAGTCGCGTGACGATGATCACCACCAGCACCGCGACGATCAGCATGAAGATCAGCGCGACCGCAACGTTGGCGGCATAGAGCCAGCCATAGTAGCGATCGAAGAACTCGGTGTTCGCGCTCGCGGCTGCAAGCAGCACGAGCAGCAGGACAGCCGTGACGGCCACCGTCGAGACGAGCAGCCTGACGACGAGACTGCCGGCACTGGTGGCCCGGCGCACTTTATTTAGCACGTTCGGTCACCGTAAAGGTAAAGCGCTTCCAGTCGGAAGCAAGATTCCAGTCGCGGTTGTTGACCGCGTCGATCTGGAACGGCTTGGGCATCAATGCGACATCGAGCTGCATACGCACCGACGCGTTGTACGTTTCTCCCACGTGGACCTGATTGCGATCGATCACATGCCACGACGTGACATGCTTGATGACGGCGAGCGCCTCGTTCAACGAACCGAAGCCGAGCTGCAGACCGCCCGTCGATACGCGGTATTCGCGTGTGAGCGGCTGAAACGAGAGTCGAATGCTTTGCGATACGCTCACCGGTTGTTCGTCGAACCAGTACCAGCGTGGTCGGCTCAGTTCGAAGTCCGTTGTGAAGTAAAGCGGTATGCCTTTGTTGACGGCGTCTTCGAGGTTGCTGTTCAGTTCGAACTCGAAACGCGCATCGAGGCTCCAGCCGCTGCCGTCGGATTGCAGGGACGCGCGTTGCACGGCGATCGATTCGGCTCGCGCCGGCCCGGCTGCCGTGAGGCAAAGGGCCAGCGCAATCCAGAGCGCGGCCACGAGCCGTAGCGGAAGAAAGCGTTTGATGATCACCGTTTCTGAAAGCGCGCGTAGAAGAATCCGTCGTGGTCTAAGCTCGAACCAGTGCTTTGTCCGGCGCGGGAACCAGCCGAAACGTCGGCGGGCGCGCGGGCGACTGCTGGGAGCAGTTGCCTCGGCGCGTCCAATCGTACCGCATCCGCGTGTCGGTTTCCAAACCACTGAGCCTGCAACTCGCCCTCTTCCGGAAAGATCGAGCACGTAACGTACAGCAACTCGCCGCCCGGTTTGACGAGCGTCCATAGCGCTTCGAGAATGCGCCGCTGCTCGTCGACGAGCGCGGGAATGTCCGATGCGCGCCGGAGCCAGCGAATGTCCGGATGACGGCGCACGATGCCCGAAGCCGAACACGGCACGTCGGCGAGAATGCGGTCGAACGGCGCATCGGCGGCATCGTGCCACTGCTCGGGACTGCCCGCATCGCCGACGCGCACCTGCGCGCTTAACCGCAGGCGCTGAAGGTTTTCGCCGATCCGCCGCGCGCGCGTCGCGTCGCTTTCGAGTGCGATCAGATCGATATCCGCGAGTTCGAGCAGATGGCCCGTCTTGCCACCCGGCGCGGCGCACGCATCCAGCACACGCATACCGTCTTGCACGCCGAGCCACTGGGCCGCGAGTTGCGCCCCCGCATCCTGCACGGAGACGACGCCTTCGTTGAAACCGGGAATGCGGTCGACGGGCATCGGCGTATCGAGTCGCACGGCATGGTCGCCCGCTTGCGTCGCGGAAATCTGATGCTGACGCAACGTTTGCAGATAGGCGTCGACAGTCGCGCGGCGCGCGTTCACGCGCAGCGTCAGCGGACCTTGGCTGTTGCCCGCCGCGAGGATACCTTGCCATGCATCGGGCCATGCGCTGCGAACGGCGTCGATCCACCAGACGGGATAGTTCCAGTGAGCGACAGCGTCCTTCTGCGCGTCGCCGAGCAACGTCTCGCGTTCGCGCAGGAAATTGCGCAGCACTGCGTTCGTCAGGCCCTTCGCAAACGAGACCTCGCGACGCGCGCCGATCGCGTTCACGGCCTGATCGACCACCGTGAAGGGCGCGTACGCTGCGTTGCGCTCTTCGTCCACCAGCAACGCAAGCGCGCACGCCAGCATATGCGCGACGTGCGGCGGCGGCGCCTTGCGCACGAGTTTCGCGACGAGCCATTCTGCCGTGCCGAGCCGGCGCATGGTCCGGTACGCGATGTCCTGCACTGCCCCACGCGACGCCGTGGCGACACTCTCCGGCAACGACACGAAGATCGAATGCAAGGCCGCGGGCAGCGCCGCGCCATGGCGCACCGCGCCGACCGCCTGCGCTGCGCAATCGAGCGCGAAACCGAGCGATTCGGGTGCGAGATGCAGCGACGACAAACGGGTGTCGCGCGAACGCGGCGGCGAGGCAGGACGCTGAGAAGGCTTTCGGGTCATGAACGGGCGGAGAACAGTGCGCACCAAGTGTCGCGCAAACGCCACATTGTAGCGTGACGGGCAGTGCGGCCCCGCGGCCCGTGCGGATCACCCACGCTTTTTGAGGGAAGTTCGACGCGATGAAACCACAAAGGCCGCGCCGTAGGAAAAAAGGGGCGAGTCATGCTCGCCCCTTGTCGGATTGCAGCCGAAGCTTCAGCCGCCGCGGTCGACCCCGCTTATTCGAAGCGCCCCGTACGCGCCATTTCCATCAGACGCGCGATGCGCTCCTCGGTGGCCGGGTGCGTCGAGAACAGGTTTGCGATGCCGCCGCCCGCGAGCGGATTCATGATCATCATCTGCGCGGTGGCCGGATGGGCCTCGGCCGTCGGAAACGGGATGCCGTTCGCATAACGGTGGATCTTGTCCAGTGCCGACGCAAGCGCCTGCGGATCGCCCGAAATCTGCGCCCCGCCCCGGTCCGCCTCGAATTCACGCGCACGCGAAATCGCCATCTGGATCAGTGCGCCTGCGATCGGCGCCAGCAACGCGACCGCGATGCCCGCGATCGGATTCGCCGGACGGCCATTCTCGTCGCGGCCGCCGAAGAACATCGCGAAGTTCGCCAGCGCCGAGATAGCGCCCGCCATCGTCGCCGAAATCGTCGAGATCAGGATGTCGCGGTGCTTCACGTGCGCGAGTTCGTGCGCCATCACGCCGCGCATTTCGCGCTCCGACAGCACGCGCAGAATGCCCGTGGTCGCCGCGACGGCCGCGTGTTCGGGGTTACGCCCCGTCGCGAACGCATTCGGCTGGTCTTCGTCGATCAGATAGACGCGCGGCATAGGCAGATTGGCGCGCGTGGCCAGCTCGCGAACCATCCGGTAGAACTGCGGCGCACTCGTTTCGTCGACTTCCTGCGCGTTGTACATGCGCAGAACCATCTTGTCCGAGAACCAGTACGAGAAGAAATTCATCCCGAGCGCGATCAGCAGCGCGAGCATCATGCCGCTCCGGCCGCCGATCATGCCGCCGATCACGATGAAGAGGGCCGTGATCCCGGCCATCAGCATCGCGGTTTTCACCCAGTTGAACATATCCAAGACTCCTTGCCCGCCACGCGGTCCTGATTGGTTGCCGCGTATTCGCGGCGAATGATTGTAAGCGAACTGTTAGATATGGGCGGGCGGGAAAAATTCAATCACCGCGTTGCCGTAGCGAGCCTGATGCCCAGCCCGACGAACGCGCTGCCGACGGTGCGGTCCAGCCACTTCTTGACGCCCGGCTTGCCGGAAAAACGGCGCGTAACGCTGCCCGCGACCCACGCGACGAAGCTGTTCCACGCCATGCTCATCACCACGAAGACGACGCCGAGCGTCAGGAACGCCACCGTCTTGTTGCCGCTGTCCGCCGAAACGAATTGCGGAAAGAACGACACGAAGAACAGCACGACCTTGGGATTCAGCACGTTGGTCCAGAAGCCTTGCTGGAAAAGCTGGCGCAGCGACTTGGGCGCGCCGGCGGGCAGGCGCGCTTCGCCGGTGGCCTGGCCGGATTCCGGCTTCGTCAGGATGAGACGCACGCCGAGATAAACCAGATAAATCGCGCCGACGAATTTGATCACGGTGAAAGCCGTGGCCGATGCAGCCAGCAGCGCCGTCAACCCGAACGCGCACGCGAGCGAGTGGACGCAGCATCCGGCCGAGATGCCCAGCGCCGACATCAGCCCTGCGCCGCGCCCCTGCGCGACGCTTCTGCCGACGATGTAAGCGGTGTCGGGCCCCGGCGTGACGTTGAGCAAAAAGACTGCGACGACGAAAAACTCGAAATGGGTGATGCCGAACATGGAATCCTCTTCATGCAAGTTGCACCAAAGATTTTAGCGCGCTGCGCGAACGCGGCGTGCCCTGGGCGAACGGCATATGGTGCAACGTCGTAGGTGACTTTATTGTGGCTGTGCGAGTTCGAAACGCTGGCCTGCCGCGAGCGTCGAGCCGGCGAGAAAATCGCGCACAGGCAAGCGCTTGCCGCCGGGCTTCTGGAGTTGCGTGATGCGCAATGCGCCGTCGCCGCATGCCACCACGACACCTTCGGGTGACACATCCACGATCGTGCCGGGTTCCGCCTTGCGCGGCGCGTCGATTGCGGCAGCCGACCAGAGCTTGAGCACCGTGCCGTCGAGCGTCGCGGCACCGCCGGGGAACGGGTCGAACGCGCGAACCTGGCGGGCCAGTTCCGCCGCGGGGCGTCGCCAGTCCAGCGCCGCTTCGTGCTTGCCGATTTTCTCGGCGTAGGTCGCGCCTTCGCCGGGTTGCGGGGTCGACGCGAGCTTGCCGCTGCGCTCCAGTACGATCAGCGCGTCGACGATCAGCTTTGCGCCCGCTTCGGCAAGCCGGTCGTGCAGCGTCGCGGTCGTGTCCGTGCCTTCGATCGGCGTGCGGACTTCGGAAATCATCGCGCCGGTATCGAGACCCGCGTCCATCTGCATCAGCGTGATGCCGGTTTCGGCGTCACCTGCTTCGATTGCCCGGTGGATCGGCGCGGCGCCGCGCCAGCGCGGCAGCAGCGATGCATGAATATTGATGCAGCCGTGCGGCGCAATGTCGAGCACTTCCTGCGGCAGCAGCAGGCCGTAGGCGGCGACCACCATTACGTCGTGCGGCGTTGCGCGCAACTGATCGATGGCGGCCGTGGCTTCCGCCGGAAACTTGCCGTTACGACGCAGCGAAGGCGGCTGTGCGACTTCGATGCCGTGCTCCTGTGCGTAACGCTTGACAGGGCTGGCCTGCAGCTTCATGCCGCGCCCCGCCGGGCGGTCCGGTTGGGTGAGCAAGAGCGGCACCGGAAAGCCCGCCTCGTGAATCGCGGCAAGCGCCGCCGCGGCGAACTCCGGCGTACCGGCAAAAATGACGCGCAACGTGTGACTCATGTACTGGTGGCCGTCCAAAAGCGCATCACATTGCGTGCGCGAGCTTTTTCATCTTGCTCTTGATGCGCGTCTGCTTGAGCGGCGACAGATATTCGACGAACACCTTGCCCATCAGGTGATCCATTTCGTGCTGGATGCAGACGGCGAGCAGCCCTTCGCAATCCAGTTCGTAGGTTTCGCCCTTCTCGTTCAGCGCGCGCACACGCACCTTCTCGGCACGCTCGACGTTGTCGTAGATGCCCGGCACCGACAGGCAGCCTTCTTCGTGAATCTTCCGCTCGTCGCTCGACCAGATGATTTCCGGATTGATGAACGCGCGCAGTTCCTCGTGCGTGTCGGACACGTCGATCACGATCACGCGCTCGTGCACGTCGACCTGCGTCGCCGCCAGGCCTACGCCGGGCGCGGCGTACATCGTCTCGGCCATGTCGGCGACGAGCTTGCGGATACGGTCATTGACCTTCTCGACCGGCTTCGCAACCTTGTGCAGCCGCTTGTCCGGGTAATTGAGGATGTTGAGTAAAGCCATAGTCCTGAAATTGATTGGGCGCCGACGCTGTTCAACAAGTCGCGCGATTGGCTATTCGGCCAGGTTGTTCGCCAGTCGCGACACGCACAGCATAGATAGCGGCCGAACCGCGTTGATTCAACGCCTGTTCAGTGCGCTCATGCGCATGTCGCCCGGGCGCGCGCAAACGCGGCGCAGCAGGGGTTTCGGTTATTTCGGATGATGAAAATTTTAGCATGGCGACCGAAAGGCCGGTTGCCGTGAGCGAGGACGCCAGCCATGCAGACGCTTCCCCTGACAGACCCAGAACTCGCCGCGTGGTTGCGGCTTGCCATCGCACCCGGCCTGAATCCGGCCGCCCTGCGCCGCCTGCTCGTGATCTTCGGGCTGCCCGAAGCCGTGCTGTCGCAGACCTTCGCCGCGCTCTCCGAGGCCACCGACGAGGCCACTGCCCGAGCCGCACTCGCCCCGCCTTCCACGGATTTCCCCGCGCAGCTCGACGCGGTGCGCGCGTGGCGCGCGCTGCCCGGCAACGCGCTCGTGACGCTCGACGACCCTGCCTATCCTCCCTCGTTGCTGACCATGCCCGATCCGCCGCCGCTTCTGTATGTAAAAGGCCGCATCGAACTGCTGCACACACGCAGCGTCGCGGTGGTCGGCAGCCGCAGCGCGACGCCTCAGGGAATCGAAGATGCGTCGAGGTTCGCCCGTGCCTTGTCGGACGCCGGAGTGACAGTCGTGTCTGGTCTCGCGGCAGGCGTCGACGGCGCGGCGCATCGCGGGGCGCTTCAAGGGCGCGGCAGCACGGTCGCGGTAATCGGCACGGGCGCGGATGTCGTGTACCCGGCCTCTCATCACGCGCTCGCGCACCAGATTGCCGACGACGGCGCGATCCTGTCGGAATGGCCGCTCGGCACGCCGGCCCGCTCCGCCAATTTCCCGCAGCGCAACCGGCTGATCGCAGGGATCGTGCATGGTGTGCTGATCGTCGAGGCGGCGATGCGCTCAGGCTCGCTGATCACGGCGCGGCTCGCCAACGAAATGGGCCGCGATGTCTTTGCGATTCCCGGTTCGATCCACGCACCGCTGGCTCGCGGCTGTCACCGGATGATCAAGCAGGGCGCAAAACTCGTCGAAACGCCGGAAGATGTGCTCGAAGAGCTAGGATTCCCCGCGCCGCCGGCAGATCCCGCGCCCCGGCTGCACATCGTTCCGCAGTCGCAAACAGCCGATCTCGACTCGCAGCGGAACACTGAGCCCGGCTTTCAGGCCGATGCCCGACGCCTGCTCAGCGCGCTTGGCCATTCGCCCACCACGCTTGAAATCCTGGCCGAACGCACCGACATGGACGACACGCTGCTGCAAAGCACACTGCTGCGGCTCGAACTGGCTGGCGAGTTGTGTGCGCTGCCCGGCGGCCGGTATGTTCGAGCGGTGCACAGCGCCTGACGCGACGTGCTACATTCGCGCCAAATAACCCATGTAATGCCGAAGGAACCCGCCATGCCCGCGCTGAATCTGGACACCGACTCGAAACGGATCGCCGAGCGCGTCAGCGATCGCGACACGCTTTTCGTGGCGTGTCTGTGTGCGGAATGGTGCGGAACCTGCCGTGAATACCGGGCCGCGTTCGATGCGCTGGCAGACAGGCATCCCAACGTCTGCTTTGCTTGGGTCGATATCGAGACGCACGCGGACCGCTTCGACGATCTGGACGTTGAGAATTTCCCGACCATTCTTATAGAAGACGGGATCACCACGCGCTTCTTCGGAACGGTTTTGCCACAGGCGTCGATCGTCGAACGGATGCTGGTTGATCTGACGGCAGTGCCCGGCATCAAAGGCGCGCCGAAAATGCGGCCGACGCTGCTGGAAGCCTGATCCGTCCCCGGGCCCTACGCTCACCTTCGCCTCATTCCAGGGTATTCCCGACCGCGGCGGCACGGCGTTTGCAAAATCGCCGTGTAATGCGGAAAAAGTGAGCTAAATCAGCGACGAAGCCGCCTTCGGACCCGCTCGTCACACGCTTGCCCAACCAATCTGCGCGCAATTATGATGCGCCGCTTTTTTGGGCTCATCGGTTGCCGTTGCGGCGGCGTGTGCTATAAAGCGGTCGTTAATGGGTGCCTAACCCGAGTGGGAAATCCCGCGGTACCGCCCCGAATCCACCAACTTATTTTCAGTCATGTCCAAAGCACTGATCATCGCCGAAAAGCCATCCGTCGCGAACGACATCGCGCGGGCTTTGGGCGGGTTTACCAAGCATGACGAGTACTTCGAAAGCGACGATTTCGTCATTTCGTCGGCAGTCGGCCATCTGCTGGAGATTGCCGCGCCCGAAGAATATGAAGTCAAACGGGGAAAATGGAGTTTCGCCAATCTCCCCGTTATTCCGCCCCATTTCGACCTGAATCCGATCGCGAAAAGCGAATCGCGGCTGAAGGTGCTGAACAAGCTCATCAAGCGGAAAGATGTCGACCGTCTGATCAACGCATGTGACGCGGGGCGCGAGGGCGAACTGATTTTCCGCCTGATCGCGCAGCACACGAAAGCGAAACAGCCGGTGCAGCGTCTGTGGCTCCAGTCAATGACGCCCGCCGCAATCCGCGACGGCTTCGCGCAACTGCGCACCGACGCCGACATGCAGCCGCTCGCGGATGCCGCGCGGTGCCGCTCGGAAGCTGACTGGCTCGTGGGCATCAACGGCACGCGCGCGATGACCGCGTTCAACAGCAAGGGCGGCGGCTTCTTCCTGACCACGGTCGGGCGGGTGCAAACGCCGACGCTGTCGATCGTCGTCGAGCGCGAAGAAAAGATTCGCCGCTTCGTGCCGCGCGACTACTGGGAAGTGAAGGCCGAGTTCGTGTGCGCGGCGGGCTTCTACGAAGGCCGCTGGTACGACCCGAAGTTCAAGAAGGACGAGTTCGATCCGGAAAAGCGGGATTCGCGACTCTGGAGCCTGCCGGCTGCGGAAACGATCGTCGCGGCCTGTCGCGGCCAGACGGGCAGCGTCTCGGAAGAATCGAAGCCGTCGACGCAACTGTCGCCCGCGCTGTTCGACCTGACCAGCCTGCAGCGCGAAGCCAACGGACGCTTCGGCTTTTCGGCCAAGAACACGCTGGGCCTTGCCCAGGCGCTGTACGAAAAGCACAAGGTGCTGACCTATCCTCGTACCGACGCGCGCGCGCTGCCGGAAGACTACCTGGAAACGGTCAAGCACACGATGGAGATGCTCAAGGAGAGCAACAACTATCTGCCGCACGCGAAGCAGGTGCTCGACAAGGGCTGGGTGAAGCCGAACAAGCGCATCTTCGACAACTCGAAGATCAGCGACCACTTCGCTATCATCCCGACCCTGCAGGCGCCGAAGGCACTCTCCGAGCCCGAGCAGAAGCTCTATGACCTCGTCGTCAAGCGCTTCCTCGCCGTGTTTTTCCCGGCTGCCGAGTACCGCGTCACCACGCGTATCACGGAAGTCGTCGGCCATCACTTCAAGACCGAAGGCAAGGTGCTCGTCGAGCCGGGCTGGCTGCAGGTCTACGGCCGCGAGACCGGCGGCGAAGACGCCAACCTCGTCCCGGTGCAGAAGGACGAGAAGGTCAAGACCGACAAGATCGCCGCGCAACAACTCGTCACGAAGCCGCCCGCACGCTACAACGAAGCGACGCTGCTCTCGGCGATGGAAGGCGCCGGCAAACTCGTCGAAGACGACGAACTGCGCGAAGCGATGGCCGCGAAGGGTCTCGGCACGCCGGCCACGCGCGCCGCCATCATCGAAGGTCTGCTCGGCGAAAAGTATCTGGTCCGCGAAGGACGCGAGCTGATCCCGACCGCGAAGGCTTTCCAGCTGATGACGCTGCTGCGCGGCCTCGACGTGAAGGAACTGACCGCGCCTGAACTGACGGGCGAATGGGAATACAAGCTGTCGCAGATGGAACGAGGCAAGCTGCCGCGTGACGCGTTCATGCAGGAAATCGCCCGCATGACGCAGACCATCGTCAAGCGCGCGAAGGAATACGACTCCGACACGATTCCCGGCGATTACGCGACGCTGCAAACGCCCTGCCCCAATTGCGGCGGCCAGGTGAAGGAAAACTATCGGCGCTTCGCGTGCACGAAGTGCGAATTCTCGATCTCGAAGATTCCGGGCGGCCGGCAATTCGAAATCGAGGAAGTCGAAGAGTTGCTGCAGAAGAAGCAGATCGGTCCGCTGTCGGGCTTCCGCAGCAAGATGGGCCGTCCGTTCTCGGCGATCCTTAAACTGTCTTTCGACGACGAAACGAAGAACTACAAGCTCGAATTCGACTTCGGCCAGGATCAGGGCGGCGAAGACGGCGAAGCGCCGGACTTCTCCGAGCAGCAACCCGTCGGCGCGTGTCCGAAGTGCAGCGGCAAGGTGTTCGAGCACGGCATGAGTTACGTCTGCGAAAACTCTGTGGCGAATCCGAAGACCTGCGACTTCCGTTCGGGCAAGGTGATCCTGCAGCAGGAAATCGCGCGCGAACAGATGGCGAAGCTGCTGGAAAACGGACGCACCGACCTGCTGACGAACTTCAAGTCGTCGCGCACGGGCCGCAACTTCAAGGCATTCCTCGTCAAGCAGAACGACGGCAAGATCGGCTTCGAGTTCGAGAAGAAGGAACCGAAGGAAGGCGCTGCCAAGACGGCGGCTGCGAAGGCGGCTGCCAAGGCTGCGCCTGAGTCCGCGACGGCCGAAGCAGCGAATGAAGCCGCACCCGCGAAGAAAACCGCCGCGAAAACGGCTGCTGCAAAGAAGGCGCCCGCGAAAAAGGCAGCAGCAAAAACCACGGCCGCGAAGTCCGCTGCACGCAAGACAGGTTCGTAAAACAGGTTCAGCGCGGGCCGCCGCAAGGCTCGCGCGAACCGCGCAATCTCGAAGCTGCAACAAAAAGCGCAGTCACCATTACGGTGACTGCGCTTTTTTATCGCCTGGTGGACGCCGTCATTGCCCGGCGTCGCTGGACTCGCGTCAGTGGGTCGGCGAAGCGATGCCGCGAGAACGGTTCAGCGTACGCGTCGGCTTGGCCGGAATTTCGCCGTCGAGCAGGCTCGACAGCGGCTCGGCGCCGTCGAACGCTTCAGGCGGCATCGACATAGCCGTCGATTCCAGCATCGACGGTGCGCGTTCTACGCCGTCTTTCACCCACTGCTCGCCCAGCTTGCTGTTCGGCGTCTGGTTGAAGTGCTCGACGAGGTGATCGATGAACGTGCGGACCTTCGCCGGCAAGTGTCGGCGGCTCGGGTAGGCGATGTTGATCTCGACCTGCGGCAAGCGATAGTCGCTCAACAGACGCACCAGCTTGCCGCGCGTCGTGTCGCGCCCGATCAGGTAGCTCGGCAGGATCGCGATGCCCATGCCGAGCAACGCGAACTGACGCAGCATTTCCGTGTTGTTCGCGACGATCACGTTGGTCGGACGCACGCGCACCTCACCGTCCGGACCGGTGAACACGCGTTCATCGCCCCAGTATTCGGACGGCAGCGACAGGCACGGATGCTCGAGCAGCTGCTCGGGGCGCGTCGGCGTGCCGTGCTTCTCCAGGTACGCCGGGGTCGCGCAGACGGTCATGCAGCCCGTCGTCAGGCGCCGCGTCACGATGCTCGCGCTGCGCATGTGACGCGCGATCACGACGCCGACATCGAAACCTTCTTCGACAAGATCGACCTGGCGGTCGACCAGCGTCACATCGGGAATCACCTTGGGATAGCGCTCGGCGTAGGTCTGAAGCACGGGCGCAAGGTTATGCAGGCCGAACACGACGGGCGCGACGATGCGTAGCGTGCCGACGGGCTCGTGATTGCGCGCGACGACCATCTGCTCGACGTCTTCCAGCTCGTCGAGAATCTGACGGGCGCGTTCCAGATAAACCTGACCGGACTCAGTCAGCGAAAGACTGCGGGTGGTGCGGTTGAGCAGCCGGGTGCCAAGACGGCCTTCGAGATCGGCGACGTGACGGGTGGCGACTGCGTTTGAAATATCCATCGCGCTGGCCGCGCGGGCGAAACTGCCGAGGTCCGCCACTTTGACGAAAACTCGCATCGACTGCAAATGATCCATGAACAACTCCTGCCGTAGTACCGCTCCCCTCGCGAACAGGAAGCACACTTGGAATTTTCCTACGACTAGGGAAATCCTGCAGAAGTTGCCTAAGAAAACAGAAATTTTATAAAAATTTGAGTCAATCTCTTCGGGGACGGAATACCGACATGCCGATTGTTCCAGTCAACGAAACAATTTGCTGCATCGCGTCGAAAACCGACATTTGGCTCGAACAGCGAAAGGGGCGCGTCGGCAGCGGAATGGGGGTCGAAAGGCGAGGAAAAATCGGTCGGATGGATGAAAAAAGCCGCCCGAGGGCGGCTTGCTCTTAGGTTAGTGAACGCTCACAACATCACGCGGTTAGCTTCCTTTCGAGCGCGCTGCGCGTATCTTGCAGCGCGGCAGGCAGGCCCTGCTTCAGCGTGTGGAACAACTCGCTGTGCAACGCGAGTTCCTTGCGCCACGCGACATCATCGACGGAAATCACCTGTTCGAACTGCTTGCGCGTGAAGTCGAGCCCGCTCCAGTCGATGTCCTCGTAACGCGGCGATACGCCGAACGCGTGCTCCTCGCCCTTCGCCTTGCCTTCGATCCGGTCGACCATCCAGCGCAGGACGCGCATGTTTTCACCGAAGCCCGGCCATACGAATTTGCCGTCGTCGCCCTTGCGGAACCAGTTGACGCAGAAGATCTTCGGCGTGCGTGCGCTCATCTGCTCGAGTTTCGCGCCCGTTTTCAGCCAGTGGCCGAAGTAGTCGCTCATGTTGTAGCCGCAGAACGGCAGCATCGCGAACGGATCGCGCCGCACGACGCCCTGCTGGCCGGCGGCTGCTGCTGTCGTTTCCGAGCCCATCGTCGCGGCCATGTAGACGCCCTCGACCCAGTCGCGTGCTTCCGTCACGAGCGGCACGGTCGTCGAGCGGCGGCCGCCGAACACGAACGCGTCGATCGGCACGCCCGCCGGGTTCTCCCAGTCGGCGTCGATCGACGGACATTGCGAGGCAGGCGCCGTGAAGCGCGCGTTCGGATGTGCGGCCTTGCGGCCCGTTTCCTTCGCGATGGCGGGCGTCCAGTCCTTGCCCTGCCAGTCGATAAGATGCGCGGGCGGCTCGTCCGTCATGCCTTCCCACCAGACGTCGCCGTCGTCGGTCAGCGCGACGTTCGTAAAGATCACGTTTTCCTTCAGCGTGGCCATCGCGTTGAAGTTGGTCTTTTCGCTCGTGCCCGGCGCGACGCCGAAATAGCCCGCTTCCGGGTTGATCGCGTAGAGACGCCCGTCCTTGCCCGGCTTGATCCAGGCGATGTCGTCGCCGATCGTCGTGATCTTCCAGCCGTTCATGCCTTGCGGCGGAATCAGCATCGCGAAATTGGTCTTGCCGCACGCCGACGGGAACGCCGCCGCCACATGGAGCTTCTTGCCTTCCGGCGAGGTCACGCCGAGCACCAGCATATGCTCTGCGAGCCAGCCTTCAGCGCGGCCCATCGTCGACGCGATGCGCAGCGCGAAGCACTTCTTGCCGAGCAGCGCATTGCCGCCGTAGCCCGAGCCGTAGCTCCAGATTTCACGCGATTCCGGAAAATGGACGATGTATTTCGTGTCGTTGCATGGCCACGCGACATCCTTCTGGCCAGCCGCGAGCGGCGCGCCGACGGAATGCACGCACGGCACGAAATTGCCGTCCTCGCCGAGCACGTCGTACACCTTGCGACCCATGCGCGTCATGATCCGCATGTTCGTGACGACATACGGGCTGTCGCTCAGCTCGACGCCGATATGGGCGATCGGCGAGCCGAGCGGCCCCATCGAGAACGGTACGACGTACATCGTGCGGCCGCGCATTGCGCCGTCGAACAAGCCGTCGAGCGTCGCGCGCATCTCGGCGGGCTCGATCCAGTTGTTGGTCGGGCCGGCGTCTTCACGATGTTGCGAGCAAATGAACGTGCGGTCCTCGACGCGCGCGACGTCGGACGGATCCGAGCACGCGAGATACGAATTCGGCCGTTTGGCGGGGTCGAGCTTTTTGAGGGTGCCGGCCGCGACCATCTGCGCCGACAGGCGGTCATATTCCTCCTGCGAACCGTCGCACCAGACGATCCGCTCCGGCTTTGCCAGCGCCGCGACGCGCTGCACCCACTCGATCAGCTTTTTATGTTTGACCCAGGCAGGCGCTTCGAGGGTCGAATGGCCTGCAAATGCGGGATGATTCATCGAGCTGTCTCCGTTTTGGTAGAAGTAGAAAAACGGTGCTAGCCCAGCGACGCTGCGTGCGAGAGGCGATAATTCGCGCGAGGGTTCTCCGACGCGCGATCCTGCAGGTCGTTAGGGCCATTCCAGCCTGTCGCCGGCACGTTGAAACCGTCTGTAAAGCGGCTTGCGTGAACATGCAACAAACTGTTAAAAACAAGGGAACTTGCCGTGCCGTCGTGGCTCCGTCCATAGCGGCTCCTTATACGGTAAGGCATTCAAAACAAGCATCATGTGCTCCAGGTCACATGATGTGACACCCGAATCAGACTCTCCGTTCCGCACCCATTGAGTGCGTCGCACAACATATACGCCATGAAGATTGCCATCCTTGACGACTATCAAGACGCCGTCCGCAAGCTCGACTGTTTCCAATTGCTCGCCGACCACGAGGTCAAGGTTTTCAACAACACCGTTCGCGGCCTTGGCCAGCTCGCCAGCCGCCTGTCGGAAGTCGATGCCCTCGTTCTGATTCGCGAACGCACCCGCATCAGCTCTCAACTGCTCGACAAGTTGCCGCATCTGCGCATGATCAGCCAGACGGGCAAGGCGGGAAGCCATATCGACATGGCCGCCTGTACCGAACGCGGCATCGCCGTGCTCGAAGGCGTCGGGTCGCCCGTCGCTCCCGCCGAACTGACGTGGGCCCTAATCATGGCCGCGCAGCGCCGCATTCCGCAATACGTAGCAAACCTTAAACAGGGAGCATGGCAACAATCGGGCCTGAAGACGTCTGCACTGCCGCCGAACTTCGGTCTCGGCCAGGTGCTGCGCGGCCAGACGCTCGGCATCTGGGGCTACGGCAAGATCGGCCGGATGGTCGCGGGCTACGGCAAGGCGTTCGGGATGAACGTGCTGGTCTGGGGCCGCGAGCACACGCGCGAAGCCGCCGTCGCCGACGGCTATCAGGTCGCGGAGAGCCGTGAAGCGCTGTTCGAACAGAGCGACGTGCTGTCGCTGCATTTGCGCCTGCACGATGACACACGCGGCATCGTCAAGCAGGACGACCTGATGCGCATGAAGCCGACCGCCCTCTTCGTCAACACGAGCCGTGCGGAACTGCTGGAAGAAAATGCGCTGATGGGCGCGCTGTCGCACAACCGGCCGGGCATGGTGGCGATCGACGTCTATGAGAGCGAGCCGATCCTGCAGGGCTATAGCCTGCTGCGCATGGAAAACGTGATCTGCTCGCCGCATATCGGCTACGTCGAGAAGGAAAGCTACGAGCTTTATTTCAGCGCGGCGTTCAAGAACATTCTCGCGTTCGATCAGGGCGACACGGTGAGTGTCGCCAATCCGGAAGCGCTGCAGGGCGGGCGCCGGAAGTAAGCAAAAGCGGCCTTCAAAGGCCGCTTTTTTATGTGCGCCCTTTAGTCGTGCTTCAGTCGCGCGCGGCGGCGTTGAGCAGTTCAGGCATGCGTTGTAGAAACTGCTCGCCGTCCGTGCGGCCGAGATTGTACGCGTGCAGCATCTGCGACGGACTCGTGTAGTCCCAGCTCGAAATCGGCACCTTGCTCGACGGCTGCACGTACAACCGCTGCTGCGCGTCGTGCGGCACGACGAACATCTGCGGACGCGGATAGATGCGCGTCACCATCACGAGCACCATGCCGGGCGTTGGATCGAGCGCGCCGACGGGCACGTTGTCGACCATCCCGCCATCGAGCACGGGGCGCCCGTTGCGCCGCAGAACGGGCGTGAACGGCGGCGTACACGATGACTGCAGAATCAGGTCGGCGAGTTCTTCGACATTCGCGCAATCCTGCGCGCGCACGAACTCCGGATGAAAGCCAATCGACTGGCCGAGCGTCGGGTGCAGCGTCTTGCGAATGTATTTTTCGATGTTGTACGCGATCAGTCCGGCCGCGACGGCGCTGCGTGCGCCCAGCCAGCGCGGCACATGCGACACGCCGATGCGGATTTCGGGCGCCTTCGCGAGTAGCTCGAACTTCTCACCGTAGATGTCGAGCAGCGCCTGGCGGTAGATGCGGTAATGCGGAAACACCGATTCGCCGCGCAGCAGATTGCCCCAGTACGCGTTCTTCTTGTTGTTGCGCAGCGCGTTCTCGTAGTAGCGCATGACCCAGTCGGCGTCGCGCGTGAAGAGCATGCAGGCCGTCGCCGCGCCCGCCGATATGCCCGTGATCACGCGCGGCTTGATGTCGAGTTCCGGCTGGATCACGTCCCAGAAGCCTGCTTGCCACCAGCAGCGATTGCCGCCGCCGGCGAAAACGACCTGATCGAACATCCAAGTTTCCTTCGATCGCCGTCGCGCGCGTTTTGCGCCGACGGCGGATGCGCGCTCAGTTGAGCAGCGCGTAAGTGGTGGTGGCGTGGACGGCCATCTTGCCGTCTTCGTCGATGAGTTCGACTTCGCCGAATACGAGATTGCGGCCCATGCGCAGCACGCGCGCGGTGATCAGCACATCGCCTTTGCGGACGGCGCGCATGAAGCTGATGTTCAGCGAGACGGTTGTCATCGGCTTGAATTCGCCGAGCGCAGCCGAAATGGCGACGACCATCGCCGTGTCGGCAGCCGCCATGAAAACCTGGCCGCAGATGACGCCGCCGCTGTGGCGCAGCTCGCCTGAAAACGGCAAGCGCAGCGTGGCGCTTTCATCGTCGACCTTGACGGGCGTGAGGGAAAGCGCCCGTACCCACGGCGCGAGCACACGGTCGAGCAGTTCCCGGACTTCGTTGTCGTCCATCGTGATTTTCCGTTGGAGCCGTGCGGGAGGCCGCACGGCGTGATGTCGCGACATCATACCGGGACGAACGCGCGTGCGCTTCAATGGTGCTTTCGGCTGCTTCCCACGCCTTGCTTCGACCCTGTGGCGGACGCCGCGTGATCTTTTTTTAAGAAATTTGCGAGATACGCTTGCCAAGCAAGAAAAACTCCTGCATACTCTCGCTTCTGTTGGGGCGTTAGCTCAGTTGGTAGAGCAGCGGACTCTTAATCCGTAGGTCGAGTGTTCGAGTCACTCACGCCCCACCAAGTATTAGAAAGGCCGGTTAGCAAAAGCTAACCGGCCTTTTTCATTTCCGGCTCGTCCCCGACACGGGCAAAGTCATTCAATTCCCCGGCACCACCGCATCCGAAGCAGCCTTCGCCATCCTGTTCGCATTGTCGGCTTTCGCGAGCGCCTGCTTTTTCAGATATTCGACCGTGCTTTGGAATGCAGGGCTCACCTCGGGATACGACGCATCGGTAACGTAGTTGAGTCCGTTCTGCTGCGCCTCGATCAGTTCCTGATAAACCTGCGCGCGCGTCTTGCCTTGCGCGAAGACATTCGTCGAACCGAGTGCGGCGACGGATACGGCCAACAGTGCGAGCATCTTCATTTCCAACTCCTTTGAAAACGTGCGGTACGCACAGTGACGAACCGCATGACGCCGCGATCTATTCCCTCTTCTCCGTAAAATTTCGCCAGATAAATACGGATCACTAACTATTTAAAAGAAAGCGAAAACGGCCACATCCCTAGATGCAGCCGTCGATGCAAAAACAGCCCAACGATCAACCCGGCGTCGCTCCCGTCAACTGCGCATACACGTCATGCGCGATCTGCAGCATCACCTTGCGATCGATTCCGCCCGACACCGCATACCCAAAATCGCCGTCGACCCAATAGAACACATTCACAGGCCCTTCCTGATACAGCTTGAACGCCGTCGTATTCGCACTCGCCTTGCGATGAGAAATACACAGCGTCACACGCTCGCCCTTCGCGTTGTGATACATGAACTGCGCAACGGGCCCGTCGTCGCCGGGCAATACACGGCCGCCCGCAAGCTCGAAGCCGTTCTTCGTGAGCATCGGCGGATGAACGTCGGTACCGAGCTTGTTCGCGAGGTACTGCACGAATTCCTGCTCGTGATCCTCGCCGATCTGCGCTGGGCGATCGACGGCCGGCATATACACGACGTGCGCCAGCGCCGCTTTCTGCGCGAAGACTTCCGACGCATCCGCACTCACCGGCCGCGTGTTCGATGTCGCCGACGAGCTACCCGTCCACGGCGCAGCGACATCCTTGCCCATGTTCGTGCCGACGCCTATGCCGATGCCCAGCACAAGCGCCGCCGCCATGCCAGCGAACTGCGGCCAGTTCGCCGCGCTCAGCCAGCGACGCTTCTCCGGCATGCGCAAACGCGCAGGCACAGGCTCGCTCAGTACGCGGTCATAGCGCTCATGAAACATGTTGTTCAGCGAAAAGTAATCGCTGATACGCGCTGCCAGCACGGGATTCAGTTCGATCGCGCGCTCCACCTGTTCACGACGTTCATCGGACAGCGTGCCGTCCACGTACGCATGAATTTCCTCTTCGCTGATGGGAGTCTGTTGATCGCTCATCGCACCACCTTCAGTTTCGCGCCGGGCTGTGCACCCGCCATCAACGCGCGCAAACGCTCGCGTCCACGCGAGAGCCTCGACATCACCGTGCCGACGGGAATGTCGAGTGCAATCGCCACTTCGGCGTAACTCATTTCTTCAAGCCCGACGAGCAGCACGACCTCGCGCTGATCGGCGGGCAGACGCTGCAACGCGTAATCGAGATCGCGCACTTCGAGCGAGCGCGTCTGCTCGCCCGACACCGCAAATTCGCTTTCGACGATGCTCTCGTCATCCACCGACACATGCACCGCACGCGACGACGACTTGCGCACCTGATTGACGAACACGTTGTGCATGATCGTGAAAAGCCAGGCACGCAGATCGGTTCCGGCCTCGAACATCTTCGTTCGCGAAAGCGCGCGTTCAAGCGTGTCCTGCACGAGGTCGTCCGCGAGATCGCGATTGCTGATCAGCGCCCGCGCATAGCGGCGCAATCGCGGAACGTGATCCATCAACTCGTTACGGATGTCCATTTGCTCTACCCATCGAATATCGCACCACACGCAAAGCCGCCGCGCGCATTGCCTCTTGAAGCAGAGAACACAACCTACGGCATTTTATTCCGCCTGTTTTTCGCTGGCTGAACAAGGGTCAGCGCGAAGTCAGCGCGTCCGCGGCACGCATCAGCCCGTGCGCCGTGGCACGGCCCGCAATCACGTATCGCCGGCCGTCCACCGTCCACGACAGAAGCCGTACATGGCCGATGCGCTGCGCCGTCCAGTGCGGCTGATCCGCCGCAAACGGAGCCGGCGCCGAAAGCAGCACGACAGGTTCGCCGTCTGCGTTCCGATAGTCGAGCACGTCGATGCTCGCGAACGCGTTCGGATGATGTGTCTTTACCGCTACCAGTTTCAAACCCAGAGGCGCGAGATCGACCGCGTGCGGATCGCCGTGCACACCCGCCGATGCGTCCGGAACCTGCTGGCCGGACTCGCGCATCAACGCCATGACAGCCGCGGCATCGAGCATTTCCGGCGACACCCGCGACGCGACGAACCAGCCACTCGCCGCCAACATTGCCAGCACGACGCCAAGCAGCACCACGCCAACGCGCCGCATGACAAACCGGCGTGTCGCCGAGCGAACATCCGGGTCGTGCTCACGGTTGGTGCGCTGCGCGTGAGCCCGCTGCGGAAACGCGCCTTCGAACACGCTGCGCATCTGCATGTTCAGTTGCCGGTAGAACGCGATCCGCTCGGCTTCGCCCGGCCGCGAGCCAAGGTACTTCCGCACACGCGCCGCCCGGTCCGCCGGCAGATTGCCGTCGGCGAATGCCTGCATGTCCGCTTCGGTGAGCGGCGTGTCGGACGGTGGGAAGGTGCGGGACATGATGGTTCGGTCGTGCAGATTTCGGGCTCTTGCTGCGCTAACAGGCCCATTGCAGGCTTTATTCCATCGGCTTTCGGTTATTCATTCCTCAGACGTTAGGCAAAAAAACGCGCCGCATGGCGAAAACCATGCGGCGCGTTATGCGGTGCGGAGAGCGGAGATTTACTTCGCCGACACGTCGATATTGCCGAAGTACTTTTCCGCGAGCGTCTTGACGGTGCCATCCGACTGCACCTTCGCGATCGCCGCATTCAACTGGTTGCGCAGCGCGGTATCGCCCTTGCGAATCCCGAATGCGATGCCGCTGCCGAGAATCTTGTCGTCGCGAACCGGCTGGCCGACGAACGCGAAGTCCTTGCCGTCAGGACGCGACAGGAAACCCGTCTGTCCAGCAGGCGCGAGCACGAGCGTCGCGTCGAGGCGGCCGGCGACAAGATCCGCGTACACCTGGTTCTGATCCTGATACGGCGTGACGGTCACGCCCGCGCTTTCCCAGTGCGCCTTGGCGAACGTCTCCTGAATCGACGCCTGCAACACGCCGACGCGCTTGCCCTTCAGCGATTCGGGCGTCGGCTGCAGCCCGCTGTCCTTGCGCGCGATCAGTTGCGTCGGCACGCGGTAGATCACGTTGGTGAAGTCGATCGCCTGGCGGCGCTTTTCCGTTGCGTTCATCGCCGAATTGATCGCATCGAACTTGCGGCCCTGCAACGCGGGAATCAGGCCGTCGAACGAGGTTTCAACCCAGCTGCATTTCAGGTTCGCGGTCTTGCAGACCGCGTTGCCGATATCGATATCGAAGCCCTGCAACTCGCCGTTCGAGCCCTTCGATTCGAACGGCGGATATTGCGCCTCGAGGCCATAGCGCAGCGACGTGGCATCGGCGGCCATCGCCGACACGGTCGCCACCGATGCGAATGCACACGCCAGCATCAGCAGATTCTTCACTAGCTTCATCATCGATCTCCTTCCCCTTGTGTTCAATGCGGTTCAACGCACGTCAGACTGCGTAGCGATGCGCCGATGCGTGAGCACCGGCAGACGGTTGCGCGCTTCGTCGAGCGCGCTTTGTGTGAGCGTTGCGAGCACGATGCCGGGCTCGTCGTCGCGCCGCGCGAGCACCTCGCCCCACGGCCCGACGATCATACTGTGACCAAAAGTACGCCAGCCATTCGAATGCGTGCCGCACTGGCCGGACGCCAGCACGAAAGCCTGGTTTTCGACGGCGCGCGCACGCAGCAACAGTTCCCAATGCGCGAGGCCCGTCGTATGCGTAAAGGCCGCGGGCACCGCGATGACGTCGGCGTCCGGCCCCGCGCGATACAGCTCCGGAAAGCGCAAGTCGTAGCAGACCGACAGACGCAGCGTGCCGAACGGCCCCTGCGCGGTGCCGATGCTGTCGCCGCCGACCATCGTGTCGCCTTCCGCGTGCTGCTCCGCACCCTGGTTGAAGCTGAACAGATGGATCTTGTCGTAGCGTGCCGAGCATTGCCCCGCGGGATCGAACACGAGCGACGTGTTGTACGCGTGCGTGCCCACCTGCGGCCCTTGCGCCGGACGGATAGGCACTGTGCCGCCGATCAGCCATGTGCCCGTTTCGCGCGCCAGTTCCGATAGCGTCTGTTGAATCGGGCCATCGCCGAATGCTTCGGCGAGGGCGACCCGCTGCATTTCGTCGTCACCGATCCAGCAGAAGTATTCGGGCAACGAGATCAGCGTGGCGCCCTCGCGCGCAGCCTGCTCTACCCAACGGCGCGCTTCGCCGAGGTTCTGCTGCACATCGGGGGTGCTGCTCATCTGCACGACGGCGGCCTTGATCGATTGCTGCATCATCGCTTGATCCTTGCTCAGATTGAACGCAGACGGCGCGCGCCTTCGATCAGCGTCTCGTCGTCCTTCGAAAAGCTCAGACGAATCACGCCGTCATCCTTGCCGTCCGTGTAGAACGCGGACAACGGAATGGTCGCAACCTTCGCATCGCGGATCAAACGCAGCACGAAGTCGCTGTCGCTTTCGTCCGAGAAACCGCGAAAACGCGCGAGCATGAAGAAGCTGCCTTCGCTCGGCAACAGCTCGAAACGCGACTCGCGCAGCTCGCGCGCGAGCAGATCGCGCTTGCGCTGATAGAACTCGGACAGGCCCAGATAGCTTTGCGGATTCGACAGCGCCTCGACGAACGCATACTGCATCGGCGTGTCGGCGGAAAACACCATGAACTGATGGATCTTGCGAATCTCGTCCATCAACGCCGCGGGCGCGAGGCAGTAGCCGACGCGCCAACCCGTCACGTGATAAGACTTGCCGAACGACGACACGATCACACTGCGCTCCGCGAGTTCGCGATGACACGCCATGCTGTGATGCTTCGCGCCGTCGAACACGACGTGCTCGTACACTTCATCGGAAAGAATCACGATATCCGTGTTGCGCGTCACGGCCTTCAGCCGTTCGATATCGGCGTCGCTGAAAATCGTCGCGGTGGGATTGTGCGGCGTGTTGACGATGATCATGCGCGTCTTCGGCGTGATCGCTGCAGACACTTCGTCCCAGTTCACGCGGAAGTCGGGTGCGGACAGCTTGATGGGAACCGGCTTCGCGCCCTGCAAACGCACGATCGGCGCATAGCTGTCGAACGACGGCTCGAAGTAGATCACTTCGTCGCCGGGATGCACGAGCGCGCTGATCGTCGAATAGAGTCCTTCGCTCGCACTCGCGATCACGGTCACTTCCGTCGACGGATCGTAGTGCACGCCGTACAGCGTTTCGACTTTCGCGGCGAGCGCGGAGCGCAATGCGCCGATGCCCGCCATCGGCGCGTACTGGTTGTGTCCCCCGCGCATTGCCTTCGTCACACCGTCGACGAGCGCTTCGTCGGGCGCGAAATTCGGCGCGCCTTGAGACAGGTTCAACGCATTATGTTCAGCGGCCAACTGGCCGATGACGGTGAAAATCGTCGTGCCGACGTCCGGCAATTTCGAGCGGGCTTGCAAAGCGCTCTGCATGAGATTCCTCCTTCTCGCTGCAAATCGGCGGGCCACGCGTCGCGCGTCGGTCCCGATCAGTTTGTACGATTAGGCAACATCGCGCACATGAGAACAATCGAAAGTTTGTCATGCGCGGCATGCGTTCGGCTCATGCGCGTGACGAGCGGCACGGGCAGGCAGATAGGCGGAAACGCGTTTGCGTCCATGGCGCAAGGTGAACGGCACGCAACGGCAGGGTAATCCCGCAGGTATGAAAAGGAGTGATGCCTTCTGGTTCGCAGACGATCCGTGTGAAGGAGAGCGAGGCGATGTCGTGCGCAACCGCCCCGCACTTGCGCGCGTCACTCGTCCATCAAACGCACTTTCACCTTCTTGCCCTTGACCTTGCCCGCGTTCAGTTTGCGCAGCGCATCGCGTGCAACGCCGCGATCGACGGCGACGTAGGTCGAGAACTCCGTCACGTTGATCTTGCCGATCTGCGAGCCGTTGAAACCGGCGTCGCCGGTCAGCGCACCCAATACGTCGCCCGGACGGATCTTCTCCTTGCGGCCGCCGAGAATCTGCAGCGTTTCCATCGGTGGCAGCAGCGGTTCGTCGCTCGCGGCCTTCAGCTCGGCAAGCGGATGCCATTCGACGTCGCGCCCTTGGGCCTCTTCGATGCCGCCCACGCGCCCCATCTCGTTCATGCTCGCGAGGCTCAGCGCCCAGCCTTCCTGATCCGCGCGGCCGGTGCGGCCGATGCGATGCACATGGACTTCCGGGTCCGGCGTCACGTCGACGTTGATTACGGCTTCGAGCTGCGCGATATCCAGACCGCGCGCTGCGACATCGGTAGCGACGAGCACCGAGCAGCTGCGGTTTGCGAACTGGATCAGCACCTGATCGCGTTCGCGCTGGTCGAGTTCGCCATGCAGCGCCAGCGCATGAAAACCTTGTGCGCGCAGCACGTCGAGCAGATCGCGGCACTGGTTCTTCGTGTTGCAAAACGCGATCGTGCTCACCGGGCGGTAGTGATTCAGCAGCTGGCCGACGGCATGCAAACGCTCGTCTTCCGTCACTTCGTAGAAGCGTTGACGGATCTTGCTGTCGTCGTGGCGCTCTTCGAGCTTCACCTCCTTCGGGTTGCGCAGGAACTGCTGGCTCAGCTTCGCGATGCCTTCGGGATAGGTCGCGGAGAACAGCAGCGTCTGGCGCTCCTTCGGGCATTGACGCGCGACCTTCGCGATGTCGTCGAAGAAGCCCATGTCGAGCATGCGGTCCGCTTCGTCGAGCACCAGCGTGTTGAGCGCATCGAGCGACAGGCTGCCGCGCTCCAGATGGTCCATGATGCGCCCCGGCGTGCCGACGACGATATGCGCACCATGCTCGAGACTCGCTGTCTGCGGACGCATCGGCGTGCCGCCGCACAGCGTGAGCACCTTGATGTTCTCTTCGGCGCGCGCGAGGCGGCGGATTTCCTGCGTCACCTGATCGGCAAGTTCGCGCGTCGGGCACAGCACCATCGCCTGTATCGCGTAACGGCGCGCATCGAGCCGCGCCAGCAGCGCCAGCGAGAACGCCGCCGTCTTGCCGCTGCCCGTCTTCGCCTGAGCGATCAGATCGTGGCCGGCAAGTGCGATCGGCAGGCTCGCGGCCTGGATCGGCGTCATCTCGGCATAGCCGAGTTGCGTGAGATTCGCGAGTGCCGCCTGCGAGAGCGGCAGTTCGCTAAAAGGTCGAACCTGGGTTGTCATGTCGGTGTGCGGGCTTAGTTGTACGGGCGACCTTCGATCTGTTCATAGACGATCGTGCCGTCGTCGGCATCGAATCGCTCGACGTAGTTGCGCGCGCCGCACATCGGACAGCGGAACAGCAGGCCCTGGCCTTCGTTCTTGATGGTGACGTCGGACAGTTCCCACTGCGCGCCGCAGCTTTGGTTGATACATGTGAACACGGTGAATCTCCAGCGTGAGTTGCCAACGCGTCTTCCCCCTACGCGCTGGCTTTTCAACAATAGGTTTACTTGTATGTATACGTAGTAGCAGTTAACAAGCACGCCGCTTTTCTGTGGATAACACAGGTTTACCGAAACGAATCAGCGTTTTGCCGGACGCATAACCGCATGCGCTTGGTGTGCGCACCCGATGGCGTTCGTCGAACAACTTTTCCGGTCCAGGCGCGAGCGTCGAGTTACCCCGTTTACGTCCACATCGATTCCACACGCGTTCCGCCCGCTAGTCCCGCCGTTATCCACAGCCTTCTGTGGACACGTCGGGACAGGGCGGCACGCATGGTGTGTCGTCGTTGAGGATGGTGGGTGGGGCGGCGAAACGGGGCCGCGCATGCCGCAATTCTAGCGGATGCGCAATGGCCACCCCGGCGACGGAACGCTAGTGAGCCAGTTGCGGACTGGCGGGCGAGGTGAAGGCTTTCAGCGTTTCGGAGGGACGCACGCCAAAAAGCTTGCGATAGTCGGTGGCGAACTGGCTCAGATGCCAGAAACCCCATGCGGCCGCGACATCCTGCACCGTGAGTTCGCCGGGCGTCGCGCTACATAGCTCGCGGCGCGCGCCGTTTAGCCGGATCGCGCGCAGATAGCTCGCGGGCGCGAGGCCCAGCACGTCCTGAAAGCAGTACTGCAAGGTGCGTCGGCTGACGTGCAAGTGCTCGCACAACTCCGGCACGCCGACCGGACGTTCGCGATTCGCGATCACGTAATCGCGCGCTTCGGAGACGATCCATTGCCTGCGCGGGCGTGCAGGTATCGCGGCCGGTTCGAGCGCAGTCGTCGCGCACAGATCGAACAGCGAAGACAACACCGATGCCTGCAGATTGCGCCGTGTGCGTTCAGATAAGGCGGCATGCGCGGTGTCGTCGAGCACGCTACGCAAGAGCCCGCAAAAATGTGCCTTGCGCTCCATTTCAATGGGAATGATGCCGGTGTGCGTTGCGCGATCGAGCAGATCGGCGTGTTCGACGGATGCCGCGTGCCGCCGCAACGTCTCGCCGCGCACGACCACGCCGAAGATCGCATAGCCGCCCGGCGTGAGCAGTTCGAACTCGACGCCGCCGCGCTGAAACGCGAGCGCGTCGCCGTTGATCGGCTGCGGGCCGATGCGGCCGATGCTCACATCGTCGGCGGGAACGCCGAACCAGTATGCGTCCGATGGCACTTCGCAGGTCTGGCGCAGCGTCTGGCTGGTCGTCTCGCAGAACACGTGCATGTCGTCGAGATGCAATCCCGTCAGCCTGCCGACGAAGTGGCCCGCCGTGAGCTGGTCGTACGTCTGCGTCCAGCCGTGAAGGTTGCGCGCCTGTTCATCGGCGTCGTGCGCGACGCTGGTTTCGACGCGGCACGCAGACGGCTGCGCGGGCAAGGAGTGAAGGTCGGTCGTCATATGGGGCATCGATGATGGACATGCACCTGCATGTGACATTGAACAAACAGGCGCTATCCAACGCAAGTCCCGTGCCGAATGGATCATCCCGAGCATTCCCTCTGCAACGTACCGCGCTGTTCAATCGATGAACACTCGCGTTTCGAACTGCTCATGGATGCAACGTCATCGACATGCACGTCACAGGCTCGAAACGCGGCCTGCATCGCGACAGTGCCGCATGCACCGGCATTGGCCGCCGTTGCGCCCACGTTGGCACGCTTCTGGCGATAAGCACCCCCGGCAGCGCAACACCGCCGGGACGGGTGATATACCCCGCCGAATACATCGACATCCGATCATGTGAGGAGCACACAGATGAATCACGCAGAGATGAAGTTTCTGACGACCGAGTTTCCGTACAAGAAGCAATACGCGAATTTCATCGGCGGCGAATGGGTGAAGCCGACTGGTGGCGAGTACTTCGACAACATCTCGCCGATCACGGGCGAGCCGTTCACGTCGATTCCGCGCTCGCGCGAAGCCGACATCGAACTCGCGCTGGACGCAGCGCATCGCGCGAAGGCCGCATGGGGAAAGACGTCGACCACGGACCGCGCGAACATCCTCAACAAGATCGCCGATCGCCTCGAAGCGAATCTGCAACGCCTCGCCGTCGCCGAGTCGATCGACAACGGCAAGCCGCTGCGCGAAACCATGGCAGCCGACATTCCCCTCGCAATCGATCACTTCCGTTATTTCGCGGGCGCCGTGCGCGCGCAGGAAGGCGGCATTTCGGAGATCGATCACGATACGGTCGCGTATCACTTTCATGAGCCGCTCGGCGTGGTCGGGCAGATCATTCCGTGGAATTTCCCGATTCTGATGGCGGCGTGGAAGCTCGCGCCTGCGCTCGCGGCTGGCAACTGCGTCGTGATGAAGCCGGCCGAACAGACGCCCGCATCACTGCTCGTGTTCGCAGAACTGATCCAGGATCTGCTGCCGGCGGGCGTGCTGAACATCGTCAACGGTTTCGGTCTCGAAGCAGGCAAGCCGCTCGCATCGAACAAGCGCATCGCGAAGATCGCCTTCACGGGTGAAACGACGACGGGCCGCCTGATCATGCAGTACGCCAGCCAGAACATCATTCCCGTGACCCTGGAACTGGGCGGCAAGAGCCCGAACATCTTCTTCGCCGACGTGCTCGACAAGGACGACAGCTTCTTCGACAAAGCGCTCGAAGGCTTTGCGATGTTCGCGCTGAATCAGGGCGAAGTCTGCACGTGTCCGTCACGCGTGCTGATCGAAGAGTCGATCTACGACCGCTTCATGGAGCGTGCGCTGAAGCGCGTCGCTGCGATCCAGCAGGGCCATCCGCTCGACACGAAGACGATGATCGGCGCGCAGGCATCGGCGGAACAAATGGAAAAGATCCTGTCGTATATCGATCTGGGCAAACAGGAAGGCGCGCAATGCCTGATCGGCGGCGAGCAGAACAAGCTCGACGGCGAACTCTCGAAGGGCTACTACGTGAAGCCGACCGTGTTCCGCGGCCACAACAAGATGCGTATCTTCCAGGAAGAAATCTTCGGGCCGGTGGTGTCCGTCACGACGTTCAAGACGGAAGAAGAAGCGCTCGAGATCGCCAATGACACGCTGTACGGCCTCGGTGCAGGCGTCTGGACACGCGACGGCACGCGCGCCTATCGCTTCGGCCGCGAGATTCAGGCGGGCCGCGTGTGGACGAACTGCTACCACGCGTATCCGGCGCATGCGGCATTCGGCGGCTACAAGCAGTCGGGCATCGGACGTGAGAACCACAAGATGATGCTCGACCATTATCAGCAGACGAAGAACCTGCTCGTCAGCTATAGCGAGAAACCGTTGGGCTTCTTCTGAGCGTAGTGCTCCTGTTGGGCGAATCGCGCGGTGCGGTTCGCCCGCTTTTTCAGCGAGTCAAAGCCAGAGAGGTGGCGCGATGAACGAAGAAGGCGTTGCGCGTGTCGTGGCGACGGACGCCGCCATCAAGCTGATCCAGCAATTGAGCGCCGAGCACGGGCCGATCATTTTTCATCAGTCGGGCGGATGTTGCGACGGCAGCGCACCGATGTGTTTTCCGTCGAACGAGTTCCTGGTCGGCGGATCGGACGTGAGGCTCGGCGAGATTGCAGGCGTGCCGTTCTATATGAGCGAATCGCAGTTCGAGTACTGGCAGCACACGCAATTGATCATCGATGCCGTGCCGGGTAACGGCGGCATGTTTTCATTGGAGCGGCCGACGGGCCTGCGCTTCCTGACGCGCTCGCGTCTGTTCGAAGATGATGAGAATGCGTGGCTCGAAAAGCATCCTGTGAGCAAGGCGGATGCTTAGACGTACGCGGTGCCCCGACGTAAGCGTCGGGGCACTTCTTTTACCGGGCTTTTGAATCGCCGGCGATCGTCGTTGTGGTATCAGGCGCTTTCAGCAGCGCGTCGCTATCATCCTTCAAGCCGACACCCGTCAACCCCAGACGACGCGCCTGCGTCAGCAGATAGTGCAGCTTGTGTGCTGCGGCTTCGTAATCGAGGCCTTCGGGCCGCACGTTCGAAATACAGTTGCGCTGCGCATCGCTGCATCCGACTTTCGGCGCGTAGGTCAGATAGACCCCGAGACTATCGGGCGAACTCAGTCCTGGCCTTTCGCCGATCAGCATCACGACCAGCTTCGTCTTCAGCAGTTCGCCGATCTCATCGCCCAACGCGACACGCGATTGACGCGCAACCACGACAGGTCCGATCTTCCAGTCGGCGAGGCGCTTCGCGATGGCCTGCAGAAAAGGAATCGACTGTTTCGACGCGGCAAATGCTGAGAGTCCGTCAGCGATGACGAACACGACATCGGGCGCCTCGCTCGCTGCGGCATGAGTCAGCGCTTCGCGGCTCTCATCGGACAAACGACGGCCCATGTCCGGACGCCGCAAATAATGCGCGCGATCGGGCGCCGCGCTATGCACGTCGAGCGTCGAGAAACCGTGCGTCCGCAGTTGTTCATGCAGGACGTCGGCATCGAGCGGATGATGCACGGCGTCGCGCGCCTGCGCATGCGACAGATTGAAAGCGAGCAGCGGCGCCGTCGGCAGGCTGTTGCCCGCGCGACCCAACGCAATGCGCGCATTCGTGAATGCACGCAACGCCTGCCACGCATTCTTTTCGATGGAGTCGCTCATGCGATGCCCATCCATTCGCTAGCGCCTTCAAGCAACGGCTGACGCGCCGGCGCATTGAGCAAACCGCCGCGTGTGTCGGTGATCTGCATCGACTCCAGCCACTCTTCGAACTCGGGCGCGCGGCGCAAACCGAGCACTTCGCGCACATATAGCGCGTCGTGGAACGACGTGCTCTGATAGTTGAGCATCACGTCGTCAGCGCCGGGAATGCCCATGATGAAGTTGATGCCCGCGACGCCAAGCAGCGTCAGCAGGTTGTCCATATCGTCCTGATCGGCTTCCGCATGATTCGTGTAGCAGATGTCGCAGCCCATCGGCACGCCGAGCAGCTTGCCGCAGAAGTGATCTTCGAGACCCGCGCGCGTGATCTGCTTGCCGTCGTACAGATACTCAGGGCCGATAAAGCCGACCACCGTATTCACCAGAAACGGATTGAACTGACGCGCGACGGCGTAGGCACGCACCTCGCACGTCTGCTGGTCGACGCCATGATGCGCATCCGCCGACAGCGCACTGCCCTGTCCGGTTTCGAAGTACATCACGTTGTCGCCGACCGTGCCGCGCTTGAGCGACAACGCCGCTTCATAGGCTTCCTGCAGCAACGCGAGCGAAATGCCGAAGCCCGCGTTGGCCTTCTCGGTTCCGGCAATCGACTGGAACACGAGATCGACAGGCGCGCCCTTCTCGATCGCTGAAATCGTGTTGGTCACATGCGTGAGCACGCATGATTGCGTCGGCACCTGATAGCGCGTGCGGAAGTCGTCGATCATCAGCAGCAGGTTCGTGATCGCCGAGAGACTGTCCGATGCGGGATTGATGCCGATCATCGCGTCACCGCAACCGTACATCAGGCCATCGATCATCGATGCGGCGATGCCCTTCACATCATCGGTCGGATGATTCGGCTGCAGCCGCACCGACATATGGCCCGGCAAGCCCACGGTGTTGCGAAAGCGCGTGACGACAGGCCGCTTGCGCGCCGCCAGGATCAGATCCTGATTGCGCATCAGCTTCGACACGGCCGCGACCATTTCGGGCGTGAGCCCTTTCGTGATGCCAGAAAGGGCTGCCGTGTCCGTCTCGCTCGACAGCAGCCAGTTGCGAAACTCGCCGACGGTCAGATGCGCAATCGCCGCGAATGCTTCCGGTGAGTGCGTATCGATGACGAGGCGCGTGACTTCGTCGCTCTCGTACGGAATCAACGCCTCGTTCAGGAACGTGCGCAACGGCACGTCCGCCAGCGCCATCTTTGCGGCGACGCGCTCCTCCTCGCTCGCCGCCGCGATGCCGGCGAGCTGATCGCCGGAACGCAGCGGACTTGCCTTCGCCATCAGCGTCTTCAGATCGGCAAAGCGATACGTGCGGCTGCCGATTGTCTCCGTGTAGCTCATGTCGTGTACTCCATCGCCGCGGCTGCTGCGCGCGGCTTCATTGCCAATGCGTCAGTGCTGCTTATGCTGCATGTGTTGCCGTCATTCTTCGAGCAATGCGTCCGCTGGGGCAACTTCGCGTTGATGACCCGTCATCAGGAAGTAGCCGTAGCCGAGCGCGAGGAAAGCCGCAAACACGAGCGCGACGAGCAGATTGAAGTAGATCATCGTACCCAGCGAAATCACTGCGGCCACCAGCGCGAACGCCGGGAAATACGGAAACAGCGGCGCGCGGAACGGACGCTCCATGTTCGGCTCGATGCGGCGCAGCTTGAAGAGCGCGAGCATGCTGATGATGTACATCACGATAGCGCCAAATACCGACATCGTCACGATATTCGCGGTCAGCGTCTGGCCGCCGAACTGGATCAACTCGTCGCTATAGATGGCGGCGATGCCGACCACACCGCCCGCGAGAATTGCACGATGCGGCGTCTTGAAGCGCGGATGCACCTTCGACAGCCACTCCGGCAGATAACCCGCACGTGCCAGCGCGAAGATCTGCCGCGAATAGCCGAGGATGATGCCGTGGAACGACGCGACGAGGCCGAACAGGCCCAGCCAGACGAGCATGTGCATCCAGCCGCTGTTTTCGCCGACGATGTATTTCATCGCTTGCGGCAGCGGGTCGTTGATGTTGGAGAGCTTCGTCCAGTCGCCGGCGGCGCCCGCGAACACCATTACGCCGATCGCGAGCACGACGAGCGTCAGGATGCCCGTCACGTAGGCGATCGGGATCGAGCGCTTCGGATTCTTCGCTTCTTCGGCGGCCATCGCAACGCCTTCGATCGCGAGGAAGAACCAGATCGCGAACGGAATTGCCGCGAACATGCCGTGGAACGCGCCCATGCTGAACGTATCGGAACCTGCCCAGCCGCCCTTCGTGAAGTTCGACCACTGGAATCCCGGCGACACGACACCCATGAACACCAGCAATTCGAAGATGGCGAGCAGCGTCACGCAAAGCTCGAATGCCGCCGCGATCTGCACGCCGACAATGTTCAGCGCCATGAACACGAGATAGGCGCCCATCGCCGCATGCTTCGGTTCGAGGCCGGGAAACTGCACATGCAGATACGCGCCGATAGCCAGCGCGATGGCGGGCGGTGCGAACACGAATTCGACCAGTGTCGCTGCGCCCGCGATGTAGCCGCCCGTCGGGCCGAACGCGTGACGTGCGTAGGCGAACGGGCCGCCTGCGTGTGGAATGGACGTCGTGAGTTCGGTGAAGCTGAAGATGAACGTCGTGTACATCGCGGCAATGAAGAGCGCGGTGATCACGAATCCGAGCGTACCGGCGCTCGCCCAACCATAGCTCCAGCCGAAATACTCGCCGGAAATCACGAGGCCGACGGCGATGCCCCAAAGTTGCCAGGTGCCGAGCGTCTGTTTCAGTTCGTGATGCGTGACGGTGCCTTTGTGCTGGATCGTCGACTTTTGTTTCATCGGAGGCTCCCTTGTGAAGTGGCCGGTTGGCAATCGCGTTCGCGATAGCCTCGCGGTTGCCCATTACCGGCGGCATCTGGCGATGGTAGGAAGCCATTAATCGAGGTGTTATCGAAAATCGGCAAAGTTGGGGAGCGGGTTTCTTTCTGCATCTGCGCTCGATGTTCGCGGTCGGCGTTAAGCCGTCGCTGAATAATGCCGGCGAATGGCGCGGCGCAACTTCGCAGGATTTGGTAAATCGCGGCGTGCTATCGTGTTTTGGTCGCCCTTTCCTTTGCGCTTGCCATGAACGATATCGGCCATCGCGCGCGCTACGCCGCGCGGCTCGCACGCGTGCTCGACCATATCTACGATCATCTCGACGAGCCGCTCGATATCGACCGGCTTGCCGGGATCGCGTGTCTGTCGCCGTATCACTGGCACCGCATCTATCAGGCGATGTACGGTGAAACCGTCTCGACGACGGTACGGCGGTTGCGGCTGCATCGCGCGGCGGGCTTTCTCGCCAATGGATCGCTGCCGATTGCAGAAATCGCCGGGCGCTCCGGATACAGCAGCTTGCAGTCGTTCACGCGGACGTTCAGCGCCGTCTTCGGCATGCCGCCCGCGCAATATCGAAAGTCCGGGACGCACATCCGGTTCCGGCCATCTCTTGCAGACTCAGGAGGCAATCAAATGACGATGAGAGACGTGGTGCTTCGGGATATCGAGGGCTTCGACGTGCTGACGGTCGATCACGTCGGACCGTACATGCAGATCGGCAAGGCGTTCGATACGCTGATGGGCTGGCTCGCTTCGCGCGGGCTGCTGTCGAACGAAATGCGGATGATCGGGATTTACTACGACGATCCCACGGCAGTGGCCGAGGGCGAGTTGCGGTCGAAGGCGGGCGTGTGGCTGCCGCGTGCCGTCGATGTATCGGGCGATCCGCTCGTGAGCGTGACATCGATTGCCGGCGGCCGGTACGCTGTTTTGCGGCACAAGGGGCCGTATGCGGATATGGCGTCGGCGTATCAGTGGCTTTATGGCGAGTGGCTCGTCAATTCGGAACATGAGGCCGCGAATGCGCCGGTGTTCGAAGAGTATTTGAATAATCCGAAGGAGACCGCGCCTGCGAATTTGCTGACGGATATTTGCTTGCCTGTGGTTTAGGAATGGAGTGTGCTGGTTTTGATGTTCTGCTGATGTTGGAAAAGGTGCGGCCGTGAAGCGGTATCGGGATTTGAGCGGCAGATCGGGTGTGGTTGCCTACGAGCTATCTGAAGCCGGGATTCGCGTGAAGTTTTCGGACGGTGACTTGTATCTGTACGACTATGTGCTGCCGGGACAGGAGGAAGTTGAGGAGATGAAGCGGTTGGCTGTCGCGGGGCGTGGGTTGTCGACCTATATCTCGCAGGTTGTTAAGGGGCGGTATGCGCGCAAGTGGCGCGGAAATTGATGCAGCAATGAAACGCGCCAACCGTTAGCGGTTGGCGTCGACCTCATTATGGCCGCGCCACGACTTCCGCAGCCAGACCGCCGCGGATCTCACCGTACAACGCCATGACGCCCACTCCAGCGAAAACTAGGAATACCACCATCGGAATCACCGGGCCGAGTTTCCAGCTTTGCGAGTAAGCGAGTGCCAGCAAGGCGAGGACGGGAAAGCCGAATGCGTTGCATGACACGACGATCTGGCCAACGCGATGAGCGGGTTGCGTTGCCATGAGTTGCTTGCGCATGCTCACCCGAAGCGCGCCAAAGCCGATGCCACACAGGAAAAATGTCGCGCACAGCATGGGGAACCGATAGGTAAGCGTCAGCAGAACGGCGAATGGCAAAGGGATGAAAACTGCTGTAGCGGCGATCGCACGTTTCTGGCTCGGCGGCGGTAACGTCGCCAGCTTCTCGTACATCACGCCGGCGAATGCCATCCCAAGACCGATCGAGGCGTCGAGTATGGCGGCCTGCTCGACCGCACCGCGACCTTGTGTGTTGGCCACCAACGGTATCACCATGTTCACCAGAGATAGCGACGGCCATACGAGCGCAAGAGTCGCGAGTGTCCGCCACGACGTGGCAAGAACCCGCGTGCCCGGCCGTTCAGTTGATGATGTTGCAGGCGTATCTCTCTGCTCACTGCCGGTCGTGAGCATCCGAAGAGCCGGGAACAGGAACATTGAAGCCGAAATTGTGTAGAGCACGGCAGCTGCAATAAATGGCGCATCGGTTCCACCGAGGCGGATCAGAAAGCCAAGCGGCAGGCCGCCGAGCATGAGGCCAGCTTGAGTCGCCGCGCTTTGACGAGAATTGAGCCGCTCGCCGGATTTCGTTGGCAGCCGCTTCGCGGCCGTTGCCAGCAGTGCGTCCCATACGCCTTCGAGCAGAAAGAATATCGTGAGAAGGACCACATTGATTGCCAATAGCGTGTCAGGCGTATTGAGAAACGGTATAAAAGCCAACGCACATGCGCTCAGCCCTGCGATGCCGAACAGCGTCAAGATTCTTGGTTCGATCCTCTCCAGCAGCCAGCGCCCAAGCGGCGCAGCGGCCACGGCTGGAAAAAATCCGAAGATCGCGGACAAGGCCAACGCCAAGGCCCCATGGCTCGAAGACTGGACAAGGTTCCAGGCGACCGCCAGGAACAACAATCCATTGGCCAAACGATAAACAAGCGTGGCAATCAAGAACAGATTCACGCGACCTCCATTAATACCCTATGCACCCGTCCTGAATGGAACGGACCGAAATCGTCATGCCACGGCGCGCTCGATTGCGTTGGGGCCAGGACATGCGAAGGCGGCTCGCCCGTCAGAATGCGCAACTCTTCCGATGGAAGATGCACGCCGGTCGCGAGTTCGAACGTCGCCACCACATCAGCACCACCGACGCGATTGGCGACCTCGAGAAACACGGGAGCGCAGTCCGGCGTTTCAATCGCCTCAAGATGGAAACTTCCCTGCCGAATGCCTACGGCGTCAAGCACGCGGGCCGACCAGCAATGCATTTCTGGTGTCAGAGGGACATGGTGCGAACCGAGCGGTCGACCCTGGGCAAAGCCAAGACATGTGCCGATGTAGCGGCTTGCCGTGATCGTCACGATGTTTCCGTCGACAACCAGTCCGTCGAAATGCAGCACATCGCCCGCGATAAATTCTTCCAGCTGGTAGGCTTCGGCGCCGTTCGTCTCGGCCATCTATTTCTGAATCTGTTTCTTGTCCAAGCGTAATGGGCGAGTAGCTGCTATTCGAGATCGGGTTATTCACATTTAACTTTGAATCTAGATTTATATTTTACTTTCTGACGTGCTGGCCGTTTCGGCGTATGTGCAAATTTAAACAGCAAACGATATCTCGATAAACACGCATCAACATCTCAAATACCTATCAGATTGAGAGGCTACCCAGCGAATGCATAACGTGCTTGTTTGCGATGTAAAGTTTGGATTCCTGAGTAACAACGCAAATTGACGTGCCGAGTGTTGGCAATCGCTCCGCCGCTGAAGGGTTCGACAGGCGTATTTCTATCCGGTAGCGCAATTTCGCCAGTGTGTCCGCGTAGGGCTTCGCACCGTTTGATGATTTATACATCGAGACCACGCGACCAAGGTCGACGCGCGAATCGTCGATTTCGTCGATACGGGGGCATCCCGCACTGGTGCGCATGTGAGACAAACGGCAGGCGGGTTATCTTGCGATGGGCTACCGGGTGGACGGCACGCTGTCTGCGAAAGGTCTGTTATAGCGAACGTGCGTCACGGTGACGAAGTTGGCGGCTCGAAAAAAAAGCGGGCGCTGGGAAATACCCCCAGCGCCCGCTTCCATATTGATTCTCGTTAGGCCTTTGATCGGTGGAACTCAACTGCTGACAAGAGCCTCGCAACCAAACCCAAAACGAGAGCCATCGTAATCGAAACTAATGCCGTTTGGCGCACATACGACGCTCAAACATCAATATTCCCTGCCCGCAAAGCATTGCTCTCGATAAACGCGCGACGCGGCTCAACCTCATCGCCCATCAGCGTCGTAAAGATCCCATCTGCGGCAATTGCATCTTCGATCTGCACACGCAACAAGCGACGCACGCTCGGATCCATCGTCGTTTCCCAGAGCTGTTCGGGATTCATCTCACCGAGTCCCTTATAGCGCTGCTTCGACACGTTGCGTTCCGCGTCGGCGATCAGCCACTTCATCGCGCTCTTGAAGTCGCCTACCGCCATGCTGCGCTCGCCGCGCTTGATGACAGCGCCCTCGCCGATCAAGCCCTTGAACGTATTCGCCGTATTCACGAGTTGCTGATAGTCGGCCGTCAGCTGGAACTCTTCGTCGATGACCGAGACCTTCACGTTGCCGTGATGACGACGCTCGACGCGCAGCGAGCGCAGTTCGCGCACCGGATCGTACATCGCGATCACCTTGATCTCGGGCTTGAGCGGATCGTCGCGCAGCTTGGCTTCGAGTGCGCGCGCAGATGCTTCCGTCGACTGCTCGCTCGACAGATCGATCGACGCACCATCCATCACCGCGCCGAGCGCCGCTTCGTCGTACAGCCGGCTCAGACGATCGACGACTGCCTGCGCCAGCAGATAAGAACGAGCCAGCTCGCCGAGCGCGTCGCCCGCGATCGGCGTCGCGCCTTCGGATGCGACCAGTTCAGAACCGTTCAGAGCCAGACGCAACATATGCGCGTTCAGCTCGGCCGTGTCCTTAAGATAACGCTCGTCCTTACCCGCCTTCACCTTGTACAGCGGCGGCTGCGCGATGTAGATGTAGCCGCGCTCGATCATCTCCGGCATCTGACGATAGAAGAACGTCAGTAGCAGCGTACGGATGTGCGCGCCGTCGACGTCAGCGTCGGTCATGATGATGATGCGGTGATAACGCAGCTTGTCGAGGTTGTAGTCTTCCTTGCCGATGCCACAGCCCAGCGCGGTAATCAGCGTGACGATCTGCTCCGACGACAGCAGCTTGTCGTAGCGCGCCTTCTCGACGTTCAGCACCTTGCCGCGCAGCGGCAGAATGGCCTGGAATTTTCTGTCACGGCCCTGCTTCGCCGAACCGCCTGCCGAGTCACCCTCGACGATATAAATCTCAGACTTCGCCGGATCTTTCTCCTGGCAGTCTGCAAGCTTGCCCGGCAGACCGACGCCGTCCAGCACGCCTTTGCGGCGCGTCATTTCGCGCGCCTTGCGCGCTGCATCGCGCGCACGCGCGGCGTCGACGATCTTGCTGCAAATGATCTTCGCGTCGTTCGGCGTTTCGAGCAGGAATTCTTCGAGCGCCTTCGCAACCACTTCTTCCACGGGCGCGCGCACTTCAGACGAAACCAGCTTGTCCTTCGTCTGCGAGCTGAACTTCGGTTCCGGCACCTTCACCGACAACACACACGACAACCCTTCACGCATGTCGTCGCCGGACGTTTCGACCTTCGCCTTCTTGGCGATTTCGTGATCGGCGATGTACTTGTTGATGACGCGCGTCATGGCCGCGCGCAGACCCGTCAGGTGCGTGCCGCCGTCGCGCTGCGGAATGTTGTTGGTGAAGCACAGCACATTTTCGTTGTAGCTGTCGTTCCACTGCATCGCGACTTCGACGCCCACGCCTTCCTTCTCGCCGACGATATGGAAAATGGTCGGGTGCAGCACGGTCTTCGTCTTGTTGATGTACTCGACGAAGCCCTTCACGCCGCCGACGAACGCGAAATCGTCTTCCTTGCCCGAACGCTGATCGGTGAGACGAATCCGTACGCCGTTGTTCAGGAACGAGAGTTCGCGGATACGCTTCGCCAGGATGTCGTAGTGATATTCGACGTTGCCGAAGATCGTCTCATCGGCCATGAAGTGGACTTCGGTGCCGCGATTTTCCGTGTCGCCGACAACCGGAATCGGCGACAGATGTTCGCCGTCCACTTCCTCGATCACGCGGTTCTGCACCACGCCACGGTGGAATTCCATGAAGTGCTTCTTGCCGTCGCGGCGCACCGTGAGGCGCAGCCAGGACGACAGCGCGTTCACACACGACACGCCCACCCCGTGCAGGCCGCCCGACACCTTGTAGCTGTTCTGGTCGAACTTGCCGCCCGCGTGCAGCTCGGTCATCACGATTTCAGCGGCGCTGCGCTTCGGATCGTGCTTGTCGTCGCGCTTGATGCCCGTCGGGATGCCTCGGCCGTTGTCGGTCACGGAGATCGAGTTGTCGGCGTGGATGATGACCTGAATATCGTCGCAATGACCGGCGAGCGCTTCGTCGATCGAATTGTCGAGCACCTCGAACACGAGGTGATGCAGACCGGTCCCGTCCGACGTATCGCCGATGTACATACCCGGCCGCTTGCGCACGGCCTCCAGACCTTCGAGGATCTGAATGGACGAGGCGCCGTAGCTGTTATCGGGTTGCGAGTTGTTCGTATCAGTCATGGATTTCTTCCGGATCTGCGTTGCTGCTTCGTTACTGCTCGAGGAATTTCAAAACACCATAAAAACGCCAAAGGGGCGCTGCGCCCCTTGGTGTGTTCTTCGTGTTGGACGCTTTAGATGCGCATCGGCATCACCACGTATTTGAACTCGTCGTTCTCGGGAATCGTGATCAGCGCGCTGGAACTTGCGTCGCCGAGGCTGATTTCCAGCATGTCGACCTTCAGGTTCGCGAGCACGTCGAGCAGATACGTGACGTTGAAACCGATGTCGATGCTGTCGCCCTGATACGGGATTTCGAGTTCTTCCTGCGCTTCTTCCTGGTCCGCGTTGGTGGACATGATCTTCAACTGGCCCGGCTCGACGATGCAGCGCACGCCCTTGAACTTGTCCGAGGTCAGAATGGCCGCGCGTTGCAGCGAGCGCTGCAGTTCTTCGCGACCGATCACGAACGTGTTCTTGTGCGACTTCGGGATCACGCGCTGGAAATCGGGGAACTTGCCTTCGACCAGCTTCGACACCAGTTCGACGCCGCCGAACGTGAACTTCACCTGCGTCGGCGCGATGTCGATCTTGAGCACGTCGTCGATGTCTTCGAGCAGACGTTGCAGTTCGAGAATCGTCTTACGCGGGATGATGACTTCCTGGCGCGCGAACGAACCTTCGATCTTCATCGACGAATAGGCAAGACGGTGGCCGTCCGTTGCCACGGCCATCAGCTGATCGCCGTCGACCACCAGCAGCATGCCGTTCAGGTAGTAACGGATGTCCTGCTGCGCCATCGCGAAGTGGACCATGCCGAGCAACTGGCGGAACGTTTTTTGGGGAACCGCGAGGTTCGCGCCGAAGTCTTTAGCTTGAGCGACGGTCGGGAACTCGTCGGCCGCCAGCGTTTGCAGCGCAAAACGGCTCTTGCCGGACTGAACCGTCAGACGCTTGTCGTTCAAGGTGAGCGTGACTTGCCCGTCGGGCATCGCGCGCAGAATGTCGAGCAGTTTGCGTGCCGCCACCGTGGTGGCCACCGATTCACCGCCGACACCGAAGTCGGCGCGCGTGGTGATTTGCAGTTCGAGGTCGGTGGACAGGAACGAGACGTCCGGGCCGTTCTTGGTGATGAGCAAATTGGCGAGGATCGGCAACGTATGACGGCGTTCGACAATGCCGCTCACGGTTTGCAGCGGCCTGAGGAGGTTATCGCGTTCGGTCTTGACCAGTTGCATAGAGTTCCTTCGTTGATGTGACGGCCTGCGCGCCTTGTCCAGCTAGATTGAAGCGCGCGGCCCCGGCCCCCCGCCGGCGTCGTACTGCGCCAGTCACGGCGTGAATCCCGCCCGTTTTTGCCGGGCGGTTAAACCTGTATTGTGCCTGAAAATGGAAGCACTTCCCTAAATTGGGGGTAGCTTGCGCAATAAACAGATCGAATTTTCCGGCGGTTTCGAGTAACCCTTCGGTTCGATCCCGCCCTTTCACACCGATTTCAGCCCTTCAGCGTCTGTTCCAGCACGTGCAGTTCGTGATTCAGCTGCGCGTCCTTGCTGCGTTCGTCGGCGATCTTGCGCACCGCGTGCAGCACCGTCGTGTGGTCGCGCCCGCCGAACAGCTCGCCGATTTCGGGCAGACTCTTCTGCGTCAGCTCCTTGGCCAGATACATCGCGATCTGTCGCGGCCGCGCGATGTTGGCCGGCCGCTTCTTCGAATACATGTCGGCGACCTTGATGCTGTAGAAGTCGGCGACAGTTTTCTGGATGTTTTCCACCGAAATCTGCCGGTTCTGCACCGTCAGCAGGTCTTTCAGCGCTTCCTTGGTCAGTTCGATCGTGATTTCGCGGCCGTGGAACTTCGAGTACGCGAGGATCTTGCGCAGCGCACCCTCCAGCTCGCGGACGTTCGAACGCAGATGCTTCGCGACGAAGAATGCGACGTCCTCGTTCAGATTCACGCCTTCCGATTGCGCCTTGCGCATCAGAATCGCAACGCGCATCTCAAGTTCAGGCGGCTCGATTGCGACGGTCAGGCCGGAATCGAAGCGCGAGATCAGACGGTCGTCGATGCCTGAGATTTCCTTCGGATAGGTATCGCTGGTGATGATCACCTGCGCCTTGTTCGCAACCAGCGCCTCGAACGCGTAGAAGAATTCTTCCTGCGTACGGGATTTGCCCGAAAAGAACTGAATGTCGTCGATCAGGAGCAGGTCGAGCGAGTGGTAATAGCGCTTGAAGTCGTCGAACGCCTTGCGCTGGTACGCCTTCACCACGTCCGACACGTATTGTTCCGCGTGGATGTAGCGGATGCGCGCGCCGGGCTTGTCCATCAGCAACTGGTTGCCGATTGCGTGAATCAGGTGGGTCTTGCCGAGGCCCACGCCGCCGTACAGAAACAGCGGGTTGTACGAAATGCCGGGGTTGTCGGCGACCTGGATCGCAGCAGCGCGCGCCAACTGGTTCGCCTTGCCGGTCACGAAGTTGTCGAAGGTAAGCACCGGGTTCAGCTTCGAGCGCTCGTAAGTCGAATCGCTCTCGGCGCCTGCCGCCTGCGCGGCAGCGCCTGGACGCCAGGTGCGGCGTGCTGCCGCGGCTTCGTTGGCGTCGAGGCTCGGCAGATCGAGGTCGGCGGCATCGTCGGTCAATTGCGCCGCGTTCGTCGGCATGCCGAGACCGGCCATGCCGCCCGCGCGCGCCGAGTGGGCCGCTTGCACGGCACCGACGGCGGCGTCGACGGCCGCAGCCGCATTGCTCGCCCCGACGGGCGACGGACGCGACGGCGCAGCAGGCGCCGCACGCATGCCGGCCTTGGGATCGAGGACGAACTGGACGTCGACGGGCGAATGCCAGAAATCGCGCGCGAGATCGGTGATGCGGCCCGAAAACTGGCTCTTGACCCAATCGAGCTTGAAACGGTTCGGCGCCGCGATGCTCAGGGTATTCGCATCTGCGTCGAAGGCGACCGGGGCCAACGGTTTGATCCACGTCACGTACTGCTGGGGCGTCAATTCACGCTCCAGCAGTGCGGAACAGTGTTGCCAGAATTCGTTCATCAAGTTGCTATCGTTATGTATGCGACGCGATCCGTCGGCGCTCTGGTCGCGGGATACGCGACGAGGCCCGAAGCTGCCAGGCGGAAAAGCCCCAGACGCTTGTGCCACAAGGGTTTGCGGGGTCAAGCGGGCCGGGGCGGCGTGCAGGATTTTTGGGAAGTAAGGCGAGATTCTACCGCCAAAACGGCAGTCAAAGTGAGTTATCCACAGGGCCCGATCAAACAGCGCCGAGAGGCGGCGCCTGTGGATCATCGACCTAAACTATTGACGGCTCAGAGAAAAGCGGTTTAAATAGCGGGTTCCGCGAAAACCAATTTTCGAACCTCCGGCCATTGCACTTTCAGCGATGCTCGCGCGGTTATTTCTCAAACAAGTGAGAGCAACATGAAACGTACTTACCAACCTTCCGTGACGCGCCGTAAGCGCACCCATGGCTTCCGCGTTCGCATGAAGACCGTCGGCGGCCGCAAGGTCATCAACGCACGCCGCGCGAAGGGCCGCAAGCGCCTCGCCATCTAAGGCAGGCGAATACGCGGTCAAGCCGAGTGCGCGCTGTGTCCGAGACCCGTGACGCTGCGGGAACGGCCGACGCGCCGCATCAGAACTCCGTTCCGTTGCAGGTGTCCGCTGCCTTTCCCAAAGCCGCAAGGCTGCTAAAAACGGATGAATTTTCATCCGTTTTTCGTTTGCGCCCGTGGCGCCGCACGCCTCACTTCGTCGTGTATGCAAGGCCGACAGGCAGCGAAGCGCGCCTCGGCCTCGTGATCGGCAAGAAGTACGCGCCGCGCGCGGTGACGCGCAATCTGGTGAAACGGCTCGCGCGCGAAGCGTTTCGCCTGCGGCGCGCGGAGTTCGGCGGCTGGGACGTGCTGCTGCGTTTGCACACCAAATTCGACAGGAAGGCGATGCCCAGCGGATCGTCGCCGCCGTTGAAAACGCTGTGCCGCGGCGAGATCGAGACGCTGCTCGACAAGGCAGCGCGCGAAATCGCCCGTCGCGAAGCGACGGCCGCCTCGGCACCGTCGGTGGCGGGCACGCCGCCCGGCACGCCATGAGAGCCACGCAGCCTCGAGGCGCGACTGTTTTACAGCGCTTCACATCGAGCGGCGCAGTCGGGCCGCACTAGTCATGCAAACGGTACTGTTCGCTTTGCTGCGCTTCTACAAGATTGCCGTGAGTCCCATGCTCGGCAACCGGTGCCGTTTTTATCCCTCCTGTTCGGATTACGCGCGCGAAGCAATCCAGTATCATGGCGCCGCGCGTGGTACTTACCTCGCCGCAAGGCGCCTGTGCCGCTGTCACCCGTTTTCGGCGGGCGGCATCGATCTTGTCCCGCCTCCAACTCCTAAGAAGCGCTGACGCGCTGTGCCATCGACACTGAGACAACGCATGGATATCAAACGCACCGTCCTATGGGTCATCTTCTTCATGTCAGCTGTCATGCTGTTCGACAACTGGCAGCGCGACCACGGACGCCCGTCGATGTTCTTCCCGAGCGCGACGCAGACCAAGACGGCGACTCCCGCCACGCCGGGCTCGTCGGCGACCGGAAGCCAACCGGCCGATTTGCCGCAGACGACGGCAGCCGCCCCCGGCTCGACGACGCCTGCCGCGCAGCAGGCGCAGCTGGTTTCGTTCAACACTGACGTCTACCGCGGCCAGATCGATACGCGCGGCGGCACGCTCTCCAAGCTGACGCTGGTCAAGCCGGGCGAGGGCAAGCAGCCGGATCAGGTGATCACGCTGTTCGATCACACGGCCGATCACACGTATCTGGCGCGTACGGGCCTGCTCGGCGGCGACTTCCCGAACCACACCGACGTGTTCACGCCCGTTGCCGGTCAGGCGACCGACATGACGGGCAACACGCTGACGCTGTCGTTCCAGTCGCCGGAAAAGGGCGGTCTGAAGGTCTTGAAGACGTACACCTTCACGCGCGGCAGCTATGTGATCAACGTCGACACGAAGATCCAGAACGTCGGCACGACGCCAGTCAAGCCGACCGCGTACATGGAACTCGTGCGCGACAGCCAGCCCGTCGAGACGCCGCGCTTCTCGCACACGTTCATCGGACCGGCTGTCTACACGGAACAGCATCACTTCCAGAAGCTGACGTTCGGCGACATCGACAAGAACAAGCATGACTATGCGACGTCGGCCGACAACGGCTGGGTCGCGATGGTGCAGCACTATTTCGCGTCGGCGTGGATTCCGCAGCAGGGCGCAAAGCGCGACATCTACGTCGAGAAGATCGATCCGTCGCTTTATCGCGTCGGCGTCAAGCAGCCGCTGCAGGCGATCGCACCGGGCCAGACGATCGACGTGTCCGCGCGTCTGTTCGCCGGTCCGGAAGAAGAGCGCATGCTCGAAGGCATTGCGCCGGGTCTGGAGCTGGTGAAGGACTACGGCTGGGTGACGATCATCGCGAAGCCGCTGTTCTGGCTGCTCGAGAAGATTCACGGCTACGTCGGCAACTGGGGCTGGGCGATCGTGCTGCTGACGCTGCTGATCAAGGCGGTGTTCTTCCCGCTGTCGGCCGCGAGCTACAAGTCGATGGCGCGCATGAAGGAAATCACGCCGCGCATGCAGGCGCTGCGCGAGCGCTTCAAGAGCGATCCGCAAAAGATGAACGCGGCTCTTATGGAGCTGTACAAGACTGAGAAGGTGAATCCGTTCGGCGGCTGTCTGCCTGTCGTGATTCAGATTCCGGTGTTCATCTCGCTGTACTGGGTGCTGCTGTCGTCGGTGGAAATGCGCGGTGCGCCGTGGATTCTGTGGATTCACGATCTGTCGCAACAAGATCCGTACTTCATCCTGCCGGTTCTGATGGCCGTCTCGATGTTCGTTCAGACGAAGCTCAACCCGACGCCGCCGGATCCTGTGCAAGCCAAGATGATGATGTTCATGCCGATTGCGTTTTCGGTCATGTTCTTCTTCTTCCCGGCCGGTCTCGTGCTGTACTACGTCGTGAACAACGTGCTGTCGATCGCGCAGCAGTACTACATCACGCGCATGATGGGGCAGAAGAAAAAGGCTGCCTGATCGGGCGTTCAGATCGGATGAATGCTCGTCCGATCCGATCCCGGAGAAATGAAAAACCGCCCGGTTTCAGCCGGGCGGTTTTTTTATGCCTGTGATGTTTTAGGAGTTGTCGGCGTCGCCGTAGAGTTGTGCGATCAGTTCCTGCACAAGGTATCGATGATGCGGCGTCAGCGACTCGATTTTTGACGCCAGTTCGAGCGTCTCAGGTGAAAGTGGATATTTCTCGCCACGCGCCAAAGGCTTGGGAACATTCCGCGTCGATCCATTAGGCGAAGGTCCGTAGTGCAGCCAGTGGACGTCAACTTCGAACCATGCGGCGAGCGTGCGAAGCTTGTCGTCGGTGGGAATCGTGCGGCCGCTCAGCCACTTGTGTACCGTCTGCGGCGACACGGGCTGGTCGCCGTGATGGCGTAAATTGAAATGCAATGCGAGATCGGTCCCGCCCCTGAGTTTTTCCGGGGCGCGTCTCATCGCGAACTTGAGTCGCTCGGCAAAGGCCGCTTTTTCTTCGACGGTTGGCATCCGCGAATTGTGCAGTCCGACGCGTCGTAGGTAGACAACTGTACACGCTACATTTAGCGCGTCTGAGTTTTGCCTATCTCAACTCAGCAAGCAATTGGAATTGTCGCTTCTTGTATCTCAAAGTCCGCTTTGGCTTGCTACGTAAGAATCAGACTACACGACAAGTCGGAATTCTTCCATCGTTGACCTGATAACGACTTAACTCACACAAGATAAATCTGAAGGATAACTTTCGCTCACCGTGAGGACGCGCACCTGAAGGCGTCGCAAACGCCCGCGTTACAATGCCACGCGTTCCGCGCACGTCCGATGCGCGTCTCTTCTCGTCATTTCCGACCGGTCACCCATGCTCGCCACAGATTCCGATCCTATCGTCGCCATCGCTACCGCACCGGGCCGCGGCGGGATAGGCGTCGTGCGCATTTCGTTCGGACGCGCGGGCGAAGCCGCCGCGCAGCCGATGATGCAGGCACTGACCGGCCAGACGCTGACGCCGCGTCATGCCAGCTACGTCCCCTTTCTGGATAGCAACGGCAACGCGCTCGATCGAGGGATCGCGTTGTATTTTCCCGCACCGCATTCGTACACGGGGGAGCACGTGCTCGAGTTGCAAGGGCACGGCGGACCGATCGTACTTCAGCTCGTCCTGCAACGCTGCATCGATGCCGGACAGGCTTTCGGTTTGCGTCTCGCAGAACCGGGCGAGTTCACGCGCCGCGCGTTCCTTAACGACAAGCTGGATCTCGCGCAGGCCGAAGCGGTGGCCGATCTGATCGAAGCCAGCACGGAAGCAGCCGCGCGCTCGGCGGGACGTTCGCTGGAAGGCGCGTTCTCGCGCGATATTCATGCGCTGGTCGAAGACGTGATCACGCTGCGGATGCTCGTCGAAGCAACCCTGGATTTTCCGGAAGAAGAGATCGATTTCCTCGAAGCCGCCGATGCGCGCGGCAAACTCGCGCGTATTCGCGAGCGTCTCGCGCTCGTGCTGAGCGAGGCGCGTCAGGGCGCGTTGCTGCGTGAAGGCCTGTCCGTGGTGCTGGCTGGGCAGCCTAACGTCGGCAAGTCGTCGCTGCTCAATGCGCTGGCCGGCGCTGAACTCGCCATCGTCACGCCGATCGCCGGCACAACTCGCGACAAGGTCGCGCAGACGATACAGGTCGAAGGCATTCCGCTGCATGTGATCGACACGGCAGGCTTACGCGAGACAGAAGACGAAGTCGAGAAGATCGGCATCGAGCGGACGTGGGGTGAGATCGAACGCGCGGACGTCGTGCTGCATCTGCTCGACGCGCGTTCGGGGATGACGGGCGACGACGAATCGATCGCCGCGCGTTTTCCGGAGCGCGTACCCGTCGTTCGCGTGCTGAATAAAACGGATCTGACGGGCGTTGCTCCACACGTCGCGAAGCTGAACGCGCTGGACGAGCCCGACCTGTGCGAGGTTCGACTGTCGGCAAAGATGGGCGACGGGATCGGCCTGCTGCGCGGCGAGTTGCTGCGCATCGCAGGTTGGCAGGCGGGCGCGGAGAGCGTTTACCTCGCACGCGAGCGGCATCTCATTGCGCTCCGGGCCGCGCAGAATCATCTCGGACTTGCCGCCGAACATGCGGATCAGAATGCGCAAGCGCTCGATCTGTTCGCAGAAGAACTACGTCTGGCACAGGATCAACTCAACTCGATCACCGGTGAATTCACTTCCGACGATCTGCTCGGCGTGATTTTCAGCAGGTTTTGTATCGGAAAGTGATTTGTTTATTTCATCGTCATTTAGCGGAAAATTCCGACGATCGACCAGTTCAATTTCGGTACACAGACTAGTAAACTCGGCTTTTCACGTGCCCTGTGTACCGAAATCGCCATGCCCAAACTCGCGACGCCCCTTAGCGAATCCCACATCCGCGCCTTGCAGCCGCGTGCGACGCGCTACAGCGTCGCTGATGGCAAAGGCCTGATCCTCGAAGTAATGCCGACCGGGAAGAAGGTCTGGCGATTCCGCTACACGCTCGACGGGCTTCGGCAGCCGATGGTCACTATCGGCGATTATCAGTTGATGTCATTGCGGGTCGCACGGGCCCGCGCTCAGAAGTACGCAGAAATCGTGGCGAAGGGCCAGTCGCCCGTTTCGATTGCGCGGCAGGACCGCGGAGCAGAAAAGCGCGTCGACGTGCTGCGCGACGGTGCCGAGCTGTACGTGGCTTCGGAAATCGCCCGCAAATCCGACGAATATCGCCGCACGACACAGCGCGCGCTCGACAAGGACATCCTGCCGGCAATCGGCCACAAGCCGATCGCGCAAGTCACGACGAAAGACATCCAGTCCATCTGCGATGCGATCAAAAACCGGGGCGCGCCGCAGATGGCACTGCAGACGCGCAATGTCGCGAAGCGTTTGTTTGCATTCCTGATCAGGCGGCAACTCGCAACCGTCAATCCCGCCGAGTCCATCGAAGCGCGCACGATCGCGACGCAAGACGGGCGCACGCGCGTCCTGACAGCAGACGAAATCGGCGCGTTGCTGCGTGCAATCTACACGTCGAGTATCAGGCGTCCATTGAAGCTCGCGCTGCATTTGCTCATGCTGACCATGGCCAACAAATCCGAGCTGATCGAAGCGACCTGGCGCGAGTTCGATCTTGATGGAGGCGTCTGGACGATTCCCGCGTCACGCGCCGGCAATGGCCGCGCGCGGTGCATCGCACTTTCCGGCCAGACGCAAGCGATGCTTCGCGAGTTGCGCGACATGAGAAACAGCCGCACGTACGTCTTTCCGTCGACGCGCGGCGACGACGACCGGCCGATCGCGAAAGGCACGTTGAATCAGGCCGTCAAGACGCTGGGGTTGGAGGTCGATCGTTTTGTGCTGAGCGATTTCCGACGCACGGGTTTGCATCACCTGCGCGAGCTTGTGCGGTCCGCGAAGGGGGAAGAGGCGGCGGTTGTCGAATCCGACGGCGCTGTCGGTTCATATGCAATGCAAAGCTGGGCCGATTTCGTCGAGGCGCAGTTTCGCGCATAGTCGCCTTATGAAGCGCCCAAACCAAGCTAACCACTCAAGAGCTGGCCGATTCTATTTTGGGTACACAGCTATCCACGCACCACGGCGGAAGCCCTATCAAACCTCGGTAATCAGCAGCTTCGTGAGGGTTTCAAAACGCTGATCATCGGAAACGGCCTTTTAGGTACACAGTACTTTGATGCAAGCCTGTTAATCACCGATGGTAATGGTATTGATCTCCAGATAGCAGGTTACAAAGGTGAGAAATATCGTCCATCGCCTGCTAGCCGCGATGCCTGATTACCCGTGCAATGCCACCGGCTCCGAATTATGCGCCGTGCGATCGTCCGCGGATGCCCCGTCAGCAGGCGTCGAATAAGCATCCGGTCCGTGCTGGTCGTAGTGATCGAGCCGCAGCAACAGACTATCGAGCGCGCACAGCTGGACTTTCGTGAGAGACGGAGCATCGAGCAGCGCGTGCAAGCGCATGCGCCAGTACTCCGAAGAGAGAATTGCGCCGCCCATGTCCCCGAGCAGCGATGGCCACATAACGCGCGTGATGTGCGCGATTTCCTGATCGATCAATCGGTTCATGCCGTCCCCCGTGACGTCTCGACAAGGCCAAAGTTTTTTACATCTGATGATTAACTTTAGCCGGATTTTAGCCAGTCACTACCTATAAAAACAAATAGGTAGCCCGGCGATGTCGGACGGTGAAGCAGGCGACATCGCATGAACTCAAGCGTACGCATGCGGGACGCATCGCAATCGCGGGAACAGAACGAGGTTTGGGCGTCATTTTGGTGACGCATGAAGCTGTGGAGATCGCACTGAGCGCCGTCATCGGCACGCCATGCAAAACGTGAAGGGGAGTTGAAGAAAAAACGCCGCAAGGGCTAGGCATCATCCTCCGGCGGTTCGGGCGCTCGCGGCGCTGAACCGCAAAGGGACGTCAACGCGACGCTGACCAGAATCAGCGCCAGCATGAACAGCCAGTACTCGGTCCACGAAAAAGAGAAGGCCAGCATGACCGCCTCCAGCCGCTCCGGATCCCGTCAACCTGCCTAGTGGTGCAACAGACTGCGAATCGGGTGCCGCCAGTCCATCCGCCTGTGATGGTCGTCATCGTGCAAGGCCTGGCGATGCTCCTGCCAGAGTTCGTCGGAAAACAGAAACGCGACGATGAGAAGCGGCACGATCAAAAACGCGCCCAGAATCAGATGCTCGATCACAGTAATCTCCTGATCGATGGAACAACGACGATTTCATTGTAGGCGTGTTGGTAGCCACTGCGTGTGATCCACCGCGCACACCCGGTGCGCGAATCGTGATGCAAACCGCGCGCCTGCTTCGTCGTCGTCCTTCGATCAGAAGGCATTCACGCGGCCGATTTCTTCCATGCCGCGGCCAGCAGTCCAGCGCCGATCAACAGCGTTCCGCCCGTGCAATTGACGCGGCGCTGCACGCGCGGACTGCGGATGGCGCGCCGCGCAGCCGAGGCCAGCACGGCATACCCGAGCGCGTTCAAGGTGCCCAGCGCCACGAAGGTCGCTTCGAAGACCGCGATCTGCGACCAGGTCGCAACTTGCGTATCGATGAACTGCGGCACGAATGCTACGAAGAACACGATGCTTTTCGGATTGAGCGCCGTCACAGCGTAGGCGTGCGCGAAGATGCGGCTCGGGCGCGTTTCTCCTGCGGGCGGCGCATCGTCGGCCGACACGGGCGCACGCCACAGCTTGATGCCGAGATAGATCAGATACACAGCGCCCACCCACTTGAGCGCGGTGAACAACGTCGCGGAGGCCGCGAGGATCACGCCGAGGCCGAGCATCGACGCTGTCATCGACGTCAGATCGCCGAGCGCTACGCCTGCCGTCGTTACCAACGCGTAGCGTCGGCCGTGGCCGAGCGCATAAGAAATTACAAGCAGTACGGTAGGGCCGGGAATCGCGACGAGAATCGCCGATGCGATCGCAAACGGAAGCCACTGGGCAAGCGTCATGAGAATCTCCTGTCTTGCAAGGTTTTGGGGCCGGTCGATTTATCCACGAACTCGGCGCCCGCGCAAGGGTGCTATTCGCGTCTGTCGTCCCGCTTGCGGCCCGCTTCCACTCAGGCATCCTTTTTATTCTGCGTATGCTTCATTAGACCGACGTGTTTGATGATTCCTTCGAATGACTTTGTGTGCGACGCATCAACGAGCCGCCGGTTTATCGCCAACTGTTTAAAAACCGGTTGAGCGTAAACGCGAATAACGTCCGCAAAAGGTTATCTGGCCTGACTCTGCGTCGCGCATTATTTTTCGCAATTCGCCGAATAACGGCCAAATTGCGTCATTAGGGGAGAATCAATTACGTGCATTCTGGCATGCGACAAATCGCCGCTGTTGCGAGCGCACACAAGATGTGCTTGCTCTTCAAAGCGGTTCTCCTAAATTGAAAAGCGTGTCTGTTTTCTGGCAGTTAAACACATAGCTAAACCGAGCAATAACCCGCACGGAGGTAACCATGAACAAGCGAGTCGCCATTCTGATGGCACTGACGGGTTTGGTTGCAGTAGCAGGCGCGCAGGCGCAGGACGTCGTGATCAAACCCCAGCAGACAGTTCGGTTCAAGGCGAATTCATATGGCTGCCTGTCGAGGGACAAGCTCGACGCTGTCACCCAGCATGCACAAGCCGGCGAGCAGCAAAAAATGCAGGAGTTCTTCTCGGGTTTCGAGTGTATTTCCACGCCGGAGAATTCCGATTTCCGTGTCGTCCGCGTGGTCGGGCATGATGTGGAATTCGTGAATGCCGGTAATAGCGATACCCAAGGTCTTTGGACGAACGACCGCTTCATCAAGCAATAGATCAGGCAACAGGCGTTTAAAGTTGGATGCCGCCCGACATTAAATGTCGGGTAAAAACCAACGTCCGAACGAAAGAATCTCTTTCGGGGTTCGGCATGGCCGGGTTTTGAATCCGGCCATCTTCATTTCGATCCGGGTTTTTGCCCCGGCATCTCTCCATCCGGCGCGTCAAAACCCCGTCCGCTCGTTCCGTGTTCGCATAGGCACCGCCTCCGGCACCACATCAGGCTGTCATACCGTCCCCGCATATTCGGTATCATCACGCTCCCACCTTCGCAGTGCGACGCGTTCAGCGCCCATTCGGCACGCATGTTGCTGCTCCTACGACATGCGAAAGCAGGAAGGTTGATGCGACGGGGCCTCGCGGCCCGACGTCCCGGCAACCCGGCAAATGTGTTTCACCGGCGAGACGCGCGACCGAGGCGTGACCGCTGCAAGGCAGGGGACGATCATGGCAAGGTACGCCGACTCACTATTCACTATCCGGTCCGCGTTTGCGGGACCAGGTTGTAGCATGGCTCTCAAATCGACAATCTATAAGGCTGAACTCCAGATCGCCGACATGGACCGGCACTATTACGCCGACCACTCGCTGACGATCGCACTGCACCCGTCGGAAACGAACGAACGGATGATGGTTCGCGTCGCCGCATTCGCGCTCTTCGCGCAAGAACGCCTTGAATTCTGCAAAGGCCTGTCGGACATCGACGAGCCGGATCTCTGGGCGAAGGATCTGACGGGCGCCATCGATACCTGGATCGAAGTCGGCCAGCCCGACGAACGCCGCATCGCGAAGGCAAGCGGACGTGCAAACGAAGTGATCGTGATCGCGTACGGCGGCCGGACTTCCGACATCTGGTGGCAGGGCGTACGCAACAAGGTCGAGCGCATGCGGAACGTGACCGTGTGGTCGCTGGGCGAAGACGTTGCGCCGGCGCTCGGTGCGCTGGCCGAACGGACGATGCGTCTGCAATGCACCGTCCAGGACCACGCGGCGTGGCTTGGGAGCGAAACCGCCGATGCCGTCCCCATCGAGTGGACCGTACTCAAAGCTGCGGCGAATGCGCGTCCAGCGGCGCATGGCGGACGGTGATCCGCTGACGTGCCGTCCAGTCTGTGTACCAAAAAACGCTGTGTGAAAATCAGGCTGTTGGAGCCGGTGGCCCTTTGAGTTCAACCATGTTGCCCTCTGGATCGAACAGATACAAAGACGGTCCATAACCATCCGCACCATAGCGCGTCGCCTGCTCGCCGATGCGTACGTCGCGCGCGGCGAGCCAGGTTTGGAGCGCATCTGCGTCGAAAGGCTCGACGCGCAGACAAAGGTGATCCATGTTCCGGCCGGCGCCCGGCATACCGCTTTCCGGCCGGTCGATCCGGCCGCCGACCTGCAACAGGTCGATCAGAGCACGTCCCGCTCGAAGCTGGATCAGGCCAAGATCGAGTTGCTCCTTCTCCAGCGTGCAGCCGAGCACCTCGCGATAGAAGCGAGTCATCACATCGAGATTCGCAGCACGAATGACGACGTGATCGATATCGAGAATATGGAAGTTCATGGCGTCGCGTCCCGTCTTTGAATTCGGGTGAAGGACCCAGTGTAGAAGGTATCGCGCGCGAAGATTGCCGCCGCATGAAACGACAAGGCGAAAAAAAGCCCGCTCGACTTGGAGCGGGCTGAATCCATATCAGGAGGAGACATGGAGGAGACAAGAACCACTATACACGCCGGGTTGATGCGACGCAATAACTTTTTAAGGGAAAACCCCAACTTTTTTTGGGGTCGAATTACTCCCACTAAATGGGTAAAGGCGCGCAAAAACGCCGTGGGATAACCCCACTGACCGAGCAGCCCAAATGACACAGCAAGAACCGGAGCGTACTGTGTGCAGGTGCTCGCTACAGTGGTAAGCGTCAAAACCGTCCCCCGGGGCAAACGATGAACACAGCCTTCTCCCACGCCGTGCCCGCCGCGTTCGACACCGAAGACGACCGCTGGACGGCCGTGCTGAAACGCGACATGTCCGCCGACGGCGCCTTCTTCTACGGCGTCCGCACGACGGGCGTCTTCTGCCGTCCTTCATGCGCGTCGCGGTTGCCGCGCCGCGAGAATGTCGACTTCTTCGAATCCGCCGACGATGCGCGCGCCGCAGGCTATCGCGAATGCAAGCGCTGTCAGCCGGGTGGCCTGCCGCGCGAACTCGAAATCGTGAACCGGGCGTGCGCGGCACTCGACGCCGATCCGCAGCGGCGCCTCACGCTCGCGCAGTTGAGCGAAGCCGTGCACGTCAGCCCGTTCCACCTGCAGCGGCTTTTCAAGCGTGTGGTCGGCGTCTCGCCGCGGCAGTATCAGGCCGCGCAACGCGGCGCCGCCTTGCGCGACGCGCTGAAACGGGGCGCGGACGTCACGCGTGCGACGGTCGACGCCGGCTTCGGCTCGCCGTCCCGCATGTACGACACGGCGGCCGCCGAACTGGGGATGGCGCCGTCCCAATATCGACGCAAAGGCGCAGGGCTGCGCGTCCGCTACGCGAGCGCGCCGACGACGCTCGGCCTCGTGCTGGTCGCGACGACCGACAAAGGCATTTGTAAGATCGCTTTCGGCGACGACGAAGCGCCGCTCGTCGACGACCTGCGCAACGAATTCGCGAGCGCGGAGCTGATCGGCGATCCCGCGCGGCTGGCGCCGTTCATCGAACAGATCGACGCGTACCTGCAAGGCAAGCGTGAGCGCTTCGATCTGCCGCTCGACATCGCCGCCACGGCGTTCCAGCAGCGCGTATGGGAAGCACTGCGCCGCATTCCGTACGGCGAGACGCGCAGCTATTCGCAGATTGCCGAGGCAGTCGGATCGCCGCGCGCGGTGCGCGCCGTCGCCAACGCGTGCGCATCGAATCCCGTGGCGCTTGCGATACCGTGTCACCGCGTCGTGCAGAAGGGCGGCGCACTCGCGGGCTACCGCTGGGGCACTGCGCGCAAGGCGACACTGCTCGACACGGAAGCGCAGCACGAATCCCATAATGCCGACGAAACCAACCCAACCACCGCCGACATGGATCACGCCGCTTGAGCACCACGCCGACCGCCACACTCGAACTCCCGTTCAAAGCTCCCTATGACTGGCCGCGCATCCTCCGCTTTTTCGGCGGACGCGCGACGCCGGGCGTCGAATCCGTCGAAGACGGCGTATGGCGTCGCGCGATCGGCTGGAACGGCGACAGCGGTACGCTCGCCGTCCGCAAGCATCCGCGCCGTCATTGCATCGTCGCCACGCTCGACGGCGCGGTAAGCCGCCACGCGGACGCGCTCGCCACGCCGATTACGCGCATGTTCGATCTGCAAGCCGATCCCCGATCGATCGGCGCGAGCCTTGCCGCCGATCCGTGGCTCGCGCCGCTGGTCGCCGCGGCGCCCGGCCTGCGCGTGCCCGGCGCGTGGTCCGGGTTCGAACTCGTCGTGCGGGCTATCGTCGGCCAGCAGGTCAGCGTGAAGGCCGCGACGACGATCATCGGCCGCATCGTGCAGCGGGCGGGCGAAAGGATCGATGGTCATCCGCACGAAAGCACCGCCTGGCGCTTTCCGACGCCCGCCGCGCTCGCCGCCGTCGATCTCGCGCAGATCGGCATGCCCGGCAAGCGCATCCAGGCGCTGCAGGGATTCGCGCGCGCCGTGGCGGAGGGCGTAGTGCCTATCGACAGCGTCGGCAGTGCATCCTTCGATCTCGCCCATCTGCGTGCGTCGCTGCTCGCGCTGCCGGGCATCGGCCCGTGGACCGTCGAGTATGTTGCGATGCGCGCCTGGCGCGACGCCGATGCATGGCCCGCATGGGATCTCGTGCTGATGCAGGCGATTGCGGCACGCGACCCGGCGCTCGTGCGCCCCAACCAGCAGCGCGCCCGCACCGACGCCTGGCGGCCCTGGCGCGCCTACGCGGCGATGCATCTGTGGAATGAAGTCGCCGATCGCGCGGGCGGGGCACGCGGCGGCTAGCGGTTTTCCGCACATAGAAACGCGCGCAGGGAATCGACTTTGCGGCCTCGCGCGGCGTACAGTGAGAGGACGCGCACAAACCTCGGGAACCGCGCCGGAAGCGGCGCGGGAGCGGCCCGAGGCAACGCCAAGCAGCCGTTCTGGCGAGATGTTAAAGTGCCCGCTACTGAAAATTCCGCCGAACGTTGTCGACCGCGCTCAAGCAGCACCGTGCGGCGCATGGCGGCCGACCCTGTTCGACCCGCATCAATGCCAAACACGACATCCACCCGCACGACCGACGCGCTCCTGCATCGCCTGTCCGTGCTGACATCCGGTCCGCAGCGTGACGCGCTGACGACCGGCTTGCGCGGCATCGAAAAGGAAAGCCTGCGCGTCCTGTCCGACGGCCATCTCGCGATGACGCAGCATCCGCGTTCGCTCGGCTCGGCGCTCACGCATCCTTCGCTGACCACCGATTATTCGGAAGCGCTGCTCGAACTGATCACGCCCGCCGAACAGGACGCGTCGACCACCATCGAGCGCCTCGACACGCTGCATCGCTTTGTCTATTCGGCCATCGGCGACGAACTGCTGTGGAACAACTCGATGCCGGGCCTCCTGCCCGAAGACGACGAGATTCCCATCGCGCGCTACGGCACGTCGAACATCGGCAGACTGAAGTACGTATATCGCGTGGGTCTCGCGCTGCGCTATGGACGCACGATGCAATGCATCGCGGGCATCCACTACAACTATTCGTTGAACGAAGAAGTGTGGCGCCTGCTGCGCGCCGACCAGAAATCGACAGCCAATGCTGTCGATTTCCAGTCCGATCGCTATCTCGCGCTGATCCGCAATTTCCGTCGCACGAGCTGGCTGCTGATGTATCTGTTCGGCGCGTCGCCGGCACTCGACCGGCGCTTCCTGCGCGGCCGCCCGCACACGCTCGAAACGCTCGACGCCGATACGCTCTATCGTCCTTACGCGACGAGCCTGCGCATGAGCGACCTCGGCTATTCGAACACGACCGCGCAAGCGGCGCTGCACGCCGACTACGACACGCTGCCCGGCTATCTCGACGCGCTTGCAAAAGCCGTGAGCCAGCCGTATCCGCAATACGAGGCGATCGGCACGCAACGCGACGGCGAGTGGGTGCAGATCAACACGAACGTGCTGCAGATCGAAAACGAGTTCTATTCGACGATCCGCCCGAAGCGTGTCACTTATCCGGGCGAGCGTCCGCTGCATGCGCTCGCTGCGCGCGGCGTGCAGTACGTCGAAGTTCGCTGCATGGATATCGACCCGTTCGAACCGACAGGCATCGCGCTCGAAACGGCGCGTTTTCTCGACGCGTATCTGCTCGTGTGTGCACTCGACGACAGCGCGACGCTGCCGCCGCCCGCGTACTGCGAGGCCAATCAGAATTTCGGCCGCGTGACGATGGAAGGGCGCAAGCCGGGCCTCGAACTGGTGCGTGACGGACAACCCGTGAAGATGCTCGACTGGGCCGGCGAACTGCTCGCGAAAATCGATCACGCAGCTGCCGTACTCGATTCGATTCGCGGTGACGACAGCCACGCGCGCTCGGTGGCTGCGCAACGTGCAAAGCTCGCGGATGCATCGTTGACGCCGTCTGCCCGGGTGCTGCAGATCATGCGCGACAAGCAGCAAAGCTTCCTCGAATTCGGCCTCGCGCAGAGCAGCGCGCATGCGGAGCATTTCCGCGCGCGTCCACTGGACGAAGCGCAAGCGCATGAGTTCGCCGCGCTTGCTGTGGAATCGCTGGCCGAACAAACGAAGCTCGAGCGTGAAGAAGTCGGTTCGTTCGATGCATTCGTTGCCGCATACCGCGCTTATACGTTGAACCGCTTCAGCGTCTGATGTGTCGCGGCGTTGGCGCCGCGCACAACGAACGAAACCGGGCAGCTTAAGCTGCCCTTTTTTGTTATGCGCAGCGCAGGGCCGAAAATTGCTGTGACGGAATAGCGCTGGCCGAACGTCGCGCCTGCTTGATGCGCACAGGATGAAACGCGCCCACGACGTCGCGGTCCAACCCTGTATAAAGCAGCGCTTAGCCGCTCGGATAGATGCCAGGGAGGAAACCGGTTATGAACAAAAGTCTGATAGCCGCGCTTTGTGTCGTGGCCGTCGGCTGCACGACACGAGGGCAGGTCAATCCCGATGTGATGCAGATCGCCACCGCACCGCTGACCTGCACCAGCAAGAGTCAATGCGATGCCTGGTGGGCGCGCGCGCATACATGGGTCACTACGCATTCCCGTTACGAGGTCTCGACGGCGACCGATACGCTGATCCAGACGGCCGGCCCGGACGGCGGCAAACGCGATCTCTCGTTTGAAATCACGAAGGCGCCGAACAACGACGGCACGTCGACGATCGGATTCGCCGCGCATTGCGACAGCTCGCTAGGGTGCAAGCCGAACCCCTGGGAGGCGGGCGCCGACTTCAAGGCGTTCGTGCGGAGCAGTTCAGCGAGCGTGGCGACGCCGTCGCCATCCGGTCAGGCAGCGGGTTCAGGTGGACAGTCGACGACATCGCCTACGGGCGAACCCGTCTCGCAGTAGGACGAACCGGAAACGTTAAATCTCCTTTGAGACTTCTCTGATTGGCGCCGAGACGAGCGCTCACTATCGTCTCGCTACCTCAATCTAATCTGCGAGAAGTCTCATGTTCGTTCGTATCTTCACGGCGACGGCCTTCGCCGCCGCGATCGCAGGCTGCACTGCGTATTCCGGTCCCACCCACAACACCGATATCGTCACGTTGTCCAACGGCGCACAAGCATATCGTGTTCAATGTCACGGACTGCTGGAAAGCTCCAAGGCCTGTATGGACGAAGTGAAGCGCATCTGCGGCGATAAGCCGGCTACTCGCGTTTCGTCGGTTGATCACATCACCTCGGATCTGAAGTCCGAAAACGATCCGCGCGAAATCACGTTCCAGTGCTCGACGCCTGTCGTCCAGCAACCCGTTCAGCCGGCGCCCGCGGTTGTCGTCGCGCCTGTTGCGGCTGTGGCACCGGTCGCGGCTCCCGTTCGCCACGCACCCGTACGCAAGATCACGCTGCAGGGCGACGCGACGTTCGCGGTCGGCAGCGCAACGCTCACGCCCGTCGCGACAGCCAAGCTCGATGACTTCGTCGCGGCAAACCAGGGCGTCGACATCGATCGCCTGACGATCGCCGGCTATACGGATTCGACGGGTTCGGCCGAGTTGAACAACCGTCTGTCGGCGGCACGCGCGCGCTCGGTGCAAGGCTACCTGGCAACGGCAGGTCTGCGTGCTTCGACCTGGGACGTACATGGCTATGGCAGCGCCTCGCCTGTCGCGCCGAACACGACGGCCATCGGCCGCGCGAAGAACCGGCGTGTCGATATTCAGGTCGACGGCAAGTAAGTCGTTTCGTTGAAGTATCAAAAGCGGCGGCGTCAATGACCCATTGACGCCGCCGCGCCTTTTTGTGGCTTCGTGATCCACACAAGACAGGCGAGCACGACGAAGCCCACACACGAAATCCGGAAGAAATCGTTGGTCGCCATCATGTAGCCTTGCTGCGTGACGATCTCGTTCAATTGCGCCGTCACGCCTTGTCCCTTGAAACCCAGGGATGTCAGCAGGTCGCTATAAGACGTCGTGCTCGTCGAATAGGCACTCACCGATTCCGACAGCACCGCGTGGTGATAGATCGCGTCGTTTTCCCAATACGTCGTGCTGACGGCGGTGCCGATTGCGCCCGACAGCGTACGCAAGAAATTCGATAGTCCCGACGCGCTGGCCAGTCGTTCGTCGGAAATGCTGGAGAGCGTAATCGTCGTCATCGGCACGAAGAAACAGGCCACGCCGATGCCCTGCACGAGACGCGGCAGGATCACATGATTGAATGGCACATCGAGCGTGAATGTCGAATTCCATAGCGACACGATCGCAAACACGATGAACGCAAAGCTGGCGACGATCCGCAGATTGAGCCGGTGCATATTGCGTCCGATCATCGGCGACAGCACAAGCGCGAGAAAACCGACGGGCGCGGTCGCGAGCCCGGCCTTACCCGCCGTGTAGCCCATCACCGTCTGCAGCCAGAGCGGAAAGATCACCACGGATCCGAAGAACGCCATGAAGCCGAACGAGATGATCAGCGCGCCCAGTGCAAAATTGCGGTCCTTGAAGAGCGACAGGTCGACGACGGGTTCCTTCTCCGTCATCTCCCACACGATCATGAACGCCAGCGACGTCACCGCGATGATCGCGAGCGCGACGATGAACGTCGAATTGAACCAGTCGCGGTCCTTGCCGAGGTCGAGCACCATCTGCAGGCAGGCAACGCCAATCACCAGCAGTCCGAGGCCGACGCCGTCGATGCGTTGTTTGGTCGTCGTGGTTTCGCGTCCGCGCAGCAGAAAGTAGGCGCACGCCGCAGAAAAGAGGCCGATGGGAAGATTGATGTAGAAGATCCACGGCCACGTGTAGTTATCGGTGATCCAGCCGCCCATCACGGGACCGAAGATCGGCGCGACGATCACCGTCATCGCCCATAAGCCGAGCGCGAGGCCACGCTTTTCCAGCGGATAGGAGCGCATCAGAATGGTCTGCGAGAGCGGCACCATCGGACCGGACACCAAACCCTGCAACAGACGGAACGCGATCAACGACTCGAAATTCTGAGCGAATCCGCAAGCCGCCGACGCCAGTGTAAAAAGCAGCACCGACAGCGTGAACAGGCGAACTTCGCCGACCCGCCGCGCGAGCCAGCCCGTCAACGGCACCGCAATCGCCGACGCCACCGAGTATGACGAGATTACCCACGTGCCTTCGCTGGTCGCGACGCCCAGACTGCCCGAGATCGTCGGCACGGCGACGTTGGCGATCGAGGTGTCCAGCACTTCCATGAACGTGCCCAGCGCAAGCCCGACCGTGAGCAACGCGAGCGTGCCGCCGGCGAGCGGGGCAGGGGCGGTGGATTGAGCCGGCGCGTTGACGGCGGGCGGCGGTGCGTCGGCGCTCGTGTCGCCGGAAGAGGAAATGGAAGCGGTCATGCGCGTGCTCTCCTTGTCACGTTGACGCACGAAAAACTTGCCGTGACACCAAAAAGGTGTACACAGGGGACGACATTTTCATGTCCAAACACTCTCTGCCCAGACAGATAAATCGATCTTACAAAGCCGCGCCAAGGCGCGGCCGCTTATTGCTCGTCGCGTGAAGCCGACGAGCCGGATTCATCTCCATCGCTGAGCGCGCCGACGCTACAGCCGCCCGCGCCGTCGCCACCGTCGATGCCATTCGCGATGAAGCGACTCAACAAATCGATCAACGTCGCGAGGTCGGTGTCCGAGAAACCTCGCAGCTGTTCGTTCAGCACCGCCGCGCCGAGCTCCGGCAGTTGCGACGCGGCATGCTCGCCTTGTTCAGTGAGACCAAGCTTCACGACACGCCGGTCGGTATCGCTGCGCGAGCGCGCGATCAGCCCTTTCTTTTCAAGGCGGTCGAGCATCCGCGTCATGGATCCGCTGTCGTACGACATGGCCCGCGACAATTCGAACGGTGTCGTCGCGCGGCCACATGACAGCAGCAAAATCACACCGATCTGCTGGGTCGTCAGCCCGAGATGCGCGACCGCGCGATCCGTGCGCTCGACCAGCACGTTGCGGGCTTTCGTCAGGTAATAGCCGAGGCTCGACTCAAGGTGAATCGACTCCGGCTGATAGGGGCCATCCGTCATGGAAGCTCTTTGAAAATCGCGGGGTGGCGCATGTCGCGCGAATTGTCGGGATTCTATCTGCCCAGGCAGCGAAGTCAATCGCGCGATAAAAAACAACAGAAGACCATGCTGCGGAGCACAGTATCTTGAAAATTGCTTGCATGGTCAATATTATTACAGGCAACGAGTTACGCGATCCGCGTCATCGGAGACCATGTTCTGACCGCACTTTGCGTGCGCCTACTTTTGCCGGCGCACAGAGGATTCCCGCGATGCTGTACCTGAAAAACACCCTCGGCGGCTGGGGCCGCTCATTCACCGATTCCGCGCTGCAAACTTTCCAGGGAGCCAACCGCTGGTGGAAAGTGGCGCTGTACGCGGTGATTTTCGTCTTGCCGGGCGGGTCTCTCGGGGTGCTGGTCTTCGCGTGGTTCGAACGTCGGCGCTCGCTCAGCGCCAAAACGCGGGCCGTGAAACCGATTGCACTGCTCGCCGCGCCGCTCAAGGCCCGCTCGGCGGGCAATCATCAGTCGATCGCGCCCGCCGCGACGGTTTGCCGGACACGCCCCGACGCGCCTGCTTGCCGCGCCGCCGCAGGCAAGCAGGCGCGCCAGACGACCGCCGATCCGCGCGTCTGAACGCTGCGCACGTTGTCTCCCCTCGAAGGCCGCCCATCGGGCGGCTTTTTTGCGCGCCAGACCGTATGGCGCCATGCCGTAACAGCGCGTAACCGACACCTCACCACCGGTAACACACACCAGGCGTGCCCGGCATTACTCTTCTGTTTTCCTCGCCGGGCGACGCGTGAGCTACCATTCGAGCCATCGCGAACATGCACCGGACATCGCGCGAGCAGCCGCCTCGCGATCGTCCCGGCGCATGGCGCCACCCGAATCGACAGGAATTCATTTGCATGCAGTTTGATCGAACTTCGCGCGCACGCGCCGTTGTCGCGAACGTCGCGGGGCCACGCGTCCTGAGCATCGCCGCTTGCGCCGCGCTGGCCTTCGCGCTCGCCGGCTGCGCCGTCGGTCCCGACTACAAGCGGCCGTCCGTCGACATCCCCGCTTCGTACAAGGAAGCCGCCGACGGTTGGAAAGTCGCGCAACCCGCCGATCAGCACGACCGCGGCGCATGGTGGTCCATCTACAACGATCCGCAACTGAACGCGCTCGAAGAGAAGCTCGATGCATCGAACCAGAGCATCGCGCAGTTCGCCGCTGCGTACCGGCAGGCCCGCGCGCTCGTCGGCGAAGCGCGCGCCGCGTATTTCCCGGTGATCAGCGCATCGGCGGACGCGACGCGTTCGCGCACGCCGAGCCGCAGTTTCAGTGGCTCGGTGACAGGCGGAGGCGGCGGTACCACGTCGTCGCTGAGCAGCTCGGGTTCGATCAGCAACAGCTACAGCCTGTCGCTCGACGCGACCTGGGAACCGGACCTTTGGGGCAAGGTGAGTCGCACCGTCGCCGGTCAGCAGGCGGGGCAGCAGTCGGCCGCCGCCGATCTGGCCAACGCGCGCCTTTCCGCTCAGGCGACGCTCGCGCAAACCTACTTCAACACCCGTTCGCTCGACGCGCAGCAAAAGCTGCTCGACGACACCGTCGCCGCATACCAGCGCTCGCTCACGCTCACGCAAAACCGCTACGCGCAGGGCGTCGCTGCACGCTCCGACGTGATCCAGGCGCAAACGCAACTGCAATCGGCACAGGCCGCCGCCATCGACAACGGCGTCACGCGCGCGCAGAACGAACATGCGATCGCCGTACTCGTCGGCCAGCCGGCGTCGACGTTCTCGCTGCCGCCCGCGCCGCTCGATGCCGTGCCGCCCGGCGTGCCCGCGCAACTGCCGTCCGCGCTGCTCGAACGGCGCCCGGACATCGCTTCCGCCGAGCGCAAGGCGGCGGCCGCGAACGAGCAGATCGGCATCGCGATTGCCGCGTACTTCCCAACGCTCACGCTGTCGGCGACCGGCGGCTTCGAAAGCTCGGTGTTCTCGCAATTGCTGCAGATGCCGTCGCGCTTCTGGACGCTCGGGCCGCAGCTCGCGGGCACGATCTTCGACGCGGGTCTGCGCAAGGCACAGACGGACGCCGCGCGTGCCGCCTACGACCAGGACGTCGCCACGTATCGGCTGACGGTGCTGACGGCGTTCCAGGACGTCGAAGACAACCTGTCGTCGCTGCGCATCCTCGAACAGGAAATCACGGTGCAGGAACAGGCTGTCCAGTCCGCCCGGCAAGCGCTCGATATCGTCACGAACCAGTACAAGTCCGGCACCGTCGATTACCTGAACGTGCTGACGGCGCAGACCACCGCGTTCACCGCCGAGCAGAAGCTCGCGAGCATCGCGGGTCAGCGCATGGTGTCGTCGGTTGGACTCGTCAAGGCGCTTGGCGGCGGCTGGGATGCGTCGCAGATGAACCGCGAGACGGGCGATATCGCGGCGCCCGCGCCGGCTTCCGAGCCTGCGGCGCCCGCCACCCCCGTCGCGAAAGCATCTGCCGCAGCCGGCTGATCGCCCCCGTTATCCGCACCGACGCAAAACGGCCGCCATGCGCAAACATGGCGGCCGTCGTCTTTCGAGGCAGCGGAAAATTCAGTGCATGAAGGTCAGTGCGACCTGGCCCGGACCCATCGGACGTCCGAGCAGATTCAGCAGACCCGCTAGATTGTCGACGGCGTCGGGCGTCGTGCTCGCGATGCCCGTGAACGACGTCGACGCTTCGCTGACCGTGCCGTGACCGTTGAGCAGCAACGGACCCTTGGTCGTCGACAGATCGAGCGTGCCCGACGCGCCCTGCGCCTGAAACACCACGCGATACGATCCGAGCGGTTTCACGCGCGAGACGCGCGAACTCATGTCGCTCAGCGTGACGATCAACTGGCCGAATGCCTGGCGGTTGAAGCTGCGCCAGTCGGTCCATGTGAGCCGCACGTCGCCTTGCAGATCGAGTGTGTTGAACGGCGCGCCGAGGCCCGCGAGCAACGAGGCCGGCACCGCAATGCTGCCGCCCGACAGCGTCGCGCTGCGCAGCGTCGCATCGACGAAGACGGGGTCGGGCATCGCCTCGCTCTGCCGCATCTGCATCCGCACGCGACCCGTGAACAGCGGCCAGAACGACGTGCGCCATTCGATGCGTCCCGGCAGCAGCGTCGCCGCTTCCGCGCCCGGCCCGGCGGCGAGCATCAGCGAAGCTGAGCCATGCCACAGCGACCCCGACGGGTCGACGAGATTGACATGCCCTTTCGTCGCCTTCGTGAACTGGGGCGTGACCCACGCGGCGGGCGCCATCACCAGCAACACCAGTACGTTCGCGATCAGCGCGACGACGAGCCAAGGCAGCGCGGCGCGCAATCGCCGCATCCAGAAACTCATGCGTGATCCCGTGGCAGCGCCGTCATTTGATGATGGCCGGTTGCAGCGATGCCGTCAGATCGACCTGTCCGTCCTGCTTCAGCGCCGTCACGTGCGCCTCGGAGACCTGCACCTTGAACTGCTTGCGCGCGTCGTCGAGCCATTGCGTCCAGGCGGGAAACGACGCGTTCTTCAGCTGGATCTGCACCGCGTTGCCGAGCACCTGCACCTGCGTCGCCGACAGGCCGTGATCGCTCAGCGACGCAGTGAGCGCGTCCTTCAACGCGCCGCCAGTCGGCGCCACGCCCTGAGCCGCCGCCGACAGCGAGCGCGCCTCGTTCGCTTGCGCCGTCATCTGCGAAAGCTGCCGCTGCAGGCTCGGGATCGATTCGCGCAGCCGCGCGCGGCCGTCCTGCGCAGGCGCCCACAGCACCGACCAGACGATGACGACTGCCAGCACCGCGCCGCCCCACGTCAACAGCCCTTTTTCGCGTACCGTGCGCGCTTCCCAGAATCCGGCCCACGTGTTCAACAGTTCTGCTTTCATTGTCCGTTCCTGATGGTCCACTTGCCGGTGTTGCTGTCGATTGCACCGTTCAGGCCATTACGCATCAGACGCTGCTGGAAGTCCGGGTCGATCTTGACCTCGGGCTTGAACGTCACCTCGATGCGCCGGTCGTGATAATCGAGCGCGGCAAGGCTGTTGACGGGAATCGGCCCGAGCGAGCGCGCGAGGCCATCCGCCAGCGACAGAAAATCGTCCGGCGACAGTTCGCCCGCCGCCACCCGCAGTTGCTGCAACTGGCGCGCCATCTGATCAGGCGCATCGAGCACGACCGTCGTCTTCGGAAAGGTGTTGAGCAGCAGTTCCGTCATCTGCGCGCCGATCGCATCGCGCTGCCGCGACAGCATCAGCCATTGAACATTCGCACCGATGATCGCGACGACCACCGTGGCCGCCAGCAGCCACAGCGGCAAGCGCAGACGGCGCAGCGTCGCGCGATCGAGCCGCCACGGCTGCACGGCGAACTCGAACTGAGCAAGGTCGAACCGGCATTGGATGGCATTGCGCGCGAGCGTCTCGAACGACAGAGGCAATGCGCCCGCGACGGACGGACGTCCCTTCGTCGTCGACGACATGCGCGGCTCGCTGCCGGGCAGATCGACGAGCGTGTACAGCGTGACGGGCGCATTGCCCGCCAGCGCCGCGACCGTCGCGCCGACAGCCGCTTCGGGCACGGCCAGTCCTTCGCCGAGCGGGCCGCGCGCGAGCGCCAGTTCGACGCGAGGCGGAGCGGTATCGACGGCACCTTCGCCGAGCACGGCAGCCGTAGACGACACCACATGCCCGAGCACGGCGGCAACGACGGGCGCGATGCCGACAGCGGCCGGTTCGTCGAGCGGCGGGGCCGAATCCGCGCCGGCGGCCACGGCTTCTTCCGCGCGCGCTTCCGTCGCGGCCATCGTGCTCACCGCCGGCTGCGGCAGACAACGCGCGACGGGCACCGCCTTCACGTTGCGATGACCCGCCGCCGCGAATGTCTCGAGGACAAAGCGGAACCAGCCGCGGTCGACGATCGCGAGCACATGACGATTGCCGTCCAGCGGCTTCGGATCGAGCGCGATGTGCGTGGTCTGCGGATCCTGAATCAGTTGATCTTCGACGACGTTCGGCAATGCCTGACGCAAACGCGGACCTTTGAGCGGCGGCACGGTTGCGGCCAGCATCAGACAGTCGCGCGCGGCGAGCATCAGCACGGTCGCGCTTGCGCGCGGCAGCAGGCCGGGCGCCGAGCGGCCGGCGCGCTGGATGCGCCCCGATTTGTCGAGCAGCAGAAACGGCAACTCCGGCAGTTGCCATTCCTGCGACGGCACCGCCGGATCACGCGGCGGCAGAAGAACGATCAGCGTGCTCAAAGGCCACTCTCTCGGGAAAATGCGTGGTTCATAGTTGGTCTCGTCCCCATACGATACGCGTCGTATGCGTCAGTGCGTCGCGATAGACGAGGGTGGTGCGGTCGACTTCGGCGCGCTCGTGCTCGACGCGTCCGTGGACGAGGAAGTAGCTGGTATTGACGTCGAGCTGGTTCGGATCGAACACGAGCTGCTGCACGCCGGCGCCACGCAATGCGAGCTGCACATCGCCGACGTTGTGAAAGAACACCGTCTCGCGACGTGCGACGAAGGCCTGCGCACTCGACAGACTCATCCCCGGCACGACGGCCGCAACCACTTCCGCGGGCGCGGTATTCATGTTGACGGGCGTCGCCGTGGGCAGCACGGTCACGAAGGGACGCAGGCGCGCGACGGTCTCCGGCGTGAAGCCCGGCACATCGAGCAGCGAATCGACGCCCGTCATCTGGAGCGGCGCGACAGGCGCGTTCTCGTCGGCGTCTTCGAGGCCCGGCTGATTCGTGTAGTTGCCGCCGCCCGCCGCGCCGCCTTGCACTTGCGTGGGATCGACGGGCGTCGTGGGGTTGGCCGCCGTCTGAAAACGCGTCGCCGATTGCCGCAGTCCCGCGCGCAACTGCAGCGCGGTGTTCTTCGCGAGTTGTCCGTTGATGCCGAGCAGTTGCAGCAAGCGCTGAAACGCCTCGACCTGCTGGATGTTCAACGTCAGCGCGCCGGGCACGGCCGTCGACACCAGATTGCGCAGATTGAACTTGGCCTGCGCGTCCTCGATGGAGCCGGAGATATAGGTGGCCGCGCCTTCCTGTGCGCGCACCTCGCCGATCTGGCCGAGAAAATCCGAAAGCCGCGTCCGCGCAATCGGCACGCCCCAGACGCCACCGAGCCACGTAACTCCCGCCGATGTATCGCCTTCCGAACGCAGAATCAGGCGCGTCCAGTCGAGCGCGCCACGCGACACCCAATGCGCCTGCGCGAGCAGCCGCTGGTTTTCGATGCGCCGGATCTGCACCTGCTGCCGCCACAGCATGCCGGAGACGAGAATGGCGGACAGGGCGACGACCAGCAGCGCACTGATGATGGCAGCGCCGCGCTGAGCGGAAGGAGTCGAACGGGAACGGGCAGGGCGAAAGCGCATGATCGAATCTCACTCTCCCACGAGAAAAACCCGCGTCACGGGCCGCGCGAGCGAATTCGCGCCAATGCTCACCTCCAGCCCCGTCACCGACCTCGGCAACGGCGCATTGCCGAGCTGAGGCACCTTCAGATTATTGTCGTTCTCCGTGATCGCCGACTGCACGTCTTTCATCTGTGTCGTCCAGCCGATTTTGGGCACATACAGCCGCGCGGAAATCGCGCCGACACCGCCCATCAAAGGCACGGCGTTCCAGTCACCGTTTTCCGCCCCGCCGAGCGCGCGGCGTACGTCGCCGATATTCGCCAACGGCGGCGACGCATAGCGGATGATGCGCCCTTCCATGATCCGATACCGCACCACCACCAGCCGCGGCGGCGCACCCGGCGTGCGCATGTACCGCACGATCTGCAATGCATTGCCATTCACCGCGACGGCGGGTTCGCCCGCTTCGTCGTCGGAAGCGGCGTTGCGCACGTCGATGCGCATCTGATCGAAGAACTGCGCGAACACGCGCTCGTCTTCCATCGCATTCGTGATCGTCTGCCGCCCGCGAATGATCTGGTCCAGTCCGCGCCACGAGAGCACCGCGATGACGGCCAGAATCGCAATCGCGACGAGCAGCTCGATCAGCGTGAAACCGCCCGCTGTCTTTTTCGACAGCAGCGAACGGCGAACGCGCGGCACCTCGTGCTCAGAGCGAGCGATTCGTTTCATTCGCGATCACCGTCACCATCTGCGCGAGGTTGCCCGGCCGTCCGGGCGACGTCACCGACACCTCGACGCGTCGAAACACCGGATTCGGCGTCGCGCTCACGTTTTCCGTGCAAATCAGTTGCAGGTTGCCCTGCGAACAGTCGAAACTTTGCGACCCGATTTCAGGCCATCCGTGCGTCAGATGCAGCTGGGCGAGCGCGTTGTCCGCGCTCCAGCCCGCCAGCAGCCGCCGATGCAGATCCGCTTCGCCCGTCGCGAGACTGCCGACGGCGCGCAGCGAAGCGGCCAGCGCCACCGCGATGATCGTCAGCGCCACCAGCACTTCGATCATCGTGAAGCCTGCGGCCCGGCGTCCGCTCGCGTTATCCACAGCGCCGCGCAAGCGGCGAACCCGAAGCGCACGCACCATCAGCGCACCTCGTAACGGCCGTTGCCCGTGCCGACGATCGTCACGCGTCCCACGGCCGAAAACAGGGTGACCTGCACGGGCGTATCGATGCTCTCGGTGCCGAACACGATGCGATCCGACTGTGTGTCGGAACCGGGATAGTCGATCGCCACGCCCGTCACGCCACCTTCCCAGCGACGCGGTCCGAGCAGGTCATCGCGCAACGGCCGCCAGCCGTCGTTCGTGTGGATATCGAAACGAAAGCCGCCTTCGAGCGGCAACCACGAAATAGGGCGCGCGCGTACCTGAGCCTCGTCGCCCGCCGATTCGAACAGCAACGCGAGCCGCTGCGCTTCCTCGTTCAGATCCGTGCGCGGATTACGCGTCAGCGACAGCGACGCAAGCGACACCAGCAAGCCTGCGATCACCAGCACGACCAGCATTTCCAGCAGCGTGAAGCCGCGCTGGCGGCCGCCCGATGCCGTATGCGCCGGACGCGCCGGCATTCGCGACGCGTGCCGCCTCACGCAGCCGCCGGCGTCATCGACACTGACGGTCTCGATAAACGTGAGGGGCATGCAGTCGTGCAGTCGCATGGTGCCGGTAGCGATCTCTGTCGATGCAATGAGCGCAATGAATTCCGGCGCCGCTTATTGCCACGAGCCGACGTCGGCATCGTTGCCTTCGCCGCCCGGCTTACCGTCCGCGCCGTAGCTGAACACGTCGATCTCGCCATGCACGCCCGGGTTCAGGTACTGGTACTGATTGCCCCACGGGTCGTTGGGCAGGCGCTCGAGATAGCCGCCGTCCTTCCAGTTGTTCGGAACCGGGTCGGTCGACGGCTTTTCGATCAGCGCGCGCAAGCCTTGCTCCTGGCTCGGATAGCGGCCGTTGTCGAGACGATAGAGTTTGAGCGACTGCATGATGGTGCCGATGTCCTGCTTCGCGGCGACACGGCGTGCTTCGTCCGGACGGCTCATGATCTTCGGCACGATCAGCGCAGCCAGAATGCCGAGGATCGCAATCACGACCATGATTTCGATCAGCGTGAACCCGCGTTGACGACGTGTGCGCACGCCCGCGCGCAAGGCCGCGATCTCGTTGCGGCGAGTGGTCCACATTTGCATAGCTTGCTTCCTCTCCAGGATAAAGGGTCGATCGGTCGGGCGTCACGAAATGCGCTGAGAATGCGGCACTCTGCACGCCCGGTCGGTCATTTTAATGTCATGCAGTTGAAGGGTTTCCGTCCGCCGGTCCCTATACCGCAAAATTCACAATAATCCGTACAATGACACGCATGAACGCACTCCAGATCCGCCTGATTTCGCTCGCCGTCTTCGCCGTGTTCTGCGCGACGCTCACTTACTGGATCGTCGCGCTCACGTCGCATGGCGGCGCGCCCGTGCCCGCTGCCGCCGTGCGCGCGCCCGTGTCGACGGACCAGGCGGCTGTGCTGTTCGGCGGCCAGCTGACCCGCACTGCGAATCAGGACATCCATCTGTTCGGCATCCTCGCACTGCGCGAAGGCGCCGCTGCGATCATCAGCACGGGCGGCGAACCGCCGCGCGCCGTATCGCTGGGCAGCACCATCATGCAGGGCGTGAAGCTCGGCGAAGTGCGCGCCCGCTCGATCATCATCGACCGCAACGGCTCCCACTCCGAAGTGTTTCTTCCCCAGAACGCACCCGGCCCCACCATCTACGTGCGCTGATTTCATTCTCTGCCGCGCCGATGCAACCTGAAAGCGTCGGCCCGGCTTGCAACTCTTTCTCGCGCTTACGCCCGACGGCACCGCCGGCGCCGTCACTGCACCAGGTTGTTCAACTCGATGATCGGCAGCATCACGGCCAGCACGATCACCAGCACCACGCCGCCCATCGCCAGAATCAGCAGCGGCTCCAGCAGACTCGTCAGGAACATCGTGCGCCGCTCCAGTTCGCGCGCTTCGCCTTCGGCCGCGCGGTCGAGCATCGTCGTCACGTCGCCGGTCGCTTCGCCCGAACGGATCAGGTGCACGAGCACGGGCGGAAACGTCTTCGTGTTGCCGAGCGCGCGCGACAGCGACGTGCCTTCGCGCACGCGCACGATGGCATCGTCGATGTTGTCGCGCATCGCACGATTGCTGAGCGTTTCGCTCGCGGCCTGCAGCGCGCGCAGAATCGGCACGCCCGCCGCCGTCAGAATGCCAAGCGTGCTCGCAAAGCGCACCGTGTTGTAGCCGCGTACGAGCTTGCCGAAAAGGGGCGCCGTCAGCGTCCAGCGGTCGAACGCGAGGCGCGGTCCCGGCTGCGCGAGTATCGAGCGCACGACATACACGACGACGACCACGGCGATCAGCATCGCCCACCAGTAACTCCGCACGAAGCCTGAGAGCGCCATCATCATGATGGTCAGAAACGGCAGTTGCTGCTTCGTGCTCGCGAACACGTTGACGACCTGCGGCACCACATAGCTCAGCAGGAACGTGACGATGCCGAACGCGATGATGGTGACGATGGTCGGATACGTGAACGCTAGAACGATCTTCTGCTTGAGCGCGTTGCGTTGCTCGATGTAATCGGCAAGACGCGACAGCACGAGTCCGAGCTTGCCCGTATGCTCGCCCGCCGCGACGAGCGCGCGATAGATATCGGGAAAGTCTTTCGGATGCTGCGACAACGCATTCGCGAGCGAATGACCGCCCAGCACTTCCGCGCGGATCGCGGCCATCAGTTCGCGAATGTAGTCACGCTCGGATTGCTCGGTGAGCACGGAGAGCGCTTCATCGAGCGGCAGGCCGGCGATCAGCAGACTGGCGAGCTGCCGCGTGAGAATCGCCTGTTCGCGTTGCGACAGTTTGCGTCCCAGCGAAAGACGCTGGCTGCGTTCGCCGCGCGTGCGCGTCGCCGCGGGTTCGACGACGAGCGGCGTGAGACCTTGCGTGCGCAACTGCGTGCGTGCGCCGCGCGCGCTGTCGGCATCGAGCACGCCTTTTTGCGCCTTGCCTGCAGCGTCGATCGCTTCGAAGCGGAATGCCGGCATGCGCTCAGACCCCGCCCGTCACGCGTATCACTTCTTCGAGCGACGTCATACCCGACGCCAGCCACCGTTCGCCGTCCTCGCGCAAGGTGCGCATGCCTTGCTGGCGGCCGGCTTCGGCGATCTCGGCATCGGCGGCATTGCGGTGGATCAGCGCGCGAATCGGTTCGTCGACGTTCAGCAGTTCGTACACGCCGCGACGGCCCGCGTAACCCGAGTGCCCGCACTTATCGCAACCGACGGGATGCCACACCTTGCGGCCGCCTTCTTCCTCGCGCGGTTCCTTGCACACGGGACACAACCGCCGCACGAGACGCTGCGCCAGCACGCCGAGCAGCGACGACGCGAGCAGATACGGCTCGACGCCCATGTCGGTCAGACGCGTGACGGCGGAGGCGGCATCGTTGGTGTGCAGGGTGGCGAGCACGAGGTGGCCCGTCAGCGATGCCTGCACGGCAATCTGCGCCGTTTCCAGATCGCGGATCTCACCGATCATGATGATGTCGGGGTCCTGACGAAGAATGGAACGCAGCGCGCGAGCGAAGGTCATGCCGATCCGCTCGTTGACCTGCGTCTGGCCGATGCCCGACAGATCGTATTCGATTGGGTCTTCGACGGTCATGATGTTCGTCGTCGCCGTTTCGAGCCGCGACATCGACGCATAGAGCGTGGTCGTCTTGCCCGAACCTGTCGGGCCCGTCACGAGCACGATGCCGTGCGGACGCGAAATCAGCTTGTCGAATTGCCCGAGCGTGTCGGACGCCATGCCGAGCGCTTCGAGGTTCAAGCGCTGCGCGTCTTTTTCCAGCAGACGCAGCACGGCGCGTTCGCCATGGCCCGTCGGCAAGGTCGACACACGCACGTCAACGGGCCTTCCGCCGACGCGCAACGTGATACGGCCATCCTGTGGCAGACGCTTCTCGGCGATGTCGAGCTGCGCCATGATCTTGATCCGCGAAATGAGCGCGCCGTGCAGCGCCTTCTTCGGACGCACGACATCGCGCAACGTGCCGTCGACGCGAAAGCGCACCACCGATGCGTTCTCGAACGGCTCGATGTGAATATCCGATGCCTGTTCACGCGCTGCCTGCGTGAGCAGCGCATTGATCATGCGGATGATCGGCGCGTCGTCTTCGGATTCCAGCAGGTCTTCGACTTCGGGAATGTCCTGCATCAGACGCGACAGATCGACTTCGCCTTCCACTTCGCCGACCACCTGCGCAGCGCTGCCGTCCTGGCGCGCATACGCCTGGTTGATCGCTTGCGCGAGTTCGTCAGCCGGTATGCGCACGACGGATATCGCGCCGAAATTGCGCACGACTTCGGCAAGCGCCGCCTGGTTCGTGCGTTCGCTGATCCAGACTTCCATCGAATCGGCGTGCTGATGCGCGACGAGTATCTGGCCGCTTTTCGCGAAGCCGTACGGCACGAGCCGCGCGGCGAGCGGAGAGGGCGCTTCGCGTCCCGCCTCGGTGGCGGGCGTTTCCGGCACGCCGCGCGCGTCGTCCGATGATCCGGCAGACGCGTGCGGCCCGGAAAGCGGCGTCGAACTCACGGCTGCACCTTTTGCGTACCCGTGGCCGGTTGCGCCGGCACGGTTTGCGCGGGCTCGACCTGCAGCGGTTGCGGTTGCGCTTGTGGCTGGACTTGCGGCTGAACCTGCTGCTGCACTTGCGGTTGCTGCGGCACGCCCAGCACCTGTTCACGCCGCATCTTGTCGAGATCGAACAGATTCAACGTGGAACCACCTTCGTTCGGGCCAGCCGGCATCGGCGGCACCACGGGATCGTCCTTGTCCTTGATCAGGTTGTTGTCGGACTTGTACGCACCCGTCACACCCTGAATGTAGTCGTAGCGGTTCGCCGTCACCGCTTGCGCCGTCGCACGGTCGGCGATGATCACCGGACGCAGGAACACCAGCAGGTTTGTCTTCGCGCGGGTCTTGTTTTCCGAGCGGAACAACTGGCCGATCCACGGAATGTCGCCGAGCAACGGCACCTTGCTGTTGGTGACCTGGTAATTGTCCTGCATCAGGCCGCCCAGCACGATGATCTCGCCGTTGTCGGCGAGCACGGTCGACTGGATCGAGCGCTTGGTGAATTCCGGGCCGGCCGGATTGGTCGCCACGTTGGTCGTGCCTGCCACGATCGCCGAATCTTCCGTGTACAGCTGCAGCTTCAGGATGCCGCCGTCGGTGATCTGCGGCTTGATGTGCAGCGTCAGACCGACGTCGATACGATCGAACGTGTTGAACGCGGTGGTCGCCGTGCTGCTCGTGAGGTTCGAATACGAACCTGTCTGGATCGGCACGTTCGTACCGACGACGATCTTCGCTTCCTGGTTGTCCAGCGTGATGAGGTTAGGCGTGGACAGCACATTGGCGTCGGCCGTCTGGGACAGCGCCTGCAGCAACGCGCCGAGACCGTTCACGCCGAACAGGTTGTGCACCCAGCCTACGTTCAAACCCTGCTGGAGATTCTGCGCCGCCAGCGCACTCGCTATGCCGCCCGTGGCCGCTGCCGCCGTCAGGTTGACGATGCTGTTGCCGCTGCCCGTGGCAAGGTTGGTGCCCGCGAGCACGTTGCCGCTGCCGATCTGCCACTGGATACCCAGGTTGGCGTTCGTGTTCGAGTTCAGCTCGACAATCAGCGCTTCGATATAAACCTGCGGGCGGCGCACGTCGAGCTGGTCGATCACGGTGCGCAGGTTGCGGTACACGGGGTCGGACGCAGTGATGATCAGCGAGTTCGTCGACGCGTCGGCCTGGATCATGCCGCCGGGTTGATTGTCCTCGTTGTTGCTTCCTTCCTTTTCGCCGAGAAAGTCGTTGTTGTTGTTACCCTGGCCGCCATAGCCGCCGCCGGCGCCGCCACCCAGCGGATTGCTGCCCATCGACGACGACTGCCCGCCCATCGAACCCGACGGCAGCGGCGGGTTGCCGGCGGTGCCCGTCGACGACGGCGAGTTGTTCTGGTTGAACGAGTTCGCAGCGTTGTTGCCGCCCGAAGACGACGACGATTCGTTGCCGCCGCCGCCCTTGCCGAGCATGCCGCGCAGCGTCTTCGCAAGACGCACGGCGTCGGCATTGCGCAACGGCACGACGTGCATGTTGCCGGGCTGGCCGGTTGCGGCATCCAGCTGCTTCGCAAGCGACTTCGCCGCCGCGAGACGCCCCGCGTTCGACGCACGCAGCAACAGCGAATTGGTGCGCGGATCGGCCTGAACTGAAACCTTCAGCGTCGCGTCCGTGTTGCCGATTGTGCCGGGGTCGAGCATCTTCGCCATTTGCGTCGCGACGTCGATCGCGTTTGCATTCTTCAGCGGCACGACCTGCACCTGCTGGCCCGCTGCCGTATCGACGCCCGCGATGATCTGCGCGATGCGGCGCACGTTGTCTGCGTAGTCAGTGACGACAATCGTGTTGTTCGACGGATAGGCCGCAACCGTATTGTTCGGCGAGATCAGCGGACGCAGCACGGGCAGCAGGTTGTTCGCCGATTCGTTCCTCAGCTGGAACACCTGCGTGACGACCTGATCGCCGCGCGCCGCGGGTGCATTGCCGACATAGGTGGGTACGCCTTGCAGCTTCGCGTCGGCTTCGGGCACGACCTTCAGCACGCCATGATCCTGCACGAGCGAAAAGCCCTGCATCCGCAATGCGGACTGCAAGGTTTTCAGCGCCTGATCTTCCGGAACAGGGTTTTCGGAAACCAGGTTTAGTTGTCCTTTCACGCGCGGGTCGACGATGATCGTCTTGCCCGTGGCCGCGCCAATCGCCCGCGCCACCTGATCGATGTCGGCGTTCACGAAATTGAGCGTCACCTGTGCGTGAGCGATCTGCGAGGTGATCGTTCCAGCGACCAGCAACGCCATCGCGACGCGACGCAATGCCATACGATTTCTTCTCATGGATATGGTTTCGAAGCCGACGTTGTGATCCGCCGACGGTCATGCACAGTGGACGACCGGCCGACACCAATCGTCCTCGGTCTGAAAAGGCTCTTCGTGGCAATCAGTGCCAAGAATGCCTTGCCTCCCTGTAACCGAAAACAACGAACAGTAACAGCTTTTCGTGTCGGAAATGTCACAAAAGGGCCGAGCCTCGTGAGATTCCTCTAACGTTTGCGCTCTGGAGACCATCCAATTGCGCAAGTTGTTACGCCGTTGAAAGTTTTGCGCTTTCTCTGGTAACTATTTTCGGGCCCCCTTTGGCCGCAAGTTACTGACTTATGTCGGCTGGCCAACTTTGAGGCGCCGTGTCATGCCGGTATCATACGGGCGGATCGACAGTTCGAGTATCCCCTGCGCAACGGGTTTTCCCGAGGGGAAGCCCGCCAGATAAGGGTTTCGAGTCGTCTTTACCGTTCCATTGTTTAGGAATCAAATATAGTTCGTCATCTTGACCGATGAAGCTGACCGCCATCACTTTCGCCGTAGGATTCGCAGCGCTTTTAGGCGCCGGTTCCGCACGCGCCGACTGCTTCGACGAGGCGGCCAGCTACCAGAAGGTCAACCCATTGATTCTTCGCGCCATTGCCTGGCAGGAATCGCACAACCGTCCCGCAGCAGTCCACAAGAACGCCAATGGTTCAACCGACTACGGCGTCATGCAGATCAACTCCGTTCATCTACCTGTGCTGGCGCAATACGGCATCTCGCAAGGGACGCTGATGGAGCCGTGCAAGAACGTGTACATCGCCGCGTGGCATCTGCGGCAGAAGATGAACAAGTACGGCAACACGTGGGCGGCCGTCGGTGCGTACCATTCGGAAACACCGTCGCTGCGCGACGAATACGCGCGGCAGATCGTCGCCATTCTGCGCAAGTGGAACCTGATGCCGGCCCGATAGTTGGGCCTCTTCGTCCGGAAGCGCGGTCGCTGCATTCCAGTTGATGCACAATGCGGCTTCGTGCTGCTGCCGTCCCGCGTCCACTCGAGCGTCCGACGCGCGCATGCGTCATTCACCTTCAAGCTTTCCGTACCGCGATGAATCAGCCGCTTTTGCCCGTCACCGTGATCTCCGGTTTTGTGGGCGCCGGCAAGACCGCGCTCGTCGAACAGATTCTGTCGAACCGCAACGGGCCGCGCGTCGCCGCGATCGTCACCGATCTGGCCGCCGTGCGCCTCGATATCGACAATGCTGTGCCCGCATCCTCGCCGACGTTGCGGGTCGATTTGCCGAATGGTTGTGCCTGCGTCCAGGCCGATGAGGATCTGCTCGAACAGTTGGCCGGGCTCGCATCGGAAGATCGCTTCGACGCGTTCGTCATCGAAGCCGCCGCGACCGACGAGCCGATGAACGTCATCGAGTCGATGCTCGAGGATGAATCGTTGGCGACGCTCGTACGTGTCGACACCGCTGTGACCGTGCTCGACGCTGCCGGTTTTCTGCGCGACTATGCATCGACCGATGCGCTGTCCGAGCGCGGCCTCGCCGCTTACGAAGACGACGATCGCACGATCGTCGAAGTACTGATCGAACAGGTCGAGTTCTGCGACGTGTTCGTCATCAACAAGGCGGACCTCGTATCCGCCGACGATCTCGCGCATCTGCAAGCCGTGCTCGCCGCGCTCAATCCGCGTGCTGCGCAGATCGTGAGCAGCTATGGCAATGCGCCCGTCGAGGAAGTGCTCGGCACCGCGCGCTTCGATTACGATGCGACGTCGAACGCGGCAGGGTGGCTTGCATTGCTGCACGATCCGTCGAGCCATGCAGACGAAAGCGTTGGGCGAGGTGTCGGGCACGTCGTGTATCGCGCGCGTCGACCGTTCCATCCCGAGCGTCTCTGGGCGCTGCTGCACGAAGAGTGGAAGGGCGTGCTGCGCGGCAAAGGTTTCTTCTGGCTCGCGACGCGCAATGAGATCGGCGGCTCGCTGTCGCAAGCGGGCGGTGCTTGCCGGCCCGCGCCTGCGGGCACCTGGTGGGCTGCGCAGGATCGCAGTGAATGGCCCGAAGGCGATGACGAGCTACTCGAAGAAATCGCTGCGGACTGGTATGGCGATGCCGACGACTTCACGATCGGCGACCGTCGCCAGGAACTCGTGCTGATCGGCGTCGATATCGATCCGGCGCAATGGCGCGCGAAGTTCGATGCCTGCCTTCTGACCGACGGCGAATATGCGTTGGGCGCTGAAGGATGGCTCGCGCTCGCCGATCCGTTCCCCGCATGGGACCTCGAAGACGACGACCACGACCACGATCATCATCACCATCACGACGATGACGGCCATGATCACCATCATCATCACTGAGCGCGATGAAAGCGTGATTCCGCACGCATCATAGAAAACGCAGACGAAAAAAAACCCGCCAATGGCGGGTGTCAACAACTCAAGCTGCTGAAGCTTAGCGCTTGTTGACTGCGTCCTTGAACGCCTTGCCAGCCGTGAACTTGACGGTCTTTGCAGCCGGAATCTTGATGGTTTCGCCCGTCTTCGGGTTGCGGCCCGTACGTGCTGCGCGCTTGCCCGAACCGAAGCTGCCGAAGCCGATCAACTGGACTGCATCACCCTTCGCCACAGCCTTCTTGATGACTTCAAGCAGCGTGTCCAGCGTTTCGCCGGTTTGAGCCTTGCTGGCGCCCGTCTGACCTGCGACGGCGTCGATCAGTTCCTGTTTGTTCATTAAGGTTCCTTTCTGGTTTAGGTTGACACGAACAGCGCGAACGCGCCGATTATACGTGCGCGCGCCGCGCCGTCGAGCAGCGACGGCTCGGGAATACCCCCGACTCCCGCGGCGCGCCAGGCACCGCGCAGAGCACCGTGCTGCCGCTTCCCTCGCGGCGCTTGCTATGATAGCGCAGCGCAAACCCAATCTGGATAAGGGTTTCGAAGAATTACACGCTGCAACGCCTGATACAGCATGGAAAACAGCATTTTTGCCATGTCGGGCATCGAATAGATGCGATCCGCGTCGCCGGAAGCCCTGTCAGCGTTGGTTTTTGCCAACGTTCGGCGCCTGTCGAAGTGGCTCCGAACCCCGTCTGGAGGGGCTTTGACGGGTGCCGGCAGATCATCTGCGGTGCAGATCGATGCGTTCAGCCAGCGCTTCGATGCCGCCCGATTCTCTTCCTCGCATAGCATTTCATCGCGCATGACCGACCCGCTCGTTCCCGCCGTCCTTGCGTTTCGCGACAACGGCACGCCCTATTCGCCGCTCCACGACGACATCTATCACAGTGCCGTCGGCGGCCTCGCGCAGGCCGAATACGTGTTCCTGAACGGCAATGATCTGCCTTCACGCTGGCAGAAACGGCGCATCTTCACCGTGCTGGAGACGGGCTTCGGCATGGGCATCAACTTCCTCGTGACGTGGGCGGCGTGGCGTGCGGACCCCGATCGATGCGAGCGGCTGCACTTCGTGTCGACAGAAAAACACCCGCTTTCACGTAAAGATCTGATCGCGGCAACTACCGCGTCCGTTGCGGATGCATCGATCGCCGCACTCGCGCAGCAGCTCTCCGACGCATGGCCGACGCTCGTTCCGGGCACGCATCGGCTCGAGTTCGAAGAAGGCCGCGTGACCCTCACGCTGGTTTTCGGCGACGCCGTTCAGACGCTGCCCACGCTCTGGCTGCGCGCCGACGCGTTCTATCTGGACGGCTTCTCGCCCGTAAAGAACCCCGAGTTGTGGACGCCGGCGGTCTTCAAGTCGCTAGCCCGACTCGCCGGCGACCAGGCGACCTTCGCCACTTACACGAGTTCGGGCGATGTGAAACGAAGCTTGCAGCAAGCCGGTTTCGAGTACAGAAAAGTCGATGGCTTCGGGTGGAAACGCGCGATGCTCGTCGGACGCTTTGCGCCGCGCTATCGCGTGCGACGTCACGAACCGCCGCTGCCGCTTGCCGTCGACGAACGACACGCCGTCGTGATCGGCACGGGACTCGCGGGCTGCGCGGCAATCGACCGGCTCACGGCGCGTGGCTGGCGTGTCACGTCGCTCGAACGGCATGCGGGTGTCGCGCGCGATGCATCCGGCAATCCCGCAGGCGTGTTTCATCCGATGATGTCGCGCGACGACAGCGTCGGCTCGCGCATCACGCGCGCGGGCTTTCTATATGCGTTGCGGCAGTGGTCTGCGCTCGAGCGTCGCGGACATCGTCCATTGCGCGGTCCCGAAGGTCTGCTGCAAATTGCCGCCGACGAAGAGGAAGCGTCCGCGATGGCGCACACGTTCGCCTCGTTCGGCTGGCCGCGTGAGTACGTGACGCCCGTGACTCGCGACGATGCACAGCGCATCGCCAACATGCACGTCGCGCGAGGCGGCTGGCTGTTTCCACACGGCGGCTGGATCGATCCCGCATCGTTGTGCGCGGCACAGTGCGAGGCGGCGGGGGGCTTGCTCGAACGGCGCTTCAATGTCACCGCGGCGCGCATCGAACGCTTTGAAAATCAATGGATTGTGTTCGACGACGACGGCATCGCGATTGCGAGTGCACCCGTCGTCATCTTTGCGAACGCGCATGAAGCGGCGCGCATCGCCGGCTTGCGACATGCGCCGACACGCAGCGTGCGCGGCCAGTTGACGCTGTTGCCCGCCGACGCCACCAAGGCGCCGCGCCTGCCCGTTATCGGCGAAGGGTATGCGTTGCCGCTGCCTGGCGGCGTCACGCTGACGGGCGCGACGTACGACATCGACGATCCCGACACTCGCCTGCGCGACGACGCGCACATCGAGAACATCGAGCGGGTTGCGCAGATGCTGCCCGACATGCGCGACGCGATGAATACGCATGCACCTTCGACGCTAACCGGGCGCGTCGCGTTTCGCTGCGTGACGAGCGACCGTCTGCCGATGATCGGCACATTCGCCGACGAAGCCGCCGCAACCCGCGATGCCGGCAGATTATGCGGCGCCTGGCCGCTGGATCTGCCTCGCGCGACCGGATTGTACGGCGCGTTCGCATTCGGATCGCGCGGACTCGTGTGGGCGTCGCTCGGCGCGGAGCTGATTGCTTCGCAGATCGAAGGCGAGCCCTGGCCGATCGAGCGGGATCTCGCCGAGGCGCTCGACCCTGCGCGCTTTCTGCTGCGTGCGCTGCGTCAAGGCACGGCCTGCTGACTCGAATCCTGTGGAAAAGTTATCCACGGCGCACTGTGGATAACCTGGGAAATTGCAGGCGAAACTCGTGTGGAATCGATGTGGACGTAAACGGGGTAACTCGACAGACGTTAACGCAGCCCCAAAAGTTATCCTTCGAACCCAAACCGGCGCGCACATCAAACACATCCGGTTATGCGTTCGGCAAAGCGCTGATTCGTATCGGTAAACCGGGGTTATCCACAGAAAAGCAGGGGCTTTGTTAACTTCTACTACGTATACATACAGGTAAACCTATTGTTGAGAAGCCAGTGGCCGGTCGGCCGGCCGGCAGCGGGCATCATCCTTCTGTACAGAACCGCACTTCCCAGGCAAACCGTTCTGTCCATACTCGACCGATAACCGGAACGCTCGGGCGCAGCGAGACTCAAACGCAGACACCCGCCAGCTTGCTTTGGGAAGACGTATCCAGCCTTACCCACAGCGCCAGGAACGGGCCGTTTTCAGCCGAAATGCGCGCTTTTTCCGGTCGCTTTTTCCTGTTGTCATCTAGTTAGCGTACGTTTTACCGCTTTGAGCGCTTGTTCGACGCTTTTCCGTCAAGCGCAAAGAAGCTATGGCACAATCGCCGTTCTTTCGCGTCGTGTTTTGCCCCCGCAACCGACGCGCCAATGGAACGGTTGCCGGACCTCAAGAATCTGATTCAAAAGTCGACGGCGCTCTTTTCACTCACGTCGTGCCGCCCGTAGCCGTGCGGCATCGGCGTGGTCGTTTCAGTTTTTCATCCGATCGTTGACAACTCGCAACGCCGGCGAACGCGAACCGATCGCGGCAACGGATGCGGCCCGCGGCTTGCGTGCTGCCGGCGTCTGCCCGTTCGCGTTGTCTGCGGTTGCTGCAAAGGAGAAGCCACCACGATGAAGTCGGCGTTTTCATTTTTTCCAGGCTGGCCGCTCACGCCCGATGCGATTTTCTGGGCAGGCCTCGCGCTGCTTGCTGCCGGTCTCGTCGGCGAGCTGTGCTATCGCGCGTGGCATTTGCCGCGCATTTCCGGCTATGCGGTGATCGGTCTGATCGCCGGCGCGGCGGGATCGGGTGTGATCGACGCGGAATCGGCGAGCACCGCGCGTCCGCTGCTCGATGTCGCGCTCGGCCTGTTGCTGTTCGAGCTCGGGAGCCGGCTGGATCTGCGCTGGATTCGCCGCAATACATGGCTGATCGTGTCGAGCGTTGCGGAGTCGACGCTGACGTTCATCCTCGTGCTGCTGGTGCTGCTGTTCCTGAACGTGTCGACAGTGACGGCGCTCGTGCTCGCGTCGATCGCGATGGCGACCTCGCCCGCAATGGTGATCCAGCTGAAGACGGAGTTGCGCGCGGAAGGCCAGGTCACGCAGCGCCTGATGACGCTGACGGCGCTCAACAGCATGTATGCGGTGGTCATCGAAAAGCTCGCGGCGGGCTGGCTGCATCAGGAGGCGTACGGCAATCTGCTCGCGACGATTCTTCAGCCGCTTTATCTGCTGATCGGTTCGCTGATCCTCGCGTATCTGCTCGCGCGCACCATCACGTTCTTTTATAAGCGTGTGAATCTGCAGGACGAACACTCGTTCGTCGCGCTGTTCGGCCTCGTGCTGCTTGCAATCGCGCTGGCGCACATCTTCAAGTTGTCGACGATTCTCAGCCTGCTCGCTGCCGGCATCATCGTGAAGAATCTGGAAGCCCGTCCGCAATTGTGGCCGCAGCATTTCGGCACGGCCGGCTGGCTGCTGACGGTGATCCTGTTCGTGCTGACGCTGACGACCTTCGAATGGCGCGACATCGCGATGGGCGGGCTGGCCGCGTTGGGGTTGATCGTCGCGCGGCTGGTCGCGAAGCTGGTCGGCGTGCTCGCGTTCGCGAAACCGAGCGGATTGAACATGAAGCAGGGCGTGGCGCTCGGTCTTTCCCTGTCGCCGATGTCGGCGCTCGCCTATCTGCTCGTCGACGACACGTACCAGCTTTATCCGAATTTCGACCCGACGCTGCGCGCCGTCACGATGTGTTCCATCGTGGTGTTGCAGCTGGTCGGCCCGTGGCTCGTGTACCGCTCGCTGGCGCTCGTGGATGAACGCCGCGAGTGAAGCGGCGAGTCGAAACCCGCCGGTGCGATCCGGCACGACAGCACACAGGATTTTGATGCAGCTCGCGCGTCCGGCTGCAGCATTCGACAGTCACTCCGGCGAGGCGCCGCCAGCAACGGCTGCGCCTGCGCCGACATGAATCAGGAAACGCCATGTCACTCGAAGCCTTCGTCGATTCGAAACCGTTCACCTTCGGTGTCGAACTCGAGATGCAGATCGTCAACACCCATGACTATGATCTGACCAAAGCGGGAACCGACCTGCTCCGGCTCATCAAGGACGAAAAGATCCCGGGCAACATCACGCCGGAAATCACCGAAAGCATGATCGAGCTGTCGACGGGTATCTGCACGTCGCACGAACAGGCCGTCGCCGATCTGCGCACGATCCGCGACGTGCTGGTCGCCGCGGCCGACCGTCTGAACGTCGGGCTGTGCGGCGGCGGCACGCACGCTTTCCAGCAATGGAGCGAGCGGCAGATCGTCGACACGCCGCGCTTTCAATACCTTTCGGAACTCTACGGATACCTTGCGAAGCAGTTCACGGTGTTCGGCCAGCATGTGCACATCGGCTGCCCGGATGCCGACAGCGCGTTGTTCCTGCTGCATTCGATGTCGCGCTTCATTCCGCACTTCATCGCTTTGTCGGCTTCATCGCCGTTCGTGCAGGGCGTCGATACCGGCTTTCACTCGGCACGCCTGAATTCCGTGTTCGCATTTCCGCTGTCGGGCCGCGCGCCGTTCGTGCTCACGTGGGACAGCTTCGAAGAATACTTTTCGAAGATGGTCCACACGGGCGTCGTCAACAGCATGAAGGATTTCTACTGGGACATCCGGCCGAAGCCCGGCTTCGGCACCATCGAAGTGCGCGTGATGGACACGCCGTTGTCCGTCGATCGCGCGGCCGCGATTGCCTGCTACATCCAGACGCTCGCGCGTCACCTGCTGCTCGACAAGCCGTTGACGCCCAAGGAAGATGACTACCTCGTCTACACGTTCAACCGCTTCGAGGCTTGCCGCTTCGGTCTCGCCGGAACGTGTATTGATCCGCAGACGGGCGAGCGCCGCACGATTTCGGAAGACATCATCCACACCCTCGAGCGCATTGCGCCGCACGCGGACGCGCTGGGGTCAGGCAAGGCGCTCGAAGAAATCGGCGCGATTGCACGCGGTCAGGTGAACGATGCAACGTGGCTGCGCAGCGTGGTCGAACACGAAAAGTCGCTGCATGAAGCCGTTCGACAACAATGTCTGCAGTGGCGCGCGTGAGCCGGGCGATGCGGTGTGTTGCCTTTTTATCCGGCAAGCAACCGCGTTGCGAATGAGCGAACCTCGAATAAACCCGCTTTTTGCGGGTTTTTTTTATTTGCGCGATTTCCGGTAGCGCGTCCCTAAGCTTTTCTCAAAGTTTACGTATACAAACGTAGTAGTAGTTAACAAGCATTGCGTTTGCCTGTGGACAACCGAATAATTTCTAGCAAACTCAAGAGGCTGCGTAAACGATAACCACGCGGAACAGCCGTGCATCGCAAGCGGGAACCTGGGAGAATGATTCTCAGATTCGCTGCACCGCGCGTGTTATCAAGAATCGGCACACATGTCATCCCCTGTTTTATCCCGTAGTTATCCACAGATTGCATTGGATAACTTAGCTGTACGATTCGCCGCTCTCGAATAGAATGTCGTTTCTCGTCGTTGCGGCCTGCCTGAGATCACGCCGATGCGTGGCCTGACATGCAGGGATCGCAGCACATACGGAGCAGTGCAACGCCTGTGACAGCGGCCGGGACAGGTCCGCATCGCAGGAAATTTTTGAGATAGTAGGATTCGGCGAGCCGGATTTTCCGGCGAAGCTTCCCCCCACAGACTGCCGGCGCGCGGGCATCGGATATCGGGTGTCGACGGGCGACGGCATGCTGTCAACAACGAACGAAAGACTATGAGCGAAGGCGTATACGGAGAGCAGGCAACCGGGCGGGTGACCCACAGCCTGCTGCGACTCAGCACGGCCATGCGGAGCCAGGCATGGGAATGGGCGGAAGGCGCTGGTCTGACGCCTACCCAAGGCGAAATCCTGGTGCTGCTGATGCAGCGCAAGGGGCCGATGCGTCTCGGCGAAATCGCCCGTGAAACCGCGCTGACGGCCGCGACCACGAGCGATGCCGTGAGCACGCTCGAAAGCAAGGGCCTTGTGGAAAAGCGCCGAGCGCTCGACGACGGGCGGGCGCTTGCCGTGCGTCTGACGGCACGCGGCCGCACGGCTGCAAAGCGCGCCGCGCAATGGCCGGACTTTCTCGCGAAGGCGGTCGGCACGCTGCGCGACGAAGAGCAGTCGATTTTCTATCGCACGCTGCTGAAGACCGTGCGTCAGCTCGAAGTGCAAGGCCATATTCCGCCGCACCGGATGTGCGTGACCTGCACGCATTTCGAGGCGAGCAAGAACCCGAAGAAAACGCCGCATCGCTGCATGCTGCTCGATCTGTCGATGTCGGATACCGATCTGCGTCTGGATTGCTCGGTGCACGAAACGGCCGACGCCGCCACGCAGAAAAAGACCTGGAAGATCTTCGCGCAGCAAGGCTGAGTCGGCTAAACTGCGGAGCCGGCCGCCGCTCGCGGGTATTCGCGAACGGTGGCGGGTGAGCTTGCGCCGTCTTGCGCATCGGCAGACGACGTGTCTTCCGGCATGCCTTGGGGCGTGTCCAGTCAACCTGATGGTGGATTCGCCGATGCTTCACGAAGTTCTGGCCATACGCCACGTGCACTTCGAGGATCTGGGGAGTCTCGAACGGGTGCTCGGCGAACGCGGTCGTCCCGTGCGTTATCTCGACGTCGGCTTTGCGCGCATCGAGGCGCCCAACCCGGTGATGCCGTCGCTGATGGTGATACTCGGCGGCCCGATCAGCGCCTACGACGACGATCGCTATCCGACCATCGCGCCGCTCGTCGCGATGATCGAGAAACGCATCGCAGCCGGCCTGCCGACGCTCGGCATCTGCCTCGGCGCCCAATTGATCGCGCGCGTGCTGGGCGCGAAAGTCTATCCATCGGGGCAAACGGAAATCGGCTGGACACCGTTGACGCTCACCGATGCCGGCAAGCAGTCGCCGCTGCGTCATCTGGACGCGGCGCACACGTCGATGCTTCATTGGCACGGCGATACATTCGATCTTCCGCAAGGCGCCGTGCATCTCGCGTCCACGCCTGCCTGTGAAAACCAGGGGTTCGCGTGGGGCAAGCATGTGCTTGGCCTGCAATGCCACCCTGAAATCCGCACCGACCGTTTCGAGCCCTGGCTGATCGGCAATGCCGGCGAGATCGCGAGCCACGGCATCGATGTGCGCACGCTGCGCGCCGACACCGCGAAACACGGTCCGAAACTCGAAGTCGCGGCGACCCACATGTTCGGGGAATGGCTCGATCAAGTGGCCGGGAAATCCTGAACGTCGCCGATGAATGCCGTGGATCACCGTGTCTTGACCGTCGATGCCGTTTTGACCGGCAAAGTCGCGCCGCTCGGCGACGACGGCTCGAACAAGACGAGCGCGATCGCCAAGACGCGTGTGGATGGCCGCGTGTGGCTCGGAGAAACAGGACTCGAAGGTGATCAGCAGGCCGAACTCAAGATTCACGGCGGCCTGGAAAAGGCGCTGCATCACTATCCGTTCGATCACTACACGACCTGGCGACACGAATGGCAGTCAGGCGCATCCGGTCTCGCGACGCTCGCTCACCCCGGCGCATTCGGGGAGAACGTCAGCACGTCGGGACTGACGGAAGCGGATGTGTGCGTCGGCGATGTCTACCGCATCGGCGGGGCGATCGTGCAGGTTTCGCAGCCCCGGCAGCCGTGCTGGAAACTGAACCTGCGGTTCGCGCGCGCGGACATGTCGCGCGCCGTGCAGCACACGCGCCGCACGGGCTGGTACTACCGGGTGCTGGAAGCCGGCGAGATCGGTGCGGGCGACACGATCGAGCGGCTCGCGCGTCCGCATGCGCAGTGGAGTGTCGAGCGGCTGCTGCGCGTGCTCTATGTCGATCGCGACGATCGGCAGGCGTTGGAAAGCATGGCGCAACTCGACACGCTATCGCCGTCGTGGCGCAAGACGGCAACGAAGCGACTGGAGAGCGGCGAAGTCGAATCGTGGACGAAGCGTCTGGACGGACCTGCTGGCCAAAGCTGATTCGCGCCGCTGAAAACCGGTCATGGCGCGGCGCGCCAGGCCGTCTGCAGCATTTCAGACCCGGTGCTATGCTCGATCGCTCTTGAGTTTCGATGGGTAACACCCCAACCATGAGCGCACTTTTCACCCCGCTCACGCTGCGTAGCGTGACGCTGCCGAACCGCATCGTCGTGTCGCCGATGTGTCAGTACTCCGCCGAGCGCGGCGAAGCGACGGCATGGCACATGATCCACCTGGGCCATCTCGCTCTCTCGGGCGCGAGCATGCTGTGCATCGAGGCGACGGCTGTCGAACCCGATGGCCGGATCACACCTGCCGATCTCGGCTTGTGGGACGACAGGACGGAAGAAGCGCTTAAGCCGGTGATCGCCGCGATCCGCAAGCATTCGAAGGTGCACATCGCGATGCAGCTGTCGCACGCGGGCCGCAAGGCATCGAGCAATGTGCCGTGGGAAGGCGGACAACTGATTCCCGTCGCCGACGGCGGCTGGCTGCCGCACGCGCCGTCCGCGATTCCGCACAAGGCGGGTGAAGAAGCACCGCTCGCGCTCGACAACGCAGGTCTCAACCGGATTCGCGAAGCCTTCGCAGCGACGGCGCGACGTGCCGCGCGTCTCGGCATCGATGCGCTCGAAGTGCATGCCGCGCATGGCTATCTACTGCATCAGTTTCTGTCGCCGCTCGCCAACCAGCGCACCGACGAATACGGCGGCTCGCTCGAAAACCGCATGCGTTTCCCGCTCGAAATTTTCGATATCGTGCGGGCGGCATTTCCTGCCGACAAGCCCGTCGGCGTGCGCGTATCGGCTGTCGACTGGGTCGAAGGCGGCATCACGATCGAAGACACGATCGCGTTTGCGCAAGAGCTGAAGAAGCGCGGTTGCGATTGGGTCGATGTGTCGTCGGGTGGCGTATCGCCTTTGCAAAAGATTCCGCTCGAACCCGGCTATCAGGTGCCGTTCGCGAAGGCGGTCAGGGAAGCGACGGGCTTGACGACGGTGGCCGTCGGTCTGATCACGGACCCTGAGCACGCCAATCAATTGATCGAAAAGGGCGATGCGGATCTCGTCGCGATGGCGCGCGCGATGCTTTACGATCCGCGTTGGCCGTGGCACGCGGCCGCGAAGCTCGGCGCGACCGTCGAGGCGCCGCCGCAATACTGGCGCTCGCAGCCGCGCGACCAGAAAGCGTTGTTCGGCGACATTTCGTTCGGTCAGCGCTGACACGCGGCGTTCGATTGTCGATGCGGATCACGCATTGCACGCAATGCGATGCGGATCTGCGCGTCTGACGGTTGAACGAATCCACATCATCCGTGTACGATTTCGGTTGTGACGTTGCTTGCGTCACATGTCGACGCGGCGCCAGCAAGGCGCCGCGTTTGCTATCCGCGTCAGAAAAGCCATGCATCGCTGGAGATGGCGCGAAACGCGGAAGCATCGGCGAACAAGAGTTTGCTCATCCACCGTTCTACAAGGATTGATTCAATGAGTTCACGCAGGATCGCTGTGCGTCAATCGGGTGTGCACGGCAAAGGCGTGTTTGCACTCGAACCGCTCGCTGCCGGCGACCGGCTGATCGAATACAAGGGCGAACGGATCTCGTGGAAAGAAGCGCTGCGACGGCATCCCCATAACCCGGACGAACCGAATCACACGTTCTACTTCGCGCTCGATAGCGGTGACGTGATCGACGGCAAGGTGAAGGGCAACAGCGCGCGCTGGATCAACCACTCGTGCGCGCCGAACTGCGAAGCGGAAGAGATCGACGGGCACGTCTATATCGACGCGCTGCGCGATATCGAAGCCGGCGAGGAGCTGTTCTACGACTACGGGCTCGTGATCGACGCGCGTCAGACGAAGAAATTGAAGAAGGAATACGAATGCCGCTGTGGCGCGCGCAAGTGCCGCGGCACGATGCTTGCGCGGCCGGACAAGAAAGACGAGAAGAAATCGAAGAAGAAGAAGTGATTCAGGCGCCCTGCCGGACGTTCCGCAATGGTACGGCAGCGCGCTCTGGCGATGAACTTCAGAGATCGACCGGCGCATGCGCCGGTTTTTTTGTTTCGCGAGCCGGTTCGGCTTCGCGCAGCACGGCGCCCGTCGCGACGGGAAGCCGCACGATAAAGCGCGCTCCACCTTCGACGGCATCTTCGTAATGCACGCTGCCGCGATGCAGCGCCATGATGTCGTGCACGATCGCAAGGCCGAGGCCGGCGCCGCCGTCGACGCTGCTGTCGCTTTGCCCCTGACCGTCGCCGCGGAAGAAACGCTTGAACAGCTCGGGCTGCTGCTTGAGCGGCACGCCCGGACCGTTGTCCTCGACGGCGACTTCCGCCATCGCGACGCCATCCACGACCGATTGTGCGACCGTCATCGTGATGCGCGCGCCGTTGATGCGCGACGGCGGCACGTATTTCAGCGCGTTATCCAGTAGATTCGCGATCACTTCGCGCAGCAGCACAGGATTGCCGCGCGCGATCAACGGGTGATCGTTCGATGGATCGTCGAGCCGCTGGAAGCCGAGATCGACATGCACGGCGAGCGCACGCGGGACCCATTCGGCGCCCGTGTCGAAGGCGAGCGACGCGACGTCGAGATTGACGAAACGCGCGGCCTGTTCACCCGGCTCGGCGCGCGCGAGGGACAGCAGCTGGTTCGACAGACGTACCGCGCGATCGGCGGCGGCACGCAGCTCCTTGACGGCCGCGAGCGTCTGCTGCGGATCGCGCGCGATGGCAGCCTGCTCGGCGTGGAGCTTGATCGCGGTGAGCGGCGTACGCAGCTGATGCGCGGCGTCGGCGATGAACTTGCGCTGTGCATCGAGCGCGGACTTCAAGCGGTCGAGCAGGCCATTCAGCGCGCCCGTCAGCGGACGGATTTCGACAGGAACGAAGGTTTCGTCTACGGGTTCCAGCGACGTATGCGTCTGGCGGTTCAGCGAATCGGCGAGATCGGTCAGCGGGTTCAACTGCTGATTCACGACGCGCCACACGATCACCCAGCCCGCGAGCAGCAACAGCAGCAGCGGCATCATGATCGCAATCAGAAATTCAGCGGCGATGCGAAAACGATGATGCACCGGCTGGCCGACTTCGATGACGACGGGATTGCCCGTCGGCTGATCGACACGAACCTGCGCGACGCGCACCGCTGTGCCCTCGTGATGCGTCTCGAACACATACGCGTAGTGCATACGGCGCACGTTCGTGCCCTGCAGCGGCAACTTTGGGTCGCCGGCGATTTCGGTTTCGCCGTTGCTGATCCGGTAGACCAACTGTTCGACGGGGTCGGAGAACATCGCCTGCGCGAGAGGCGGCACGGTGATGGGCGCGTCGGGGCCGGCGATCTGGATCTGCTTCGAAATGGCTGTGGCGAGATCGGCGAGCGAACGGTCGACGACATGCTGCGTGTATTGCCACGCCAGCCAGTACGCGATGAGGCCGCTCATCAGCGCGAGCAGCGAAAGGGGAGCGGCGAGCCGGCGCAGCAACTGGCGGCGCAGGCTATTCGCGGCGGGATAGTTCATGGTCGAACCCGCGATAAAAGATTGACGCCGGCGGAGGATCTCGACGAACGCGCGACCCTGCCTCGCCGCTGCCGGGCTGAATGACACAGGCGGCCGCCGCGCATCGGCAGATGCGCTTGCGGCCGCCCGTCGGACAACCCGGACGCCGTCAGACCACAACGGTCTCGACGACTATTATGACGCCTGGCGGATTTCCTGGAGCAGATAGCCGAAGCCGCGCACCGTGACGATTTCGACGCGGCAGTTTTCGAGCTTCTTGCGCACACGGTGCACATAGACTTCGATCGCGGTGTCGCCGAGATCGCCGCCGAAGTGCGTCAGGTGATCCTGCAGTTGCGCCTTGCTGACCACGCGGCCATGACGCAGCAGCAGCATTTCGAGCACCGCGAATTCGCGCGGAGACAGTTCGAGCGGCTTGTCGTCGTTGAAAATGCGGCGATCGACACCCGACAGACGTACGCCGCCCAGCGACACTTCCGGACGCGGCATGTCGCCATGCGGTCCGCTGCGGCGCATCACCGCGCGAATGCGTGCTTCGAGTTCGGCGGGTTCGAACGGCTTCAGCATGTAGTCATCGGCGCCGGAATTGAGGCCCTGCACGCGGTCGTTCAGTTCGTCGCGCGCGGTCAGCACGATCACGGGCGTATGACGGTTGCTCTGGCGAAAACGCGAGAGCAGCGTCATGCCGTCGATGCCGGGCAGGCCCAGATCGAGGATCACGAGTTCGTGGCGGTTTTGCGTGAGGGCCTGTTCGGCGAAGATGCCGTCGTGAACCATGTCGACCGTGAAGCCGGCTTGTTCGAGACTGCTTTGGATGCCGCGTGCGATGGGGCGGTCATCTTCGATCAGAAGGAGTCGCATGGTTTTCGCTCAAGTACAATGGGTTTAGGCAAGAGGCACGCGGTTCGCCGGGGCGCCTGCTGCACAGAATGCCATGCGGCGTGCCGTTCGATGCGGCCTTCAACAGACCAGCCAGCCATGTCCGATATTACGATCTACGAACTGGAAGCCGCGATCAATTTCTGGCGTACCCGCTCGCCTTCAGCCGGCGACGAACTCGTTCTGTGCAAGGAGGCAAGCGCGCTCTCCAAGCCGTATGCGCTGATGATTGTACAGCGACAGACCACCGTGTCGCAGGAAGGTTTGGACGCGAACGCACGTACTGCATGGGATTCTTACGTGTCCCTTAAAAATGGCCTAAAGAAGTGAAGGTTTGGTGGCCTGATTACCTGCAATACGCTTTCAAATTCGGCGCAGCAGCATTTTTCGTGGATTCGACTGACTAGCTCGGTTGCATGGTTCTTGCCACTTCGTCTATGAACCGCGCAAGTTGCGCGTCGAGTTCAGTGACACCATCGAGGTCATGCGTTCGTAGCGTGATCTTCACCTCGTTGTAGACATTGAACCAATCTGGATGGTGGCCGATTTCCTCCGCCTTGATTGCAACCCGCGTCATAAAGCCGAACGCTTCGTTGAAGTCGCGGAACTTATATTCGCACTGAATCGCTTCGCGATCCGTGGATGCTCGCCAACCGTTCAATTCGCTCAAGAGCGCCGAGCGTTCGTCAACAGTCAATTTACGCGTCATCGTGCTTACCTGTGGTGTTGGCAGGAAGGGGCGTGTCAGTGGCGCCGACGGAGGCGTCAGACCGCACGTTCATTCTTCCACGAATACGCGCATGCCGTACGAGCCGCGAGTCTTCGATGTTGATCGCATCAGTTCGCAACTGCGCGAAACTGCGTGCGTAGCTCATCGAGGTAGGCAGCGAGCTCGAGGTCCAGGGTGGACGGTGTATGCCCGATGTCCCAGGTCGTTAGCCAGACGGAAACCGTGCGCCAAAGGTTCTGCCATCGAGGATGATGGTCGCGTCGGTCGATTTCCAAAGCAGCCTTCGACATGAATTCGACCGCGTCCAGAAAAGAAGCGAATACGAAGTTGCGGTGCAATTCGATGCGCTGACGACCCGGTGCGTTGGGAAGATCCGAAGTGAGGCACTGCCAGCCGGGTAGCCGGTTAAGTCCGGCTTGTAATTCGATAGGATCGAGTCCGCGGATTTTTAGCGCGGGCGTCGGGTACCGGACGGCATCTTGCGACAGACGCACAAAACCAAAACTTTCCATTTGCGTTAATAGCGCTTGCAGATCGCTTTCCCAGCGATCGTCACGCAACTCGAATCCCTGAAAATCCGCGAGTTTGCGGATTGCATCAGGAAGTGCGCCTTGCGTCGGCATAGGTGTCTTCGAAAGAAGCACGGGAGCGACGCGGGTCTTCGATTCGATGGCGTGGCGTATTTCGTTTCGCACCCAGTCGTCTTTTTTATCAATGCGCCGTTTGCTGTTTTCGTCTGCTGTGGAAAGCCATCTCGGCCCAATCACTGGGATCACGACGGTTGCCGAATCCAGAGCCTCTTTGATTCGATCCTTCCAGTTGTTGGACACACGGATCGCCTCGGAGTCAATGAATACGCTTTGTGGGCCGAATGTCCGGCCGATGCTGTCCGCGAGCCAACGAGACGCCGCCCAGCTATCGACGCGCCGATAGCTGATGAACGCTAAAAAGTCTTTGGAACCCATGACGCGCCCTCAATGTTTTATGCAATTGATGACGACCGCTTCGACCAAATCGATCAGGCAGTGGCCGACATGCTCACCGCGAAGTTCCGGCTTCGCTGAAGCATCATGGTTCTTGCGGCGAGGACTGGGCGTGAGACGAATGGAGCATGGTCGAGTTGGGTTGTCGACCGAGCTGAAAACATGCGTCTTGAATGTATTGATAGGTTGTTTGGTTATAGACGCCGACATGCCGCTTGTAAAGGATGTAGTGCGCCGAGCCGGCCCTTGGATGTCCCTGCCTGCGTAGGTCTCATTGCGCGTATGCGGCCGGAGGCACGCCCTTGCACGGAGGGCGAACCCATGCAATAAGATGCACGTTTGCCCTGTATTCGTGTAGGAACACCATGTTGGAACTCGATCACTTCGACCTCGCGCTGCTCGACGTCCTGCAGCGCTTCGGACGCGCGACGCATCAGCAGCTCGGCGAGCAGGTGCCGCTGTCGCCCTCCCAGATCGGGCGCCGGCTGCAGCGGCTGGAGGCGATCGGGGTGGTCGACGGCTATCGCGTCGTGCTGCGGCCAGAAAAGCTCGGGCTCGGCGTGACGGCGTTCACAAGCCTGAAACTGAAGCATCACGGAGATTCGATCATCGAGCAGTTTCAGCAGCAGATCGACGTGCTGCCGGAGGTGCTGGAATGTCACGCGGTGGTGGGCGATGCCGACTATCTGCTGCGCATCGTCGCGCCGGATCTGAACGCGCTGTCGTCGTTCGTGATGAAGAAATTGATGCGCGTGCCGGGCGTCGACAGCGTGCGCTCGAACATCGTGCTGACGACGTTCAAGCGCAACGGGCCGTTGCCGCTCGGTCATCTGGCGCCGGGCGCGCCCACTGAGTGACCGCGCGGTGTGAGATAAATCAGGCGGCCTTCAGCGGTTCCTCATTCAGCATATCCACATACGCGACGGCGACGAGGTCCGACTCGGGCACGCCGAGTTTCGCAAACACGGCATGCGCTTCGGCTTCGCCGCCTTCTTCGTCGTCATCCTGCGCGAGCACGACTTCGAGTTCGACGAAATCGCCAAGACCGTCGACACGATCCAGGTGAATCCGCGTGCGCCCGACGATATACACGTGGCGTTCCTTCGTGACGATGCCGCGCGTCGTGAGTGCGGTGGCGAGCAGCGAGTGCATCGCTTCGGGGTTCGTCACCGGGCTGCGCGTGTAGTAGGAGGCTTTGGGACCGTCGCGGTCGTCGCGCTGATAGAAGATCAGCTCGGCGGGCGTGCCGTCGTCGAACTGGCGCAGCTTCAAACGCCCGCGCGGTACGTCGTAGAAAAAGTCCTGCTGGCGGAAGATCAACGGAGCGTCAGGCGCAAGGGCGGCGGCGCGCTCGCGAAGCTGCTCGAACTGCTGCGCGCGGGCTTTGATTTCGATGTTGCGTGCCATGTGAAGCTCCTGTCGAAAGAGAACGTGGACGGCTTCTGACGACGACGGGACCGGCGTCGATGGCCTGCATGCGCAAGCCGCTCGTCAGGGGCCAAAGGGCATACGGAAGACAGCGGGGAAAAGCGGGCAAAGCGTCAATCTAGCAAAAAGCCCGTGACGATGTGGTTAAAGTCCACGGCGCGCGAAGGGGACCAAAAACGGGTGCCGAAACCGCAGCGTCATGAGGTCGGCTCATATCGCACGAAGTCAGTTACGTCGACCATTGCAACTCGATCAGCTTCAACGCCGCGGCGATCGCAGGCTCGTCCCGATGCGCGGCGAGCGTGATGAAAGTGAGTTCCGTCGGCACCGTGACGTCTTCGACGATCGTCAGCGCATGCGCGTGCGCTTCGGCGAGTGCAATCGAATCGCGCGCGAGCGTGAGCCCGATGCCGGATTTGACGAGATCGAGCATCGACGGTTCCTGATCGACTTCCGCGACCTTGATGGGCCTGACCCCGGCGTCGGCGAAACGGCGTGTCAGCAGCCGGTTGTGCGCGGACGCGGGCGGCGTCCAGATCCACGGAAACGAAGCCAGCGCGCGCCAGTCGCGCGCGCCTTTCATGCGGTCCTTCCAGCCGGGCGGCGCCAGCACGCGATACTGAAAGTGCGTGAGCGTGACGGCGTGAAAGATCGGCGCGTCGCGCGTGTCGTCGTCATCGGGCTGACCGATGTAATAGCCGACGTCGAGTTCGCCGGCACGCACCTGATCGCGCACCCAGCCCGACATGCCGTGCCTGAGCTGCGTTTCGACATGCGGCCACGTTTCGACGAGCTGTCTCAGGAAGCCGCCTAGCCGCAGGAAAGCGGGATCGAGAATGGTGCCGATGCGCAGACGTCCGCGCACTTCCTGACGCAGCGTCGCCGCCGCGCGTTCGACATCGCTTGCGGCCGCCAGCGCGCGCTCGGCATGAGGCAACAGCGCCTGGCCGTCGCGCGTCAGCGCGAGCCCGTGCGATGTGCGCGTGAAGAGGGTCACGCCGAGGGCTGTCTGCAGGTTCTTGATCTGCAGACTGACGGCGGGCTGGGTCAGATGCAACTGCGTCGCGGCGCGCGTGAGATTGCCTTCGCGTGCGACCGTTGCAAATGCGCGGAGCAGGGTGAGATCCATCCGCTGATATTAACGCGCCTTATATCGCATTTGAGCATTACTCATTGGATTTGCAGCGCACCCCGCGATTAACCTAAAGAACATCATGCGAAGGCGTGACGCATTGCGCTGCAGCATCGACCCTCACAAGTCCTACATCAGGAGACACCATGAGCGAGACAGATCAAGGCAAAGTGCGCGCGCTGACACACGTGATCAACGGCCGTTCCGTCGAGGGCACGAGCCAGCGCTTCGGCGACGTGTTCAATCCGGCGACGGGCGACGTGACCTCGCGTGTGCCGCTCGCGAGCGTCGCCGAAGTGGATGCCGCCGTTGCAGCAGCGAACGCTGCGTTTCCCGCATGGAGCGAAACGGCGCCGATCAAACGCGCGCGCGTGCTGTTCAAGTTCAAGGAATTGCTGGACCGTCATCACGACGAACTCGCCGAACTGATTACGCGCGAGCACGGCAAGGTGTTCTCCGATGCGAAGGGTGAAGTAATGCGCGGCATCGAGATCGTCGAATTTGCCTGCGGCATTCCGAATCTGTTGAAGACGGACTTCACCGATCAGATCGGCGGCGGAATCGACAACTGGAATCTGCGTCAGCCGCTTGGCGTGGTCGCGGGCATCACGCCGTTCAATTTCCCGATGATGGTGCCGTGCTGGATGTTTCCCGTCGCCATCGCATGCGGCAACACGTTCGTGTTGAAGCCGTCGGAGCGCGATCCGTCGGCATCCATTCGTCTTGCCGAGCTATTGAAGGAAGCGGGCTTGCCTGAGGGCGTATTCAACGTCGTGCATGGCGACAAGGTGGCAGTCGATGCGCTGCTCGCACATCCCGACGTGAGCGCGCTGTCGTTTGTCGGCTCGACGCCGATTGCCGAATACATCTACACGGAAGGCACGAAACACGGCAAGCGCGTGCAGGCGCTGGGCGGTGCGAAGAATCATCTCGTCGTGATGCCGGATGCGGATCTCGATCAGGCCGTCGATGCATTGATCGGCGCGGCCTATGGCTCGGCCGGCGAGCGTTGCATGGCGATTTCCGTTGCAGTCGCCGTCGGCCATATCGCCGACGAACTGATCGACAGGCTCACCCCCCGTGTGAAGTCACTGAAGATCATGAACGGCATGGAAGGCGAAGCGGAAATGGGTCCGCTCGTGACAGCGGCGCATCGCGAGAAAGTGTCGGGCTATATCGAGGCGGGCGTCGATGCAGGCGCGAAGCTCGTCGTCGATGGGCGCGGTCATCAGGTGACCGGTCATGAGAAAGGTTTCTTCCTCGGCGGCTCGTTGTTCGACGATGTGAAGACCGACATGAAGATCTATCGCGAAGAGATCTTCGGTCCCGTGCTGTGCGTCGTGCGTGTGCCCGATTTCGCTTCTGCCGTCGAACTGATCAACAAGAACGAGTTTGCGAATGGCGTGTCGCTGTTCACGTCGGATGGTGGCGTCGCGCGTGCGTTCTCGCGGCAGATTCAGATCGGCATGGTGGGTATCAACGTGCCGATTCCTGTGCCGATGGCGTGGCATTCGTTTGGCGGCTGGAAGAAGTCGCTGTTCGGCGATCACCATGCTTATGGCGAAGAAGGCGTGCGCTTCTATACGCGCTACAAGAGCGTGATGCAGCGTTGGCCGGACAGCATTGCAAAGGGCGCCGAATTCACGATGCCGGTTGCGAAGTAACGCGGGTTGGAAGGTAGTGATTCAAGCAACGGCATTGCCTCGTTCGATAGAGGCAATGCCGCGATAGCGGGCCAAACAAGAGCACTAGAACGATGCCCATGCGAAGGAGACAACGGTGAGCACGACAGCAAGAAAGCTCGAAGGCGAATTCGACTACATCATCATCGGCGCGGGCACAGCGGGTTGCGTGCTGGCGAATCGCCTGACGGAAGATCCCGATGTCACAGTGCTGCTGCTCGAAGCCGGAGGCAAAGACGACTATCACTGGATTCACGTGCCTGTCGGCTACCTCTATTGCATCGGCAATCCGCGCACGGATTGGCTCTATAAAACGCAGGCGGAACCGGGTTTGAATGGCCGCGCGTTGTCGTATCCGCGTGGCCGCGTGCTGGGCGGCTGCTCGTCGATCAACGGCATGATCTATATGCGCGGTCAGCGCGAAGACTACGACGAATGGGCGCGCGTGACGAACGATTCATCGTGGGCCTGGGACGCCGTGCTGCCCGTCTTCAAACGCAGCGAAGACCATCACGGCGGTGCGAATGAATTTCATGGTGCGGGTGGTCAATGGCGCGTTGAAAAGCAGCGGCTCAAATGGAAGATCCTCGAGACGTTCGCGCAAGCCGCAACGGAAACCGGCATTCCCGCCACCGACGATTTCAATCGCGGCGACAACACAGGTGTTGGTTACTTCGACGTGAACCAGAAGCGCGGCATACGCTGGAATGCATCGAAGGCATTCTTGCGGCCCGCGATGCAACGACCGAATCTCACCGTCATCACGGGCGCGCACACGCAGCGCGTCGTCTTCGAAGGCAAGCGCTGCGTGGGTGTCGAATATCGCGGCGACAGTGTCGAGTACATCGCGAAGGCGCGTATCGAAGTGATCATGAGTTCGGGCGCGGTGAACTCGCCGCAACTGCTCGAACTGTCGGGCATCGGGAATGGCGCACGCTTGCAGAATCTCGGCATTGAAGTCGTCAACGATCTGCGCGGTGTCGGCGAGAATCTTCAGGACCATTTGCAGTTGCGGATGGCGTATAAGGTGCACGGCGTGCGCACGTTGAACACGGCGTCGGCGCATTGGTGGGGCAAGATGATGATCGGTCTGCAGTATCTGCTGATGCAGAGCGGACCGATGTCGATGTCGCCGTCGCAACTGGGCGCGTTCGCGAAGTCGGATACGAACGATGGATCGCTGACGCGTCCCGATCTCGAGTATCACGTGCAGCCGCTTTCACTCGACAAATTCGGCGAGCCGCTGCATCGCTTCAATGCATTCACCGCGTCGGTCTGTCATTTGCGTCCCACCTCACGCGGCAGTGTGCATATCGGGTCGCGTGATCCGCATGTGGCGCCGTTGATTGCGCCGAATTATCTGTCGACGGACTACGACCGACATGTGGCCGCTAACGCATTGCGTCTTACGCGCCGTATCGCTGCCGCGCCTGCATTGAAGCGTTACCGGCCCGAAGAAATATTGCCTGGTATCCAGTTTCAGACCGAGGAAGAGTTACAGCTCGCAGCAGGAAACGTGGGCACGACCATCTTCCATCCTGTCGGCACGTGCCGCATGGGCACGGCAGACGATCCTGGCGCCGTCGTTGATAGCCGCCTGCGTGTGATCGGCGTCGAAGGTCTGCGCATCGTGGATGCGTCGGTGATGCCGACCATCACGTCAGGCAACACGAACTCGCCGACGCTGATGATTGCCGAGCGCGCGAGCGACATGATTCGCGCCGACCGTCGTGCGCGTGCAGACAGTCTCTCGATCGAGACACGCGTCGCGTCGCCGATGTCGGTTGCATGACACGCAACGTTTAACGTTTTGCGCGGCGAAGGTCGCATCAAACACTAAGTGCAAATCCCAATGATTGCGCTGCATCATTGGCGCGACAATGGCAGCCATGCTGCGTGGTGCGGCATGGATTACCGTCCTCATTGGTGCACCACGCCACGATTGGCACGGGGGTGTCATCGCCAATAACAGTCGCGCCGAATCTGCGCGGTATAAAACGCGGTAGTGCTTCGCCTTACTTCGCATGGAAGGGAACATGATTCTCGGCGATACGATACTCGAGACGCGCGGGCTCACACGTGAGTTCAAGGGTTTTACCGCAGTCAATGGCGTGAACCTGCGCGTGAAGCGCGGTTCGATCCATGCGCTCATCGGCCCCAACGGCGCGGGCAAGACCACCTGCTTCAATCTGCTCACCAAATTTCTCGTACCCACAGCGGGTCAGATCGTCTTTAACGGCATCGACATCACGGGCGAGCGTCCTGCGCAGATCGCGCGTCGCGGCATCATCCGCTCTTTCCAGATTTCCGCTGTATTCCCACATCTGACGGCATTGCAGAACGTTCGCATCGGTCTGCAACGTCAGCTCGGCACGGCGTTTCATTTCTGGAGAAGCGAACGCACATTGCGCCAACTCGATGACCGCGCAATCGATTTGCTCACACAGGTCGGACTGACCGATTTCGCCGATGTGCCCGCAGTCGAGCTGTCGTATGGCCGCAAGCGCGCGCTCGAAATCGCGACGACGCTCGGCATGGAACCCGAACTCATGCTGCTCGACGAACCGACGCAAGGCATGGGTCATGAAGACGTCGACCGTGTGACCGCGCTGATCAAAAAAGTATCGGCGGGTCGCACGATCCTGATGGTCGAACACAACATGAATGTGATTGCCGGCATCTCCGACACGATTACCGTCCTGCAACGCGGCGAGGTGCTCGCCGAAGGCACGTACGCGGAAGTCTCGAAGAACCCGCTCGTCATGCAAGCCTATATGGGCAGTGCGGACGCAGCGCTTGCCGGAGCGCATGCATGAGCACAGTGAGCGAACAGGAAAACGCCTCGGTCAGTGTCGTGAGCGGCGAGCCGGCGCTGGAGATCGCCGGATTGCAGGCGTGGTACGGCGAATCGCACATCCTGCACGGCGTCGATCTGACCGTGAGCCGCGGCGAAGTCGTTACGCTGCTCGGGCGCAACGGCGCGGGCCGCACGACGACGCTGCGCGCGATCATGGGCCTGACGGGGCGCCGCACGGGCTCGATTCGCGTCGGCGGACGCGAGACCATTTCGATGCCGACGCATCGGATCGCACACTGCGGTGTCGGCTATTGCCCGGAAGAGCGGGGCATCTTTTCGAGTCTGTCGTGCGAAGAGAATCTGCTGCTGCCGCCGCCCGTCGGCGACAAGTCGTTGATGATGTCGATCGACGAGATCTACCAGATGTTTCCCAATCTCCAGGAACGGCGGATGAGCCAGGGCACGCGTCTATCGGGCGGCGAGCAACAGATGCTCGCCGTCGCGCGCATCCTGCGAACGGGCGCGAACCTGCTGTTGCTCGATGAAATCTCCGAAGGTCTCGCGCCTGTGATCGTGCAGGCGCTCGCGCGCATGATCGTGACGCTGAAGGCTCGCGGCTACACGATCGTGATGGTCGAACAGAACTTCCGCTTTGCCGCGCCGCTCGCCGATCGTTTCTATGTGATGGAGCATGGACGCATCGTCGAGCACTTCGGCGCAAAAGAACTCGAAAGCAAAATGCCGGTGCTGCACGATTTGCTCGGGGTATGAGCCGGGGAGTGCGGACCTGATTGCCTCTGACAACCACAACGCAGAACGAAGGAGACAGTAATGAAAAGGAAGACACTCGCGCGGTTCGCATCCATTTGCTTTGCGGCCGCAGCAAGCGTCGCATTCACGGCGGGCAGCGCGCAAGCTGCCGACGATGCAGTGAAGATCGGTTTCATCACGGACATGTCGGGTCTTTACGCCGACATCGACGGGCAGGGCGGTCTCGAAGCGATCCGCATGGCAGTGGCCGATTTCGGCGGCAAGGTGAACGGCAAGCCGATTCAGGTCGTCTACGCGGACCACCAGAACAAGGCCGATATCGCAGCGTCGCGCGCGCGTGAATGGTTCGACCGCGATGGCGTGGACATGCTGGTGGGCGGCACGAACTCGGCAACGGGTCTGTCGATGAACCAGGTCGCGGGCGAAAAGCACAAGGTCTACATCAGCATCGGCGCGGGTGCCGATACGCTGACGAACGAGCAATGCACGCCGTACACGATCCACTATGCGTATGACACGACGGCGCTCGCAAAAGGCACGGGCTCGGCCGTGACGAAGCAGGGCGGCAAGACGTGGTACTTCCTGACGGCCGACTACGCGTTCGGCAAGGCGCTGGAGAAGAACACGGCCGACGTCGTCAAGGCGAACGGCGGTCAGGTGCTGGGCGAAGTACGTCATCCGCTGTCGGCATCGGACTTCTCGTCGTTCCTGTTGCAGGCGCAAGCATCGAAGGCGCAGATTCTCGGCCTCGCTAATGCCGGCGGCGACACGATCAACGCGATCAAGGCCGCGAAGGAATTCGGCGTGACGAAGACGATGAAGCTCGCCGCGCTGCTCGTCTTCATCAACGATATCCACAGCCTCGGGCTCGAGACGACGCAAAACCTCGTGCTGACGGACAGCTGGTACTGGAACAAGGACGCCACGACGCGCAAGTGGGCGCAGCGCTACTTCGACAAGATGAGGAAGATGCCGTCGAGCCTGCAGGCCGCCGACTACTCGGCCACGATGACGTATCTGAAGGCCGTGCAGACTGTCGGCTCGACGGATGCCGACAAGGTGATGGCGCAACTGAAGAAGCAGAAGATCGACGACTTCTACGCGAAGGGCTACATCCGTCAGGACGGCAGCATGATCCACGACATGTACCTGATGCAGGTGAAGACGCCGGCCGAGTCGAAAGAGCCTTGGGATTACTACAAGATCACCGCCACGATTCCGGGCGAACAGGCCTTTACGACCAAACAGGAAACGCGCTGCGCGCTGTGGAAATAAGCGGCGCCGAGGATCGCCTGCTGGTTCGTTTGCAATAGAGACAGCGGGCGTCGATGTTCTGCGTGCTGGACGTGTCGGGCCTTAATCGGCCTGACGCGTGCATGCCGCTTTCACTTTGACGACGGCTTCAATGGATATCTTTGGCATTCCGCTACCGGCGATGCTCAGCCAGTTGCTGCTCGGTCTCGTGAACGGTTCGTTCTACGCGATCCTGAGTCTGGGGCTTGCCGTGATCTTCGGGTTGCTCAACGTGATCAACTTCGCGCACGGCGCGTTGTTCATGCTGGGTGCGATGCTCACGTGGATGGGCCTGTCGTATTTCAGTCTGCCGTACTGGGTGATGCTGGTGCTCGCGCCGATCCTCGTCGGGCTGTTCGGCATCGCGATCGAACGCTCGATGCTGCGCTGGCTGTACAAGCTCGATCACCTCTATGGCCTGTTGCTCACGTTCGGACTGACGCTCGTCGTCGAAGGCGTGTTCCGTTCGATCTACGGTTCGTCCGGACAACCGTACGACGTGCCGTCGGCGCTGTCGGGCGCAACCAATCTGGGCTTCATGTTCCTGCCGAACTATCGGGCATGGGTCGTCGTCGCGTCGCTGATCGTATGTTTCGCGACGTGGTTCGTGATCGAGAAGACGCGCCTCGGCGCGTATCTACGCGCAGGCACGGAGAACCCGAAGCTCGTCGAAGCATTCGGCGTCAACGTGCCGATGATGGTCACGCTCACATATGGCTTCGGAGTCGCACTGGCGGCGTTTGCGGGCGTGCTCGCGGCGCCCGTGATCCAGGTGTCGCCGCTGATGGGGCAGCCGATGATCATCACCGTGTTCGCGGTCGTCGTGATCGGCGGTATGGGCTCGATCATGGGCTCGATTCTCACGGGCCTGCTGCTTGGCGTGATCGAAGGCTTCACACGCGTGTTCTATCCGGAAGCCTCGGCGACCGTGGTCTTCGTGATCATGGCGCTCGTGTTGCTCGTGCGTCCGGCGGGTCTCTTCGGCAAGGAAAAATGATGCAGAGAAAAGCGCTCTACGTTCTCCTGCTGATCGCGCTCATCGTTGCGCCGTTCGCCGGTGCGTATCCTGTGTTCGTGATGAAGGTGCTGTGCTTCGCGCTCTTCGCGGGGGCCTTCAATCTGTTGATCGGCTATACGGGCCTGCTGTCGTTCGGTCACGCGATGTTTCTCGCGACGGCCGGCTATGTCACCGGTTACGCGATCCAGACGCTCGCACTGTCGCCGGAACTCGGTGTAGTGGCGGGGACGGTGGCGGCGACGGTGCTCGGCCTCATCGTGGGATTGTTTGCGATCCGCAGACAGGGCATCTACTTCGCGATGGTCACGCTTGCGCTCGCGCAGATGGTCTACTTCGTGTTTTTGCAGGCACCGTTCACGCATGGCGAGGACGGGCTGCAAGGCGTGCCGCGCGGCAAACTGTTCGGCGTGTTGAGTCTGTCGTCGGATCTGACGCTGTACTTCGTCGTGCTCGCAGTGATGGTGCTCGCGTTCCTGCTGATCGTGCGGATCGTGCATTCGCCGTTCGGGCAGGTGCTGATTGCGATCAAGGAGAGCGAGCCGCGTGCCATCTCGCTCGGCTATGACACGAACCGCTTCAAGCTGCTCGCGTTCATTCTGTCGGCGGGTCTGGCAGGCCTCGCGGGGTCGCTCAAAGTACTCGTGCTGGGCTTCGAGACGCTCGGTGATGCGTACTGGACGATGTCGGGCCTCGTCGTGCTCATGACCCTGGTGGGCGGCATGGGCACGCTGTTCGGGCCGCTGCTCGGCGCGGCGTTGATCGTTGCTCTAGAAGACAGGCTCGGGGATATCGGCAGCGGGCTGGCATCGATGACAGGAGTCGAGTGGTTCCGCTCGTTAGGCGAATCCGCGACGATCGTGACGGGTCTCATCTTCATCGCATGTGTGCTCGCGTTCCGGCGCGGCATCGTCGGCGAGATCGTGCAGCGGGTCAAGCTGCTGCGGGCCTGAGCGGGCTGCGTATCTGCTTCGCCGTCCGAAGTAACGGCTAGCTGCTGCGAAATGATGCGAACGCGGAGCGAAACTACAAGAACGCGCCCCAATTTTGTGCGGCACTGCACCACTAGGGTAAATGCTAGTTGCTCGCGAAGCTGCCCCCGTTTAATCTTCACACAGTTCTGATGCACCGAATTTTGCAGGTGGAGAACGAGGAGACATGAGGCACAAAAGTGCCCATACGAAAGCGCTGTTGGACTGGGTCCAACAGCGCTTTTTACTTTTCTGCTCAAAACCAGGCTTCTCAGCGCTCAACTGCGCGTAGCGTCATGTTGTAAATCTGGCGCTTTTCCCTTCGCTCCGCACAGCATTTTTCCCCAAAGATTCAAAGCCTTCAAAGCGCTTGCCGCGCGTGGTATGCGTCCGCTACACTCGCCATTCACCGACCATCGGGTCGGCTTTCAAATACTCGAATCAATTCGAACATCGGGGCGTAGAGGAGCGGAATGAAGTCGGCATTGCGGTGGATCAGCGCGGCACTGGTCGCGACGGGCGTGTGCGCAACATATAGCGGCGCGGCATTCGCAGACGTGAAAATCGGCATGACGGTGTCGGCGACGGGCCCAGCGGCCTCGCTCGGCATTCCGGAGAAGAACACCAGCGCGCTTCTGCCGAAGGAAATCGCGGGCCAGAAAATCGACTACATCGTGCTCGACGACGCGACGGATTCGACGCAAGCCGTCAAGAACGCACGCAAGCTCACTAGCGAAGATCACGTCGACGCACTGATCGGTTCGACCGTCGTGCCGAACTCGCTGGCCATGATCGACATCGCGAATGAAACGCAAACGCCGATGATCTCGATGGCCGCGGCGGCATCGATCGTGGAGCCCATGGATGCGAAGCGCTCATGGGTCTTCAAGACGCCGCAGAACGACATTCTGATGGCGACTGCCATCGCGCAGCACATGTCGAATCACGGAGTGAAGACGGTGGCCTTCATCGGCTTCTCAGATGCATACGGCGAGAGCTGGTTCAAGGAATTCACCAAGGCCGCGGATCTGAAGAAGATCAAGGTCGTCGCCAATGAACGTTTCGCGCGCAACGATGCGTCCGTGACGGGGCAGGTGCTCAAGATGATGTCGCAGAACCCGGACGCCGTGCTGATCGCCGGCGCGGGCACGCCGGCGGCATTGCCGGAAAAGACGCTGCGCGAGCGCGGCTACAAGGGCAAGTACTATCAGACGCACGGCGTCGCGAATAACGACTTCCTGCGTGTGTGCGGCAAGGATTGCGAAGGCACGTATCTGCCCGCTGGTCCGCTGCTCGTCGCCGATCAGCTGCCCGATTCGAATCCTGTGAAGAAGGCTTCGCTTGCGTACAAACATGCGTATGAAGGCGCGAATGGCGCGGGCTCGATTTCGACGTTCGGCGGCCATGCGTGGGACGCCGGTCTGCTACTGCAACACGCCATTCCTATCGCATTGAAGAAGGGCCAACCCGGCACGCCGCAATTCCGCGAAGCGCTGCGCGCTGCGCTCGAAGGCACGAAAGATCTGCCGGGCTCGCACGGCATCTTCAACATGAGCGTGAACGATCACGCAGGCCTCGATCAGCGGGCGCGCGTGATGGTGCAGATCGTCGACGGCAAATGGAAGCTTGCTTCCGACTAAGCGAGGCGAATTGACGGATTCGAATTAACAAAAAGACGCGAGCAGTTGACGCGTCTTTTTTATTGCACGCGAGATGTTTGAATAAGGCAGCAGAAGGGAGATCGCTAAAGCGGTAGAGCCTGCGTTTGACGCTTCATTTGTCACGATTGCAACGAGCAGGGAAAACCATGCTTGGCAGGCTTATACCCGATAACTAGATTCAGTTACCCGGTTCTCGAACCGGATTACGACACGCATTTAAAGCGTTTGGAGACACGCAATGAAAATGACAAAACTGTGGGTCCGCACAGCGATCGCGATGGCGCTCGTGTGTGGGGCGAGTGCGGCGATCGCGCAGGTGAAGATCGGCGTGACGCTGTCGACGACGGGGCCCGCCGCATCGCTCGGCATCCCCGAGAAAAACACGATTGCGCTGCTGCCGAAAGAGATCGCAGGCAAGAGCGTGCAGTACATCGTGCTCGACGATGCATCGGACACGAGCCGCGCGGTGCAGAACACGCGCAAGCTGATCGACGAAGACCACGTCGATGCGATCATCGGCTCGACAGTCACGCCGAATTCGCTCGCGATGCTCGATCCCGTTTCCGAAGGCAAGACGCCGATGATTTCTCTCGCTGCGTCGGCTGCCATCATTTCACCGATGGATGCGAAGCGTTCGTGGGCATTCAAGACGCCGCAAAACGACGGCCTGATGGCCGATGCGATCGCCGAGTACATGGAGAAGCACGGCGTGAAGTCGGTGGCGTTCATCGGCTTCTCGGATGCATACGGCGAGAACTGGTACAACGTGTTCAGCCAGGCGGCCAATGCGCATCATCTGAAGCTGGTCGCAAACGAGCGCTATAACCGCACCGATGCATCGGTGACGGGGCAGGTGTTGAAGCTCGTCGCGTCGAACGCGGATGCGGTGCTGATCGCCGGTTCGGGCACGCCTTCGGCGCTGCCTGCAAAAGCGCTTAAAGAGCGCGGCTACAAGGGCAAGATCTATCAGACGCACGGTGTCGCGAACAACGACTTCCTGCGTGTGTGCGGCAAGGATTGCGAAGGCGAATTGCTGCCCGCAGGCCCGATTCTCATCGCCGATCAGCTGCCCGATTCGAACCCTGTGAAGAAGTCCTCTCTGGCGTACAAGAACGCTTATGAGAAGGCGTATGGCGCGGGTTCTGTGGCGACGTTCGGCGGCCATGCATGGGACGCGGGGCAGATGCTTCAGCGCGCGATTCCCGAGGCGTTGAAGAAGGGGCAACCGGGTACGGAAGCGTTCCGCGTCGCGCTGCGTGAAGCACTCGAGAACGTCAAGGACTTGCCACTCTCGCACGGCATCATGAACACCACGGCCACCGATCATAACGGTCTCGACAAGCGCGCACGCGTGATCGTCGAGATATCCGATGGCAAGTGGAAACTCCAAAACGACTAAGCAGGTACGCGCCTCTCGCGCAAGGCGTGACGACGAGCGTATGAGAAAGCTCTTAAGTCACACTGCCAATTCTGATCGATAACAATGGCAAGCTCTGCCGCGCCGTATCTTAGGCGCGGCAGTTGTTTTATGTGTTTCGGCTTTGCTTCGTGGCTGGTGGACGTTCAGCCAGCTCTCACTGTTTCTCAGTTTCGATTTCGACGTTCCAGGACGAGGAAGTATGGATCTATCAATTGCGGCGATCCTCGCGCAGGACGGCATCACGACCGGCGCGATCTACGCATTGCTCGCGCTCGCGTTGGTGCTGGTGTTCTCCGTGACGCGCGCCATTTTCATCCCGCAAGGGGAGTTCGTTTCGTACGGCGCGTTGACGCTCGCCGCATTGCAGACGCAAAAGTTTCCGGCGACGTGCTGGCTGCTGATGGCGATGGGGCTCGCGTGCTTCGTGGTCGACGTGGTCGGCATGGTGCGGCATGCGGAGCGGCGGCGGCATGCGGCGCGCACGCTCGCGACATTGGTCGGCAAGTATCTGCTGTTTCCGATTGCCGTCTACGCGGTCACGCGCGGCGTATTCATGCAGCCGCTGCCGATGATCGCGCAGATCGCCCTGACGCTGCTGATCGTTGTACCGATGGGGCCGTTCGTCTATCGCCTCGCCTACGAACCGGTTGCCGAAGCGACGACATTGCTTCTGCTGATCGTGTCCGTTGCCGTGCACTTCGCGATGGTCGGACTCGGGCTCGTGATGTTCGGTGCAGAAGGCTCGCGTACCAACGCCTTCACCGATTCCACGTTCAACATCGGCACGCTGTCGATCTCGGGGCAGAGCGTGTGGGTGATCGGCGTGGCCGTGGTGCTGATCGGCGTGCTGTACGTGTACTTCGACCGCTCGATCTCCGGCAAGGCGCTGCGCGCGACGTCGGTGAACCGGCTCGGTGCGCGACTGGTAGGCATCGGCACGACGCAGGCAGGGAGGCTCGCATTCACGCTCGCGGCCGGCCTCGGCGTGCTCTGCGGGATTCTCGTCGCACCGCTGACGACGATCTACTACGACTCGGGCTTCCTGATCGGTCTCAAGGGCTTCGTGGGCGCGATCATCGGCGGGCTGGTGAGCTATCCGCTGGCTGCCGCGGGTTCGATACTCGTCGGATTGCTGGAGTCGTATTCGTCGTTCTGGGCCAGCTCATACAAGGAAGTGATCGTGTTCACGCTGATCATTCCGGTGCTGCTCTGGCGGAGTCTCGCCAGCCCACACACGGAAGAAGAGGAGGAGTGACGCGATGAACCGCATCATGAAAAACAAGTTCTTCTGGCTTTTCCTCGTTGTGATGTTCGCGCTGCCCGTGCTCCCGCAGCCGATCCGCGTGCCCGAATATTGGGTGACGTTGCTCAACTACATCGGGCTGTATTCGATCGTCGCGATCGGTCTCGTGCTGCTGACGGGCATCGGCGGCATGACGAGCTTCGGGCAGGCGGCCTTTGTCGGCGTAGGCGCCTATACGACGGCGTATCTGACGACGCAGTTGGGCGTCTCGCCGTGGCTTGCGCTGATCGCCGGCGTCGTGCTGACGGCGTTGATAGCGCTGCTGCTGGGGGCAGTCACCATGCGGCTGTCAGGGCACTTCCTGCCGCTCGGAACGATCGCCTGGGGCCTCGCACTGTTCTTCCTGTTCGGCAACATGGAGATGCTCGGCAAGTACGACGGCATCAACGGGATTCCCGTGCTCAACGTGCTGGGCATCAACCTGGAATCCGGCCGCCATATCTATTACCTGATCTGGATCGTCGTGCTCGGTGCGGTCGTGTCTGTTCAAAATCTGCTTAATAGCCGGCCGGGTCGCGCGATTCGCGCGCTGCGCGGCGGTGGCCAGATGGCGGAGGCGATGGGCGTGAATACGGCGTGGATGCGGGTCGTGATCTTCGTCTATGCGGCGGTGCTGGCTGCGATTTCGGGCTTTCTGTACGCGCATTTGCAGCGTGCTGTGAACCCGACGCCGTTCGGTCTCAATCACGGGATCGAGTTTCTGTTCATGGCTGTAGTTGGCGGCGTCGCGCACGTGTGGGGCGCCGTGCTGGGCGCGGCGATTCTGACGTTCCTTCAGGACTATCTGCAGACTTTGCTGCCGAAGCTGTTGGGTGAGAACGGCAACTTCGAGATCATCGTTTTCGGCATTCTGATGGTGTTGCTGCTGCAGTACGCGCGCCAAGGCGTGTGGCCGTTCGTGGCGCGTATTTTCCCGCGCGGGCCGCGTGCGCATGTCCCCAATCACGCGGATGCGTTGCCGCAGCGCAGCAAGCCGGCGGCCGGCGAACCACTGCTGGTGGTCGATAAGGCGCGTAAGCAGTTCGGCGGCCTGGTCGCCGTGAATGACGTCAGCTTCGAAGTGAAGGCGGGGCAGATCATCGGTTTGATCGGTCCTAACGGCGCGGGCAAGTCGACCACTTTCAACCTGGTCACGGGCGTACTGCAAGCAACGAGCGGTGCGATCTCGTTCCGAGGCGAGCGTATCGATGCGCTCAATTCACGTGAAATTGTTAAACGCGGCATTGGGCGCACGTTTCAGCACGTCAAGCTGCTGCCGGGGATGACGGTGCTCGAGAACGTTGCGATCGGTGCACATCTGCGGGGTCATGCGGGCGTGTGGCGTAGCGTGGCTCGTCTGAATACGGCTGAAGAGGCGCGTCTGATGGCGGAAGCGGCGCGGCAGATTCGCCGTGTGGGCCTCGAAGAGCATATGTACGACGAAGCAGGCAGTCTCGCGCTAGGCAAGCAGCGGATTCTGGAAATCGCGCGAGCACTGTGCTGCGATCCGACGCTGTTGTTGCTGGATGAGCCGGCAGCCGGATTGCGCTATCAGGAGAAGCAGCAACTCGGGACGCTGCTGCGCAAGCTTCGGGAGGAGGGCATGAGCGTGCTGCTAGTCGAGCACGATATGGACTTCGTGATGAATCTGACGGATCGGCTGGTGGTGATGGAGTTTGGGACGCGAATTGCGGAAGGCTTGCCACAGGACGTGCAGAACGATCCTGCGGTGCTGGAAGCCTATCTGGGTGGGGTGGAATGATGGCAGATCAGCCGATTCTCGAAGTCAGCAGTCTTTCCGTTCGGTACGGGAAGGTGGAGGCGTTGCACGGCGCGAAAATAGCCGTACGGCCCGGGCAGATTGTCTCCGTGATTGGTCCGAATGGAGCAGGGAAGTCGACGCTGCTCAACGCGATCATGGGCGCGTTGCCGGTCACGGGACACGCAAAGGGCGCGGTTATGTATCGCGACGAAGACGTGAGCCATGTGCCGGTCGAGAAGCGCGTCGCGCGTGGTATGTGCCTCGTGCCGGAAAAGCGGGAGTTGTTCGCTGCGATGACCGTTGAGGACAACCTGATCCTCGGTGCGTATCGCCGCAAGCGCGCAGGGGAGCGCAATTATCTGGACCAGCTTGAACCGGTGTTTCAGCTATTCCCGAGGCTTAAGGAGCGGCGCAAGCAGGCGGCCGGAACATTGTCGGGTGGTGAGCGGCAAATGCTGGCGGTCGGCCGCGCGCTGATGGGCAAACCTGATCTGCTGATGCTCGACGAGCCGAGCTTGGGGTTGGCGCCGTTGATCGTGAAGGAGATTTTTCACATCATTAGCGCGCTGCGACAGACGGGCGTCGCGACGCTGTTGATCGAGCAGAATGCACGGGCCGCGCTGCAGATTTCGGACTACGGCTATGTACTTGAGACAGGAGAGCTTGCCTTGGAAGGGGAAGCCAAAGCATTGGCCCAGAACCCACGCGTGATTGAAACTTATCTGGGACTGACGAAAAAAGTCGCCTAGTCGACGAAATTTTCAGCGAGTTGGCTGTCAAACGAGCGGCGTGTTTCACGTGAAACACGCCGTTTTTTTGTCTTATGCCGTTCGGACGGAATTCGGGCCAAAAGCGAAACCGCTATAATTTCGCCCATACTTTTCTTTTTAAGGCTCACGCGGGATCCAGCGTGAGATCCGCGATGCTTTATCCCACAGAGTTTGACGTAATCGTCGTTGGCGGCGGTCATGCCGGCACGGAAGCCGCGTTGGCGTCCGCGCGTATGGGCAATAAGACGCTCTTGCTGACGCACAACATCGAAACCCTCGGTCAGATGAGCTGCAATCCGTCGATTGGCGGCATTGGCAAAGGTCATTTGGTAAAGGAAGTCGACGCGCTTGGCGGCGCAATGGCAGCTGCCACCGACGAAGGCGGCATCCAGTTCCGCATCTTGAACTCGTCGAAGGGGCCCGCCGTTCGGGCCACTCGTGCTCAGGCTGACCGTATTCTCTATAAGGCTGCGATCCGGCATCGGCTCGAAAATCAGCCGAATCTCTGGCTTTTCCAGCAGTCCGTCGACGATTTGATGGTCGAAGGCGACCGAGTCGTCGGGGCTGTGACGCAGGTCGGCGTCCGTTTTCGTGCGCGTGCAGTTGTTTTGACCGCCGGCACCTTCCTCGATGGGAAGATCCACGTCGGTCTCAATAACTACACCGGCGGGCGGGCAGGGGATCCGGCTGCGGTGTCGCTGTCGGCGCGTCTGAAGGAACTGAAGCTCCCGCAGGGGCGGCTGAAGACGGGGACTCCGCCGCGAATCGACGGTCGCACGATCGATTTCTCGAAGCTCGAAGAGCAACCGGGCGATCTGGATCCGATCCCGGTTTTCTCGTTTCTCGGGCGAGTCGAGCAGCATCCGCGACAAGTGCCTTGCTGGGTTACGCATACGAACGCTCAGACGCACGACATCATCCGCAGCGGTCTCGACCGTTCGCCGATGTACACGGGCGTGATCGAAGGCGTTGGCCCGCGGTATTGCCCGTCGATCGAGGACAAGATTCACCGTTTCGCATCCAAAGAGTCGCATCAGATCTTCCTGGAGCCGGAAGGGCTGACGACCAATGAGTTCTATCCGAACGGAATTTCGACGAGCCTGCCTTTCGACGTCCAGCTGGACTTGGTTCGTTCGATGGTGGGGCTGGAGCACGCTCACATCCTGCGGCCCGGATACGCCATTGAGTACGATTATTTCGATCCGCGTGGGCTGAAGGCGTCGTTAGAAACGAAGGTGATCAATGGGCTCTTCTTTGCCGGCCAGATCAACGGCACGACGGGCTACGAAGAGGCCGCTGCACAGGGTTTGCTGGCGGGTATCAACGCCGGACTGTTCGTTCAGGGTAAGGAAGCATGGTGTCCACGTCGCGATCAGGCGTATCTCGGCGTGCTGGTGGACGATCTGGTGACGCGTGGCGTCTCTGAGCCATATCGGATGTTCACGAGCCGCGCAGAGTACCGCTTGAGCCTGCGTGAAGACAATGCCGACATGCGGCTGACCGAGATTGGTCGCGAATTGGGTGTGGTCGATGACATCCGTTGGGATGCATTCTGCCGCAAGCGTGATGCTGTTTCACGTGAAACAGAGCGGCTCCGGACCACTTGGGTCAATCCGAAGACGCTTTCGTCTGAGGAAGCAACTGCGTTGCTAGGCAAGCCGATCGACCACGAATACAGTCTTGCTGATCTTTTGCGGCGCCCTGGCGTTTCCTACGACGGCATTTGCGCGTTGCGCGAAGGCGCCTGCGGACCCGTCGAAGCTTTGGCGGACGACAAGGTGCTGCTGGCGCAGATCAAGGAGCAGATCGAGATCGGCGTCAAATACCAAGGGTACATTGAGCGGCAAGCCGGCGAGATCGAGCGCAATGAAGCACACGAGAACACCCGCCTGCCGGAAAACCTCGATTACGCGGAGGTTCGCGGATTGTCGTTCGAAGCCCGCCAGAAGTTGACGCAATACCGACCGGAAACGATCGGTCAGGCGTCGCGTATTTCGGGCATTACGCCGGCTGCGATCTCCTTGTTGATGGTTCATCTCAAGCGCGGACTTGGCCGACGAAACCAGAAGCCCGCAGGCGCCGGCAACGACAACTCGCCGGTGGCTCAATGACGACGCGTACCAATGCAGTGGCGGAACGTGAGGCGCTCGCCGGTTTGCTGGAAGAGGGTGTGCGAGAACTGGGCATTGGCCTGACCTTGGATCAAAAAGCCAAGCTACTCGACTACGTCGCGTTACTGGCGAAATGGAACGCCGTCTACAACCTGACCGCGATTCGCGATCCGCGGCAGATGTTGATTCAGCACATCCTGGATTCACTCTCGATCGTTCCGCATCTGGCTCCGCTCGGGCAGGCGTCAGCGCTCGACGTCGGCTCAGGCGGCGGGCTGCCCGGCATCGTGCTGGCCATCGTATTTCCCGAATGGACGATCACGGTCAACGACATCGTCCAGAAAAAATCGGCTTTTCAGTCGCAGGCCAAGGCCGAACTCGGACTGACGAACCTGTCCGTGGTGACAGGGCGTGTCGAAACCTTGCAGCCGGGCGTTGAGGTTCCAGGAAAGTTTGATGTGATCGTCTCGCGCGCATTCGCAGAGCTCGCAGATTTCGTTACACTGGCCCGTCACCTCGTTGCGGACAATGGCGCGATCTGGGCGATGAAGGGTGTGCGGCCCGATGGGGAAATCGAGCGCTTGCCCGAAGGCGCACAAGTCAAGCAGGTGATTCGTCTCAAAGTGCCATCGCTGGAAGCCGAACGGCATCTGGTCGAAGTCGCGGTAGGCTGAATTCCAATCGGGATTTCATTAAACAGGCTGCAAAGGGGCACCTAAAAGATGGCAAAAATCTTCTGCGTTGCGAACCAGAAGGGTGGAGTCGGCAAAACGACGACTGCGGTCAATCTCGCCGCGAGCCTCGCATCGCAGGGACAGCGGGTCCTGCTCATCGATCTCGATCCGCAAGGCAACGCCACGATGGGCAGCGGCATCGACAAGGCCGCTTGCGAGAACACGGTTTATGAAGTGCTGGTCGACGGCGTATCGGTCGCCGATGCTCGAGTGAAGCCGGAATCCGTTTCGTATGACGTATTGCCGGCGAATCGCGAACTGGCGGGCGCGGAAGTCGAACTCGTCAGCATGGAAAACCGTGAGCGCCAGCTCCGAGAGGCGCTCGCACACGTCGTGGAAGACTACGACTTCGTGCTGATCGACTGTCCGCCGGCGCTGTCGCTACTGACGCTCAACGGCCTCTGTGCCGCGCATGGCGTCGTGATCCCGATGCAGTGCGAATACTTCGCGCTCGAGGGCTTGTCGGACCTCGTCAACACCATCAAGCAGGTTCACGCGAATCTGAATCGCGACCTGAAGGTAATCGGCTTGCTGCGCGTGATGTTCGATCCGCGCATCACGCTGCAACAGCAGGTGTCGGACCAATTGAAGGAGCACTTTGGCGACAAGGTGTTCGACGTCGTCATTCCGCGGAACGTGCGACTTGCCGAGGCGCCGAGTTACGGCTTGCCCGGCGTCGTGTTCGACCGCGCGTCGCGCGGTGCACAGGCTTATGTGCAGTTCGGTGCGGAAATGATCGAACGGGTGCGTGCGCTATGACGCTGCGCCAATCATCCAAAGCGGATCGAGGAACCACGATGAACGCAGTAGCACGGAAGAAGGGGTTGGGCAGGGGCTTGGAGGCGCTGCTCGGCGGAAGCGCGGACATCACGGAAGCGGTAAAGATCGACGGCGCGCCTCACACCTTGCCGCTCGACAAGATGCAGGCAGGCAAGTACCAGCCGCGCACCCGCATGGACGAGGGCGCGTTGCAGGAACTGGCGGCCAGCATCCGTGCACAAGGTTTGATGCAGCCGATTCTCGTGCGTCCGGTTTCACCCGAAAAATTCGAGATCATTGCCGGCGAGCGGCGCTTTCGCGCGGCGCGCCTTGCCGGTCTCGATGAAGTGCCTGTGCTGGTGCGCGACGTGCCCGATCAGGCCGCGGCCGCGATGGCGCTCATCGAGAACATCCAGCGTGAGGATCTGAATCCGCTCGAAGAGGCGCAAGGCATCCAGCGTCTGCTCGACGAGTTCAGCTTCACGCATGAGCAGGCGGCCGAATCGGTTGGCCGCTCGCGCAGTGCGGTGTCGAATCTGCTGCGTCTGTTGAACCTGGCTTCGCCCGTGCAGACGATGCTGCTCGCCGGTGACCTCGACATGGGCCACGCACGTGCGCTGCTCGCTGTCGATGCGGCCACTCAGATCACGCTTGCGAATCAGGTGATCAACAAGCGGATGTCGGTCCGCGAAACCGAAAAGCTGGTCACGGCGACGACGAAGGCCGCGCCTGCCGTGAAGGCGAAAGCGAATAACGATGGCGGCCGCGACACACGCCGACTCGAAGAGGAACTGTCGGATCTGCTCGCCGCAACGGTGAAGATCAAGCTAGGACGCCGCGGGCGAGGGCAGGTGCTGGTCGATTTCGGCGACCTCGATGCGCTCGAAGGCATTCTTGCCCGTTTGCGGGGCAACGCAACGCCTGCATAAGAAGCCTTTCCAATGCCGGCTGCCGAGCGAGCACTAAAGCCAAACCGAAACCTGCTGCGCACGATCATTCACTATGTAGCGAAAGAGCCGGTGCTTACCGTGCTCGTCGCTGCATTGATCGCGCTGCAGGTGTTTCATCCGCGTCCATTCGCATCTCTGCCTGCGCTGGTCGATTGGCAGACAGTGATGACGCTCGCGGGACTTCTGATTTTGACGAAGGCCGTCGAATATTCAGGATTCCTGATGTGGCTCGCACATCGAGTCGTCCATCGCATTCGATCGCAGCGGGCGTTGGCTTATTTGCTGATCGCGCTTGCGGCTGCGCTGTCGACGTTGCTGACCAACGATGTCGCATTGTTCGTCGTCGTGCCGCTTGCGTTGTCGTTGAACGATTTGACGCCGCTGCCGCTCAAGCGACTCGTCATTTTCATCGCTATCGCCGTCAACGCGGGTTCGATCCTCACGCCGTTAGGTAACCCACAAAATCTGTTTCTTTGGCAGACGAGCGGCGTTTCATTCGGCGGATTCGTGGTCGCGCTCGCGCCGTTGTGTCTTGTGCTGATGGTGTTGCTGTACGCGGTGGCCACGGTGTCATTCAAACGCATCCCGCTGGATCTGTCGAAGGACACGGAACCGCATCCCGTCGATCGCCCATTGCTCGGCGTTGCGGCGCTACTGTTTGCAGCGTTCGTGCTGCTCGCCGATGCTCATCGCGCGGGCATTGGATTGATTGGCGTCGCAGTGGGATTCATCTTCTGGCGCCCGCGAATCGTTCTGAAGATCGACTGGCTTTTGCTGCTGATCTTCGTGTTCATGTTCATTGTGTTAAGAAGTGTCGCAGCGTTGCCTTGGGTGCACGACGCCATTGGGCAATTGCATCTCGCGACGCCACTACGTGCCTATGCTGCGGGCGCAGTGCTTTCCCAGTTCATCAGCAATGTACCCGCGGCCATCATGCTGGCCGAATTCTCGAAAGACTGGCGCGCGCTCGCGTTCGGCGTCAGCATCGGCGGGTTCGGATTCGCGATCGGTTCGCTCGCGAATCTGATTGCAATGAGGCTTTCAGGAGAGCGCGGCATGTGGACGCAGTTCCACCTCTTTTCGATCCCGTTCTGGGTCGTCAGCGGCATCGTCGGCGGATGGCTGCTGTTGCATTTTTGACACTTGTGCAGACGGCGAAAATGCGCATCAAAGTGCGTCGCCTTGGCACAGTCCGACACCCATTTCCCGGTCTCCCGCGACCGCCTTACATTTCTCGTCTGATGCCCTGAAAATAGGCATTTTCCCGTATCCTGAAGTGCCATTTCATGCTGGTTATTGGTTGGGCTAAAGTCTTGAATTGCCTGCAACTATCGCTTACAATCGCCCGGATTTATTTGCTAGGCAATCCCGTAAGCGGTGCGAAAGCCCGCCGGCTGAACAGAACTCTGCGGAACACTGCAATGGCGGTCAAAGCGTCGAACCAAACGCCGCAACAACGGCACGACGAACACCGCGAAAATCGCAGCGGTTCGCAGGCGCCCGATGGCCAGCGCGCCGCGCATGACGACGCGTGGGATGCCGAGCAGCAAGATAACAATATCGTTCCGCTCACGCGGGCTGAGGCCGAAAAGCTGTTTGGCCCGAATGTGAGTCGTCCATCGCGCGTTACACCGGTCAAGGTCGTGATTGCGCAAATGGTTTTGTCCCTGGGTGCGACGCTGTTGTGGTGGCTGTTCTACAAGCCGCCGGGCGACGCTGCGCTGTCCGCATTCCTGGGAGGAGCGATTTGCTGGGTGCCGAGCGCATTGTTCGCGGCACGTCTTAAGAAGTTGAGCGGCGCCGAAACGGTGATGAGCTGGATGATCGGCGAAGCGCTCAAGATGGGGACAACGATTGCGATGTTCATTGTCATCGCATTCTGGTATCACGACGTACGGTGGATTCCGTTGCTCGTCACCTACCTCATCGCTCTCAAGACGTACTGGATCGCGCTCGCCTGGCGGTGAAGCAAGCGAAATACTAGGCTGACGCAAGGCGTCAGCAACGAGGCGCGCGGGTTGGACAGAAGCCCGCGCTGGCGTGTTCCCGCAATACAGTATTGCGGCGGGAGCGGCCCGGAACGATTTTCGACAATTTGGGTGGCATTAACGATATGGCAGCTAGCGAAGGAACGCGCGCTCTGGATCCGTCCGAGTACATTGCGCACCACTTGCAGAATTTTTCCACCGCTCATCAGACGTCGATCTTCGACATCCACGTCTGGAATATCGATACGCTTTTCTGGTCGATCGTGTGCGGTCTCGTCACCATCCTCATTCTGCGTCTCGCCGCGCGTAAGGCGACGTCCGGCGTGCCGGGCCGGTTCCAGTGCGCGGTCGAAATGCTGGTCGAAATGGTCGAGGATCAATCGAAGTCGATGATCCACGGCAACCGCGCTTTCATCGCACCGCTCGCGCTGACCGTGTTCGTCTGGGTCGCGCTGATGAACTCCCTCGACTTTCTCCCTGTCGACCTGCCGGGCCGCGTGATCGACCTGCTCGGTCTGTCGGGCGTCATCTCGCACCACCGCATCGTTCCGACAGCCGACCTGAACGGCACGCTCGGCATCGCGCTCGGCGTGTTCGCGCTGATGATTTACTACAACTTCAAGATCAAGGGCGCCGGCGGCTTCGTGCACGAACTGCTGTCCGCTCCGTTCGGCTCGCATCCGCTGCTGTGGATCCCGAACCTTGCACTGAACATCATCGAGTTCGTCGCGAAGACGGTTTCCCTCGGCATGCGGCTGTTCGGCAACATGTACGCGGGCGAGCTGTTGTTCCTGCTGATTGCCCTGCTCGGCAGCATCTGGAACTTCGGTGCGGACACGACGGTGCTTGGCTTCATCGGCCACGTGATCGCAGGCAGCGTGTGGGCGATCTTCCACATCCTGATCGTTCTGCTGCAGGCGTTCATTTTCATGATGCTGACGCTGGTGTACATCGGCCAGGCACACGACGCTCACTAACCGGCGCGTCGCCAAAGAATCAGAGTTTCAAGAATCGTAGTTTTTTAAATCCCAGTTCCAAAAAGACTTTTCACAAGGAGTGATCATGCAAGCTTTCATCGCCAACATCCAGGGTCTGACCGCCATCGGTATCGGCATCATCATCGGCCTGGGTGCTATCGGCGCCTGTATCGGTATCGGTCTGATGGGCGGCAAGTACATTGAAGCATGCGCTCGTCAGCCGGAACTGATGAACCCGCTGCAAACCAAGATGTTCCTGCTGGCTGGTCTGATCGACGCGGCGTTCCTGATTGGCGTTGGTGTGGCAATGCTGTTTGCGTTCGCGAACCCGCTGCTGTCGAAGCTGGCAGGCTGAGGTTCCTCGGAAGTGCGCGCCTGACCTATAACTGGTAAGAGCGCCAAGCGGAACGGGCACTAAGGCGCTGATCGACCACTGAATCGATGAGCGCCTTGCCGTTTCCCCCTCCGATCAAGCAACGTTTAAGGAAACACCGTGAATCTCAACGCAACCCTGTTTGCGCAAATGGTCGTGTTCCTGATCCTCGCGTGGTTCACGATGAAGTTCGTGTGGCCGCCGCTGATCAACGCCCTCGACGAGCGCTCGAAGAAGATCGCCGACGGTCTTTCGGCCGCTGAAAAGGGCAAGCTGGAACTCGAAGCCGCGCACAAGCGCGTCGACCAGGAACTCTCCCAGGCACGCAACGAAGGCCAGCAGCGCATTGCTGACGCCGAAAAGCGCGCAGTCGCGGTCGCCGACGAAATCAAGGCACAGGCTCAGGCTGAAGCTGCGCGAATCATCGCTCAGGCAAAGGCCGACGCCGACCAGCAGATCGTGAAGGCGCGCGAAGCGCTGCGTGGCGAAGTCGCCGCGCTTGCCGTGAAGGGTGCCGAACAGATCCTGAAGCGCGAAGTCGACCAGGCGGCTCACGCCGACCTGCTGAATCAACTCAAAGCCGAGCTCTGATCATGGCCGAACTTGCAACCATCGCCCGTCCGTACGCAGAAGCGCTGTTTGGCGTGGCCGAAGCTGGTGACATCGCCGCCTGGTCCACGCTCGTGCAGGAGCTGGCACAGGTTGCGCGTCTGCCCGATGTGCTGTCGATTGCCTCGAGCCCGAAAGTCAGCCGTGCACAGATCAGCGACCTGCTGCTGGCCGCGGTGAAATCGCCGCTCAAGGACAATGCGCAAGCGAAGAATCTGGTTCAGATGCTGGTCGACAATCATCGTCTGCCGCTCTTGCCGGAAATCGCCACGCAGTTCGAAGAGTTGAAGAACGCCCGCGAAGGTGCGGCCGATGCGCTGATCGTCAGCGCATTCCCCCTCGAAGGTGCGCAGCTGGACGACCTCGTCGCAAGCCTCGAACGCAAATTCAAACGCAAGCTGAAGCCGACGGTCCAGGTGGACTCGTCGCTGATCGGCGGCGTTCGCGTGACGGTCGGCGACGAAGTGCTCGATACCTCGGTCCGCGCGCGGCTCGCCAGCATGCAGACGGCACTGACCGCCTGAAGCCCTTACGTGGTTGTGGCGGCTGGCACGCAACAGAATTGACTATCAGGAGCGAATAATGCAACTCAATCCCTCTGAGATCAGCGAGCTGATCAAGAGCCGGATCCAGGGCCTTGAAGCGAGCGCAGACGTTCGCAACCAGGGCACGGTGATCTCCGTGACCGACGGTATCGTGCGTATCCACGGCCTGTCGGAAGTGATGCAGGGCGAAATGCTCGAATTCCCGGGCAACGTGTACGGTCTCGCGCTGAACCTCGAGCGCGACTCGGTCGGCGCGGTGATTCTGGGTGAATACGAAAGCATCTCGGAAGGCGACATCGTCAAGACGACGGGCCGCATTCTCGAAGTGCCGGTGGGTCCGGAACTGATCGGCCGCGTGGTCGACGCGCTGGGCAACCCGATCGACGGCAAAGGCCCGATCAACGCGAAGCTGACGGACGCAATCGAAAAGATCGCCCCGGGCGTGATCTGGCGTAAGTCGGTGTCGCAGCCGGTGCAAACGGGTCTGAAGTCGATCGACTCGATGGTGCCGATCGGCCGTGGTCAGCGCGAGCTGATCATCGGCGACCGTCAGTGCGGCAAGACGGCCGTGGCAGTCGACGCGATCATCAACCAGAAGGGCAAAGACCTGATCTGTATCTACGTCGCGATCGGCCAGAAGGCTTCGTCGATCATGAACGTGGTTCGCAAGCTCGAAGAAACGGGCGCGATGGCATACACGATCGTCGTCGCCGCTTCGGCTTCGGAATCGGCTGCGATGCAGTACCTCGCACCGTACGCCGGCTGCACGATGGGCGAATACTTCCGCGACCGCGGCCAGGACGCACTGATCGTTTATGACGACTTGACCAAGCAGGCTTGGGCATACCGTCAGATCTCGCTGCTGCTGCGCCGTCCGCCGGGCCGTGAAGCTTATCCGGGCGACGTGTTCTATCTGCACTCGCGTCTGCTGGAACGTGCTGCTCGCGTCTCGGAAGAGTACGTCGAGAAGTTCACGAACGGCGAAGTGAAGGGCAAGAGCGGCTCGCTGACGGCACTGCCCGTCATCGAAACGCAGGCAGGCGACGTGACGGCGTTCGTTCCGACGAACGTGATCTCGATTACCGACGGTCAGATCTTCCTGGAAACCGACCTCTTCAACGCAGGTATCCGCCCGGCAATTAACGCCGGCGTGTCGGTGTCGCGCGTTGGTGGTGCGGCTCAGACGAAGGTCGTGAAGAAGCTGTCGGGCGGTATCCGTACCGACCTCGCACAGTACCGTGAACTGGCAGCATTCGCGCAGTTCGCGTCGGACCTCGACGAAGCCACCCGCAAGCAGCTCGAGCGCGGCCGCCGCGTGACGGAACTGCTGAAGCAGCCGCAGTATCAGCCGCTGCAAGTGTGGGAACTGTCGGTGTCGCTGTTCGCAGCGAACAACGGCTATCTCGACGATCTGGAAGTGTCGCAAGTTCTGGCCTTCGAAAAGGGCATGCGCGAATTCCTGAAGTCGAAGCATGCTGACCTGGTCAAGCGCATCGAAGACAACAAAGACTTGTCGAAGGACGACGAGGGCGCGCTGCATGCCGCACTCAAGGACTTCAAGAAGTCGGGCGCTTATTGATCCGCGAGTGATCCGCAAGGCATAAACGGAGCTTGAAGCAGCGTGGACGCGTGAAAGCGCGCCGACGCTGCTTCGATCAAGGAGCAAGCAATGGCTGGAATGAAGGAAATTCGCGGCAAGATCAAGAGCGTGCAAAACACGCGCAAGATCACCAAAGCGATGGAGATGGTGGCCGCATCGAAGATGCGCCGCGCTCAGGAGCGCATGCGCGCTGCTCGCCCGTATGCCGACAAGGTCCGCGATATCGCTGCGCACATGAGCAGTGCGACTCCGGAGTACCGTCACCCGTTCATGGTATCGAACGAAGGTGCGAAGTCGACGGGCTTCATCCTTGTCACGACTGACAAGGGTCTGTGCGGCGGTATGAACACGAACGTGCTGCGCGCCACGCTTCAGAAGTTCAAGGAGCTGGAAGGCCAGGGCAAGACGATCGAAGCGACGGCAATCGGCGGCAAGGGGTTCGGTTTCCTGAACCGTCTGCGCGCGAAGCTCGTGTCGAACGTCGTGCAACTGGGCGACACGCCGCACCTCGAGAAGCTGATCGGCGCGGTGAAGGTTCAGCTCGACATGTACTCGGAAGGCAAGGTCTCGGCCGTGTACCTCGCGTACACCCGCTTCGTCAACACGATGAAGCAGGAGCCGGTGATCGAGCAACTGCTGCCGCTGTCGACGGAACAGTTCGAGAGCACGGACGACAAGGATAGCCCGACGCCGAAAACGTCATGGGACTACATCTACGAGCCGGACGCACAAACGGTCGTCGACGAACTGCTGGTGCGTTATGTCGAAGCGCTGGTCTATCAGGCCGTCGCGGAAAACATGGCATCGGAACAGTCGGCACGGATGGTCGCAATGAAGGCCGCTTCGGACAACGCGAAGACGGTCATCAACGAACTGCAGCTCTCGTACAACAAGAGCCGTCAGGCAGCGATCACGAAGGAACTGTCGGAAATCGTCGGTGGCGCCGCGGCAGTCTGACGCTGACGTCGACACGCGGAAGCGCCTTCTGGCGAGTCCACCGAAACTGCGCCGTTGCGCGAGTGAAGAATTGAGTATCTAAAGGAAAAGCGATGAGTACTACTGCTTTGGTAGAAGGCAAGATCGTACAGTGCATCGGCGCGGTGATCGACGTGGAATTCCCGCGTACACACATGCCGAAGGTTTACGACGCGCTCATTCTCGAAGGTTCGGAACTGACGCTCGAAGTCCAGCAGCAGCTGGGCGACGGCGTTGTCCGTACCATCTGTCTGGGTTCGTCGGACGGTCTGCGCCGTGGCGTGATCGTCAAGAACACGGCCAAGCCGATCAGCGTGCCCGTCGGCAAGCCGACGCTCGGCCGCATCATGGACGTGCTGGGTCGTCCGATCGACGAAGCGGGCCCGATCGCCAGCGACAACATGCGCTCGATCCACCAGAAGGCACCGGCGTTCGACGAACTGTCGCCGTCGACGGAACTGCTCGAAACGGGTATCAAGGTTATCGACCTGATCTGCCCGTTCGCGAAGGGCGGCAAGGTGGGCCTGTTCGGCGGTGCTGGCGTGGGCAAGACCGTCAACATGATGGAGCTCATCAACAACATCGCGAAGGAGCACGGCGGTTACTCCGTGTTCGCGGGCGTGGGCGAGCGTACCCGTGAAGGGAACGACTTCTACCACGAAATGAAGGACTCGAACGTTCTCGACAAGGTCGCGCTGGTGTACGGCCAGATGAACGAGCCGCCGGGCAACCGTCTGCGCGTCGCGCTGACGGGTCTGACGATGGCTGAGCACTTCCGTGACGAAGGTCTCGACGTGCTGTTCTTCGTCGACAACATCTACCGTTTCACGCTGGCTGGTACGGAAGTGTCGGCACTGCTCGGTCGTATGCCTTCTGCAGTGGGCTATCAGCCGACGCTGGCTGAAGAAATGGGCAAGCTGCAAGAGCGTATTACGTCGACGAAGACGGGCTCGATCACGTCGGTTCAAGCCGTGTACGTCCCTGCGGACGACTTGACGGACCCGTCGCCGGCTACGACCTTCGGCCACCTGGACGCAACCGTCGTTCTGTCGCGTGACATCGCTTCGCTGGGTATCTACCCGGCTGTGGACCCGCTCGATTCGACCTCGCGTCAGATCGACCCGCACGTGATCGGCGAAGAGCACTACTCGATCACGCGTGGCGTTCAGCAGACGCTACAGCGCTACAAGGAACTGCGCGACATTATCGCGATTCTGGGCATGGACGAACTGTCGCCGGAAGACAAGCTGTCGGTCGCGCGCGCTCGTAAGATCCAGCGTTTCCTGTCGCAGCCGTTCCACGTTGCTGAAGTGTTCACGGGCTCGCCGGGCAAGTACGTGCCGCTGAAGGAAACGATCCGTGGCTTCAAGATGATCGTCGAAGGCGAGTGCGATCACCTGCCGGAGCAGGCGTTCTACATGGTCGGCACGATCGACGAAGCCTTCGAAAAGGCCAAGAAGATCCAGTAAAGGCTGGGTGTAACGAAGCGGGCGCCGGCTCGCGCCTGGTTGCCGTCGAAAGGCGGCACCCGGCGAAGCGGGCGCCTCGTCCTACGCTCAACCATGGGACCAGAGCAAGACGCTGAAGCGCCAACTCTGGTCGACAGGAGTCGACATAAATGGCAACCATCAAGGTAGACGTCGTCAGCGCGGAAGAGCAGATCTTCTCGGGCCAGGCGAAGTTCGTTGCGCTCCCGGGCGAAGCGGGCGAACTCGGCATTCTGCCGGGCCACACGCCCCTCATCACGCGGATTCGTCCGGGTGCGGTGCGCATCGAATCGGAAAACGGTGAAGAAGAGTTCGTGTTCGTCGCCGGCGGCATTCTCGAAGTCCAACCGGGCGCAGTGACGGTTCTGGCCGACACGGCGATCCGCGGCAAGGATCTCGACGAAGCAAAAGCCGAACAGGCTCGCAAGCGCGCGGAAGAAGCGCTGCAAAACACCGGCTCGAACCTCGAATACGCTACTGCGCAAGCAGAACTGGCGTACGCGACGGCTCAGCTGGCTGCGATCCAGCGTCTGCGTAAGCTGCGCGGACAGCACTAAGCAGCACAATCAAAAGCAGCCTCCGTGGCTGCTTTTTTTGTCCTCTACTTGACGTTTACGGAAAGGTCAGCAAAATCATACCGACGCCCGGAACAGCTAGAAAGCTGCGGGTAAGACTTGATGCCGGACGAATTGGCGCCGGGGCACAATCGGTCGCAAAGTCATTTCAATACTGGGATTCACCTCTGGAGACAGGATCATGGCAACGCAAGCTGCAGGAGAGGGTGCACTCATCGAACCGAAAGACGGACTCTCATATGTGCGCGGTTCGACTGACGTCCCGCTCAGCGAGTCGACCGTCGGACAGTTTCTCGTCGACACGGCGCGACGCTTTCCCGAGCGTCCGGCAGTGGTGTTCCGTGAGCAGGAGATTCGCTGGAGTTGGAAGGAGTTTCAGCAAGAAGTCGATATTTTGGCCGCAGGTTTGCTGGAACTTGGGATTGAGAAGGGCGATCGGGTCGGCATCTGGTCGCCCAATCGCGTCGAATGGCTGATGACGCAGTTCGCGACCGCGCGGATCGGCGCCGTGCTCGTCAACATCAACCCCGCCTATCGTCTTGCCGAACTCGAATACGCGCTGAACAAGGTGAGTTGCAAGGCGATCGTCTCGGCTGAGAAGTTCAAGTCTTCGATGTACCTGCAGATGCTTCAGGAGCTGGCGCCTGAACTGGCGACGGCTACGCCGGGTGATCTCCACGCCGCCCGTCTGCCCGACTTGCGCATCGTGATCCGGATGTGCGACACCGAAACGCCTGGAATGCTGACGTTTTCCGACGTCATCGAGCGCGGCCGCACCGCGCTCGATCCCGCGAAACTCGACGCAATCGGTGCGACGCTCGATCCGGGCGATCCTATCAACATCCAGTTCACGAGCGGCACCACCGGCAACCCCAAGGGCGCGACGCTGACGCATCGAAACGTCGTCAACAACGCGCGCTATATCGCGATGGCCATGCGGCTGACGGAAGAGGACTCGCTCTGCATTCCGGTGCCGCTGTATCACTGTTTCGGCATGGTGCTGGCGGTGCTGGCGTGCGTCTCGGTGGGCGCCGCGATGGTCTTTCCCGGCGAAGCGTTCGAGCCCGGCGCGACGCTCAGAGCGGTCGCGGAAGAGAGATGCACGGCGCTGCATGGCGTACCGACCATGTTTATCGCTGAACTCGATCATCCCGACTTTGCGACCTTCGATCTCACGCGCTTGCGCACCGGCATCATGGCAGGGTCGCCGTGCCCAATCGAGACGATGAAACGGGTCGTCTCGCAGATGCATCTCGCGGAGATCACGATCGCTTACGGTATGACGGAGACGAGTCCCGTGTCGTTCCAGAGTTCGACAACGGATCCTTTGGACAAGCGAACGACGACAGTCGGACGCATCCAGCCACATCTGGAAGTGCAGGTCGTCGATCCGCTTGGCGCAATCGTGCCTGTCGGCGAAACGGGCGAACTGTGCACGCGCGGCTATTCCGTAATGAAGGGCTATTGGGGCGACGAAGCCAAGACGCGGGAGAGCATCGTCGACGGCTGGATGCATACGGGCGACCTCGCGACGATCGATGCCGATGGTTATTGCAACATCGTCGGTCGTCTGAAGGACATGCTGATCCGCGGCGGTGAAAACATCTATCCGCGTGAAATTGAGGAATTCCTGTTCCGTCACCCGAAGATCCAGAGTGCGCAGGTGTTCGGCGTGCCGGACGCGAAGTATGGCGAGGAGGTGTGCGCATGGGTCGTACTGCGCTCAGGTGAGCAGCTGACGGCCGAAGAGGTCCAGGAATTCTGCCGCGGCCAGATCGCACACTACAAGATTCCGAAATACATCCGCTTCGTCGACGAACTGCCGATGACGGTGACGGGCAAAGTACAGAAGTTCGTGATGCGCGAGCGGATGATCGACGAGCTTCACCTGAAGGAAGACAAGACCGCGTAGCGGGACTCGCGGATCGCAGCCGCAAAAACCAAAAACGCCGTGTGCGAGTCACACGGCGTTTCGCTTTCAGAGGAAGGGATGCCGGCTCGCGCGCAGTTGCTTGATGGCGCGCAAACGTTTGGCTAGGCAAAAAAAAAGCGGGCCTGGAGCCCGCTAAAAACCACACGCTACGGGGTTAGCGCGAGGAGACCATTGGAGGAATCGGATAATCGGCGTGATCAACGCCGATCACGACTCCAGCAGAGATGCCCCTTTGAAGAGCTTCGACGTTTGCGTCGACCGATCAGGAATTTGTGTCCGGAGACACTACTACCCGGCCGCATCCTTGCTGAACCCGTGAAAGGCATTGTGGGCGAATTACCCTGCGCGCGCGGTAACAAAGTGTTTCAGGTTGTAACGCCCACCAGATAAGGCGCTACGGGATTTTTTGCGACAGGAAAGCGGATTTGAGGCAACTATTACCGATACCTTTTGAGTCCAACGGTCGCACTTTCGCGCGGTCGTTCGAATCGGATATTGCACTGCGCTACGTCTCCGGAACTGAAGGATTCTCCTTATTCATCGCGTGGGCAGATCACGAAAGTCAAATGCTCATACGGATTCCACGCCGACCTGTTTGAAACTACCGTTTGCAGGACACGCGCACTCATGCTGCGCTGCCGCATTAACCGACCATCCCAAACGGACTTGTCTTGTAACCGACGGGCACGTATATGCCATCGATGCGCCTTCCGGCAGCCGCACGCCCGAATCGGTAAGTGCGACTGCCTCGGCCGTCACAAACTCGGCGTTATTTCAGCCATTTGTCGGATATGGACTGATATTCACCCGTCGCGCGGGCCAGGTGCAGCCACTGGTCGACATATTGCTGGAACACGACGTCGCCGCGCGGCACGAGCCACGCTTTTTCCCCGTACTGGAACGGCTTGTCCGGATGCACCGAACACAGACCCGGATTGAGCTTCTGCTGCAGCAAGGTCTCTGATGCATCCGTCACCATCACGTCGGCCTTTCCCGCAAGAATCTGCTTGAAGATAGTCACGTTGTCGGGATACACCGTGAGATTTGCGTGCGGAAAGAACTGCCGTGCGAAGCGCTCGTTGGTGCCGCCCGGATTGAAGATCACGCGCGTGGATGGCTGATCGATCTGAGCGACCGTCTGGTACTTCTCCACATCGTCGCAACGTACGATCGGCGATTTGCCGTCCACCTGATACGCGACCGTGAAGAAAGCCTTCTTTTGCCGGTCGAGCGTCGTGGACACACCGCCCACGCCGACGTCGCACTTCGACACAAAGTCGCTCATCAAATTCGACCACGACGTTTTCACGAACTCCGCTTTCACGCCGAGCGACTTCGCAAGCGACTCGGTCATGTCGATATCGATCCCTTCGAACTGGCCGTCCTGCCTGTAGAACGAGTACGGTTTGTAGTCGCCCGTCGTGCAGGCCCGCAGCGTGCCGCGAGCGAGAATCTCGTCGAGCCTCGACGCAGGCGCTGGTGCGGCACTTTGCGCCTGGGCCGCGCCCGCCCACAACAGCGCGCTGACAAGAACCACCGTGGCTTTCTTCATTGAGTCTCCTTTATCGTTGTTTATCGTGATGCAACGGAGTCGATCATAGTCCCCGCAACTCCCTGTGACCATTGATCTAAGGGCATAGGACAAACAGCAATTGCCAGGATTACGGAGGCGGCACCGGACGCTCAGCGGGTAAAATGCGTTTTTGCCTTCCTTCAGTCGCGAGCAACGTGGCCCACAACCTCCTCAACGACACCTTCCTGCGCGCGTTGATGCGCGAGCCGACCGAGTACACGCCGATCTGGCTGATGCGCCAGGCGGGGCGTTATCTGCCGGAATACAACGCGACGCGCAGTCGCGCCGGCAGTTTCCTCGGGCTCGCGAAGAATCCCGATTACGCGACGGAAGTCACGCTGCAGCCGCTCGAGCGCTATCCGCTCGACGCTGCGATTCTGTTCTCCGACATCCTGACCATCCCCGACGCAATGGGTCTCGGTCTGGACTTCCAGGTCGGCGAAGGGCCGAAGTTCGCGCGCCCCGTGCGCACCGAAGACGACGTCGCGCGTCTCGCCGTACCGGATATCGACGCCACGCTGCGCTACGTGACGGACGCCGTGCGCCAGATCCGCACCGCGCTGACCGACGCGCAAGGCCGGCAGCGCGTGCCGTTGATCGGCTTCTCGGGAAGTCCGTGGACGCTCGCGTGCTACATGGTCGAAGGCGGTGGTTCCGACGATTTCCGCACCGTGAAGTCGATGCTGTACAGCCGCCCGGACCTGATGCATCGCATCCTGGACGTCAACGCGAAGGCCGTTGCTGCGTATCTGAATGCGCAGATCGAGGCGGGCGCGCAAGCCGTGATGATTTTCGATACCTGGGGCGGTGCGCTTGCCGACGGCATCTATCAACGCTTCTCGCTGCACTACATCCAGCAGGTCGTGAGCCAGTTGAAACGCGAACACGACGGCAATCGCGTGCCCGTCATCACCTTCACGAAGGGCGGCGGCCTGTGGCTCGAAGAAATCGCCGCGACGGGCGTCGATGCTGTCGGTCTCGACTGGACGGTGAATCTGGGCAAGGCGCGCGAACGCGTAGGTGGAAAAGTCGCGCTACAAGGCAATATCGATCCGTCCGTGCTGTTCGCGCCGCCGTCGACCATCCGCATCGAAGCGCGCGCGGTGCTCGACAGTTTCGGCAACCATCCGGGACACGTGTTCAACCTCGGACATGGCATTTCCCAGTTCACGCCGCCGGAACACGTGGCCGAACTGGTTGACGAAGTGCATCGGCATAGTCGCGCAATTCGCGCGACGGGCGGCAGCAACGCGGCCTGAAGCGGCAGCGATATGTGACGTTTGTGTTGCAATGCAGCGACGCGGGCTCGCGGCCAAAGGGGAAAATAGCGTTCCACAGGCCGCCCCGGCGCCGTTTTAGCGTTGTCAAGACTTGACTTATGCACATTCGTCACGCTGCGGCGCGGTAGAGGGATAGATCGTCGCAGGTGCCTTGAAAAGTACGTAGAAATCTGGTCTGTGCCTTAAGCGATAAGGGTTTCCGGGTTCCTAAGAGGAATGTGCGCTATCCCACAAAGAGGCCGGAATGACGCGGTCTGCGGGCCATCGGGCCTGAGTTCTCAACAAAGTTATCCACAGGCAGGCGAGGCTGGGCGCAATTGTCGATGCAAATTCAAAACTTAGCGCCGAATTTGAAGTTTTACTTTAAGTGTGGCGACCGCAGCATCGAGCCTGTGCATAACTCTCTCCGCCGACACCCGTCATGCAGGTCGAAGCGCTGACCGACACCTACGTTCGCGTCGCGCTCGATCATCCGCTGCCGACGCTCTTCGATTACCGCTGCGACGCCGCCCTGGCGCCGGCGCCGGGCACGCTCGTCAGCGTGCCGTTCGGCAAGCGGCATATCGTGGGGCTCGTCATGGAAGTGACCGCTCACAGTGACGTGCCCGCCGATCGCATCAAATCGGTCCACAGCGTCTGCACGGCTTGCCCGCCGCTGTCGGAGCATTGGCTGCAACTCGCGCAGTTCGCTGCCGACTACTACCAACGCGGCATCGGTGAAGTCGCGCTGCCCGCGCTTCCTCAGGCATTGCGTGATGCGGCGCGCTGGACGCGCCTGTTTGCGCCCGAAGAGTTTTATCGTCTGCTGCCTGCGGGCCGGGCCGCATTGCCCGACGTGTTGCCCGCTCGCGCGACCGCGCTGCGCCGTCTGGCGGCAGCGCTGGCGGAAGCGGACTCGCTGCCGGCCGTCGAAGCCCGTGCGCTGCATGCGAAGGCCACCGCGACGCTTGAAGCGTGGCAAGCGGAAGGCTGGGTTGCGCTCGACGTGATCGATCCAGCGGCACCGCGTCCAGCGCAGTTCCACACGCCGCACAGCACATCGCTGCCCACGCTCACGGACGAACAGACCACCGCGGTCGAAGCGATCCGCGACGCACAGGGCTTCGCTCCGTTCCTGCTGCACGGGGTGACGGGCAGCGGCAAGACCGAGGTGTATCTGCGCGCGCTGGCGGGCTTGCTGGCCGCCAATCCCAACGCGCAAGCGCTGGTTCTCGTACCCGAGATCAATCTCACGCCCCAGTTCGAAGCGGCGTTCCGTGCGCGTTTCGCGTCGATGGGCGATTCCGAAATCGTCACGCTGCACAGCGGTCTGGCCGAAGGCGAGCGCGCCCGCAACTGGTTCGCCGCGCATACGGGCCGAGCGCGCATCGTGCTCGGTACGCGGCTCGCGGTGCTCGCGTCGTTGCCGCACCTGGCCATCATCGTCGTCGACGAGGAGCACGATCCCGCCTACAAGCAGCAGGAAGGCCTGCGCTATTCGGCGCGCGATCTGGCGATCTGGCGGGCGAAGCAGCTCGCGATCCCTGTCGTGCTGGGGTCGGCGACGCCCTCGCTGGAAAGCTGGTGGCAGGTCGATCAGGGACGCTACAAGCGCCTGACGTTGTCGCGCCGCGCCGTCGCGGATGCCGTGCTGCCCACCGTCAGGCTCGTCGATCTGGAAGACGAACGCAGGCGCGGACGCGCATCGGTGGAAGGTCTGTCGGGGCCGCTGATCGCGGCGCTGAAAACCCGCCTCGAACGCGGCGAACAAAGTCTCGTGTTCCTGAACCGCCGAGGCTACGCGCCGCAACTGGCGTGCGATGCATGCGGCTGGGTCGCGGGATGCCCGCGGTGCAGCGCCTACGTCGTGCTGCATAAGCCGGAACGCGCGCTGCGCTGCCACCACTGCGGCTGGGAAGCGCGCATTCCACGCTCGTGTCCGGAATGCGGCAATGTCGATATCGCGCCGCTCGGACGCGGCACCCAGCGTATCGAAGAGGCGCTCACCGGCGCGGTGCCGGGCGCGCGCGTGCTGCGCATCGATGCCGACAGCACCCGTCGCAAGGGCAGCGCGCAGGCGCTGTTCTCGGACGTGCATGCGGGCGAAGTCGACATTCTGGTCGGCACGCAGATGATTGCGAAGGGGCACGATTTCCGTCGCGTGTCGCTGGTTGGCGTGCTGAACGCGGACACGGCGCTCTTTTCCCACGATTTCCGGGCCAGCGAACGCCTCTTCGCGCAACTGATGCAGGTGAGCGGCCGCGCGGGCCGCGCCGGACTGCCCGGCGAGGTGCTGGTCCAGACGCGTTACCCGACTCACGCGCTGTATCACGCGCTGGCTCGCCAGGACTACGTCGGCTTCGCGAATTCGACGCTTTCCGAACGGCGCGACGCGCATCTGCCGCCCTTCGTGTATCAGGCGATGCTGCGCGCAGAAGGCCGCACGCTCGACGCCGCGCTCACGTTCCTGCAACAGGCGGCGGCGGTGCTGACCGAGATTCCCGCTGCGAGTCGCGTGACCGTCTACGACGCGGTGCCGCTCACCATCGTCAAGGTGATGCATGTGCATCGCGCGCAACTGCTGGTCGAAAGCGCCTCGCGCGCCGCTTTGCAGGCGACGCTGCGCGGCTGGCAGCCGCTGTTGCGCACACTCAAGGGCGTGCTGCGCTGGAGCATCGAGGTCGATCCGCTCGACATCTGATTCGCCCTCTGCCAAGCCTCGATCTCGCGCCATCTTCGCGCAAATCCATTTAAGTCATATCGATCAAACGAAAGGTCGTTTCGTTTCAGCAGATCGCTCGACTATATTTCGCCGAATCGGCGCATGAATTACAACGATCGACAGCGCGTGCGCCGCCATCTCATTACCGGGGCACTGCACATGAGCGATACCAGACATACCTTGCCGGCAGGCGCACAGCCTTCGCGACCGGCAAGCTCGACAGGCGGCGGATTGTTTTCGACGGAGGACTGGTGGGCCGTGTGGGTCGGCCTGCTGGTGATCGTCGTCGCATGGGCTCTGTTCGCGTCGGGCAGCAGCATTAAATGGCTCGCGACGGCGCCCGCTAAATGGTCGGACCTCGGCGCGGCCGGTCACGATCTCGCGAAGCATCTGCCGAACTACGTTGCGCTGTTCGTCGTGTTCGCCGTGCTGTTCGGCGTCAGCCTGAGCGTGCTGAAGCAGCGAATCGCCCACTTCCTGCCGTCGTTCGCGATTCTCTTCGTCGTGTCGGTGCTGATTTTCGAGGTCGGCGCGTGGGCCAACGCATCGAAGTACAACCTTGAGACGCCGCTGGTCGCGCTGGCCCTCGGTCTGCTGATTTCAAACGTCTTCACGCTGCCCGAGTGGTTCTCGGCGGGACTGCGCGTGGAGTTTTACATCAAGGTGGGGATCGTGCTGCTCGGCGCGACGCTGCCGTTCACGCTGCTCGTGTGGGCCGGTCCCGTCGCAGTCGGACAGGCGACGATCGTCTCGTTGGTCACTTTCTTCGTGATCTTCTTTGCCGCCAAGGCGCTGGGACTCGACAAGCGCTTCGCCGCGGTGCTCGGCGTGGGTGGTGCGGTGTGCGGCGTGTCGGCCGCCATCGCGATCGCGGGCGCGGTGCGCGCTAAGCGCGAACATGCGTCGGTGGCGATCACGCTCGTGATCTTGTGGGCGATCGTGATGATTTTCGTGTTGCCGTTCGTCTCGCGCTCACTGGGGCTGTCGACGGCCGTCGCGGGCGCATGGATCGGCACCTCGGAGTTCGCGGATGCCGCCGGGATCGCCGCAGCGCAAGCTTACGGCGACTTCGCGAAGCACGCGGGCGGCGCGATCGCCGGTTCGCCCGAAGCGTCGCTTCAGGCGTTCACGCTGATGAAGGTCGTGGGCCGCGACATCTGGATCGGCATCTGGGCGTTCCTGCTGGCGATCGTTGCAACCACGCGCTGGGAGTCGGATGAAAGTGGCGTTATCGCGAAAGCCGACGCGCGCGAAATCTGGGCGCGCTTTCCGAAATTCGTGATCGGCTTCGTGATCGCGTCGGCGCTCGTCACGTGGATCGCGAGCCACTACTCGCTGGCCGACTACCGCAAGGTGGTGACGCCCGAGTTCGTCGCGCCGATCACCGCGCTGCGCACGTGGGCGTTCATCTTCTGCTTCTTCAGCATCGGACTGACGACGCGCGTCCGTTCACTCGCGGCCACGGGCATCAAGCCGTTCATCGCGTTCACGATCGGCGTGGCCGTCAATATCGCCATCGGCTACGCGCTGTCCGCGCACGTGTTCGCACCGTATTGGAATAGCTTGGGGCGGGGATCGTGAGCGCACCCGCCGTTCTCGACGACCACATCCATACGCCGTCCGACGCGCGCCGGCCGTGCTGCGCGGATTGCCGGTTTCGCGCCGACGATCGGCATTCGCTTGAGCAGAGCATTCCGGGCCTCGTTGTGTTCGGGTCGGGCTTCGGCGCAAGCGTCGCCGACAGCCGCCTGTGTCTTGTCCACGATCGGCTCGTCGCGTCGCGCGACAGCTGCCGCGCGTTCGCGCCGCTACGCTGATCCTTTCTTCGCCTGACGTGCGCCCGCTCTAAGCGGGCGCCGCATCATCGAACGCTTAACCGCGCATTGATCCCCGCGCCGCGTCGCGCTCGTCGTCGCGCACTTCGATGGGCACCAGTTCGTTGCGCGATGGGCCCGTCGCGCCGCGAATGAAAAACACCATGCACGTTGCGAACATCATCCAGATCCCCGTCACTACCAGCCACTTTTCCATTTGGTCACCTCATATAGCGAGACTTCGAACCCCGTACCGTGCGTCAGTGCGCATCTCATAGCCGGTATAACGGCGCGATTTCGGATTCGATAAGGGTTGCCAGAAAATAAACCGATCCAGGGAAAACACCGAGCGCAACTGCGTGCATCCAGAAGGTGCACGCTCGCCGCAAACCCTTGTGGAATAACGGTTTCATAGGGGTGCAACCGTTTCGCTAGACTGGTTGCACCTTTTTATTGGGAGAGGTACGATTCGCCCAACTTTTTAGTCTTTGGCCGGCGTCCGCCCGGCGCATAAAGAAGGAATCATGGCGAGCACCACCCTTGGCGTAAAAGTCGACGACCTGCTGCGTACCCGGCTGAAAGACGCCGCCACGCGCCTCGAACGCACTCCCCACTGGCTGATCAAGCAGGCGATCTTCGCGTACCTGGAAAAGATCGAGCACGGCCAGCTTCCCGCCGAACTCTCCGGCCATCACGGCGCAACCGAACTGGCCGATGGTGCCGCCGATTCGGACGAGAGCGACGGGCTGCATCCGTTCCTCGAATTCGCGCAGAACGTGCAACCACAGTCGGTGCTGCGTGCGGCGATCACGGCGGCGTATCGCCGGCCGGAGCCGGAATGCGTGCCGTTCCTGATCGGCCAGGCGCGTCTGCCCGCGAACATCGCGAACGACGTGCAGGCGATGGCGAGCAAGCTTGTTGAAGCCCTGCGTTCGAAGAGCACGGGCGGCGGCGTCGAAGGGCTGATCCACGAGTTCTCGCTGTCGAGCCAGGAAGGCGTGGCGCTGATGTGCCTCGCGGAAGCGCTGCTGCGCATTCCCGACCGGGCGACTCGCGACGCGCTGATTCGCGACAAGATCAGCAAGGGCGACTGGCGCTCGCACGTCGGCCATGCGCCGTCGCTGTTCGTGAACGCGGCGACGTGGGGCCTGATGATCACCGGCAAGCTGGTGACGACGAACAGCGAAACGGGTCTGTCGTCGGCGCTGACGCGCATGATCGGCAAGGGCGGCGAGCCGCTGATCCGCAAGGGTGTCGACATGGCGATGCGCCTGATGGGCGAGCAGTTCGTCACGGGCGAAACCATCTCCGAAGCGCTGGCCAACAGCCGCAAGTTCGAGGCACGCGGTTTCCGCTACTCGTACGACATGCTCGGCGAAGCCGCGACGACGGAAGCCGACGCACAGCGCTACTACGCATCGTACGAACAGGCGATCCACGCGATCGGCAAGGCGGCGGGCGGCCGTGGCATCTACGAAGGTCCGGGCATTTCGATCAAGCTGTCGGCGCTGCATCCGCGCTACTCGCGTTCGCAGCAGGAACGCACGATGAGCGAGTTGCTGCCGCGCGTACGTGCGCTCGCGATTCTCGCGCGCCGCTACGACATCGGCCTGAACATCGACGCGGAAGAAGCGGACCGTCTGGAAATCTCGCTCGATCTGCTCGAAGCACTGTGCTTCGATCCGGAACTGCAAGGCTGGAACGGCATTGGCTTCGTCGTGCAGGCGTATCAGAAGCGCTGCCCGTTCGTGATCGACTACATCGTCGATCTGGCGCGCCGCAGCCGTCACCGAATCATGGTCCGTCTGGTGAAGGGCGCGTACTGGGATACGGAAATCAAGCGCGCACAGGTGGATGGCCTCGAAGGTTATCCCGTCTATACGCGCAAGATCTATACGGACGTGTCGTACCTCGCGTGCGCGAAGAAGCTGCTGGGCGCGCCGGATGCCGTCTATCCGCAGTTCGCGACGCACAACGCGCACACGCTGTCCGCGATCTATCACCTCGCGGGCCAGAACTACTATCCTGGCCAGTACGAATTCCAGTGCCTGCACGGCATGGGCGAGCCGCTGTACGAAGAAGTGACGGGCCGCGACAAGCTGAACCGTCCGTGCCGCGTGTACGCGCCTGTCGGTACGCATGAAACGCTGCTCGCGTATCTCGTGCGTCGACTGCTGGAGAATGGCGCGAATACGTCGTTCGTGAACCGCATCGCCGATGAAACCGTGCCGGTGAAGGACCTCGTCGCCGATCCCGTCGACGAAGCCGCGAAGATCGTTCCGCTCGGCGCGCCGCACGCCAAGATCCCGCTGCCGCGCAATCTGTACGGCGCGGAGCGCACCAATTCGATGGGCCTCGATCTGTCGAACGAGCATCGTCTTGCGTCGCTGTCATCGGCGCTGCTGGCTAGCGCGAATCATCCGTGGCGTGCTGCACCGATGCTCGAAGACAACGAGATCGCCGTCGGCAACGCACGCGATGTGCGCAATCCGTCCGATCATCGCGACCTCGTCGGCACGGTTGTCGAAGCGACGCCGGAGCACGTGAGCGCGGCGCTCGCGCATGCCGTGGCCGCTGCGCCGATCTGGCAGGCGACGCCCGTCGAAGCGCGCGCCGATTGCCTCGCACGTGCCGCCGATCTGCTCGAAGCGCAGATGCATACGCTGATGGGTCTGGTCGTGCGCGAAGCGGGCAAGTCGCTGCCGAACGCCGTCGCTGAAATCCGCGAAGCGATCGACTTCCTGCGCTACTACTCGACGCAGATCCGCGACGAGTTCTCGAACGACACGCACCGCCCGCTCGGACCCGTCGTGTGTATCAGCCCGTGGAATTTCCCGCTGGCGATCTTCATGGGTCAGGTTGCGGCGGCGCTTGCAGCAGGCAACACGGTGCTCGCGAAGCCGGCTGAACAGACGCCGCTGATCGCCGCGCAAGCCGTACGCATTCTGCGCGAAGCGGGCGTGCCCGCAGGCGCGGTGCAACTGCTGCCGGGCGACGGCGAAACGGTTGGCGCCGCATTGGTGGCCGACGCGCGCACGCGCGCCGTGATGTTCACCGGCTCGACGGAAGTCGCGCGTCTGATCAACAAGACGCTCTCGAATCGCCTCGATCCGGAAGGCAAGCCGATTCCGCTGATCGCCGAAACGGGCGGTCAAAACGCGATGATCGTCGATTCGTCGGCACTCGCCGAACAGGTCGTCGCGGATGTGCTGCAGTCGTCGTTCGATTCGGCCGGTCAACGTTGTTCCGCGCTGCGCGTTCTCTGTCTTCAGGATGACGTCGCGGATCGCACGCTCGAAATGCTGACGGGCGCGATGAAGGAACTGGCAGTGGGCAACCCGGATCGTCTGTCGATCGACGTTGGCCCTGTGATCGACGCGGAAGCGAAGCGCGGCATCGACGCGCATATCGCGGGGATGCGCGAGAAGGGCCGCAAGGTCACGCAGATGCCGACGCCGGATGGCTGCAACGCCGGTACGTTCGTGCCGCCGACGCTGATCGAACTCGACAGCATCGACGAACTGAAGCGTGAAGTGTTCGGCCCGGTGCTGCACGTGGTGCGTTACCGCCGCAGCGCACTGGACAAACTGCTCGAGCAGATCCGCTCGACGGGTTACGGGCTGACGCTCGGCATCCATACGCGTATCGATGAGACGATCGCGCATGTGATCGGCCGCGCGCACGTGGGCAACATCTACGTGAACCGCAACGTGATCGGCGCGGTGGTGGGTGTGCAGCCGTTCGGCGGCGAAGGGCTGTCGGGCACGGGTCCGAAGGCGGGTGGCGCGCTGTATCTGCAGCGTCTGCTGGCGACGCGTCCGGCCGGTTTGCCGAAGTCGCTTGCGCAGACCTTGATGGTCGACGCATCGCAAAACGCGGTGAATGGTGGACAAAACGGCAACGCGGCAAGCGATAATCCTGCCGCTGCGCTGACGACGCTGCGCGACTGGTTGATCGCGGAACGCGAGCCGGTGCTGGCCGCACGTTGCGACGGCTATCTGTCGCACATTCCGGCCGGCGCGACGGCTGTGCTGACGGGGCCGACGGGCGAGCGCAACACGTACACGCTCGGCGCGCGCGGCACGGTGCTGTGCGTGGCGTCGACGGCGAGCGGTGCGCGCGTGCAGTTCGCGGCGGCGCTGGCGACGGGCAACAAGGCGCTGTTCGAAGGCGCGGCGGGCGAGCAGCTGTATGCTGCGCTGCCGGCGTCGTTGAAGCAGTACGCGAGCGTGAAGAAGAACGCCGAAGCATCGTTCGATGCCGCGCTCTTCGAAGGCGACAGTGACGAGTTGCTGACGCTCGTGAAGGACATCGCGAAGCGCGCGGGTCCGATCGTGTCGGTGCAGGGCGTCGCGGCGCGAGCGCTCGAAAGCGGCGATGAGGATTACGCACTCGAACGTCTGTTGACGGAGCGTTCAGTGAGCGTGAATACGGCAGCAGCAGGCGGTAATGCGAATTTGATGACGATCGGCTGAGCGAACCTCGCTCGATCGATTCAAAAAAATGGCGCGCGACGGCGACCCCGATCACCGCGCCGTCCACACCTGGTACCAAGGAGAAGATATGCAACACACGATGAAAAAGCTGGCAGGCGCGACGCTGTTCGCTGCCATGTCGCTGGCGGGGACTGCGCATGCACAGCAGGTCGAAGACGTGAAGATCGGCTTCGCGGGCCCGATGACGGGCGCGCAGGCGCACTACGGCAAGGACTTCCAGAACGGCATCACGCTCGCAGTCGAAGACATGAACGCGACGAAGCCGACGATCGGCGGCAAGCAGGTTCGCTTCGTGCTGGACGTGGCCGACGACCAGGCTGACCCGCGCACGGGTACGACGGTTGCACAGAAGCTCGTCGACGACAACATCAAGGGCATGCTCGGCCACTTCAACTCGGGCACGACGATCCCGGCCTCGCGCATCTACGCGAACGCGGGCATTCCGCAGATCGCGATGGCGACGGCGCCTGAATACACGCAACAGGGCTTCAAGACGACGTTCCGCATGATGACCTCGGACACGCAGCAGGGCTCCGTCGCGGGCACGTTCGCTGTGAAGAGCCTGGGCATGAAGAAGATCGCGATCGTCGACGACCGCACGGCCTACGGCCAGGGTCTTGCCGACCAGTTCGAGAAGGCAGCGAAGGCTGCTGGCGGCACGATCGTCGATCGTGAATTCACGAACGACAAGGCTGTCGACTTCAAGTCGATTCTGACGAAGCTGAAGTCGGTCCAGCCGGATCTGATTTACTACGGCGGTGCCGATTCGCAGGCAGCGCCGATGGTCAAGCAGATGAAGACGCTGGGCATCAAGGCACCGCTGATGGGCGGCGAAATGGTTCACACGCCGACGTTCCTGCAAATCGCGGGCGACGCGGCGAACGGCACGGTGGCTTCGCTGGCTGGTCTGCCGTTGGAAGAAATGCCGGGCGGCAAGGACTACGTTGCGAAGTACAAGAAGCGCTTCGGTGAAGACGTTCAGACGTACTCGCCGTACGCTTACGACGGCGCGATGGCGATGTTCGACGCGATGAAGAAGGCGAACTCGACGGATCCGGCGAAGTACCTGCCCGTGCTGGCGAAGACGAGCATGCCTGCTGTGACGACCAAGGATCTCGCGTATGACCCGAAGGGCGATCTGAAGAACGGCGGCATCACGCTGTATAAGGTCGTTGATGGGAAGTGGACGACGCTGCAGAGCGTGGGTGGTAAGTAAGGGTTTTTGTTTTTTGCCTTAGCGGCGCATGGTGGTGGTTTTTCGCTTCTTGCGGCGCTTGGGTTTTTGGGTTGTTATCGAGGCCTCGTGGAGTTTTGTTCTCTGCGAGGCTTTTTTTTCGCTGGCGTCCGCGCTGTGTCTCTGGTTTGCTAGCGTTGCCCCTGTGCGGGGCGGCACTTACTTTCTTTGCCGCCGCAAAGAAAGTAAGCAAAGAAAGCGGGCTCACACCGCCAGCCCGTGTGATTGCCCAGGAGCCCAAACGTCCCCGTCCTTCGCGCGGTGGCGAGCTGATCCATGCTCGTTGCCAGCGCTCTTAGATGCGCCTCACCCGCTTCGCACTCCCGCGTCACGGACCGCGTTACCAGACGTCCACCGCCGCCCAGGTGGCAAACGGTGTGTAGGCCGTCGCGATGGATGTGCACCACTCCGGACGAAAAAGCGGGATCGGTGTCGTAGGATCGCCAACGCATGTGGCGCGACAAGCTACACACAGTTTGCCACCTGGGCGGCGCAGACGAGTCGCTGCCGCTGGCTGCCTGCGGGTGATTGGAGTGGGTGATGCGCCTGTTCGAGGCGCTGGCAGCGGGCGCAAAACGATGTGTTGCCGTGTGGAGTGCGGGACCCGTAGGGGGCCCGCAGGCAAGCACAAAAGCTAGCGGTGTGAGCGGCTTTCTTTTGCCTACTTTTCTTTGCCGCTGCAAAGAAAAGTAGGTGCCGCCCCGCACAGGGGCAACGCATGAAGTACGAAGGCATCGCGCGGATGCCAGCGAAAGCGAAAGCAAGAGCGAAAGCAAGAGCAAAAAGCCAAAACCGGCGACGCCGCGCCGCAGGCAAAAACCCCTACTCGCCCCTCAATTTCCGCCCTTGCTCCCGAACCTGTTCAAGAGTCGCACCCGGCGTACTCACGTCCTGCAGCATGCGAACTTCAATCAAAGCCGGCCGCGCCGACTCCTGAGCGCGCCTGAACGCAGGCATAAAGTCCTCCGTCCGCTCGACGGTCTCCCCAAACGCGCCGAACGACTTCGCAAACGCCGCAAAGTCAGGATTCGTCAACCCAGTCCCATGCACGCGATGCGGATAGTGCCGCTCCTGATGCATTCGAATCGTCCCATAGTGGCTGTTATTCACGACGATGAAAATCACAGGCAGGTTGTACTGCATCGCCGTGGCGATTTCCGACGACGCCATCATGAAGCAGCCGTCACCCGCAAACGCGACCACGGTGCGATCCGGATACATCGACTTCGCCGCAATCGCCGCCGGCACGCCATAACCCATCGCGCCGCTAGTCGGCGCCAACTGCGAACGGAAATGCCGATACGCAAAATGACGATGCAACCACGTCGCGTAGTTGCCCGCGCCGTTCGTGAGAATCGCGTCCTTCGGCAGATGCTCGCGCAGTTGCAGCATGATCTCGCCGAGTTGGACATCGCCCGGAATCTTGCGCGGCTTGCGCCATTCGAGGTACGCCTCGTGCGCTTCTCTCGCGCTACCCGACCAGGCAGGTTGCGCCGCAGGCTTCAGCGCCGCCAGCATCGACGCGATTTCCGGCATGCCCGACACGATGGGGAGATCGGCGGAATAGACGCGGCCCAACTCGTCCGCACCTTGATGCACATGAATCAGCGTCTGTTTCGTCTTGGGAATGTCGAGCAGCGTGTAGCCGCCCGTCGTCGCTTCACCGAGGCGCGGTCCGAGTGCGAGCAGCACGTCGGCGTCCTGAATGCGTTTGGCGAGCGCGGGATTGATGCCGAGACCCACATCGCCCGCATAGTTCGGATGCTCGTTGTCGAGCGTGTCCTGGAAGCGGAACGCGAGGCCAATGGGAAGCTGCCAGTTCTCGATGAAGGTGCGCAGGTCTTCGCACGCTTGCGGCGTCCAGCCGCTGCCGCCCGCGATCACCATCGGCTTCTTCGCGCCTTCGAGCAGGCCGCGCAGACGCTCGATCTGCTGTGGCGCCGGCGCGGCCGCCACGCGCTGATAAGCGGGCGCGCCCGGCATCGCGGCACACGCGTCGCTCAGCACGTCTTCGGGCAACGACAGCACGACAGGACCAGGACGGCCCGACGTCGCGACGTGAAACGCGTGGCTCATGTACTCGGGAATGCGGCGCGGATCGTCGATTTGCGCGACCCACTTCGCCATCTGTCCGAACATGCGCCGATAGTCGATTTCCTGGAACGCCTCGCGGTCCAGATGCTCGCGCGCACATTGGCCGATCAGCAGAATCATCGGCGTCGAGTCCTGAAACGCCGTGTGCACGCCAATCGATGCGTGCGTCGCGCCCGGTCCGCGCGTAACGATCGCGATGCCCGGCCGGCCCGTCAGCTTGCCGACGGCTTCCGCCATGTTGGCGGCAGCCGCTTCGTGGCGGCACACAACCGTCTGAATCTGCGAAGTCTCGTCGTGCAACGAATCGAGGATTGCCAGAAAACTTTCGCCAGGCACGCAAAACACGCGCTCGACGCCATGCGTCAGCAGCGCGTCGACCATGAGCCGTGCGCCCGTGGTCATATTTGAAGCATCGGAAGACAGCGACATTGCGAACACACCTCCAGTCAGAAGAGCTTCGACAGCTTACGCCGAGACCCTCTTCGATGTCATTCGCAAAAGCGTCAACATTCGATGATGTTTACCGCGAGACCGCCGCGCGACGTTTCCTTGTACTTGGTCTTCATGTCGGCGCCCGTTTCGCGCATCGTCTTGATGACGGAATCGAGCGATACGTAATGACTGCCGTCACCTCGCAGCGCCATGCGCGCCGCGTTCACCGCTTTCACGGAAGCCATCGCGTTGCGCTCGATGCACGGAATCTGCACCATCCCGCCGACCGGGTCGCACGTGAGGCCCAGGTTGTGCTCCATGCCGATTTCGGCGGCGTTCTCGACCTGCAACGGCGTGCCGCCCATTACGGCCGCGAGCGCGCCTGCCGCCATCGAGCAGGCAACGCCCACCTCGCCCTGGCAGCCCACTTCCGCGCCGGAAATCGATGCGTTCAGCTTGTAGAGAATGCCGATCGCGGCGGCCGTCATCAGAAAGTCGAACACGCCTTGCTCGGTTGAGTGGGGCATGAAGCGCGTGTAGTAATGCAGCACGGCGGGAATGATGCCCGCTGCGCCGTTGGTCGGCGCGGTGACCACGCGGCCGCCCGCTGCGTTTTCTTCATTGACGGCGATCGCGTACAGATTGATCCAGTCGACCATCGACAGCGGATCCTGCAACGCGCGCTCCGGATTGCCCGTCAACGCACGGTACAGTTGCGGCGCGCGGCGCTTCACCTGGAACGGGCCGGGCAGATTGCCCTCGGCATCCGGATTGTTGATCCCGCAGCCGCGCGCGACACACGACTGCATCACGTTCCAGATTTTCAGCAGGCCCGTGCGCGTCTCTTCGTCCGTATGCCATGCGCGCTCGTTGTCCCACATCAGTTGAGCGATGCTCTTGCCCGTGGTCTTGCACATGTCGAGCAATTCGGCACCCGTGCGAAACGGATGCGGCAACTGTTCGACGGCGGCAAGCACCTTCGTATTCGGCGCGCCCGCAGTTACGACGAAGCCGCCGCCCACCGACAGATATGTCGCTTCGCGCAGCGTCTCGCCATTCGCATCGAATGCGCGCAGCTTGAGACCGTTCGGATGCTCCGGCAGCGCCTGCCGATAAAACGAAATGTGTTCCTTCTGCACGAACGGGATGACGTGCGTGCCGAGCAGTGCGAGCGTGCGCGACGTGCGCACCTGTTCGAGGCGCGCCGCGATCGTGTCGGGATCGACGGTATCGGGAGCATCGCCGAGCAGGCCGAGCATCACGCCGCGATCGGTGCCGTGGCCTTTGCCCGTTGCACCGAGCGATCCATACAGATCGACCTTCACCGATGCCGTGTTCTCAAGCAGCCCATCGCGCTCGAGCCCTTGCGCGAACATCAGCGCTGCACGCATGGGACCGACCGTGTGCGAACTCGACGGACCGATGCCGATTTTGAAGAGATCGAAAACGCTGACTGCCATCACTGCTCCCGCTAACTTGAATTTCGTCGATGCTGCACTGCGTGGGTAACGCGGCAGCGGAGTGCGCCGGGTAAGGCGCGGAACAACATGAGCGCCGGGGCGCTCGATACACGGCGCGTGATCAACGCGCCGGCAAAGGCAGGCACACGGCGAGCCACGCGGGCGGCGTCGGTGCCAGTTTCAGCGCGACGGGCGTGTAGCGTCCGTCGAGCCGCGCGGCGAGGTGATACAGCTCGGCCGCATTTTTCGGATCCCACTGTCCACTATAGCCAGGCAAACCGGCTTCGCGACGTTTCGCATCGAACGGCACGCTCGAGTTCACGAATTCGTCGTGCGTCTTCGCGCCCGTCGCGTACGGCGTCAACCAGTTCAGCGCGGCGGCGAGCGTCGCGCCGTCCGGCGCACGCTCGTTGAGCCAGTTGCGATTGTGGCGGCGCGCCGCGAGCGCGGCCGTTACCAGCGGCTGAAGATCGTAGGTCACATAGTGCAGCGCATCGCGTTCGCCGAAATCGACGGTCGTGCCGTCGGGCGCGATGTTGTCGTTGAGGTGCTCGACGTACAGACGCTGCGCCGCTTCGATCATCTTGCGGTTATCGAGCGTGAACGCCGCCATCGCGATCAGCTTCACGCGATGGCTCTGCCAGTTGTTGCGGAACGTGCCCGTGAGCGGCCGTTTCTGCGTGTCGATCTGCGCGATGTAGCCGTTTGCGAGCTTCGTCAGAAACGCCATCGTCGCGTTGCGGGTCTTCACGGGCAGTGCGCTCGCCGTCATGTCGTACGCGAGGATCAACCCTTCGAACGGCGTTTCGTCGATCGGATTGAACGACGGCTCGTAGGTCGTGACCCACGCGTACAGCAGACGGTCGACGAGCTTCAGATAACGGTCGTCGCTGGTCGCGCGCCATGCGAGCGCGGCGTCGCGCAACAGGTCGAGATCTTTCTCCGCATCCTTGCTCTGGTCGTAGATGCCTTCGTGCGGCAGCGTGCCTTCCGTATGCAACTGACGCACCGCATGCGCCGGCTCGCTCAGATGCGCCTGCACATTCCTCACCAGTGCCTTGACGCCAGGATCGGCGTTGGTGCGTTCGCTGGTTTGCAGCGCGGGCGCGGCGCAGAGATTCATCGCGGCATGGGCGGATTGCGCGCAGAACGCGACGGCCGCCATCAACAGCGCGGCCAGCGGGAAAGCGGGAGAGGGATGTTGCGGCGCACGCGTACGGTGTGTCGGGGGTTGCATCATTCGCACCTGTCGCACCATGCGAAACTCCTTCGTTGGGCTGATTCGGTGTGAGATGGTAACGGTTTGACGCGCCGAGCAACAGGACTGCGGGCAGAACCGCGCGCAGCTCTTGCAGGAGCCGCACGCGGTTCACACTACTTCAACACTTCGGCGTTACTCGTAATCGGCCACGGGCACGCACGAGCAGAACAGATTGCGGTCGCCATACACGTTGTCGGCACGGCCGACGGGCGGCCAGTACTTCTTCGCGACGAGCGTCGGCAGCGGGTACGCCGCCGTCTCACGTGCATAGCCATGCTTCCACTCGTTCGCGACGACGACAGCCGCCGTATGCGGCGCGTGCTTCAGCGGATTGTCCTCGCGATCGCTGCGACCTTCCTCGACGTCGCGGATTTCGTTGCGAATCGCGATCATCGCTTCGATGAAACGATCCAGCTCTTCCTTCGATTCCGATTCGGTCGGCTCGACCATCAGCGTGCCCGGCACAGGGAAGCTCATCGTCGGCGCGTGGAAGCCGTAGTCCATCAGGCGCTTCGCCACGTCGTCGACGGAGATGCCGCTCGTGTCCTTGATGGGACGCAGATCGAGAATGCATTCGTGCGCGACGAGTCCGCCCGGGCCCGAGTACAGCACCGGGTAATGTGGTGCGAGCTTGTTCGCGACGTAGTTCGCGTTGAGGATCGCGGTTTCCGTCGCGGCCGTCAGATTCTTCGCGCCCATCATCGCGATGTACATCCACGAGATCGGCAGGATCGATGCCGAGCCGTACGGCGCAGCGGAGACGGCGCCGATGCCGTTAGCGTCGCGCTCATAGCCCGTCGACGTCTGGTTCGGCAGGAACTTCGCCAGATGCGCGCCGACCGCGACGGGGCCAACGCCCGGTCCGCCGCCGCCGTGCGGAATGCAGAACGTCTTGTGCAGGTTCAGGTGCGAGACGTCGCCGCCGAACTGGCCGGGCGCCGCGAGACCGACCATCGCGTTCATGTTCGCGCCGTCCACATACACCTGGCCGCCGTGCGCGTGCACGATCTCGCAGACTTCACGAACGTTCTGCTCGAACACGCCGTGCGTCGACGGATACGTGATCATGATCGCCGCGAGTTTTTCCGAGTGCTGGGCGGCCTTCTTCTTCAGGTCTTCGATATCGACGTTGCCTTGTGCATCGCACGCGACGACGACGACCTGCATGCCCGCCATCTGCGCCGACGCCGGGTTCGTGCCGTGCGCCGAAGCGGGAATCAGGCAGACATTGCGATGACCTTCGCCGCGCGACTCGTGATACGCGTGAATGATCAGCAGGCCCGCGTACTCGCCTTGCGAGCCGGCATTCGGCTGCAGCGACACGGCAGCGTAGCCGGTTGCGGCGACCAGCATCTGTTCGAGCTGATCGATCATTTCGCGGTAGCCGACGGTTTGCTCGGCAGGCGCGAACGGGTGAATCTGGCCGAACTCGGGCCACGTGACGGGCAGCATTTCCGACGTCGCGTTCAGCTTCATCGTGCACGAGCCGAGCGGGATCATCGAGCGGTCGAGCGCGAGGTCCTTGTCCGACAGGCTGCGCAGATAGCGCAGCATTTCCGTTTCCGAATGATGACGGTTGAACACGTGATGCGTCAGATATGCGCTTTCACGTTCGAGCGTCGCCGGGAACGTGTTCGACTGGCCAAGCTGTGCATCGAGTTCGTCGATTTGCGGCGCGGCGTCGACGAATGCAGCTTGCGCGAAAGCGGCGAGCAGATCGGCGAGATCGGCGCGCGTCGTCGTTTCGTCGATCGACAGACCGACGCGCGTTTCGCTCACGTGACGCAGGTTGATGCCCTTCGCGGTCGCGGCGTCATGCAGCGCCTGCGTGCGCGGACCCGTTTCGAACGTGAGGGTGTCGAAGAAGCTGTCATTGACGAGCGTGTAGCCGAGTTGCTTCGCGCCTTCCGCGAGCAGCGCGGCGATGCGGTTCACGCGCTGCGCGATCGTCTTCAGGCCGCGCGGACCGTGATAGACGGCGTACATGCTGGCCATGATGGCGAGCAGCGCCTGCGCGGTACAGACGTTCGACGTCGCCTTTTCGCGGCGGATGTGCTGTTCGCGGGTTTGCAGTGCGAGACGCAGCGCGGGGTTGCCTTGCGCATCGACGGTGACGCCGACGAGACGGCCCGGCATCTGACGCTTGAATTCGTCGCGCACGGCGAGATACGCCGCGTGCGGGCCACCGAAGCCGACGGGCACGCCGAAGCGCTGCGAGTTGCCGACGGCCACGTCCGCGCCCCATTCGCCCGGCGGCGTGAGCACGGTGAGCGCGAGCAGATCGGCGGCGGCGACCACATGGCCGCCTGCGGCGTGGATCGCGTCAGCGAGCGCGCGGTAGTCGCGCACGTCGCCGTTCACGCCCGGATATTGCAGCAGCACGCCGAACGCATTCGATGCTGCCGCTTCCGCAGCCGGACCGACCTTCACTTCGATGCCGACGGGCAGCGCGCGCGTCTTCACGACTTCGATGGTTTGCGGCAGCACGTCGTCTGCCACATAGAAAATGTTCGACTTCGGCTTGCCGACGCGTTGCAGCAGCGTCATCGCTTCGGCGGCGGCCGTTGCTTCGTCGAGCAGCGAAGCATTCGAGATCGCGAGGCCCGTCAGGTCGACGATCATCTGCTGATAGTTCAGCAGCGCTTCGAGACGGCCTTGCGAGATTTCCGGCTGATACGGCGTGTAAGCCGTGTACCAGGCGGGGTTTTCGAGCACGTTGCGCAGGATGACGGCGGGCGTGTGCGCGTTGTAATAGCCCTGACCGATGTACGAGCGGAACACCTTGTTCTTGTCCGCGAGTTCGCGCAGCGCGGCGAGCGCTTCGGCTTCGCTCTTCGGCTGACCGAAGGGGCCGAGCGGCAGCGCGTCCTGGCGGCGGATCGACTGCGGAATCACCGCGTCCATCAACGCGGCGCGCGATGCGAAGCCGAGGGCTTCGAGCATCGACTGCTGATCGGCGCCGTCCGGGCCGATATGCCGTTCAGCGAAGGCGTCATGCACTTCGAGCGCGGCGAGCGAGAGGGGAGTGCGGTTCATCAGACGATCCGGGTGTTCGAGCTTCATTGAGTGTTCCTGCTGGCGCGGCGTTCGCGAGCGGTGAGCGCCGCGCCTGTCGTGGGTAAGTGACTTATTCGCCGATCGACTTGCCGTATGCGGCGGCGTCCATCAGACGGTCCTGCGATGCGCCGTCAGCCGGCTTGATCTTGAACAGCCAGTTGTCGTACGGCGCGCTGTTCACGGCGTCCGGCGTGTCGGCGACGTTCGGGTTGGCTTCGATGATCTCGCCCGAAACGGGTGCGTAGATATCGGAAGCGGCCTTCACCGATTCGATGACGGCGACGGTGTCGCCTGCCGACACCGTCTGGCCCAGTTGCTGCACTTCGAAGAAGACGATGTCGCCGAGCGCTTCCTGCGCGTGGTCGGTGATGCCGACCGTCAGCGTGCCGTCTGCTTCGGTGCGGACCCATTCGTGCGATTCGGTGTATTTCAGATCGGCCGGGATGCTCATCGGATGCTCCTATGCGGTAATTCGGTTGATTTAAATGGTGGGACGCACGCGACGTTTTCGTGTCTGTCCGGTGTCTGTCTCGTGACGCTCATCGTGTGACCGATCAGCCGACGAGCACTTTGCCGTTGCGCACGAATGGCAGTTTAACCACGCTGGCAGGAAGTGCCTTGTCACGGATCTGGACGTGCACGACGTCGCCCGGCTGCACGCCTTTCGGCACGCGCGCAAAGGCGATCGACTCCTGCATGGTCGGCGAGAATGTGCCGCTCGTGATTTCGCCTTCGCCGTCCGGCGTCACGACCTTCTGATGCGCGCGCAGCACGCCCGCCGCCTTGCCGTTGTCCTTGTGAAGGATCAGACCGACGAACGATTGTTTCGAGCCGTCCGCTTCGAGCTTCGCGCGGCCGATGAAATCGCGCGGCGCGGACAGGTCGACCGTCCACGCGAGACCGGCGTCGAGGGGCGACACGTCGTCGTCCATGTCCTGGCCGTACAGGTTCATGCCCGCTTCGAGGCGAAGCGTGTCGCGCGCGCCGAGGCCGGCGGGGCGCACGCCCTGCGCCTGCAGCGCATTCCACAGTGCTTCGACGTGTGCGGCGGGAACGATGATTTCGAAGCCGTCCTCGCCCGTGTAGCCGGTGCGCGCGACGGTCAGCTCGCCAAACGGCGTATCGGCGACGCGCGCCGCGTTGAACGGCTTGAGCGCTTCGCTGGCGGCGCGAGCATGCGGCACGGTCGCCCAGACTTTTTCGCGCGCGTTCGGGCCTTGCACGGCGACGATCGCGTAGTCGCGGCGCGGCGTGATGGTGAGGCCGAAGCCTTGTTCGTCATTGAGCTTGTTGAACCACGCGACGTCTTTCTCGGCCGTGCCGGCATTCACGACGACACGGAAATGATCTTCGCCGAAGTAATAGACGATCAGGTCGTCGATCACGCCGCCTTGCGGATTCAGCAGACAGGAATAGAGGGCCTTGCCCGGCGCTTGCAGCTTGCCGACGTTATTGGCCAGCGCGCGCTCGAAGAAGGCGCGCACGCGCGCGCCCGTGAAATCGACGACACACATGTGGGACACGTCGAACATGCCGGCGTCCGTGCGCACGGCGCGATGCTCTTCGATCTGCGAGCCGTAATTGACGGGCATGTCCCAGCCGCCGAAATCGACCATGCGGGCATTGAGCGCACGGTGCGTGGCGTGGAGCGGGGTGTGTTTGAGTTCGGTCATCGGGGCCTCGGGCATCGCTAAACAGGAAAGGCCATGCGGCGAAACCTCTCGCGATCCCACTTCGGGTCGACGAGCGATAACTGCATGCCCCCTCTGTCCTCGATACCTGAGAGATTGCGCTGCCGTCAGCGAGTGCTGGCGGACGTGGCGCGCGCCCCTTCGGTGGGCAGCCTGCGCGTGCATTCGTGCACGGGCGCTACTGCCGCTCTCCAGAGTGCGAAAAACGGGCGCTCGTTCGAACAGGTCGCTTCGACCAGAAGATGAGCGGGTTTTTCGACGCGTTCGGTCCTTTTGCCTGAGAGTTTGCGGGTGTGCCCCTTCGGCGGCGCTGCGTGCTGTGCACTACGGACGACAGCAAACGGCGCGCTCTCCCGACGCGTGCGGCGAATGTACGCGAGGCCCAGAGGGTTGTCAAATCGGGCCGGCGGGCGCCGATCGGCGGCGCTCGGCGCCCTCTGGCGGTCAAAAAAGCATGATGCGTGCGCCGTCGCGATCGGGTGAATTGATGCGGAATCCATCGGCTGATTGGGCGATTGCATTACGCGATTGCCGCGGATACTTGCAAAACGGCGCCTTGCGGCCGCCGCTTATTCACACAAAACCAGATTGCAGCCGATGACCACCGCGCACATCCATCAGATCTTCTATTCGGAGCAGACCCGAAGCACGCTGGACAAAGGCTTCATCCCGCTCGACAACGTCGGGCAGCGGCCCGACTGGCGCGAATACTGGCCGATCCGTAACTTCCTGCTCAACAACACGCTGGACGACGCGGCGTACTACGGCTTCCTGTCGCCCAAGTTCGCGGCGAAAACGAACCTGGAGGCGAGCGACGTGAACGCGTTTCTCGCCACGGTGCCGGAATCGACGGACATCGTGTCGTTCTCGCCGTATTTCGACGCGGGCGCGCTGTTCACGAACGTGTTCCTGCAAGGCGCGCAAGGGCATCCGAACGCATGGGGACCGTTCGAGGAAGTGGTGCGGCTGATCAAGCCGGGCGTCGAACTGAGCACGCTGATCATGGATTCGTCGAATAGCGTGTATTGCAACTACTTCGTCGCGAAGCCGCGCTTCTGGCGGCATTGGCTTAGCCTCGCGGAAATCATCTTCGGCATCGCCGAAGCGAACGGCACGCCGCTCGCCTTCGCGCTGAACGCCGCGGCGCGTCACGCGCAGGGCGACACGCCCGTCAAGACGTTTCTGATCGAGCGGCTCGTTTCGCTGATCCTCGCGACGGAAAAGCACTGGCAGGTCGAGTCGTTCAATCCGCTCCAGCTGCCGCTCGTCTATCCGGGCGCGGCGCAGGCCGCGCAGGAACTCGTGATGCTCGACGCGCTCAAGCGTTCCGCTGTCGGCAGCGGCCGCGCGGAGTACATGACCGTCTGGTCGCAGCTACGCGAGCGCGTCGTCGCGTCGATGACGGCGTCCCGCTAGCGGTTGATGGCCGCCGCCGCCGTATCCAGCTCCTGATTCAGCACGCGCTGTTCGTCGCCCGTGAGGCCGCCGCCGTGTTGCGCGGCCATGTCGTGCGATTCCTGGCGGATCGTGTCGAGCCGGCGATGCAGCGCAGCGCCTTCGGGCGGCGGATAGTGGCCCTGGTTCACGCGGGCGTCGATGTGATGGCCCATGTTGTCGATACGGCCTTCCACCTGCTCGAGGCGATGCACGGCCGCTTCATGCGGATTCGGCGCGGGATGCGGTTCGGCCCACTGCTGCTGCGAGCTGACGCACGCGGCGAGCGACGAAACCAGTGCACAACAGCCAAGCGCACGAACGATACGTTGCATAGGGTTCTCTCCTTCTTTCTGATCGATTCCAAACGAATACGCGAAACAACGGACCGGCTGCCGCGTGCGCTGACGCGCTGCCGGCAGGGTCCACAACGGTTTGCTTGCCGATTGCGTGATCGGCTGGGAATGGGGTGCGAGGCGAGGCCCGAGAATGTTCAATCAAGCCGGAGCCTGGCGCACTGCGTCGCTCGCCTTTCAGGCGCCGCGCTTGAACGGCAAACGCACGCCTTCCTTCTCGCTGCGGTTCGCCAGTTCGATGATCGCCATCACATCGACAGCGTCCTGCGTGCTGATCGGGAACGGCACACCGTCATGAATCGATGCCGCCATCGCGCGGTAGAAGTCGACATAGGCGCCGTCGCGCGTCGGCAGCTCGCGCTGCACTTCCTGCTCGCCTTCCAGCACGCGCAGCGTGCCCGCGTCGTTGCCGCCGCCAAAGCCGGCATCGCCCGGACGCAAGCCGGTTTTCAGCTGGTCTTCCTGCGTATCCAGGCCGTATTTCACGTAACTGCCGCGCGTGCCGTGGATCGTGTAGCGCGGCGCGACCAACGCCGTCAGCGCGCTCGCGTGCAGCACGACTTCGTGATTCGCGTAACCGAGCAGCAGATGCACGTAATCCGGCGCGCTCGCGTTGTCGCGATACGCCTTCACCGTCGCGTAGACGGTTTCGGGCGCGCCGAACAGCGTCAACGCCTGATCGATCAGATGCGGGCCGAGATCGAACAGCAAGCCGCCGCCGCGCGATGCCTCTTCACGCCAGCGCTGCCGGATGCCCGGACGGAACCGGTCGAAGTGCGATTCGAAATGCGTGATGCGGCCCAGTTCGCCGCTCGCGAGCAGATCGCGCACGGTCATGAAATCGCCGTCCCAACGGCGGTTGTGGAACGGCGCGAACAGCAGCCCCTTGCCTTGCGCGAGATCGGCGAGCGTGCGCGCGTCGGCGGCCGACAGCGTGACGGGCTTGTCGACGACGACGTGCTTGCCTGCTTCGAGCGCGCGGCGCGCGAGGTCGAAGTGCGTGTCGTTGGGCGTCGCGATCACGACGCATTCGATCTCGGGCAGTGCGAGCAGCGCGTCGATATCGGCGACGATCTTCGCATCCGGATAATCGGCGCGTGCCTTGTCCCCTTGTCCCGTGGCGATCGCCGCGACGCTGGCGCGTCCGCAATGTTCGATCACCGGCGCATGAAAGGTGGCGCCGGCAAAGCCGTAGCCCATCAAGCCAATTTTCAGCGATGAAGACATGCGTGTTCCCTGCATAACCGGCACGCCGCGGGGGCAGCGCGCAACGCCGTAATTGTGGCACGGCGGCGCTTCGCGCCATGCCGCTCCCGGTGGCGCGCGTCGTGCCGGTCTCGGCCGAACGGGATAAGCCGGGGCATCGGGAAGGGCATTCGTGTTAACATCGCGGCTCTCACGCGAACGGCAAAAAGCGCATGGAATCAATTGCGTGGCGCATCGGCGGACAGTTCGGCCAGTGCCGCGCGGCTGCCCGCCACGATGCGCCGCAAACGCCGTTTCGCTGCATGTTCTCGGGCCGTTCCTCGCGAATCGCGCCCTCAATCGACTACTCATCCACACACGATGTCCGCAGGCCTGAATTCCGCCCAAAGCGAAGCGGTGCGCTATCTCGACGGTCCCTGCCTCGTGCTCGCGGGCGCGGGCAGCGGCAAGACGCGCGTGATCACGCAGAAGATCGCGCACCTGATCGAAAACAAAGGCTTCGAGCCGCGCCATATCGCCGCCGTCACCTTCACGAACAAGGCCGCGGCGGAAATGCGCGAGCGCGTCGGCAAGCTGCTCGAAGGCAAGACGCTCACCGCGCCCGGCAAGGAAGGACGCAAGGTGCCCGTCAACCAGCTGACGGTGAGCACGTTTCACTCGCTCGGCGTGCAGATTCTGCGTCAGGAGGCGGAGCACGTCGGCCTCAAGCCGCAGTTCTCGATCATGGATTCCGACGACTGCTTCGGCATGATCCAGGAGCAGGTCGGATCGACGGATAAGGGCTTCATCCGAAAGATCCAGACGATCATCTCGTTGTGGAAGAACGGCCTCATCATGCCGGACGAGGCGATGAGGATTGCGTCGAACGAAGACGAACACCAGGCGGCGATCGTCTACCGCAACTACGTCGCGACGCTGCACGCGTATCAGGCCGTCGATTTCGACGATCTGATCCGTCTGCCCGCGGAACTCTTCAAGAACAACGAGCAGGTGCGCGACCGCTGGCAGAACAAGCTGCGCTATCTGCTGATCGACGAGTATCAGGACACCAACGCGTGCCAGTACGAACTGGTGAAGCTGCTGGCGGGGCCGCGCGCCGCGTTCACGGCCGTCGGCGACGACGATCAGGCGATCTACGGCTGGCGCGGCGCGACGCTCGAAAATCTCGCGCAGCTCGGCAAGGACTTTCCGAAGCTGCACGTGATCAAGCTCGAGCAGAACTACCGCTCGACAGTGCGCATCCTGACGGCCGCGAACAACGTCATCGCGAACAATCCGAAGCTGTTCGAGAAGAAGCTGTGGTCCGAGCACGGCATGGGCGATTCGATCACCGTCACCGGTTGCAACGACGAAGAGCATGAAGCGGAGTCGGTCGTGTTCCGGCTGTCGGCGCACAAGTTCGAGCGGCGCGCGCAGTTCCGCGACTACGCGATCCTGTATCGCGGCAATTTTCAGGCACGCATCTTCGAACAGGTGCTGCGCCGCGAGCGGATTCCGTATGTGCTGTCGGGCGGCCAGTCGTTCTTCGACAAGGCCGAGATCAAGGACATCTGCGCGTATCTGCGGCTGATCGCGAATGCGGACGACGATCCTGCGTTCATCCGCGCGATCACGACGCCGCGCCGAGGTGTCGGCAATACGACGCTCGAAGCGCTCGGCTCGTTCGCGGGACAGGCGAAAGTGTCGCTGTTCGAGGCGGTGTACATGGGCGGCATCGAGGCGCGGCTGTCGGCGCGTCAGGTCGAGCCGCTGCGAGTCTTCTGCGATTTCATGCAGCGTCTTCGGGATCGTGCGGACAAGGATGCAGCAACCTCCGTGCTGAACGACATGATGGAGGCGATCCACTACGAAGCCTACCTGTACGACGCATTCGACGAGCGCCAGGCTCAGGCGAAATGGCAAAACGTGCTGGAGTTTCTGGAGTGGCTCAAGCGCAAGGGCACGAAGCCCGAGCCGGAAGCGGGCGTCGAGCAGACCGGCTACGACACCGCCGACGGTCTCGCCGATACTGGCAAGAACCTCCTCGGACTGATTCAGACGGTCGCGCTGATGTCGATGCTCGAAGGCAAGGATGAAGACCCGGATGCCGTGCGGCTGTCGACGGTGCACGCGTCGAAAGGCCTCGAATATCCGCACGTGTTTCTGGTCGGCGTCGAGGAAGGCATCATGCCGCATCGCGGCGGTTCGGAAGACGATGCTCCGATCGATGACGAACGTATCGAAGAAGAGCGCCGCCTGATGTACGTCGCGATCACGCGCGCGCAGCGCAGCCTGCATCTGAACTGGTGCAAGAAGCGCAAGCGGGCGCGTGAAACTGTGGTGTGCGAGCCGTCGCGCTTCATCCCCGAGATGGGCCTCGACGAAGCGCCGCCCCCGACGGCGGAAGAAGCACCGATGTCGCCGAAGGATCGGCTCGCGAGTCTCAAGGCGCTGCTGCAGAAGGCCTAAAAAAATCCCCGCACGAGGCGGGGATTTTTATTTGGGCGGGCGTTATGCGCGCTGCTTATTTCGCCGCGTTGACCATGTAATCGACGGCGGCTTTCACGTCGGCATCGGAGGCGTTCGATCCGCCCTTCGGCGGCATTGCGCCCTTGCCGTGCAGCGCGTAGTTGTAGACGGTGTCGATGGGATCCTTCAGACGCGCCGCCCACGCTTCCTTGTCGCCGAACTTCGGCGCGTTCAGCACGCCCGCCGCGTGACAGGCCTGGCAGACCTGCTGATACAGCGCCTTGCCCGCCTGCGATGCGTCCGCGCTCTGCGCGGCACCCGACGCGGGCGCTGCGCTTTGCGGCACGTTGGCCATCGCGGCCATTGCGGCGGCGGCTTGTGCGCCTGCGGCACCGGAAGCGCCTTCCGCGCCGGAAGCCGGGGTTGCGCCCGATGCCGCCTCAGTGCCGGACGCAGCCGCTGCACCCGACGCGCCTGCCGGACCTGCGGCCGGCTGACCCGGCACCGGCTTCGGAGGATCTTCGAACTTCGCGCCCGCGTTGTTCGCCATGTAGGCGACGGCGAGACCGATTTCGTAGTCGCTGTAGTCGTCCGGGCTCGTGCCGCCGCGCGCGGGCATCGCGCCTTTGCCCGTCAGCGCGTTGTGCCACAGCGTATCGAAACCTGCGGCGATACGCGCAGCCCAGTCGCCCGCGTTGGTGAACTTCGGCGCCCCTGCCGCCCCCGATGCGTGACAGGCCGAGCAAACCGCCTTGTACACTTCCTCGCCCGTCTTGTAGACGCGCGGCGCGTTGGCGTCGCGGATATCGACCTTGGCGAGAGGGGCGGTGCGTGCGTCGACTGCGGCGTCGGACAAACCGTCCGTGCCGGCGCCCGTGCGCGTCGAGTTGTCGACGTAGTAGGCAAGCAGAATGATGATGATGATGGGGACAGCAAAGCCGGCGATGACTGCGGCGATCAGCTGTCCGGGGGTCTTGATCGGGGCTCCGTGTGGTGCTTCGCTCATGCTTGTCTCGTCTCCCGTGGGTATTGTGAGCGGTACAGCGCGACGGCAACAACCTTGTTCTAGATCAGCCACGACCGATTATAGACGGAAGGTTTCGGCGTCGGCGAGCAGGCCCGGACAGTGTTCAGTAGGCGTTTACGCGAACATTTTCGGGGTTCGGGCGGCAATTGCCGCGTGCGGTTGCGTGCGCGGCTCGGCGCAGCGGGTGGTGCCGGAAGACCTCGACGGCCCGCAGCGCCTTGCATCGACAGGGGCGCGGTGGACGGGCAGCTCGAAACCGGGTATGCTCTCGGTCTCGCTTTGGCGCCGCATTTCGCATCAACCTTGTGATTTTGCAGCGCTTTTTGCCGAGTTGTTGCCGAATGCGCCCGTAGCTCAATGGATAGAGTACTGCCCTCCGAAGGCAGGGGTTGCTGGTTCGATCCCAGCCGGGCGCGCCAATTTCTAGCGGAAACGTGGTCAGTATTTGTTGCTGATCACCATCACCACCGCTTTGCCTCATCTACTTCTTCCCGAAGTCCTCTTCCTCCCGCATTCCGTCGAACGACCTGGCAGCGTGTGCCTGGCGGTCACATCGCCGGACGATCCGCCATCCCGCCGTTCAGCGACCGTTCGCGACGAAATAACACCGAAACCCGATTCTTTTCACCTGATTGGCGATCGGCGACCGCCGTTATGCTGGAATCCATTGAAATCCCGCCGCTGCGATGTTCGCCGGTGGCGCTCATCAGCGAGTTCGTGAGGCAGCGTCATCCGACAGGCATCGCTCGCTCTTCACCCTTTAAGCGTGATTCTCCTTCTTGAATAGCCCGCATCGTATGGAATACCCAAAATCCGACTACAAGGAGTATCCGAAGACCCTGGCTCCAGACGATCTCTGGGGACAAGTGCGCCGTACGGTTTATGGCAAGCCGGTGTCGGATGAGCAGATCCAGATGATCGTCGAGTCGATACGCGCCGGGCTTGGACTAAGCGGCGAGGACGTGCTGCTTGAGCTCGGCTGCGGTAACGGCGCGCTCTCACAATATCTGTTCGATGGATGCAGTGAATTCGTCGGCGTGGACTTTTCCGACTATCTGATTTCCGTCGCACAGCGCAAGTTTCAGCGGGCCGGTTTCAGATTCGTCGCGAGCGACGCGTTGGCTTATCTCAGCGCTGAAGATCGTCCCGAGCGCTTTAGCAAGGCGCTGTGCTACGCAATGCTGTCTTATTTGAGCGATGAGCAGGCGCAAGCGTTGTTGATGAGCCTGTTCAATCGCTTCACGGGCATCACGACCATCTTTCTAGGCAATCTGCCGGATCGCGACCGCGCGCATCTCTTCTTCCACGACGGCAAGGACTTCACCACTGAACTCGACGATTCAGCGTCGCAGATCGGCAAGTGGCGCTCGCCAGCGCAGCTTGAGGCGCTGGCCGCCCAATGCGGTTGGCGTATGCGCGTCGAACTGATGCCCGACAACTTCTATCAGGCACATTACCGCTACAACGCCGTGCTCGAACGTGCACGCTAACCGCATCAGAGGTCACTCATTCATGTTCAGCAAGACTCAGCCTGCTGATCTCGCCATCTTCGGCGGCACACCGGTTTTCGATACCATCCGCTCGATCTCGAATCTGGTTCAACCCGATGTCGAGCAGTTCCTGTCGTATTCGAAACTGTTCCATGACGCGCGGCAATACACGGACCACGGGCGTGTCGAGCAGATGCTGGAACGCCGGCTCGCCGAATTCCATCAGGTCGAGCATTGCATCTCTTTCGCCGGCGGCTTCTGGGGGCTGGTGCTATCGATGAAGTGCCTTGCATTGCCCGGCAAGAAGGAAGTTGTGATGCCGTCGCTCACGTATCGGCGGCTCGCCGATATCGTCGCTTGGGCCGGGCTCGTCCCGCACTTTTGCGAAGTCGATCCTGTGACGCTTTCGATCACCGCTGAAACGGCGGCGCCCTGCATCAACGAGAACACTGCGTTGATCCTGGGTGTGCATCCCATCGTCAATTGTTGCGATGTCGATGGTCTCGAGCGGCTATCGGCGCAGACAGGCGTCCCCTTGTTGTTCGACGCCGTGGAGTCGGTCTACGAAACCTACCGGGGCCGAAAGATCGGCTCCTGTGGCCAGGCCGAATGCTTTTCGATGCAGTCGAGCAAGCTGTTCAACGCGTTCGAAGGCGGCTACGTGACGACCAACGACAGCGCGCTTGCCGCGCGACTGCGTGACATGCGTCACTTCGGCATCCGGGACGACGGCTCGCTCGACCCGGTGGGCATCGATGCAAAACAGAACGAGATTCACGCCGCGATGGCGCTGGCCGCAATCGACGACGTGGAGGCGCAGGTACTTCGCAATCGCGACCGCTATCGCGCCTACCAGCGACTCATCCCGACGGTGCCCGACATGCGTCTGTTGCCGTTCGACGAGAGCGAGCGCTGCGGCTACAAGAACATCGTCGTGGAGTTGAAGGATGGCTGGCCGGTCAAGCGCGAGCGCGTACTCGCGATTCTGCACGCCGAGCACATGCTCTCGCGTCCCTATTACTCGCCGGCGCTGCATCAGAAACGCGTCGACTATCCGACCGTCGCAGGCGATTTGCGCGCGACCGAACTGCTGGCAGAGCGTTTCCTGATGCTGCCGTGTGGTCATTTCGTCGATGAAACCGACATTGCGCAGATCGTCGCGCTGCTGAACTTCATTCATACGCACGCCACTGAAATCAACGAGCGGTATCCGGCATGAGCACAAGCACTTTCACCATCGACAATCTCGCGATCTTTGGCGGTGCCCCGGCGCTTGCGCAGCGACTCGCGCTCGGTCAGCACAATTTCCCTTCATGGGATCGCTACGAGGCCGCGTTTCGGGATATCTTCGCCCGCCAGTACTACACGAATCATGGGCCGCTTGCCCAGGCGCTCGAGGCTCGCCTCCAGCAACGCCTCAACGTGCGCCATGCAATGTGCGTGACCAACGCCACCATCGGACTCGCGCTCGCCGCGCAGGCGCTGGGGCTGAAGGGCAAGGTCGTCGTGCCGGCTTTCAGCTTTGTGAACACCGCGCAGTCGCTCGCCTGGGCCGATGTCGAGGTGGCGTTCTGCGACGTCTCGCGTGCAACCGGACATCTGAGTCCTGAAACGGTCGAGCCGCTCTTGACGGAAGGCGTCAGCGGAATTCTGGGTGTCAACCTGTGGGGCGATGCCGCCGATGTCGAAGCGTTGGAGCATCTTGCCGCGCGGCATGGCGTTCCACTCTATTTCGACACTGCACATGGATTTGGGTGCGAGATCGCCGGCAAGCCGGCTGGCGGCTTTGGCCGGCTCGAAGTCATCTCTTTTCATTCAAGCCATATTCTCAGCGCGACGGAAGGCGCGGTCATCTGCACCAACGACGACGACCTTGCCGCTCACATCCGCAATATCCGCAGCAACTATGGCATGGGGCGCCCGGTGCCCGTTGGCAAGACCGGCAACGGCCGGCTGTCGGAAGCCCAGGCCGCGATTGCGCTGATGAACCTGGACGATTTGCCGGAACTGATCGCGCGTAACCGACGCGTGTTCAACGCATACGAAACCTTGCTGGCCGACGTACCCGGCTTGCATCTGAAGAAGCCTCAGCAGGTAAGCGCAAGCAATTATCAGAACGTCGTCTACGAGATGGACGCGCGGGAGTTCGGCTTGTCCCGCGACGCGCTGATCGACGTGCTTCGCGCTGAGAACATCGAAGGCGGCGCGGACCGGGGCCTTGGCACGCGGTGTCGCGATCACGGCCATTCGTTGCCGAATACCGCGCACTGGTGCGAATCTGTCCTGCAACTGCCCACGGGCGCGCAGGTCGACGAAGCGGTAGTCGAGCGTATTGCCACGGTAGTCCGTACTGCACAACGTAATGCCGGGCGTGTCGCGAAAGCGCTGGGAGCGTGATGTGAAGCTCGGGATCATGCAGCCGTATTTTTTTCCGTACCTTGGGCATTTCGCCCTCATTGCCAGCACGGATGCATGGGTGGTGTTCGACATCACGCAGTACACACCCAAGACATGGATGAATCGCAATCGAGTCCTGCATCCGAAGGAGGGGTGGAATTACATTAGCGTCCCATTGTCGAACTCGTCGATCTCGATCACGACGAGCGAAGCTCGTGTGCTTAACCTGGCGGAAACGCGTCGCAGCGTGCTTGGCAAGCTGAGTCACTACCGGAATAAGGCACCGTACTATCGTGCTGTAGAGGGACTGGTGCAGGCCGCGATGGCCGACAACACGAACGACCGGCTGACGCACCTGAACGCGCGCGGATTGCAGGTCGTCTGCGATTACCTGGGTTTGCCGTTCAACTACCGGATTTGCTCCGAGCTCTCGCTGTCATTGCCGGAGAAGTTACCGGCGGGCGGCTGGGCGCCTGCCATCTGCTCGGCGCTGGGGGCGAGCGGGTATGTCAATCCCGTTGGTGGCCGGGAGTTGTTCGACGCGACAGACTTCGCATCACGCAATATCTCGTTGGAGTTTCTTTCCTTCGAGCACTTCGAGTATGGTACGGGACCCTACCAGTTCGAGTCAGGTCTTTCGATCCTCGACGTCCTGATGTGGAATTCGCCGCAGACGGTAGTCGATGCGCTGCGTGCCGGCACCACACTGCTAGCGCAATAGCACGCGTTATCGAGCTTGCCCGGCTGCGCCGGCTTCGCGCAACGCGGCTATCACCCGATCGACTTCCACTTCTCCATAACGCTGATCGCACGGCAGCGCGAGGCATTCGGTCGACAGCCTGAACTCGAGGTCGTCCGCCATGCCGGTGCCGCCGCGCGTGTCGGGCCAGTACTTTGCGACGAAGATGCGCTTCGCAGCCAATGCAGCGTGCAAGTCGGCCCGGTGATTCCAGAAGGGATAGCAGAGCGGCGCCTGGACTCGCGCATCGAGCGATGCCAGTGCATTCTCGCCGCCAAGCTGCTGGTGATAGCGAGCGAAATTCTGGCCGCGGCGTTCGAAAGCGCTGGCGTAGTCGAGATGGGCGAGCAGGCGTTGAGTGAGCGTAGACATGCGCTTCGGTTGCTGGCCTCGCAACGTTGCACGTGCTGCCCGAATGCCTGCATAGCCCGCTTCGGGGCCTCGATCGATTCGGATCAGCAGCGGCTGCAATCGCTCGATCGAGCCCGTGTCCTGCTCCTCGGGTTCCTCAACGGGCAATCCGGTTATCAGGTAGCCGCCATCCGGAATGCCGAAGAACTTGCGTGGCGAATACAGCGTCGCGAGGCAGGCCGTCGGAGGAGAAAAGAACGCCTGCGAATTGTCGATCACGATCTGCGTGCGCGGGAATCGCGAGAGCACCCGGTCGACCTGAGCGTCGCATACGCCGAAGTAATTCACGTAAAGAAGCCAGTCGTTTTCGCCGAGAACAATGTCCTCGGCAATGTCGAAGCTGGCGTCGATCCGGTATCGCTGAACGGGGATGCCGGCCATCGCAGGCGGCTCGAGCATGGTCTCGCAGTTGTACCACGGCATCCAGATACGCTCGGGCCGGCCCGCCATCAGCAACGCAAGAAACGCAGCGCGGGCGGACTGGAAGCGCAGCGCATCGGGATAGTGCTCACCGTTGCCCGGCGGCAATTCCAGTTCGAGATACCCGCCTATTGCGTCGCTATTCATCGTCCTGCCTCTGGAACCAGAACGGATACCCGGGCATGATCCGTTGCGCCACTGCCCGATGTCCGTTCAACATGCGCGGGACTGCGCCGCGCACACTCGAGGATCACTTCGATGATGCGTTCCTGCTCGCCTTGCTCGAGTGCCGGATAGATGGGCAGGCACAATACCTGGCGCGATAACGCTGTCGCGACGGGCAGATTGTGCGCGCCGGAGGACGGCAGGCCCCGATACATCGGGAATTCGCTGATGAGCGGATAGAAGTATCGGCGCGCCGCGATCCGGTGCTTCCTCAACTCCTCATACAGCTCGTCCCGGTTGAGCGGAAACTCGGGCCGTACGAGCAGTGGGAAGTACGAGTAGTTTCTTGAGCAGTATTCGGGCACATCGTGCATGGCGAGGCCGTGAACGTTGCGAAATGCCTTGCGATAGCGCTCATCGATAGCCGAGCGTTGTGCAAACACCTGCTCCATGTGCTTCAGTTGAAGCAGGCCGAAGGCGGCCTGAACTTCGTTCATCTTTCCATTGATGCCGGGCGCCACCACGGTCGTCTCATCGACAAAACCGAAATTCTTCAGGTTGTCGATGCGGCGCTTGGTTTTCTCGTCCTTGCAGACGATGGCTCCGCCCTCGAACGTGTTGAACACCTTGGTGCCGTGAAAGCTCAGCACGGACATGTCGCCGTATTCGAGAATCGAGCGGTCGCGAATGCGAACGCCGAACGCATGCGCTGCGTCGTAGATAACGCGCAGGCCATAGGTGTCCGCGATCGTCTCGATACGCTCCACGTCGCACGGATTGGCGTAGACGTGAACCGGAAGGATCGCGGTCGTCTGCGGCGTGATCGCAGCTTCGATTTTTTCCGGATCGAGATTCATGGTGACGGGATCGACGTCGGCGAACACCGGCTTGATGCCGTTCCAGTGCAGCGCATGCGTCGTCGCCACGAAGCTGAACGGCGTGGTGATCACCTCGCCCGTGATCTTCATCGCCTGCAACGCGGTAATAAGCGCCAGCGTGCCATTGGAGAACAGCGAGAGATGTTCGATGCCGAGATACTCGCACAGCTGCTTTTCGAGTTCCCGATGGAACACGCCGTTATTGGTCACCCATTTGCGTTTCCAGATTTCCTCGAGGTACGGCTGGAATTCCTCAAGCGGGGGCAGGTAGGGCTGCGTAACGGGAATCGGACTGCCTGGCGCGCCGAGTCCGGATACGGTGTTCGTGGGGGAGCTGGCGAGCGGCTGCGCGTCCTGCCCTGAAGGGGCTCCAGCCACCTGGCGGTTGGCAAACAGGATGTCCGTGGTCATGAGGGGATGCGCCTCGTCAGTCGTTATCGTTCGAGCCCGCGTCGCGGAGCTGGGAATATCGCCTTCGAACGCAATCGAAGGCAGGCTTGTTCAAAGTTTGTCATCGACGCGCATGGGACGGTCGGTGAATTAACGGGGCGAATGGGTTTCAATTTGCCGGAACGGTGCGCGTTGCCGTCCCGGTGCGTTCGACCATCCCTTTCAATCCGCGAATACGGGTGCCGGCCCCTTGGCGAACAGGAAGAAAGGCTCGCGCTCGTTGCAACCCCAGGCGACCGGGTCGATACCACCGAGCACGGTCGTGTGCGGATACAGGTCGCCATTCAATCCCGCCGCGCGAATGCGGGTGAGAAGATCGGCGCCGAAAAGCCGCACATGGTCGCTCTGTCCAAAGTAATGCGTTGCAAAGGGCTTGGACGGGGGAATCGTGAGCTCGAACGTTTGCTTGAGCAGTGGCGAATAAGGCGTTTGTGCAACCAGATGGCCGCCAGGGGCGAGGCATCGGGCGAACTCGGCGAGCGCGGTATCCGGCCTGTCGACGTGTTCGAGTACGTGATTGCAAACGATCAGATCGAAATATCCGTCGGGAAAGCCGATACGCTCCACGTTGATCGCACGGTGGTCGGGCTTTTGCGGGGAGAGATCCCCGGCCACGTACTCCAGCGGCGCGAGCGCGCGCAAGCGCCGCTCGATCCCCGCCTCAGGCGCGATATGCAGGATGCGTTTCTGGGCGATGTCCTTGAGAATCCCAGCCCGATCGAAATAGAGCCACAGGTGCCGCTCGCGATCGTTGCAATTGCAATTCGGGCATAGATGGTGTTCGAGCGTCGAGCCGACAGCGCCGATGTGTTGCATGAACTCCCGGTTGCTGTTTGCCTGGGGATGGGCTATCCAGCCCGGCACCGGGGTTTCGCAGAGCGCGCAGAACTTCTCGTCCGGTGAGGTTGAGGCGGCCTTGCGACGCGCGGCGATCCTGGCTCCCAACGCCTTGCGCGCGTGAGCCAGGTCGGCCTGGAACTGGCTCGAGTCGAGCAACTCGAGCGGATTGCGCTGGACCAGTTCGTCGAGATTGGCGGCGAGGCGTGCAATCTCCGGCAATCGAATGGCCCACATGGCATAGAGCTGTGCCAGCTGACGTTTCGCGCCTTCAAGCGCGAGGCCGCTGAGGTTTCCGGCGGCGGCTTCGCTGCGTGCCAACAGTTCCCATTCGTACAGGCCAGCGCTGATGTGCGGGCTGAACTGATTCGATGCCTGGTCGGCGTGCCGCCTGAACGCACTCAGGTATCCGCCGACGGCAACGATCGGCGCCTGCTCGGAGGCGTTCAGATAGGTCGCCACATCGCCGAGGAAGTCGAGTCGCTGCGAGCGGTAATGAAAAAGCCGTGCTGCATCGAATCGCTCGCGATCGAGCATCACGTTGCTCGGCTCGCCGACGAAGTTGTTCAGCAGGCCAACCATGTTCTGGACGAGGAAGCTGCGATCGATGCGGGCAGTTTTGCCGTCGTCGAGAAGACGCGGAGGAGCGGACGTGACCTTGTCGTCGGCATCGACGAACACGCGCTCGTGAAAGGCCAGCACCGAATCCGGGTTCGCACGCAGCGCGGCGACCAACGCCTCGACCGATGTCGGCAACAGAGCGTCGTCGTCGAAGAGAAACTTGATGAACTTGCCTTTCGCGCGTTCCCACAGCGCCAGAATGTTGCGCGTGCCTTTCTGAAAGCCATGGTGGAAGTACTGGACACGAGGATCGTCCATGCTCTGGACGATTTCTGCGAGCTTGCCGTCGGGCGTGTCGTCGCCCACGAGAATCTCGATGTCCGTGAACGTCTGATTTCGCGCGCTGATGATCGCCCGCGCGAGGTACTGTGGCTTGTACGCGGGGATCAGGATACTGACCGTTGCCATTAAAACGAACTCTCCGTATTCAGTCTGGTTGTAGGCGTCGCGGCTCCGGTCGGCGGCAGGCCGTCGAATGGCATGCAGGCGAGCGCGTTTGGACGCAGGTGTTCAGCGATGCGTCGAGACTACCGCCGATTGCCGCGCTTTAATCCGGGAAACAGACCGCCATTTAGCGGGTATTTCGGACCACTCGAGGTGAGGCTTACAGGCGGACGGCAATCTGGCCTGCTGCACAGTTCGGGGAATAGCGCCCGTTTTCGCGTCCTTATCCATCGATCACGCGCGGCGGCCGGCCATCAGAATAAGCGGCAAGATGATTCATCTGTCGCTGATGCGCAGTTTTCCCTTGTGGCGATGCCAGGTGTCAGAGCGTGAGCGCACTGCGCGCGCTCAGCCTGCACCAGTGCCGGCGTCCCGTTGACGCCTGGACCATCGTCTTTTCCTGGACTATCCGTTTATGAAGCCCATTCGCCTGGTTTGCGGCACGCGCGCCTCTTACGACGACTTCTCGCAGAAGACGGCACTCGGCCGTTCGCTCTCGCTGTTTCGCCACGCGACGCCGCCGCAGCTGATGCTGTTCGACAACAACCGGGCGGGTCTTTCGTCGATCTACAACTACGCGATCGAGCAATCCCGCAACGACCCGGCGATCCTCGTCTTCCTGCACGACGACCTGCATCTGTGCGACTTCTACTGGATGGACCGCATCCGCGAAGCCGTCACGCAGTTCGACATCGTCGGACTGGCGGGCAATACGCGCCGCCTGCCGGGCCAGCCGTCGTGGTTCTTCCGGGACGCGACGTTCACACGCGACGATTCGCAGTACCTGAGCGGCGTGGTAGGTCACGGCAACGGCTTCCCGTGCACGAACATGTCCATCTACGGGCCGCCCGGGCGCGAATGCAAGTTGCTCGACGGCCTGCTGCTCGCGGCGGATAGCGAGCGCCTGATCGCCAGCGGGCTCAACTTCGACGAGCGCTTCGACTTCCACTTCTACGACCTCGATTTCTGCCGCCAGGCCGAATCGCGCGGACTGCGCATGGGAACGTGGCCGATGAGCGTGGTTCACGAAAGCGGCGGTTCGTTCGGCAGCCCGGCATGGCGTGGCGGGTACGAGCGCTACATGCAGAAATACATGGGCGTCTGAGCGCGCCGTCAGCCGCAGCACGCCAGGATTTCCGATGCAAGCGCCAGCCGATCACGAAACACCCACGAACGGCGACGTCCCAATGGACGGGAGTGCGCACGCGCGTGCGCCGTTGCCATCGCCCGGTTTCGATGCCGCCACAACGTTGCAGGCCGCTTTCACGCATCATCAGGCAGGCCGCGTGAGCGAAGCCGCCGAACTGTACAAGCAGATCCTCGCGTCCGACGCGACGCACGCCGATGCGCTGCACTTTCTCGGCGTGCTCGCGTGCGACGTCGGCAATCTGCCCGCGGGCCTCAATCTGATCGAGCAATCGATCCAGCTGCATCCAAACGCGATCTACCTGAACAACCTCGGCAACATGCGCGGCCGCGCGCGCGACCGTCAGGGCGCGATTGCCGCGTATCGCGCGGCGCTTTCGCTCGCCCCCGATTACGCCGACGCGCTCAGCAACCTCGGCTACGCGCTGCGCGAAGAGGGCGACTCGCTGGCCGCAATCGTCGCCTGCAAGCAGGCGGTCCGCCTCAAGCCAGAGCATGCGCAAGCGTGGATCAACCTCGGCAACGCGCTGCTCGATCTCGGCAGCGACGAAGAGGCGCTCGAAAGCTACATCAAGGCGCTCGCACTGAATCCGAACGACGCGAACGCACACAACAACGTCGGCAACATCCAGGAAAAGTACGGCCGCGCCGCGAGTGCCGCCGAGTCGTATCAGCGCGCGCTCGCGCTCGAACCGGGCCGCGCGTCGCTGCATAACAATCTCGGCAACGTGCTGCGCGATCAGGGCCGGCTCGATCAGGCGACGGCAAGCTATCGGCGGGCCGTCGCGCTCGACCCAGGCTTCGCGCAGGCGCACAGCAATCTGCTGCTGTTGCTCAATACGCGGCCGGACGTGAGCTTGCGCGAGCAGTTCGATGAAGCGTGCGCGTTCGGCGCACACCAATCGGCAAAGGCGCAGCCCTTCCAGCACATTGCAAACGCAGACGACGCGGGCAGGCGTCTGCGCATCGGCTTCGTGTCCGGCGATCTGAACTCGCATCCCGTCGGCTTTTTCCTCGAAAGCGTGCTTGGCCATCTGGACCGCACGCGCATCGAACTCGTGGCCTACGCGACGCGCAAGCGCGAAGACGCGGTATCGCAACGCCTGATGCCGCAGTTCAGCGCATGGCACGACGTCTCGCGGCTCGACGACGCAGCGTGCGCGCGCCGCATCCGCGACGACGCGATCGATATTCTCGTCGACCTGTCGGGCCACACGAATCACAACCGTTTGCCCGTGTTCGCGTGGAAGCCCGCGCCCGTGCAGGCGACGTGGCTCGGCTACTTCGCGACGACGGGACTTGCCGCGATCGATTATGTGATCGCGGACCGCTACGTGCTGCCGTTCGACGAAGCGTCGCAATGCGTCGAAGCGCCTTGGCATCTGCCCGACAGCTATCTGTGCTTCACGCCGCCGCCATTCGATATCGGGGTCGGCCCGTTGCCCGCGAGCGCGAACAGCGCGATCACGTTCGGCTGCTTCAACCATCTGGTGAAGCTCAACGATGCCGTCGTCGCGCTGTGGGCGCGCGTGCTCGACGCCGTGCCGGGTTCGCGTCTGCTGCTGAAAACGCGGCAACTCGACGACCCATCCGTGCAGCACGCCACGCTTGCGCGTTTCGCCGCGCATGGCATCGACGGCGCGCGTCTGATGCTCGAAGGCCAGTCGCCGCGTGCAGAACTGCTCGCGGCGTACAACCGCGTCGACATCGCGCTCGATCCGTTTCCGTACGCGGGCGGCACGACCAGCGTCGAGGCGTTGTGGATGGGCGTGCCCGTGCTGACGCGCCGTGGCGAACGCTTTCTGTCGCATGTCGGCGAAAGCATCGTGAACACGGCGGGCCTGACCGACTGGATCGCGAGCGACGACACGGAGTACGTCGCCAAAGCCGTCCGCCTCGGCGCGCAGCGCGACGAACTGGCAATGCTCAGGCGCACGCTGCGCGAACGTCTGCTGGCGTCGCCGCTGTGCGACGCGCCGCGTTTCGCGCGCCATCTCGAAGACGCATTTCACGGCATGTGGGCGCGCCACGTCGCATGCCATCAAGCAAACGACGGGCAGCCCGCCCAACCGCATCGACATTCATCAGGGGACGCCCGCCACGCCGCGGAGCGCAATTTCGCATGACAGACTTCAATCAGAACCAAAACGGCTCGTGGCAGCGCATTCCGACGCCCGCCAATTTCGGCGCTGCGCCGGCACCGGCGGCGCCCGATGCGGCTGCGCAGGAACGCATCGCATCGATGCTGCAAGCGGCCGTCGCGCATCACGAGGCCGAGCGTTTCGACGAAGCGGAAACGCTGTATCGCCAGATTCTCGCGATCGATCCGAATCACGCGGATGCCATGCATCTGCTCGGCCTGATCGCGCACGAATTCGGCCAGTACCAGACGGCGTGCGATCTGATCATGGCGGCCATCACGCGCAATCCGAATGCGTTCTACTACTACAACCTCGGAAACGTGATGCAGGCGTACAACCGGCCTGCCGCCGCGGCCGAATGCTTCCGCCAGGCAATCGCGATGCAGCCCGACTACGTCGACGCGCACAACAACCTGGGCAATGCATTGCGCGCGGTGAAGGATCATCACGCGGCCGTGCAGTCGTTCTGCCAGGCGATCAACCTGAAGCCGGATCATGCGCGCGCGTACAACAACCTCGCGAACACGCTGATGGAACTCGATGAACTCGAGGCCGCCATCGAAGCGTGGCGCAACGCCATCTCGCTACGCCCCGATCTCGCGGAGCCGCGCAGCAATCTGCTGTTCGCACTGAACTATCCGCAGCAGACGACGCCGCAAGCGTATCTGGAAGAGGCGCTGAAATTCGGCGACGAAATGGCCGCACGCGCGACGCCGTTCGACACGTGGCTCGCCGATGCGGGCTCGCGCGAAGGCGGTCCGTTGCGCGTGGGCATCGTATCCGGCGATCTGAAGAAGCATCCTGTCGGGTACTTCATCGAAAGCGTGCTCGCGAATCTCGACGCGTCACGCGTGCAACTGGTCGCCTATCCGACGCGTGACATCGAAGACGAACTGACGGCGCGCATCAAGCCGTCGTTCTCGGCGTGGACGAGCCTTGCCGGTGTCGCTGACGAAGCCGCCGCGCAGCGCATCCGCAACGACAGCATCGACGTCCTGATCGACGCGTCGGGCCACAGCACGCACAACCGTCTGCCCCTCTTCGCATGGAAGCCGGCGCCCGTGCAGATCAGCTGGCCCGGCTACTTCGCGAGCACGGGCGTGCGCGCGATCGATTACATCCTCGGCGATGCACACGTACTGCCTGAAGCAGAAGAAGCGCACTTCGTCGAAAAGCCGTGGCGTCTGCCTGACAGCTATCTGTGCTTCACGCCGCCCACGGATTCCGTCGAAACGGGCGCGCTGCCGATGCTCGCGAACGGCCACGTCACCTTTGGCTATTTCGGCAACGTGACGAAGGTGACGGATCACGTGGTCGGCGTGTGGTCGACACTGTTGCAGAAAGTGCCCGGGTCGATGCTGTTCCTGAAGTCCGGCCAGTTCGACGACGCTCACGTACGCGACGCATTCGTTCGCCGCTTCGCGACACGCGGCATTCCGGCGTCGCGCCTGATCATCGAAGGGCGTTCGGCGCGCGACGAATACTTCACCGCCTACCGTCGCGTCGACATGATGCTGAGCCCGTTCCCATACGGCGGCGGCACGACGACGGCGGAAGCGTACTGGATGGGCGTGCCCGTGCTGTGCCGCCACGGCGAGCGCTTCGTCACGCACATCGCGGAAACGATCTGCCATGCGGCCGGTCTCGCCGACTGGATCGCAGCCGACGATGCCACCTATGTCGAGAAAGCCGTCGCGTTCGCCGCGAACCGCGAGCTTCTGTCGGCGCTGCGCAGCGGTCTGCGCGCGCAATTGCTCGACTCGTCGCTGTGCGACGCGGCACGCTTCGCGCGCAACTTCGAAGCGGCGCTGCACGGTATGTGGGAACAACGCGTCGCGCAGCTCGCGGAGGCGGCGCAGTGAACGCACAGTCGGTCCTGATCACGGGCGGCGCGGGGTTTCTCGGCTCGCATCTGTGCGACCGGCTGGTTGCGGCCGGTCACGACGTGATGTGCGTGGACAACTTCCATACGGGCAGCAAGCAGACCATTCACCACCTGATCGGCAAGGTGAACTTCGAAGTGATCCGCCATGACGTGTGGCTGCCGCTGTATGTCGAAGCGGGCCGCGTGTTCAACATGGCGTGTCCCGCGAGCCCCGTGCATTACCAGAGCGATCCCGTATCGACGGTGAAGACGGCCGTGCTCGGCGCGATCAACATGCTCGGACTCGCGAAGCGCTGCGGCGCGCGCATCCTGCAGGCATCGACGAGCGAAGTCTATGGCGACGCGCAGCAGCATCCGCAGCGCGAAACCTACTGGGGCAACGTGAACCCGAACGGGCCGCGCGCCTGTTACGACGAAGGCAAGCGTTGCGCGGAAACGCTGTTCTTCGACTATCACCGTCAGCATGGCGTCGACATTCGCATCGCGCGGATCTTCAACACGTACGGTCCGCGCATGCGTCCCGACGATGGCCGCGTGGTGTCGAACTTCATCATGCAGGCGCTGCAGGGCGAACCGATCACGCTGTACGGCGACGGCAGCCAGACGCGCTCGTTCTGCTATGTCGACGATCTCGTCGAAGGGCTGATGCGTCTGATGGATCACGAAGGCGAGCCGGGGCCGTTCAACATCGGCAATCCGAGCGAGATCACGATCCGCGAACTCGCGGAAACGGTGCTGCGTCTCACGGGTTCGCGCTCGCGCATCGAGTACCGGCCGCTGCCGTCGGACGACCCGGTGCAGCGCCGTCCCGACATCGCGAAGGCCCGCCAGCATCTCGAGTGGCAGCCGGGCGTGGCGCTCGAAGACGGTCTCAAGGAGACCATCGCGTACTTCAAAAAGGTAGTGAAGCAATGACTTGCGATCTGATCGAAGCGGCTTGTCCCGTTTGCTCGAACACGGTTGCCGCGGGCTTTTTTCCGGCGGGCGAGCAGACCCTGGCGACGCTCGCGTGGCCCGGCTCCGCGCACGCCGCGCAATCGCTGCCGCGTCATGCGCAGGATTTCGTGCAGTGCCCGTCGTGCACGCACGTGTGGAATCACCGCTTCGAATACGACGCGATTCCGTATCAAAGCAACCCGAACCGGATGTTCAACAGCGGCAGCATCTGGAAGGGGCATCTCGCGCAGACACGCGATCTCGTACTGTCGCGCTTGCCCGATGCACCGAACGTCGTCGAAATCGGCTGCGGCGAAGGGCATTTCGTGCGCGGACTCGCGCAGGCGCGTCCGGGTGGCCGCTTCATCGGCTTCGATCCGAATGCGACGCCGGAGACAGGTCTTGGCGTCGAGTTTCATCCGCGCCTGTTCGAGCCGCTCGCCGATATGCGCGCGTTCGGGCCGGATGCGATCGTGATTCGCCATGTGCTCGAGCATCTGACGGGACCGGCACGCCTGCTCGAAGCACTCGCATGGGGCGCGATGTCGGCGGGCAAGAATTGCTGGCTGTTCGCGGAAGTGCCGTGCATCGACCGGGTGTTCGACACGCATCGTCTCGCCGATTTTTTCTACGAGCATGTGTCGCACTTCACGACGGAATCGTTCCGCACGCTGATGTCGCGCGCCGGTGAAATCGTCACGCTCGATCACGGCTATGACGGAGAGGTCGTCTACGCACTCGTGAAGCTCGCGGTGCCCGCGCACGCGCGCTCTCGTGCGGAAGCCTCTACGCGTTTCGCGGCCCGCACTGTGGAAAGCCGCGCGACGATTTCGCAGCAACTGTCGCAACTGAGCGCGTCGGGTCAGCGCGTCGCGATCTGGGGCGGCACGGGCAAGGCGGCGGCGTTCATCCATCATTTCGGCGCGGATGCCGAGCGCTTTCCACTCGTCGTCGATTCGGATCCGGGCAAGGTCGGCACCTTCGTGCCGGGCACCGGCCAGCGGATCGAGTTCCGCGACGTGCTGAAGCAGACCGATGTCGACGTGATCGTGATTCCGACGCAATGGCGCGCGCGCGACATCATCGCCGAGATGACGCGTGAAGGCATCGCGACGAAGCGCGTGATGATCGAGCACGACGGCGGCCTCGTCGATTTCTTCACGCAGTCGCATCCTTATTGAACCGGCCGGACGACGTTTGACCATGCACGACATTCCCAGTCTTCTGAACGCCGCGCTGACGCATCATCAGGCAGGGCGCCTCGCCGACGCACAGGCGCTCTACGACGCCATTCTGCAAACCGAGCCGGCGCAATCCGACGCACTGCATTTCTCCGGACTGCTCGCGTGCCAGACGAATCGCGCGGACGCGGGCATCGCGTTGATGCGCGCATCGATTGCGGCGAATCCGAATGCCGTCTACTACAACAATCTGGGCAACGTGCTGCTCGGACGTCGTCAGCTTGGCGAAGCGATCGAAGGCTACCGGCATGCGGTGAATCTGCGTCCCGATTACGCCGAGGCGCACAACAATCTCGGCAACGCGTTACGCGAAGCGGGCGACGCGAACGCCGCGATGATGAGCTGTGCAACGGCGATCGAGCTGCGGCCCGGCTACGCGGAGGCGTACAACAATCTCGGCAACGCGCTGAAGGATCTCGGCGATCTCCCCAACGCGGTGCTGGCGTATCAGAAGGCGCTCGCGCACAGGCCCGACTACGCGGATGCGTTCGGCAACCTGGCGCGCGCAGAAGCAGGGCGCGGCAACGCGGACGCTTCGATTGCCGCGTTCCGTCGCGCGCTCGCGCTCGATCCGAATCGTGTGGACAGCTACGACAGTCTCGCGAAGCTGCTGCACGCGGGCGGCGAAATCGACGCCGCGATCGAAGTACTGCAACAGGCGGCGCGACGCGATCCCGCCAATGCCGCGCGTCTTCGCATGCTCGCGCAGTGGCTGCGCGGCCGCCATCGCTGGGACGAAGCTGCGCTGGCTCTGACGAACGCGGTGGAACTCGCGCCCAATGAGGCATCGGGTTATCTGGAACTCGGCGACGCTTACCGGGAAGCCGGCAAGCTCGACGCGGCAGTCCTCTGTTTCCAGACGGCGACAGAACTTGCGCCGCGCGACGCGGACGCGCATCACCGCTTGTCCGTCGCGTTGCTCAAGCATGGCCGAGCCGACGAAGCACTCAAGAGCGCTCGCATCGCCATCGAACTCGCGCCGCATCTGCCTGTGCCGCACCTCAATCTGGGCGACACATTGAGTATCCTCGGCGACGCGGACGGCGCGATCGACAGCTATCGGCGTGGTCTCGCGATCGACGGCGATCTGGAGCTTGCGCACAATCGCCTCATTTTCGATCTCGCCACGCATGCCGGCACGACTCCTTCGGAAACGCTCGCCGCTGCGCGTGAATTCGGCGAGCGCGTCGCCCGACGCGCGAAGCCGTACGCACATCCGCCACGGCGAAACGATGGACGCAAATTGCGCATCGGTTTTGTTTCGGGCGACTTGCAGCTGCATCCCGTCGGGATCTTCATCGAATCGGCGATGGAGCATTTTGCCGACGGCAGCTTCGATCTGATCGCTTATGCGACGCGAGCCAGCGACGAAGACCCCATTACACAACGCCTGAAGCGACGCTTCGACGTGTGGCGCAGTCTCGTGAACGTGTCGGATACGCAGGCTGCGCAGATGATCCGCGACGATGGAATCGACATTCTTGTCGATCTGTCGGGCCACACGGTGCACAACCGTTTGCCGCTTTTCGCGCGCAAGCCCGCGCCCGTGCAGGTGACCTGGCTCGGCTATTTCGGCACGACGGGCGTGCCGCAGATCGACTACCTGCTAGGCGATCCGCGTGTGGTGCCCGTCGATGAAGAATCGCACTACAGCGAGAGGATCTGGCGTTTGCCCGACAGCTATCTGTGCTTCACGCCGCCTGACGACGACGTGAGCGTCGGCCCCTTGCCGATGCAACGCAACGGCCACGTCACGTTCGGCTATTTCGGCAAGCTCCTCAAGGTCACGCCCGGCGTGATCGGGACTTGGTCGCGCATTCTGCACGCCGTGCCCGGATCGAAGCTGATGCTCAAGGCGCACCGCCTCGACGCCAACGAAGCTCGCGGATTGATGATCGACGGTTTCGGGGCGCACGGTATCGACGCGTCGCGTCTGATTCTCGAAGGCGGCTCTCCTCGGCACGAATACCTGGAGGCGTACAACCGCGTCGACATCATGTTGAGCCCGTTTCCGTATCCGGGCGGCACCACGACGGCGGAAGCGCTGTGGATGGGCACGCCCGTCGTGGCGCTCGCCGGCGACCGCTTCGTCACCCACATCTGCGAGAGTGTGCTCCACGCAGCGGACCACGCCGAATGGATTGCGCGCGACGAAGACGCATACATCGAAATAGCTCGCATGTGGGCGTCGCAGCCCGAGCGTCTCGCGGGATTGCGCGAAGGTTTGCGGGCGCAGACGCTGGCGTCGCCGCTGTGCGACGCGCGGCGCTTCGCGGTCAACCTTAAAGCGGCATTCGAAGGAATGTGGGCGCAGTACGCGGCTTCGCACGCTGCATGACGCGAAGCGAGCGCTCGCGCGCTTCGCTCCAGATAAATCGAAAGGATCAAAGTGGATCACGCTACTCTTCTCAACACCGCGCTCGCGCATCATCAGGCCGGGCGGCTCGTCGAAGCCAAGGCGATCTACGACGAGATCCTGCGCGCCAATCCCAGGCATTCCGATGCGCTGCATTTTCTCGGGCTGCTCGCCTGCCAGATTCAGCAGCATGAGGCGGGCATCACACTGATGCGCCAGTCGATTGCGATACTGCCGAACGCGATCTATCACAACAACCTCGGCAATGCGTTGCGCGAGCACGGGCAACTGACGCCTGCAATCGACGCGTATCGCGAGGCCGTCGTGCTCAATCCGGACTACGCCGAAGCGCATAACAATCTCGGCAATGCGCTGCGCGAAGACCGCCAGCCGGATGCGGCGATGCGAAGCTGCGCGCAGGCCATCGAATTGCGGCCCGGTTATGCCGAGGCGTACAACAATCTCGGCAACGCGCTGAAGGATCTCGGCGAAACGGATAGCGCGGTGCTCGCGTACCGCAAGGCGATCTCGTTCAGACAGCATTACGCGGATGCGCACAACAATCTCGGCAACGCGCTGATGGAGCAGGGCAAGTACGACGAGGCGATCGACAGCTATCACAGCGCGATCGCGCTCGACCCGAATCGCGCGCTGATTCACAACAGTCTCGGCACGCTGCATCTTGCGCGCGGGGAACTCGCGGAAGCGGCGGCGAGCCTTCGACGCTCGATCGAACTCGATCCCGAGCGGCCCGGTGTACACAACAATCTCGCGAACACGTTGCGCGATATGGGCGATCTCGAGGCCGCGCGGGCGCATTACGCGAAGGCGTTGCAACTGGCGCAGGCGGTCGTGGACGCCTATCAGGCTGGCGTTGGTGCGCCGTCGCTTGCGTACGTCCGTTTGCCGAAACTTCAATTGACGCTCGCTGAAGCCTTCGCGACACTCGGCAACGCGTGGTATGGCCTCTATCGCTACGAAGAGGCCATCGATAGTTATCTGCGTGCCGTCGCGCTCACGGACGACGATGCCGAAGTGCATCACAATCTGGCCGTTGCGTATCTGAAAACCGAACGCTCGAATGAGGCGCTGCGCTACGCGCGCAAGGCGCTCAAGCTGAAGGACGGTTCATCGCGGATGCACATCAATCTCGGCGACGTGCTGCGCTCGCTGGGCGAACTGGAAGCCGCTGTGAACAGCTATCGGAGCGCGATTGAACGGTCGCCGGATGCCGACGTCGCCCATACCGCGCTGCTGTTTTGCGAGGCGAGCATGTCGCAGCGCTCGGTCGAGGATTTCCTGGTCGATGCGATCTATTTCGGCAAACGGATGGCCGCGAACGTCACGCCATTCACACACACGCGTGCGCCGCGCGGAACGAGGCCGCTTCGTGTCGGCTTCGTGTCCGGCGATCTGCGCACGCATCCCGTCGGCATTTTCACCGAGAGCGTGTTGCGTCACGTCGATTCATCGCGGATCGAACTGATCGCCTACCAGACCAACGATGTCGAAGACGAGACGACGCAACGGCTCAAGCCGCTCTTCGGCGAATGGACGCAACTGTGGAAGCTTTCTCGTGAGGCCGCGGCCCAACGGATCTTCGACGATCGGATCGACATCCTGCTCGACATGTCGGGCCATACTGCGTTCAACCGGCTGTCCGTGTTCGCGATGAGGCCGGCACCCGTTCAGGTAACGTGGCTTGGATTCTTCGCGTCGACGGGCATCGCGCAGATGGATTATGTGCTCGGCGACCGTTACGTGCTGCCACCCGAAGAAGCGCATCACTTCATCGAAAAGCCGTGGCATCTGCCGGACGGTTATCTGTGCATGACGCCGCCGGAGCATGACATTTCGGTGGGGCCGCTGCCGATGCCGGCAAATGGCTTCGTCACCTTTGGCTATCTCGGCAAGCTCGCGAAGATGACGGATGAGGTGCTCGATCTGTGGGTGCGCGTATTGCGTGAAGTGCCCGACTCACGCCTGCTCATCAAGGCGCACGAGCTTGATCGCAAGCATGCCGTCGACGCGACTCTTCAGCGCTTCGCAGAGCGTGGCATCTACGCGTCGCAACTGATTCTCGAAGGAGGATCGAAGCGCGGCGAGTACTTCAAGACGTATCATCGCGTCGACATCGTGCTGAGCCCGTTCCCCTATCCTGGCGGCACGACGACGGCGGAATCCCTGTGGATGGGCGTGCCCGTCGTCGCGATGAAGGGCGACCGCTTCCTCGGCCATATCTGCGAAAGCGTGCTGCACTCCGCCGGATTCGGCGAGTGGATCTGCGACGACCAGGCGAGCTATGTCGAGAAGGCGCGCGAGCTGGCATCGAGCGCCGAATCGCTGGCGAAGCTGCGCGCGGGATTGCGCGAGCACGTGCTCGCTTCGCCGATGTGCGATGCGCGGCGCTTTGCGCGCAACTTCGAGGACGCGCTCGAAGGCATGTGGCGCGCGTACGAAGCAGGCAGCAACTGAATGCAATCTCGATGTTCGCATTGCGCCTGCGCGGCGCGATGCGGACATCTGCGTTTGCGCAGGCGAAAAAAAAGCTGCATCGCTGCAGCTTTGTGAGTCCGCGCAGTTCTTCTTGACTACATCGCGCGGCGTTCTTCAGATCGGTACTTAGAGCATGCCCGTCGTGTGGTAAAGACTCACCGACTTGATGCGCCGAAGGGCATCGCCGTGCCGGTCGGCAAGGCGGTCCATGCCCGAGCGCGCGTGCACAGCGATGCCCGCGTCGATGCGCTGGATCGTACGGATCTTCTCCAACGCTTCGGGCGTTTGCTCCGGGCTCAGCGACATCAGCAGCGGCGAGCGTTCTTCGACGATCGCCGACGCGCGCGGCCAGTCTTGTTGCACAACCGCGGCTTCGAGAGCGCGGGTCAGATCCAGCGCGCGGTTCAGCGAATCGTTCATCATGAGTTCCGGTTAGCGGCGTGCGTGCGTTACTTCGAGTTCAGGGAGCCCGACAGGCCGCCGCCGCCGAACAGCTGGTTCAGGTAGGCCGTGTTGTTCTGCATCGTCGTCATCAGCGTGTTCAGCGCCGAGAACTGCGCGTTGTACTGATCGGTCAGCGTGCTCTGGTAGTTCGTGAGCTGCGTCGCCTGATCCGACAGATTGCTCAGGTCGGTGTTCAGGTTTTGCGTGCGCTGGTCGATCGTGCCGCTCGACTGCGTGTACGTGTTGATGAAGTTGTTCAGCGTCGTGCCGATGCCGTTCGTCTGGTTGAACACGGCAGCGACGGTCGAGCTGTTGCTCGAGAGCGCAGTTTCCAGCGTCGTCGAGTCGACGGACAGCGTGCCGTCGTGCTGCAGGTTGATGCCGATCGACGACAGGCTGATGGTCTTGCCGCCGACGGTAATGCCGCCGCCGACCAGGCCGCCGAGGCTGTTCGTGATCGTGTTCGTCATCGAGTCGCCGAGCAGCGGGCCGGCTTGCGAGCCCGTTGCCTGGGTCGAGTCCCACGTCAGCCCCGTGGCCGTCGTGACGTAGCTGTTGTAAGCGGTGACGAAGTCGTTGATGGCCTTTTCGGACGCCGACGTGTCGTTCGTGATCGAGATCGTCTGCGTGCTGTTGGCCGTCGCGTTCGAGATGTCGATGTTCACGCCCGTCAGTGCCGACGTGATGACGTTCGACGCGCTCGTGATCGCGTTGCCGTCGATCGAAAAGTTCGCGTCCTTGCCCGTCGTGACCTGCGTGAAGCTGGCCGTGTTCAGGCCCGAGTCGAGACCTGTGCCTGCCGACACCGACACGGTGTTGGCAGCGCCCGTCGCCGTCGAGGTCAGGACCAGATGCTGGCCGTCGGCCGCCGTGATGACGGCAGCCGATACGCCAGGATTGTTGTTCGCCGTATTGATCGAATTGGCGATGGTCGCCAGCGTATCGCTCGACGATACGTTGATCTGCATGGTGCTGCTGCCCACACCGACCGTCAGCGTGCCGCTGCCGAGGCTAGCGCCTGAGGTGTAAGCCTGCGAGGAAATCTTGTTGGCGGTCGCAATGTTGGTGACCTGCAACGTGTAGTTGCCGGCCACTGCGCCCTTGCCGGTTGCCGTCGATGCCGTCACGCCCGTGCCGCTGACCGCGACTGCGAGCTGATTGAGCGACGTGCCGTCGGACAATCCGCTCAATGCCGTCTGCAACGACGAGAGCGACGACTTGATCTTGCCGATTGCGGAGAGCTCGGCGTTGTCCGAGGTCTGCTTGGTCGTGATCGCCGACGATTGAGCCGCAGTTTTCGCCGTCACGAGCGCCGACACCAGTGAATTCACATCGAGGGTCGACTTGGTCGAGCCGCTGATGATGGACTGCGCTGCCTGCTGTAGCAGGGTAGTGATGTCAGTTGATGAAGTCGAAGTCGACGTGGTGGTCATGCGGGTGCTCCGATTGGCGAAACGGACTGCGTTGGGTTCTCGGCGTTCAAATGCATGATGGGAGGCGAGCCTCCCAACCATGCGATCCAGCTATTTTTATAGTCCGAAGCCGGGCGTGAGCCGCGGCTTCGGCGTGCGGCGCCGTACTGCGCGCCGCCAGTCGTTACGCTTACTGGAGGAGCTTCAGAACTTGCTGCGGCATCGAGTTCGCTTGCGCCAGAACCGAAATACCAGCTTGCTGCAGAACCTGAGCCTTCGACAGGTTCGCCGTTTCCGTCGCGAAGTCCGCGTCGGTGATCTGCGAACGTGCTGCGCTCATGTTCGTCGCTTGCGTGTTCGTCGTCGAGATGGCAGCCTGGAACGTGTTCTGCGTTGCGCCCAGCGTTGCCTGGAACGTGTTCACGCTCGTCAGAACGCTGTCGATCGTGCTCATTGCTGCTTGAGCGCCCGATGCCGTCGAAACCGACAGGCCGCTGACGCCGAGGCTGCTCGCGTCCCACTTTTGCGTGCCGAAGTTGGCCGTAATCTGCTGGCCGTTGAACGCGCCGATCTGGAAGTTGACCGAGCCGATACCGTTCAGGACGGACTGGCCGTTGAACGTCGTTTGTTGCGCAACGCGCGTGATTTCCGTCAGACGGGTCGACACTTCCGACTGGAGGTTTGCCAGTGCGTTCGAGTCGAGCGAGCCGTCGCCTGCTTCCACTGCCAGCTGGCGGATACGTTGCAGGTTGTCGACGACCGACTGCAGCGCGCCGTTCGTGGTTTGCACCATCGAGATGCCGTTGTTGGCGTTGGACGAACCTTGCGTCAGCGCGTTGATCGACGCCGTTTGCGTCGTCGAAATCGCGAGACCTGCCGCGTCGTCGGCAGCGGTGTTCACACGCTTGCCCGACGACAGGCGGTTGATCGCCTGCGACAGTGCGCTTTGCGAACCCGACAGGTTGTTCTGCGCGGTCAGCGAAGCGATGTTGGTGTTGATATTCAGCATTTTGCGTCCTCGTTTGTAAAACGCCTCGATGTGGGAGGCTGTTTTGGCTCGGCGTCGCGCCTTACTGTGTGCATTGCGTCGCCGCCTGTCCTGGTTGACGGCGTGGTCAGAAGAAAACTTTAGGGGCGACCTCGCGAAATTTGGGGGCGCATGGGTGCGAGCGGGGCGTCTGTGGCAGTCGCGAAGAGCGCGTATGCTTGATGACCCGCTTTCCTCGCTCGTGGAGATGTCATGCAGAAACGCAAGCTCGGCACGTCGGCATTACAGGTCGTGCCGCTGATGTTCGGCGGCAATGTATTCGGCTGGACGGCCGACGAAGCGATGTCCTTTTCGATCCTCGACGCGTTCGTCGACGCGGGCCTGAATTTCATCGATACGGCCGACGTCTATTCTGCATGGGTGCCCGGCAATCACGGCGGCGAATCGGAGGCGATCATCGGCAAGTGGTTCGCGAAGTCGGGCAAGCGCGACAAGATTGTGCTGTCGACCAAGGTCGGCATGCTCGGAACTCGCAAGGGGCTGTCGGCGGGCAACATTCGCGCGGCCGTCGACGATTCGCTGCGGCGCCTGCAGACGGACTATATCGACGTGTATTTCTCGCATCTCGACGACGAGGAGACGCCGCTCGCGGAAACGCTCGGCGCCTACCAACAGTTGATCGAAGCGGGCAAGGTGCGGCTGATCGGCGCGTCGAACTACGGCGGCGGGCGGTTGCAGGAAGCGTTGCAGATCGCGCGGGACAATGGTTTGCCGCAATATCAGGTGATCCAACCGGAGTACAACCTGTACGACCGCGCCGCCTACGAAACCGACCTCGAACCGGTCGCGCTCGCCGAGCGGTTGGGCGTGGTCTGCTACTACAGCCTCGCGAGCGGTTTCCTGTCGGGCAAATACCGGTCGCGCGACGATCTGTCGAAGAGCGCGCGCGGCCGTAAGGTCGAGGCGTATCTGAACGAACGCGGCTTTGCGATCCTCGATGCGCTCGAACAGGTGGCGGGCGCGCACGGCAGCACGCCGGCTTCGGTGGCGCTCGCGTGGCTGATGGCGCGGCCCAGCATCACGGCGCCGATTGCCAGTGCGACGTCCGTCGAACAGCTGGAAAGTCTGGTTGCCGCCGTGCATCTGACGCTCACGGATGCTGATCTGCGCGTGCTGAACGACGCAAGTGCCTGATCGTAAACGTCAAAAGGCTGGTCGGAGGGGTGTTTTCCTGATATGATCGGGAGTGAATTGAGATCTTTGCTCGTTTCGTCATGGGTTACTGGTGGCGAAACGCTAGCTAGGCGCGGCGCTGCAACGTGCGCTGCCCGCGTTTCGCGGTGAACTCCCACCTCTCTTTTCCGGCCTCCGTGGCCGCATCGCCTCTCGTTTCAGTAGTGCTTTGCCAGATCTGGAACGACCGGAGGGCCGGCGCGTGAGTGGGCTGACCGCCACGCAATTAACCGTATCAAGCGTTTTTAGGAATTACATGACGACGATTCTTCTGAAGGAAAATGAGCCGTTCGAAGTGGCAATCCGCCGCTTCCGCCGCGCAATCGAAAAGAATGGCCTGATCGCAGAACTGCGTGAACGCCAGGCATACGAAAAGCCGACGACGGCTCGCAAGCGCAAGAAGGCAGCTGCAGTGAAGCGCCTGCACAAGCGCCTGCGCAGCCAGATGCTGCCGAAGAAGCTGCACTAAGCACGCTTCCAGGTACGCGAAAGCACGCCAACGGCGGTGTGAGCTTCGAAAGAAGCCACACCGCCGTTTTTCATTTGGAACGTTGGAAGCTGCGGGGAGAGGTGCGCGCGGCTGGTTTGGGAAAGGGAGAACTCAGGCGGCGGTGCGGACGCGTTCGTCGGAAAGGCCGAACTGACGGGCGATCGAGCGCAGACGGTCGCGCCATTCCCAGGTGCCGAAAACGTCGTGTACGTTCTGCAGGCAACTGAGCAGATCGACGGTGACCTGGTCGTAGATGTTCAGGTGAGAGCGCAGCAGCGCTTTCTTCAGCGCGGCCACGCCGACGTCCATATACGTCGGCATTTCAGCAGGCGTTTTGCCGATGAATCGCACGGGAATGCCTTCCATCGCGGTCATGTAATCGCGCGGGTGGATAAAGCTGCCGACCGGGCAACCGCCGCAATAGCCGCGGTACGCGCCGCCACCGCGAGGCAGCAGCGCCGCGCGGCCCTGGCCGAACAGGTGATCGACTGCCCGGTCGTAAATTTCCTGATGCGTCAGGAAGTTATGGTTTTTCATTTTGGTCTCCCCCGCGCATTTGCGCAGCGGTCATTCGTTTATGGTGCAAGGGTCGACAGTATCCTTTGACGGACTTTTCGCCTAAGCCGCGACTACGACGCCGATTACCGTCCAATTCGCGCTTTGCGGATGACCCGCGTTGCACCAGCGATGCCTTGACGCCTGGCTGACTTCCCCGTCCTGAGGCGCGTCGAACGACATCGCGTACATCAGTTATAACGAGCGAAACGCGAAAAAGGTCAGCCGTTGTGTTGGCTAGCGCTCAGTTCTCGCTCCCGGTGGTCATCACGGGCATTCGCCACATGAGCGCAGCCACGCGGGATGACTTTCCTGAAGCGGCTTTGCCCTTGGATCCTTGCAAAACATCGCACCCGTTCGAGCCGGGCGCGATGACGACATGTGTTGCAACCGCGCGACACGCATCGACAGTCGACATATGACGAGCGGCGCCTCACGTCGCGTTCTTCTTACGCCCCTTCTTGCCGAGCGACGCGCACCGCGAATAGCAGGCGCAATCGGTCTGATGGTCGTTGACCATGCCGACCGCCTGCATGAAGGCGTAGCAGATGGTTGTGCCAACAAATTTACAGCCGTAGCCTTTGAGCGCCTTGCTGAGCGCATCCGACACTTCCGTCGATGCCGGCGCGTGCTGGTAGCTCGTCCACGCATTCTGGACGGGCACGTTGTCGACGAACGACCACACGAAATCCGCGAGCGAACCGTGCTCCGTCTGGATCTGCTTGACGGCCTTCGCGTTGAGAACCGCCGATTCGATCTTGCCGCGATGGCGCACGATGCCTTCATCGAGCACGAGCGCGTCGATCTTTTGCGTCGTGTAGCGAGCGACCTTGTCGATATCGAAATTGGAGAACGCACGCCGGTATCCGGCCCGCTTGTTCAGGATCGTCGACCACGACAGTCCCGCCTGCGCACCTTCGAGCACGAGCATCTCGAAGAGATGCTGGTCGTCGCGCGAAGGGACACCCCACTCGGTGTCGTGATAGTGTGCGAGCGCTTCGCTCGTCGCCCAGTTGCATCGCTGCTCAGCCACGTTCAGGCTCCTGCTTGGTTGGTCGATCGCCGGTCGATCGGTTCGCGCCAGCTTAGCGGAACGGGGTGGAGCCGCAACCTGGCCGATCGGCTAATTGTCGTGGGCGGCGAGACCTGCCACGCTATGCAGTAACACATCAACGAGCGAATCGATGAATCAAGACCTCTATCTGATCGGCGTCGACGGCGGCGGCACCGGCACGCGCGTCGTACTGGCTAACGCTGAAGAGCAGGAACTGGCGCAGGGCACTGCGGGACCATCGGCCTTGGGGCTCGGCGTCGAGCGCGCGTGGGAATCGATCCTGGCGGCCAGTACGCAGGCGTGCGCGCTCGCCGGCGTGGCCGCCGACTGGTCGCGTTTCGTCTTCGGCTGCGGGCTGGCCGGCGTCAACAACCGGGACTGGCTGTCCGCGTTTCGCGCAAAGGCGCCGGCGCTCGCCGGTCTGTCGATCGAACACGACGCCTATTCGACGCTGCTCGGCGCCCACGGCGGCGAGCCGGGCGTGATCGTCGCGCTGGGAACGGGCAGCGTGGCGGCAGTCCTGGACCGCGACGGCCAGTGCCGCACTGTGAGCGGCTACGGCTATCCGTCCGCCGACGAAGCGAGCGGTGCATGGCTCGGCCTGCGTGCGATCGTGCATGCGCAGCAGGCGCTCGACGGCCGCGTTCCCGCCGACGAACTCTCGCAGGCATTGATCGAGCACGTCGGCGTGACGGATCGCGACGGGCTCGTGGTCTGGCTGTGCGACGCCAATCAGACGGCCTATGCGAGCATCGCGCGTGTCGTCGTCGCGCATCGGGAGCATCCGTTTGCCGCGCGGTTGCTACAGGACGCCGGTCACGAAATCGGCAAGATGATTGCCGCGCTCGATCCATCCGGAACCTTGCCTGTCGCGCTGTGCGGCGGGCTCGGCAAGCCGTTGAGCGAGTATGTACCTGCACCGTATCGAGATCGGCTCCGTGAGCCGCTTTCGGACTCGGCGCATGGGGCGCTGCAACTGGCCCAGCGGGAAGCCGTTCGGATCGGTCGTGCATGACGGGCAGCGCGCGAGAGCGGGATTGGAAGCGCGCGAGCCGGAACGAAGGGCGGTACGCCCGAAGGCGATAAAATAGACGTTTTCCGACGCCGCAGGCCGCCTCCCATGTACAAAGTCATCGCCAGCGATCTGGACGGAACCCTGCTGAACAGCAACCATCAGGTCGACCCTTTTACGATCAGCACGGTGCGCGCGCTCGAAGCGCAAGGCATACACATCGTGATCGCGACGGGGCGCCACTATTGCGACGTCGCAGGAATTCGCGACGTGCTGGGTATCCGGCCGTATCTGATCACGTCGAACGGCGCACGCGTCCACTCGCCCGACGACGAAATGATCTTCGCCGACGATCTCCAGGCGGACATGGTCAAGGAACTGGTGAAACAGAAGATGGTGGGCGAGCACGGGCGCGTGATCGTCAATCTGTTTGCCGATCGCGAATGGCTGATCGATCGGGACGCGCCGGAGTTGCTGCGCTATCACCAGGATTCGGGCTTTACCTATAACGTGACGGACTTGCTGCAGCACGACGGGGCGGACATCGCAAAGGCGCTGTATATCGGCGACCCGAAAGATCTCGCTGTGGTGGCGGCCAATCTGGAGCGGACGTTCGGCGAGGCGCTGTACGTCACGTATTCGCTGCCGGATTGTCTCGAGGTGATGTCGGCGAACGTATCGAAAGGACGCGCACTGCAGTTCGTGCTCGACCGGTTGAACGTGCCAGCCGCAAAGTGTGTAGCGTTCGGCGACAACATGAACGACATCGACATGCTGGAAACGGCTGGCCATCCGTTCATGATGAACAACGCCAATCCTGATCTGATGAAGCGCCTGCCGGAGGTGCCTCGCATCGGCAACAATTTCGAAGCGGGCGTCGCGCATCATTTGCGCAAGCTGTTTTCCCTCGACGACGAGTTGACGGCGTAAATCTCACCGATCAAATAGAAAGAGAAAGGCGCGTCCCCGTGCGGAGACGCGCCATGCCGAGTGAAGAAAACCAAACCTAGGCGAATGCAGTAGCCGGCTTATACGGCCTTAGTCGCGGTAGCCGCCGCCCCGGTGGTCATTCCATCGGTTGCCGTAGTTGTTGTTATTCCAACGATTGTCGCGATCCCCGCGGCCACGGTCCCAGCCGCGATCGTGTCGATAGCCGTCGTCTCGATGGTCACCCCAATACCGGTTTCCGTAGTACACCGGCTGCGGGGCGGGCGTGACATAGACCGGTGCGGGCGTTCCGAGCGACAGGCCGATGTTCAGGTCCGTATGCGCCTGTGCGACACCGCATGCGCCAGCGGCGAGGCCAACTGCTACGAGCATGTGAGTGACGATGCGCTTCATTGTGCTTCTCCTGTGAATGCGGCGTGTTTGCCGTACAGGTTCAATCTACGCGTCGTCGGCGCACGCTGCTGCGACAGGATGTTACGAAGTGAAAGCATGCGATGCCCGTATTGCCGGCGTATTCCAGTGCTCGGGCAATGTCTCATGAGACGCGACGTCACGAGGCGTCAGGCCCTTTGCCTATATACGTTGGGGCGGCGCGGGCTGGCCGCTCTGAGAACTGAAAGACATTCATAAAGGCGCCGAATGCGACCGTAAACCAGCCTTACATTTGAACCATCTATTAATGTGAAAGAGGCGCGTCTTTCGAGTGATATACAAGAAAACGGGGCGCCGAAGCGCCCCGTTTTCATTCAAACCGGATAGCGGCCAATCACGCCGTCACACGCTCGCGCTCGGCTTCCGCGACGTGCCACGCGCTGCCGGCAACCAGCGGATACACGATGCCGGCGATCACGGCGCCAAGAATCGGCGCGACCCAGAAGAGCCACAGCTGATCGACAGCCGCACCTCCGACGAACAGCGCCGGACCCGTCGAACGCGCCGGATTCACGGACGTATTGGTGACAGGAATCGAGATCAGATGGATCAAGGTGAGGCACAGGCCGATGGCGATGGGCGCGAAGCCGGCGGGCGCCCGCTTGTCGGTGGCGCCGAGAATGACGAACAGGAAGAAAGCCGTCATCACCGTTTCGCACACGAACGCGGCCGGCAACGCGTAGTGGCCCGGCGAACGGTCGCCGTAGCCGTTGCTCGCGAACCCACTTGCGACCAGATGGAAATCCGGATTCCCCGACGCAATGACGGACAGCACATACGCGCCGAGCACGGCGCCCAGCACCTGCGCGACGATGTACGGTACGAGGTCGCGCGCCGGGAAGCGGCCCGCGACAGTCAACCCGACGCTGACGGCCGGATTCAGATGGCAGCCGGAAATATGTCCGATTGCATAAGCCATGGTCAGGACAGTCAGGCCGAACGCGAGCGACACGCCCACGAAGCCGATGCCGAGACCATGAACCGGGCCGGCGAAATTTGCCGCTAGGACGGCGCTGCCGCAACCTCCGAGAACGAGCCAGAAGGTGCCGAACAGCTCCGCCGCAAGGCGCTTGGAGAGGTTCATCGTGTGTAATCCTAATAAGTACGGGGGATTCAAGGACGAGAGCGCACGCGCTGCCCGGCACTTGCGAGCGCAAATTTTAAGCAACGTTGCACAAATGCACTGTCAAGAATTGTCATTCACGAACGCGGAATTATTTCGTGATAAACAACCAGTCGTTTGAACGATTCAGCGATTTTTTATAAATACTCAGACGAAAACTTTTGATAGCGCGGTATTACCCGCCATTGCGAATTTCGTTGGCAGCGGCTAATCTCCGTGCTAACCACTTTTAGAAAAAGAGGGGAGCCCAAATGTCACAATACGCAGATCTGAAGGCGCAGATTGCACGCCTTGAAGCGGAAGCGGCAGAAGCGCGCCGCAGTGAAGTCGGCAATGTGATTGCCGAAATCCGCCAGAAAATCGCCGAATACGGACTTAGCGCACACGATCTCGGTTTCGCCGAGGCGGCGCGCCGCGGACGCCCGCCGAAGAAGGCGCCGCTGCCGGCGAAGTATCAGGATCCGAAGTCGGGCAACACGTGGAGCGGCCGGGGAAAGCCGCCTAAGTGGATTGCCGGCAAGAACCGCGAACGCTTTCTGATCGGGCAGGCGTAATTAGGACTGGCGGCGAAAGCCCCTTGAAGGTGTTCTGGCAGAATTCGCCACTTTTCAGATTCGGCTAATGCGCGGTACGCACTGAAGCACGGGGATAGCTTCATTCAGTAAAACGCATTGGCTGGCCATTGAAGAAAGCGCTTCCATTGCCGTAGCTTCTTGAACGATGGAAAAGAAAAAGCCGCCCGGGGAGGCGGCTTTTTACTGCGAGCGATCCGAAAACCGGACCTGAACGCTCGCGCAAACGACTTACATGAACAAATTACGCGTCAATTCAGTGCATCGGCAGAGTTGACCGTCATCAGCCCACTGCTGCCACGCGGCGAAGCATCGGACGGCGCGTCGCCTCGAGCAGCGCGGTGTAGCTGTCCACATAGTTCTGCGCCATGATCTTCGAGCTGAAGCGGCGTTCGAACTGCGCGCGGATCTCCGTGCGCGACAGTTCGTCGATACGTTGCAGCGCCGCCACGGCACCCTGCACATCCTCGCAGATGAAACCCGTCACGCCGTGGTCGATCACTTCCGGCACCGAACCGCGGTTGAACGCGATGACGGGCGTGCCGCATGCCATCGATTCGATCATCACGAGGCCGAACGGCTCCGACCAGTCGATCGGGAACAGCAGAGCCTTCGCACCCGACAGGAATTCCGGCTTCTGCGCTTCGTTGATCTCGCCGATGAATTCGACGTGCGCCTGCGACAGCAGCGGCTCGATTTCCGTCTTGAAGTATTCCTGATCGACCTTGTCCACCTTGGCGGCGATCTTCAGCGGCAGACCGCTCTGCGCAGCGATCTTGATGGCTGTATCGACGCGCTTTTCCGGACAGATACGGCCGAGAAACGCGAGATATTCCGGCTTCTTGCCCGTTTGCGGCGTCAGCAACTGGTCCGGCAGGCCGTGGTAAATCGTGTTCAGCCAGTTGGCCTGTTGCAGCGGCAGGCGCTGCGAATCCGAAATCGAGATCACGGGGGCATCGTCGAACGTGTCGAACACCGGTTGCAGCTCTGGCAGATCGAGGCGCCCGTGCAGCGTCGTCACGTACGGCGTATCCAGCGTCGAGAACAGCGGGAACGGCAGATAGTCGAGGTGAAAGTGCAGCACGTCGAATTCGTGCGCGATCTTGCGCACCCGCTCGAGCAGCAGCATGTGCGGAGCGAGCGCGTCGCGGATCGTCGGATCCAGACGCAGCGCGCGCGGCCACGCGGCTTCGAGTTTCGCGGACGTCACCGAATCGCCGCTCGCGAAGAGCGTCACATCGTGACCCAGATCGACCAGCGCCTCGGTCAGATACGACACGACGCGTTCTGTGCCGCCATAGAGTTTCGGTGGGACAGCTTCGTACAACGGTGCGATTTGTGCGATTCGCATGCGTGATCTCCTTGTGCAAAGGGGCTTCGCGCGGCGCTGCCTGGCGTGTGGCAAAAAGCGGAAGCCTGTCGGACGGTTGGGCGCGGTGTGCCGCCGCCCGTGGCAGGAAGCCCAATGGGGTTATCCCTAGGTGTCATTATCGGGATCGCCAGCGCCAATTCGAGCTATTTTTCAAACACTTAATGTTGTTACAGCGCGAAACATGATGCGTAACAAGTGCCCTGATGCTGCCGGAAAGCCCGAGGCGATCGGTATCCGGGCAATATCCGCCTTACTTTGGGCCAAAGGACGCAGCATCTTGCGAGGCCATTTCGTCGGACAAAATTGTGCGCTGCCGAACATATCGATGCGAATTTCGCTTTGTTCCAGCTCGAATATGGGCGCATAATCCGCTTCCCAAACCTTTCACGCGAGTTCTCGCGTGTAACCGGTCGGCGCTTTCAGCGCATCAACGGCCGCCCAAATTCCCTGTCGCGAAAATTTGTAGGAAAAACTCCTACAGAAATCCTGGATTTTTCCGTCAATCAGTTGGGGTGAATGTCCGATTTTCGTCGGCTGCCCCTTTCGGGAAAATGCACGCTAACCATAAGCGTGCCGTTCGTGGTTTTTTTTAACGCGATCGAGCAAACGTTTTACGACGGCCTGACCAGCCGTTTTACGACGGCCTGACCAGCCAGATTCAAATCGGGGGAATTCAATGAGCACCCAAAGTGACATGCTCAATGAAATTAGAGAAGTGAACTTGTCCTATTTGCTACTCGCGCAGCGCCTGCTGCGTGAAGACAAGCCAATGGGCATGTTCCGCATGGGCATTTCGGAGCAGCTTGCCGACGTGCTCGCCAACCTGTCGCTCGCGCAGACAGTCAAGCTGGCCGCATCGAACCAGGTGCTGTGCCGCTTCCGTTTCGACGATCACCAGATCCTCTCGTCACTGGCCGACAAGGGCAAATCGACAGCCGTCGCGCAGGCGCACTCCGCCATCCTGATGGCGGGCCAACCCGTCGAGCAGATCGGCTGATACCTGCCGAAGGCCGACGACGGGCGCTCCGGCGCCCGGAGCAAGCCACCCTACGCGCGCCGGCGACGGCGCTTTTACCGTTTCTCGTCCACGCGGCGGGAACGGCAACGGACGCGGGAAGCGAGGCGGATGGCACAAAAAAGCGTGGTGCTCGAAGTCAGGGAAATCACCCTGGCGATTGAACTGATCGAACTCGGCGCGCGTCTGCAGTTGCTCGAAGCGGAGACGACGCTGTCGCGCGACCGGCTGATCAAGCTGTACAAGGAAGTCAAAGGCGTGTCGCCGCCCAAGGGCATGCTGCCGTTTTCGACCGACTGGTTCATGACGTGGCAGCCGAACATTCACTCGTCGCTGTTCTACAACGTCTACCGGTTCATGTCGGGGCTGGGCCGCTGCGAGACGATCCAGTCGATCGTCAAGTCGTACCGCCTGTACCTCGAACACGTGGGAATGCACCATGACGAGCCGGCGCTGAGCCTGACGCGCGCATGGACGCTGGTGCGCTTCTTCGACTCCGGCATGTTGCAGATGACGGCATGCACCCGCTGCCGCGGACATTTCGTCGCACACGCGCACGATCCGCAGCACAACTTCGTATGCGGATTGTGTGCGCCGCCGTCGCGCGCAGGTAAGACCCGGAAAGCCGCCGACGCCCGCTGCGACGAGGCACAGGCGGCCCTCTGCGCACCGCTCGACGATGCGCTGGAAGCCTTGTCCGACGGCGTTGTCACGCCCGTCTGAGCGCCTGCCCGAAGGCCCGCCGCGCGGGCTTCGCCGCCTGCGTGGACCCACTCTGGTTAACACCGCCCTCATCGGGCTCTCATTCCGCCAAAGTTTTCCGACTGCTTGCCGTAAACCTGAATAACGACGGTCTCCCGTCGCATTTCGTGAGGGCTCGGCAGTGCTGATTTTCGTGGGAACACTCGTTACGCTGTTGTCCGTCTTCGGCGGCTATGCGCTGGAGGGCGGCCACCTGGGCGCGCTCATGCAGCCCGTCGAAGTGCTGATGATCGCTGGTGCGGGCGTCGGCGCATTCATTCTCGGCAACGGGATGAAGACGATCAAGGCTACGCTGCGCGTGATTCCGACGCTGTTCAAAGGCGCCAAGTACAACAAGGACGTGTACATGGAGCTGATGGCGCTTCTGTACGTTCTGCTGGCGAAGGCGCGCAAGGAGGGCACGCTCACGCTCGAAGCGGATATCGACGATCCGCAGAAGAGCCCGATCTTCACGCAATACCCGAAGATTCTCGCGGACCATCACATCGTCGAATTCCTGACGGACTATCTGCGCCTGATGGTCGGCGGCAACATGAATGCGTTCGAGATCGAAAGCCTGATGGACGAAGAGATCGAGACGCATCACGCCGAAGGCGAAGCGCCCGCGCACGCGCTGATGAAGGTCGGCGACGCGATGCCCGCATTCGGTATCGTCGCGGCGGTGATGGGCGTGGTGCACACGATGGCCTCCGCCGACAAGCCGCCCGCCGTGCTCGGCGAAATGATCGCGCAGGCGCTGGTCGGCACCTTCCTTGGCATTCTGCTTTCGTACGGTCTGATCGGACCGCTCGCGAGCGTCGCGGAACAGCGCGTCACGGAATCGACCAAGATGTTCCAGTGCATCAAGGTGACGATTCTCGCGAGCCTGAACGGCTACGCGCCCGCCATCGCCGTCGAATTCGGCCGCAAGGTGCTGTTCTCGACCGAACGTCCGTCGTTCGCCGAGCTGGAAGAGCACGTGCGCCGCGTGAAGGCCAAATAAGGGACGCGGGCGATGAGCAAGGACAAAGACCGCGCAATCGTTGTCAAGCGCGCCGCGCCGAAGAAAGGCGGTCACCACGGTGGCGCCTGGAAGCTCGCGTATGCGGACTTCATGACGGCGATGATGGCGTTCTTCCTGCTGATGTGGCTGCTCAGCTCGGCCTCGACCGTTCAGTTGAAGGGCATCGCCGACTACTTCAACCAGCCGCTGAAGATCACGCTGTGGGGCGGCGACCGGAGCGCCGTCGATTCGAGCCAGATTCCGGGCGGCGGCCGCGATATTTCAACCGACAAGGACGGCATCACGCGCCAGACGGACGGCTCGACGAACCGCGCCGAGCACACGGCCGCGCGGGCCGACGACCAGGCGCTGCAGCAGTTGAAGGGCGCCGTCGAACGGCGCGAGCAGGTGCGCCTGCACGACCTGCAGGTCAAGCTGATGGCCGCGATCGAGGCGAACCCGGTGCTGCGCCAGTTCAAGCAGCAGATCCGCATCGACTCGACGCTGCAGGGTCTGCGCATCGAGATCGTCGATACGCAGAAGCGCCCGATGTTCGCGACCGCGCAGGCGATCGTGCAGCCGTACATGCACGACATCCTGCAGGCGATCGGCAACACGCTGAACGACGTGCCGAATCGCATCGTCGTGCAGGGTCACACGGATGCCGTGCCGTACGCAGGCGGCGAAAAGGGCTACAGCAACTGGGAGCTGTCGGCCGACCGCGCGAACGCGTCGCGCCGAGAGCTGATCGCGGGCGGCATGGACGAAGCGAAGGTGCTGCGCGTGCTGGGTCTCGCGTCGACGCAGAACCTGAACAAGGCCGATCCGCTCGATCCGGAAAACCGGCGTATCAGCATCATCGTGCTGAACAAGCGCTCGGAAGACGCGTTGATGCAGGACGACAGCAGTTCGACCACGTTGTCGAACGACGCAGCGGGCGCCACCAAGCCGCTGCTGCAGAAGATTACCCAGCCGGTTTCGCCATCCGTCGCGCAACCTCGATCGCCGTCGGCCAAAGCGCCGCACGCGATGGAGACGGGCAAGACGGGTACGGTCGAAGCGGCAGCGGCCGCGCAGGATGCGGCTGACAAGAGCGCGGCGCCTGCCACGGCGACGCAATGACAGACAGCGGGTGGCGGGAGCGCGCAAGGAGGCGCAACCGCTATCCATCGTGAGCGCAGTGAGGATTGAATGATCAGGCACATTCTGGCAATCGACGATTCGGCAGCGATGCGGCAAATCCTTGCCGCGACGCTGACGGGTGCCGGCTATCAGGTGACGCTCGCGGCCGACGGCAACGAAGGGCTCGAAAACGCGCTCGCGATGCCGTTCGACCTCGTGCTGACGGACCAGCATATGCCGGGCCGTTCCGGCCTCGATCTGATAGCCGCACTGCGCGGCAACCCTTCGTATCGCGACACGCCGATCCTGGTTCTCACGACCGAATCCGGCGAGCCGTTCAAGGCGGCGGCGCGCGACGCAGGCGCAACGGGGTGGATCGAAAAACCGCTCGACCCCGACATGCTGACCGAACTGGTCGCGGCGCTCGCCTGAGCGCACCGGACAGGCAACAGCAACCGATATATGGAAGTGGCATAGCAGCCAGGACTCTCGCGGTGACACACGCATGACACTCGACATCACTCAGTTCTACCAGACGTTCTTCGACGAAGCGGACGAGCTGCTCGCACAGATGGAGCAGCTGCTCCTGAACCTGGACGTCGGCCATCCGGATCCCGAGGATCTCGCGGCGATCTTTCGCGCGGCGCACTCGATCAAGGGCGGCGCGGCGACGTTCGGCTTCACGGCGCTGACCGAGACGACGCACATTCTCGAGTCGCTTCTCGACCGCGCGCGCAACAACGAAATCGTGCTGCGCAAGGACATGATCGACACGTTCCTCGAAACCAAGGACGTGCTCTCCGGCCAGCTGGCCGACTATCGCGCGAGCGCCGAGCCGGACGCCGCCGTCGCGGCTGCGATCTGCGCGAAGCTCGAACGGCTGCACGCGGAAAGCCGCGGCGAAGCGCCGGCTGCCGCGGCCGCACCGGCGGCAGCGCCGGCGCCTGCCGAGGCAGCGGTCGTGGCCGAAGGGCACGCGCCGGAGCATGTCGTCGAACAGGCAGTAGAAGCCGCAGGCGAATGGGCAGACAACGAACCGGCAGAGACCGGCGCTGCTTCGTCCGATGCGGCTGCAGGACCCCATCTGAAAATTACGCTACGGGGCGTGGGGGAAAAGGACCAGGAACTGCTCACGGAAGAACTGGGCAACCTGGGCCGAATCGTCGGACAGGTGAAGGCGGGCGGCGACATCACGCTGTGGCTGGAATCCGATGTGTCGTCCGACGACATCACGGCCGTGTGCTGTTTCGTGATCGACGAAAGTCAGATCGTGATCGGCCGCGGCGCAGCGCCGGCAAGCGGCGCGGAGCAGGGTGCGCCTGGAGCATCCGAATCCGCACAGTCCGAGCCGGCGTCAGCAGCACAAGCGGGGGGCATGGCGAGCGGCGGCGCGGGGGCGCCGGCCGCTGTCGTGCAGCCGGCCGCTGCTGCACAGCCTGCGGTTCAACCCGCGGCACAAGCGGCGCCTGCTCCGGCCGAGCCCGCAATCGTTGCACCGGCTGCCGCAGCAGAGCCGGCAGCAGCATCCGCACCGAAAGCAGCGCCTGCATCCGCCGAAGGCGATCGCAAGGCGCGTCCGGCAGCCGCAGCCAACGCCGCGGAAGGCAGCTCGATTCGCGTGGGCGTCGAAAAGGTCGACCAGCTGATCAACCTGGTCGGCGAACTCGTGATCACACAGGCGATGCTGGCCGAGACCACCAGCACGTTCGACCCGGCGCTGCACGACCGGCTTTTCAACGGCATGGCGCAACTGGAGCGCAACGCACGCGATCTTCAGGAAGCGGTCATGTCGATCCGCATGATGCCGATGGATTACGTCTTCAGCCGCTTCCCGCGTCTCGTGCGCGATCTGGCGGCGAAGCTCGGCAAGCAGGTTGAACTCGTCACCTTCGGTCAGGCGACCGAACTCGACAAGAGCCTGATCGAACGCATCATCGATCCGCTGACTCACCTCGTGCGTAACAGCCTCGACCACGGTATCGAAACGGTCGAAGCGCGCAAGGCGGCGGGCAAGGATTCGACGGGCCAACTGGTGCTGTCGGCGGCGCATCACGGCGGCAACATCGTGATCGAAGTCAGCGACGACGGCGCGGGTCTGCGCCGCGACAAGATTCTCGCGAAGGCCGCGAAGCAGGGCATGACCGTCAGCGACACGATGACGGACGACGAAGTCTGGAACCTGATTTTCCTGCCGGGCTTCTCGACGGCCGAGCAGGTGACGGACGTCTCGGGCCGAGGCGTGGGCATGGACGTGGTGAAGCGGAACATCCAGTCGATGGGCGGTCACGTCGAAATCACGTCGCAGGCGGGCAAGGGCAGCACGACCCGCATCATTCTGCCGCTCACGCTGGCGATTCTCGACGGCATGTCGGTGAAGGTCGGCAGCGAGATTTTCATCCTGCCGCTGAACTTCGTGATGGAGTCGCTGCAGCCGCAGGCCGACGACATCTACACCGTCGCGGCCGGCGAACGCGTCGTGCGCGTGCGCGGCGAATATCTGCCGCTGGTCGCGCTGCACGAAGTGTTCTCGGTCGACGGCGCGCGCACCGAACCGACGCAGGGCATCGTCACCATCATGCAGACGGAAGGACGGCGCTTCGCGATGCTGATCGACGAACTCGTCGGCCAGCAGCAGGTGGTGGTGAAGAACCTCGAAACGAACTACCGCAAGGTACACGGCATTTCCGCCGCGACCATTCTCGGCGACGGCAGCGTCGCGCTGATCGTGGACGTGGCGGCGCTGAACCGCGAAACGCGGGCGTCGCACGGTGCGGCGCTCTCGCTCGCCTGAAACTGAAATTCAACTCATCCCAACCGTTTTGGGGGCAAACGTGGCAGAAGTCCAATCCATCAATTCGAACGGCGTAGCCGGTTCGATCGGCCGCCGCGACGCGCAAGCCGACGCGAGCGGTCAGGAATTCCTGATCTTCACGCTCGGCGCCGAAGAGTACGGCATCGACATCCTGAAGGTGCAGGAAATCCGCGGTTACGACAGCGTGACGCGCATCGCGAACGCGCCGGAGTTCATCAAGGGCGTGATCAATCTGCGCGGCATCATCGTGCCGATCGTCGACATGCGCATCAAGTTTCACCTCGGGCGGGTCGAGTACGACCATCAGACGGTGGTGATCATCCTGAACGTGGCGGGCCGCGTGGTCGGTATGGTCGTGGACGGCGTGTCGGACGTGCTGACGCTCGCCGTCGACCAGATCATGCCCGCGCCGGAATTCGGCGCGACGCTGACGGCGGAATATCTGACGGGCCTCGGCACCGTCGATGGCCGCATGCTGATCCTGATGGACATCGAGAAGCTGATGACCAGCCGGGAAATGGCATTGACGGAAACGCTCGGCAAGTAACGCGGGACGCAGGAACGCCACAGGGTCCAGACAGGTAATCAGGGAGTAGAACAATGCTGAGCAGATGGTCGATCCGGACGACGTTGACGGTCGTGGGGATCATTCTGGTTGCGCTGACGGTGATCGTCGGGGCGCTCGGGCTCACCGCGCTGAGCCGCTCGGGCGACGCGCTGGACAGCATGGCGCATGGCGACATGGTCGCGATCCGCACGCTGAACGACTCGTCTTCGTACCTGCTGCGCTCGCGCGTCTCGCTCGACCGCGTCAACGCACTGACGGCGGCGGGCGAGATCGAGCAGTCGAAGCAGGTGCTCGACCGCGCGGCCGAACTGCTCGGCAAATCGAACGAAAACTGGCAGGCGTTCCTGAACACCCCGAAGAACGGCATCGATCAGTCGCTGATCGACGCCGTGGTCGCGAAGCGCGCGACGCTGATCAACGACGGCGTGAACCCCGAGTTCACGGCGCTGCGCGCAAGCGATCTGTCCGGCTATCACGCGATCGCCGACACGAAGATCAGCCCGATGTTCGTCAGCTACGACAACGCGGCGTCGCCCGTCGTCAAGGCGTTGCAGGCGCACGCGGACCAGCAGCTGGAGAGCACGAACACGCAGATGTCGGTGCTGCGCGCGGCGATCATCGCCGTCATCGCAGTCGCTTTGGTGCTCGTCGTGGCGATCCGCTTCGCGCTGCGCGGCATGATCGTGCAGCCGCTGGACGACGCGGTTGCGTGTTTCGAGCAGATCGCGAAGGGCGACCTGACGCAGCAGGTGAACGCGACGGGCAGCAACGAAATGGGCCGCCTGTTCAAGGCCGTCAAGGCGATGCAGGACAGCCTGCAGACGATGATCAAGTCCGTGCACACGAGCGTCGAGTCGATCGACACGGGTGCGCGCGAAATCGCGATGGGCAACACGGACCTGTCGCAGCGTACCGAACAGCAGGCCGCGTCGCTGCAGGAAACGGCGTCGAGCATGGAGCAGCTGACGGGCACCGTGAAGCAGAACGCCGACAACGCGCGCCAGGCGAGCCAGCTTGCCGTGAACGCGTCGGACATCGCGACACGCGGCGGCGAAGTGGTCAGCCAGGTGGTGAGCACGATGCAGGACATCGCGACCAGCTCGAACAAGGTCGTCGACATCATCAGCGTGATCGAAGGCATCGCGTTCCAGACCAACATCCTCGCGCTGAACGCGGCCGTCGAAGCGGCGCGTGCGGGCGAGCAGGGCCGCGGCTTCGCGGTCGTCGCAGGCGAAGTGCGCAGCCTCGCGCAACGCAGCGCGAGCGCGGCGAAGGAAATCAAGGAACTGATCGGCGACTCCGCCGACAAGGTCCAGAGCGGCTCGACGCTCGTCGGCCGTGCAGGCACGACGATGGACGAGATCGTGCAGGCCGTGCGCCGCGTGACGGACATCATGGGCGAGATCAGCGCGGCATCGGAAGAACAGTCGGGCGGCATCGAGCAGGTCAACCGCGCCGTCGTGCAGATGGACGAAGTGACGCAGCAGAACGCTGCGCTCGTCGAACAGGCTGCTGCGGCTGCCGCGTCGCTCGAAGAGCAGACGCGCTCGCTGCAGACGGTGATCGGGCAATGGCGCGTAGCAGGTGCGCAAGGCGGCGCGAAGGCGTTGCCGTCGGCGAACACGGCGAAGAGCCGCGTGAAGGCAGCCGTCGCGCATGCGGCGAAGCCGGCGCCTGCGCAACCTGTCGTCGCGAAGACGGAAGCGGCAGCGCACGCACGCGTCGAACCGGCAGCGAAGAAGGCGCCCGTGGCGGCTGCCGAACCCGCGCCGCGCAAGACAGCGGTAGCGGCTGCGGCGGCGTCGTCGGACGCAGACTGGGAAACGTTCTGACGAACGGTGGATGGGGATGGACATGCGAACTCCCGGCACCTCGTCCCGCGACGGACGTCTTCGCGCGCCGCGTCGTGAACGCGCAGGCGCAGCGGGCGTTGGGTTCGCTCCGGCAACGGAACACAGCAGGACACTGCACGCGGCAGGCTCGATCGCGCCGCGCGCAGCATGGTTGAACGCAGGTAGTGAAGCAGGCCGCAGCGCATGCAACATCGCAGGCGGTATCGAAAGCAACAGCGGCATTGGCGGGATCGACGGGCGGTGCGGCGCTCCTTATGGAACACGGAAGACATCATGATGGCAACGCGCGCGCAATCACGCCCTGAGCGGGCAGAGCCGGCAAGGACCGGCGAGCAGGCACGCGACTTCGAGTTCACGTCGGCGGATTTCGCCCGCATTCGTGAACTGATTCATCGCAGCGCAGGCATTTCGCTGTCCGATCACAAGCGGGACATGGCGTACAGCCGGCTCGCGCGCCGTTTGCGCGCGCGCGGACTCGACTCGTTCCGCCAGTATCTCGACATGCTCGAAGCGGACAACGACCCCGCCGAGTGGGAAGCCTTCACCAACGCGCTCACCACGAACCTCACCGCATTCTTTCGCGAAGCGCATCACTTTCCGATCCTCGCGGGTTTCGTCAAGCAGCGGCCGGCGCCTGTGTCGGTCTGGTGCTCGGCGGCATCGACGGGCGAGGAGCCGTATTCGATCGCGATGACGCTGATCGAAGCGCTCGGCGATCACGCCGCGCGCCAGGCGACAGTGCTCGCGACGGACATCGACACGCAGGTGCTCGCGAAAGGCGAGGCGGGCATGTACCAGTTCGATCAGGTCAAGCATCTGTCGCCGGAGCGGCTCAAGCGCTTCTTTCTGAAGGGCACGGGCGCGCACGCGGGCATGGTGAAGGTGCGCCCGGAAGTGCGCGCGATGATCCGCTTCGAACAGCTGAATCTGACCGATCGCGACTACCGGCTGAACACGCAGTTCGACGCGATCTTCTGCCGCAACGTGATGATCTACTTCGACAAGCCGACCCAGGCGCAGGTGCTGTCGCGCTTCGAGCCGCTGGTGAAGTCCGGCGGCCTGCTGTTCGCCGGGCATTCGGAGAACTTCACTTACGTCACGCAGGGCTTCCGTCTGCGCGGTCAGACCGTCTATGAACTGACGCGCGACACGGGCGCCGGCCGTACGGCCCAGCGTGCGTCGAACCACGGTGCGACGAGCGGGGTGCCAGCATGAGCGGCCTGCCGATCGCGACCAACCTGTATTTCGACAACCACTTCAAGCGCCCTGGCGTGAAGCTGCTGCCGAACGAGTTCTACACGACGCACGACGACATGGTGCTCGTCACGGTGCTCGGCTCGTGCGTGGCGGCCTGCATCCAGGATCGCACGGCGGGCATCGGCGGCATGAATCACTTCATGCTGCCGGACGACGGCGCCGATGTCGCGCACGCGGCATCCGATTCGATGCGCTACGGCGCCTACGCGATGGAAGTGCTGATCAACGAACTGATCAAGGCGGGCGGCCGCCGCGAGCGTTTCGAGGCGAAGGTGTTCGGCGGCGCGGCTGTGCTGGCGGGCATGACGACGATGAATATCGGCGATCGCAACTCGGCGTTCGTGCGCCGCTACCTCGCGCTGGAAAAGATTCGCATCGTCGCCGAAGACCTGGAAGGCAAGCACCCGCGCAAGGTCGCGTTCATGCCGCGCACGGGTCAGGTGATGGTGAAGAAACTGCGTCTGCAGCAGGAAGAGGGCGTCGCCGAGCGCGAACAGGCGCTCGCGCGCCAAACGGCCGAAGAGCGCGCCGAACGGCTCGCCAAAGCCCGCGCGCGCGTCGAGCTGTTCTCGTCGCCCGCCGCCGCGAAACCGCGCATCGAACTGTTCGGTGCGGGCGGAGCGGCGGGTGCCGGTGCGGCGTCGGGCACGGGCGCGGCGCGCCCGGCCGGCACGAAGCCTCGTATCGAACTATTTGGCGCGACCGCGCGCCCGATTCAACCAAATAACGCCAGGACTGTAGAGGAGGCGTGAGCGCTGTGCAAAAGATCAAAGTATTGTGCGTCGACGATTCGGCGTTGATTCGTAGCTTGATGACGGAAATCATCAACAGTCAGCCTGACATGACGGTCGTCGCCACCGCGCCGGACCCGCTCGTCGCGCGTGACCTCATCAAGCAGCACAACCCGGACGTGCTGACGCTCGACGTCGAAATGCCGCGCATGGACGGCCTCGACTTCCTCGAGAAGCTGATGCGTCTGCGTCCGATGCCCGTCGTGATGGTGTCGTCGCTGACCGAGCGCGGCTCCGAAATCACGCTGCGCGCGCTCGAACTGGGCGCCGTCGATTTCGTCACGAAGCCGAAGGTCGGCATTCGCGACGGCATGCTCGACTACTCGGAAAAGCTCGCCGACAAGATTCGCGCCGCAGCCCGCGCACGCGTGCGCCAGGCCGCGCCCGTGCAGCATGCGCCGGCGTCGTCCGCGCACGCGGGTGCGCCTGCCCACGCTGCGCCCGCGCCGCTCTTCAACAACCCGCTCGTGTCGACGGAAAAGCTGATCATCGTCGGCGCGTCGACGGGCGGCACGGAAGCGATCCGCGAAGTGCTGGTGCCGCTGCCGCCCGATGCGCCCGCTGTGCTCATCGCGCAACATATGCCGCCCGGATTTACAAAATCTTTCGCAACACGCCTTAATGGTTTGTGTCGGATTACCGTTAAAGAAGCTGAGCACGGCGAACGCGTGTTGCCGGGTCATGCGTATATCGCGCCCGGTCATGCACACCTCTTGCTCGCCCGTAGCGGTGCCAACTATATTGCGCATCTGTCAGACGACCCGCCCGTCAACCGGCATCGTCCGTCTGTCGATGTGTTGTTCCGCTCGGCGGCGCAGCATGCGGGGAAGAACGCCGTCGGCGTGATTCTCACGGGCATGGGACGCGACGGCGCAGCGGGTTTGCTGGACATGAGGAAAGCAGGCGCGTACACGCTCGCGCAGGACGAAGCGAGCTGTATCGTGTTCGGCATGCCGCGCGAGGCGATCGCGATGGGGGCAGCGGACGAAATCGCGTCGCTGTCGGAGATGAGCCGGCGCGTGATGACACGTCTGGCGACAATGGGTGATCGCGTTCAGCGCGTATGATGCGGGCCTCGGCGCAAATCTGAGATAAGCCGAAGACCACCGCACATCTGGATTGGGGAAAAAGGAACAGGAAATGGATAAGGGAATGAAGATTCTGGTTGTGGACGATTTTCCGACGATGCGCCGGATCGTCCGCAACCTGTTGAAGGAACTGGGCTACTCGAACGTCGACGAGGCGGAAGACGGCGCAGCCGGTCTTGCGCGTCTGCGTGGCGGCAACTACGAGTTCGTGATTTCGGACTGGAACATGCCGAACCTCGACGGCCTCGCGATGCTGAAGGAAATCCGCGCGGACGCGTCGCTCACGCATCTGCCCGTGCTGATGGTGACGGCGGAATCGAAGAAGGAAAACATCATTGCGGCGGCTCAGGCCGGCGCAAGCGGCTACGTCGTGAAGCCGTTCACGGCCGCGACGCTCGACGAGAAGCTCAACAAGATTCTCGAGAAGATGGCAAAAACGGGGAGCTGATGTGAACCCACCGATCAACGAGCAAGGCGCACGGGAAGACGGCACCGACCTCGCGACCGACCGCATCCTCGCCCGCATCGGACAGCTGACGCGCACGCTGCGCGACTCGATGCGCGAGCTGGGCATCGACAAGCATGTCGAGCGCGCGGCGGAAGCGGTGCCGGATGCCCGCGACCGTCTGAAGTACATCGCGACGATGACCGAGCAGGCCGCCGAGCGCGTGCTGTCGGCGATCGAGGTCGCGAAGCCGATGCAGGAGCAGTTGCAGAAGGACGCGGCCGAGCTGGACGCGCGCTGGGAGCAGTGGTATTCGGCACCCATCGAGCGCGAGGAAGTGCGCGCGCTGATGAGCGACACGCGCACCTTCCTGCGCGGCGTGCCGGAAGTCACGACGGCGACCAATTCGCAGATGCTCGAGATCATGATGGCGCAGGACTTTCAGGATCTGACGGGCCAGGTCATCAAGAAGATCACGGACGTCGTGTATCTGATCGAGCAGCAGCTCCTCGGCGTGCTGATCGACAACATCGCGGCTGAGCGGCGCGAACAGTTCGCCGCGACGGCACAGCAGCTCGTCGCGGAAGCCCAGCACGAGCCGCTGTCGCCGACGGGCAGCCCGCAGAGCCTGTTGAACGGCCCGCAGATCAATCCGGAAGGCAAGACGGATGTGGTCCAGGATCAGGGGCAGGTCGACGATCTGCTCGCGAGCCTCGGCTTCTGAGACGGCGCATCGCGTTGTCCCCCGAGGCGGCGCGGGCCTGCCGCCCCGCCGCCCGCAGCGCGCGCTGTCCATGCGCGCGTCCTCTTCCCCTTTGACGCTTCGCGCGTCATCCCGCCCGGACACCTGACTCGCCGATGCAAGCTGCATCGGCGGGTGCTCCATCGCACAATTAGTAACGGATCACGGCCGTCATCCGCTGGCATACTACGGCCAGGGAGGACGGTTCGCGGGCCGCAACGGCGCTGCATCGCATGCGCGGGCGTCGCGCGCCGGGCCGTTTGCTCCTGAACCAACAAGCCGGGCCCGCGAATTGCGGGTACCGTTCGCTGTCGATTGGGGGAGGTGCATAACCATGTCGATCCGCTCGAGCCGTGCTGTCGTTGCTTCAGCGCTCGGATTCTGCTGTTCTCTGTCTGTCCTGTTCGTTCCGCTGTCCGCCAGCGCCGCGCTAGGCGGCAACCCGATGACGCCGCCCGCCGGGGCGAGCGCCACCACGCGTTCCGTGTCCGGCCCGACGTCGAATGGCGTCGCCACGATGCGCAGCGCATCGTCGGCGAGTTCCGGCGCCACGGCGTCCTCCAGTTCGTCTGCCACGTCGGCGTCGTACACCGTGCGCGAGACGACGCTCGGCAACGGCACAGTGATCCGCGAGTACGTCTCGTCGGCGGGCAGCGTGTTCGGTCTCGCTTGGAGCGGGCCGCAGCTACCCGACCTGTCCGACCTGCTCGGCAGCTATTTCCCGCAGTACGTCGCGGGCGTGACGAACGCGCGCCAGTTGCGCGGCGGCGGCCACGGTCCCGGCATCGTGCAGGACAGCGGGCTCGTCGTGCATTCGGGCGGCCATATGGGCGCATTCTCCGGCCAGGCCTATCTGCCGCAGGCGCTGCCTTCGGGCGTGAGCGCCACCGACATCAAGTGACGACGGGAGACCCATTATGCAATTTGCGTTCAAGCTCGGAGCAGGTGTCCGTGTCGTGAAGGCCGTGTTCGCCGTGTCCGTGATCGCGATGACGGCGTTCGTCGCGGGCTGCGGCGGCGGAGGCGGGGATTCGTCGTCTTCATCGTCGAACAACAGCAACACCGGGCCCAATCAGCAGCCGATCGCCGCGAACGCGGCCAACACGGTGGCCGTGACCGTCGGTCGTGGCGTGAAGGGCATCATCAACATACCGACCGTCAGCGTGACGGTTTGCGTGCCGAACACATCGAATTGCACGACCATCGACAACGTATTGCTCGATACCGGCTCGTACGGCCTGCGCATCGTCAATAGCAGTGCGGTGGCGGCGCTGGGACTTTCCGTCCAGCAGGCGACGGCGGGCGGTCAGCTCGCCGAATGCACGCACTTCGCTGACGGCTTCACATGGGGGACGACCCGTCTCGCGACCGTGAAGATCAGTGGCGAAACGGCGACCAACATCCCGATCCAGGTGATCGGCGATCTGGCCGACTCGACCGTTCCTTCGAGCGGCTGCGTCAACGGCTCGAACGAAAGCACGGCCGATGCACTCGGCGCGAACGGCATTCTCGGGCTCGGCGTGGCGCCCGTGGATTGCGGCTCGGCGTGCTCGGTGCAGGCGAACGTCGCGCAGTTCAGCAATTACTACGCATGCCCGAACGGCACGAACTGCACGCGGACGCTGGCAGAAACGTCCAAACAGGTGGCCAACCCGATCCCGAACTTCGCGACCGACAACAACGGCGTGATCGTGCAGATGGCCCCCATTTCGGCGAACGGCGCGGCGTCGGCGACAGGAACGGTCGTGTTCGGCATCGGCACGCAGTCGAACAACGCCAATGCGGCGGGCACGACCTACACCACCGACGCGTCCGGCGATTTCCCCGCTCGTGGCCAGTCGAACACGGTGTTTCTCGATTCCGGCTCGAACGGCTACTTCTTCCAGAACAGCACGATTCCGTTGTGCGGCGGCAATCTGTCGGACTTCTATTGCCCCACTTCGACGGTGCAGCGTACGGTGAATCTGCTGGGCGCGAACGGTGCGAAGGGCACGGCGACGATCAACATCGCGAACGCGCAGACGCTGCTCAGCAACGCGAGCAACTATGCATTCAACGACCTCGGCGGGCAGGTCAGCTCGCTGACGGGGACGGATCTCGGCTTGCCGTTCTTCTACGGCCGGTACGTCTACTACGGGATGGACAAGAGCGCGACAGGCGGCTCGGGGCCGTTCGTCGCGTTCTGAGCGAGCAAGGCGGCCCGCCGTATAGCGGGCCGCCGTCTTACCATGCGTGGTCCGCCTGCCGCTCGGGCCGCGCCGTTGCCTCGCCCATCGCTTGAAATACCCCCGTTTCCCCGCCCTTATCCGTCAATCGCCGCTCGACGTCTGCAGGAATAATCGCTCTCACTGAAAAAGGGCATGTTGCCCTTCCAGCTGGAGAGCGCGTTGGCAGAGGATAGCGACCTCGAAAAAACCGAATCAGCCACCCCCCGGCGCCTGGAAAAGGCGCGCGAGGAGGGGCAGGTTGCGCGCTCGCGCGAACTGGCGACGTTCGCCCTCGTCGCGGCCGGATTCCTCGGCGCGTGGGGCATGTCGGGCATGATCGGCGAGCATGTGCAGACGATGCTGCGCACCGCCTTCACCTTCAATCACGAAACGGTATTCGACCCGAAGCGGGCCTTCATCAGCGCGGGCGCGGCCACGCGCGAAGGCGCCTACATGCTGATGCCGCTGCTCGCGCTGCTGGGCCTCGCCGCGCTGCTTGCGCCGATGGCGATGGGCGGCTGGCTGCTGTCGACCAAATCGCTGGCGCCGAATTTCGAGCGTCTGAACCCTGTCAGCGGTCTCGGCCGCATCTTTTCGATCAACGGTTGGATCCAGCTCGGCATGTCGCTGGCGAAGATCGTCGTGGTCGGGCTGATCGGCGGGCTGGCGATCTGGCATCGCCGCGAAGACATCCTCGCGCTTGCCACGCAGCCGCTGCACGTCGCGCTGTCGAACGCGGGGCATCTGATCGCCGTGTGCTGCGCGATGACGGTCGCGGGCATGTTCCTGCTCGCGGCGCTGGACGTGCCGTATCAGCTGTGGAGCTTCCACAAGAAGCTGCGCATGACGAAGGAAGAAGTGAAGCGCGAGCATCGCGAAAGCGAGGGCGATCCGCACGTCAAGGCACGCATCCGCTCGCAGCAACGGGCGATGGCGCGGCGCCGGATGATGGCGAACGTGCCGAAGGCCGACGTCGTCGTGACGAACCCGACGCACTTCGCGGTCGCGCTGCAATACACGGACGGCGAAATGGGCGCGCCGAAGGTGGTCGCGAAGGGCGTGAACCTCGTGGCCGCGCGCATCCGCGAACTGGCCGTCGAGAACAACGTGCCGTTGCTCGAAGCGCCGCCGCTTGCGCGTGCGCTGTATCACAACGTCGAACTGAATCGCGAGATTCCGGGCGCGCTGTACGGCGCCGTCGCGGAAGTGCTCGCCTGGGTTTATCAACTGCGCCGCTTCAAGGAAGACGGCGGGGTTGCGCCTGTCGCGCCGACGGAACTCGACGTTCCGCCGGAGCTGGACAAGGGCGGCGTGTCGGATGACGACGCCGGCCAGGAAGCTGCCGACGCACTCGGCGGCGACAATCAAAGTAATGGAGTATCAGCATGAACGCCCGCGCGGGTTTCCTTTCACGACGGCCGGACGCGCTGAACGGCACCAATCTGCGGGCACTGGCGGGCCCGCTTCTGATCTGCATGATCCTCGGCATGATGATCCTGCCGTTGCCGCCGTTCCTGCTGGATCTGCTGTTCACCTTCAATATCGCGCTGTCGGTGATGGTGCTGCTCGTCAGCATGTACACGATGAAGCCGCTCGACTTCGCGGCCTTCCCGAGCGTGCTGCTGTTTTCGACGCTGCTGCGGCTGTCGCTGAACGTCGCGTCGACCCGTATCGTGCTGCTCGAAGGCCACACGGGTCCGGGCGCGGCGGGTGCGGTGATCGAGGCGTTCGGCCACTTCCTCGTGGGCGGCAACTTCGCGGTCGGTATCGTCGTGTTCGTGATCCTGATGGTGATCAACTTCATGGTGATCACGAAGGGCGCGGGACGTATCGCGGAAGTGTCGGCGCGCTTCACGCTGGACGCGATGCCCGGCAAGCAGATGTCGATCGACGCCGACCTCAACGCCGGCATGATCAACGAAGATCAGGCCCGCAAGCGCCGCATGGAAGTCTCGCAGGAAGCCGAGTTCTACGGTTCGATGGACGGTGCGAGCAAGTTCGTGCGCGGCGATGCGATCGCGGGTCTGCTGATCATGGTGATCAACATCATCGGCGGTCTGATCGTCGGTGTCGTGCAGCACGGCATGGACTTCGCCGACGCCGGCAAGACCTACACGCTGCTGACCATCGGTGACGGCCTTGTCGCGCAGATTCCGTCGCTCGTGATTTCGACGGCGGCGGGTGTGATCGTGTCGCGCGTCGCCACCGACGAAGACATCGGCACGCAGCTGACGGGTCAGCTCTTCACGAACCCGCGCGTGCTGATGATCACGGGCTCGATTCTCGTGCTGATGGGCCTGATTCCGGGCATGCCGCACTTCGCGTTTCTGCTGCTGGGCGGCGGCGCGATCCAGCTCGCCCGCACGATGAAAAAGCGCGCTGCGCAGAGCAAGACCTCGACGGCGCTCGCCGAAGTCGCACCGCAGGCGCTCGCGCCGTCGGAAGCCGCGGAAGCCAGCTGGGACGACGTGACGATGATCGACGCGCTCGGCCTCGAAGTCGGCTATCGCCTGATCCCGCTCGTCGACAAGAACTCGGACGGCGAACTGCTCAAGCGCATCAAGAACATCCGCAAGAAGTTCGCGCAGGAAATCGGCTTCCTGCCGCCCGTCATTCATATCCGCGACAACCTCGAATTGCGGCCGAACGGTTACCGGATCGCGCTCAAGGGCGTCGAAGTGGGCGTCGGCGAGGCGTATCCGGGCCAGTGGCTCGCGATCAACCCAGGCCAGGTCACGGCGGCACTGCCGGGCACGCCGACCACGGACCCGGCGTTCGGGCTGCCCGCGATCTGGATCGATACGAATCTGCGCGAACAGGCGCAGGTGTACGGCTACACGGTGGTCGATTCGAGCACGGTCGTCGCGACTCACCTGAATCACCTCGTCGTCACGCATGCGGCGGAACTGCTCGGCCGTCAGGAAGTGCAGGCGCTGATCGAGCGGATGCAGAAGGACGCCGCGCCGCTCGTCGACGATGTCGTGCCGAAGATGCTGCCCGTCGCCACGCTGCAGAAGGTGCTGCAGAACCTGCTCGAGGAAGGCGTGCCGATCCGCGACATGCGCACGATTCTCGAAGCGCTGTCCGAGCACGGCTCGAAGATCACCGATTCGCACGATCTGACGGCCGTGGTGCGCCTCGCGCTCGGCCGCGCGATCACGCAGCAGTGGTTCCCCGGCAACGGCGACATCCAGGTGATGGGCCTCGACTCGAATCTGGAGCGGCTGCTCACCCAGGCGCTCGCGACGGGCTCGAATCCTGGCCTCGAACCGGGCCTCGCGAATACGCTGCTGATGGAGACGCAAAAGGCCATGATGCGCCAGCAGAACCTCGGCCTCACGCCGGTGATGCTGGTCCAGCATTCGCTGCGTGCGATGCTTGCGCGCTTCCTGCGGCGCAGCCTGCCGCAGCTCAAGGTGCTGTCGTATGCGGAAGTGCCCGACACGCGCCATGTGCGGGTGGTGAACGTGATCGGCGCGCACGGCTAGGCGACCACGGGCGACGCTTACTCGACCTTTCCCAGCCTGTCCGTTCCACCGCGTGTCTTCTCTCGAAGGCCGGTTCGCATCTCGCGGCCGGCCTTTTTCATTGGCGCGCACGGCGTCTCGATGCACAAGGCCGAGCCCATTGCGCGGCGTGGCTGTGCGCGGTCCGCCGGTCAAAATTCCCGAGCTTTCGGGCCGTTGCACGTGCACCGAATGCCTGAATTGCCAGCGTTTCACCGTCTTTATTGCCCGATGGTGGCTGGTCATCTTTCGCAATAATTCATCTCATCGGGAAACGGTATGTCGCCGGTCCGCGTAGCTCATCGGAGAATCAGCTTGAACATTCGCAAATTTGTCGGTGCAACGAGTCGTGACGCGCTGCGTCTCGTCCGTGAGGCATTGGGCTCCGATGCAGTCGTGTTGTCGAATCGCACCAACGAAGACGGCACGGTCGAGATCGTCGCCGTTGCCGACCGCGATCTGAGCGCGATTGCGCCGCGCGGCCAGGAAGGCACCGCATCCGGCAACCTGAACGCAGGCACGAACGCGGCAGCAGGCGGTACGCGCGCACTGATGGCGCCGACCACCTCGCCGACGCTGCCGTCGATGCCCGTCAATCCGTATGCGAGCGGTATGCCCGACGTGTTCTCGTCGGTGTTCGGCGCAAGCCCCGAAGCGGGCACCGAGCGTATGCCCGCCGCGAGCGAAGAGAAGGCCGAGCCGCAGCCGGCAGCGACCGCGAGCGCAGCGGCCGAGGCACCCGCCGCGAATGCATCGCGCGCAAGCGACGACGTCCGCGTCGAACTGCGCGCGGAAGCACGCAGCGAACTCCCCGCAGCGCCCGGTGCCGCCGCGAAACCGGCAGCGCCTGCGATGCCTGAAGCGCCGGCTCGCCAGCGCACGATGGCCGAAACGAATCCGTGGCTGATCGATCACGCGCGCCGCATCGCGGCCAAGGACGTGGTGCCGGCAGCCAATCCGACGATGACGCCTGCCGCCGCTGTCGCGCGCGGCCTGGGCACGCCCGTCGATGCAGTGAACGAAGAAGCGAAGCCCGATTGGGCACGCGAAGCGGCGCAACTTGCCGCACGCCGCGCCGCGCAGAAGGGCCACGTCACGCCGACGGTGGCGGAAGGTGCGAGCGACATCAACACGGCACGCGACGCGCGCAAGGGCGCAGCCGGCGACATCACGCCGAAGGTTGCCGCCGCGCTGACCGAATCGATCCAGTCGCGCATCGAGCAGATGGTCAACGAGACCGTGATGCACGAACTGGGCGCGATGCGCGGCATGATGGAAGAGCAGTTCGCGGGTCTGCTGTGGGCCGACCGTCAGCGTCGCAGCCCGACGCATGCTGCACTGACCAAACATCTGTTCGCCGCCGGCTTCTCGGCGCAACTCGTGAAGATGGTGATCGACAACCTGCCGGAAGTCGACGGCCTGGACGAAGGCATGGAGTGGGTGCGAACGGTGCTCGAATCGAACGTGCCCGTGATGGAGAACGAAGACGCGCTGATGGAGCGCGGCGGTGTGTTCGCGCTGATGGGCCCGACGGGCGTCGGCAAGACGACGACCACGGCCAAGCTCGCAGCGCGCTGCGTGATGCGCTTCGGCGCGAGCAAGGTCGCGCTGCTCACCACCGACAGCTACCGGATCGGCGGTCATGAGCAACTGCGTATCTTCGGCAAGATCCTCGGCGTGTCGGTGCATGCGGTGAAGGACAGCGCCGACCTGACGCTCGCGCTCTCCGAGCTGCGCAACAAACACATCGTGCTGATCGACACGATCGGCATGAGCCAGCGCGACCGTCTGGTGTCCGACCAGATCTCGATGCTGTGCCGCGCCGGTCAGCCCGTGCAGCGCCTGCTGCTGCTGAACGCGACGAGCCACGGCGACACGCTGAACGAAGTCGTGCAGGCCTATCAGAACGCGCCTGACCAGCAGCCGCTCGCCGGCTGCATCCTGACCAAGCTCGACGAAGCGACCAATCTGGGCAGCGTGCTCGACACGGTGATCCGCTACAAGCTGCCCGTGCATTACGTATCGACGGGACAGAAGGTGCCGGAGAACCTGTACGTCGCGACGAAGAAATTCTTAATCAAGAGCGCCTTCTGCATTCCGCGCGACAACTCGCCGTTCGTCCCGCAGGACGAAGACGTGCCGGCACTGCTGTCGGCCCTGTCGGCCCGTTCGACCGCCGATCTGCACGAGGTTCGCTTTGGATAAATTCGTGCTGGACCAGGCAGAAGGACTGAGGCGTCTGCTCGCGCGTTCAGGCTCGCGGATCGTGGCCGTCGCTGGCGGTTCGCACGGCGTGGGCGTGACGACGACGGTGGTGAATCTCGCCGCCGCGCTCGCGGAGCAGGGCAAGGACGTGCTGGTGATCGACGAGTGTCTCGGCGAGCGTTCAGTGAGCGCGATGCTGGGCGGCGTGCGCGGCGCTGGCAATTTCTCCGCGGTGATGCGCGGCGAGATGACGCTCGACCAGGCAGCCGGCCGTCATGCGCTGGGCTTCGCGGTGCTCGCTGCATCGCGCGGCAATCGCGAGAGCTGCACGCGGGAGCAGATGGGCGTGGTGCTGAGCGGCCCGGCCGATGTCGTGCTGATCGACGCGCAGGTGGATCGCGAAGGCTCGCTGTCCGCGCTTGCGATGCAGTCGCACGACCTGCTGATGGTGACGCGCGTCGCGGCGCAGGCGATCACGGATGCCTATGCGTGCATGAAGCGCCTGCACTTCGCGCATGCGATCGCACAGTTTCGTGTGCTCGTGAACCACGTGCAGAGCGTGGCCGATGCGCACACCGCTTTTGAAAACCTGGCGGGCGTGGCGGGACGTTATCTCGCCGTGTCTCTGGAAGATGCCGGCTGCGTTGCAGCCGATCCTTTGATGGTGCGAGCCACGGAGTTGTCGCGTTGTGTCGTCGATGCTTTCCCATCGGCACCTGCTGCGCGCGATTTCCGTCATATCGCAGCCGAACTGCAGTACTGGCCGATGCGGCCAGCGATTTCGTCACGGACGCATGGCGTGCCGCCGACGACCGTAACAGCGGCGCAATTCGCCGATCAACCGTCTGCGCAGCACGCCTGAAGGCAAGGAAAAGGGGAGCACGATGTACAACGCTCAAGGAAAAATTTCGCAAGCCGACGTTTTGACGAAATACGCACCGCTGGTGCGTCGTCTCGGTTTGCAGCTCGTCGCCAAGATGCCGGCGAGCGTCGATCTCGACGATCTGATTCAGGCGGGCATGATAGGCCTGCTGGACGCGGCGAGCCGTTACAAGGAAGACCAGGGCGCGCAGTTCGAGACGTACGCGAGCCAGCGTATTCGCGGCGCGATGCTCGACGAGCTGCGCAGCAACGACTGGCTGCCGCGTAGCTTGCGCCGCACGTCGCGCGAGGTCGAGAGTGCCGTGCATCAGGTTGAGCAGTCGCTGGGCCGCTCGGCGAGCGAGACGGAGATTGCCGAGCATCTGAAGATGCCGCTCGACGAGTACCAGTCGATGCTGCAGGATCTGCACGGCAGCCAGCTGATCTATTACGAAGACTTCGATCGTTCGGCGGACGACGAGCCGTTCCTGGATCGCTATTGCGTCGATCATTCGGATCCGCTGTCGGCGCTGCTGGATGAATCCCTGCGGGGCGCTCTGGTTGAGGCGATTGACCGCTTGCCGGAGCGGGAGAAGCTGCTGATGTCGCTGTACTATGAGCGCGGGTTGAACCTGCGCGAGATTGGGGCTGTGATGGAGGTGAGCGAGTCTCGGGTTTGTCAGCTGCATTCGCAAGCTGTGGCGAGGTTGAGGACTCGGCTGCGCGAGCAGGCTTGGGCTTCGGCTGAGACTAGTTAGTCTGGTTTTTTGCCCTGCGGGCGGCCTTCGTTGTTCCTTCGAGAGCTGATCTTTTTTAAGGTCGGCTCTTTTCTTTTTTGGTGCGCTTGTTTTCCTGTTGGCATCTGCGGCTTTTGCTGCGCTGGCATCCGCGATTTGGTGTTGGTCGTTCATGCGTTGCCCCTGTGCGGGGCGGCACTTACTTTCTTTGCCGCCGCAAAGAAAGTAAGCAAAGAAAGCGGGCTAACCCCGCCAATGCTAGTGATTGCCTGCGGGCCCCCAACGGGTCCCGCACTCCACACGGCATCGAGCTACTCAATGCTCGTTGCCAGCGCCTCGAACGGGCGCATCACCCGCTCCAGTCACCCGTAGCGCAGCCAGCGGCAGCGACTCGTCTGCGCCGCCCAGGTGGCAAACTGTGTGTAGGTTGTTGCACTGCATGCGTTGGCGCTTCTACGACACCGATCCCGCTTTTCAGTCCGGAGTGGTGCACTTCGATCGCGATGGCCTACACACAGTTTGCCACCTGGGCGGCCGTGGACGTCTGGTCGCGCACCCTGTGATGGGGGCGTGTGAAGTAGGTGATGCGCGTGTTCAGGGCGTTGGCAACGGGCGGAAAACGAAGTGTTGCCGTGTGGAGTGTGGGACCGGTTGGGGGCCCGCAGGCGGGAAGAAGGATTGGCGGTGTGAGCGGCTTTCTTTTGCCTACTTTTCTTTGCCGCTGCAAAGAAAAGTAGGTGCCGCCCCGCACAGGGGCAACGCATGAACGACCAACACCAAAACGCGGATGCCAGCGAAAGCAAAAGCAAAAGCAAAAGCGCGGAGCAAAAACCAAACGGCGCAGCCCGCGCCTCGAAGGCCAAACCCCAAAAAGCAAAACCGGCACCCAAAGGCACCGGTCCGGTAAGAAGCAAAGAAGAACAGGGGAATCAGAAAGGGGCCAAGCCCCTCCGACTCAAACCCCAAAAGCAGGAACCCGCCCGTCAGGGCCATACAACGCTCCACGCTCCGGCCCAACGGCCACATTCAAGGCGGCCAGAGCCCGGCGGTTGTACTCCATGCGAGTACGAATCAACGCGCCGTTGGTAGTGTTGAACCGCTTGGCCCGCTCGACGGACTTCTGCAACAACGACCACTGCGTCGCAAGACGCGAATCATTGGCGACGGCCAGCTCCATGCCCTTCCATCCGGCAGGATAACCAAGCTCCGAAAGCTGCGAGTCGCGAACCTTCTCCAGTACGGAGAGCTTCTCCACCAACTCCATCTTCTTTTCGACGATGGGCGGCAGCGTGTCGATGGGATGCACCGTGGTCAGCGCCCTCTCCTCGGCAGCGAGGACGGAGGCAAACAGCTCCACAGCGGAATATTCGTCGATGACGGTGGCAAGCAGGGCGTCTTTCATCACTAAACAACTCGCTAGGCACCGGATTGCGGCTTGCGCAGCCCGGATGTGTCACAAATACCGCCCGGCACCCAGCGCACCGTTCATCGGTGCGTCATCAGTTACCGGACGACTGGCTCTTCTTCTGCAACAGGTCGCGCGCCGTTGCCAGCACGCCGTCAGCGATCTTCCCCGAGTCGATCGTCAACGTTCCGTCCTTGATCGCCTGCTTGATCGACGCGACATGCGACGTGTCGATGTCCGACGAACCGGCGCTCGCGAGGCTGTGCAGTTGCGACGACAGTCCCGACAGATTGACACTCGCGTCACCCGACGCGCCCGTGGCCGTCGACGTCGACGCGCCGACACCGCCCGTCGTCGCGGTGTCGCCTTGCTGCGTGCGCTGCAGGCCGTCTTTCAACGTCTGCAGGCCTGAATGGGTAGTGGAATCAACTTTCACGATCGGCTTCCTGAACGATTTGAATGTAATAACGGCATTCACCCATCGAACTTTAGCTCAACCGATCCGACCCATTTTTCAAGTTGTAACCACTGCAATCCCGCTTCAGAGCTGGATTTCGACCGTTCCGGCGTCCTTCACGATGCCCTGGATAATCTGCCCGTTCGCCGTCTTCACCTTGACCGGCTGACCCGGCGACGCGTTGTTCATCGCGCTGCCTTCCGCCGAAATCGCAAACCCCGGCCCCTGAGCGACGACCTTCACGCTCTGGCCGATCGACACCGCCTCGGCGCTCTTCAACATGTCGCGTCGCAGCGGCAAACCCGGCGACACGCGCATCAACGCGACCGAGCCGACCACCTGCGACGGATCGGTGATCACGGCTTGCGGCAGAACCGTCAGATCGCCGTCGCGCGCAACGAGATCGGAGGCCGACAGCAGCTCGCCCGGCGCAATCGAGCGCCCGGCGACGAAGTACGTCGCGTGAATCGAAACCTTGGCCTGCAGATACAGCGTCCACGGACGCTCGCCGGCGCAGCGCACGCCGACCGTCGTGCGGCCCCAGACACGCGCACCCGTCGGCAGGAACGGCTCGAGCGTCGTGCACGCGGCGAGACCGCGCGGAAACACCGTTGCGACGGTGATGTCGACCTTGCCCGGCAAACCCGCCGACTGCTGCTGCAAATACGTGAGCGCCGCACGGCGGATCGATTCGCCGTCCTGTTGTCCGGGCGGCGTCGGCGCGGCGGGTTGAGCCGCTGCCTGCGCCGGTGCTTGAGTGCCTGCCTGAGCAGCAGCCACGCCATTGCGCGCGGCGGCATTGCCGGCGGGAGGATTCACGGCGATCGGCTGTACGCCCGCCGTTTGACGCGCAACAGCCTGAGCGGGCGCGACCATCACAGGCATCACCTGACGCGACGCCGGCTGCAGGCTCACGCGCATCATGCCCGGTGCAGCGGCATTCATATTGGCCGGCGCGACGGGCGCACTCCGCTGTGCGGGCGTTTCGTCCGCGCCCGGAATCACGATCGCACCATCGGCACGGGCGGCTTGCGCGAAGCGGTCCGCGTCGCCGCGCGGATTCGCGGCAAGCGTTGCGGGCGCAACGGACGGCCCAGCCGGAACGCTCGCACGCGGCGCGGCAGCGGGCGACGGCGTATTGATGCGTTCGGCCATCGCCTGCAGTTCGGCAGGATTCTTCTCGCCGGGTCCGGCGATCACGATCGGTCCGCCGCCGGACGAGCCGCTTTCCTGTGCATGCGCAACGGATGCAGCGGCGCAAGCGCTGACCAGCGCCATCGCCGACAGCGTCCGGACAGCGCACGCGCCCATACGGCGAGCTTCGCGCGAAGCGGTGGCGGGCAAGGGCATGGTCGTTCTCCTTCATTGATGCATCGGTACGCATCGCATTCTAGAGATCGCGCCCTTCGTGCAAACGGTGAATAGAGGCGTCCTTTCCCGGCTATTCGTCCGATTAAGTCTTGCGCCCCGCCCGCACAATGCGTCACATGCAAAAAGGCCTTCCGGCCGGCGCAGTCGAAACGCTTCTTACCGAACAAGGCGGATCGACGGTGCGGACGGGCGGCCCTGGACCGTTCCACGGAGAACCCAATGCTGGACAAACTCGATGCCGAATTTGCCTTTGGCCGCCAGGCGCTCGATGTGCGCGCCTATCGCCAGGAATTGCTGTCGTCGAACATCGCGAACTCCGATACGCCGGGCTATAAGGCTCGCGATATCGACTTCGCTTCGTCGCTCGCGGGTGCGCTGAAGAAAAGCGGCGGCTCGACGGCGGGCGCGTCGAACAATTCTCAGCTCGCTATGACGCAGCCGGCCGGCGTGTCGCAAGGCATGTCGATGACTTCGACGGAGCCGGGCCACATGACGGGCAAGGCGCGCCTCGTCGCGACGGGCGGCCCGACCGACGATTTCGGCCGCGTCGCCTACCGCATTCCGGCGCAGCCTTCGCTGGATGGCAACACCGTCGATCTGGACGCCGAGCGCGTGCAGTTCGCCGACAACTCGCTGCACTTCGAGTCGGGCATGACGGTGTTGTCGCAGCAGATCAAGGCCATGCTGTCGGCGATCACGTCGAACGGTTGATGAATTGCGCTGCCCTCCATAGAGAAGGCGGCGCGCTGGACCAACGCTAGAAACCAGAACGCTACGGGATTAGACGCCGGTGCACCGGCAAGAGAGGTCGAAAAGCCATGCCATCCCTGATGAACATTTTCAACGTCGCCGGTTCGGCGATGTCCGCGCAGTCACAACGCCTGAACGTGACCGCGTCGAACCTCGCGAACGCCGACAGTACGACGGGCCCCGACGGCAAGCCATACAAGGCGAAGCAGGTCGTGTTCGCCGTCAACCCGATCGGCGGCGCGCGCACGGGCTCGGGCCAGCAGGTCGGCGGCGTGCAGGTGACGGGTGTGATCGACGATCCGACGCCGATGAAGACGTCGTATGAACCCGGCAACCCGGCCGCCGACGCAAACGGTTACGTCCAGTTGCCCAACGTCGACCCCGTGCAGGAAATGGTCAACATGATTTCGGCATCGCGCTCTTACCAGGCCAACGTCGAAACGCTCAACACCGCGAAACAGCTGATGCTGAAGACGCTCACGATCGGAACCTGAGGAGAAGCTCCTTGACTACCAGTACCACTATCGGCAACAACGGCGCGTCCGTTTCGCAGACGTTGCTCGACACGATGAACGGCACGACCAGTGCGTCGTCGTCTTCGTCGAGCAGCTCGTCGAGCGCGACCTCGGGCAGCGACCTGCAGAACACCTTTCTGCAACTGCTCATCGCGCAGATGAAGAACCAGGATCCGACGAGCCCGATGGACAGCTCGCAGATGACCTCGCAGCTCGCGCAGATCAACACGGTGACGGGCATCGGCCAGCTGAACTCGTCGCTGACCTCGCTTGCTTCGCAACTGACGACCAACCAGCAGACGCAGGCCGCGAACCTGATCAACTCGACGGTGCTCGCACCGGGCGACAGCTTCTCGGTGTCGTCGGGCAAGGCAACGGGCTTTGGCGTCACGCTCGCCAGCGACGCGACGGACGTGCAGGTCACCGTCAAGAACTCGGCAGGCCAGATCGTCAACACGATCGACCTCGGCAAGCAGTCCGCTGGCACGATCCCCGTCGGCTGGACGCCCGTCGACAAGAGCGGCAACGCGCTGCCCGACGGCACCTATACGTTCACGGCTGCAAGCACGACGGCAAACGGCACGGGCGCGCCCACCACGCTGTCGGCAGCGACCGTGCAAGGCGTCATCAAGCAGACGGACGGCACGCCTGGACTCGTTCTGTCGAACGGCAAAACGGTTGGCCTGTCGACGGTCGCCGCCATTATCTAAACGCATTCAGCATCACCAGATACGGAGACCGTCATGGGTTACCAACAAGGATTGAGCGGACTGGCAGGCGCATCGAGCGACCTCGACGTCATCGGCAACAACATCGCGAACGCGAACACCGTCGGCTTCAAGCAGGGCGCTGCACAGTTCGCCGATATGTACGCGAACTCGGTCGCCACGGCCGTCAACAACCAGATCGGTATCGGCACGCGCATGTCGCAAGTCGAGCAGAACTTCTCGCAAGGCACGATCTCGACGGACGACATCGCACTGCACGTCGCCATCAACGGCAGCGGCTTTTTCCAGATGTCGAACAACGGCTCGCTGACATACTCCCGCAACGGCGTGTTCCAGCTCGACAAGAACGGCTACATCACGAACGCCGACGGTCTGAAGCTGATGGGCTACGCGGCGAACGCGAACGGCATCATCAACACGGCCGGCACGGTGCCGCTGCAGGTGCCGACGGCGAACATTCCGCCGACGGCCACGACGACCATCACGGCAGGCCTGAACCTGAACGCGCAGGACGCGCTCAAGCTGGGCACGCCCGCTGTGAACTTCACGACCAGCACGGGCAGCCTGACGAACAACGGCGTGTCGATCACGGACGCGACGCAAGGCACGAACGCGAACACGTACACGATCACGTTCTCGAGCGCGACGGCCTACACGGTCACGTCGAGCGACGGCACGAGCACCACGGGCACGTACTCCGCCAACTCGCCGATCAAGCTCGGCAACGGCGAGACGATCACGCTGGCGGGCACGCCGGCAACGGGCGACTCGCTGACGGTCTCGCCGACGGCGCTGGCCTTCGACCCGACCAACAGCGCGACGTACAGCTACTCGACCTCGGTGCCCGTGTACGACTCGCTGGGCGGCGAACAACAGGTCGATATGTACTTCGTGAAGACCTCGGCCGGTTCGTGGGATGTCTACGCGGGCAAGGACGGCAACGTGTCGACGACGAAGGTCGGCACCGCGAAGTTCGACACGTCGGGCAATCTGGTCAGCACGCTCGACTCGTCGGGCAACCCGACCTCGACGCTGTTCGCGTTCAACTTCTCGATCCCGAACTCGGACGGCTCGGCGACGCCGCAGAGCCTGACGCTGAAGATCGGCGGCACGACGCAGTTCGGCAGCAAGGACGGCACGAACTCGCTGACGCAAGACGGCTTCGCAGCCGGCCAGCTGACCAACTTCACGGTCGGCACGGACGGCACGATCACCGGCAATTACTCGAACGGCCAGACGGCTGCACTCGGCCAGGTCGCACTCGCAACGTTCGCGAACCAGAACGGCCTGATCAACCTCGGCAACAACCAGTTCCAGGCAACGGCTGCTTCGGGCGTTGCAGTGGTCGCCGCGCCGGGCTCGACGAACCACGGCTCGCTGCAAGGCGGCGCGACGGAAAACTCGAACGTCGACCTGACGAGCGAGCTGGTGAACCTGATCACCGCGCAACGCAATTACCAGGCGAACGCGCAGACGATCAAGACCCAGCAGACCGTCGACCAGACGCTCATCAACCTGTAATCGCTGACGTACCGACACCATCATGGACCGGCTCATATACACCGCGATGTCGGGCGCGACCCAGGCGCTCGAACAGCAGGCCGTGGTCGCGAACAACCTCGCGAACACCTCGACCACGGGTTTCAAGGCCCAGCTCGCGACGTTCCGCGCCGTGCCGATGGCGTTCGGCGACGGCAGCACGATTCAGGACGACACCACCCGCACTTTCGTGCTGTCGTCCACGCCGGGCGCGGACTACACGCCCGGCCCGCTCCAGCAGACGGGCAATCCGCTCGACGTCGCGATCCAGGGTCCGGGCTGGTTGTCCGTCCTGACGCCCGACGGCCAGGAAGCGTACACGCGTGCAGGCAACCTGCACGTCGACGAAAACGGCCAGCTCGTGACGGCCAGCAACATGCCCGTGGTCGGCGGCGGCGGCCCGGTGGCCGTGCCGCCCGGCGCGCAGGTGACGATCGGCAAGGACGGCACGGTATCGGCGCTGATGCCGGGCGATCCCGCCACGACGATCGCGCTCGTCGATCAGCTGAAGCTGGTGAATCCCGCCCCTGGCGCGCTCACGCGCGGCAATGACGGCCTCTTTCACACGAGCGACGGCAATCCCGCCGACGCCGACCCCGGTGTGGTCGTCGCGGCTGGCGCCCTCGAAGGCAGCAACGTGAACCCGGTGTCGGCGATGGTCTCGATGATCACCAACGCCCGTCAGTTCCAGATGCAGACCAAGATGATCGAGTCCGCCGACCAGAACGAACAGTCGGCCAACAAGCTGCTGAACTTCAGCTAATCCCGACGCAGATTTAACGGAACGCGCCACGCTGCGTTCAGGAGAAACAAGTGAACCGCTCACTCTATATCGCCGCCACCGGCATGAATGCGCAACAGGCGCAGATGGACACGATCTCGAACAACCTCGCGAACGTCAGCACGAACGGCTTCAAGGGCTCGCGCGCGGTGTTCGAAGACCTGCTGTATCAGACGATCCGCCAGCCGGGCGCGAACTCGACGCAGCAGACGGAACTGCCGTCGGGCATCCAGCTTGGCACGGGCGTGCAGCAGGTCGCCACCGAGCGTCTGTACACGCAGGGCAACCTGCAGCAGACGGGCAATTCGAAGGACGTCGCGATCAACGGCCAGGGCTTCTTCCAGGTGCAGATGCCGGACGGCACGACGGCGTACACGCGCGACGGCTCGTTCCAGACCAACTCGCAAGGCCAGCTCGTCACGTCGAGCGGCTATCAGGTGCTGCCCGCCATCACGATTCCGCAGAACGCGACGTCGCTCACGATCGGCAGCGACGGCGTGGTGTCGGTGACGACGGCAGGCTCGACGGCGACGACGCAGATCGGCTCGCTGCAGATCGCCACCTTCATCAACCCGACGGGTCTCGATGCGAAGGGCGAAAACCTGTTCGCGGAAACGACGTCGTCGGGCACGCCGAACGTCGCGACACCGGGTCTGAACGGCGCCGGCACGCTGAATCAGGGCTACGTCGAAGCATCGAACGTGAACGTCGTGCAGGAACTGGTGAACATGATCCAGACCCAGCGCGCGTACGAGATCAACAGCAAGGCCGTGACGACCTCCGACCAGATGCTGCAGACGCTCAGCCAGATGCCGGTTTAAGCAGGCTGATAGTCGGAAACACTTAGGCGGTAATCAAGATGTCGCACTTCATTCGAACCCAGATTCCTCTGCGCAGCGCGCGGGCAGTATCGATGCTCGCTGGCGCTGGCGTGCTCGCAGCCGCGCTCGGCGGCTGTGCGCTCGTGCCGAGAGAGCCGATCACCCAGCAACCGATGACGGCCGTGCCCCCGCCGCCGCCGTCGCTGCAGGCGCCCGGCTCGATCTACAACCCGGGTTACGCTGGCCGGCCGCTGTTCGAAGACCAGCGTCCGCGCAATGTCGGCGACATCCTGACCATCGTCATTTCCGAAAACATCAACGCGACGAAGTCGTCGGGCGCGAACACGAACCGCAACGGCGAGACCAAGTTCGGCGTGCCGACGGCGGGCTTTCTCGGCGGTCTGTTCGGCAAGGTGAACCTCGACGCGACGGGCGCCAACACGTTCAAGGCAACGGGCGGCGCCAATGCATCGAACACCTTCAGCGGCACGATCACCGTCACGGTGATCGGCGTGCAGCCGAACGGCAATCTCGTCGTCAGCGGCGAGAAGCAGATGCTGATCAACCAGGGCAACGAGTTCGTGCGTTTCTCGGGTGTCGTCAACCCGAACACGATCAGCAGCCTGAATGCCGTCTACTCGACTCAGGTCGCGGACGCGAAGATCGAGTACTCAGCCAAGGGTTACATAGACGAGTCGCAGAACATGAGCTGGCTGCAACGCTTCTTCCTCAACGTCGCGCCGTTCTGATCATGCAAACCTTCTTTTTCTCCCGTCTGAAGCCCGTCATCGGATTCGCCGCGCGCGTGTTCGCGGTGGTCGCGCTCGCGTGCGCCGCGCTGCCCGTCACGACGCACGTCGCCCATGCGGAACGCCTGAAGGATCTCGTGCAGATCCAGGGCGTGCGCGACAACCCGCTGATCGGTTATGGTCTCGTCGTCGGTCTCGACGGCACGGGTGACCAGACCACGCAGACGCCGTTCACGACGCAAACGCTCGCGAACATGCTCGCGAACCTCGGCATCTCGATCAACAACCAGCAGGCGGGTTCGAGTTCCAGCAACAGTTCGCTTTCGAGCATGCAGTTGAAGAACGTCGCCGCCGTGATGGTGACGGCGTCGCTGCCCGCGTTCGCGCGTCCCGGCGAAGCCATCGACGTGACGGTCTCGTCGCTCGGCAACGCGAAGAGCCTGCGCGGCGGCACGCTGCTGCTCACACCACTGAAGGGCGCGGACGGCCAGGTGTACGCGCTGGCACAGGGCAACATGGCCGTCGGCGGCGCAGGTGCGAGCGCGAACGGCAGCAAGGTGCAGGTGAACCAGCTTGCGGCCGGCCGCATCACGGGCGGCGCGCTCGTCGAACGTTCGGTGCCGACGACGATTTCGCAAGCGGGCACGATGCAGCTCGAACTGAACGACATGGACTACGACACGACGCAGCGCGTGACGTCCGCGATCAACAACGCGTTCGGCTTCGGCACGGCGGTTGCGCTCGACGGCCGCACGATCCAGTTGCGCGCGCCGACCGACCCGGCGCAGCAGGTGCAGTTCATGGCGCAGTTGCAGAATCTCGATGTGAAGCCTGGTCAGGCGGCTGCGAAGGTGATCCTGAATGCGCGCACGGGCTCGATCGTGATGAACCAGATGGTCACGCTGCAGAATTGCGCGGTTGCACACGGCAATCTGTCCGTGATCGTCAACACGCAGCCGGTGGTGAGCCAGCCGGGTGCGTTCTCGAATGGCCAGACGGTGGTTGCGCAGCAGTCGCAGATCGCGCTGAAGCAGGACAACGGCGCGCTCAAGATGGTGAGCGCGGGCGCGAATCTCGCCGAAGTCGTGAAGGCGCTCAATGCGCTCGGTGCGACGCCCGCGGATCTGATGTCGATCCTCCAGGCCATGAAGGCAGCGGGTGCGCTGCGAGCCGATCTCGAGATCATCTAAGGAACAACAAGAATGAACTCCGACACGACGCGTAACGCCGCGAATGACCTGACCAATCGGTTCGCGCTCGACACGCAGGGCTTCGATGCGATGCGCGCGCAAGCAGCCGCGAATCCGCGCGAGGCGATGAAGTCAGCTGCAAAGCAGTTCGACGCCGTCTTCACGCAGATGATGCTGAAGAGCATGCGCGATGCGACGCCGCAAGACGGTCCGTTCGATTCGCACGATTCGGCGACGTTCACGTCGATGATGGATCAGCAGCTTTCGCAGCAGATGTCGTCGAAGGGCATCGGCGTTGCGGACGCGATGCTCAAGCAGCTGATGCGCAACTCCGGTGTATCCGGCGACGATTCGAACGCGGGCAACAACGTCGCTTTGAATGCGCTGGCGAAGGCCTATTCGAATCCGGCCAACAACGGCGCGCTGAAGATGGGCAAGGGTTATTCGGCGAACAGCGCGCTGACGCCGCCCGTGCGCGGCGACGGTTCGTCGGACAAAGTCGATGCGTTCGTCGACAAGCTGGCTGCTCCGGCGCAGGCCGCGAGTGCCGCGACGGGCATTCCGGCGCGCTTCATCATCGGCCAGGCCGCGCTCGAATCGGGTTGGGGCAAGCGCGAGATCAAGAAGTCGGATGGCTCGACGAGCCACAACATCTTCGGCATCAAGGCCACCGACGACTGGACCGGCAAGACCGTGGCGACGGTCACGACCGAGTATGTCAACGGGCGGCCGCAGCGCGTGGTCGAGAAATTCCGCGCATACGATTCGTACGAGGAAGCAATGACGGACTACGCGAGCTTCCTGAAGTCGAATCCGCGTTATGCGCAGGTGATCAATTCGTCGCGCGACGTGAACGGCTTTGCGCAGGGCATGCAGCGCGCCGGTTACGCGACCGATCCGCACTACGCGAAGAAGCTCATTTCGATCATGCAAAAGATGGTGTGACGATTGCCGGCGCGGCGCGCCCGAGTGTGTCGGGGAGCGTCGCCGCGCAGCACCTGACGGGCATCGCGCCGACGGCGGTGCGATGTCGTTGAGGCCACCCGTTCGGCGGTTGGCCAGAGCCGTTTTTCTCTTCTGTCCAGTCTCTTCCATTTGCCGGATGCGCAATGAGTTTCGCGTATCCTGTCTTCGTTGCGGCGTCAAACGTTTGCGGAAAATATTTCGTAAAACCGGGCTAAACTTTGATCCGACGCTGCCGCTAAACAGTCAGACCCGATACCGGAAAGCGTAGAAAATTCCGGTCCCACGCGTGTTTCGCGACCGATGCAGGCCGGGCTGAGACCTGGCTGACCGTGTACGCGCGACGTGCCCGCAAGAACGAAGAGAAATTGGCAAGGCCATGAATACCACCCAGTCGAATGGTGATAACCGCGAGACGGAAGGCGTCGACTTCGGCCGCCGCAATCCGCTTGAGATCGGTGTGCAGTTGCGCAACCTGCTCAACCGCGGCGATTTTCTGACCGTGCAGTACAAGGGCGGCCAGCTCGTGACGAAGATCCTCGAGGTGGACGTGCGAGAGCGCACGTTCACGTTCGACTGGGGCGCGCTCGCCGACCAGAACCGCGGCCTGCTGTCATCGCCCGAAGGCCATTTCCACGCGACGCCGGATGGTGTGCGGGTTCACTTTGCCACGCACACGCCGCGCGAGACGACCTTCGAGGGCCGACCGTCGTTCGAGGCCGATTTCCCCGAAGTGCTCTATTACGTGCAGCGCCGCGAGTATTTCCGCGTCGACGCGCCGCTGCTCGATCCGTACATTTGCCGGGGCCGGCTGCCGGATGGCGAGGGTTTCCGCTTCGAGGTGCAGGATCTGTCGCTGGGCGGCATCGCGATGCGGACGAGCGACGCGCGTGTGACGTCGCTGGAGCAGGGCGTGCAGCTGATCGATACGGAAGTGATGCTTGGGGCGCTGGGCACTTTGCAGCTCGATCTCGAGTTGATGTCGAACCGGAGTATCGATCTGCCTAATGGTACGCAGCGGTATACGTTGGGGTTCAGGTTTTTGTCCCTGCCGGGGAATGCTGAGAACACGCTTCAGCGGTTGATTACCCAACTGGAGATGAAGCGGCGCTCGTTGGCGCGCGCTTAACCTGCTTTTTGTTTTTCTGCGGTGGGGCCTTCGAGGCGCGGGCTACGCCGTTTGGTTTTTGCTCCGCGCTTTTGCTTTCGCTTTTGCTTTTGCTTTCGCTTTCGCTGGCATCCGCGTTTTGGTGTTGGTCGTTCATGCGTTGCCCCTGTGCGGGGCGGCACCTACTTTTCTTTGCAGCGGCAAAGAAAAGTAGGCAAAAGAAAGCCGCTCACACCGCCAATCCTTCTTCCCGCCTGCGGGCCCCCAACCGGTCCCACACTCCACACGGCAACACTTCGTTCTCCGCCCGTTGCCAACGCCCTGAACACGCGCATCACCCACTCCAGTCACCCGTAAAGCAGCCAGCGGCAGCAAATGGTTTGCGCCGCCCAGGTGGCAAACTGTGTGTAGGTTGTCGCACCGTACGCGTTCGCGTTCCTACGACACCGCTCCCGTTTTTCAGTCCGGAGTGGACCACTTCCATCGCGACGGCCTACACACAGTTTGCCACCTGGGCGGCCGTCGACTCCTGGTAACGCGGTCCGTGACGCGGGAGTGTGAAGCGGGTGATGCGTGAGTTAGCACGCTGGCAACGGGCACAAAATCAGCGTGATGCCGCCTGGAGCGTAAGAACTGTTGGGGGCCCGCAGGCAACAAGTAGCACTGGCGGGGTGAGCCCGCTTTCTTTGCTTACTTTCTTTGCGGCGGCAAAGAAAGTAAGTGCCGCCCCGCACAGGGGCAACGCATGAACAACCGCTACGAAAGCGCGGATGCCAGCGAAAGCGAAAGCGAAAGCGAAAGCGAAAGCGAAAGCGCGGAGCAAAAACCAAAAGGCATAGCCCGCGCCGAGAAGGCAAGAATGGCGACTGCGTCGCAGAAAAAAAATCGTAACGGCGCAGCCGCGCCGCAGGCAAAAAACCTCATTCCGCCCTCAATGTTCCGCCCACGAGGCCGTTATACAAAGAGTTCGGTCAACCTGGCAGTGCTCATGCATTGCCCCTTACGCCGTCTTTCAGGATGACGCATGTCGAGTAACCTTTTTAGCATCGGCCTTAGTGGACTCAACGCAGCCCAGTGGGGGCTGACGACTACGGGTCAGAACATCAGCAACCAGGCAACGCCCGGCTATTCCGTCGAGCGTCCCGTCTACGCGGAATCGAGCGGTCAGTACACGGGCTCCGGCTATCTCGGCAGCGGCGTGTCGACGACGACCGTCCAGCGCCAGTACAGCCAGTACCTGACGACCGAGCTCAACAACGCTCAGTCGCAGTCCGGCTCGCTCAATTCCTACTACAACCTGATCGCCCAGCTCAACAACATGGTCGGCAGCCCGACCTCGGGTATCTCGAGCGCGGTCACGAGCTACTTCACCGGTCTGCAGAACGTCGCGAACGATGCGTCGAATCCCGCAATGCGCCAAAGCGCCATCAGCAACGCGCAATCGTTGGCGGACCAGATCAACGCTGCCGGCGACCAGTACGATCAGCTGCGCGCGAACGTCAACACGCAACTCAGCGACACGGTCAAGCAGATCAACACGTACAGCTCGCAAATCGCGCAGCTGAACTCGCAGATCCAGTCGCTGAGCGCACAAGGCCAGCCGCCTAACCAGCTGCTCGACCAGCGCGACCTCGCGGTGTCGAACCTGTCGCAACTGGTCGGCGTCCAGGTCGTGCAGGGCGATAGCGGCTATAGCGTGTTCATGGGCAACGGCCAGCCGCTCGTCGTCGCCGACAAGAGCTTCAATCTCACGACGGTCACGTCCCCATCGGATCCGACGGAAACGGCCGTTGCGTACGCAGGTCTTTCGAGCCTTGCAGGAACGACGACGCCGCAAATCCTGCCCGACAGCACACCGCTGGGAGGGCAGATCGGTGGGCTGATGACGTTCCGCAGCCAGACGCTCGATCCCGCCGAAGCGCAACTCGGTGCGATCGCGACGAGCTTCGCCGCACAGGTCAACGCGCAGAACTCGCTCGGTATCGACCTGAACGGCAACAAGGGCGGTGCGCTCTTCACGGTCGGCAATCCGACCGTCTACGCGAACGCCAACAACACGGGCAGCGCGACGCTGGGCGTGACGCTGTCGAATGCGACGCAACCGGTATCGGGTGACTACTCGCTGTCGTACGACGGCACGAACTACACGCTGACCAACCGCGATACGGGCCAGGTCGTCGGCCAGGCGTCGAACCTGACCAACCCGATCGGCGGCATGCAGTTCAACCTGTCAGGCACGATGAACGCGGGCGATTCGTTTACCGTCGAACCGACGCGCGGCGCGCTCAACGGTTTCGCGCTCACGACGAGCGACGGCTCGGCGATCGCGGCTTCGTCGCCGGTTCTCGTGTCGACGGGTACGTCGAACACGGGCACGTCGACGGTAACGCAAGGCACGGTGTCGTCGGGCTACACGCTGCCGAGCACCTCGACGACGCTCACGTACGATTCGACCACGGGTTCGCTGTCCGGCTTCCCGGTCGGCTCGACGGTGACGATCGACGGCACGCCGCCGACCTCGTACAACATCACCGCGACCACGACGCCCGTTCCGTACAACTCGGCCACGGGCGCGTCGATGACGATCACGGGCACGACGATCAACAACGTGTCGCTGCAGATCACGGGCTCGCCCGCGAACGGGGACACCTACACGATCGCGCCGAACCCGGCGGGCGGCAAGGACGGCCGCAACGCACAGCTGATCTCGAATCTGGTGACGGCGAAGTCGATGGGCAACGGCACGCTGACGCTGACTGACTCGTACGCGAACTATGTGAACGACATCGGCAACCAGACGAACCAGGTCCAGACATCGAACAAGGCGCAGTCGGCGCTGGTGACGCAGATCACGACGGCGCAGCAGGCGATCTCGGGCGTGAACATCAACGAAGAAGCCGCGAACCTGTTGCAATACCAGCAGCTGTATCAGGCGAACAGCAAGGTCATCCAGACAGCACAGACGCTGTTCCAGACGATCCTTGGCATTTTCCAGTGAGGCGTTGAACGCATATGCGCATCTCTACTTCGCAATATTTCGGCATGAACGTCCAGACGATGGACGATCAGCAATCGACGCTCGCGCAGCTGTATCAGCAACTGTCGAGCGGCGTGAGCCTGTCGACGCCGTCGGACAATCCCGTCGGCGCGGCGCAGGCCGTGCAGCTCAGCATGCAGGGCGCGACGCTCTCGCAGTACTCGAGCAACCAGAACACCGCGCTGCAGGCGCTGCAATCGGAAGACGGCTCGCTGTCCAGCGTCAATACGGTGCTGACGTCCATCAACACGCTGCTCGTGCGTGCCGGCGACGGCTCGCTGAACGACGGCGACCGCGGCGATATCGCGACGCAGCTGCAGGGCATCCGTAGCCAGCTGATGGGTCTCGCGAACGGCACGGACGGCTCGGGCAACTATCTGTACGCCGGCTATCAGGCAGCGACGCCGCCTTTCTCGGTCGATGCGAGCGGCGCCGTGCAATACAACGGCGACAACGGCATCCAGAACGTGCAGGTGACGGGCACCCGTAACATCGCGATCGGCGATACGGGCCGCGACGTGTTCCTCGGCATTTCGCCGGCGGGCAGCTCGCCTGTGACGGCGGGCAATTCGGCCAACACGGGTTCGGGCACGATCGGCAACGTGTCGGTGAGCAACCCGACCGATCCGACGAACCAGGACAAGTACACGATCAACTTCACGTCGGCGACGACGTACACGATCACGGACGTCACGGCGGCCACGACGAGCGCGCCGCAGACGTACGCGGCGGGTCAGGCGATCACGCTGGGCGGCGGCGGCCAGAACGTGACGATTTCGGGCGCGCCGAATGCGGGCGATTCGTTCTCGGTGACGCCGGCGGCGCAATCGAGCACCGACGTGTTCGCGAACCTCGACAAGGTGATTGCCGCGCTGCAAACCTCCGTCAACGGGCCGGGCGGTCAGGCGAACCTGACGAACGCGCTGGGCACGGCGATGACGCAGCTGCACAACACGATGAACAACGTGACGTCGATTCAGACGTCCGTGGGCGGACGTGAGCAGGAGATCGAGGCGCTGCAGACCGTCACGCAAACTAACTCGTTGCAGACGAGCAGCAATCTTGCTGATCTGACGCAGACGGATCTGACGTCGACGATCAGCAAGTACACGATGACGCAGTTCTCGCTGCAGGCTGCGCAGCAGGGCTTCTCGATGATTCAGAAGCTGTCGCTGTTCGATTACATCGGGAATTGATTTCCGGGTTCCCCGGAAGTTTTTTTGTGTCTCGACGACGCCTGGCTCTTTTTTTACGGGTCGGGCGGTTTTGTCTTGGTGTGTTGGTTTCTTCGCTGGCATCCGCGTTTTCGTAGCGGTTGTTCGTGCGTTGCCCCTGTGCGGGGCGGCACTTACTTTCTTTGCCGCCGCAAAGAAAGTAAGCAAAGAAAGCGGGCTCACACCGCCAATGCTAGTCGTTGCCTGCGGGCCCCCAACGGGTCCCACACTCCACACGGCATCGAGCTACTCAATGCTCGTTGCCAGCGCCTTGAACAGGCGCATCACCCACTCCAATCACTCGCAGGCAGCCAGCGGCAGCGACTCGTCAGCGCCGCCCAGGTGGCAAACTGTGTGTAGGTAATCGCACCACATTCGTTCGCGATCCTACGACACCGATCCCGCTTTTCAGTCCGGAGTGGTGCACTTCGATCGCGATGGCCTACACACAGTTTGCCACCTGGGCGGCCGTGGACGTCTGGTCGCGCACGCTGTGATGGGGGCGTGTGAAGTAGGTGATGCGCGTGTTCAGGGCGTTGGCAACGGGCGGAAAACGAAGTGTTGCCGTGTGGAGTGTGGGACCGGTTGGGGGCCCGCAGGCGGGAAGAAGGATTGGCGGTGTGAGCGGCTTTCTTTTGCCTACTTTTCTTTGCCGCTGCAAAGAAAAGTAGGTGCCGCCCCGCACAGGGGCAACGCATGAACGACCAACACCAAAACGCGGATGCCAGCGAAAGCAAAAGCGAATGCGAAAGCAAAAGCGGCGGAGCAAAAACCAAAAGGCGTAGCCCGCGCCACGAAGGCCTCATTGCGTCGCAGACAAACAAGCTACCTTAACCCGGCCGCCACCCGAGCCATCTGATCGATGCCGCTCTCAAACACCCGAGCAAAAAACGGCATCATATTCGGCAGCATGAGCTGAATCAGCAGCAGTCCAGTAATAACAGTAACCGGCAATCCAACCTGAAACACCCCAACCTGCGGCGCAGCCCGATTAAGAATCCCAAGCGCGAGATTGGTAATCAAAAGCGCTGTGACAATGGGCAAAGACAACAGCAGCCCGGCACTGATGACAGTGCTCCCCCATCCAACGAGCACCCGCCAGCCATTCGCCCCCAGCACATTCGCGGACACAGGCAGCGCCTGAAACGTCTGCACCAGCGCAGAAAGCACCTGCAGGTGCCCATCGAACGCGAGAAAAGTCAGAATCGCGATCATGTACACATAGCGCGACATCACGTCCGTCGAACCCGCCGCGTGCGGATCGAAGAACGTCGCGAAGCCGAGGCCCATGCTCATGCCCATGATGTCGCCCGCAGCCTGCACCGCAGCGAACACGATCTGCATCGTGAAGCCGAGCGCCGCGCCGATCAGGAACTGGTTCACGATGATCCAGATGCCCTGCGCGGAAAATACCGTGGCCGATGGCAACGCACCGATCGTCGGTGCGACGATCAGCGTGATGAAGCCCGCCAGGCCGATCTTCACGCGGTTGGGCAGCGATTTGTCGCCAAACGCGGGCGCCGTCGCCATCAGCGCCAGTATCCGCACGAACGGCCACAGGAACGCGGTGAGCCAGACGTTCAGCTGTTCGTAGGTGACGGAAAACATCGCGCGTCGAAAGAAGGAAAGAAAAGGGCGCTCAGCCGGCGAGCGTCGGAATGCTCGTGAACATGTGACGCATGTAGTCGAGCATCTTCGCAAGCATCCACGGACCGATCAGCACCAGCGTCACGGCAATCGCGAACAGCTTCGGAATGAACGACAGCGTGGCTTCGTTGATCTGCGTCGCTGCCTGGAAAAGGCTCACGATCAGACCGACGACGAGCCCCACGAACAGCGGCGGCGCGGCCAGCAACAACGCGATGTACATCGCTTCGTGCGCTAGGGTGGTGACGGTTTCCGGCGTCATGGCGTAACTCTCCCGGCAATGCTGGACTTAAACGAAGCTCTGCGCGAGCGAACCGACGATCAGCTGCCAGCCGTCGACCAGCACGAACAGCATCAGCTTGAAGGGCAGCGAAATGGTCGCGGGCGAAATCATCATCATGCCCATCGACATCAACACGCTCGCCACCACCATGTCGATGATCACAAACGGAATGAACACGGTGAAGCCGATCTGGAAGCCGGTCTTCAACTCGCTCGTCACGAACGACGGCACCAGCAGCGACAGCGGCACGTCTTCCGGACCCTGCATCGGCGGTGCGTGCGAGATGCGCGCGAACAGCGCGAGATCGCTCTCGCGGGTCTGCTTCAGCATGAACGCCTTGAACGGCGCAACACCGCGCTTCACGGCTTCGTCCATCGGGAGCGTGCCTTCGGAGAAGGGCTTGTAGCCGTCGTTGTACGCCTTGTCGAGCACAGGCGACATCACGAACAGCGTGAGAAACAGCGCGAGACCCACCAGCACCTGGTTCGGCGGCGTGGTCGGCGTGCCGATCGCCTGACGCAGCAGCGACAGCACGATGATGATGCGCGTGAAGCTCGTCATCATCAGCACCATCGCCGGCAGGAACGACAGCATCGTGAGCAGCAGCATCGTCTGCACGCTCAGCGAGTACGTCGTGCCGCCATTCGGGCCGGGACTCGTGTTGAAAGCGGGCAGGCCCGCGGCCTGCGCATGCGACAGCGTCGGCACGGCAAGCATCAGCGCGGGAACGGCGAGCGGCGCAGCAAATGCGACACCCTTCAGGATGCGCTTCTTCATCGAAACGGGAGTCTTCGTCAAGGCGTGGGAAGTCACAGCGTCACCGCGCTGCACGTCAGATCGGTCGTACTGCATTACTGTTCTCCGCTGTCGCGTCGCTGGAAACGTTTGGATGCTTCCTGTTTGAGCGCGTCGCGAAAGCGTTGTCCGAAGGTGCCGCTCAACTGGACCGGGCCGCCGGCAGAAGTGTCGCCGGATGCGCCGGGCGCCGCAGGCGTACCGGTGAAAGAAGAGGTGCCCTTGACCGAGCCGGCGGGCATCGTATGCAACAGTCGCACGTTGCCGGGCGCCGCGCCGAGCACGAGCCAGGTGTCGCCCACTTCGACGACGGCCACGCGTTCCTTGCCGCCGAGCGATGTACCGCCGATCGTCTTCACGATCCCGCCGCGCTGGCCGGGTTGCAGGCCGAAGCGGCGCGCGAGCCATGCAAAGCCGAACACGAGGCCGATCACGACGGCGAGGCCGACGATGGTCTGCAGCACGGCGCCGACGCCGAGTGCCGGCACCGCCGTTCCCGCGCCGACGCTCGAGGCGATCTGCGCGGCGTTGTTGACTGCATTCATGTCGGCGGCGTGCGCGAGATTGAAGGCGCCTGCACCGAGCGTGAGACCTGCCAGTGCGACCGTCGACATGAGACGGGCGCGGCGCGGAAGCGGCTGGCCGCTCCCATGTGACGCGGCCCGGGTTACTGCGTATTTCATCGGTTCAGCTTCCGGATACGCTCGGACGGCGTGATGATGTCCGTCAGGCGGATACCGAACTTGTCGTTCACGACGACCACTTCGCCCTGTGCGATCAGGCAGCCGTTGACGAGCACGTCCATCGGTTCGCCCGCGAGACCATCCAGTTCGACGACGGAACCCTGCGCGAGTTGCAGCAGATTGCGGATCGCGATCTTCGTGCGGCCCAGTTCGACGGTCATCTGGACGGGAATGTCCAGGATCATGTCGATGTCGTTGCGCGTCGTGGTCGGCTCGACCTTCGACAGCGGCTGGAACACGCCTGCCGTGTTCGCGCTGACGGCCGTGTTGTCGTTCTGCTCAGCAAGCGCGCTCGCCCAATCGTCGAGCGACGCCTCTTCGGAGCCCGAGCCGGGCATCGGATCATTCACTTTCGACTCTTCCGGCATGTCCATTTCGGGTGTCGAGTTCAACTCAGTCATATCCCGCTTCCTTCATCTGTTCTGCTGCGCTGATCATCTTCTGCACGCGCAACGCGTATTGCCCATTGAAAATACCGTAGCCGCATTCCATCACGGGCACGCCGTCGACCTTCGCGGTGATGTGCTCCGGAATGTTGAGGGGCAGCACGTCGCCCGCCTTCATGTTGAGAATCTCCTGGAACGTCACGGGGATCTGCGCGAGATCCGCCGTCAGTTCCACTTCGGCTGCCTGCACCTGCTGCGACAGCACACGCACCCAGCGGCGGTCCACTTCGAGCGCTTCGCCCTGGATCGGCGAGGAGAGCACGTCGCGGATCGGCTCGATCATCGAGTACGGCATGCAGATATGCAGCGTGCCGCCCGTCGGTCCGAATTCGATCGAGAACTGCGTGACGATCACGATCTCGTTCGGCGTGGCAACGTTTGCGAACTGCGTATGCATTTCCGAGCGCGTGTACTCGAACGACAGCGGGCGCACGCTCTTCCATGCCGCCGTGTAGTGTTCGAACACGAGATTCAGCAGCTTGTGGATGATGCGCTGCTCGGTCTGCGTGAATTCGCGGCCTTCGACGCGCGTATGGAAACGCCCGTCGCCGCCGAACAGGTTGTCGACCACGAAGAACACGAGGTTCGGATCGAACACGAACAGCGACGTGCCGCGCAGAGGCTTCACGTGGACGAGGTTCAGGTTCGTCGGGATCGGCAGGTTGCGCGTGAATTCGCTGTACTTCTGCACCTTCACCGGGCCGACGGAAATTTCCGCCGTGCGCCGCATGAAGTTGAAAATGCCGACGCGCAACAGTCGCGCGAAACGGTCGTTGATGATTTCGAGGCCGGGCATCCGGCCGCGAACGATGCGCTCCTGCGTCGCGATGTTGTACGGGCGAACGCCGGCACGATCGGACTGGTCGGATTGCGAGTCGGACTCGCCGGTGACGCCCTTGAGAAGGGCATCGACCTCCTCCTGGGACATGAACTCTTCGTGGCCCATTCCTATTCCTCGTGCGTCCCTTCGATGGCGCGGTTCAAGATCAAATCAGTCAGCGCTAGGCGCGTTACTGGACGACGAATTCGGTGAAGAGCACGTCGGAGACGTGCACCGGTTGACCGTTGGCCTCAGTCGGCTCTTCGATCAGCTTTTCGAGTTCCGTGGCGAGTGCTTTCTTGCCGTCGAGCGTCGCGAGGTCTTCGGGATGCTTGTTCGACAGTGCGAGCAGCACACGGCTGCGGATCTCAGGCATATGTTCGGTCAAATGTTCCTGCACCTTCGGGTCGGTGAGCTTCAGCGTCAGACCGATGCGCAGATAGTGCTGCTGACCGTCGTCGGACTGCAGGTTCACCGTCATCGATTCGAGCGGGAAGAAGATCGGCGCGGGCGCGGGAGCCGGTGCTGCTGCCGTCGCGGCGGCGGGCGCGCGCTTCGACATGAAGAACCAGACGCCTGCGCCGGCTGCGCCTGCCGCGACCAGTACGATCAGCAGGATCAACACAATGCGCTTGACGAGGCCCGGGGAGGAGGGCTTCGCGTTGGCTTGCTGGTTTGCGGTCGTGGTTGCCATGGAATTGATTGCCTCAATGCTGTAGGTGAATTTTCAGGGTTCTGGCGATGCTGTGATGGGTCGAAAAGAAGGGAAATTCAGGTTTAGCTCGTGTGTTTGCTTTTACTGGCGTTCGCTGGCTTTCCGTTGCATCCGCGATGCGTTTTCGGTTTTCACGCGTTGCCCCTGTGCGGGGCGGCAGTTACTTTCTTTGCCGCGGCAAAGAAAGTAACCAAAGAAAGCCGCTTCAAACCTCCGGTGCCCGCCAGGTTCCCACTGCGTCATGTCACAGTCGATCTGTCGCGCAGCGACGTCCCCACTCGGTAGAAAGCTCGCAGTCAACCGCGCACGGTGCGAAAGCACCACACCCCTTTGGAGCACATACCGCGACCAAACCAGGCCGGGCCGGACCGTGTGCCCCGACCGGGTGTAATTTTCATGCCGCGCGCACCTGCTTTCGGGCTTTCTACGGAGTGTTCGCGTCGCGGCGCGACCGCTCAACTGCGGCATGCCGTGGCGCGAAGCTGGCAGGCACCGGAGGTTTGAAGCCGCTTTCTTTGGTTACTTTCTTTGCGGCTGCAAAGAAAGTAACTGCCGCCCCGCACAGGGGCAACGCTAAAAACATGACAACATGGAGCGGATGCCACCAGAGGCAACAACGCGCCGCTGGCGCAATGCGCCCCGCATCCGATCAGGCGAACGTGTCGACGAGTCCGACCGTGCGGCGCACGGGCATGCTCACCGTCGTCGCGCTGCCGCCCGCGATGTCGATGCCCCCATTGCTACCCCGGCTGCCGCCCCGGCCGCCGCGAGCGCTGCCGCTCTGGTCCTGGCCCTGCTGGCTGGTCTGCCGGGCAAAGCCGTCGCTGACGCTCGCGCTTCCCAACCCGATGCCGCCTTGTTCCATCGCTTCCCGCAGTTTCGGCAGCGCGGCCTCGACCGCGTCGCGCACCTGCTGATGCTGAGAAACAAAAAGGGCATGTGCATGGTTATCGGCAACCTGGAGGACGACCTGTAGAGGGCCGAGGTCGCGCGGGTTGAGCGTGAGTTCCGCCGTCTGCTGATGCGCGTTGGTGAGGAACACGACCTTCTGGCTGAACGCGTCTTCCCAGTCATGGGCGCCGACTTGCGGCGCGATGGAATTCGCCATCGCGGCCGTCGCCGGGTTGGCGCCCTGCGTGAGCGTGGTCGTCGCGCCGGCAGCGGCAGCCGCCGATGCGGCCTGGGTCGCGGCGAGTGCAGCGTTCGTGTCGGCGGCTGCGGCGGGTACGGGCGCTGCTTGAGCGGCATTCGAACCGGCGGCGGCAGCGGCGAGCGTTTC
>NZ_JAAGPD010000062.1 GCF_017104565.1 Paraburkholderia sp. Tr-20389 | reverse complement strand
AGAGACAGCGGAAGCTTGCAACAGTAACAATGTGATAAGTCTCGGGAGCAACTCATAGCAATGGAGCACATCAAGAGAAATGAAAAATCGTAACAAGATAAACTACATTACGAGCAACGCAAGGTACAGAACTACAGAAGCACCATATAGTGAAAAGTAGGTGAAGAGGATATAAGAAGTGTTTATATGTAAAGTAACAGTGCATACCAAAGATATGTTTTTTTTTTTTTTTTAATGATCCGCCGCCCACCTAACTCTACACGTATT
>NZ_JAAGPD010000061.1 GCF_017104565.1 Paraburkholderia sp. Tr-20389 | reverse complement strand
GTCGTCGGCGCCCGCATGGGCTTCCGAAATCGCGGATTCCAACGCCGCGAGCGATTCTTCCATCTGCGCGACGGTGAGCGCTTCCGCGCCGAACGACGCCAGCGCCAACTCGCGTTCGAGCGGTGTGAGGTCGCTATGCTGAATGTCTTCGATGGTCGGCTTTACCATGTGCTTGCCTTGCCGAGCGCTGCCGTGACGCGCTCCCAGCGCGTCGCGATGCCGGCGTCCACTTCGCCCGTCGTGGACACGGCGCGGCAACCGCCGCGTTCGATCGCGGGGTCGGTGCGCACGTTCCAGCCACGCGTCTGCAGTTCTTCCAGCAGATACGCTTCGACGACGGGCAGATCGGCAGGACTCACGATCAGAGCGGGCGCGCCGACCAGCGCCGGTTCTGTCGCCATCACCTCACGCGCGGCGGCGATGAGCGCCGTCGGGTCGTGCTGGACGTGCTGGCGTACGACTTGTTGCGCGATGTCGAGCGCGAGCGCGACGATCGTTTCCGACAGTTCGTGCTGCGCGTTGTCGAGCGCGGCCTTGAACGTTTCGGCGAGCGCGGCGATCTGTGCGGCTTCCGTGCGCGCTTCCGCCTGACCCTGCTCGAAGCCCTGGGCGCGGCCCTGCTCGTAGCCGGCCTGATAACCGAGCGCCTGGCCGGCCACGTGGCCGGACGCGACGCCTTGCGCATGCGCGGCATCGCGCAGGCGTTGCAGCTCCGCTTCGAACGCGCCGTCGTCGACTTCGGGCTCCGGCTCGGGCACCGGGTCGAACGAGGCCATCTCCCAGCGCTGGTAGGCCGAGAGGCTTTCCTTGCGCGTGGGGTCCTGGTCAGACATATGCATCTTCTGCCTTGCCGCCGATCACGATTGCTCCTGATTCGGCGAGATTGCGCACGACCTGAAGGATCTTGCGCTGTTGCGTTTCCACTTCCGACACGCGGACCGGGCCGCGTGCGTCGAGGTCTTCCGCGAGCAGTTCGGCTGCACGCTGCGACATGTTCGACAGGAACTTCTGGCGCAGCGCGGGCTGCGCGCCCTTCAGCGAGATGATCAGCGTTTCCGATTCGACTTCCTTCAGCAGCAGCTGGATCGCGCGGTCTTCCAGGTCGATCAGGTTGTCGAACACGAACATCTGGTCGATGATCTTCTGCGCGAGTTCCGCGTCGTACTGGCGGACGTTGTCGATGACCGACTCTTCGTGGTTGCCCGGCAGGAAGTTGAGAATTTCCGCCGCCGTGCGGATGCCGCCCATCGGGCTGCGCTTCAGGTTGTCGCTGCCTGAAAGCAGGCCCGTCAGCACGTCGTCGAGTTCGCGCAGCGCGGCGGGCTGGATGCCGTCGAGCGTCGCGATCCGCAGCAGCACGTCGTTGCGCAGACGTTCCGTGAAGCAGGCGACGATTTCCGATGCCTGATCGCGGTCCAGGTGCACGAGGATCGTCGCGATGATCTGCGGGTGCTCGTTCTTGATCAGTTCGGCGACAGCCGCCGAATCCATCCACTTCAGACCTTCGATACCGCTCGTATCGCTGCCTTGCAGGATCCGGTCGATGATCGCGCCCGCCTTGTCGTCGCCGAGCGCCTTCGTCAGCACGGAGCGGATGTAGTCGTTCGAATCGAGCGACAGCGCGGTGTGCTTGTCCGCCTCGGAGACGAACTCGTGCAGCACCTCGTCGATCTGTTCGCGCGTGATGTTCTTCAGCGACGCCATCGCGACGCCGATCTTCTGGACTTCGCGCGGACCCAGAAACTTGAATACCTGAGCCGCCTCTTCCTCGCCGATCGACATCAGCAGGAGCGCGCTCTTCAATACGCCTTCAGTGCTCATCGGACACCCAGCTCTTCACGACGGTTGCAACGATCTTCGGATCCTGACGCGCGATCTGACGCGCATATTCGAGGTTCCGCTCATATTTGGCCTTGTCGCTTTCCAGCGAAACCAGGCTGCCTTCGACTTCCTCTTCGGCGGCGATCGCGGCTGCGCTCGGCGGCAGGCCATCGAGCACCGGTTCGTCCGGCGACGGCAGCGCGGCGACAGCCTCGACCGGCGGCGGGAACGCCCGGCGCAGCGCCGGCTTGACCATCACGAAATAGAGGAACAGTGCGACGAGGCCGATACCGAGGTACGTCGCAATCTGCTTGTACATCGCGATCATGTCCTTCGTGCGCCACCACGGCAGGTCGGCATCCGGGTCGACGATCTGCGTGAACGCGCTGTTCACGACGTTGACCGAGTCGCCGCGCGCCTGGTCGTAGCCCATCGCGTCCTTCACCAGTTGCGTGACCTGCGCCAGCTTGTCGGCGGGGACGGGCTGCATGGTCGCGTGGCCCTTGGCGTCGACGACGCGCATGTAGTTCACCACCACCGCCACCGACAGGCGCTTGATGCCGCCGATCGCCTTTTCCGTGTGGCTCACGGTCTTGTTGAGTTCGTAGTTGGTGGTCGAGTCTTTGTGGTCGCTGATCGGCGTCGTCGTCACGCCGCTGGCGCCGTTCGCGCTCGCGACGATGGGGGCGGAGGCCGGCTGCGGCGGCTGGTTCGACAGCGCGCCCGGCACGCCCGAGGCGCCGCCTTGCGACATTTCCGTCGCCGTGCTGGTCTGCTGGCTGCGGATCGCCGCTGCCTGCGGATTGCCGTTCGGGCCGTAGTCTTCCGAGGTTTGCTCGCCCTTCGAGAAATCGATGTCGGCGCTGACCTGCGAGTGTGCATTGCCCGAGCCGAACAGCGGCGACAGGATTGCGTCGATGCGCTGCTGCGTGTTGCGTTCGATCTGCTGCACATACTTGAGCTGCGTCGCGTCGAGGCCGCTGCCGTTGGCGCCCGCCTGCGTGAGCAGGTTGCCGTCCTGGTCGATGATCGTCACGTTGCGCACGGGCATGTCGGGCACGGCGGAAGCGACCATATGCGTGATCGCCACGACCTGGCCTTCGTCGAGCATGCGGCCCGGATACAGATTGACGAGCACGGACGCAGACGGCGCTTCGCGGTCGCGCACGAACACGGTCGGCTTCGGAATCGCCAGATGGACGCGCGCCGTCTTCACCGTCGAGATGGATTCGATCGTGCGCTGCAGTTCGCCTTCCAGCGCGCGCTGGTAGTTGATCTGCTCGGCGAACTGGCTGATGCCGAACTTCTGGTTGTCCATCAGTTCGAAACCGACCGAGCCGCTCTTCGGCAGACCCTGCGACGCGAGGCGCAGACGCATTTCATGCACCTGGTCGGCGGGGATCAGGATGGCGCCGCCCGCATCGGAAAACTTGTACGGCACGTTCGCCTGCTGGAGCGCGGCAACGATTGCGCCGCCGTCCTGATCGGAGACGTTGCTGTACAGCACCTTATAGTCGGGCGCACGCGACCAGAGAATCAGCCCCGCGACCACGGCGATCAGCACCGCGACGGCGAAGATCAGCGGCGCGCGCGGGTTGCCGCGCATCTGCGTCAACGACGTGGGAAGACCCGGGAAGCGCGAGGCAAAGCCGCTGCCCGTGCCGCCGAGGTCGAGGCCCGCTGCGCCCTGGGCGGCTCCCGCTGCGCCCGGCTGCGCGCCGGCGAGGCCCATGCGGGCGTCGGGGGTCATTAAAGAGTTGGCTGACGAATCCATGCGTCGGGTTTCTCCGGAATCCTTTTGCGTTCTGCCGCTTACGGCGCCTTACCAACTGGCGCCTGTCGACAGAGACTTTCACGTTAGGGATTATCCGCATCGTCAGGCAACCCCATGCGCCGAATAGCGGGGAGTTTCACCCTTACTTTCACGGCTTTCGGAAAAGGGCCGCTGCTATGCTTCCTGTCCAATTGGTGCATGGCGCGAACGCTCGCCTGCATCTCACTCAGGAGAGAACATGACAGCGCCCATCAATCCGCTTCAATCGGCCTTGCAACAGATGCAGTCGATGGCAGCCCAGGCCGCGGGCGGCAGCACTGCGGTCGCGAACGAATCCGGCGCGGCCACGGCAGGCGGTTTCGCGTCGGCGCTGAAGGCGTCGATCGACAAGATCAGCGCCGACCAGAAGAGCGCGGTCAGCGAAGCCCACGCATTCGAAATCGGCGCGCCGAACGTGTCGCTGAACGACGTGATGGTCGACATGCAGAAGGCCAACGTCGGCCTCCAGTTCGGCTTGCAGGTGCGCAACAAGCTGGTGTCGGCTTACAACGACATCATGCAGATCGCCGTCTGACGCTTCGGCGACGCGCGCCGCAGGCGTCCGCGTGCATGCCGCCTTTCCTCTGGGCGGCGGCGCGCGGTCCATGCGCCGTGCATCGCAACTGCGTCACGCGCGGCTGCTTCATGCGAGCGAGCCGTCGTCCGCAACGGACCTTGCGCCGCTGTCCGGCGTCACGGCTTCGTGCATATTTTTTATGCACCGCACTGGTACGACGGCCTGCCGCTCGCGGCAAACCCACGCGGCGCGCGGCGCGGCAGCGCCGTGCCCTGTGCGATTCCTGACGCTTCCTTCCAGCGGGCTAAAGCTTTATTCGTATGAACCGATAACCTTGTTACAAGGGCTGGCTGGAATGCGCGCGTCAAGGTGATGCAGCGTCCCGGCAGGCCGTCCGCCGTCAGTCCGACCGATATCAGCAATACAGGAGGAGCGCCGATGTTTTCCCCGGGACACTCTGGAGCCAATGCCTACGCTCGCGTCGGCGTGGAAACAGGGGTGATGGGCGCGAGCCCCCATCGCCTGATCGTGATGCTGTACCAGGGGGCGCGAAAGGCAATTGCGCAGGCGCGTATGCATCTGCAGCAAGGCGACATTGCGGCCCGTGGCGAGTCGATCGGCAAGGCCATCCAGATCATCGGCGACGGGTTGCAGCAGGCGCTCAACCTCGAAGCCGGCGGCGAAATCGCGGGGCGTCTCGATGCGCTCTATAGCTATATGACGCGGCGACTGCTCGAGGCGAATCTCAAGCAGAGCGAGGCGATGCTCGTCGAAGTCGACGGGTTGCTGGCCACGCTCGAGGAGGCCTGGATTGGTATCGCGCCGGAGATTGCGCGGATGGCGATGCAGTCGTCCGCGGAAAGCATGAGATGAGTTCGAACGCAGACTATTTCGCCCGCTACGAGGCGATCGCAGCGATTTCAGTACGGATGGTGATGGCAGCGCGAGACGCGCTTTGGAACGATCTCGTTCTATTGCAGGACGAGTACCGGCATCTCGTCGACGCGCTGAAACACGCGGAAGACGGCGTGCGCCTGTCCGATGACGAGCGCGCCCGCAAATTCGACCTGATCCGCCAGATCCTCGCGAACGACGCGACGGTCCGCGATCTCGCGAACCCGCGCATGGCCAAGCTGCAGGCGCTGTTCGCGCCGAGCCGCCCGGCCATCGTGCTGAAAGAACTTTACCAGGCGCGCTGAGCGCTTCACACAGTTTCATATGAGCCGCTAGCGGCCACGCAGCGTCAATGCGCGAGAGGAAGCGGGCATGAACGGAATCGACACGGCTGTAGCTGCACTGCTGGCTAGCCGCATCGACAGCCTTCTTCCCGTCGGCGCGCGCGCCGGCGCAACCGCCACGCAGGCGGACGCCTCCCTCAACGTCAAGACACCGACCGTTTCGCCCCTCCCGGCGACGCCCGCGCCATTGCCGGCGTCCGCGCAGACGGCGCTGTCCGCCGTCGCGCTGACGCTCGACGCGATCACGCGTTCCGGCGGCGAGGCGACGCCCGCGCTGGTCGGACAGATTCCCGTTTGGCCCGCCGCACCCGCGATCGATATCGCGCCGCTGCCGCTCGCCGATACGGGCGCGAGCGCGTCGCAGCCGGCGGCTTCCGGCAATACGACTGCGGCGCAGAACGCGGGCGCCGCGAACGCCACCCATGCCGCGCAGGGTTCGAGCGCGGCGTCGAACATCGTCGCTGCGCCTTTGCCCGTTGCCGAGCTGGCGGCTGCCCTCAGGCGCACCGTCGACGAAAGCGGGCTGTTCTACGAATCGCATCTGGCGCAATGGCTGTCGGGGCAGCGGCCCGTCGAGTCGCTCGCGGGCGAGGCGCAGAATCATCTGGCCGATGCCGCCTCGCAGTCGCAGCCCGACACAGGTCACGACGCCGACGATCCGAATGCCTGGACCCAAGGGCGTCCTTCGGGCAACACGGGCGCGGCGGCCTTCGCTGCTGCTGTCGCCGCCGCGCGCGGCGAGCCGGAAGGACCGCACACCCAGTCGGCGCGCTTCACGACTTTCGATCTCGCGACGCACGACCTCATCGAATCGCCTGCCGATTCCACGCACGGCGCACAGCAGGCGGTTGCGGCCCATGCGGCAGGCATCGACGATCCCAATGCGCCGCAACAGCAGTCGATGCAGGCCGCGTTGCATCCCGCGACGATTCCGCTCGTGCGCCAGCAGCTCGATCTGCTCGCGACGGGGCAATTCCGCTGGACAGGCGAAGCCTGGCCGGGCGCGCGTCTCGACTGGACGATCGAGCAGGAAGGCGACGAATGGCGGCGCAGCGGCAATGGCGCCGCTTCCGCAGACGACGAATACCCTTGGCGCACGCGCCTCACGCTGTCGCTGCCGTCGCTCGGCACGGTCGACGCCGATCTCACGCTGACGGGCACGCGGCTCGTCGCCCGCGTGCAGGCGAGTCCGGGCGGCGCGGCACGGCTTGCCACACAGGGCGAGACTTTCCGGCAACGTCTGGCGCAGGCGGGCATCGAGCTGAGCGGTTTGTCGATTCGTGAGATCGGCGGCAGTCTGCCGCCGGGCGCGGCTGCGGCGGCCGCTTCGGCCTATGCGCGTTCGACTGCGGACAAGCCTGCACCGCACGACGCCGGCAGCGACGATTTCGACTGGGATATGCAATGAGCCGCATGCATCGAAGGAGCGCGGCTGCGCTGGTCTACGATTCGCACGGGCACGACGAGGCGCCGCGCGTCATCGCGAAGGGCTACGGGCTGGTCGCCGACATGATCGTGCAGCGCGCGAAGGAAGCGGGCCTGTACGTGCACGAATCGCCCGAAATGGTGTCGCTGCTGATGCAGGTCGATCTCGACTCCCGTATTCCGCCCCGGCTGTATCAGGCCGTCGCGGAACTGCTCGCGTGGCTGCATCGGCTGGAAAGCGGTGCGGCCGACGATTCGGCTTCCACCGACGTGGTCGTGTCTCCGCAAGCGCCCGGCGGGCTTTGACGCCCGGCGTCAGACCCGCATCATCAGACTGAGCAGCGCCCGCACGCGCCGGCCGTAGGGCGGCGCGATCAGGCCGCGCGCGTTGAAGCGCGCCTGCGTCAGCACCGGCTTCATCTTCGAGAACGTGACGAAGCCTTCATACCCGTGATACGCCCCCATGCCGCTCGCGCCGACGCCGCCGAACGGCAGGCTTTCGCACGCCAGATGCATCAACGTTTCGTTGACTGACATGCCGCCCGCGATCGTCTCGTGCGTGACGCGCCCGATCGTGGCTTTGTCGTCGTCGTACAGGTAGAGCGACAGCGGGCGCGGGCGCGCGTTGACGTAGGCGATCGCGTCGTCGAGCGAATCGTAGGGGACGATGGGCAGCAAGGGGCCGAAGATTTCTTCCTGCATCAGCGTTGCCGTGTCGGGCGCCTGCGTTACCGCGACTAGCGGAAAGCGGCGCGCGGCGGCATCGGGCGCGGCATCCGCGAGCGCGTGCAATTGCGCGCCCTGTTCGCGGGCTTCGTCCGCGAGGCGCTGCAGGCGCGCGAAATGGCGCGGCGAAATGATCGACGTGTAATCGGCGTTGCGCGCGAAATCCGGATAGAGGCGCGCCATACGCTGGCGCGCCCGCTCGATGAATGCCTGTTCCTTGCCGCGCGGCACGAGCACGTAGTCGGGTGCGATGCAGGTCTGTCCGGCGTTGAGCGTCTTGCCCGCGACGATACTGTCGACGGCATAGTCGAAGCGTGCTTGCGGCCCGACGATCGCGGGCGACTTGCCGCCGAGTTCGAGCGTGACGGGCGTCAGATGCTCGGCGGCGGCGCGCATCACATCATGGCCGACCTTCGTCGAACCGGTGAACAGCAGATGATCGAACGGCTGCGCGCTGAATGCGGCCGCGAGCGTGGCATCGCCATTGACGACCGCGACGTGATCGCGCGAGAAGGCCTGGGATAGCAACTGTTCGAACAGCATCGACGTGCGGGGCGTCAGTTCCGACATCTTGATGATCGCGCGATTGCCGGCCGTGAGCGCGCTGATCAGCGGTCCGGCCGCGAGCAGCACGGGATAGTTCCACGGCACGATGATGCCGACGACGCCGAGTGGCTGCGGCACGACCTTCGCGCGTGCGGGCAGCAGCCATTTGTTCGCGGCGCGCCGCTGCGCTTTCATCCAGCGCTTGCCGTGGCGCAGCGCGCCGTCGATTTCCTCTTTCACGAGCAGAAACTCGGCCAGCAGGATTTCTTCTTTCGCACGATTGCCGAAGTCGGCGTGCATGGCATCCGCGAGCGCGTCGCGGTTGTCGAGCAGCACTTCGCGCAGCGCTTTCAGATGCGCGGCGCGTTGTTCCCAGGACGGATACGGCGCGCGCAGATACGCGGCGCGTTGCTGGCGCAACAGTGCTTCCAGTGCCGCGATCTCCGGCAGGTCGTTTTTCATCTGGTTGTGTCTCCCTGTTCTTGTCGGTGTACTGCTTGCTCGACGGTCATGCCGCGAATGCGCGATCCACGATCGCCGCGTGATCGTACGCGGCGGGCAGCGTGCCGTACACGCGGCCGCTTTCGCCGCAGCCTTCGGCAAGCCGCGTCGCGATGAATGCATCGGCGACGAATGAGGGCGCGTGCTGCACGAGCAGCACCGCCTGCGCGATCAGCACGATCTGCTGAGCGATGCGGCGCGCCGATGCTTCGCGCGCTTCGGGCGGCAACGCGAGCGCTTTCATCAACCGGTCGAGCGCGGCGCCCAGCGCGGGATGGGTTTGCGCCTCAGCGCGCCACGCGGCGAGCAGAGCCTGCGCGGCGTCGGGCTCGCGCTCCATCGCGCGCAGCACGTCGAGACACATCACGTTGCCCGAGCCTTCCCAGATCGAATTCACGGGCGCTTCGCGGTAGAAGCGCGCCATCGGTCCTTCTTCGACGTAGCCGTTGCCGCCCCAGACTTCCATCGCTTCGCCCGTGAATTCGAGCGTGCGCTTGCAGATCCAGTACTTCGCCGCGGGCGTGACGAGGCGCCGCCACGCGCGTTCTTCGGGTGCGTTGGTCGTGTCTTCGAAGGCGCGCGCGAGCCGCATGAACAGCACGGTCGCCGCTTCCGATTCGAGCGCCAGGTCGGCGAGCACGTTGCGCATCAAGGGCTGATCGGCGAGATGTTTACCGAACGCGCTGCGATGGCGTGCATGGTGGATCGCCTGCACGAGCGCCGCCCGCATCAACGCCGCGCTGCCGATCACGCAGTCGAGCCGCGTGTAATTCGCCATTTCGATGATGGTCGGCACGCCGCGTCCTTCGTCGCCGATCATCACGCCCCAGGCATCGAAAAGCTCGACTTCGCTGCTCGCGTTCGAGCGGTTGCCGAGCTTGTCCTTCAGACGCTGGATGCGCACCGCGTTCTTGCTGCCGTCCGGCGCGAAGCGCGGCACGAAGAAGCAGGACAGGCCTTCGTGATCGTCGGTACGTGCGAGAACCAGGTGCGCGTCGCATTGCGGCGCTGAGAAAAACCATTTGTGTCCGACGAGGCGATAGCCCGCGCCGCGTCCGCTGCCACTTGCTGCGAAGGCCTGAGTGCGGTTGCTGCGCACGTCCGAGCCGCCTTGCTTCTCCGTCATGCCCATGCCGATCATCATCGAGGTCTTCTGCGTCAGCGGCAGGTCGCGCGGATCGTGCTCGCGCGAATACAGCTTGTCGCGCAGCGTCGCGAAGAGTTCGGGTTCGCGCTGCAGCACGGGAATGCTGGCGAAGGTCATCGTGAGCGGACACAGCGAGCCCGATTCGAGCTGCGCGTGCAGAAAATAGCCCGCGCAACGCGCGACCATCGCACCCGGCTGCGGATCGGAGAAAGGTAGCGCGTGCAGTCCTTCGCGGCGCAACAAACCGAGCAGCGTATGCCACGCGGGATGAAATTCGAGCGCGTCGATGCGCTCGCCGCGCGGGCTGAACGCCGCGAGTTCGGGGGTGTGGCGGTTCGCGAGATCGGCGAGTGCGAGGACGTCGGGTGTCGTCAGCACGGCGCCGTCGCGCGCAAGCGCCTCGCGATGCCACGCCGCGCCTTCGCGCTCGACGGCGGCGGCCAGCGCGGCATCGCTTGCAAACAGGTTGTAGTTCGCGAGCGGTGGAACCTGATTGGTCACTTCATGCGTGATGCCGGGGCCGAACCGTTCCATCTGAAGTCTCCGTTCGATGCACGCGCGCCGTCCAATGTCGGGGCCGCTGTTTGATTGGAGCGCGCCGGCAGAATGAATCGGGGCAGCGCGCAAAAGACCGTGTTTGAACGACGTCCGCAGACGAAAAATAGTGCAGACGGAAGCTTTCATCATAGGGGGGCGGCCCGGCGTCCGTTTAGAGGGATCGCTCTGACGCCGACGCCGTGAGAACGCCCCGGGCTCCCTACAATGCGCAGACAGCGCATGTAGACAAGTGTGCACGAGACAGGTGTCGCCGGCAACGCGCGACGCGAACAGGAGGAGCGAATGCAATACGACTACGTCATCGTCGGCGCAGGGTCGGGCGGCTGTTCGCTGGCCGGGCGTCTTGCCGAGCAATGTCCCGATGCGACCATCGCGCTCGTCGAAGCGGGTCCGCATACCGAACGCAATCTCTTCGTCAACATACCGCTCGGGGTTGCAGCCGTCGTGCCGTTCCGCCTCAAGACCAACTACGGCTATACGACGACGCCGCAGCCCTGCCTGAACGGGCGACGCGGTTATCAGCCGCGCGGGCGCGGCTTCGGCGGATCGAGTGCGATCAACGCGATGGTGTACACGCGCGGCCATCCGCTCGATTACGACGACTGGGCGCGTCGTGGCTGCGAGGGCTGGTCGTTCGACGACGTGCTGCCGTACTTTCGCCGCGCCGAACGCAATGAGCGCGGCGCCGATGCGCTGCATGGCGGCGACGGCCCGCTCAGCGTGTCGGAACTGCGTTTTCAGAATCCGTTCTCGCATCGCTTCGTGCAGGCCGCCGTCGAGGCGGGCTTTCCGCGCAACGACGATTTCAACGGCCCGCAGCAGGAAGGCGTCGGCTTCTATCAGGTAACGCAGCGCGACGGCCAACGCTGGAGCGTCGCGCGCGCGTATCTCTACGGCCGCTCGCGTGCGAATCTGCGCACCATCGCCGATGCCGCCGTGCTGCGCATGCTGTTCGACGGCAAACGCGCGACGGGAATCGAAGTGGTGCGCGCAGGCGTGAAGGAAGTCATCGAGGCGCGCGCCGAAGTCGTGCTCGCGGCGGGCGCATTCAATTCTCCGCAACTGCTGATGTGTTCGGGCATCGGTCCCGCCGACCATCTGCGCGCGTTCGGCATTCCCGTGCTGCACGACGCGCCGGAAGTCGGCCGCAATCTCACCGATCACGTCGATTTCACGATCAACAAGCGCGTGCCGTCGACGCAACTCACGGGCTTCTCGCTGCGCGGCTTCGCGAAGATGGTGCCGGGCTTTTACTCGTATCTGCGCAATGGACGCGGGATGCTGACGAGCAACGTCGCGGAAGCGGGCGGCTTTCTGAAAAGCCGGCCGACGCTCGACCGTCCCGATCTGCAACTGCACTTCTGCACCGCGCTCGTCGACGATCACAACCGCCGGATGCACTGGGGGCACGGCTATTCGCTGCATGTCTGCGTGCTGCGTCCGCATAGCCGCGGTTCCGTCACGCTCGCGAGCCGCGATGCACGCGAGGCGCCCGTCATCGATCCGGCCTTTCTCAGCGATCCGCGCGATCTCGACCTGCTCGTCGAAGGCGTGCATCTGTCGCGTCGCATTCTGGATGCGCCGTCGCTTGCACTGTGCGGCGGCCGCGAACTCCACACACGGCACGGCCAGACGGACGCCGAATTGCGCGCGACCATCGCCGCGCACGCCGACACGATCTATCACCCCGTTTCGACATGCCGGATGGGTGGCGACGAGCGCTCCGTCGTCGATACGCAACTGCGCGTGCGCGGCGTGGCCGGCTTGCGGGTGGTCGACGCGTCCGTGATGCCGACGCTGATCGGCGGCAACACGAATGCGCCGACCGTGATGATCGGCGAGCGTGCCGCCGATTTCATCGCCGCGACGCGCCGGACTGCTGCCGGTTCCGTGCTCGCCGGCGAACTCGCGTCCGCGCTCCGTCGTGGCGTGGAACAACCCGTGCGATAAGAGTATTCCTATAAAGATCAAAAATCGTTCATCGCTTCAATTCTGAGATTTTCACGCTCCTATAATCGCGCCCCAACGAAGGGCGCATGGGCGCGCGTTCGAAATTCAGGGAAACGAATCGATGAGTGTCAATGTGATTCAGTTGGTCCGGGCAGCGTTGCCGGAAGCGGTGGTTCGACAACTGTCGAACTGCCTCGGATTGCCGCCGGAAGCAACGGCAAAAGTGATGGACGTGACCACGCCGGCGCTCGTCGCCGGTCTGCTGAACAAGTGCGCGACGCTCGATGGCGCGCGTGCATTGTTCGCGAGCGTCCTTGGGCAGGAAGTCAACCCGGACATCGCCGAACAGTTGCCGCGCATTTTCGCGAGCACGACGGGCGTCACGCAGCTTTCGTCGACGGGACGTCATCTGCTCGAACATCTGTTCGAGCGGCGTATCGATGGGTTGAGCGACACCGTGTCGATGCAGACGGGCGTGCCCGCGCACGCGACGCATGCTGTGTCGGGCATCGCGGGCGGCATCCTGATGGGCGTGCTCAAGCGTCACGTTCTCGATCATCAGGGCAATGTCGGTCAGTTGCCGACGCTGCTCGGCCAGCAGTTGCCGCATATCGCGCCGTTTCTGAACGACGGACTGACGATGGTGCTAGGTCTCGGCGGCGCAACGGCCTTCACGCAGGCGATCGGTTCGCAGGTGCGCGCGGTGTCGTCGCATTTCGAGCATCCGGCGGCGGCGCCCGCACCCGTGCGCGGCCCGGTCGAGCCGACGCTGTCCGCGAACGCGCCGGCGGCCGTGCAGCCCGCGCGCGAAGTGCGCGAAGTGCGCCATGTCGGACTGAAGGGGAAGCAGTGGCTCGGCGTAGCGGCGTTGTCCGCGCTGATCGGCGCGTTGGCCGCGATGCTGACGTGGATCGCGCTCGCCTACTGTCCGCCGGCGGCGGGTTTCCTGGGCCGCAGCGCGGCAACGGCCGAGCCTGTCGTTGCGGATGTATCGGCGGCGACGCAAGCGGCTGCCCAGCCAACCTCGCAGACGGCGCACGACGATGCCGCCAGCGCCTCGGGCAAAGTGGAGGCGGACGCAGCGCCGGCACCGGCGAAGGACTCGCAACTGGTCGTTTCCGTCGACAAGAGCGGCAAGCCGACGATCACCGCGACCGTCCAGAACGTGGCCGAGAAATCGGAACTGTTGAACGCGCTGACTAAGAAATTCGGTGCGGGCAACTTCAATGCCGACATCACCGTCGACGACAGCCGCAAGGCCGCCGACTGGCTCACGCATCTCGACGCGCTGATGCCGCTGCTGGCGACGCCGGGTGCCGAGATGAAAATCGACGGCACCAGGGTCGAACTGAGCGGCGCGGCCGCCGATACGAAATCGGGCTGGCTCGACCGTCTGAAGTCGTCGCTCGGCGCGCCATATCAGGTGAGCGCGTTCGATCCGGCTCAAGCGGTCGCGAACGCTGCGCAATCGTTCATGAGCGCTGCGAACTCGCTGCTCGCACCGGGTGCATCGTGTGCGACGTCGGATCTCGTGAAGACGCTGAACTTGCAGGTGATCAATTTCGCGTCGAGTGACGCGCACGTGCCGCAGTCGGCATTCGCCGATCTGGGTCAGTCCGCAAAATTGCTCCAGGCGTGCACGAAGAGTGGTCACGCGCCGAAGCTCGAAGTGGCTGGCTATTCGGATAACGTCGGCAGCGAGTCCGCGAATCTGGAACTGTCGAAAGAGCGCGCCGCTGCCGTGCGTGCGTTCCTCGTGAAAGCGGGCGTGCCCGCCGATGCGCTCGTCGCGCACGGCTACGGCAACGTGCGCGCCGTGGCGAGCAACGCGACGGAGGGCGGGCGTTTCGCGAATCGGCGGATCGAATTCAGCGACGCGCAAGCGCAGCCTCAGCAGTAAGCCTCGTCAGTCGGCGAACGAACGCTGAACACGATGCCGCCCGGTGCCAGACCGGGCGGCATTTTTCATTTCAGCGGCGGCGTCGCGCGACCAGGCGACGCCGCGGGAAGATCGAAAGTAGGTGGGTGCGTGAAGTTGTCGGTGCTCAGTCCCGGTAGCGTCTCGCGCGCGACTTCGAGCCACGCGCGCGCCGCATGCGACAGATAGCCGTTGCGCCGCCAGCCGATCGCCATTTCCCACGGAATTTCCGGCGCGACGACGGGCCGGCACGTGAACTGCTCGGCGCCGAGCCGCCGGCAATACGGCGCGGGCAACAGCGCAATGCCGACACCCGCCAGCACCAGCGCCGCCATGAAATCCCAGTGTCCGCTGCGCCCGACGATAGTCGGCGCGAAACCCGCCGTGCGGCACGCCGTCAGCACGACGTCGTTCAGCGCGAGACTCTCGCCGTAGAACACGAACGGTTCCTGCGCAAGATCGGCGAGCGGCACTTCCTGCAGCGCATCCCAGCGCGAGCCGTGACGCGCGACGAGCCAGAGCACCTGGCGGGTCATCGGCAGCACGTCGATCAGCTCGTCGACGGGCTGAAGGACGCCGCCGAGTTCCAGTTCGCCCGCAACCAGCGCGGCCTCGATCGCCTTCGAGCCCTGCTCGAACAGCTTCAGCTCCACTTTCGGATAACGCTGCCGGAATGCGGCGATTGCGGGTGTGAAGAGCGAGCCGCCCATCGGCGGAATGCCGATTGTCAGTTCGCCGCGCCCCAGCTTGTCGAGATCGTTCAGTTCCGCCTGCAACTGCCCGTAGGCGGCGAGCACTTCCTGCCCGCGCTGATAGACGATGCGGCCGGCGTCTGTCAGCACCATCTGTCGACCGTCGCGCAGCAGGAGCGGCGAGCCGATTTCATCTTCCAGCGACTTCACCATTTTGCTGATGGTCGGCTGCGTGACGAACATCTGCTCGGCCGCAACGGTGAAGCTCTGCTGCCGTACTACCTCGACGAAATAGCGAAGCGCACGCAGTTCCATGTTCGTAACCCTTGAAATTCCAATTTGGAATGAAGCGAATAATTCTAAGTCATTATATTTATGGTGCACTGCACCCTATACTGAATCTCATCTAAAAGTCACCTAGGGTTTGCCATGATCTCGCCCCTGATCGCCCGTCTCGCCGCCTCCATCCGCCTCGATGCGACGTCGCCCGTCGCGAAGATCGGCCGGATTGCCGTGCAGAGCGCGGCCATCGCCGGGGTCTGGTTCGCCGCCGATTTCATCGTCCGCCGGTTCGGTCTGCCCGTGCCGGGCGGCGTCGTGGGCCTGGTAGCGCTGCTCGCGCTGCTGTTCTGCGGCGGCGTTGCGCCGCGCTGGGTGAAGGCGGGCGCCGACTGGCTGCTGTCGGACATGCTGCTGTTCTTCATTCCCGCTGCCGTCGCGGCCGTCCAGTACGGCGGCCTGTTCCGCGAAGACGGCTGGCGCCTCGCGCTCGTCGTGGTCGCGGGCACGCTGATGGTGATGGTAGCCGTCGCATTTGCCGTCGAACAGGCCGCGCGGCTCGAACGCCGCCTCGCGCTGCGCCGCGTGATGGTTCAGCGTGCGCCCGTCGAGCGCCGTGCTGCCAGCCGCAACTTTCTGTAAATCCACTTTCGGACCGTTCCGTTCATGAGCGCCTTCTACTCGTCCCTTTTCGCCGACGACGCTTCCCGGCTCATCGCCGCTGGCTGCTTCGTGCTGACGGTGGCGCTCTATTTCGCGTCAAAGGCGCTGTACGCGCGCTTCCGCTCGCCGTGGCTGACGCCGCTGCTGGCCGTGCCCGCGGTGCTGGCCGCGATCGTCGTCGTCGCGCGGATTCCGTATGCCGTCTACTTTCAGGACACGCGCTGGCTGATGTGGCTGCTCGGTCCCGCCACGGTCGCGTTCGCGGTGCCCATCTACGAATACCGTGAGCTGCTCAAGCGGCACTGGATCTCGCTCACCGTCGGCGTGACGGTCGGCATCGTCGTCGCGGTGGGCGGTTCGCTCGCGCTGTCGAAGCTGTTGCATCTGTCGCCGGAACTGCAGCGCAGCCTGATGACACGCTCGGTGTCGACGCCGTTCGCGCTCGCCGTGTCCGACAAGATCCACGCGCCGAAGGATCTGACCGCGCTGTTCGTGATCGCGACGGGCGTGTGCGGCATGCTGTTCGGCGAACTCGTGCTGGCGCTCGTGCCGCTGCGTACGCGGCTTGCCCGTGGTGCGCTGTTCGGCGCCGCGGCGCATGGCGTCGGTACGGCGAAGGCACGCGAACTGGGCAGCGAAGAGGGCGTGGTCGCGAGTCTGACAATGATGATCGCCGGCGTCGTGATGGTGCTGCTCGCGCCCCTGTTGAGCATGCTGCCGCTTTGACGCAGCGCGCTTTGATGCGTCGCGCTTTGACCCCGCGCTCGACTGCGACTATTTTGGGATGAATGGCGGCGCGTCCGCCTTATGATCGCCGGCGTTATTCACTCCGAGGGCGGTTCAGGCGATGCATCCCATCTCCGTCATCATTCCCTGCTACAACGCTGAACACACGCTGGCCCGCACGCTGGAAAGCTGCGTCGCACAACCGGAGGCGGCGCAGATCGTCGTGGTCGACGACGGTTCGCAGGACGCTTCACGCGACATCGCCGCGCAATTCGCGCAGCGCTATCCGCACATCGAACTGCTGCACATGCCATATAACGGCGGCGCGTCGCGCGCGCGGAACTGGGGCGCGATGCATGCGCGGCATCCGCTGCTCGCCTTTATCGACGCAGACGACGAATATCTGCCTGGCGCGCTCGCTGCGGCCGCCCTGTTTCTGCGCGAGCGTCCGCGTCAGCCGTCGATCCGCTTCGACGTCGAGTATTGCGGTTTTCCCGCCGACATCACATCCCATCCGCAATTCAAGGACCACGCGGCGACGCTGAGCAACACGGTACCGAGCAGCCTCGTGATCAGGCGGTCGCTCTACGCGGCATTCGGAGGCTTTCCGCTCGATGACGTGTTCCGGCGCCACGGCGGCGAAGACGGCGCGTTTTCGCTCGCGCTGCTGAATATCTTCGGCAATCCGCGGCTCGACGACTGCAAGCGCGTGCGCATGCACTATCACCCGAACATCCATGCCGAGCGGTACTTCCGCATTGCGATGGGCATGCTCGACGCGTCGGCGGAACTCGTCGACTCCACGCGCGAAGCGTCGTGGCGCTTCGTGCGTCAGGCCTATGACGCCGTCAGGGAATTGCGCGACGCCGAACTCGCGCCGCATTTGAGCGCGCAACCGGCCACCTGAATCGCGCCGAATCAATCGGCATAGCGCGGAATCGCCGTACCCGTTCGCCATCTCGTTTTGCTACAATCGCCGTTCGTCTTCGAGGAGCGTTGCGACGGGTTCGGCCCGCCAGGCTCGAAGGCTTTCAATCGGAAGGATTGGACGCGCGCCGCGCTAACAAACCAACCGCATCGAACGGCGCTCACGTCACATTTCTAGTCTTTTTTAGAAAGGAGGGCGTGATGAACGCCGCAGTTATCGATTCCCAAGATTACATTGTTGCCGACATGTCGCTGGCCGACTGGGGGCGCAAGGAACTCACCATCGCCGAGACCGAAATGCCCGGTCTCATGCAAACGCGCGAAGAATACAAGAGCCAGCAACCGCTGAAGGGCGCGCGCATCGCCGGCTCCCTGCACATGACGATTCAAACGGGCGTGCTGATCGAGACGCTGACGGCGCTTGGCGCCGACGTCCGCTGGGCATCGTGCAACATCTTCTCGACGCAGGACCACGCCGCTGCCGCAATCGCGCAGGGCGGCACGCCCGTGTTCGCATTCAAGGGCGAATCGCTCGACGAGTACTGGGAGTTCTCGCACCGCATCTTCGAATGGCCGAACGGCGAATTCGCGAACATGATCCTCGATGACGGCGGCGACGCAACGCTGCTGCTGATCCTCGGTTCGAAGGCCGAGAAGGATCGCTCGGTCATCTCGAAGCCGACCAACGAAGAAGAAGTCGCGCTGTACAAGTCGATTGCGAAGCATCTCGACGCAGACCCGGTGTGGTACTCGACGCGTCTCGCGCATATCAAGGGCGTCACGGAAGAAACGACGACGGGCGTGCATCGCCTGTATCAGATGGAGAAGGAAGGCCGTCTGCCGTTCCCCGCGATCAACGTGAACGACTCGGTCACGAAGTCGAAGTTCGACAACCTGTACGGCTGCCGCGAATCGCTGGTCGACGGCATCAAGCGCGCGACGGACGTGATGATCGCCGGCAAGATCGCAGTGGTTGCAGGTTACGGCGATGTGGGCAAGGGCTGCGCGCAATCGCTGCGCGGTCTGGGCGCGACCGTGTGGGTCACGGAAATCGATCCGATCTGCGCGCTGCAAGCCGCGATGGAAGGCTACCGCGTCGTGACGATGGAATACGCCGCCGACAAGGCCGACATCTTCGTGACGGCAACGGGCAACTACCATGTGATCGGCCACGATCACATGAAGGCGATGCGCCACAACGCGATCGTCTGCAACATCGGTCACTTCGATTCGGAAATCGACGTTGCTTCGACGCGCCAGTACACGTGGGAAAACATCAAGCCGCAAGTCGACCACATCATCTTCCCGGACGGCAAGCGCGTGATCCTGCTGGCTGAAGGCCGCCTCGTGAACCTGGGCTGCGCGACGGGCCACCCGTCGTTCGTGATGTCGAACTCGTTCACGAACCAGACGCTCGCGCAGATCGAACTGTTCGTCGAAGGCAGCAAGTACGAGAACAAGGTTTATGTTCTGCCGAAGCAGCTCGACGAGAAGGTCGCGCGCCTGCACCTCGCGCGTATCGGCGCGAACCTGACGGAACTGACTTCGGAACAGGCGGGCTACATCGGCGTCGACAAGAACGGTCCGTTCAAGCCGAACCACTACCGTTACTAATCCGCAATCAGGCGGCATCGAGGATGCGGGCGCATGCCACGGCGTACGCCCGCATCGGATGAAGCACGCAGCCGATGTGAAGCATTGCATCGGGTGATGCTTCATGCGTGCCCTTCGAGTTCAATCCGGACTTCACGCTTACAGGCGATCAGGAGCTGTCCATGACCATATTGCTGACCTGGTTGATCAACGCGCTTGCGCTGCTGATCATCACGTACCTCGTGCCGTCGATCCACATCCGCAGTTTCGGCACTGCGCTGATCGTCGCGCTCGTGCTCGGGCTCATCAATGCCGTCCTGCGGCCGGTGCTGATCCTGCTGACGTTGCCCGTCACGATACTCACGCTCGGGCTCTTCATTCTGGTGGTGAACGCGCTGTGCTTCTGGCTGTGCGCATCGCTGCTGAAGGGCTTCGAAGTGTCGGGTTTCTGGTCGGCGTTCTTCGGCTCGATCCTGTACAGCATCGTTTCGTGGCTGTTGTCCGCGCTCATCTTCGGCAACCGCAGCATCGGCTGACGGGTTGCCCACAGGATCATGAACCCCATCGAACTCTCATTCGAATTCTTCCCGCCGAAGACGCAGGAAGGGCTCGATAAGCTGCGTGCGACGCGCGCGCAGCTTCTGCCGCTCAAGCCCAAGTTCGTGTCCGTCACGTTCGGCGCCGGCGGTTCGACCCAGCAAGGCACGCTCGACACCGTGCTCGACATGGCGAAGGACGGCCTCGAAGCCGCGCCGCACCTGTCGTGCATCGGCTCGTCGAAGGAAAGCCTGCGAGCGATTCTCAACGAGTACCGCTCGCATGGCATCCGTCATATCGTCGCGCTGCGCGGCGATCTGCCGTCGGGCATGGGCGAGGTCGGCGAGTTGCGCTATGCGTCGGAACTGGTGAGCTTCATTCGCGCTGAATTCGGCGACTGGTTTTGCATCGAAGTCGCGGCGTATCCCGAGTACCATCCGCAATCGCGTTCGCCGAAGCACGATCTCGAGAACTTCGCGCGCAAGGTGAAGGCGGGCGCCAATTCGGCGATCACGCAGTACTTCTTCAATGCGGATGCCTATTTCCGCTTCGTCGAGGATGCGCACAAGCTGGGCGTCGATGTGCCCATCGTGCCGGGCATCATGCCGATCACGAACTTCTCGCAACTGATGCGCTTCTCCGAAATGTGCGGCGCGGAAGTGCCGCGCTGGGTCGCGCGCCGGCTCGAAAGCTTCGGCGACGACCGCGAGTCGATCCGTGCGTTCGGTCTCGACGTGGTGACGAACCTGTGCCGCCGTCTTGTCGATGCAAAAGTACCGGGCCTGCATTTCTATACGCTCAACGGTGCGGCCGCATCGAAAGCGATCTGCGAGCGGCTGGGCGTCTGACGTTCCAGTTGCGGCAGCGAAAAGCGGTGTACGCGCAAGCGTGCGCCGCTTTTTTATTGTGCGCTTCGTTGTCTGCACGGCGGTCGTTGCAGACGCACTCGCCGCCTTGCATGTCATTGCGCTGTCACGCAAGCGGGGTGAAAACCCATATTGAATCTGAATATTGGCTGACTATGATCCAAAGGCACTCGACCCAGCTGCCTCGCGGAGAACAACATGCCAATGTCATCGACGCTGTCTGCAGTCCGCAAGTCCTGTTTGCCCGTCCTGTCCGCCGTCGCCATCGTGGCGGCGTGCATCGCGCCCAACCTGAGCGCCGCGGCGTCGCTGCCCGACAAGACGATCATCTTCTGTTCCGAAGGCAGTCCCGCAGGATTCGACACCGCGCAGTACACGACCAGCGTTGAGTTCAGCGCAGGCTCGTACACCGTCTATAACCGGCTGGTCGAATTCGGTCACGGCAGTACCGACATCGAGCCGGGCCTCGCCGAGAAGTGGGAAGTATCGAGCGACGGCCTGCAATACACGTTTCATCTGCGCCACGGCGTGAAGTTCCACACGACGTCGTTCTTCAAGCCGACGCGCGACTTCAACGCGGACGATGTCGTATTCACCTATACGCGCATGCTCGATCCGGAGCACCCGTTCCGCAAGGCGTACAACGTGCCGTTCCCGTACTTCAACGATCTCGGGCTGGCGAAGAACATCAGCAAGGTCGAGGCGCTTGATCCGTACACCGTGCGCTTCACGCTGAAGGAAGTGGACGCGCCGTTCCTGCAGCAGATCGCGATGCCGTTCGCATCGATCCTGTCAGCCGAATATGGCGACCAGTTGCTGAAGGCGGGCAAGGCTGCCGATATCAATCAGTTTCCCGTCGGCACCGGGCCGTTCATTTTCCGCAGCTATACGAAGGACGCGACGATCCGCTTCGACGGCAACCCGGACTACTGGAAGCCCGGCATCGTGAAGGTGAGCAAGCTGATCTTCGCGATTACCGTCGATCCGTCCGTGCGTCTGCAGAAGCTCAAACGCAACGAATGCCAGGTAATGAGCTATCCGAAGCCCGCCGACATTCCGCAGATCCAGTCGGACACGTCGCTCGCGCTGCCGCATCAGGTGGGCTTCAATCTGGGTTTCATCGCGTACAACACCAGCAAGAAGCCGCTCGACAACGTGCTCGTGCGCCGCGCGCTCGATATGTCCGTGAACAAGAAGGCGATCATCGACTCGGTGTATCAGGGCGCGGGCCAGGCGGCGACCAACCCGATGCCGCCCACGCAATGGGGCTATGACAAGAGCCTGAAAGACGCACCCTATGACGTCGACAAGGCGAAGGCGCTGCTCAAGGAGGCCGGCTACCCGGACGGCTTCGACCTGACACTGTGGGCGATGCCCGTTTCGCGGCCTTACAACCCGAACGCGCGCCTGATGGCCGAAATGCTGCAGGCAGACTGGGCGAAGATCGGCGTGAACACGAAGATCGTCACCTACGAGTGGGGCGAGTACATCCGTCGCGCGCACAGCGGCGAGCACGAGGCGATGCTGATCGGCTGGACAGGCGACTACGGCGACCCGGACAACTGGCTCGGCGTGTTGCTCGGCTGCGACGCGGTGAACGGCAGCAATTTTTCCAAATGGTGCTACAAACCTTTCGACGACCTTATCAAGCAGGCGCGCAGTACCACCGATATGTCCGTGCGCACCAAGGACTACACCGAGGCGCAGCAGATCTTCAAGCAGCAAGTACCTTTCACGCCGATTGCACATTCGACGGTATACCAGCCGCTGTCCAAGGCCATCACGGGGTTCAAGATCGACCCGTTTGGCCCGACCCAGTTCTGGAACGTCGGCCTGAAGTAGCCAACTGGCCGCTTCTGGTTCCAAACTCGCTGAAATTCGGGACAGCTGCCGCGTCGGGCGCGGCAGCGTCCTTTACAGCGGGTTCGTCTACTTAACAAAGTTAATTTCCTCCAATTGCGGCCCCTGGCAAAGCTCAGTAATATCGCGCTACGCTGGTTTTTGCCGGCGCCGATCCTGGAGGAAACATGAAGCAAAACAAACTGTTGCGCGCGGCACGGCTCACGATGCTAGTCGCGACGGCAGCGGCATCGATGGCGGGGACCCAACTGGCAAACGCCGCCGATATCCCGAACAAGACCCTCGTTTACTGCTCGGAAGGCAGCCCCGCGGGCTTTGATCCGGCGCAGTACACCACGGGCGTGGATTTCACGGCCAACACGTTCACGGTTTATAACCGCCTCGTCGAATTCGAACGCGGCGGCACGAAGGTCGAGCCGGGCCTCGCAGAGAAGTGGGATGTCTCGCCGGACGGCAAGACGTACACGTTCCATCTGCGCCACGGCGTCAAATTCCACACGACCGCCTGGTTCAAGCCGACTCGCGAATTCAACGCGGACGACGTCGTGTTCACGTTCCAGCGCATGCTGGATCCGAACCAGCCGTTCCGCAAGGCGTATCCGGTGCAGTTCCCGTACTTCACCGACATGGGCCTCGACAAGCTGATCGACAAGGTCGAAAAGGTCGACCCGTACACGGTCAAGTTCACGCTGAAGGAAGTCAACGCGCCGTTCATCCAGAACCTGGCAATGGAATACGCGTCGGTCCTGTCGGCTGAATACGCAGACTCGCTGATGAAGGACGGCAAGGCTGCCGACATCAACCAGAAGCCGGTCGGCACGGGCCCGTTCATCTTCCGCAGCTACACGAAGGACGCGACGATCCGTTTCGACGGCAATCCGGATTACTGGAAGCCGAACACCGTCAAGATTTCGAAGCTGATCTTCTCGATCACGCCGGATGCCGGCGTGCGCGTACAGAAGCTCAAGGCCGGCGAATGCCAGGTGATGAGCTATCCGCGTCCCGCCGACATCGCGCCGCTGAAGGCCGATTCGAGCATCGACATGCCGTCGCAGCCGGGCTTCAACCTGGGCTACCTGTCGTACAACGTCCAGCACAAGCCGGTCGACAAGCTCGAAGTGCGTCAGGCGCTCGACATGGCGATCAACAAGAAGGCGATCATCGACTCCGTTTATCAAGGTGCAGGCCAGGCCGCGACGAACCCGATGCCGCCGACGCAATGGTCGTATGACAAGAACCTGAAGATGCCGTCGTACGATCCGGAGAAGGCCAAGGCGCTGCTTGCCAAGGCTGGGTTCCCGAACGGTTTCGACATCACGCTGTGGGCGATGCCCGTGCAGCGCGCGTACAACCCGAACGGCAAGCTGATGGCCGAAATGATCCAGGCCGACTGGGCCAAGATCGGCGTGAAGGCGAAGATCGTCACGTACGAATGGGGTGAGTACATCAAGCGCGCGCACGCGGGTGAAGACGACACGATGCTGATCGGCTGGACGGGCGACAACGGCGACCCGGACAACTGGCTCGGCACGCTGCTCGGCTGCGACGCGGTGAACGGCAACAACTTCTCGAAGTGGTGCTACAAGCCGTTCGACGATCTGGTGAAGAAGGGCCGCGAAACGACGGGCCAGGCAGATCGCACGAAGGCCTACGTGCAGGCGCAGCAGATCTTCGCGCAGCAGCTGCCGTTCTCGCCGATTGCTCACTCGACGGTGTATCAGCCGGTGAGCAAGAAGGTCGTCGATATGCGTATCGAGCCGCTGGGCTACGCGCGCTTCGACGGCGTGAGCATGAAGTAAATCTCACGATGCGGCGGGTTTTGTTGCCCGCTGCGTCCCAGACGCAGTACGCTTTTCGTTCGGTTAGAAGACTGGTCGAAATGGTCCGGCGACCGGGGTCACGAGCCCTCGTCGCCGGTTGCGTTTTTTCTCACCAAGACCATAGGGACGAACCATGTTCCGATTCGTTTTGCGCCGCATCGGGATGGTCATACCGACTTTCATCGGTATCACGATCCTCGCGTTCGCGCTTATTCACCTGATTCCGGGCGACCCCATCGAAGTGATGATGGGCGAGCGCGGCGTCGACCCCGCCATGCACGCAGCCGCGATGCATCGGCTCGGACTCGACGAACCGCTGCCCATCCAGTACCTCCATTACGTCGGCCATGCGCTGCAGGGGAACCTCGGCACGTCGATCATCACCAACACCAGTGTGATGGACGAATTCCTGGCCCGTTTCCCCGCCACCGTCGAACTGTCGATCTGCGCGATGCTGTTCGCGTTGATCGTCGGGCTGCCGGCGGGCGTGTTCGCTGCGCTGCGGCGCGGCTCCGTCGTCGATCACGGCGTGATGGGCACGGCGCTGACCGGCTACTCGATGCCGATCTTCTGGTGGGGTTTGATCCTCATCATGTTCTTCTCGTCGAAGCTCGGCTGGACGCCCGTGTCGGGCCGCATCGCCGTCGAATACGACATTCCGCACGTGACCGGCTTCCTGCTGATCGACTCGCTGCTGCCCGGCACGGACGAAGGCTCGTTCCGCTCGGCGCTGTCGCATCTGATCCTGCCGTCGATCGTGCTCGGCACGATTCCGCTCGCGGTGGTCGCGCGGATGACGCGTTCGTCGATGCTCGAAGTGCTGCGCGAGGACTACATCCGCACGGCGCGCGCGAAGGGCCTGTCGCCGGGACGCGTAATCGTCGTGCATGCGCTGCGCAATGCGCTGATCCCCGTCGTGACCGTGATCGGTCTGCAGGTCGGCACGCTGCTTGCGGGCGCGGTGCTGACGGAGACCCTGTTCTCATGGCCGGGCATCGGCAAATGGCTGATCGATGCGATCGGCCGGCGCGACTATCCCGTCGTGCAGGGCGGTATCCTGATGATCGCGACGCTCGTGATCGTCGTGAACCTCGTCGTCGACTTGCTGTACGGCGTGCTCAACCCACGCATTCGCCATACGAGGTAAATGGAATATGTACCCCCACGCTCACATTTGTTCGCTTCCCCCCAAGGGGGCGCATGCCTCCCTTGAGGCGGCCCGGCGGGAGGCATGATGGCTGACATCCAAAATACCGTTCCCCAGGCAGTGACGCCGCCAAGCGGCCGCGCACTTGCCGCCCGTGAATTCTGGTCCAACTTCTCGCGCAATCGCGGTGCGGTCGCCGCGGGCCTCATCGTGCTGGTGCTGATCGTCGTCGCGATCTTCGCGCCGCTGATCGCGCCGCACAGCCCGATCGAGCAATACCGCGATTCCGTGAAGATCCCGCCCGCCTGGCTCGACGGCGGCAACTGGAAATTCGTCCTCGGCACCGACGAAGCGGGCCGCGACATCCTCTCGCGCCTGATGTACGGCGCGCGTCTGTCGTTCTGGATCGGCTTCGTGTCGGTGATCCTCGCGCTGATTCCCGGCATCGTGCTCGGCCTCATCGCCGCCTTCTTCGAGAAGTGGGCCGACACGCCGATCATGCGCATCATGGACGTGCTGCTCGCGCTGCCGTCGCTGCTGCTCGCGGTGGCTGTCGTTGCGATCATCGGTCCGGGTCTGGTGAATACCATGCTCGCGATCGCGATCGTCGCGCTGCCGGGTTATGTGCGTCTGACGCGCGCGTCGGCGCTCGGCGAGCTGCACAAGGAATATGTGATGGCCTCGCGCGTCGCGGGTGCCGGCACGGCGCGCCTGATGTTCTCGCAAGTGCTGCCGAACTGCACGGCGCCGCTGATCGTGCAGGCCACGCTCGGCTTTTCGTCGGCGATTCTCGATGCTGCCGCACTCGGCTTCCTCGGCCTCGGCGTGCAACCGCCGTCGGCGGAGTGGGGCGCGATGCTCGCGTCGGCACGCGACTACATCGACAGCGCATGGTGGATCGTCACCATGCCCGGTCTCGCCATCCTGATCTCGGTGCTCTCGATCAACCTGCTCGGCGACGGGCTGCGCGACGCACTCGACCCGAAACTCAAACGGCTGGCCTGACATGAGCAACGGTAACCTATTGACCATCCGCAATCTTGCGGTGAACTTCGGCGGCCTGCCCGCCGTGGATCGAATCAATCTGAACGTGGCGCCGGGCGAAGTGGTCGGCGTCGTCGGCGAATCGGGCTCGGGCAAGAGCGTGACGATGATGGCGCTGATGGGCCTGATCGACGCACCCGGCAAGGTCACGGCCGACGAAGTCACGTTCGACGGTAAGGATCTGCTGAACGCGTCGTCAAAAGCGCGCCGCAAGATCATCGGCAAAGACGTCGCGATGGTGTTTCAGGACGCGCTGACGAGTCTGAACCCGAGCTACACCGTCGGCTATCAGATCAAGGAAGTGCTGAAACTGCACGAAGGACTGCGCGGCGACACGCTGAACAAACGCGCGCTCGAACTGCTCGATCAGGTCGGCATTCCTGACGCGAAGAACCGCATCGACACGTTCCCGCATCAGATGTCGGGCGGCATGAACCAGCGCGTGATGATCGCGATGGCTGTCGCGTGCAACCCGAAGCTGCTGATCGCCGACGAGCCGACCACCGCGCTCGACGTGACCATTCAGGCGCAGATCATGCAACTGCTGGTTCAGTTGCAGAAGGAGCGCGGCATGGCGCTCGTACTGATCTCGCACGATCTGGCCGTCGTGTCGGAAGTCGCGCAGCGCGTGGCCGTGATGTACGCGGGCGAGGTCATCGAAACGAACCGCGTGCCCGACATCTTCACCGCGCCGCATCATCCGTACACGGAAGCGCTGCTGGCGGCGATTCCCGAGCACAACGTCGGCGCGGTGCGGCTGTCCGCGCTGCCGGGCATGGTTCCGGGGCGCGACGACCGTCCGAAAGGCTGTCTGTTCGCGCCGCGCTGCAAGTACGTCGTCGACGACTGCAACAAGGCGCGGCCCGCGCTCTCGCCGCTGGCCGATCACGACGCCGCAGCCCAGGTTCGCTGCATCAAGCCGCTGAACCTGGTTCGCGATGCCATTCAACACGGAGGCGCACGATGAATGCAGTACCCGAAACGCGGCGCTCCGCGAATGACTACGTGCTGGTCGCCGACAACCTCGCGCGTCACTATGACGTGAAGCGCGGCATGTTCGGCCACGGCACCGTGAAGGCGCTGAACGGCGTGTCGTTTCAGCTGGAGCGCGGCAAGACGCTCGCCGTGGTCGGCGAGTCCGGCTGCGGCAAATCGACGCTCGCGCGTCAGCTGACGATGATCGAATCGCCCTCGTCGGGCCGTCTTCTGATCGACGGCGAAGACGTGGCGGGCGCGAGCCACGAGAAGATCGCGCAACTGCGCCGCCGCGTGCAGATGGTGTTCCAGAACCCGTTTGCGTCGCTGAATCCGCGCAAGACCGTCGAGCAGACGCTGGGCGAGCCGCTCGCGATCAACACGCAACTGAGCGCGAGCGAACGCGTCGAACGGATCGCGCACATGATGCGCGTCGTCGGCCTGCGACCCGAGCATGCGAAGCGTTATCCGCATATGTTCTCGGGCGGTCAGCGTCAGCGTGTGGCGATTGCGCGCGCGATGATTCTCGATCCGCAGATCGTCGTCGCCGACGAGCCCGTCTCCGCACTGGACGTGTCGATCCAGGCGCAGATCCTGAACCTGTTCATGGACCTGCAGGACGAGTTCAAGACGAGCTACGTGTTCATCTCGCACAACCTGTCGGTGGTCGAGCACGTGGCGGACGACGTGATGGTGATGTACTTCGGCAGCATTGCCGAACTCGGCGACAAGAAGCGCATCTACAGCAAGCCGCGCCACCCGTACACGCGGGCGCTGATGTCGGCGACGCCGTCGATCTTCGAAGCCGATCGCCGCATCCAGATCAAGCTGCAAGGCGAAATGCCGTCGCCGCTGAATCCGCCGTCGGGCTGTACGTTCCATCAGCGTTGCCCGTATGCTATCGACCGTTGCCGCAAGGAAGAGCCGAAGCTACGTGAAGTGGATGGTCGTCAGGTCTCGTGTCATCGCGCCGAGGAGGTGGGAGAAGACACGAATGCATGATGGGGTGACGGCGCGTGATCCCGCGCGCCGTCACGCGCGTCGTCTGCATGCGATGCATGCGGGCGGCGCACGCATTGCGTCATGCTGTCGGCGGATTGCGCGCGTCCTGATGGGCGCGGCACTGGTCGCGGCGGCGCAATGCCCGTTGCATCTCTTCGATGTGATCGCGCCCGCGCACGCCGCGGGCGCCGCAGCGAACACGCCGGTGCAAGCTGCGCAGGCCAATCAGGTCGGGCGTCCGGCCGTGCCCGTGCCGCGCGATTCGTCGCAGCCGCGCGCGACGCTACCCGGTTTCAATCCGCCGCCTTCCTACGCCAGCGGCACGACGGCGAGCGGTCCGGTGCGCACGCAACCGGCGCGTATGCCGTTCTATGTCGCGACACGCGGCAAAACCACCATCTATCTGCTCGGCACGCTGCATGTCGGCGATCCGAACGACTATCCGCCGGATCATCCGTTTCGTGCGCCGATTCTCGGTGCGTTGGCCGCATCGCCGACGCTCGCGCTCGAACTGTCGCCCGACGATCTGCTCGTCTCACAGGACGACGTGTCGAAGTACGGCGTCTGTTCATATCAATGTCTGCCGAAGCTGCTGCCGGAGCCTTTGTGGCACAAGCTGGAGACGCGTCTGCGCAGCAATCCCGCCGCGCTCGACGAAATCCGCAAGATGCGGCCGTGGCTCGCCGCGTTGCTGGTCGAAACCTACGATTCCCTCTCCGCCGGCCTGCAAACCGAGTACGGCACGGAAGCGCAATTGCAGAACGTGTATCTGCGGCAGAAGGGCAAGGTGGTCGGACTGGAGCGGCTCTCCGAACAGATGCGTGCGTTCACGGGCCTCACGCTCGCACAGCAGCGCGAAATGCTCGCGCAGGATCTCGTGCAGACGCCCGCTGAAAACGTCGCCGATGTGCGGACCTTGCACCGCTTATGGCGCGTCGGCGACGCCGATGCGATTGCCGCGTGGGACACGGCGAAGTCGGAAAAACTCGCACGTGACCAGCGCGTTTCCGCGCAGGTCGACAACAAGATCGTCTTTGATCGCAACCGGCGCTTCGTCAACCGGATGCTGGCGATCGCGGCGCCGAACAAGCCCGTGTTCGTCGCGATCGGCGCGTTGCATCTGGGCGGGCAGAAGGGCGTGCTGCAGTTGTTGCGGCAGCGAGGGTTCGTGGTCGAGCCTTATTGACGGACCGGCGCGCCGTTCATCTTCAGACGGACATTGACCGTGCGCGCATTCAGCGACAGCAGCGCGCGATAGTGCTCGTCGGCATCGTCGAACTTCATCAGGCGGTCGAGTGCCGAGCCGAGATTCAGATGCACGTCGGCGAGCGTCGGGTCGATCTTCAGCGCCTCGCGATAGTGATGCACCGCTTCGTCGAGCTTGCCTTGCGCTTCGAGCGCAACCGCGATGTTGTTGTGCGCATCGGGCGAACGCGGATCGAGGGCCAGCGACACGCGGTAGCAACGCAACGCCAGCGCCTTGTCGCCGAGAGCGTCGGCAACGAAACCACGATCGTTCCAGCACTCCGCATTGTCCGGTTCGAGTTCGAGCGACAGGTCGATGTAGTCGAGCGCTTCGGCATGTTGGCCGCGCTGATGCAACAGCACGCCGTAGCCATGCAGCGCGTGCGGATGGCCGGGGCAGATGGCGAGTGCTTCGCGGTACAGCGATTCGGCTTCGTGCAGGCGCCACGCGCGATGCGCTTCGAGCGCGAACGCGAGCGTGACGGGAACGATGTGAACGGCGGGGGAAGGCGAGGGAACGGCAGGGACAGCGGGGATGGCGGACTGCGCTTGCATGATGATGCTCTCCAGACTCTCGAAAGAGCCGGCGCATATTCGTTGCTGCGCCGGACTGTGGACGACGGGACATCCACAGGTTAGGTCCGGGGCTTCGGCCAAACTATCAGATGCATCCTAAAAAGGGCGGCGCGCCTTTTCAAACGCGGCGTACGGACGGATCGCGAGTCTTGAAAACAGGCTGTCGCGAAACGCCCGCACGCTGGATCGGCGCGCCCCGTGCTACAGGAACATCAGGAAGTTGAGCAGGAAGATATTGACGACGAGCAGCGTGAGTGCCGTCGGAATCTGCACCTTGATCACCGCGTTCTTGTCGGGCAGTTCGAGCAGTGCAGCGGGCACCATGTTGAAGTTCGCGGCCATCGGCGTCATCAGCGTGCCGCAGTAGCCGGAGAACATGCCGATCGCGACCATCACGGCCGGGTTGCCGTGAAAGACGTTGACGAGGATCGGCACGCCGACGCCGCCCGTCATCACCGGGAACGCCGCGAAGCCGTTGCCCATCACCATCGTGAAGAGCGCCATGCCGATGCAGTAGACGGCCACGGCGATCAGCCGGTAATCGAGGCTGATGTATGCCGTCGTCACGTGGGCGACGGCCTTGCCGACGCCCGCGTCCGAGAACACGAGGCCGAGCATGCCCAGCATCTGCGGCAGCACGGCGGCCCACGACAGCGCGTCGACGAGACGCCGCGCTTCCTTCATCGACTGGCCGACGGTGTCGCGAGTCATCACGCACGCGAACGCCAGCGCGATCACGCAGCCGATGCCGAAGCCGATCAGCGTGACGTTCTTCTGCTCGATCAGCGCCGTGCCGCCGAACACCAGATGGCTGGCCGTCAGCGTGACGATCACGGTGACGACGGGAATCGTCAGCGCGGGGACGAAGAGCTTGTTGCGCAGGCGGTCGGCGCTCGCCTTGCGCGCCGCTTCGGACAGCACCTTCGGCTTCGCCGCCGTCACGCCGCCGAAGCCGGCGATCAGCGCCATCAGGATGACGAGCGCGCCGACGAGTTCGAGGGGCAGCTTGTCGCCGATCAGAAAGACCAGCGCGTAGATGATCCAGAAGCCGCCCGCCGTGAAGCGGCGCGGATGGTCTTTATCGATGACGATCATGCCGCCGATCACCAGCAGCACGATGCCGACCAGCCAGAACAGATAGTTGATGGTGAGCGTCATGCTTCGTCTCCCGTCGTCGCGGGCTTGCCCGTCGTGTTGTTATTGATGTTCGCGGCCGTCTGTTGCGCGGAATTGCCGCCCAGTTCGCGTTCGAGCTTGCGATCGAGCAGGTAGAGCCGGAAGCCGTGAATCAGGAACGCGCAGATGGCGGTCGGGATGCCCCACACGGCGACGTGCATCGGCTCGACGGTGATGCCCGCTTCCTTCAGGAACGTGACCATCAACACGATCGCGCCGAACGCGACGAAGATGTCCTCGCCGAAGAACAGGCCGACGTTGTCGGTTGCCGCAGAGAACGCGCGCAGCTTGTAGCGCACGCTATCGGTGAGCTTGCCGAAGCGCGTCTGCGTGGCGCCTTCCGCCATCGGCGCGATCAGCGGACGCACCATCTGCGGATGGCCGCCGAGACCCGTCAGGCCGACGGCCGCGGTCAACTCGCGCACGAGCAGATAGACGATCAGCAGACGCCCGGCCGTCGCGGCCTTGATGTTCCCGATCCACGCCTGCGCACGCTCGCGCAGCCCGTGCCGTTCGAGCAAGCCGATCACCGCGAGCGGCAGCAGGATGATGAGGGGAATGTTGCGCGTCTTGATGAAGCCGCTGCCGATCGCGGCGAGGATTTTGTCCGGCGGAAAGTGTGCGGCGAGCGCGGTGATGACGGCTGCGGCGGCCACGATCAGCATCGGGTTGAAGCGCAATACGAACCCGATGATGATGACCGCGACTCCAATGAGCGGCCATAGGTTGACGGTTGACTGCATCTAGATCTCCAGAGGTGGTCCTGCATTGGGACACCGCTCGTGGCGGCGAACTTTATGAAGCCGGGCGATGCGTGTCGGCCCGGTTGCCCTCGTTGCGTGCGGCTTCTGTGGCCGCCTCGCGCACTGCCCTGTCGTTGCTGCGGGTACTGCGATGCTGCATGGCGTACTGCCGAACTTCTGATGCGTCAAAAAGCCGTTGGCAACTATCTGTGTTGCTTTTGGCAAACGCCCCGCAAAAGCGGGGCGTCGACTGCTGCTTGACCGGCTGCGCGAATCAGGCGCGCGCTGCGTTGGCCGCGTGTACGCCGATCCCCGCTGCTTCGAGCGCGTTGCGGATGCGGCGCGCGAACGCGAGCGCATGCGGGCCGTCGCCGTGCAGGCAAATGGTCTGCGCGTTGAGCGGCACCCATTCGCCGCTCACGGCTTGCACGCGCTGCTCGCGCACCATCGTGAGCGTGCGGGCGAGCACCTCGTCTTCGTCGTCGAGCAGCGCGCCCGGCTCTTTGCGCGGCACGAGCGAGCCGTCGGCGCGATAGCCACGATCGGCGAACACTTCCTCGATCGCGACGAGCCCCACGTTGCGCGCCGCCGTGACGAGTCCGCTGTTCGCGAGCGCGAACACGGCTACTGACGGATCGAAGTCATGCACGGCGGAGACGATCGCGTCGGCGATGTTCGGGTCGCGCGCGGCCTGGTTGTAGAGCGCGCCGTGCGGCTTGACGTGCGCGATGCGGCCGCCTTCCGCCTGGGCGATCGCCGACAGCGCGCCGAGCTGATACAGCACGCCGGCGTAGATCTCGCCCGCAGGCAAATCCATTTCCTTGCGGCCGAAGTTTTCCGGGTCGTTGAAGCTCGGATGCGCGCCGATCGACACGCCTTTCTCCACGGCCCAGCGCACGCATTCGCGCATCGCGTTCGGTCCGCCTGCATGCCAGCCGCACGCGATATTCGCCGAGCTGACGAGATCGAGCAGCGCCTCGTCGGAGCCGCATCCTTCGCCGAGATCGGCGTTCAAGTCGATTTCCATGATGTCCTCGTTGGTCTTACACCGCTGCGGACGCGGCATCGCGCGCGCAGCGTTCTTCATGCATGCCGATTGCGGCGTCGATCTGCCGCAGGTACTTGCGTTCTTCGATCAGCGCCTGACGCGCCTCGTACGGCGTGGTCGGAATGAAGCGCACGGCGCCGTTCAGGCGCACCTGCGCGAGCTTCCACAGATCCGCGTGAATCACCGCGCCGATCTTCGGATAGCCGCCCGTGGTCTGCGCGTCGCTCATCAGGATGATCGGCTGGCCGTTCGGCGGCACCTGGATCGTGCCGGGCATCACCGCGTGCGAGAGCAGATCCGTCTTTTGCGTGCGCTTCAGTTCCGTGCCTGACAGCCGGTAGCCCATGCGGTTGCTGTTCGGTGTGACGAGCCATTCGTCGTTCCAGAAGGTTTCGTGTGCGTCGGGCGTGAACGTGTCGTACTCGGGGCCGGTCAGCACGCGAATGGGCGGCGCCCACGCGACGCCCGACGGATGCCGGCCGCGCCGCACGGGTTCGTCGACGAGCACGAACTTGCACCACGCAGGCGCTTTCACGCCGAACTCGGGCGCATCGGGCGAAAAGCCGGACCCCGCGCCCGTACGCGGCGCGCCGATCGGCAGCCGGTCGCCGTCGCGCAGCGCGCGGCCGCCGAGTCCGCCGAAGCCCGCTTGCAGATCGGTGCTGCGAGAGCCGAGCATCGGCAGCACGTCGATGCCGCCCGCGATGCACACGTAGCCGCGCATGCCGCGTTTGGCTGCGTTCAGGGTCAGCTCCTGGCCGGCCTTCACGGGCAGGCTCCAGTACGAATAGACGGGCTTGCCGTCGAGTGTCGCGCCGAAGTCTGTGCCCGTAATCGCGACGCGCGTCGCGCGCGGAAAGCGCAGCACGGTCGGGCCGAAGGTGATTTCGAGCCCGGCGGCATCGGGCCGGTTGCCGACCAGCCGGTTGCCGACTTCGAGCGACAGCCGGTCGAGCGCGCCGCCCATCGCGACGCCGAGATGCCGGTGACCGTGCCGGCCGAGATCCTGGATCGTGGTCAGAAGACCCGCGCGTATCACGTCGATCATGCGTGCAGCCCCGCGATGGTGAAGCGGACGCGATCGCCCGGTTGCAGGAGAGTGGGCGGATTGCGCGACGGATCGAAGAGCTTCTGCGCCGTGCGGCCGATCAGTTGCCAGCCGCCCGGCGACGTCGCCGGATAGATGCCCGTCTGTGCGCCGCCGATGCCGACCGAGCCGGCGGGCACTTCGAGCCGCGGCTCGCTGCGGCGCGGCGTGTGCAGCGCTTCTTCGAGCCCGCCCATGTAGGCGAAGCCGGGCTGGAAGCCGAGAAAGAACACGACGTAGTGGCCGCCCGCATGGCGCTCGACGACTTCGTTCACGGTGAGGCCGGTGTGATCGGCGACCGCCTTGAGGTCCGGGCCGTACTGGCCGCCGTACTGCACGGGAATCTCGACTTCGCGGCCTTCGGCGGGCGCGGCGCTGGCGCCGTCCCACGCTGCCTTGAGCCTTGCCGACAGGTCGTCGGGATCGGCTTCGAGCGGGTCGAAGATCACGGTCAGGTTGTTCATGCCCGGCACGACTTCGAGCACGTGCGGCCAGTCGCGCGCGGCCTGCGCGGCCGACCACACGCGGCGCTGGCAATCGAGCGTGGCAGGCGGCGGCGCCTCGCAGACGAGGGCGGTGTCGCCGAGGGGGAAGATGCGAGCTTCAGTCATCGCGGGTTGATGTCACGTTCCTGGGTGGGGGCGAGAAGCCGCATACATCCGAAAATGCCTGCCGATCTCTCGCGATAGGTTAGCGTACATTCTCAATAAAATATCGACAATTTATCAATAAGCGATGTCCCCAGGCTCGCCCGCGTCTGATGGAAGTCGTACACTTCGCTCAACCATCACGCTTCCCCAAGAAAAATCATCATGGCGCGCCATCCGACCAAAATCGTCTCATCGGAGCATCTTGTTTCTGAGTTCAGTGCGGAATTGTCTGAACTGGAATATGGATTGATCATGGCGAGCAACGCATTCAACCGCTGGATGGTCCGTTGCATGGCGGCGGCTGGTGACAAGGACATGACGGCGATCGAGGTGTCGCTGCTGCACCATGTGAGTCATCGTGAGCGGCGCAAGAAGATTGCCGACATTTGTTTCGTGCTGAACATCGAGGACACGCACGTTGCGACGTACGCGCTCAAGAAGCTCGTAGCTAGAGGGTATGTAAAAAGCGAAAAGACCGGCAAGGAGGTGTTCTTTTCCGCGACGCAGGCGGGGCGCGACCTGTGCATGAAGTATCGCGAGGTGAGGGAGAATTGTCTGATCGCGACGTTGAAGGAGAGCGGGCTCACCAATGAGCAGATCGGGGAGGCGGCGCAGTTGATGCGGAATGCTTCTGGGATGTATGACACCGCTGCGCGGGCGGCTGCTTCTTTGTAGTGGGTTCTTGCCTGCGGCGCGGCGTCGCCGTTTTTTCGCTCGCTGGCATCCGCGCGATGCCTTCGTACTTCATGCGTTGCCCCTGTGCGGGGCGGCACCTACTTTTCTTTGCCGCGGCAAAGAAAAGTAGGCAAAAGAAAGCCGCTAACACCGCCAGCCCGTGTAATTGCCCAGGAGCCCCATCGTCCCCGTCCTTCTTGCAGCAACACGTTGTTTCGTGCCCGTTGCCAACGCACTGAACCGGCGCATCACCCACTCCAATCACCCGCAGGCAGCCAGCGTCAGCGAATCGTCCGCGCCGCCCAGGTGGCAAACTGTGTGTAGGTTGTCGCATCGCATGCGTTGGCGATCCTACGACACCGATCCCGGTTTTCAGTCCGGAGTGGTGCACTTCCATCGCGACGGCCTGCACACAGTTTGCCACCTGGGTGGCGGTCGACTTCTGGTAACGCGATCAATGACGCGGGAGTGTGAAGCGGGTGATGCGTGAGTTAGCACGCTGGCAACGGGCGCGAACAAGCACGTTGCCGCGTGGAGCGTAAGAACTGGTGGGGGCCCGCAGGCAAAAACAAGGATTGGCGGTGTGAGCCCGCTTTCTTTGCTTACTTTCTTTGCGGCGGCAAAGAAAGTAAGTGCCGCCCCGCACAGGGGCAACGCATGAACGACCAACACCAAATCGCGGATGCCAGCGAAGAAACCCAACCCGCCTACTCCGAACCAGCCGGCGCGCGATACGCCCGAGTATCAGTAATGACAACATCGAGCGGAATATCATGCGCCTCACGCGCAAGAGAATCTGTACGACACGCTTCATACGCAACACCCACGGTCACGGGCACCGTGCCACCGGCATTACGAAACGCAGCGAGCGTACGGTCGTAGTACCCGCCACCGTATCCAAGCCGATACCGATCGGCATCAAACCCGACACACGGCACAAAAAGCAAATCAGGCACGATGACCTCGCCGGATGTCGGCTCATGAATCCGATGAGCCCCGACCTGCATCGGCATATCCGGCGTCCACACATGAAATTCGAGCGGCTTGTCGCGCCCCGTGATGACGGGCAAGGCAGCGCGCCGCGAACCATCGCCCGAAAGCCAGACGGCAATCGCATCGCGGATGTCGAATTCACCCGACAACGGCCAATACAACCCTACACTTGCGGGCGCATGGACCGTTAACACATCAAGCACTCGACGGCTCAGCGCGTCGTTGTTCGCTGCCTCGCGAGCCGCATGCAGCCGCGCTTCCAGCAGTGTTGCGCGCAGCTCCTTTTTCGATTTCGCCGCGGGGTTGCATGCTATGCTTGAGTTCAATTCGCGCTCCAGAAACGCTCTAGAAATAACGATGTCCAAACGCCTCTTCCGAGTATATCGCGCGGCCAGTCTGGCGCTCGCCGCGGCGGCACTCGTCGCGTGCAGCACGGCCTCCGCCGTCAAGCCGATCCAGCTTTCCCAACTCACCAACGACGACCAGATTTTCGTGCAGTTGCGCGAGGCAGCGCGCAACAACGACGCAGGCCGCGCCGCGCAACTCGCGGCCATGATCCCGGATTACCCGGCGCCCGCGTATCTGGAATATTTCCAGTTGAAGCCGCAGCTGTTCGACGGTTCGGGCCACCCGCGCATCGACGCAGCCGACGCACCCGTGCTGTCGTTCCTGCAACGCTACGACGGCCAGGCCATCGCCGACCGCATGCGCAACGACTACCTCGTCGTGCTCGGCGCGCGGCACGACTGGCGCAACTTCGACCAGCAATACGCGCGCTTCGTGCTGAACGACGACACCCAGGTGAAGTGCTACGCGCTCGAATCTCGCGCGGCCAAGGGCGAGAACGTCACCGAGGCAGCGCGCGCGCTGCTCGTCGAGCCGCGTTATTACGGCGACGGCTGCGTCGACCTGATCACCTCGCTGGCGATCAACCAGCAGTTCACCACCGACGACGTGTGGCAGCAGATCCGTCTCGCGTATGAACAGAATCAGACCAGCACGGGCACGAAGCTCGTCGACGCGCTCGGCAACAACCGTCCCGATCCGACGCTGTTCGACCAGGCCGCGAACACGCCGCCGCTGCTGCTCGCGCGCGGCGTCGGTGCCGATCCGCAATCGCATCAGCTCGCGCTGCTCGCGATCACGCGCATGGCCCGCAACGATCCCGCCATGGCAGCCGCCACCTTCGGCTCGGTCGCGCCTTCGCTGACGTCGCCCGAACGCGCGATCGGCTGGGGCACGATTGCCTATCAGGCCGCTGCGAAGCAGATGCCGGGCGCCGTCGACTGGTATCGCCTGTCGGCGAATGCGCCGCTGTCCACGCCCGCTTACGAATGGCGCACGCGCGTCGCGCTGCTCGCCGGCGACTGGACGATGGTGCGCTGGTCGACCGAGCAGATGCCGCCGTCGCTGCGCAGCCAGCCTGCGTGGACCTACTGGCACGCGCGCGCGATCAAGGCCGCGGGCGACGTCACGACGGCCAATCAGGAATTCGAGTCGATCGCACAGCAGTACAACTTCTACGGCCAGCTGGCCGGCGAAGAACTCGGCCAGAAGACGGTCGTGCCGCCGAAGACCACGGTAACGGACGCCGAAGTCCAACAGGCGGGCAATACGCCAGGCTTCGCGCTTGCACAGAAGTTCTATCAGCTGAATCTGCGGCTGGAAGGCAACCGCGAATGGAACTGGCCGCTGCGCAACATGACCGACCGTCAGCTGATCGCCGTCGCCGAATACGCGCGCCGTATCGAACTGTATGACCGCGCGGTGAACACGGCCGATCGCACGAAGACCGAGCACGACTTCTCGCTGCGCTTCCTGTCGCCGTTCCGCGATATCGTCGAGCGCGACGCGCAGTCGAACGGGCTCGATGTCGAATGGGCCTATGGTCTGATCCGTCAGGAGTCCCGCTTCATCATGAATGCGCGCTCCGAAGTCGGCGCGAGCGGCCTGATGCAGCTGATGCCGGGCACGGCGCAACTGGTCGCGAAGAAGATCGGTCTCGGCACGATCTCGCGCGCGCAGATGAACGACATCAACACCAATATCCTGCTCGGCACGAACTATCTGTCGATGATCTACAATGAGTTCGACGGGTCCGCCGTGCTCGCCACGGCGGGTTACAACGCAGGTCCGGGCCGTCCGCGCAACTGGCGCGCGTCGTTGCCGCGCGGTGTCGAAGGCGCGATTTTCGCGGAAGCGATTCCGTTCCAGGAAACGCGCGACTACGTGAAGAACGTGCTGTCCAACACGGTCTACTATGCGGCGTTGTTCGAAGGCCGTCCGCAATCGCTGAAGGCGCGTCTGGGTTATATCCAGCCGTTGCAGTAACGATGCGCCATGCCGCCGCCGCGTGACACCTCACGCAAGCGGCGGCATTCGAACCTCAGCCGTTGCCGCGGCTTCCATCAGGGAGTCGAAAAATGCGACATCAAACCATCGCGGTCATCGGCGGTTCCGGTTTTATCGGCAGTCATCTCGTCAATGCGCTCGTCGAAATCGGCAAGACGGTGCGCATCGCCACCCGCCGCCGCTATAACGCGCGGCACCTCACGCTGCTTCCCATCGACGTCGTCGAAACCGATGTGTTCGATCCTATCCAGCTCGCGCGTTTCGTCGAGGGCGCGGATGCCGTCGTCAATCTGGTCGGCGTGCTGCACGGGCGTCGCGGCGATCCGTATGGACCAGAATTCGCGAAAGCGCACGTCGAATTGCCGACGAAAATCGTCTCCGCCTGCGAAGGCAAGGGCGTGCACCGGCTGATCCACGTCAGCGCGATCGGCGCCGATCCGCGCGGGCCGAGCATGTATCTGCGTTCGAAGGGCGACGGCGAGCGGGCGGTTCACGCATCGTCGATGCTGGCGTCGACGATCTTTCGACCTTCCGTCGTGTTCGGTCCCGAGGACCAGTTCCTCAACAAGTTCGCGTTTCTGCAGCGCATGTTTCCCGTCATTCCGCTCGCGAAAGCCGACGCGCGCTTTCAGCCGATCTTTGTCGGCGATGTCGCGAAGGCGATCGTGAACGTGCTGGATCTCGACGCATCGACGGGGCGCACGTACGAACTGGGCGGTCCTTCCGTCTATACGCTCGAATCGCTCGTCGAATATTGCGGCGAGGTGATCGGCAAGCATGCGCGCATCATGCGCTTGCCCGACTCGCTCGCGCGTCTCCAGGCGCTGTCGTTCGAACTCGCGCCCGGCGAACCGGTGCTGTCGCGCGACAATCTCGACTCGATGAAAATCGATGCCGTGCTGAGCGCGCCGCTCGCGCCCGAACTCGATATCGAGCCCGCCAGCATCGAAACCATCGCGCCCGTGTATCTGACGGGCTCGTCGTTCCGTTCGCGCTTCAACGCATTCCGCGCGAGCGCGGGCCGTTAAACTGTTCCGTTCAACCCACTCTATCGCGAAGCATGAAACTCGTTATCGGTGACAAGAACTATTCGTCGTGGTCGATGCGGCCGTGGCTCGTGCTCAAGCACTTCGGCATTGCGTTCGAAGAAGTCATGATTCCGCTGTTCGAAGCAGAGAGCAAAGCGTCGATCCTCGCGCATTCGCCTTCGGGCAAGGTGCCGTCGCTGTCGACGGACGACGGCGTCACCGTGTGGGATTCCCTCGCGATCTGCGAGACGCTGGCCGAACGCTATCCGCAGCACGCGTTGTGGCCGCGCGACCCCGTCGCGCGTGGCCGTGCACGGAGCGTCAGCGCCGAAATGCATTCGGGTTTCGGCGATCTGCGCTCGAACATGTGGATGAACATTCGCGCGTCGTTCCCGGGGAAGGGCGCGACGCCCGGCGCACTCGCCGACATCGCGCGCATCGACGCGATCTGGAGCGAGTGCCTCGACACCTACGGCGGTCCGTTCCTGTTCGGCGACTTCACGATTGCCGATGCGATGTACGCGCCCGTCGTGATGCGCTTCAATACGTGGCAGCCGAAGCTGTCGGAAGCGGCGGCCGCTTACGCGCGTCGCGTGACCGAACAGCCGGCCGTTGCCGCATGGATCAGCGATGCCTTGCGCGAAGGCCATGACATCGCCAAGTACGACGTTTGCGCATGAATATCTACGCAGTAGGCGGTGCGATCCGCGACGAACTGCTCGGCATGGCCGTGCAGGATCGCGATTATGTCGTGGTCGGCGCGACGCCCGAGCAGATGATCGCGCAGGGCTTTCGTCCCGTCGGCAAGGACTTCCCGGTTTTCCTGCATCCCGACACGCATGAGGAATACGCGCTCGCGCGCACCGAGCGCAAGACGTCGGCGGGTTATCACGGCTTCCAGTTTTTCTACGCACCCGATGTGACGCTGGAAGAAGACCTCGCTCGGCGCGATCTCACCATCAACGCCATGGCTCGCGAAGTCACGCCGGACGGCAATCTGATCGGCCCGGTGATCGATCCGTTCAACGGTCAGGAAGATCTGAAGCACCGCGTGTTCCGGCATGTCAGCGACGCGTTTCTCGAAGACCCGGTGCGCATCCTTCGCGTCGCGCGCTTCTCGGCGCGCTTCACGGATTTCAGCGTCGCGCCCGACACGCTGGCGCTAATGCGCAAGATGGTCGATGCGGGCGAAGTGGATGCACTCGTGCCCGAGCGCGTGTGGCAGGAGCTGTCGCGCGGCTTGATGGAGAAGAAGCCGTCGCGGATGTTCGAAGTGCTGCGCGACTGCGGCGCGCTTGCGCGCATTCTGCCCGAGATCGATGCGCTGTACGGCGTGCCGCAACGCGCCGACTATCACCCGGAAGTGGATACGGGCGTGCACGTGATGATGGTGGTCGATCACGCGGCCGCGCAGAACTATGCGCTGGCCGTTCGCTTCGCGGCGCTCACGCACGATCTCGGCAAGGCGACCACGCCCGGAGATGTGTTGCCGCGTCATATCGGCCACGAAGGGCGCAGCGTGGATCTGCTCAAGCCGTTGTGCGAGCGTCTGCGCGTGCCGAACGAATCCCGCGATCTCGCGCTGCTGGTGGCGCGCGAGCACGGCAATATTCATCGCGTGATGGAGACGAAAGCGGCGGGTCTTGTGCGGCTGTTCGAGCGCAGCGACGCGCTGCGCAAGCCGGCGCGTTTCGCCGAGGCGTTGCAGGCCTGCGAGGCCGACGCGCGCGGGCGGCTGGGCTTCGAGGCGAAGGCGTATCCGCAGGCCGAGCGCCTGCGTCAGGCGCTCGTCGCGGCGCGTGCGGTCGATGCCGGCGCGGTCGCGAAGTCGTACGAAAACAATCCGGCGAAGATCAAGGACGCCGTGCACCGCGAGCGCGTGCGGGCGGTGGCGAAGGCGCTGAACGAAGCGCCTTCCGAGGAAGCGTAGTTAAAGCAGCCGGGCGATCAGCGACAGCAGCATCGACAGCACCAGCGTCGACATGAAGGGAAACGGATATTCCTTCCCGAACAGCCGCAATGTGACATCGCCCGGCAACCTGCCGATGCCCAGCTTGCGCAGCCACGGCCAGCACGACGACAGCACGGCCACCGCGATGAAAGTAGTCAGCAGCCAGCGGATCATCGTGTGAGCCTCGGTTCAGCGCGTCAGAGCGTATGCGAGCGGTCGCCGCGCGCGAATGCGTCGAGCGTGCCGTCGATGCCGCGCGAAAACGCGATCACCTTGAACAGCTCGCCCATCTCTGCCTCCGACAGCAGCTTCTGGACCGCGTTGGCGGCGGGCAGGAAGTTGGGAATGTCGGACGGGTCGATGGCGCTCAGTGCTTCCGTGATGCCCGCGTTCATCAGAAAGCGCGCCTGCGACGTATAGCCGAGCAGGTCGGCGCCCGCATCGACGCCCGCTTCGGCGATGCCCGTGAATTCGACGTGCGCGGTGATGTCCTGCAAGCCCGGATAGAGAAACGGATCGCCGTGCGCGCGGTGCCGGTAATGGCACATCAGCGTGCCTTGCGCACGTTGCGCGTGATAGTACTCGTGACGCGGAAATCCGTAGTCGATGAGGAACACCGCGCCGCTGGTCAGCATCGTGCAGACGGTGCGCGTGAAGGCGAGCGCGGCTTCGTGCGTTTCCGTCACGTAGTCCTCGTCGCCTTCGATGTCCAGATCGCGCAGGAAAGCGGCATCGTGTGTGGACTGCAAAGGGCGGTCCTCGAACCGCAGCACGCCGTCTGCCACCGCGACGCCGCGCTCGTGCCACGTTCCGCCGTTGCGCGCGAACAGCCGCACGGGCATCGCATCGAGCACTTCGTTGCCGACCACGACGCCTTCGAACTGCTCCGGCAACGCGTCGAGCCAGCGCACGCGGGCGGCAAGCGCCGGAGCGAGCGCCTCGATGGTGTCGCTCTGACGCTCGCGCAATTCGCCGGACAGATCGACGATCGAGTAGGTGTCGAACGGCGCGCCGAGTTCGAGCAGCGCATTGAGCAAGCCGGACGCCAGTTTGCCCGTGCCCGCGCCGAATTCCATCACGTGACGCGTGCCGCTTGCTTCGAGTGCCTGCGCGATGGGACGCGCGAGCGTTTCGGCGAACAGCGGCGACAGTTCGGGCGCCGTCACGAAGTCGCTGCCGTCCTCGGCGCGACGTCCGAACTTGACGGCGCCGCCGCTGTAGTAGCCCAGTCCCGGCGCGTACAACGCACGCTCCATGTAGCGATCGAACGGCATCCATCCGCCGATTGCATCGATCTCCTCGCGAATCCGCGAAACCAGCGCTTCCGACTGCGCGAGCGCGGTCGGGCCGGGAGCAGGTAAACTATCGGGTTGGTGAGCTTTCGGATTCATCCCCGCATTGTAAATGACCGTCTCGAACGATACTTCCGCCGCCCGCGCCCAGCCTGACCGGCCCGTCCGCACCGTGCTCGTCACGGGCGCCGCGCACCGGATCGGCAGGGGGCTGGCCGTCGGGTTCGCTGCGGCGGGCTGGGACGTGGCGGTGCATTACGGTTCGTCGAAGGAACAGGCCGACGGCGTAGTCGCGGAAATCGCCGCGCTGGGACGGCGGGCGGTCGCGCTGAAGGCGGATCTGTCCGTCGAGGCGGAAGTCGAGCGGCTTGTGCCCGATTGCACGGCGGCGCTCGGGCGTCCTTCCTGCATCGTGAACAACGCGTCGCTGTTCGACGAGGACACCGCGCTCGACGTCGGCTACGCGAAGCTGCTGCACCTGACGTCGATCAACCTCGGCGCGCCGCTGGTGCTCGCGCGGATGTTGCACGAAGTCACGCCGGACCACGCGCGGCACGACGAATCGCTGCGCACGTGCGTGATCAACGTGCTCGACCAGAAGCTGTACAACATGAATCCGGATTACCTGTCGTACACGCTGTCGAAGGCCGCGCTCGGCACGGCGACCGTCGCGCTCGCGCAGGCGCTGGCGCCGAAGGTGCGGGTCGTCGGTCTTGCGCCCGGCCTCACGCTGCAATCCGGCGATCAGACGCCGGCCAGCTTCGCGGACGCGCACAAGGTGACGCCGCTCGGCCGTGCGTCGCGCGTCGAGGATCTCGTCGCGGCGGCGCTGTATCTCGCGGATGCGCGGGGCGTGACGGGCACGACACTGGTCGTCGACGGCGGCCAGCATCTCGTGCCGCTACCGCGCGATGTGATGTTTTTGACGGGCGCCGACCGCTAGACGGCGCGCCCCATCGGCGCGTCCGAAACGCGCCCAATTGAAACTTGTGCAGCAACTTTTGTACTGGAACGAACATGTCCGCCTTGCTTCATCCCCGGCTTGCTGATTGCCGCCGGCTCTTCCTGCGCAACTACGAGGTGCACATCAACATCGGCGTGCACGATTTCGAAAAGCGCGGCGAGCAGCGCGTGGTGATCAATGTCGAACTGTTCGTGCCGCTCGTGCAGTCGACGCCCGTCGAAGACAAGCTGCGCGAAGTCGTCGACTACGACTTCATGCGCTCGACGATCGCCGCGCGCGTCAGCCAGGGGCATATTCATCTGCAGGAAACGCTCTGCGACGACCTCGCGAAAGCGCTGCTCGCGCATCCGCAAGTGCGCGGCGTGCGTCTGTCGACGGAAAAGCCCGATGTCTATCCCGACTGCGACGCCGTGGGCGTCGAAGTCTTTCAGATCAAAGAGGACTGAGCGATGAACGCTCCCGAAACCCTGACGGGCCTCGAAGCGAACGCGCCCGTTACCGACGAAACACCCGCCGCCGAGGCCGAGCGCAAGCGCGCCCACACGCGCCGCGAGCAGAAAGAGCAGTACGAGAACAACAAGCTGTTCAAGCGCCTCGCGCGCCAGGTCGGCCAGGCGATCGGCGACTTCAACATGATCGAGGAAGGCGACAAGGTGATGGTGTGCCTGTCGGGCGGCAAGGACAGCTACGCGATGCTGGATGTCCTGATGCGCCTGCGCGAGCGCGCGCCGATCCACTTCGACATCGTCGCCGTGAATCTCGACCAGAAGCAGCCTGGCTTTCCGGAACACGTGCTGCCCGAGTACCTGAGCAAGCTCGACATTCCGTTTCATATCGAGAATCAGGACACGTACAGCATCGTCAAGCGCCTCGTGCCCGAGGGCAAGACGACGTGCTCGCTGTGCTCGCGCCTGCGCCGCGGCATTCTCTACCGCGTGGCGGGCGAACTCGGTGCGACCAAGATCGCGCTCGGCCATCATCGCGACGACATCCTGCAGACGCTGCTGCTGAACCTGTTCTACGGCGGCAAGCTGAAGGGTATGCCGCCCAAGCTGCAATCCGACGACGGCAAGAACGTCGTGATCCGTCCTCTTGCGTATGTGAAGGAGACGGATCTCGAGAAATACGCGGAGCTGCGTCAATTTCCGATCATCCCGTGCAACCTGTGCGGCAGCCAGCCGAACCTGAAACGCGCGGAAATGAAAGCGCTCATTCGCGAGTGGGACAAGCGCTTCCCGGGCCGCGTCGAGAACATGTTCAACGCATTGTCGAATGTCGTCCCGTCACATCTGATGGATCACAAACTTTTTCCGTTCGCGAGCCTGCGCGCAACGGGCGAAGCGGACCCGCAAGGCGACATTGCTTTCGACGAAGAACCGTGTTCCACCGATTCCGCATCGGACCAGACGCAGCGGGCATCGCAAACGATTTCCTTCGTTCAGTTTGACGATATTTGACACATCGCACTCCCCGCAAAGCCTTTGAAAACAGGCATTTGCGGGGCGGTGTCGAGAAAGTGGGCCACGTTGCAGTCACATTCAGCGTGCTAGAATCGCCCACTCCAAACTCGTCAAATACGCCCACGTCATGAACATCGTGATTCTGGCGGCAGGCACCGGCAAGCGCATGCGCTCGGCATTGCCAAAGGTGCTTCATCCCCTGGCCGGTCGGCCGCTTCTCGCTCACGTCATCGACACTGCCCGCACGCTGAACCCGACGCGACTCGTCGTCGTGGTCGGTCATGGCGCGGACCAGGTGCGCACGGCTGTTGCCGCGCCCGATGTGCAGTTCGCGTTGCAGGAACAGCAGCTCGGCACGGGTCACGCGGTGCAGCAGGCGCTGCCGCTGCTCGACGCCTCTGCACCGACGCTCGTGCTGTATGGCGACGTGCCGCTCACGAAGGCGAGCACGCTCAAGCGTCTGACGGACGCCGCGGGCCATGACGGCTACGGCGTGCTGACCGTGACGCTGGACGACCCGACCGGCTACGGCCGCATCGTGCGCGACGCGCAAGGCAAGGTCGAGCGCATCGTCGAACAGAAGGACGCGACGGCCGAGCAGCAGAAGATCGCCGAGATCAACACGGGCATCGTCGTGATGCCGACGAAGCGTCTTGACGGCTGGCTGTCGTCGCTGAAGAACGACAACGCGCAGGGTGAGTTTTATCTGACCGACGTCGTCGAACTGGCGATCGAAGCGGGCATCGAAGCCGTCACCGCGCAACCCGATGAAGAATGGGAAACGCTCGGCGTCAACAGCAAGCAGCAACTGGCCGAACTCGAACGCATCCATCAGCGCAACGTCGCGGACGATCTGCTCGTCGCGGGTGTGACGATTGCCGACCCGGCGCGCATCGACGTGCGCGGTACGCTCGAATGCGGCCGCGATGTGTCGATCGACGTGAACTGCGTGTTCGAAGGCAAGGTGACGCTGGCCGATAACGTGTCGATCGGACCGAACTGCGTGATCCGCAATGCGACGATCGGCGCGGGCACGCGCATCGACGCCTACACGCATATCGAAGGCGCGCAAGTCGGCGCGCAAGCCGTGCTCGGTCCGTATGCGCGCCTGCGTCCGGGCGCGACGCTGTCGGACGAAACGCATATCGGCAACTTCGTCGAAGTGAAGAACGCGGTGCTCGGTCATGGTTCGAAGGCGAATCACCTGTCGTACATCGGCGATTCGGATGTCGGCGCGCGCGTGAACATCGGCGCAGGCACGATCACCTGCAACTACGACGGCGCGAACAAATTCCGCACGATCATCGAAGACGATGTGTTCGTCGGCTCGGATACGCAACTGGTGGCGCCCGTGCGCGTTGGACGCGGCGTGACGATCGCGGCGGGCACGACGGTCTGGAAGGATGTCGAAGAAGGCCTGTTGGTGCTCAACGAAAAGACCCAGATAGGCAAGACGGGCTACGTGCGCCCGACGAAAAAGAAAAGCTAAGGGAAACGCGCGCGCGAGGCGCGCGCCTTGATCCCTCACTCTGCAAAGGACCATTGAATATGTGCGGCATTGTCGGCGCTGTTGCGCAGCGAAACATCGTTTCCGTTTTGATCGAAGGACTGCGTCGCCTCGAATATCGCGGCTATGACTCATGCGGCGTCGCCGTGCTGGCGAATGGCGAGCCGAAGCGGGCGCGCAGCGTTGCGCGCGTCGCCGATCTCGACGACCAGGTGCGCGACACGCGTCTCGAAGGCGCAACGGGCATCGCGCACACGCGCTGGGCCACGCATGGCGCACCCGTCACGGACAACGCGCACCCGATCTTCTCGCGCAACGAGCTGGCGCTCGTGCATAACGGCATCATCGAGAACTACGAGTCGCTGCGCGAGATGCTGCGCGGCAAGGGCTACGAGTTTGTCTCGCAGACCGATACGGAAGTGATCGCGCATCTGGTTCACAGCCTGTATCGCGGCGATCTGTTCGCGGCTGTGCGCGAAGCAACGGCGCAACTGCATGGCGCATATGCGATCGCCGTGCTGCACAAGAACCAGCCGAATACGGTGGTCGGCGCGCGTCAGGGCTCGCCGCTGGTCGTCGGTCTCGGCGAGGGCGAGAACTTCCTCGCGTCGGATGCGCTCGCGCTGGCGGGCAGCACCGACCGTTTCATCTTCCTTGAAGAAGGCGACGTCTGCGAACTGACGCTCGAGAAGGTCCGCGTGTTCGATCGCGACGGCAAGCCGGCCGATCGCGAGGTTCGTCAGGTCGCGGCCTACGGCGGCGCGGTCGAACTCGGGCCGTATCGCCACTTCATGCAGAAGGAAATCTTCGAGCAGCCGCGCGCGATCAGCGACACGATCCCGCAAGCCGATGCGTTCGATGCTTCGCTGTTCGGCGAAAACGCCGCCAAAGCGTTTTCCGAAATCGACAACCTGCTGATTCTCGCGTGCGGCACGAGCTACTACTCGGGCCTGACGGCGAAGTACTGGCTCGAATCGGTCGCGAAGATTCCGACGCAGGTCGAAATCGCGAGCGAATACCGTTATCGCGATTCGGTGCCGAATCCGAAGTCGCTCGTCGTCGTGATCTCGCAATCGGGCGAAACGGCCGATACGCTCGCGGCGCTCAAGCACGCGCAGTCGCTGGGCCACAAGCACACGCTGTCGGTCTGCAACGTCGGCACGAGCGCGATGGTGCGCCTCACCGAGTTGTCGTTCCTCACGCACGCGGGCCGCGAAATCGGCGTTGCGTCGACCAAGGCGTTCACGACGCAGTTGGTCGCGCTGTTCGTGCTCGCCGCGACGCTCGGCAAGATGCGCGGTCACGTCAGCGCGGCGCATGAAGCGGACTACATTCGCCAGTTGCGCCACCTGCCTGCCGCGCTCAATAGCGTGCTGGCGCTGGAGCCGCAGATCATCGCGTGGTCGGAAGAGTTCTCGCGCAAGGAGAACGCGCTGTTCCTCGGCCGTGGCCTGCACTATCCGATCGCACTGGAAGGCGCGCTGAAGCTGAAGGAGATTTCGTACATCCACGCCGAGGCTTATCCGGCGGGTGAACTGAAGCACGGGCCGCTCGCACTGGTGACGGAAGCGATGCCCGTCGTGACCGTTGCACCGAACGACGCGCTGCTCGAAAAGCTCAAGTCGAACATCCAGGAAGTGCGCGCGCGCGGCGGCCAGCTGTACGTGTTCGCCGATGCCGACACGAAGATCGTCAACGACGAAGGGCTGCACGTGATCCGCATGCCGGAACACTACGGCATGCTGTCGCCGATCCTGCACGTCGTGCCGCTGCAGATGCTCGCGTATCACACGGCTTGCGCTCGTGGCACGGACGTCGACAAGCCGCGCAATCTCGCGAAGTCGGTGACGGTGGAGTGAGGCTGTTCGCTTCGCGTTTCATCATCATCGTCATTCGTTCGATGATGTCGTAGTCGCTTCACACGCGTTCTGGATACGGCGCCGCGCTCGCGGGCTTATCCGGAACGCGCCGGTTCCCAATCTCTCGTTCCCCGAACCCTCTCTCGCGCTCGCTCAGGGCTTCGTCGCGCTGGCCAGCACGCATGGCATCGGTATGCTGACTTCGCCGCTGCCGTCACCACTCCGATAACGCGCGGCGCCGTCGTGTACCGCTTTGGCGATCGCGGCCAGCGCCTGCGGTGTTTGCGCGTTCAGAATCGCCGAAACCCGCACGCCGCCGCGCATCAGCATTTCGAACAGTGCATCGGGCGATGGCGCATGCAGCGTCTGCTCGACTTCCTGAACGCGCGGCTCGCGAAAGCCGGCCGCCAGCAATACGCGCTCGCATTCCGCCCAGTCGCTGAACCGGAAGAACGGCGGTCCGGGCGGCAGTTGCACGTCCATGCGGCCGTGTGCCTCGATGGCCTTCAGAACGATCGAGAAGCCGACGGCCTTCTCGGGTGCTGCCCAGACCGTGAAGCCGACTTTGCCGCCAGGCTGAAGCACGCGAAAGGCTTCCTCGAGCGCCTTCTCCGGGTGCGAGAAGTGCAGCATGCCGAAGCTGATGCCGACGGCATCGAAACCGTCGTCGGCGAAGGGGAGGTCTTCCGCACTGCCGATGCGAAAGGTCAGCGACGGATAGATGCGTCGTGCCTGATCGACCATTGAATCGGCGAAGTCCACCCCGACGACATCCGCGCTGCGCTGGGCCGCCGCTGCTGCAAGGTAGCCCGGACCCGACGCGACATCGAGGAAACGCACGCCGCGCCGCACGCCCAGCGCATCGAGCAGCGCAGCATGCGACTGGATGGTCAGTGCGCCGAAATATGCGTGATAAGGCTGCGCGACGCGTTCCCAGCCCCGATGTTCGAAGGCGCTGAATTCGTCTTCCTTCATGTCCAGGTTCCCTCCCGTGTTGCACGCCCTTTCCGTTATAGGCCCCGTGCGTCAGAGGTCAAATCAAACGCCGCGCGGCGCGAGCGGCGGTCCACCCGTCATCCAGATGTCCACACGATGCTATGGACAACATGGGGATATCACGGAGGCGATTGCTGTGGGCAGATTCTGGGTAAACCCGCAGTGGTGCCGAATGTGGACAAAGTTATTCAGGCTTGCGGCGAACTCTCCCATGTTTATGCGCAAGGGTATCCATTTGACAATCCGTTGAGCGCAAAGCGGATTTGACGCTTGTCCACAGTTGGCGAAGGTGCTTGTTAACTGCTACTACGTATACATATTCATCAATTGAAAAGCAGTGGGCAAAACGGATGTGCCGCGCATGGGCAGGGCAGGCGATGAATCTGCCTGCCAGATGAACAGGACCGGGCGGCAAGACGCGCTGTCGGATGTTGCGTCGGACGCGGACGCGATGTGTCTGCCGTGAGCCAACATTCGCTGCGTACGGATTCGTTCGCGGGATGCGATCTCGCGGACCCGCTTGCTCGCAGGGCCGCGCGCCGCAGGGCGCGCGGCCGGCGTGCCGCACATGGGCATACACATTGCTCTTTACTGGCGCGCCCGCTCAAAGGAGCGGACCACCCGACATACATACCGGAGGCGATCGTGCTGGCTACAAAACCGTGTACCGCGACATGTGTCATCGATGGAATCGCGGTCACGCTGACCTTTTTCCCCGACACCGGCGTTCTGCGCATTACCGACAGCACAGGAAGCCGTCTTAGAGAGACGCGCTGGTCCGCGTCGTGGCAAAGCCTCGTCGCGACGTTTCGCGAACTGAGCGAGACGCCCGTCGAGGATCGTGCCGATCCCGACGTGCTATTCGGCACCCACTATCGTTCGCATGCGCCGAGCGGGCGCTACCCGAGTTGAGCATGAAGCGGCGCATGCTGTTCACACCCGCGCAAACAAACGCGCGAAATGGGCAGCGAATCGCCCTCGCTTCCGTCGATTGAATCTGCGGCCTCGCTCCTATACTTCTTTTCATGGAGCGACGGAACAACGAGCCCATCGACGCGGTTCCCCTCTGCGTCGTGCATGACCGCAGGTTGCCAGCAGTCGAAGTAGCCGTACCGGAAGCATGAGCAGTCGTAGCGATCGAAGTCGCAGTATGCGCAGTAGCGGGACCAGCAGTTCGAAGTGGCCGTTCGAAGTTTTCAGTCGCAATTGCAGTAGCAGTCGGTTTTTGAAGTCGTAGTCAGCTTTTGAGGTAGCAGTCGGTTGCAGCAGGTGCAGTCGCTTTTCGCGGTAGCAGTCGGTTTCCGAAGTAGCGGTAGTCGCTCTCGCAGTAGCAGCCGCATTCGCAGTTGCAATAGCAGCACCTGGCAGTATCAGCCGGTTCACCGTTTCAGTATGCAGTTGGGGTTAGCAGCAAGGAGTAGGCGCGGGGCCAATCGAAGCAAAAAAGAGGTTCACCAATAACAGCTTCACGTGATGAGTAGCAGTCGGCAAGCATCCACGCGCCTGTTCGATATGTCTCATCCACCGAGCCCTGTTCCCCCGCGGAACAGGGCTCTTTTTTCTTCCTAAGCACGCTCGACATCCTGCCAGCCGCCCGTCGCCATGCTTTGCACCGATGCCGCGACGAACGCCAGGCCCTTCACACCATCGCTGACGCCGGGAAAGAGCGTCGGCCGGTCATCACCGGGTCTTCCACCGATTCGAGTAGCGACGCGCTGCGCGAACTCCGTATAAAGATTCGCGAACGCTTCCAGATAACCTTCGGGATGACCGATCGCGATGCGCGTCGATCGCTGTGCGCCTTCGCTCGTCGACGGACCGAGGCGGCGCGTGATGATTTCCTCGAACGCATCCTGCCGGCGATGAATCAGCCGGTTCGGTTCCTCCTGATGCCATTCGAGCCCACCCTTGTCGCCGTGAACGCGAAAACTCAGTCCGTGCTCCGAACCCGCCGCGGCATTCGTCACCCATAGCGAGCCGCGCGCGCCGTTCTCATAGTGCAGCAGCGCGGACACGTAGTCGTCGATGGCGCGTTCGGGAATCGCCGAGCCGACGTCCGCGCACAGACGCGTGACGTCGAGCCCGGTAACGTAGGCGCCCAGGTGGAACGCATGCGTGCCGATATCCATCAGCACGAGCGAACCGCCGGCGCGGCCCGCTTCCGTGCGCCAGCCGGCGGGCAGCTCGTGGTCCGCCAGATAGCTCTGCACGTACTGCAGATGCACCTGGCGAATTTCGCCGAGTTCGCCCGCACGAATCATGTCTCGCGCCTGACGCACCATCGGAAAACCGCTGTAGCAATAGGTCACGCAGAACTCGGCGTTGGTCGCCTTCGCCCGCGCGGCGATCTCGCGTGCCTGCGCGAGATCGTTCGCAAGCGGCTTGTCGCAGATCACGTGAAAGCCGCGCTCTAGCGCCAGCATGCAGATCGGGTGATGCGAGTCGTTGGGCGTCATCACTGCAACGGCATCGATGCGATCGGGGCGGGCCGCTTCCGTGTCGAGCATCTGTTGCCATGACGCATACGCCCGCTCGCCGTCGATACCGAGTTCGAGCGCCGCTTGCCGCGCGCGTTCAGGATTGGACGACAGCGCCGCCGCGACGATGTCGTACTGACCGTCGAGGCGTGCCGCGATGCGATGTGTTTCGCCGATGATCGAGCCCGGTCCGCCGCCGATCAAACCCAGCCGGATACGCCGGCCGATTGTGCCTGTCACCATGACATCTCCTTGTTTGGGGATTCAGTGCGTCGCGTTGCGGAATTCGAGGTCGCGCAGCGCGGCGGCGAACTGCTCATCCGGCCAGTCTTCGCTGAGCGCTGTCGCGAAGATCTGTTGCTGGCTTGCGGGGGCGAGTCCACCGACGGGCGGATTGCGGTCTAGATTCGTCGGGAATGCATAGCCTTCAGCGCACGATGCAAGAACGGCCGCCAGTTGCTCGGCATCGAGCTTGTGCTGAGCATGCAACGTGCGCAGCACGGGGTAAACGGCGTTGCACATCCTCGTGCGGTCTAGCGATTCCATCGCGCGGCCATACGCGGACGACACCTGCAGCAGGTTCGCCAGTCGCTGCACGTCTTGCGTACGATTCGAGCCGGCCGCGTGAAAGAGCGCGGGGTTAAAGAACAGCGCGTCGCCTTTTTGCAGCGGCAACTGCGCATAGTGCGCCTCGAAATATGCGCGGAAGTCGTCACGACGCCACGCGACATAACCCTGCGGATAGCGCTGCGAGAACGGCAGCAGCTTGGTCGGGCCGCTCTCGACGGACATATCGGTGTGCGCGACGGCGCCTTGCAGCGTCAGCATGGCCGACATCGTGTGTGTATGGGCTGGGAAGCGCTGCGCTTCGTCGACGGTAAGAAAGCCGAGATGGAAATCGCGGTGCGCCTGCTGCGCCTCGCCGCCCGGCCGCACGACATTCACCTGCGACGTCATTTGATAGCCGGGTCCGAGCCATGCCTCGGCTGCGGCCATCAGGACGGGATTCGCAAAGTATCGGACAAAGACATCGGGCGCGGCGAGACACAGTTTTTCCTGCGCGTTCCAGATGCGGTCGTTCGCGCCCGCTTTCGCGAAGTGATCGGCGCCGCCGCCCGCCTTGCGTTCGTTGCGGATGATCGACTCGAAGATCGCGGTCGCGTCGTCGATGGCGGACGTGTCTTCGTACGCGCGTTGCAGCACGAACACGCCCGCGCCATCGAGCAGCACACTGGCCCATTCGGCGAGCAGCTCGGGACGGCGCGCCGTATCGGACACGATGGGCCGCAGCGCGTCGCAGTCGTACACGGGAATGGCGTGCACGACGCTCGCGGCGAAGTGCGGACGAGCACACATATCGCGCGACGTTTCGATCAGCGTCGCGAAGTCGTCGACGGAACAGTCCGCTTCGCGATACCACGCATACGCGCCTTGAACCGGTTGCTGAGTTCTCGGGTTCATCTCGTCTGCCTCCCTATTTGCGAACCAGCTTATCCGCAAACTCGGGCGCTGCGTTGCCGTCGAAACATCAAAAACACATCAAGGACGTGCGACGCTCTCGACGGTGCGGGTTTTTCTGATCGGGGAAATCGCGTTGCAGGCGGGTCTCGGTACGGCGAGCCGATGGTGTACTGAAGGGGCGCGCGTACGTGCGCGAGCGGCGGCTGTGAGCGCGTCGTCGTCGGTGATGGTTGTCACACCGGAGAATTTCCGCGCGAGGTGATCGCGCGTTTGGGGCGTTGCTAGCGGGTTGCGCCGTGCAGACGCAGACTCAGGCAGGACTCACTGCAACGGTGCCGACCACGTGACCGTACGGTTGCGTCCTTCGCGCTTCGCCGAATACAGCGCGCTGTCGGCGCGCGCGAGCGTCGTGTTCAGGTCGTCGCTCATTTCCACCTTGCAGACGCCCGCCGAAAACGAATAGCGGATCGCGCGGTCGTCGGCGACCTGCACGCGCCGGCTCAGCACCTGGCGGCGCATCCGCTCGACCGCCGACACGCCATGTTCGACCGAAGTCGACGGAAACACGACCAGAAATTCCTCGCCGCCGATGCGGCCCGCGATGTCCGTCTGACGCGTCGCATGACGGCACACTTCGCCGAAATCGCGCAGCACGGCGTCGCCCGCGGCGTGTCCGTGCGAATCGTTGATCTGCTTGAAATGATCGAGGTCGACGAGCGCGACCGTGAGCGGCGTCTCGGTGCCCGCGGAAGCCGTGATCGCCAGTTCGAGCGACGACATCGAATGACGCCGGTTAGCGAGGCCCGTCAGCACGTCAGTGCGCGCTTCCTGCACCGCGCGTTCGTGCGCGCCGATCCACGCCTGCTCGCTGGAGCGCAACGCCGAGATCTCGGTGCCCGTCAGCACGATCCAGTCGTTTTCCAGCAGCGACTCCGTCATCCAGAACCAGCGGCCGTCGACGAGTTCCGTCGCGAAACTGCGCTGTCCGGCGCGCTCTCGGCGCGCGGCGATCGCATCGGCGATCACGGCTGACGCATTGTCGCCTTCGATGCGCGGCCCGCATTGCCCCAGAATGCCGCGCAGCACGAGATCGGCGAACGTGATTTCGCCGCGTTCGCGGTTGAGCCGGAACGCATGCTTGAACGCGCTGTTCGCGAACATCAGCCGGTCGCTTGCGTCGTAGATCGCAACCAGCTGGGTTCTGCCGTCGAGCGCGCCGAGCAACGCTTCGCAGGCGATGTCGTCAGTGCGCAGATCCTGAATCGATTTCATGGCTTATCGGTGCAGATGAGTCTCCGGACCGGCCGCTTTCTCGTGCGCGGCCGCGTGTCCCGTCCGTTCGCCGTGCTGCGCAAGAAAAGCGCCACGGTCGAAGCCGTGGCGCGAAACGTCTCGATGATTCCGACTGCGTGAAGAATCACGGAGAACGTGGAGACATGATGAAGTCTACGTCCGCAAAACGCATGGCCATCGAATGAATAGTGAGCAGATTTGCCCGCAATTCCGGGCGTCGATCGGGTTGCCTGGGAGCGGCGGTGCGCTCACGCCTCGCGCTTCGCGGGATCCGCATGGCCGTGCAGCCCGTCCGGCCGGGTTTGCGTCCAGTCGACCCATTTCACCTGATTGCGGCCGGCCGCTTTCGCCGCGTAAAGCTGCGCGTCGGCGGCGGCGATGAGTTCCGGCGCGTTGCGCCCGTCGGCGGGCCTTCCCGTCGCGCAGCCAACGCTCACGGTCACGGGCGGCAACGGCTGGATGCGCATCGTCTCGATCACGCGGCGGATTTTCTCGGCGGCATTCGCCGCGGCACCCGACGCCGTGTCGGACATCACGACGGCGAATTCCTCGCCGCCGTAGCGCGCGACCACGTCGATCGAACGCCGCGCCACGGACGCGATGCAGTCGGCCACGGCCGCCAGCACGTCGTCGCCGGCGGCGTGGCCGTAGGTGTCGTTGAAGCGCTTGAAGTGGTCGATGTCGATGAAGAGCACCGACAGCGGCGCGCCGTTGCGCCGCGCGCGGCGCCATTCTTCGTCGAGATGCCGGTCGAGCGTACGGCGGTTGTTGAGTTTCGTGAGGGGATCGGTGGCCGCAAGCTCCGCGAGGCGCGACTGCGCGTGCACCTTGTCGCGCAGCGTGAACGCAAGCGTCCAGCAGACCAGCACGAGCACAGCGCCGAGCATGAACGTCAGTCCGCCCGCCACTGCGCTGCGCTTGCGCCACGGCGCGAGCACGTCGTCGACGGCGGGTGCGACGATCACGACGAGCGGCGTATCGGGCACATGTGCGTATGAAAAGATGCGCCGCACGTGATCGATTGGCGATTCGCCGATATACGAACCCGCCGATCCCGTACGCACCATCCTGTACTCCGGGTACTGATCCGCATCGATACCGGCGATGTCGCCCGCGTAAGGCTTGCGCGCGAGAATCGTGCCGTCGGCGAGCAGAATGAACGCCGTGCCGCTGCGGCCCGTGTTGACCTTGTCGAGCAGCCTTTGCAGATACGCGATGCGCACGGCGAGCATCGCAACGCCCGCGAACGAGCCGTCGCGCGCGTCGATGCGGCGTGACAGTGCGAATGACAGCTCGTTGTCGCGCAGCCGCGAACGGAACGGATGAGAGACGAACAGGCCCGCATTGGCGTTGCGTTGATGGGCGACGAAGTAATCGCGGTCGTCGAGCTTCGTTGCCAGGTTGACGGGCCCTTCCTGCGTGGCCTTCAGCATGCCGTGCTCGTCGATCACATAAGCGCCGCCCAGATAGGCCGCCAACGTCGCGCGGTCGAACAGCACGGTGCGACGTAGCTCGTCGGGCAAGTGCCAGACGGTCGGCTCCTGCGAGCGGTGGACGATTTCCTGCAGCGACAGATCGTAAATCTCGACATTGCGTGCGAGATCGCTCGAAATCAGCGCAACCAGATTCGCGGAGGTTTCGCGCGCGTGGTTCAGCGCATCGGTGCGCCCCGAGTACAGCGTGGCGAGCGTCAGGCCCGCCATCGCCGTGGCGATCAGCGTGCCCGCGATGCCCGTCAGGAACGGGCGATTGCCGACCGCTCGAGACACGGCCGCGCCCCGCTTGCGCGCGATCTGGCGAAACTGTTGACGCAGCACGAGAAGCGGGTTCGACACGAGCGAGGTCTCCGTCTTGATGATGCGGCGATGGTGCCGTGCTTGTGTCATTAAGCTAGCAGGCATGCGAAGCGAGCGGCAAGCGTCTCGCGCAGACCGCGCGCGGTTCCGGCACGCTAAACGCGTGTCCGCGATGTACAGTGATAGCCCAATCGATCGATACAAACAACGACATGACGACTGGTTTCGACCGAAGCGTGATTTCCTGGTCCAGCAGCCTGAACAATCTCGCGGATCGAGACCCGCGATACACACACGATGCGGCGCCGCCGCGCGCCGTTCACGACGCCGCCACTGCCGGTTCGCCGCGGCGCGGCCGGGCGCTGTGGCTGGCCGTGTGCCTGTCGATGGGCAGCGCGATTGCGCTGGGGCTCGCGCGCTTTTCCTACGCACTGCTGTTGCCGCCGATGAAAGCCGATCTCGGCTGGAGCTTCGCGCAGTCGGGGGCGATGAACACAGCGAACGCGCTCGGTTATTTGCTCGGTGCACTCGCGTTTCCGCGCATGTCGCGCCGTTGGTCGGCGGGCGCGCTGTTTGTGGCCGGATGCATGGCGACGGCGCTGCTGATGGCGACCACGGGCATGCTGTCCGATACGAACGCGCTGTTCGCGCAGCGCGTCGCCACGGGCATCGCGAGTGCGTTCATCTTTGTGAGCGGCGGCGTGCTGGCGGCGCGCCTCGCGACAGCGCATCCGCGCGACGCGGGGCTGGTCCTCGGCCTCTACTACGGCGGCACGGGATGGGGCATCGTCGCGTCGGCGCTTCTGGTGCCGCTGGCGCTCGCTTCATTCTCGTCGGTGCATCGCGCGCACGGATGGCAGCTTGCGTGGTTCGCGCTTGCGGCGGCGTGCGTCGTGTTGTCGTTGATCGCGGGACGCGCGGCGCGGCGTATCGACAGCCAGCATGTGCTGCGCACCGACGCGGCGAGCGCCGCATCGGTGGCCGGGCATGCGCCGCCGATGACGCGTTATGCGTTTGCGCTCGCCGGTTACGGACTGTTCGGTGTCGGCTATATCGGCTACATGACGTTCATCGTCGCGTTGCTTCGTAATGACGGCATGAGCGAAGGGACCGTCACCGGTTTTTATCTGCTGTTGGGCGTTGCGACGATCGTGTCGGCGCGCATCTGGTCGCGGCTGCTCGACCGCATGCGCGGCGGCCAGGCGCTCGCGCTGCTCAATGCGTTGCTCGCGCTCGCGACGCTGATGCCTGCCATCGTCACGCATCCCGTCGTTGCGTTTGCGTCGGGCGTGTTGTTCGGTGCAACGTTCCTGTCGGCCGTTGCATCGACGACGGCTTTCGTGCGCCACAATCTGCCCGCCGCGCACTGGGGCCGCGGCATCAGCGCGTTCACGATCGTGTTTGCGTTCGGACAGATCGTCGGGCCGACGGTGATCGGCTGGGTGTCCGATGGCGTTGGCCTTGAGCGCGGGCTGATCTATTCCGCATGCGTGCTGGCGGCAGGCGCGGTGCTTGCTGTAATACAGAAAACGTTGACGCAACGCGCCCCTTCGGTGAACTGAATTTCCAGCCAAAGCGCCGCACAACGGACGATAGCATTTTCAATGCCATTTGAAGCGCCGCGCGGCCTGCGCACTTGCTGTGTTGAGGTCGCCAGCGCACAGAACACGCGCGTTGCAGGGAGCACGATGAAAACCGATGAAATACTCAGTCATCCAATTCGAATTTGACTGTTGCTATTTCGTCAAAACAACTAGAGAGACGAGACATCAAGGCATAAAGTTAAAGTGCTTTCTCAAGTCTTTTGTGCGGTGCGGGGGTGCTTATGAAACGCAGAAACGCGCGACAACTGGTCCGGCTGCTGTCGGACATGCGGCACGCGGCAGATTGCAGGGTGCTGCGGGCGGCTGCAACGCAACGGGCGATCGAGCTCGCTGCGGAAGAGGCAGCAGAAGCGGAGCAGGAGAAGCCGGACACGTCGCGCGACAACCCTCGCGGCAAGACGACGTGGAGAACATCATGAGAAACGCCACGGAACAGTCGCTGCGTTTTCTGGTCGAGAAGTGGCTCGCGCCCGTCGACTCGCCTGTGCATGTGACGCAGTTCGGCCGCACGAAGTGGGACAACACGCGCTACGTGCGCGTCGAAACGTCATCGCCGGATGGTATGCGTTCGCTGTTCTTCTTTCGACACGACGACGGCCGCTGGTGCGTTTTCCCGCCGACATCGTCCAGGCGCCGGCCTGTTGAAAGCTGGCGCAGCCTGGTGGCGGCTTAAATCGTCCGCGAGGTTGGATTCGAGCGACGCGGGGCTTGCCCTCAGGCAGGTTCCGCCGAATCCGACGAGACATCGCGCCGTGCCGTCCACATCGGCATCACCTGACACACGATCAATCCCGCCAGCATCAGCGCGCATCCAAGCAGCGCGCGCGGCGCGAGCGTTTCGCCGAGCACGAGCCAGCCTGCTAGTGCTGCGAACACACCTTCCATGCTGAAAATCACGGCGGCATGTGCAGGCGCAGCGTCCTTTTGCGCGACGACCTGGATCGTGTACGCAACGCCGACCGATAGCGCGCCGCCGTAGAGGATGGTCGGCGCGGCACGGACGATGTCGCCGATGCGCAACGGATCGACAGCCAATCCGATCGCAAGACTCACGACGCCGCACACGACGAACTGCACGAGCGCAAGCGCCAGCGGATCATGACGGCGCGCGAAGCGGCTCACGAGCACGACCTGCGCGGAAATGACGAGCGATCCCGCGAGCTGCAGCCAGTCGCCGTACAGAATCGAAAAATGCTCGTCGACGCTCAGAAAGTACATGCCGAGCGCGGCCAGCAGAGCGCCGAGCCATACACCGATGCCCGTCTGATGTCGCAGCACCACGCCCATCAACGGCACGATCACGACATACAGCGAACTGATGAAGCCGGCATTCGCGACCTTCGTGTACTGCAGGCCGATCTGCTGACAGGAAATCGACACGGCGACCAGCAGGCCGAGCAGCGCGCCGTCGCGCCAGAGCGTCGGCGAAGCAGCAGGCGAAAGCGGCGCGGCGGTCGGCTGACGCCGTCGCACGATCGACCACACGACCAGGACAACGAATGCGCCCAGCAGAAAGCGCAGTCCAGTGAAGAGAAACGGTCCGATCGAGTCGAGGCTCAGACGTTGCGCGACGAATGCGCTGCCCCAGATCATCGCGGCGACGAGCATCAGAAGATTCGCGCGCAAGTGTTGGCGAGTGGCGGTTTTCAAGCGGAAATTCCTGGCGAGATGGGTCGTTTCGTGGACAAACGGAGAACGCTTGCCGGCGCCGGATGCGCAACTGTCAGACGAAACAACCCACATGAATGGCAGCCGACATGATACCCGTGCGCGCTGTCGGCGAAGCGTCGACATGTCGAAAGCTACGGGTAAGAAAGCTGTCTCCCGGAAAATACATATCGAACTTTATGAGATGACAAACCGCCTACGCTGCGTGATACTCGCCGCGGGGAGCCGCCAGGTTCAACGGTCCTGCCGGCTTCGCCATCATGCGGTTCCAATTCAACATTTGACTTAAAGTCGTCAGGTTTGGGGATAACACACATGAAGAAGATCATCGCCTCGCTCGTCACCGCCTCGCTCGCGCTGGTGTCCGTTCAAGCTTTCGCACAGGCATCCGACGCAGCGCCGGCAGCAGCTAGCGCCGCGAAGCCGAAGCATGCCCACAAGCAACTGAAGACGCACGGCAAGCATGCTGGCGTGTCGTCGGCTGCTTCGGCTGCTGGCACGAACGACAAGGGCACGCCGAACTAAGCAGCCCCGTTCGCGACGCCGGCCCCTTCATAGCGGTGCTGGCGCAGCAACAAGAAAGGCCGAAGCGGATGCTTCGGCCTTTTGCATTTGTGCGCCCAGCATGGGCGCACTCCTGCGGGTGCAAGTCCCGCCATAAGCTGGTCACAGCGAATGAAGTGAAGCGCAACTGCATGAGGGCGACCGAGTGTGGGGAGGAAGCGTGGAGCGTAAAT
>NZ_JAAGPD010000060.1 GCF_017104565.1 Paraburkholderia sp. Tr-20389 | reverse complement strand
CAGGCAAGAACACGGGCTGGCGGTGTGAGCCCGCTTTCTTTGCTTACTTTCTTTGCGGCGGCAAAGAAAGTAAGTGCCGCCCCGCACAGGGGCAACGCCAGCAAACCAGAAGCAAAACGCGGATGCCAGCAAAGGCCGAAAGGCAAAGCTAGGCAAGTGCTATCAAGCCATCCCTGGCAACAGAAACCCCTACAGCCGTGCCACGAGCAAGCTCAACCCGTCCCGGCACATCGACGATCAAAACATCAGGCGCCGCATCGCGAATAGTGAGCCGCGTCCGCTCACCGAGAAAGGCGGCGCCATCGACAACGCCTCGTAACTGAGCGCTCTCAGGATCCGCCAGCCATGCATCCTCGGGACGGAAAAACACCTCATCGCCATGAGGCATAACCCGAGTCGCATGCGTCGGCGGCAAAGGAATGGCACCGCCAGTCGTAGCCAGCACCCCATCCCGCGCCTGCCCCGACACACGATTGATCGTGCCGACGAACTGCGCTACCCGCCGATTCGCCGGGCGATAGTAAATGTCCCGCGGCGTGCCGATCTGCTCGATCCGCCCCGCGCTCATCACGACGATGCGGTCACCAAGCTCCATCGCTTCCGCCTGATCGTGCGTCACGTACACAGTGGTAATCCCAAGCTCGCGCAACAGTGCATTCATCTCGCTGCGCAACGTGTCGCGCAAACGCGCATCGAGTGCCGTCAACGGCTCGTCGAGCAGCAGCACACGCGGCTGCGGCGCGAGCGCGCGCGCCAGTGCAACACGCTGACGCTGGCCGCCCGAGAGTTGATCGATCGGCTTGTCCGCGTGATCGGTGAGACGCATCATCGCGAGCAGTTCGTCCACGCGCCGGCGCGCCACGTCCGCATCCACACGCTTGATCTTCAGCCCGTAGTTGATGTTGCCGCGTACCGTCAGGTTCGGAAACAGCGCGTAACTCTGAAACACCATGCCAACCTGGCGCTTTTCGATCGGCAGCGCAGTCACGTCTTCATCGCCAAACGCGATACGGCCGCCTGCGTCCGGCTGCTCCAGGCCGGCGATCATGCGCAGCGTCGTCGTCTTGCCGCAGCCCGACGGCCCGAGCAGCACCAGCGTTTCGCCCGCGCCGATCGTCAGATCAAGCGGTTCGAGCACGCGCGTGCCGCGAAACGTCTTCGCGCAGCGCGTCAGTGTGATGGGAATGGAGGCGAGCTTCATGGCGGGTCTTCTTGTGCGGATGATGGCGTAGCGGCGACGCGCGCTTTCTTTTGCCGCACATTGCGCTGGCCCGTCGCATCGACGCCGAGCCATTGCATCGCGACGAGCAGCGGCATCGTCATGATGAAAAAGAGAATCGTGTAGGCGCTGCCGATCTCGATGCGAAGCGACGCATACGTATCGGCGAGGCCGACGGGCAGCGTCTTCGTGTCGGGTGTGTGCAGCATCCACGTCAGATTGAATTCGCCGATCGACAACGTGACCACGGCCAGCGCGCCCGCGACGATGCCCGGCCGAACGTTCGGCAGCACGATCGTCACGAAGCGCTGAAAGAAGCCGGCGCCGAGACTCGCCGCGCCTTCTTCGAGCGTGCGCAGTCCCGAACTCGCGCACACGGCGGCGACGGCGCGCACCATGAACGGCAGCGTGAACACCACGTGGCCGACGACGATGAACGCGACGCTCGTGCGGAACATCGTGAAGCCGCCGTACACGACCAGCAGCGCGAGCGCGGACGCAAGGCCCGGCAGCGCGATGGGCAGCACGAGAAACTCTTCGATGATGCGCGACAGACGCGTCTCGCTGCGCGCGAGCACGTAGCCCGCAGGCACGCCCGTCAGCAGTGTGATGACGAGCGTCGCGAGCGCGACTTCGAGCGACAGGAACACGGAGTCGTGATATTGCGTCCACACTTCGCCGAGCCAGCGCAGCGTGAGACCGCTCGCAATGCCCTGAAAGTAGTTGACCGTCAGGCCCGCGAGAATCGACATCACGACGGGCACGATCAGAAATGCACACAGCAGCAGCGTGACGAGCCATTGACCCGCCGCGAGCCAGGCGCGCAGCGAGGGCAGGGCGGGCGCGCGTCTGCGTTGCAGGCCGGGTGCGTCGGTGGAGTGAGCAACGGAGTTCATACGGGACTCTTCATTCGCCATGAGGTTAGGCGGTCGCCGCCACAGCCGAGCCGCTGACGCTGCGCGCGACATACAGCACGATCCACGTGACGATGCCGAGCACAATCGACAGGCCTGCGGCCGTCACCATGTTCGCGTTGAGCGTGAACTCGGTGTAGATGGTCATCGGCAGCACGTCGATGTCGGTGGCGAGCGTGAACGCAGTGCCGAACGCGCCCATTGCCGTCGCGAAGCACACCGCGCCCGCCGCGATCAGTCCCGGCGACAGCGCGGGCAGCACGATGTCGCGCATGATCCGCCACGGCGATGCGCCGAGCGAGCGCGCGGCTTCTTCGAGCGACGCATCGAGCCTGGTCGCCGACGCCATCACGGTGACAATCACGCGCGGAATCGAAAAATACAGATAGCCGATAAAGAGGCCCGTCATCGAATACGCGAACACCCACTTGTCGCCCGTGAGCTTCAGCGACAGCGCGCCGATCAAACCCTGGCGGCCCGCCAGCATGATCACCATGAAGCCGACGACGACGCCGGGAAAGGCGAGCGGAAACGTCAGCAGCGCGAGCAGCGTACGCTTGCCGGGAAATTCGCGGCGCGCGAGATGCAGGCCCGAGATCACGGAAAGCGCGAGCGTCGTTGCCGTCACGGCCGCCGACAGCACGACCGTGGCGAACAGGCTCTTCATGTAGCGCGCGTTCGCGAGCATCGCGCCGTAGGTCTGCAACAGATGACCGTCGGCGCTGACCTGCACGAGCGCTGTCATGGGGAGCAGCCAGAACGCGATGAACACCGCGAGCGCCGGCGCGATCAACGCGATGCGCCAGCGCAGCGGGAACGTGATGTCGTTCAATGCATCACCTGCAGATACTGCTCGCCGAATGCCTGCTGTTTTTCGGCCATCTTCCCGAAGTCGACGGGACGCGCGCGTGCATAGTCGCTGGCCGGCAGGAATTTCGCGGCGGCATCTGCGCTCATCGCATTCGAACGCACGGGGCGCAGATACGCATTCGCCCACAGCTTCTGACCTTCGTCCGACAGCACGAAATCGAGCACCTTCTTGCCGTTCGCATCGTGCGGCGCGCCCTTCACGAGACTCATCACGTACGGCACTTCGATCGTGCCTTCCTTCGGAATGACGAACTCGACGTTCGCGTGATCCTTGTATTTCGCGCGATACGCGTCGAAGTCGTAATCGAGCAGGATGGGAATCTCACCCGACAGCACGCGTGCGTAGGCCGTCTGCTTCGGCACGATCGGCTGGTTGGCCTTGAGCTTCGCGAACCAGTCGAGCCCCGGCTTGAAGTTGTCGAAGCTGCCGCCCAGCGCCTGGTTCACGGCGACGGCGCCCGCATAGCCGACGAACGCGCTCGACGGATCGAGGTAGCCGATCATGCCTTTGTATTCGGGCTTGAGCAGATCGGCCCACGAGCGCGGCACCGGCTTGCCTTCGAGCGCGTCCTTGTTGACGAAGAAGCCCAGCGTGCCCGAGTGGATCGCGAACCAGTAGCCTTGCGGGTCTTTCAGGTTCGACGGGATGTCGTCCCAGTGCGCGGGCTTGTATGGCGCGATCACGCCCTTGTCCTTCGCCTGGAATGCCGACGACACGCCCAGATACACGACGTCCGCCACCGGGCTTTTCTGCTCGGCCATCAGCTGCGCGATCGACTGGCCGGAGTTCTTGTTGTCGAACGGTACGCGAATGCCCGTCTTCTGCTGGATGGCCTTGATCTGGCTGGCCCAGTCGGCCCATTCGGGCGGGCAGTTGTAGCAGATCGCGGTTTCGTCGGCGTGCGCGGTTTGCGCGGCGCCGAGCGTCAGCACGAACGACGATGCAACCAGCGCCGCGCGCGCGACGCGCACCGCTGCGATACCGATGGTGGAACGGCGGATCACGACAGGTCTCCCGGAGGTTGAGAAGGGTTGTTGGCGGCGTTGAAACGGGTTCTGTGACTTCAGGCGAGCGTGCGGAGGATGCGGTTCGACGCGGCGTCCGAGACGTCGGAGATCGCGGCGATCGCGGCGATCGTCGCGCCTTCGCGCAGCGTGTGCGGCAAGGTCAGCGACAGCGACGGCGCGTGCAGTGCGTCGTCGAAACCCGAAGGCTGCGTGCCGTCGACGCGCTCGATCAGCCGGCGCCATGCCGCGCAGCCGATCTCCCGGTTCGGCGCGCAGACGCTCGCGAGCGGCGGCGACAGCAGTTCGCCCATCGCGAGGCCGTCGAAGCCGAGAATCGACATGTCGCCGGGCATCTCGAAGCGCGCGCGGCGCAGGCCGCGCATCACGACCATCGCGAGCAGATCGTTGGAGCAGAACAGGGCCGTCGGGCGATTCGCGCCCGTGGTCAGATGATTGAGCACGGAGGGCGCGAGTTCGTCCGCGTTGAAGTCGATTTCGAGTGCGGGCGCGGGCGTGAGGCCCGCCTGCTGCATTGCCTGCGTGTAGCCGAGATGGCGCAGCCGCGCGCGGTCCGACGCGGCGAGTGTGCCGGCGAGCATCAGGATGCGTCGATGGCCGTGCGCGATCAGCATCCGGACGCCGTCGTAGGCGGCCTGGCGGTTGTCGACGGATACCGACGGGCGGCGCACGGTGTCGTTGTGCATCAGCACGTACAGCATGCCGTCGCGGTCGAGATCGTCGAGCAGCGGGTGCGTGTCGGCGTCGGCGACCGTCAGGATCAGGCCTTCGACGCGCTGCTCGCGCAGCGTTTCGATCGCGCGGCGCTCGCGGTCGGCGTCGTACTGCGTCGTCATCAGCATCAGACGATAGCCTTGTGCCGACGCGAGTTCGTCGATGCCCTGCAGGCATTCGGCGAACACGGGATTGGCGAGCGTCGGCAGCATGACGCCGATCAGGCGCGAGCGCTCGCCGCGCAACTGGCGGCCGAGCGGGCTCGGGCGGAAGTTGAGCGCGTCGATCGACTGACGCACTTTTTCGAGGGTCACGGGGTTGACCGTGTGCGGCGCGTTGATCGCGCGCGAGACGGTCGCGATCGAAAAGCCCGCGTGGGCGGCGACATCCTTGATCGTGGGCGTCATCGTTGGGTTCCCGTCAGCCTGTGCCGCGCGCCGTCGCCGTCGCGCGGTGTTGTAAACGTTTTCGTGGGGCGGATTATCGGGAACGTTTGTGACGGGTCGATGAATGCGCGGCGGGTCGCGGGACGGCCCAACTGGGGTTCGCGCCGGTTTGGTCAGGCTGCGGCGCGATGGTAGAATCGCGTCCGCCCTGCCGGGGTGATGAAATTGGTAAACATAGCGGACTTAAAGCATTGAGTGCCCAGCCGGAAACGGCCGGTGCAGAACCCTTCAAATTCGGCGAAACCCCTGAACGCACGCTATACGTCGTGCGGCCGAGGCGACGCCGAGCCAAGCCCGTTTTCTTTCCTGCTGACGCGGGACGGAAGGCGTGGAAGGTGTAGAGACTAGACGGGGGGCGCCTAAGGCGATGTGTGCGAAGCGCGCATTGCGATGGCGAAGGCATAGTCCAGCGCACGAACGTCTGCTGCCTCGAGTGTCGTGGCAGACGGCGTCGAAAGACGTAGTGTGACGAAAATCCGCCGCTTAACAGCTTGCCGGTTCGAGTCCGGTCCCCGGCACCAATTCCATACTTCATCCGCCAGTACGTTCCGCCCGCTGGCGTGACTTCGAGATACATAGCGCCGCCGTCCGCGAGGCGATAGGGATTCGCTGGCAAGGAAATGCGGCTCGCACTCGGCGTCTATCCCGATGTGTCTCTGGCTGCCGCGCGCAAGAAGCGCGACGACGCACGCGAAAAACTCGCGCACGGTATCGACCCCTGCGAAGCGAAGAAGGCCGACAAGCGCGCCGCCCTGCACGCCGCGTCGAACTCATTCAAGGCCGTTGCGTTCGCATGGATGGATGAACGGAAGGCGCTCGTCGAAATCGACCAGTACGATTTCCGGGTCAATGCGCTTTGACGAAGTTTGGCAAATGGGCTTCGACGCCGTGCTAGGTATACCCGCCTCAAACCGATGCGGAGGAAACATGTCGTTTCCCGAATGGGGGCGGTCGTACAACGCCCTGCATGTGCCGTTGACAGGCGACTGGCAATGCTCGCTGGTGCCAGCTTGTGACATGGATGAACCCACCTCGTGGTGGAGCTTGTCCTACGATGAGCGCCAGCAGAAGCGAAAGGACCGGAAGAGGCAGATCGAACAGGACCAGCGGGACTTCGAACGATACTTCCGGGTTAGCACCAGCCGACGAGCGGCGCGCGCATGTAGAGACTTCAGCGCCTATGCAGCGTTTATCAGTCAACACCTGCGCATCTCGGCTCTGTCTGCGCCGGTCGATGGCGAAGGAGTGACGCGCATCCTGCGCGATGCGGTACGCGATGGCGCGCTCATACCCGCGATTGACCGGGCGTGGCGGGGCAGCCGCCGGGTTGGTCGGTCCTATGCGCCGCAAAGCTGGCCGAAGCGGGCACCCGACCCGAAGCCGACCATCTATGGGGTACGCAACGGCGAGTTCGTCCCGCTCGATGCAAACGGGTGCTTTATCGACAGGACGCCCTACGTGCCGGTCGCTGCGACCGCCAGCAATGCCGCCGTTTCTGGCAGCGGGTTTGACTGGCTGGGTGCGGTCGAGACTGCGGCCGGGGCCGTGCTCGGCGGCGGTGTTGATGATTCGGGTGATGTCGGCGACAGCGGGCCGGGTCTGGTCGATAGCTTGACGGATGCCGACGATTCAACGCCGTTCGGCAATGCGCAGGCGTTCGAGTACAGCGAGGATATGCCGGATGGCGATGATGAAACCCTAGCGGGTATGCCGATCAAAGGAGGCCCGCCAAATACTTGGGTAGAGAATCCGTCAGGCAGTGGGCAACTGCGTTTGTACGACGCCAACGGTAATGCTGCCGCCGATATCGATATCGATCACGATCATGGATTCGGTGCGCCACATTCGCACAACTGGGATGGACAGGACCGCGATCTCGGTAACCCGGTGTCTATTCTCCCTTACTGAGATTGAAAATGGAAAGCTTGAAAGCCTTCAACCACTTCCACGACTGGTACATGGACACGATCCACGTATCGAAGGAGCGCAAGACGTTGACGCTTGGTCTGTTCCTTCAGGATCGGCGAGCCTCCGTGTCTTTCGTCGGAATGAATCGTTGCGTGCTTGATAATCTTGGCCTTCAGAACATCGTCTACGGAATTGAGGTGTTGGAGCCTGGCACGCCCCGTTATGAGAAAGCGCAGCGGATACTAGCCAAGGCCGAGCGATGGACCGATGAGAAGCCTTCGCGAGTTGCGCAGATTTTCTCGACATGCGGAGCGGAACTTGTCATCGAATTTGACTCGCTCGATGTGGCCTCCGCATCTACCGAAGCGGGCGCGGACTCATGACTGCAAGGCGAAAGGACGCGCGCCTTGAAGGTGAGCTCAGTTGCTTTGTGCAGAAGTACGCGCGAAAGGCGCACGCCGGGCACGATCCCAATGACCGCGGCTATGACCGAAAGGTAGAGGACGCCATGCGGAGACTGCGACCTGATGACCTGTCCGCGCTGCTTTCCGGCGAATACGGCGATGGCGACCCGGATTCAGCCGACTGAAACGCAAAAGCCGACCCTTGCGAGTCGGTTTTTTTGCGTCCGTCTTTCCGCACCAGGCAACGCCTGGCGTGTCGCCGCAGCGAAGGGCGACGATAGCGTTCTTCGCGCGACAATCGTGACCGCTTCTTCAAGAGACTGCGGGCTATTCCTGCTACCACCCCAGCGCCCGGCGCAACCTCCAGAACGGTTTGCCCGGCACGGCGTCGCTCGCGCGCGCTTCCATCGTCTTCCAGCTGACCTCGGCCGCCTCGCGGTCGTCGGTGGCCTTCAGCGTGACGAAGAACTCGAGCGTATTGCGCTCGGTGTCGTGGAACGACTCGCACGAAAAGCCGACCAGTTCGTGATGAACCAGCGAACGCATGATTCGTGAGAAGGAGCGCGGTGTGAACGTCCAGCAATGGACATCGTGATAGGTGCCGTTCGCGATCACGTCGCGCGACAGGGCGAGCGCGTCCGTGAACTTGTAGTGGTGCTTGAGATGATCGGGCGGAAGCACTCTGTCCCATGCATCGGCGGCGCTGACCTCCGATGCGCCCAGCGCGAAATCGATGATCGAGTGGGGCTGCGGCACCCGCGCGCGATGGACGAACGCGGTCAGAATGTCGGCCATGCGGGATTCTTCCCGCAGATAGTCGAATGTGAATCGCTTGTCTGGAATGATGAGGCGGACCTGGCCAGCGGGTTTGAGCACCGAGTGCAGTTCCTGCAGCCAGGTCACGAGGTCGGGCACATGCTCGATCACATGAGAGGCGACGATGTAGTCGACCTTGCGTCCCGATACCGCTTCGGAAAGCGTGTTCGCGCCCCACACGGCGTCGACATTCACGATCTTGTTCACGTCGACGTTGGGATCCCGCGCGTATTTCACCTTCAGCACATCCGTCGACGTGTGGTCGACATAGATGATCTCGCCGTCGTCGCGCGTGACGATCGGCCGGCACAGTGCGCCTATTTCGATTCCCGTTCCGCCTTTGAGATCCAGTCCGCCCAGAATTTTCCTCCGGCGCGGATCGGCGATGGTCTGCGGATTTGAAAGGCCCATTTCTCCTCCAGCGGATTTTTGTGGGAAATATTACTACGTCTCACTAATCCTTTCGTGGTCTGTCGGGCGGGCCCTGATTTTCATGTCCGGCGCATCGGCATCGCCCAAAACTGAGCCCGATATGACGCAGAACCGTGTTGCCAGCCACATGCCGCCGTGTCATAGTGCGCGACGCCAAATGCCGAGGCCGACGTTCTGCGACAGCCTTAAGGCATCCATAAGACAAGCATTCCTAGACTTGCGTAGAGATAACGACCGGCAACAGGGGACGGAGACATGCACAAGTGTCACTACAGGTTTCTGTGGCGCACGCGCGAGAACGAAATTCGCTGGGTTTGCCGCGTATGCGGCGCAATGATGGTGCGCGGAAAGATCTACGAGCCGCTTTGAGACGACGAAACGGTTTATCGCCAGTGCCCGGGGATTCGTCTACAGTATTCCGAACTGACCACATTCGATGGGAGAAAGCGGAATGCAACTGATCGGCATGATGGATTCACCGTACGTCCGGCGCGTCGCCATTTCTCTCGGCGTCCTCGGCCTGCCGTTCGACCATCAGAGCGTGTCGGTATTCCGGCATTTCGACGCATTCGCGGCGATCAATCCCGTGGTCAAAGCGCCGACCTTCATCGCCGACGACGGTACGATGCTGATCGATTCGTCGCTGATCCTCGACTATCTGGATCAGCGGAGTCCGCCGGACAGGCGCCTGATGCCCGCCGACACCCGCGAGCGCATGAAGGCGCTGAGTCTGATCGGCTTCGCGCTCGCCGCCTGCGAAAAGACGATGCAGAACGTCTACGAAGTGAATCTGCGGCCTGCCGAGCGCCAGCACCAGCCGTGGATCGAGCGTATCCAGACGCAGCTGTTCGCCGCGTACGATCATCTCGAGAGCGAGATCGCGGGCCGTGAAGAAAACGGCTGGCTGTTCGGCGACCGCCTGATGCAGCCGGACATCACGCTGGCCGTCGTATGGCGTTTCCAGCAGTTCATGCTGCCCGAGCTCGTCGATCCGGCGCGCTACCCGGCACTCGCTGCATTCTCGGAGCGCGCCGAAGCGCTGCCCGAATTCATCGCCGCGCCGCTCGAATGATCGTTCGCTTTCGGCGGGAATGACCTCGCGGACCGAGTGGGCGTGAGGCGGCCGTGAAAAAAGCGCGCGAAATACGCCCCCTCAAACCCCGTCGATCGACCTCGCGACCCCGTGCCGCAAGGCGTTCCCGGATTGTTCCGCTCCGTCGACAACTATCTTCGCGTTTAGCTCATTTATCCCTAACACTCCGCTCCCTACAATCCCTCCATCGAAACTTGTATCTGGATGGGCGCCGTGCCCGATACGCGGCGCCATGTGACTGGGGGCAGCCATGAGAGCGATCATCGAAAGACAGCTTTATCACCCGGCAGTGGTGCTGCCGATGGTGTCGCTCATCCAGATCATGGTGCAGGTGGATTTCAATCTGAGCCAGGCGGGATTCGTCGTCGCTACGAACGGTGCGCGCGCCGCGCTCCAACGTTCGCGCGAACTGATTTGCTCGCTGCATCATTGCGACGCGTAATTCGCACGATCTGAACGGCCGGACGGCGTCCGAAACTTCCATCACTCACCGCTGAGGCTCATCACTTCGGGAAACATCGGGCTGGCGTAAGATGACCGACTCGCACACGCGCTTCGGGAGATCGGTCATGCCACAGCATTTCGACGCCATCGTGATCGGTACCGGGCAGGGCGGCTCGCCGCTCGCCGTGCGACTCGCAGAGAACGGCCGCAAAACGGCGGTGATCGAACGCGACAAGTTCGGCGGCACCTGCGTGAATGTCGGCTGCACGCCGACCAAGGCATATGTGGCGAGCGCCCGCACCGCGCATGTCGCGCGCCGTGCGCTCGAATACGGCGTGCACGTGGCCGGCGACGTGAGCGTCGACCTCGCGAAAGTGAAGGCGCGCAAGGACAAGATCATCGGCCAGTCGCGCGACGGCGTCGAAAAGTGGCTGCGCAATACGGAGAACGTCACTGTCTTCAAAGGCCACGCGCGCTTCACGGGCGCACATACGCTGAGCGTCACGGATCCCGAAAGCGGTAACGTGCTGGCCGAACTGCAGGCCGACGACATCTTCATCAACACGGGCACGCGCGCGGTCATTCCGAAGCTCGAAGGCATCGAGCGCATTCGGTATCACACCAACTCGACACTGCTCGAACTGACCGATTTGCCGGCGCATCTGGCGATCGTCGGCGGCAGCTATATCGCGCTCGAATTCGCGCAGGTGTTTCGCCGCTTCGGCAGCCGCGTGACGGTGATCGTGCGCGGCGATCGCGTGCTCGCGCGCGAGGACGAAGATTTCGCGCGCAACGTCCAGAAAGTGCTCGCGCGCGAAGGCATCGAATTCCGCTTCGGCAGCGAGCCGTCGCGCGTCGAGCCGTTGCAGGAGCACGGCGACGGCGTGCGCATTTTGTTCGGCAACGATGCCGCGCCGCTCGACGCCTCGCATCTGCTGTTCGCCACGGGCCGCAGCCCGAACACCGACGACCTCGGCCTCGACGCGGCCGGGATCGAGGTCGACCGCCACGGCACGATTCCCGTCGACGGCCAGTTGCGCACCAATGTGCCCGGCGTGTGGGCGATCGGCGACGTCAACGGACGCGGTGCATTCACACACACGTCCTACGACGATTTCCAGATCGTCGCGACGAATCTTTTCGACGGCGGCAAGCGCAGCGTCGATGACCGGATCATGGCGTACGCGGTGTTCGTCGATCCGCCGCTGGCGCGCGTCGGCCTGTCCGAGCACGACGTGCGCACGAGCGGCCGCGATGCGCTGATCGCGACGATGCCGATGACGCGCGTGGGCCGCGCGCGCGAGAAGGGCGAAACGGACGGCTTCATGAAAGTGCTGGTCGACCCGGCGTCGAAGCAGATACTCGGCGCGACCATCTACGGCGTCGACGGCGACGAAGCGATTCACACCTTCATCGACATCATGACGGCGCGCGCGCCGTACACGACGCTGCAATACGCGATGCATATCCATCCGACGATCAGCGAACTCGTGCCGACGCTGCTCGACGGCCTTGCGCCCATGAAGTGAACGAAGAGCCGAGGTGACGACATGCAACTGAAAACGGGCAATCTGTTCAGCGGCGAAGCGAAGCGCGACGGCGAAGAGCGGATCGACATGCTCGTCGCGGGACAGCGTCTGAACGTGGAGCGAATCGTGTCGATGGGGCACACGAGTCCGCCCGGCTTCTGGTACGACGACTCGCGCGCGGAGTGGGTCGTACTGCTGTCGGGCGCCGCGGTGCTCGAGTTCGAGGAAGACGCGACGCTGCACGAGATGCGCCCCGGCGACTACGTGCTGATCGAGCCGCATTGCCGTCATCGCGTCGCGTGGACGGATGAGGAGGAGCAGACCGTCTGGCTCGCGATCTACTACGAACCTTGAAGCGGTTTTGACCATCATCGACAGCCTTGCCTCCGATCGCGGATAATCGGCAGCGGCGACGCACGGCCTGGCCGGCGTCGATGAACAACGACAACCGCAACGGGAAACGGGCAGATGGGTAAAGGACGGGTAGAAGCCTTCAGCGATGGCGTGATCGCGATCATCATCACGATCATGGTGCTCGAACTCAAGGTGCCCGAGGGCTTCGACCTCGAAGCGCTGCGCCCCGTGATCCCCGTGTTTCTCGCGTACGTGCTGAGCTTCCTGTACGTCGGCATCTACTGGAACAACCATCATCACATGTTCCATGCGGTGCAGAAGGTGACGGGCGGCGTGTTGTGGGCGAACCTGCATCTGCTCTTCTGGCTGTCGCTGATGCCCGCCATCACGCACTGGATCGGCGAAAGTCATCTGGCCGCGTGGCCGACCGCGCTGTATGGCCTCGATCTGTTCATGTGCGCGATCGCGTACTTCATTCTCGCGCATGTGCTGATCCGTCATCACGGCCCGGACTCGACGATCGCGCGTGCGCTCGGCCGCGACTTCAAGGGCAAGATTTCCGTCGTGATCTATCTGGCAGGCGCGGCTTTCGCGTTCATCGCGCCGTGGGTGTCGGCCGTGCTTTACACGTTGTGCGCATTCATGTGGCTCGTGCCGGACCGCCGCATCGAACTGCTCGTCAAGGAATAGCCGATGCTCGCGCTGAAGCTCGCGCTCGTTCCGGGTTTCCTCGCCGCGCTGACGATGGCGGGGCGCGTGTGGGGGCCGTCGGTCGCGGGCTGGCTGGCGGGATTGCCGGTCGTCGCGGGGCCGATCGTGCTGCTGCTCGCGCTGGAGCGTGGACCGGCATTCGCGGCGCAGGCATCGGCTGCGTCGATTGCGGCCATTGCTGCATCGGAAGCATTCAACTTCGCGTATGCGTGGACGTGCCGCGTGAGCCGCTGGTGGGTGGCGTTGTTCGCGGGCTTGCTTGCGTGGGCTTTGGTCGCCGTGCTGCTTACGCATCTGCCCTTGGGGCTTGCATGGTCGCTGGCGGTGGCGTGTGCCGCCGTTGCCGTGTCGCAGGCCGGCTTGCCGCGTGTCGAAGGCGCAGTGCCTGCGGGGCGTGCCGGTTTCGCCGATCTCGCGTTGCGCATGCTCGCGGGCGCGTTGCTGACGCTCGCGGTGACAACGCTGTCCGCGTCGATGGGCGCGGCGTGGAGCGGTGTGCTGTCGGTGTTTCCACTGCTCGGCATCGTGCTCGCCGTGTCGGCGCAGCGCGCGCACGGTGCGCCTTTTGTCGCGTTGCTGATGCGCGGTATGGTGATCGGGCGCGCGTCGTTCGCGGCGTTCTTCTCGATTGTCGCGTTGACGCTGCCGACGCTCGGCGTGCTGCCCGCCTTCGCGTGCGGCGCAATGGTGTCGGTGCTCGTGCAGGGCGCGACGAAGCGGCTGGTCGCGATGGCGCACAAGTCGCGCGCGCCACTCGCCGCGCTCGATTGAAATTCGTCAGGAACGCACGATGGTCAAGCGGCGCGCACAGTCATCCCGTATCGGTCTGATTTCGGACACGCACAATCTCGTGCGTCCCGAAGCGCTAGCGTGGCTCGCGGGATGCGATGCGATCGTCCACGCGGGCGACATCTGCAATCAGGCGGTGCTCGATGCGCTCGTATCGATCGCGCCGCTGACGGTCGTGCGCGGCAACAACGACGTGGGCGAATGGGCCACGTCGATCCCGCTGCACGCGACGCTCGACGTGCAGCAGGTGAAGATCTTCGTCGTTCACGATATCGCCGACGTGCCACGCAATCTGCATGAGGCAGGCGTGCACGTCGTCGTGACGGGGCATTCCCACAAGCCGCTGATCGTCGAGCGCGACGGCGTGCTGTTCGTCAATCCCGGCAGCGCGGGGCCGCGACGTTTCAAGCTGCCAATCTCCGCCGGCATGCTGACGATCGAAGGCGCGAACGTCGAAGCCACGTTGCAAACGCTGACGGCATAAAAAAACGGGTCAGCCGAAGCTGACCCGTTTCAGTCGCTGCGAGACTTGCGGCTCGCTTATGCACGCGCCGTTGCGGCAGCTGCGTACGCTTCTTCGATTTCCGCAGCTTCGCGTTCGCCACGCAGCACGGCATGCGCTTCCGCACGCGTCGCGACACACGGGCCCGAGCCGAGCAGCGGCTTGCGAGCCGTTTCGCGCAATGCGAGCACGGAGACGATGCCGATGATCGACGCGCCCATCAGGTAGTACGCAGGCATCATGAGGTTGCCGGTGCGGTCCACCAGCCATGCCGTCACCAGCGGCGTCGTGCCGCCGAACAGCGATACCGACACGTTGAAGCCGATCGCCAGCGCGCCGTAGCGGATCTTCGTCGGGAAGAGGGCGGGCAGCGACGACGGCATCACGCCCGTGAACGTCGACAGCAATGCACCGAGAATCAGCAGGCCGCCGAACACGGGCAGCACGGCGCCCGTACGGATCAGCAGCAGCGCCGGAATCGACAGCACGAACAGACCCACGCAGCCGAGCAGCATCACAGGCTTGCGGCCGATCTTGTCCGACAGATGGCCCGCGTAGAGCGTCATCGGCATCATCAGCACCATCACGGCCAGCACGAGGAACAGACCGTGCGATTCGTTGAAGTGCAGCGTCGCCGACAGATAGCTCGGCAGATACGACAGCGCCATGTAGTCGGTCACGTTGAAGATCAGCACGAGGCCGACGCATTGCAGCAGCGGCTTCCACTGCTGCGCGAGCAGCTCCATGAAGCTCTGCTTCGGACGCGACTTCTCGTCGGCTTCACGCGCTTCCGCTTCTTTCTTGAACGCAGGCGTTTCTTCGAGCTTCATCCGGATGTACAGGCCGACCAGACCCAGTGGACCCGCGATGAAGAACGGCACACGCCAGCCCCACGACAGCAGGGCTTCCTGCGACAGCGAAGCCGTCAGCACGGCCACGGTGCCCGCGCCGAGGATATAACCGACCAGCGTGCCGAACTCGAGGAAGCTGCCCGCGAAACCGCGACGGCGGTCCGTCGCGAACTCGGCGATGAAGGTCGCCGCACCGCCGTATTCACCACCTGTCGAAAAGCCCTGCACGAGACGCGCGACGAGCAGCAGCGCGGGCGCGAAAATGCCGATCGAGCCGTAGCTCGGAATCAGACCGATCGCGAACGTGCCGACGGCCATCATGATCATCGTCATCGCGAGTACGCGCTGGCGGCCGATCCGGTCGCCGAGCGGCCCGAACACCATGCCGCCGATCGGGCGCACGAGGAACGCGGCCGCGAACGTGCCGAAGGTCGCGATCAACTGCGCCGACGGGCTGCTCGACGGGAAGAACACTTTGCCGAGGGTGACGGCGATGTAGCTGTACACGCCGAAGTCGAACCATTCCATCGCGTTGCCGAGCGCCATGGCGCCGACGGCACGCTTGAGAAGGGAGTTGTCGACGACCGTGATGTCATCGAGAGTCAGGCTGTTGTCGTTGTTCTTTTGTCGCCAGAAGCCGTTGCTGGAAGCGGTCAAGGTTAATGCTCCTATGACTGCGGCCGAACGCGAAGCGCTCCGCCACGGATTGCTGGAAAGTGCAGTTTCGCGAGCGGTCAAAGGCGTGGCAGCAGGAGGCTGCCTGGCACGGACCGCGCAAAGGCGCACTGCGCAACGTTCATAACATTCGCGCAGAAAAAGTAACGCCCGTGCATCGCGAAGGTCGTCGCGAAAATGCACTCATCGGTTGCTGCTAAACGTTGGTATCCGCGTGGCCTTGCAGGGGGGCAGATACCGGAGGACGCTCGCGCACGGAATGCGCTGACGCCGCTTGAAAAGGCTTGAAACGAAAAAGGCCGGCGAGGCGTCGCTCCGGATCGCGCCAATCAACCTGGCGCGACTTGCAACGAAACAACCGACAAGCCTTCTTGTATAAAAACAATCCAATTCCTACCCGGACCAATACAGCGAAAAACGCCATGCCGGGAAATGAACTGAACGCGAATGAAGGGTTAATGCAGTTAGAACGAAGAACATGATAGCACGATAAGCGAGGATCGTGCAAACCGCCCGTCCGGCGGGCTTTTGCTCAACGCGCGCAATCCGTTGCCTGGCGGGGGATTGCGGGAATTCGGCGGGTGCCGAAAAGAGGGCTTCCGATTAACAGTTTCGTTCAATTTCCGGACGCGGGCGGCGGGGCGGCGCGCCGGAACGCAGGCGAAAAAAATCCGCGCATCGAGCGCGGATTTTTCGGGGGCGGGACAGATGTCCGCAGCAGCGGGTCAGCTTTGTGCCGGCGGCACGTAGCCCGAAGCCTGATCGGCGCCTTCGCCGAAGAAGAACTTCTCCGTCTGCTTCATCAGGTACTGGCGCGCACGCGGATCGGCCATGTTCAGGCGGTTTTCGTTGATCAGCATGGTCTGCTGCTTGAGCCATTGCTGCCATGCTTCCTTCGAAATGCTCTCGTAGATCCGTTTGCCGAGTTCGCCCGGCAGCGGCGGGAAATCGAGACCTTCGGCTTCCTTGCCGAGCTTCGTGCATTGAACCATGCGAGTCATGCTGTGCTTCTCCTGTAATCGATATGTAACGGCGTCGCGGCGTTATTGTGCGCGCTCAGAGCTGTTTCCGCTCAGAGCTGTTTCATCAGCACGAGCGACTTACGCTGCCAGTTGTAAAGGCGGCGGCGGTCTTCGGGGAGGTCGTCGACCGTGACCTTCACGAAGCCGCGCTTGAGGAACCAGTGTTCGGTACGTGTCGTCAGCACGAAGATACGCGTGAGTCCGCGCGCCCGCGCGCGCTGCTCGACGCGCTTGAGGAGCCGTTCGCCGTCGCCCGAGCCTTGCGCTTCCGGCGCGACCGTCAGGCAGGCCATTTCGCCGATGCGCTCCTGTGGGTACGGATAAAGCGCCGCGCAGCCGAACAGCACGCCATCGTGCTCGATCACCGAGAAATGGTCGATGTCTCGTTCGATCTGGTGGCGTCCACGTCGCACGAGCGTGCCGTCGCTTTCCAGCGGCTCGATCAGCGTGAGGATGCCGCCGACGTCGTCCGGCGTGGCTTCGCGCAGACTTTCGAGGTTCTCGTACGAGATCATCGTGCCGACGCCGTCGTGCAAGAACAGTTCCAGCAGCAGGCTGCCGTCGAGTGCATACGGAATGATGTGCGCCCGCGCGACGCCGCCGCGGCATGCGCGAATGGAGTGCTTGAGATAGAAGCCTGCGTCGCCCGTTACCGCGCCGCTTTCATGCAAACGGTAGGCGTCGTCGAGCGAGAGTTCGCGGATCAGCGCGCTCTCTTCGTCGAGCAGGCCTTCCGTTTCGGTGAGGAACACGATCTTGTCGGCACGCAGGGCGATCGCGGCGGCCGACGCGACGTCTTCCATCGACAGATTGAACGCTTCTCCCGTCGGCGAAAAGCCGAGCGGGGAGAGCAGCACGATCTTGCCGCTCGCGAGCGACTGGCGGATCGACTCGGCATCGATCTTGCGCACGACACCCGTGTGCTGGAAATCGACCCCGTCGAGAATGCCGACCGGGCGCGCCGTCACGAAGTTGCCCGACACGACGCTGATGTGCGCGTGCGCCATCGGCGTGTTCGGCAGACCCTGGCTGATCGCGGCCTCGATGTCGAGACGCACTTCGCCCGCCGCTTCCTTCGCGGATTCGAGCGCGCGCGCATTGGTGATGCGCATGCCGTGCGAAAACTCGGATTCGACGCCGTGCAGGCTCATCTGCTCTTCCACTTGCGGACGCGAGCCATGCACGAGCACGATCTGGATACCCATCGCCTGCAACAGCGCGATATCCGACACGAGCGCGTTGAGCAGACCCTGATGCACGACCTCGCCGCCGAAGCCGACGACAAACGTCTTGTTTCGGAACGCGTGGATGTACGGCGCGACCGATCGCATCCAGTCGACGAATTGCGCGTGCTGCAACAGGGTTTCCGCGTCGCCGGACGGTGCCGGTGCTGAGGCGGGCGAGGGGACGAGGTCGGTTTGGGAATTCATGCCCCGGATTATAATGCGCCCCCATGTCGAATGTACCCAAAAGCTCCGCTGGAGCCGATACGAAAAACGCTTCGTCCGATACCGCGAAAGACGCTGCGAACCCTGCGCCGCGCGGCCATCGGCACGCGACGCACGAGGCGCGCGGCGACGCGCCTCGCCGTGACGATTCCGTGAATGTTGCGAATGCGCCGCTTACGGGCGCTTCCACGCACGGTGACGCGACGAGACACGAAAGCGCGGGCGCGGCCAAAAGCGGCCCGCGCGAACCGCAGAATCGCGCGGAGAACGTGCGGCGGGACCAGCAGGGCAAGCGCGGCGGAACGAATCCGGCAAGCGGCGCGGCGCGCCCGCAGACGGGTTCGGAAGGCCGTGCGCGCGCAGGCAATCAGTCTGGCGCCGACAAGCAGCGCAATGGGCCGCGCGAGCAGCGGAAGCCCGCACGCGTCGTCGAGCCGAACCCCATTCCGCCCATCACGTTCCCCGAAGCGCTGCCCGTATCGGGCCGCCGCGAGGAAATTGCGCGCGCGATCGAAGGACATCAGGTCGTGATTGTCAGCGGCGAAACGGGCTCGGGCAAGACGACACAGTTGCCGAAAATCTGCCTCGCGCTTGGACGCGGACTCGGCGCGGGCGGCAGTGGGTTGATCGGCCACACGCAGCCGCGCCGCATCGCGGCATCGGCGACGGGGCGGCGTATTGCCGAGGAACTCGGCACGCCGTTCGGCGAAGTGGTCGGCTACAAGGTGCGCTTCACCGATAATCTTTCGCCCGGCGCGTCCGTCAAGCTCATGACGGACGGCATTCTGCTCGCGGAAACGCAGACCGATCCGCTGCTGAAGGCGTACGACACGCTGATCATCGACGAGGCGCACGAACGCAGCCTGAACATCGATTTTCTGCTCGGCTATCTGAAAGAGATCCTGCCGAAGCGGCCCGATCTGAAGCTGATCGTGACCTCGGCGACGATCGACGCCGATCGCTTCGCGCGTCATTTCGGCAGCGAAGAGAAGCCGGCGCCCGTGATCGAGGTGAGCGGGCGGCTGTATCCCGTCGAGGTGCGCTACCGGCCCGTCGCCGAAGATTCGCCTGCCGTGAAAGCGGCCGAGGGGACGTCGGGCCGCGAGCGGCCGGATCGTCCGAAAACGCAGCGCGAGACCGACCGCGACCTGATGGACGCGATCGTCGAAGCCGCCGACGAACTGTGCCGCGAAGGTCCCGGCGACGTGCTCGTGTTTCTGCCCGGCGAGCGCGAGATTCGCGACGCGGCGGAAGCGCTCCGCAAGCACCATCCGCCGCACACGGAAATTCTGCCGCTGTTCGCGCGGCTGTCGGCGGCCGAGCAGGAACGCGTGTTCCGGCCGTCGAACGCGCGGCGCATCGTGCTCGCGACCAACGTCGCGGAAACCTCGCTGACGGTGCCGGGCATCCGCTATGTGATCGACACGGGCCTCGCGCGCGTGAAGCGCTACTCGTATCGCAACAAGGTCGAGCAGTTGCAGGTCGAGTCGATTTCGCAGGCGGCCGCGAACCAGCGAGCAGGGCGCTGCGGGCGGGTCGCCGACGGCATTTGCATCCGTTTATACGAGGAAGCCGATTTCCAGGGGCGAGTGCGCTTCACGGACCCGGAAATTCTGCGATCGTCGCTGGCAGCCGTCATTTTGCGGATGAAGTCGCTGCATCTGACGGCGATCGAAACCTTCCCGTTCATCGAGCCTCCGCCAGGCCGCGCGATCGCCGACGGCTATCAGTTGCTGAATGAACTCGGTGCCGTCGATGACGACAACGCGCTCACGCCGCTCGGCCGTGAGCTGGCGCGTCTGCCGCTCGATCCGCGCGTCGGCCGGATGATTCTGGCCGCGCGCGACCAGCTGTCGCTGCGCGAAGTGCTGATCATCGCGAGCGCACTGTCGGTGCAAGATCCGCGCGACCGCCCGATCGACGCGCAGGAGCAGGCCGATCAGGCGCACCGCAAGTTCGCCGACGAGCGCTCCGAGTTCCTGCAATGGCTGAAAATCTGGACGTGGTTCGAAGAGGCCGTCGCGCACAAAAAGTCGAACAAGCAGTTGACCGACGCCTGCCGTCAGAATTTCCTGTCGCATCTGCGTCTGCGCGAATGGCGCGACGTACATTCGCAACTGCTCACGGTGGTGCGCGAGCACGGCTGGCGTCTGAACGAGAGTGAAGCGACCTTCGAGCAGATCCATCTCGCGCTGCTGACGGGCCTGCTCGGCAATATCGGCCTCAAAGCCGACGACGAGCCGTACTATCTCGGCGCACGCGGCATCAAGTTCTATCTGTGGCCCGGCTCGGCGCTCGTGAAGAAGGCGGGCAAGTGGGTGATGGCGGCCGAACTCATCGAGACGAGCCGCCTGTACGCGCGCTGTATCGCGAAGATCGAGCCGGAGTGGGTCGAGCGCGTCGGCGCGCATCTGTTGAAGAAGTCGCTCTCCGAGCCGCATTGGGAAAAGCGTTCCGCGCAGGTGACCGCGTTCGAGCGCGCGATGCTGTACGGCTTGCCCGTGTATCACCGGCGGCGCGTCAGCTTCGGCAAGCAGGATCCGGCGCGCGCGCGCGAACTGTTCATCCGCGGCGCGCTTGTGGAAGGCGAGTTCGACACGAAGCTCGCGTTCTTCGCGCATAACCGCAAGCTGCTCGCGGATATCGAACAGCTCGAACACAAGTCGCGGCGTCAGGACGTGCTGGTCGACGACGAGCTGATCTATGCGTTCTACGACCAGGCGATTCCGAACGGCATCCATACGGGCGCCGCGTTCGAACGCTGGTATCGCGACGAAGTGAAGAAGAGCGGGCAGCAGGAAGACAAGCTGCGGCTGCTGTATCTGTCGCGCGACGATCTGATGCGCCATGAGGCCGCCGGCGTCACGACGGATCTGTTTCCGAAGCGGATGACGATGGCGGGCGTCGATATGGCGCTGACGTACCACTTCGAGCCGGGCTCGCCGCGCGACGGTGTGACGCTCGCGGTGCCCTTGTATGCGCTGAATCAGGTGGATGCGCGGCGCGTCGAATGGCTCGTGCCGGGGATGCTGAAGGAAAAGACCCAACTGCTGCTCAAGTCGCTGCCGCAGAAGCTGCGCCGCCACGTCGTGCCGCTGCCGGAATACGCGGCGGGATTCGTCGAGCGGCACAGCGGACCGCGCTTTGGCGCGGGCGGTCTGCTCGATACCGTGATCGCCGACGTGCGCGAGCAGACGCAGGTTGCGACGAAGCAATCGGACTACAAGCTCGAGACGCTCGCGCCGCATCTGTTCATGAACTTCAAGGTCATCGACGAGCACGGGCGGCAGCTCGCGATGGGCCGCAACCTCGCGCAACTGCGCGCGGAGCTGGGCGGCCAGGCGCAGCAGCAGTTTCAGAAGATCGCGACGAGCGCGGCCGGTGCGGCGCTGGCGAATGCGGGTTCGGGTTCGGGCGGCGATGCGCCTGTGCGCGGTGCTGCGTCCGCTGCTGGACGTGGTGCGTCCGCCGCACCTCGTACGCCGACGGCAGCCGACGCCGCCGCGGCGCCCGCAACGGCACTCTACGAAAACTTGACGACGTGGAACTTCGGCAAGCTGCCCGAGTTGCTGGAAATCCGGCGGGGCGGGCAGACGCTGTTCGGTTATCCGGCGCTCGTCGATCGCGGCACGCATTGCGACGTGGAGGTATTCGATTCGCCCGACGAGGCGGCGCGGATTCATCGCGCGGGCCTGCGGCGGCTGTTCGCCCTGCAACTGCGCGAGCCGATCAAATACCTCGAAAAGAACCTGCCGGGCCTGCGCGAAATGGCGATGCAGTTCATGCCGCGTGGCACGCAGGAAGAACTGCGCGATCAGCTGATCGATACGGCGCTCGACCGTGCGTGCCTGCAGGACCCGCTGCCCGCCGACGACGCCAGCTTCCACGCGCGCAAGGACGAAGGCCGCAGCCGGCTGACCCTACTGGCGCAAGAGATTGCCCGGCTCGTCGGACAGATTCTTGGCGAGTATTCGGCCGTCGTCAAAAAGCTCGCGCAGGCCAAGCCGTTCGCGGCCGCTTACGCCGACATGCAAGGCCAGCTCGACGCGCTGGTCGGCAAACGCTTCGTCGTCGATACGCCGTATGCGCAGTTGTCGCATTTCCCGCGCTATCTGAAGGGCATTGCGCTGCGCATCGACAAGCTGAAAGCGGACCCGGCGCGCGATGCCCGTCAGTTCGCCGAATTGCAGCCGCTCGCGCAGCACTACCAGCGCGCGCTCGCGCAGCGCGGCGGCGTGCCGGACGTGCGGCTCGCGGAGTTCCGCTGGCTGCTGGAGGAACTGCGCGTGTCGTTGTTCGCACAGGAACTGCGCACGCCGATGCCCGTCTCCGTCAAGCGGCTTTACAAGGTGTGGGAGTCGATGCAGCGTTGATCGGCGCGCGGCGCGCGTTCACTTGCGCGTCAGGTCATGCAGCGGGCGGCACTTGCGGAAACGCCGCCCGCTGCCAACGGGCCTGCTCGCAGCGGCGTCACCAGTGCATGCCGGCTCCGATCGACGCGCCAAGCTCGCCGCGCGTGCTCGCCGTGCCTTGCAGCTTGAATGCCCATTTGCCCGAGTCGGATAGTTGCGACACGCCGAGTGCCATCGCCGACTGGCCGCCGTACGTGCCGGCCGCGAGCGCGACCATGCCGCGACCCGGTAGCACCGCTTGCGGCAAGCCGGCCATTGCGATCGCTGCCGCAGCCCCGCCATAACTGTCCTTGCGTGCTGAGCGGACCTGGTCGTCGGTATAGGTTTTCGCCTCGCCGACCGCGTTGCCCACGGTCTGGTTCAACTGGTTCACGTTGACGGCATCCGTGCCCTGAATGCCCGCCGCAACGTTCGCGATCTGCCGCTCCTGTCCCGCCGCACCGACCGAGACCGTGTTCGCGCGATCCGCGATTGCACCCTGGCCGAGCGCCACCGCGTTGTCCGCGCTCGCGTTCGCACCCGCGCCCAGCGCGACGGCGTTCGTGCCGCTCGCCTGTGCATTCGCGCCCGCCGCGATCGAGTGCGGGCCGGTTGCCAGTGCTGGCTCGCTGGCAGGCGCACCTTCGGCGCTGAACATCGGATTCGCCGTATTGACGGTGATGTTGCTCACCGCGTTGCCGATGATCGCTCCAACCTGACCGAGATTCACGGCATCCTGGTTGTCGACGGCATTCGCGACGTTGTGAATCTGCGTGCCGCCGCCGGCGGGGTCGCCCTGCAACGTAATGCTGTCACGGTTGAGCGAGCCGTCGGAGTTGCGGTCGTACATCACCGCGCCGTCGAGCCGCTTCTGCAGCGCCGTCACGTCGCCGTCGAGCTTGCCCGCGACCGCCTTCAGTTGCGCCACGTTGACGGCGTCCTGATCGGCCCTCCCGGGGGCCATGCTGCTGATCGTGCGGTTGCCGACGTTGACTTCGCCCGACGACGTTTGCGGCGCGCCGAGTCCGAACGCCGTATAGCCGATTTGCGCGCCGAACAGCGTCACGGCGCCGGAACCGAGCGCGACGCTGTTGCTGAACGTCGCCATCGAGTTCGCGCCGATCGCCAGCGACTGGAACGCGTTGGCCTGTGCGGTGTCGCCGATCGCTGTCGACGCGCCCGCCATCGCCCGCGCGTGCGCGCCGAGCGCGGTCGCGTTGTTGCCGGTCGCCGTCGCCGTGTCGCCGAGGGCGACTGCGTTGACGCCGCCCGAAAACGCGGTTTCTCCGACTGCCACGCCTGTCCTGTCGACCGACACTGCGCCGCTGCCTGCCATGACGGAGGCGTTCGCGCCCGTCATCATCGCCGTCATCAGCACGCCTGCTAGCGTCAGGTACACAGCGGGATGCCGTGGGGGTGTCGGGCAGTGCCGCGCATTTCTGCTCGACACAGCACGCCGACGCGCGATTCGATTCGTGATTATTCCATTCATGTTTTTCATGCCTCAAAAACTCCGGATGAAACAAGGCAGCAAATATCCGGAAGCACCAGACGCAATAAACACCCACGCATGGCAAAACCCGCTCGTGTTGTGATGAAAAGGATGTTCGACGGCGCGGACCTGTCCGGCCCGCGCTGGCTGGCGTGTCTCCGGCTTGCTGGAAAGCTTCGAAGCGGGAATTGCACGCGCTATTTTTGTGGCGAGCGCCTGGGCGTCGATATGAGGTAATTCTTAATTAATAACGATCGGAAAATTCGCTCTGATATTGCCGAATTCGCGTTTTGAATAATCGCGATATATTCCTGATTTATTATTCGGGCGTTGAACGGCGCTCCAGACTCGATTCCGTTTTTCGGAAAAATTCGGTCGGGAAAGCGAGGGCGCCTGGAAGGTGAGGCGACCGCTCGAAATCGAGCCGGGGCGTGCCTGCGGCGGCGCGCCGCAAGCGCACGCTTTTCCTCGACCGAGGTCAACCGTTGAATCGCGCAAACGTTCTACAATGGCGGTTACCCCCTGATGTGAGTTTTCATGCGCAAATTTTCCCTTTCCGGCTTGACCGGCACGTTTGCAGCAGGCGCGGCGCTCGTCGCGGCAGCAAGCTTTTTCTCTCCCGCCGTCCACGCCAACAACGTGATCGTGCTCAATTCCGGTGAAGCGACGCTGAGCCTGATCGACGAGGCGACGCACCAGGTGATCGACACCGTGCCGACGGGCAAGGAACCGCATCACCTGATGCCCACGCCGGACAATTCCTCGCTGATCGTCGCGAACTCGGTGTCGAACAACCTGATGTTCGTCGATCCGAAGACGGGCAAGCCCCAGCGCTGGGTCGAAAATATCGAAGACCCGTATCAGATCGGTTTTTCGCCGGACCACAAGTGGCTTGTGACGACGGGGCTGCGCCTCGACCGCCTCGACATCTATCACTACGACGGCCATAACATGACGCTCGCGGGCCGTCTGCCGCTCGCCGTGATGCCGAGCCACATCGCGTTCACGAACGACAGCAAGACCGTGTTCATCACGCTGCAGGTGTCGGGTGAACTGGCCGCGATCGATCTCGCCACGCAGACGGTCAAGTGGAAGATGAAAGTCGGCAAGGTGCCGGCCGGCCTGTGGATGACGCCGGGCGACAAATACCTGCTCATCGGCATGACGGGTGCGGATTACGTCGCCGTGGTCGACTGGCGCACCCAGAAGGTCGTGAAGACGATCACGACGGGCAAGGGCGCGCACAACTTCCGCTCGCTCGCGGACGGCAAGCATGTCGCCGTGTCGAACCGGGTGGCGAGCACGATCAGCATCATCGACGAAGACACGCTCACCAACGTCGGCGACATCACGGGCCTGATGCCGGGACCCGACGACATGGAACTTTCCGCCGACAAACGCTATCTGTGGGTAACGTTCCGATTCGCGAAGCATGTGGGCGTCATCGACCTGACCACGCGCAAGCTGATCCAGACGATCGCTGTCGGCCGTTCGCCGCACGGCATCTATTTCTTCAACCGCGCTCCCGTCACCGCGCCGAACGGGGCGTAATGCGTAATACTCAGACGGCGCGCCTTGCCGGCGCGCCGCGCAGTGACGCAGAACATCGACGCATATAGAGCCACATGTTCCACCTGATCGCCTCCACTCTCGACAGCTTCATTTCGTCGATCCAGACGCTGCTGTATGTCGATGTCGTACAGCCGCTACTGTTCCACTTCGACCTGATGGACTACGACGAGGACACGTACGACAGTCTCTACTGGGTGATCGTCGGCGTGCTGGAGGTGCTCGCGATGTACGCGCTGCTGCGTCCGCTCGAGGCGCTGCGGCCCGTCGAACAGTGGAAAGATCGCAAGGCCGTGCGAGTCGACGTGCTGTACACGTGGATCGCGAAACTCGGCATTCTCAACCTGTTTTTCTTCTTCGCGCTGCAACCGTTTTTCGACTCGGTGCAGGCCTGGTTCCGCTTGCACGGCATCGCGAACATCGAACTCGACAACCTCTGGCCGGGCGTGACGACGCAGCCGTTCGTCACCTTCATCATGTACCTGCTCGTGCTCGATTTCGCTGGCTACTGGTATCACCGGGGCGAGCACAAGATCGGCGTCTGGTGGGAATTGCACGCGGTGCATCACAGCCAGCGGCAGATGTCGCTGTGGGCCGACGACCGCAACCATCTGCTCGACGATCTGCTGCAGGCGTGCTTCTTCGCGGTGATCGCGCTGTTCATCGGCGTGCCGCCGTCGCAGTTCGTCGTGCTCGTCGCGATTACGAACCTCGCGCAAAGCGTGCAGCACGCGAACATCCGGCTGTATTTCGGCTGGCTCGGCGAGCGCCTGCTCGTGAGCCCGACGTTCCATCGACGCCATCATGCGATCGGCTATGGTCATGAAGGGCTCAAGTACGGCTGCAATTTCGGCGTGCTGTTTCCGTGGTGGGACATGCTGTTCGGCAGCGCGTCGTGGAGCCGCGAAATGGAACCGACGGGCATTCGCGATCAGTTGAGCGGCCGCCACTACGGCGAAGGCTTCTGGGCGCAGCATTGGCTCGCGTTCGTGCGCATCGCGCAGCGCATCGCCGGCAAGAAGCAGCGGGGCGCGGCGTAAGCGCGCCTTTCGCCGCCTGGTCGATTGCGGATACGCCATTCGCGCGCCGATGCGCGTATTCCTGAGGCCCGTGCGGTGACTCACCCCGCAAGGCCGTGTAGCGCCGCTCGCGCATCCCTCTTCAAGCATCTCTCGCGCTTTCGACGCCGACACCCGACGTGGTTTATCCTGTCCACGTTTCCTACCTTTTCCTGCTTCCTCATCTCGTCATCGACTACGCATGAATGACCTCTTGCGCTCGTTTGGGCGCGCGCTTTCTTCCGTGCTTCATCCGCGCATGCTGTGGCTGACGTTCATGCCGTTCGCGGCAGCCGCGATCGTCTGGGGCGTGACGCTGTGGTTTTCCTGGCAGACCCTGATCGGCGCAACGCGGGGCTGGCTCGAAAGCTGGCCGCTGACGACGACGCTCTACGGGCTGTTCGACTGGCTCGGTTTTTCCTCGCTGCACGCGGCCGTCGCGCCGTTCATCGTGATTGCGATGGCGATTCCGCTGATCGTCGTCACCGTGCTGCTGCTGATCGCGACGCTGTCGATGCCCGCCGTGATCAAGCATCTGTCGAAACGGCAGTTCGCCAGTCTGGAGATGCGGCGCGGCGGCACATGGTACGGCAGTGTCGTGCATTCCATCTGGACGACGCTCGTGTGTCTGCTGGTGCTGGTGATCACACTGCCGCTCTGGCTGATTCCGCCGTTCTTCGCGCTGATTCCGCCGCTGCTGTGGGGCTGGCTGACCTACCGCGTGATGACGTACGACGCGCTGTCGCTGCACGCGAGCCACGAGGAGCGGCGCGCGCTGGTGCGCCAGCATCGGCTGCCGCTCTTGCTGATCGGCGTGGCGAGCGGCCTGCTCGGCTCACTGCCGACGCTGATCTGGGCGTCGTCCGTCTGGCTGATCGTGCTGTTCCCTGTGATGACCGCAGTGACCATCTGGATCTATGCTTTCATCCTCGTGTTCACGGCGCTGTGGTTCGGTTACTACTGCCTGCGCGCCTTGCAGCGGATGCGCGCCGACGAGCATGGCGGCAACGGCCATCATCACGGTCCGCACGGACCTCACGGCGCGCGAGGCACGGCGCCTGTTTCCTACTGACAAGAGGCTGCAATGGCATTTGGCGTCATCATCATCGGCGATGAAATCCTGTCCGGCAGGCGTGTCGACAAGCATCTGCCGAAGGTCATCCAGCTTCTGAGCGCACGCGGCCTGTCGCTCTCCTGGGCCGAGTACGTCGGCGACGACCCGGAGCGCATCACGGCGACCTTGCGCCGCACCTTCGCGACGGGCGACATCGTGTTTTCGACGGGTGGCATCGGTGCAACGCCTGACGATCACACGCGCCAATGCGCGGCTGCCGCGCTCGCCGTGCCGCTCGAACTGCATCCCGAGGCGAAGGTGCTGATCCAGGAGCGCATTCGCGACATGCATCCCGCCAATGCGCCGGCGCCCGTCGATTTCAATTCGCCGGAGAATTTGCATCGGCTGAACATGGGCACGTATCCGCGTGGCGCGTCGATCATTCCGAACGGATACAACAAGATTCCTGGGTTCTCAGTCGGCGACCACCATTTCGTCCCGGGCTTTCCGGTGATGGCCTGGCCGATGATCGAGTGGGTGCTGGATACGAAATACGAGCACCTGCATCATTCGACGCCGCATGCAGAAAAGTCTCTGCTCGTGTTCGAGTTGCCCGAGTCGACGCTGACGCCGCTGATGGAAAAGATCGAGCATGACTTTCCGGGTGTGCGCGTGTTCAGTCTGCCGAGCGTCGGCGATGCAGAGCGGGGCGGCATCTATGCGCGCCGCCACATCGATCTTGGTGTGAAGGGCGAACCCGAGGCCGTCGCGGCGGCGTTCGTGAAGCTGCGCGAAGGCGTGCACATGCTCGGCGGCGATATCGTCGAGCCCGAAGTGGCCGCGGCGCAGGCGCAGAAGCGCGGCTGAGCGACGGCGTATCGCGCGGGACGCGCAACGCGTCACATCGTGCGGGGACGATTCAATAACGACGCGGCACGCGGAAGGCTCCGTGCGCCGCCCGTCCAGATTCCAGATGTTATTCCGAGGTGGTCGCGCTCGAGACGCTTCAAACGCGTCAAGCGCCGATCCACGGCAACCCGCGGAAACACCAGCCCGATACCATCTTCCGATGCCCCTGGCCGTCCTTGTCGCCTTCGAAGCCTTCGAGCAGATCCAGCGCCTTCGTGAACCCTGCCTGCGTCGCGGCGATGGCGGCCAGCTTCGAGCGCGCCGCGCTGCGGCACAGCAGCAGTACGGGCGTGTCGGGTGTTGCGACCTGGCGCAGCTGGTCGATGAACTCGGCGTTCGGCACGCCGCCCGGATAGCGCGTCCATTCGACGTGCGCATACTGTCCGTCGCCGACGACGGGGCGGCCGACCCAATCCAGTTCGGCGCGCGTGCGCACATCGACGAGACGGGCGCGCGGGTCGAGTTGCAGAAGCTCGAATGCCTCGGCAGGCGTGACCGCACCCGCGTAGGGGAGCTGATTGTCGACACGGCGCTTGTCGGCCTGGCTGTACAACTGTTCGAGCGTACTCATGACAGCAAATCTCCTTGGGCCAAAAAAACATTCTAGCAAGCCGACGAGTCGGCGCGTGCCGGGCGCTCTCGCGGCCAGCGTGCATTTCGACGACAACGGACTATGCTCTAAATCGGTGCAAAAATATCGAAATGCACCAGTATGGAGTATTAAGCAGTCGCCGGTTTGGGGGATGCGCGATTGTGGTGCAAGCGGACAGCGCCGAATCCCGCGATTCCCGCAAACGGTGAGCGCCGATTCCCTGCAAAGGCGCGTGGAGAAAGGCTTTGCCGTAAAGTGGCGCACACGGGACCCGAACATGGCACAGAAGCTGCTTTATTGGTCCCGATCGAACTGGCGCGATGCCGGCAGCACTTTTCCTTGCAAGGCAGTACGGAAGGGTGGACGCATCGAGGCTGGTCAGCTAGATTGGGCGGCGGTTCAACCCGCCGAATTCGTTAATCAGGAGATAGGTTATGAGTAAATCCGTGGCCGACGTCATGCAACTCGTCAAGGACGAGGACGTCAAGTTTGTCGACTTCCGTTTCACCGACACGCGCGGCAAAGAGCAACACGTTTCGGTGCCGGTGTCGGCATTCGACGAAGACAAGTTTGAAAGCGGCCATGCGTTTGACGGTTCTTCGATTGCAGGCTGGAAGGGCATCGAGGCATCGGACATGCTGCTCGTGCCGGACTCGAACACGGCCTTCATCGACCCGTTCTACGAAGAATCGACCCTCGTGCTGACCTGCGACGTCGTCGAACCGGCTGACGGCAAGGGCTACGAGCGCGACCCGCGCTCGCTCGCAAAGCGCGCTGAAGCGTACCTGAAGAGCACGGGCCTGGGCGACACGGCCTTCTTCGGTCCGGAGCCGGAATTCTTCATTTTCGACTCGGTCCAGTGGAACACGGACCAGTCGGGCTGCTTCGTCAAGATCGGTTCGGAAGAAGCACCGTGGTCGTCGGGCAAGGAGTTCGAAGGCGGCAACACGGGTCACCGTCCGGGCACGAAGGGCGGCTACTTCCCGGTCGCGCCCGTCGACACGTTCCAGGACATCCGCTCGGAAATGTGTCTGCTGCTCGAACAGATCGGCATCCCGGTTGAAGTTCACCACCACGAAGTGGCAGGCCAAGGCCAGAACGAAATCGGCACGAAGTTCTCGACGCTGGTGCAGCGCGCAGACTGGACGCAGCAACTGAAGTACATCGTCCACAACGTCGCGCACACGTATGGCAAGACGGCGACGTTCATGCCGAAGCCCATCGTCGGCGACAACGGTTCGGGCATGCACGTTCACCAGTCGATCTGGAAGGACGGCCAGAACATGTTCGCGGGCAACGGCTACGCCGGCCTGTCGGAATTCGCGCTGTTCTACATCGGCGGCATCATCAAGCACGCTCGCGCGCTGAACGCGATCACGAACCCGGGTACGAACTCGTACAAGCGTCTCGTGCCGCACTTCGAAGCTCCCGTGAAGCTGGCTTACTCGGCACGTAACCGTTCGGCATCGATCCGTATTCCGCACGTTCCGAATCCGAAGGGCCGCCGTATCGAAACGCGCTTCCCGGATCCGCTCGCGAACCCGTACCTGTGCTTCTCGGCACTGATGATGGCAGGTCTCGACGGCGTGCAGAACAAGATCCATCCAGGCGAAGCTGCCGACAAGAACCTGTACGACCTGCCGCCGGAAGAGGATGCAAAGATCCCGACCGTGTGTGCCGGCCTCGATCAGGCGCTCGAAGCACTCGACGCAGATCGCGAGTTCCTGACGCGCGGCGGTGTGTTCACCGACGGCATGATCGACGCGTACCTCGAACTGAAGGAAAGCGAGCTGCAACGCGTGCGTATGACCACGCACCCGGTCGAATTCGAACTGTACTACTCGCTGTAAGAGGCGCTGCGCTTCGTCCGCGATGAGCGGCGAAGCGTACGCCCCGACGCTGCGATCGGTCATGAAGGGACGGCGGCGCCGTCCCTTTTTCGTTGGATCGAAAGCCGTGACGTTTTTGTTGCAAACCGCTATCGAGACCCGACTGCAAGATGGTATTGAAGAACCTCATCAAGGCCAGAAAAGGGCATGCCGACGCACTGTCGGATGACGCGCAACTCGTCGACTCCGGTTTGCTGCCGGGCTTCGAGGCGCTGCCCACCGTTGTGCTCGTGCTCGACAAACGGACGCTGCGGGTCGCGTTCGCGAATCCGTCGGCCGAGTCGATGCTCGAAATGTCGCGCCGCCAACTCACGCAGATGGCATGGCCCGACATCTTCGCGAACGGCGAGGAACTGACGGCGACTATCGCTGCGATCGCTGCTCACCGTTTTCATGCGACGCATCTCGATGCCGTGCTCGAGCGGCCCGGCCACGAGCCGCTGCACGTGCATGCCGTCGTCGGCTTTCTGGAAAGCGCGCAGGACTACGTGCTGCTCGAACTGTTCGAGAACGAGCGGCACCTGCGATCGGATCGCGAAGAGCGCATTCACGATCTGACCGCCGTCAACAAGCAGTTGATCCGCAATCTTGCTCATGAGATCAAGAATCCGCTCGGCGGCATCCGTGGCGCGGCGCAGTTGCTCGAGTTCGAACTCGGCGAGCGCGAACGCGACGAATTGCGCGAGTACACGCAGGTCGTCATCAAGGAATCGGACCGGCTGCAGACGCTCGTCGACCGGCTGCTGGAACCGCATCGCCATCCGCATATCGTCGGCGACGTGAACATTCACGAAGTGTGCGAGCGCGTGCGCGCCGTGATCCTCGCGGAGTTTCCGCGCGGCCTCACGATCGAGCGCGACTACGACGTGAGCGTGCCCGACCTGCGCGGCGACAAGGAGCAGTTGATCCAGGCGCTGCTGAACATCGTGCGCAATGCGGCCGAGGCATTGCGCGAACGCATCTCGCAGGGCGATGCGCGCATCGAGTTGCGCACGCGCGTCGCGCGCAAGGTGACGATCGCGAAACGTCTTTGCAAGCTGGCACTGGACTTGCATATCGTCGATAACGGACCCGGCATTCCGGAGGACATACGCGACCGCATCTTCTATCCGCTCGTATCGGGCCGTGAAGACGGCAGCGGTCTTGGCCTGACGCTCGCGCAGACCTTCGTTCAACAACACGAAGGGATGATCGAAGTGGAGAGCCGTCCGGGTCATACCGAGTTTCAGATCCTGCTGCCGCTCGACGCCTGACAAACGACCGCACACACACGCAATACAAGACTTCTGACGGACCTATATGAAGCCGATCTGGATAGTAGACGACGATCAATCGATCCGTTGGGTGCTCGAAAAAGCACTCGCCCGCGAGAACTTCGCGACGCGCAGTTTCGCGAACGTGCGCGAAGCCGCGGGCGCGCTGGAACACGACAGCCCACAGGTGCTCGTATCCGACATCAGGATGCCGGGCGGTTCCGGGCTCGAACTGCTGCAGACTGTGCGCGACCGCGTGCCGGGGCTGCCCGTCATCATCATGACGGCGTTCTCGGATCTCGATAGCGCCGTGGCCGCGTTTCAGGGCGGCGCATTCGAATACCTCGCCAAGCCGTTCGACGTCGACAAGGCTGTCGAGCTGATTCGCCGTGCCGTGGACGAAAGCATGCGCGGCGAGCAGACGTGGGACGACCGCGTCGCGGAAGCGCCCGAGATGCTCGGCCAGGCGCCCGCGATGCAGGACATGTTTCGCGCGATCGGCCGTCTGTCGCATTCGGCTGCGACCGTGCTCATTACAGGCGAATCAGGCACCGGTAAGGAACTTGTCGCGCGCGCCTTGCACCGACATAGCCCACGCGCGAACGGTCCGTTCATCGCGCTGAACACGGCGGCGATTCCGAAAGATCTGCTGGAATCCGAACTGTTCGGTCATGAGCGCGGCGCGTTCACGGGCGCCCAGGCAATGCGCCAGGGCCGCTTCGAACAGGCGGAGAACGGCACGCTGTTTCTCGATGAAATCGGCGACATGCCGTTCGATTTGCAGACGCGTCTATTGCGCGTGCTGTCGGATGGTCAGTTCTATCGCGTCGGCGGTCACAACCCGTTGCGCGCGAATGTGCGGGTGATCGCCGCGACACATCAGAATCTCGAATCGCGCGTGCGTCAGGGGCTGTTCCGCGAGGACTTGTATCACCGGCTGAATGTCATCCGTCTGCGCCTGCCGGCGTTACGTGAGCGTAGCGAGGATATTCCGCTGCTCACGCGCCATTTCCTGCAGAAGAGCGCGCGCGATCTCGGTGTCGAGCCGAAGCGCGTGTCGGACGAGGCGCTCGCCTATATGACGTCGTTGCCGTTTCCGGGCAACGTGCGGCAGCTCGAAAATCTCGCGAACTGGCTGACCGTGATGGCGCCCGCGCAGACGATCGAGATCAAGGACTTGCCGCCCGATCTCGTGTCGACGCAGCAGAGCGGGGCGGAATATGCGACGTCTGCCGTCACGGTGTCGAGCGATGCGGTATCGGGTAACGGCAGCGCGGCGAACGGTGTTGCGCCCGTTGCAGGTATGCCCGTGGCGGCTGGCGGCGCGGCGATTCCGTCGCCCGTCGCCGCATGGGAGAACGGCTTGCGCACGGAAGTCGCGAAGCTCTTGCGTGAGAACGCCGCCGACGTGATGGACGAACTGTCGCGCCGCTTCGAAGCGGCGGTGATACGTGAAGCGCTCGATTTCACGCGCGGTCGCAAGGTCGAAGCGGCGGAGCGACTCGGCATCGGGCGCAATACGATTACGCGCAAGATTCAGGAGTTGAATCTGGAGCCGTAAGTGTTGACGCCAGCAGGCGTCGAGCGCTCACATGTGGCAAAACGAAAGCGGCTCGATGGCGTGATGCGCCATCGAGCCGCTTTGTCTTTGGCACCCTCGCTTATTCGGTGAGCGCGACGACGGGTGCGTGGTCCGAAGGCTGGTCCCACTTGCGCGGCGTCTTGTCGACGTCGCAGTGCGTACAGCTCGCGGCGAGCGGCTTCGACAGCAGGATATGGTCGATGCGCAGGCCCGCGTTGCGGCGGAACGCGAGCATCCGGTAATCCCACCACGTGAAGGTCTTCTCGGGCTGATCGAAGAGCCGGAACGAATCGACGAGTCCGAGTTCGATCAGCCGGTTGAACTGCGCGCGCTCTTCCGGCGACACGAGGTTCTGTCCTTCCCACGCCTTCGGATCATGCACGTCGCGGTCTTCGGGCGCGATGTTGTAATCGCCGAGCAGCGCGAGCTTCGGATGCTGCGCGAGTTCGTTCGAGATCCAGTCATGCATGGCGTCGAGCCAGCGCAGCTTATAGGCGAACTTGTCAGTGCCCGGTGCCTGGCCGTTCGGGAAGTACGCGGAGATCACGCGCACGCCTTCGATGGTGGCCGCGATCACGCGCTGCTGCGGATCTTCGAAGCCGGGGATGTTGCGTACGATACTGCCTTCATCGACGCTCATGCCGTCGCGCACGAGAATGCCGACGCCGTTGTACGTCTTCTGACCGGCGAACCAGCTGCGATAACCCTTTTCTTCGAGTTCGGCGCGCGGAAATTTTTCGTCGGGCAGTTTCAGTTCCTGCAGGCACAGCACGTCGGTCTGGCTGAGTTCGAGCCAGTCGATCACATGCTGCTGGCGAACCTTCAGGGAGTTCACGTTCCACGTGGCTAATTTCATCGCTCGTTCTCGTTGCTCGTTTTCGTTGCGTCGGGTGCTGGATGGAATCTTACCGCGATCGGGCAGGGCGGCTCAGTACGGCAACATGCATAGGCCAAAAAAGCAAAAGCCCGCAACGCTTGAGGCGATGCGGGCTTCGGATGCTTGAAGCTGCCGGCTTGATGCCGATGCTGCTTGAGGCCGTGTGGAGCAGACACGATGCCTGTGAAACCTGGTTGCGGGGGTAGGATTTGAACCTACGACCTTCGGGTTATGAGCCCGAATCTACCCGTTTGCGGGTATTGCCGGATGGCGCTGGACGTTTTTAAATCAAAGACTTAGAGCTATGGTGGTGGTTTCTCGTTGGTGGTTGTTTTCTGCCGCCAGCGCCCAAGAACCGCCCAAACCGGAGTCTCTATGTCCAAAAACAAGGTCAACATCACCCGAGAGTTCCTGCGCGGCCTCGAAGCCACCGGCAAGTTTCAGGAGTACGCCGACGCCGACCTGACCGGCTTCAAGGTGCGCGTGCTGCCAAGCGGCAGCATCACCTTCACGGTGCGCTACTACAAACCGGACGGCAGCGAAGGCCGCAGGGCCATCGGCAAGTATCCCGCCATGAGCGCAAGCGACGCCCGCGAGGCAGCGCGCCGCGAACTGGAGCAGACGCCGACCAAGCAGGACACGCCTGCCGTGGTCGAAGAAAAGAAGCGCCGCCGTGCCGAGAGCGTGCGCCGCGCGCATGGCGTGCCGAGCCTGCGCACCTTCCTCGACGGCGACTACACCGCCTACCTCGAAGCCAACGGCATCGCCACCGCGAACGCGAGCCTGATCCGCTCGTCGTTTCCCGACCTGCTTGACCGGGGCCTCGACGAGTTCAACGGGTGGATGCTCGAACAATGGAAATCGAAGGCGGTGAAGACCGGCATCACGCAGAAGACCATCGCGAACAAGCTGCACGCGCTGCAGGGTCTGCTGCGGGTCGCGGTGAAAGCGGGTCACATCACGGACAACCCGGCGAAGGACGTGGAGCGCAACGGTCGGGCCGAAGTGGTGGTGCGCTACCTCGGGAAAAACGATCCGCTTGAGCGTGAGCGTCTGTACGCGGCAATGGAGGCACGCGAGGAAGCGAACCGCGACGCGCGCCACCGAACCATTGCCCATCGCCGGATGCGCAAGCAGGCCGCACCGCCCTCGCTGCGCAACGTGCGCTATACGGACTACCTGCAACCGCTCGTGATCACTGCGTTGCATACCGGCATGAGAAAGGGCGAACTGCTCGCGCTCGAATGGGAGGACGTCGACTTCGAGTTGCGCACCATCCATGTGCGCCGCGCCGTGGCGAAAAGCGACAGGCGGCGCGACATTCCGATCAGCGATGAACTGCTCGCCTGTCTCACCGCGTGGAAGCCGCTCGCCCATCGTGTGTACGTGTTCGGCAACCCTGAAACCGATGCGCCGCTGACGGATTTCGGCAACGCGTGGGACTCACTGCTCGACGCTGCCGGGATCAAGGGTTTCCGCTTTCACGACACGCGCCACGATTTCGCCACGCAGCTTGTGGCGAAAGGAACCGACCTGTACAAGGTCAAGACGCTGCTCGGGCATAGCAGCTTCGCGATGGTTGAGCGATACGCGCACATTGACCCCGATCATCTTCACGCCGCGATCGCCACCGCGTTCAACGCGCCCGCGAAGAAGCGCGCCCCGCGCAAGGCCGCAGCATGAGCGCAAAACGCTCGACGCTCAGGGCGCAATATCGCCGCGTCCTGAGTGAGGTCGGGGACGATGCAGAAGCGCTCTCGCCGCGTTATCCGCCGCGCGCCGTGACCTTCGATGAGGCATTCGCGCTAGTCAGCGACCTGCTCGATGGCGACCCCGACGAGGCACGCGAGGGGCTGGCCGCGTTACTGGCCCGCGCCCTGTCGGGCGAAGCTGCCCACCTCGAAGCGGTCCGCCGTCATGTAAGCAGCCTGCCCAAAACTGCACGCATCACACAGGCCACGCGCGACGCAATCATTCGCGCCGACCATGACCTGAAACGCGCGGGCGTCACGTCCAAGGGCGAACGCAACGAGCGGCTGGCGAAGCGATTCAGGATTCGCGCCGACACCGTTCGCAAGATCACACCGCAGGAACCGCGAGGACGCCCGAGAAAAGTCTCGGTGTAAACCCCGACAAATTATTTAATGGCACACGCTTGGTGTGCCATTTTTTCATCTGCCATCCTGTCGTTACCCACCCAACCGCGAGAGGCAAACATGGGCAACGAGGAAAGCCAGCAGGCCGCGCCCTTCGGTGCGATGACCGTCAAGGAGTTCTGCGAGGCGATGCAGATCGACCGCTCCACCTTGTGGAAGCTGCGCCAGCGCGGCGAGGCTCCCGAGATCCTGTTCGTGGGCCGCAAGGTGCTGATCACATACCGCGCCGCCGAGCAGTGGGCGCGCGCGATGGAAGCGAAGTCGCAGGCGACCGGCGAACGCGAGATCGCGTAAGAGGAGACCGACAATGGACAGGGTGAATTCCGCGCCGATGAGCGCGAAGGAACGTGACGCACTGCGCGAAGTGCTGCGGCTGAATGGCCGCGTGGCGAAAGCCGCGATTGACGAGTATGCCGCTATCCTGCGCGCCCGCATGGAAGAAAGCCTCTCGCAGATATTTCACGAGGACGATGAGCGGTGGGCCGAACTGGTAGAGCACGCGAAGCAGGTTGGCCACGAAGCGGATGAACGGCTCAAGGCCATTGCGAAAGCGTCCGGTGTGCCGATGGAAAACGCACCGGGCTTCCACTGCACGTTTGTCAATCGTGGCCGGTATGGCCTCAAGGAGCGCCGCGACGAGGTGCGCCGCGCAGGCAACGCCGAAATTGACGGGCGCGTGAAAAAGGCAAAGACGCAACTGGAACGCGCACTGGCCGCGCGGCATACGGAATTGCTCGCTGGCTCGCTAACGAGCGACGAGGCAAGGGCCGCGCTGGTGAAAATTCCGACGCCCGAGCAACTGTTGCCGCCGATGGACAGGCGCGACATTGCCGGTTTGCTTTCCGGCAATCCTGCCGCGCTGATGCTTTCCGCCGAAAGCGTCAACGAGTGCGATGCCTGATGAGGGACAGCATCGGCACAGCTCACCAGCTTCATGGAAGGCCCGCGTCAGTCGGACCTCGTGAAAACAGCGGCAAAGTGCCTGTAGCAAAAAGAGTCGAGGGCATCCCGGCAAAGAGGACACCACTGCGCGCGATGTTGCGCGTACAACGAACCGGAGCCTGAAACATGAACTGCAGAAAAAAGAAAGCCCGCGCCGTCGAGTGCGCGGGCGAGGAGGCGTGTGCATCTGCAATGCACGCCGATCGTAGTCCGTATCAATTGCCCGCGCAAGCGATGCGGAGGGCGTCATGATCCCCAACCGCGACGACCTTGTCGAAGCCCTCACGTACCTGTGCGAAGTGGGTGTCGACCTCACGGTGATGCCCGCTGGCCCGTTCGACTGGCACCTTACCCTGACGCCGCAGGAGGCAATCGACTACATGACTGATCCCGATGGTGTGGTCGCGCGCCATCTCGGCATAAGCATTGGGGAATTGAACACATGGCGCGAAACGAATGGCACGTACCTGTGCCACGCGATCACGCATCAGGGCAAGCGCTGCCGCCGCGTGATCCCGGGCACGTACTTCCTCATCTATGACCCGGCGCACAACCCCGCGAAATGGGCTGCATTCGAACGGCTCGGCCATTGCTGCACGCAGCACGGCGGACGCCGCAATGGAGGTGCGTCATGAGCGCCGGTCGACGGGTGAGCGCGGAGAACCCGAGTGCGCGCCGTAAGGCTGAACTCGAACTCCATCGTTACCCGTTCCCCGACGGCAGGCAGAGCGTGGCGCGGGAGCTTGTGGCGTTCATCAAGAACGACGCATGCGTCGTGTGGCCGTCCGCGCTGAAACTTGCGTTCCGTGCTGGCGTAAGCGAGGTCACCGCGCAGCGTGCGCTCGCTGACTTCGATCGCACCGGCCTCACCGTGCGCCTGCCCGACTTCGAGTTTCCCGCAGATGATCCCGACGACGACGAAGCAAAAAAGCATAGGCGTCGCGTCGCGCGCCGCGTGGACATGCACCGTCTGCACGAACTCTATCCCGAGAACGTCGGCTGGAATGAGTTTCGGGACACCAATCGTGCAAAGCAGCAAAAATGCGACCGCAAGAGGTCAATTACCGCACCATGCGGTAATTCACCGGACGCCTCAATTACCGCGCCATGCGGTAATTCCCACGCGTCGGGCACGCGTGAGGCACGCGTTCATTTACCTCATGACGCGGATTCATTTACCGCAAATGGCGCTGTCAATTACCGCATTGAGGAGCGTCATTTACCTCATGAGACCCCGTCATTTACCTCACCATGCGGTACGAGCGTTTTAGAGCGTTTACAGAGCGGTTTACCAGAGCGGCCTTTGAGCGGCCCTCAGTCGCCGGGCACGCTTGTCGACTTCGCTGCGCGAAGCTCGACCGATGTGCCCCCCGCGAACGGGGCAAGTCGTGCTGCACAAAATCCGGTGGTGCAGGCGATGGTCGAGGCGTTCTTCGAGCACTGCGAGTCGAAAGACCGCAGCGCAGTCGAGGACGCCTGCCTTCGCCTCGCGAGCAACGGCGCGAGCGTGGACGACATGCGCGAGGCGATCGGCGCGGCGCAGCGCAAGCAGAAGGACGGTCGCAGGCCGAGGCTCGCGGCAGTACGCAACACGCTCGACGGCGTGCTCAGGACGCGCGAGTCGGTCGTCAGCGCTCCCGCGCACGCGTTCAGCGAGGAGACGGTTCGCGCCGCGCGCCGACTCGAAGCGATCTATGCGGACGAGTTTGACAAGCCCGGATGGAACGCGAACCGCGATCGATGGGACATGGGCGAGTGGCTACTGCGGGCCATCGCATGGCACAACGTCGACGAGGCGATGTTCGAGGCCGCGTGCCGGGATGCGAAGAAGAAAGCCAACGGCAAGACGCCCACATGGAGGGCCGTGCGGGATGCGCTTGATGCCCGGATCAGGGCACGCGCAGGCGGCGTGCAGCAGGCCGCAGGAGGCCAGTCTTTTTTTGACCGGCCCGCCTCTGCGGCGGGCACCTGCGTTCTGCCGGGAAACGAGACGCGGCATTGACCATGACCGACCTCGACGAACTCGAACGGCGCATCCGCGCGACCGTGCGCGCCATCCGCCGCTATTGCGCGCGCAATGACTTTGCGATTGCCGCCGATGGTGCGATCTGCGAGGAAGCGGCGGCAAAGGTGCTCGGCTACACAACCGGCGCTGGACTCGGGAGCGCCATCAGGAACGGCACGATCGACCTGCCGTACCGCCTGCTCGGAAACGCGCGCAAGTATCGCGTGGTCGATCTCGCGACCCATATCGAGCGCAGCTACAGAGGCGGCGAAAATCGCGAAAATTCATGCATCGCTTTCTGACCGGACACCGGCCATCATGCAAGGCAGTGCGAACGACTTCACAGGGAGCGGACCATGATCGTCGGCAACACCTACGTCAAGTTCATCAGATGCCTCGCCAAGGCTGGCGGCGACCCGCTTGCCGCTGCGGAGATCCACCGCAAGGACTATGGCGACGGTCCTGCGCTCGGTTTGATCCAGAAGGCCATCATCACCAGCGGAAACCTCGGCGGCGACGCCGCGTACCGTGCGGCGGTCAGCGACTTCGTTCTCGGCGTGCAGACCTATGACGTGATGGCGCGCATCAACGCCCTCTCGCCGCTGCACACGATCCCGGTGCGCACGCGCGTGCTGGTCGAGGACGAGGAGCCGGTCGCGCAGTGGATCGGTGAAGGCGAGGTCAAGGCCGCGAGTGGTGCATCGTTCGAGCAGCTGACCATCGAGCCGCAGAAGGCGGCGGGCCTGATCGTGGTGACGAAGGAAGTCATTCACCTGACAACCGACGCCGCCGAAAAGTCGCTCACGCGCTCGCTGCAGCGCGCGGTCGCGAAGATCACCTCGGGGGCAGCGTTCGCCTCGCCGTCCGTGGCCGGTGCGCCCGCGTCGCTGCTCGACGGTGCCACCGAGGTCGCGGTAACGGGCGACGTGCAGGCCGACATGACCGCGCTAGTCGCGGCCTTCACTGGCGATATCGAGCGCGCCGTGCTCGTCATGTCGTCGAACACGGCCATGTCGCTCGCGCTCCAGGTCGCGATGGTCGGCGGCGCGGGCACGCTCGGCGTGAAGGGTGGCGTGTTCTGCGGCCTGCCGACCGTGGCCTCGGCGGACGTGCCGGACGGCATCGTGGCGCTCGTCGATGCCGGTCAGATCACCTACGGCGACGATGGCGCGCGGCTCGACACGGCAACGCAGGCGACGGTGACGATCGATGGCGTGATGCACAACCTGTGGCAGGAGAACCTCGTCGGCTTTCTGGCCGAGCGCTCCGTCGCGTGGCAGGCCGCATCCGGTGCCGTCGCATACCTGTCGGGCGTTGCATGGACACCCGCTGCCGGGAGCGCGCAATGAGCCGGACCGTCGATACGCAGGCCGAACTGATCCAGCGGTTTGCCGATGAACTCGCGCACAACGTCGTCGGCAGCCTCCAGCGCCTGAACCTCGACCTCGACTCGCAGCGCGGCTACGGCTCGACGCGCGAGGAACGCGCGGGCCTGTTCAGGCTCACGCAGCAGCGCGTCAACGAGACGATCGCCGCGCAGCGGCAGACCCTCGCGCCCCTGCAGTCGGTCGAACTGGCCGTGCATCCGCACAGCGATGCGAAGGGCCTGCTATCGATCCGGCTCACCAGCGGCGAGCGGCATCGATACGTGCTGCGCGCCGTCGCCACGATGATCGACTGAGGGAGACCGGACATGGCCGACCAGACATTCATCCTGCGTATGAACGGTCGCGTAACTGCGGAAGAGTGCGGCAACCTCATCAAGGCTGACCCCGCCGCATCCGAAGCCGTGCAGAGCCTCACCGAGGACGAACTTGAACAGCACGCCTATAACCGCATCGCGAAGCGGTTCGACACGGCGCACGCCACCGATGCGCGCATTGTGTCCTTCGGCGCGCTGGTCTCCGATGCCGAGCCGGGAACGGTGCGGCTCGTCACGGTCACCTCGAAGGGCTTCTGGATCGTTCACCCGCCGCGCAAGATCGGCGGCAACGCCTGACACGGAGGCATCATGCACGACGTTCAACCGATCCTCATCGACTGTGGCCTGCAACGCGTCCTGCGCACGCGCGCCGACTACGCGTTGATCTTTGGCGACGAGCACGCCGATGCGCTGGAGAAGCTGCTCAACGAGGCACGCAGGCACGGACAGGACGTCTACGTCGCCGTGCTCGATGACGGACGAAAGGAAACGCTCGTCGCGCGTGTTGCGGGCAGCGCAGGTGACTGGCGGTGCATCCGCTGACCGGAGAAGGAAGTGCAAATTTGCACTTCCATCGCCGTCCAGCCGTTGATGGCTCGGGCCAAGGCAGGCGGGGGACGTCTGTGACTTTCCAGCAACATTTTGCGTCACCCCGTGGCCTCATTTATTTTCAAAACGCCAGAACTACGACCGGGGGTCGTCCCCCGCCAGCCCCCTCCCGCAGGGGTCCGCGAAGCCGGGTCGTACACGCGGCGTCCGGTGCGCACGGCGGACCGAAATATCCGTGCGCAACACTCCCGATGTGACATTGGCCGTGCGTGGCGGGCGTGCCCGCACGGCTTTCCTTCCCCTATGCGCTGACGTGAACCTGCTCCCGCCCGATCAGTCCGAGCGCCATCAGTTTCGGTGCCAGCAGCCGCTTCGCACGTGCGTAGTCGGCCTCCTGCGTCGCGGGCGACCTCGGATTGCGCCACACGCTCGCGCCCGCCTCGAAGTTGCGCATCGCCATGTTGATCGCTATGCGCAGCCGCACGTCGAGCGCCGCGACGAGCGGATCGAGCAGGCGCGCGGTCTGTTCGACGAGATGCCGGTCAATGACGTCATCGGTATCTTCCGGCGTCGCCCACTGGCTGCTGCTGTGGTATTGACCGGCGAAAGAGGCGTCGCGCGGATAGCTTGCGCACGGTTGCCATCCCGAGTTCCATTCGTGCCAAGCGAGCAGCGCGCGATCGATCGTGTCCATGACGGCCTCGGGAGAGTGTGTCGGCAAACGTCTGCGATTATCACGCTTACGCGGAGGGCAACGTCATGTGGAAGCACCAGCGCACCCGCGAACGGGACGCCGCCACGCTGCCGCGCTTCAACGGCGGCATCACGCAGGCGATGCTCTCGGGCGTGCCGCTCGCCCCGCGTGTCGCCCACGGCGCACGCGGAATCTATCGCGTCGACCCGCGCTACGCGAGGCGCGCCAAGCCGATCCCGGTCAGGCTGAACAGCGAGCGTGATGTGCTGCCGCCCGTCGATCCGCTGCCCGCGTCGCACGCTCGCGCCGCGAGGGTGTTCGCGCGCATCGTGCGCGAGGTCACGGACGGCACCGCACGCTGGACGAGTCGCAGGGAAGCGGAGGCGCGATACCGGCGTGCGTGCGCAAGGATCGACGCCGACCTCGCCGCGCTGGCGCTCGGCGGCGCGAAACCTTCATCGCGCTCGCTGCCTGTTCAAGCGTGATCGGTTCATCGGAGGTAGAAGTGCAAATTTGCACTTCTACTTTGTTCTCGCGTGCGCTCGGTGTTCTCGGCCTTCGTGACGGCGATCAGCGACTGCAGGCACTGCGCGTAATAGTCGCGCACGCGGCGGACGGACCTGACGCGTTTGCCGAGACGTGAACCGCCGCGCCTGTAGAATTCCCGCGCTGGCTCACTACCGGGAGAAACGCATGGAGCAGGCTTACGCGGCGATTGGACGCGCGGTCATCGCGATGCAGATGTTCGAGGCGGCGTTCGTGTCGATCCACGAAGGCTTCAAGATGATCACCGACCCTGCGTACCTTCAGGCGACGGGCGGAATGATCGAGGAAGGCAAGTACAAGACCGCAACGTCAAACGTCGTGAAGGTTCTCTCGCAACGCGGACAGATCGCGGCGGATCTCGAGGACCGGCTCAACACCCTGATCGACCGCCGCCACGAACTCATGCACCGCTGGTTTCTTCGCAACGGCTGGCCCGCGAACGACGACAACGACCCCGCGAGCTATGCCGAGGTCATCCGCCTCGCGCAGTGGGTCCGTACCGAGGCAGATGCGATCACGTACATGATGGCGGGCTACATGCTGAAGTACGCTCACCCCGAGCAGCACGAGAAAGACCCCGAGGCGGTCAAGAGAGCTGTCACCGAGCTGTTCCATCGTGTTCACGTGCAGGAGTAGACGGCCATGATCGTGACAAAAATCGACGCCGCGCGGCGGCAACTGATCACCGCGATCCGGCTGTTCTTCGACGGCGGCGACCCGGTCTCGGTCTACTCGCTCGCATCGAACGCATGGGAAGTGATCGACGTGCTCGCCACCAGCGCGGGCATCGACAGCTTCTCCAAGCAGGCGCGCGAGAATCTGCCAGCCGGACATAAGCTCAAGCACTACGTCAACCAGCCGTGCCGGAACTTCTTCAAGCACGCCGACCAAGACCCGAACCCTGATAGCTCGGTCGAACTGCGCGAGGCCAACGTTTCCGCCATCCTGTTTCTGGCGGTGGAGGACTACATACGGCTCCGGCAGGGCGGGCCTGTCGAGGCGCAGGTCTTTCAGGCGTGGTTCATTGCCGTGTTCCCAGACAAGGTCAGCGAAGACGATCCGGTCGCGCAATCGAAACTCGACATCGCCAAGCTCGCTTTTCCCGGCATCGCGACGCTGAGCGGGTCCGGCCAGATTGCGATGGGGCGGCAGGTACTAGAGGCCGCGCGCCAAGACGCCGATCTGTCGGCTGACCCGAAGACCGAGCCAAGCCTCTGACGTCACGCAAACAGGCGCGGCGGCTACTTCCCCGGCTCGAACTGGCTGGTGGCCTGCGCGGCGGCGCTGGCCACGTCGAACAACTGCTGGCGATAGTCCGCCGCGAAGGCTTGCATGTCGGCGGGATAGCCCGTGTCGGGATGCTTCGCTGACCACTCGGGATAGAGGAAGGTGGCGTAGTAGTAGAACGCGGCGGCGAGCGCAGGTCCGAAGTCCGGGTAGTGCGTCGTCTTGCCATTGAAGTCGATGTGCGCCGCCAGCGTATCGCGGTACTCCTTCATCTTCGTGTGGTAGGCGTCCCACTCGTCGGCGGTCATGCCGACTGCCTTGTGCAGGCCATCCCTGAACGCGTCGTGCCGGTCCTTCGGCACGAGGTTCGTCCAGTGCGTGTCATCGGCTCGGCTGCCGAAAATCTTGCACCACTCGATCAGGCCATAGTCGACCGACGCGCCTTGCGTGACTCGCCAGAAGTCCACACGCGTATCGGGCAGCACCTCGCAGATCACCCGCTGGAGCAGAACAAGGCGCACGGATGACCAAACGGTCTGGATGTGTAGTTCGAGGGGTTCAGGCAGCGGCATGGTTGCCTCCGTGGGAAAACGGGCAGCGGGCCGCGAATTCGGCCCGTGGTGCCGTTCGCGCTGACCGGCAAGTATATGCCGACGTCCGAGGCGGGCCGGGGCCTTCAGTGGCCCGGAAAGCACAAAGCCCGCTCGATGGCGGGCCTTGGTTAGCTTTGCTTGGGCGCTGCTTTTGGCCGTTTTGCGCGGCCAGCGCCCACATAGCGCCCAAATTCGAAGAAAAATCTTGTTCCTGAAAATGGGCTAAATCGCGGTAAGCCTTACTGGGCTTTGGTTGCGGGGGTAGGATTTGAACCTACGACCTTCGGGTTATGAGCCCGACGAGCTGCCAGACTGCTCCACCCCGCGTCAGAGGAACCGAATTGTACGGGCACATTCGGCAGGCGTCAAACACTTGAGCGAACTTTTTTCATATTCGTTTGCCAGGTAGCGCGAGGACATCAACGAGGACATGCGTTTCGTCCTATGCCATCGCGTCGATCCACAAGCATTTCTTCCGCCGATAGAATCGATGTCATGCAAAGGGAGCCCTTCATGGATCTGATCATCCGTCGTGCCGCATTGCCACGCAGCGTCGCGCAACAGCGTGGTCTCGTCGACATCGGTATCGAGTCCGGCCGTATCGTTGCGGTCGAGCCGAAGCTTGCCGCGACTGCGCGTGAGGAAATCGATGCGGGCGGTGCACTTGTCACGCCGCCTTTCGTCGATGCGCATTTCCACATGGACGCCACGCTGTCGTATGGCTTGCCGCGCGTGAACGCATCGGGCACCTTGCTCGAAGGCATCGCGCTTTGGGGAGAGCTGAAACCGCGTCTGACGCAGGAGGCGCTCGTCGAGCGTGCGCTGCAGTATTGCGATTGGGCCGTCGCGCGCGGCTTGCTGGCCATCCGTACGCATGTCGACGTGTGCGATGAGCGTCTGCTTGCCGTCGAAGCTCTGCTCGAAGTGAAGCGCCGCGTCGCGCCTTATATGGATCTGCAACTGGTTGCGTTTCCGCAAGACGGCGTGCTGCGCAGCGCGGGCGCATTCGACAATCTCAAGCGCGCGATCGCGATGGGCGTCGACGTGGTCGGTGGCATTCCGCATTTCGAACGAACGATGGCGGATGGCGCGGAGTCGGTGCGGCTGCTCTGCGAGTTCGCCGCACAGAAGGGCTTGCGCGTCGACATGCATTGCGACGAATCGGACGATCCGATGTCGCGTCACATCGAAACACTTGCCGCGCAAACGCATCGGCTTGGGATGCATGGACGCGTGACGGGCTCGCATCTGACGTCGATGCATTCGATGGACAACTACTACGTCAGCAAACTGCTGCCGTTGATGCGCGAATCGGGCGTGGCCGCCATCGCGAACCCGCTCATCAACATCACGTTGCAAGGGCGCTCGGACACGTATCCGAAGCGGCGCGGCATGACGCGTGTGCCCGAGATGCTGGCGGCGGGGATCAATGTCGCATTCGGCCACGATTGCGTGATGGACCCGTGGTACAGCCTCGGCTCCGGCGACATGCTCGAAGTCGCGCATATGGGCTTGCACGTCGCGCAGATGACGGGCATCGACGCGATGCACGCATGCTTCGATGCCGTGACGGTGAATGCGGCGCGCATTCTCGGGCTGGAGCGTTACGGAATCGAGCCGGGATGCGATGCGAATCTCGTCTTGCTCGACGCACGCGATGCCGTGGAAGCGATACGCCTACGCGCGGCGAGACTGGCGGTGGTGAGCCGAGGGAAAGTCGTGAGCCGGGCGCCGGCGGCACGCGCGTCGCTATCGCTGGAAGGGCGGCCAACGGAAGTGGACTTCAAGCTGCATCGCGAATGAAAAAAGCGGGCTCGGTAAGACCGAACCCGCTTCGCATGTGCTCAAGCGACAACCTGATTCGAAGCGCCAGTAGAGGCTGGCGCTTCGGCACGCAGGTCGCAGAATCAGCGCTGCATCAATGCGCTGCGTCCGGCGCCGAACCCGGCGTCATGCCGTTGTGACGCAGCAGTGCATCGATGTTCGGCTCGCGTCCGCGGAACGCCTTGAAGGATTCCATCGCGGGACGGCTGCCGCCCACTTCGAGAATCTCCTTGCGATAACGCGTGCCCGTTGCCGCATCGAGCACGCTGCCTTTGCCCGCTTGCGCCGCTTCTTCGAACGCGGCATACGCATCGGCGGACAGCACTTCGGCCCATTTGTAGCTGTAGTAACCCGCAGCGTAGCCGCCCGCGAAGATGTGGCTGAACGTGTTCGGCCAGCGCGAGAACGCTACTTGCGGAATCACGTGGAAGCGCTCGTTGATCTCGCGTGCGAGATCGTTCGCGCTCTTCGCACCGGACGTGTCGAAGTCCACGTGCAGCTTCATGTCGAACATCGAGAACACGATCTGGCGCAGCGTGCCCAGACCGCTCTGGAAATTCTTCGCGGCGAGCATCTTGTCGAACAGATCGCGAGGCAGCGGCTTCGCCGTGTCGACATGCTGCGTCATGTCGCTCAGCACGTCCCACTCCCAGCAGAAGTTCTCCATGAACTGTGAAGGCAGTTCGACGGCATCCCATTCGACGCCGTTGATGCCCGACACGCCCAGTTCGTCGACGCGCGTCAGCATGTGATGCAGGCCGTGGCCGAATTCGTGGAACAGCGTGATCACTTCATCGTGCGTGAAGCAGGCGGGCTTGCCGCCGACGGGCGCAGAGAAGTTGCAGGTCAGATACGCGACGGGCGTTTGCACCGCGCCGGTCACGGGCTTGCGGCGCGAGCGCGCGTCGTCCATCCATGCGCCACCGCGCTTGCCTTCGCGCGCATACAGGTCGAGATAGAACTGCGCGACCAGGCCGCCGTCCTGATTCTCGACGCGGAAGAAGCGCACGTCGGGGTGCCATGTCGCCGCTTCGTCGTGGCGGATCTTCACGCCGAACAGCGTCTCCGTGACCTTGAACAGGCCTTTGAGCACGATGTCTTCCGGGAAGTACTGCTTCACTTCGTTTTCGGAGAACGAGTAGCGCTTCTGGCGCAGACGCTCGGCGGCAAACGCCATGTCCCACGGTTGCAGTTCGCTCAGGCCAAGCTCTTTTGCGGCGAACTCGCGCAGCTCGGTCCAGTCGTGCTCGGCGTGCGGACGCGCGCGCGTCGCGAGGTCTTCGAGGAACGCCATGACCTGCTCGGGCGACTCCGCCATCTTCGGCGCCAGCGACACCTCGGCGAAATTCCTGTACCCGAGCATGTGCGCTTCTTCGTCGCGCAGCTTCAGGTTCTCCGCGATGTTCGCCGTGTTGTCCCAGTCGGCGTTACCCTTGCCGTATTGCGGCCCGAGTTCCGAAGCGCGTGTGACATAGGCGCGGTACATCGTCTCGCGCATCGCGCGGTTTTCCGAGTACTGCATCACCGGGAAGTACGACGGGAAATGCAGCGTGAACTTCCAGCCACTCTTGCTTTCGCGCTCGGCCGCTTCGCGTGCGGCTTCGATCACGTCTTCGGGCAGGCCCGCCAGTTCGTCCTTGTTTTCGGCGATATACGCATACGCGTTCGTCGCATCGAGTACGTGATCCGAGAACGCCTTCGATAGCGCGGCCTGACGTTCCTGCAGTTCGGCGAAACGCGGCTTCTGATCTTCGGGCAGCTCAGCGCCCGACAGCCTGAAGTCGCGCAGCGAGTTGTTCAGGATCTTCTTGCGCTCGCCAGTCAGCGATTCGAAATCGTCGCTCGCGGCGATCGTCTTGTACTTTTCGTAGAGCGCGAGATTCTGCCCGACGCTCGACCAGAACTCCGTCACGCGCGGCAGGTTCTCGCCATATACGGCACGCAGCTCCGGCGTGTCGGCGACGGCATTCAGATGGCCGATCACGCCCCACGCGCGCGACAGCGGTTCCGTCGCGCGTTCGACGGGCTCGACGACGTCGGCCCACGATGCGGGCGTCGAAGGCTCGGCTGCGCGTTCGACGGCCGCCGTCGCGTTGGCGAGCAGCACATCGAGGGCAGGCGTCACATGTTCGGGGCGGATCTCGCCAAAGCGCGGCAGATCGGAGAAATCGAGGAGCGGATTGTCGGATGTCGATTGAGATGTGGACATGATGCTTCCTGTCTGACGCGGTAAATGGAGGCCCGGCGAAACGTCCGTCCGGGTCTGAAACGGGAGCGGCGCGCGTAGATCATGCCGGCGCCCTGCACGTCGCATATTGGGGCGCAGTTCGCCATTTCCAGTCGCGGGCCGCTTGATCGAGGCAATAGTCAGCCGATACTCAGCTAATGGCCACCGGTTGCGCAACAACTTATCAGAACTGCCGCTCGCGCGCAGTCGTAGCGGGGCCAGCCCTATTTGTACCAGAAGCAGAGGGCGGGGCAGCGGACGGCGTGAAGGTGAAGGGATGGTGTCCGCGAAGGTGCGGATGACGCGCCCGGATCGTCGGTACGGTCCGGGCGGCGGGAGGGGGCGTTACGAATTCAGGCGAGAACGCGCGTGACGCGCGCTCAGTGCCTCGCTCAGGCGTGACCGGCGGCGCGCTCGGCCGCTTCGATCGTGTTGACCAGAAGCATGGTGATCGTCATCGGGCCGACGCCGCCCGGCACGGGCGTGATATGGCCGGCCACTTCCTTGACGTTCGCGAAATCGACGTCGCCGCACAGCTTGCCGTTGTCGTCGCGGTTCATGCCGACGTCGATCACGGTCGCGCCCGGCTTTACCATGTCGGCCGTCAGGGTGTTGCGCAGACCCGTGGCGACCACGACGACGTCCGCGTCACGCGTGAACGCGGCGATGTCTCGCGTCTTGCTGTGGCAGACGGTAACGGTCGCGTCCGCCTGGAGCAACAGCATCGCCATCGGCTTGCCGACAATGTTCGAACGGCCGATCACCACGGCGTTCGCGCCCTTCAGCGTGATGCCGTAAGCCTCGAACATCTTCATCACGCCATAGGGCGTGCACGGGCGGAACAGCGGCTTGCCCGTCATCAGCGCGCCGGCGTTCGCAATGTGAAAGCCGTCGACGTCCTTCTCGGGTGCGATCGCCTCGATCACCTTGTGGCTGTCGATGTGCGCAGGCAGCGGCAGTTGCACGAGAATGCCGTGGATCTTCGGATCGCGGTTGAGTTCGTCGATCCGCGCGAGCAGATCGGCTTCCGTCATCGTTGCGGCGTAGCGGTCATACGACGAGAAGAGTCCGTTGTCCTCGCAAGCCTTGATCTTGTTGCGGACGTAGACCTCGCTCGCCGGATTGTCGCCGACGAGCACGACGGCAAGACCGGGCCGATGTCCGCGGGCGGTGAGTGCGGCGGCGCGTGTGGCGACGTCGGCGCGCAGGGTCTTGGAAAGGGCGGTGCCGTCGATCAGTTTGGCTGTCATGGTCGGTCGAGAATGGGCGTTTCGGAATGCGGCGGGGCAGGCAGGCGCAGGGCGTGTGATCACGTTGCCGCGCATGCCGCGCGTTGTGCGTGCTGCGCATGCGTTCGCGGCGCGCGCCGTAGGCGGACGCCGCGAATCGCACGGATGGCGCTCGAAGGCTGGAACGGGTCGCATGCCGGAAAGCGCACGGCGCGAAAACCGCGCCGCAGCGAAGGTCGACATTATACCGTCGAGGGGACCCAAGGGATGGCGACCGGCGATAAGAACCCATGACGCGCGACGTGGGCCGCCCGGCGCACGGCCGGCGACACACAGCCGCCGCAACACGGCGCGTGGGCGCTCAGTTCACGTTCAGGGCTGCGTCGCCTGCCAGGAAGAGTCGGGATTGAACGACGTGATCGCGGCCGCGGCGCGCGGCGTCTGCGGCCCGAGATTCTTCTCGTAGACTTGTCCGCTCTGGTTGACGATGAAGCTCATCACGCCCGTCTTTCCGTATTCGGCGGGCCACGCCACGAGGCCGAAGCCCTTCGACAACGTGCCGTCCTGCAGGTAGCTCTGCGCACCGCCATCGGCATGGGATCCCTGCGATGTGAGGATCCGGTAGTGATAGCCGTAGTACGCTTCGCCGGGCGCGATCTGATGCGGCATCGTCGCGGCGAGCGGCCCGAGCGGGCTTTCGGGCTCGCCTTCGGCTGTCGGCCAGTACAGTCCGTCGTGCTGGCCGGGCGAGCTGATGAGCTTCTGCGCGTAATGCTGCATCTGGCCGCGATAGTCGTTCTGCGCATCGACATACGCAAGCGAGGTCAGTATCGCTGCGCGTTCGTTGCGGCCGATGCGGCGCGTCAGCATCTCGTCGGTGGCGGCGGGCGTATCGAACTGCCAGCCGCGCGCCGATTGCACGATCGGAATGGGCAGCGTCCAGCCACCGTCGCCGACGGCGAGGTGCACGCTTTTACGGCCCTTGCGCGGCGCCGGATCGTCGACGATCCGATGGCCTTTTGCCCATTGTCCGAGGAACGCATAGATGTCGTCCTCGCCGATGTTCGTGGTCGGGATGTAGCGGCCGTAATTCTTGCCGAGCACCTTTTCCATCGCCGGATGGTCGCTGGTCGCGAGCGCGTTGACGAGTGCCTCGGCGGCGGCATCGGGCGTCGGGTAGACGGTTTGCGCGGCAGCGTGTTGTGCGATGGCGAGCAGCGTCGCGGCAGCCACGGCGCTCAAGGCGAGCCGGGCGCGCGTTGCGGGTCGAGTCGGGTTGCGGTTCATGTGGATCTCCTGTCGGCTGGCATCCGGGCTACAGCGAGGCTGTCCCATGTCGCGCCAGCCACATGCATGATGAAGGTGTCGAGCAGTCGTCTAGCGGCGATGGAATCCGCCGCCACCGCCGCCGTGGAATCCGCCACCGCCGCCGAAGTTGCCACCGCCACCACCGCCCTGGAATCCGCCAGCATGGCCCGCGCCGCCGCCTGCCTGGCGGCCCTCGAACTGCTGTCCGCCGCCACCCGCGCCGAGCCGGTTGTTCGCGCCGCCGCTTTCCGCGAGCGACTGCCGGCTCGATTGACCGCGCTGCAGTTCCTGACGCGAGCCCGCGGCGTCGCCGGAACCCCGCAACGCGTTGTCGCGGTTCAGGTTTTGCGCGCTGTTGCGGACCTCGCCGGCGTTGGCGCCGCCCTGATGGATGTTCTGCACGCGCTGGCTAGCATTGCCGCTCAGGTTCTGACCGGTGCGGTTCTGCAGCGTCTGCTGCGCCTGCGCCCGCGACGCGTCGCGCCCGCGATACTGGTCGCGTTGCGCAGCAAGATTGCTGTTGTTCAGGTTCGCGTTGTTGCGATTGATGTTGGCGTTGTTGCGGTTGACGTTCGCGTTCCGGTTCCAGTTCGCCGTAGCCGTGTTCGAACTGATCCGGTTATTGACGTTGACGTTGTTGTAGCGATTGACGTTGATGTTGACGTCATGCGTGTTCCAGTTGAAGCCGCCCCACAGCGAATTGGCGACGGCCACGCCCGCGCCGAACGCGAGGCCTGTCATGAAGCCGGACGCAATCGCGTAGCCGGGAGGCGGCGGCACGTAGACGGGCGGATAGGCGGGATAGGGCCACGTACCGTAGACGACAGTCGGGTTGTACGTCGGCACGTAGACCACCTGCGGATTCGCGGGCTGGATCTGGATCGTGCTCTGCTCGACGATCACTTTCTGCTGCTCGCTCGATTTCAGATTGCCCGCCGACTGCGCCTGCTTGCGCAGCCGCTGCACCGAGTCCATCACGTCGTTGGGTTGCGCGAGAAACGCGTTGCCGAGTTGCTGGACCCAGTCGGGTTTGGATGCCATCGTTGCGAGCGCCTGCGGGAACGCGACGAGCGACTGCACGCTCGGGTCCCACGGCTCCGAGGCCACGGCCTTCACCGCGTCGTCGCCCTTGTATTGCGAATTCGCTTTCGACCACGCGGCGGCCGCTTCGACATCCTGCGGGAACGTCGATGCCATCAGCACCTGGGCGAGCAGCGCATCCGGGTAGAGCGCAATGGGCGCAGTCAGTGCATCGAGCTGCTGGTTCGAGACTTTCGCGGGCGTTTGCGCGACGGCGTCAGCCGGCACGACGAATTCCGCAGCGAGCGGAAAGCCTGCAAGCGCCGCGCAGATGAGCCAGGTGCGCGGTCTGTAGGGGCCGTAACGTTTCACAATGAAAACCTCCATGCTGCGTTGCGCGCGCAGCGGCTGCGGCGCAGTGTTGTGCGATGAAGCGCCGATCGGGCGTCCGTGTATCGCGACTGATAATGGAAGTGGGCGGGACGCGCAAGAGTCATCTGCGTCGCATGGTGGGCAGGAATGCTCGATGCATCGTTGCAGTTCGCTGCACAATGCAAGTCAGTTTGGAGCGCTAATGAAATGCTCGCGACGCGCGGACGGATAGCCGGGCAGGCGGGGGCGGGCGAGGAGGAGCGATGCGGGCGCTGCGAGCGCAGCGCCGCGTGATGGCGTCAGGACGGCGCCAATAGCCTCATGCGCCCGCGCGCGTTGAAGCGCGGGCGGAGGGTCGCGGCCATCACGCGATGACGGCAGCGACGCGTCTTATTGCGCGGGCTGCGGCTTGTTGGACAACGCGAGACGCAGCAGGTCGGCCACCGTGTTCACGTTGAGCTTTTCCATGATGTTCGCGCGGTGCGCTTCGACCGTCTTGATGCTGATGCCGAGGTCGTCGGCGATCTGCTTGTTCAGGCGGCCCGCGATGATGCGCTCGAGCACCTGATGCTCGCGTGCGGTGAGCTTGCCGAGACGCTCGGCGGCGGCGCGCTGCTGCTGCACGCTGCTGCTTTCGCTGCGTGCCTTGTCGAGCATGCGCTCGACGAGCTTGCGCAGTTCGGCTTCGTCGAACGGCTTTTCGATGAAATCCATCGCGCCTTTCTTCATCGTCGACACGGCCATCGGTACGTCGCCGTGACCCGTCACGAAGATGATCGGGAGCAGCGTGTTGTCGGCGATCAGGCGCTCCTGCAGTTCGAGGCCGCTCATGCCCGACATGCGCACGTCGAGAATCAGGCACGCGATCTGGCCGGGATGCTGATGCGGCTGCCATGCGTCGATGAACTGCTCGGCGCTGGAGAAACACTGCACGCGGTAGCCGTTCGCCTCCAGCAGCCAGCGCAGCGAATCTCGCACCGCTTCATCGTCATCGACGACAAACACGGTTTCCTGTGTGGTAACTGGGGTGTTCATAGCTCTCCCGTAACGGTTTGTGGTGTCGGCGCCTCGGACCCGCCGTTGCTCGGGCCGTCAGGCTCTCCAATAGGCAGACTGCAATGGAAAGTGGCACCCGTGATGTGGCCGTCGGACTCGACGTTGTTGACCACCCACAGGCGTCCGCGATGCGATTCGATGATCGAACGGCAAATGTTCAGCCCCATGCCCATGCCATCGGACTTGGTGCTGTAAAACGGTTCGAAGAGACGTTCGGCCGTGGCTTCGTCGACGCCCGGACCCTGGTCGACGACGCTGATGCACACGAAGCCGGAATCGAGCTTCACGACGACGCGGATGACGGGATCGACGGCGTCGGGACGCGCGTCGTGCATGGCTTCCGCCGCGTTCTTCAGCAGGTTGACGAGCACCTGTTCGATCAGCACCGGGTCGACATAGATCACGGGCAGACGCGAGCGCATGTCCGTCACGATGCGGATGCGGCGCTTGCGCGCTTCGATCTCGGCAAGGCCCACGGCGTCCGCGACGATGTCGGAGACCCGGGTGGCCTGGCGTTTCGGTTCGCTGCGTTTCACGAATTCGCGGATGCGCTTGATGATCATGCCGGCCCGTACGGCTTGTTGCGCCGTCTTTTCGAGCACAGGTAGCAGGTTGTCGGGAGTTGTCCGACCAGATTTAACCAGTGCGACGGTTCCAGAGCAATAGTTATTGATGGCTGCGAGAGGCTGGTTTAGCTCGTGCGCGAGCGACGACGCCATTTCGCCCATCGTCATCAGGCGGCTCGTGAACTGCAGCTTCTCGTCTTGCTGGCGCGCGAGTTCCTGCGCCTGCTTGCGCGTGGTGATGTCGGTCGCGATCTGCATCTGCGCGAGGTGGCCGTCTACCCACTGAATGTACTGGCGGCGCACTTCGAACCACTTCTGGATGCCCTGCACATAGACTTCCTGCGCGTCGGCCGTGCTTTCCGTAAGCGCGGTGGCGGGCAGGCCGGCGAACGCGTCGACCATGTCGATCGAATCCGACGAGGCCGCCGAGCTGTCGAAGCCGCCGCCGCCCGCCAGTTCGAGATGGCCGTCGGGGCGGATGCCGAACAGGTGGCGATAATAACGGTTCGCGAACAGCAGTTCGGCTTCGTCGGCGGCGAGCACGGACACGGCGGCATCGAGGCTTTCCAGCACCGTCGTGAAGCGTTCGTGCGCGGCGGCGAGTTCTTCGCGCGCGCGCTTCGGCTCGGTGATGTCCGTCATCGACGACATCCAGCCCGTCTGGCGGCCCGAACTGTCGATCAGCGGCGACACATACAGGCGTGCGTGGAACAGCGAGCCGTCCTTGCGGCGCACGCGCAGTTCGAAGCCGGACGACGGCGCCTTGCCGCGCAAGGTCATGTCGAGCTGGCGCTGCATCTCGGGATACGAATCGCGCGGCCAGTACGGAAACGGCGCGTTCTTGCCGACCAGATCGCTTTCGTCCCAGCCCGTCATACGGCAGAACGCGGGGTTCACGTGCGTGATGCGGCCGTGCATGTCGAGCACGCGCATGCCGATCAGCACGGAGTTTTCCATCGCGCGGCGAAAGAACGCTTCCGCGTACAGCGCCTGCTGCGCCTCGAAACGCTGGCGCGTGTGTTTCCACAGACTCCACAGGCTCCACAGCACGAAACACGACAGACCCGCGACCAGCCACACGAGCGTGTTGTTCGTGAAGTTGGTCATCTGCGGATACGCGTAGACGCGCACCGACACGCCCTGGCCGGGCGGATCGAGGGGCAGGTCGTAGTACGCGTCGCGCGGCAGGCGCGGGCGCGTCGACGTGGTGGCGAGTTCGCGGTTGTTGATGTCGATGATCGAGATCTTGTACTTCGCGGACAGTTCGGGCGGGATGTCGCGCTTCAGGATCCCTTCGATCGAGAACACGGCCGCGACGGTGCCGAGAAAGTCGCGGTCGCGGTAAACGGGCGTCTGCAAAGTGATATAGCCATTGCCGACGTCGTCATACATCAGCGGCGAGTAGACCTGCCGGCGCGTGTTTTTCGCTTCGGCGAAGGCGGCCTTGACGGCCTCGTCCATCTGCTGGTCGTTCGGCTTGGCGAGGCGCTGGCCCAGCACGGGCAGCGCGTTGTTCGGCCAGCGCGGCTGCTGCGCGCTGGTGTACCAGTTCATGTAGAGGATCTCGGGATGCCCCTGCATGATGTCGGCCGTTGACACCTGGAAGGAATGCGGGTCCGCGCGGCCGGAAACGAGATCGCGCGCGAGCGCCTGGAGCTGTTCCTGCGCGCCCGTCATCGACAGGCGGATCTGCTGCTGCGCCCACGCGACGTTGCGGTACAGCGTGTCTTCCTGCTGCTGCTGTTCGCGCCGGTTCAGGCTCCACAGAATCAGGCTCATGACGACCAGGAAGACCAGGATCGACAGGAGCGGCGTCAGCAAATAGGAGTTCGACCACCACGGTCCGTGGTGCCAGCGGGAAGGCGACGAATCCGCCGACGGTCCGGCAGAGCGTGCCGAGCGTGCGAAAAGTCGATCGGTCAACATGGCTCGCATTGTAGCGCAGCGGCTGACACGCAATTGCCGCAAAAAAGCGATGAAAGTCACGCAATTCGGCGCAAACTAGCCGACGTACTTGCTGATGGCCAGTCAAACCAGGGTGCGTTGCAGCAATTTTTCGCATTATGAGAAAGACTCTCGTAATCTGAAAATTTCCTTGCGCAGGCGTTGTGGGCCTTATTACAATCGCCCGGAAGCTGCCGCGGTCGTCGTTCGTCCGCGTCGCCTGTTCACAGAGCGTTCCCCATATCCAGGAGACGAGCATGTCCGCTGTACCTGACGAAGTCCTGAAATACGTCGCCAACGCCAAAGACGATAGCGACCCGCAAGAAACGGCCGAATGGCTCGAAGCGCTTGATGGCGTGATTTCTGCTATCGGACCCGACCGCGCTCACTACCTCATCGAAAAGCAGATCGAATTTGCACGCGTGCATGGCGAGCACCTGCCTTTCTCTGCCAACACCCCGTACATCAACACGATCCCCGTCGCGAATCAGGCGAAGATTCCCGGCGACCAGGACATCGAACACCGCATCCGCTCGTACACGCGCTGGAACGCAATGGCGATGGTGCTGCGTGCCGGTAAGGACACCAACGTCGGCGGCCACATCGCGTCGTTCGCATCGGCCGCGACGCTGTACGACGTCGGCTACAACCACTTCTGGCACGCGCCGTCGAAAGATCACGGCGGCGACCTCGTGTTCGTGCAGGGCCACTCGTCGCCGGGCGTCTACTCGCGCGCGTTCCTGCTCGGCCGTCTGTCCGAGAACCAGCTCGACAACTTCCGTCAGGAAGTCGGCGGCGAGGGCATCTCGTCGTATCCGCACCCGTGGCTGATGCCGGACTTCTGGCAGTTCCCGACGGTGTCGATGGGTCTCGGCCCGATCATGGCGATCTATCAGGCGCGCTTCATGAAGTACATGCAGGCGCGTGGCATCGCGAAGACGGACGGCCGCAAGGTGTGGGCCTTCCTCGGCGACGGCGAAACGGACGAGCCGGAATCGCTCGGCGCGATCGGCATGGCCGGCCGCGAGCGTCTCGACAACCTCGTGTTCGTCATCAACTGCAATCTGCAGCGCCTCGACGGCCCGGTGCGCGGCAACGGCAAGATCATCCAGGAACTCGAAAGCGAGTTCCGCGGCGCCGGCTGGAACGTCATCAAGGTGGTCTGGGGCAGCCGCTGGGATGCCCTGTTCGCACGCGACAAGTCGGGCGCGCTGATGCGCCGGATGATGGAAGTCGTCGACGGCGAATACCAGACGTACAAGTCGGAGTCGGGCGCATTCGTCCGCGAGCACTTCTTCAACACGCCGGAACTGAAGGCGCTGGTCGCCGACTGGTCCGATGACGACGTGTGGAACCTGAATCGCGGCGGCCACGACCCGCACAAGATCTACGCGGCGTTCAAGCAGGCGACGCAGGCGAAGGGCCAGCCGACCGTGATCCTCGCGAAGACGATCAAGGGCTACGGCATGGGCGAAGCCGGCCAGGCGATGAACATCACCCACCAGCAGAAGAAGATGCAGGTGGAAGCGCTCAAGCATTTCCGCGACCAGTTCCGCCTGCCCATCTCGGACGACGAGATCGCGCACGTGCCGTATCTGAAGTTCGAGGAAGGCTCGAAGGAACTCGAATACATGCGCGCCCGCCGTCAGGAACTGGGCGGCTATCTGCCGGCGCGCCGCCAGAAGGCGGAATCGCTGCCCGTCCCGGGAATCGACGCATTCGAACCGCTGCTGAAGGGCACGGGCGAAGGGCGCGAGATTTCGACGACGATGGCGTTCGTGCGGATCCTCAACATCGTGTTGAAGGACAAGGCGATCGGCAAGCGTGTCGTGCCCATCGTGCCGGACGAGTCGCGCACCTTCGGCATGGAAGGCCTGTTCCGTCAGATCGGCATCTGGAATCAGGACGGCCAGAAGTACGTGCCGGAAGATTCCGACCAGCTGATGTTCTACCGTGAATCGGAAACCGGGCAGATCCTGCAGGAAGGCATCAACGAAGCAGGCGGCATGTCGGACTGGATCGCAGCGGCGACGTCGTACTCGACGCACGGCGAGACCATGATCCCGTTCTACATCTTCTACTCGATGTTCGGCATGCAGCGCATCGGCGATCTGGTGTGGGCCGCGGGCGACATGCGTTCGCGCGGCTTCCTGCTGGGCGGCACGGCTGGCCGTACGACGCTCAACGGCGAAGGTCTGCAGCACGAAGACGGCCACTCGCTGCTGTGGGCGGCATCGGTGCCGAACTGCCTGAGCTATGACCCGACGTTCGGCTACGAACTCGCCGTCATCATGCAGGACGGTCTGCGCCGCATGGTGCAGGACCAGGAAGACGTGTTCTATTACATCACGGTGATGAACGAGAACTACGAGCACCCGGCGATCCCGCAGGGCGAGCACGTGGCGAAGGACATCATCAAGGGCATGTACGCGTTCCGCAAGGGCGCCGACAACGCGAAGGCGCCGCGCGTGCAGCTGATGGGCGCGGGCACGATCTTCAACGAAGTGATCGCTGCCGCCGACCTGCTGAAGAACGACTGGGGCGTCGAAGCCGATCTGTGGAGCGTGCCGAGCTTCACGGAACTGGCCCGCGAAGGTCACGAAGTGCAGCGTCAGAACCTGCTGAACCCGCTCGCCGAGAAGAAGCTCTCGCACGTCGAGACGCTGCTGAAGGACGCGAAGGGCCCCGTGATCGCGTCGACCGACTACGTCCGCGCGCTGGTCGACCAGATCCGTGCGTTCGTGCCGCAACGCTTCGTCGTGCTGGGCACCGACGGCTTCGGCCGCTCGGACACGCGCGAAAAGCTGCGTCACTTCTTCGAAGTCGACCGCTACTGGACCACGGTTGCTGCGCTGAATGCGCTGGCCGATGAGGGTACGATCGAGCGCAAGGTCGTGGCCGACGCGCTGAAGAAGTACAACCTCGATGCGTCCAAACCCAACCCGATGACCGTCTAAGGCATCGACCCGCGAGCCCCAATGCGCACCTCGCCGCCCGAAGCGGGCGGGCGAGGCGCGCGCGGCCCTGGAGACAGAAAACAATGAGCCAAGCGATCGAAGTCAAGGTGCCGGACATCGGCGATTACAAGGACATTCCTGTAATCGAGGTGCTGGTGAAGGCGGGTGATACCGTCACGAAAGAGCAGTCGCTCGTCACGCTGGAATCCGACAAGGCGACGATGGATGTGCCGAGCCCCGCGTCGGGCACGGTCAAGGAAGTGAAGGTCAAGCTTGGCGACACGGTGTCGGAAGGCACGCTGATCGTGCTGCTCGACGGCGAAGGCGGCGCTGCGAAGCCCGCGCAAGGCAATGGCGCGGCAGCTCCGGCTCCCGCACCGGCTGCTGCGCCGGCGCCCGCACCCGCTGCGAAGTCGGGCGGCGTGCAGGAAGTGAAGGTGCCGGACATCGGCGACTATAAGGATGTGCCCGTCATCGAAGTGGCCGTGAAGGTCGGCGACCGCGTCGAGAAGGAGCAGTCGCTCGTCACGCTCGAATCGGACAAGGCGACGATGGATGTGCCGAGCCCCGCGGCCGGCATCGTCAAGGAAGTGAAGGTCAAGGTCGGTGACAACGTGTCGGAAGGCACGCTGATCGTGCTGCTCGAAGGCGAGGGCGGCGGTGCCGCTGCGCCCGCACCGGCACCGGCTGCCGCGAAGCACGAAGAAAAGCCGTCGGACGCGCCCGCTGCGCCGTCGCCGGCTCCCGCACAGCCGTCCGCGCTCGCGCAGGCGCCCGTGATCCAGGCAGGCGAAGGCGGCGCGCATCGCGCAAGCCACGCGTCGCCGTCGGTGCGCAAGTTCGCGCGCGAACTGGGCGTCGACGTGTCGCGCGTGCAAGGCACGGGTCCGAAGGGCCGCATTACGCAGGACGACGTCACCGCGTTCGTCAAGGGCGTGATGACGGGTCAGCGCGGCGCACCGGTTGCTGCTGCACCTGCTGCCGCAGGCGGTGGCGAGCTGGGTCTGCTGCCGTGGCCGAAGATCGACTTCACGAAGTTCGGTCCGATCGATCCGAAGCCGCTGTCGCGCATCAAGAAGATTTCCGGCGCGAACCTGCATCGCAACTGGGTCATGATCCCGCACGTCACGAACAACGACGAAGCGGACATCACCGACCTCGAAGCGTTGCGCGTGCAACTGAACAAGGAAAACGAGAAGTCGGGCGTGAAGTTCACGATGCTCGCTTTCGTGATCAAGGCGGTGGTCGCGGCGCTGAAGAAGTTCCCGACGTTCAATGCGAGCCTCGACGGCGACAACCTGGTGTTCAAGCAGTACTACCACGTTGGTTTTGCCGCCGACACGCCGAATGGTCTCGTGGTGCCCGTGATCCGCGATGCGGACAAGAAGGGTCTCGTCGATATCGCGAAGGAAATGACCGAGCTGTCGAAGCTCGCGCGCGACGGCAAGCTGAAGCCGGACCAGATGCAAGGCGGCTGCTTCTCGATCTCGTCGCTGGGCGGCATCGGCGGCACGACTTTCACGCCGATCATCAACGCGCCTGAAGTCGCGATTCTCGGCCTGTCGCGCAGCGCGATGAAGCCGGTGTGGGACGGCAAGCAATTCGTGCCGCGCCTGACGCTGCCGCTGTCGCTGTCGTATGACCATCGCGTGATCGATGGCGCCGAGGCGGCGCGTTTCAATGCGTATCTCGGGGCGATTCTTGCCGATTTCCGGCGTGTGATTCTTTGATGGTTGATGTTGTGCCGCTGGCGCCTGGTGATCATGTTTGATTCGACCATCAGGCGCTTTCGTTGAACCTGCTTTGTCGTCTCGCTTCACGCGTCGCCCCTGTGCGGGGCGGCACCTACTTTTCTTTGTCTTGCAAAGAAAAGTAGGCAAAAGAAAGCCGCGTCCTTAGCGGACGGCATTGAGCCTCCGGTTTTGTCGTCTGGGACTGACTGGTCTTCTGTTCAACGTTTCGCGACTCATCTTTCAACACGGTCAATAAGAGAAGGGGACACTATGAGTCTCGTCGAAGTGAAGGTGCCGGACATCGGCGATTTCAAGGACGTCGATGTCATCGAAGTCAATATCAAACCCGGCGACACGATCGAGAAAGAGCAGTCGCTGCTGACGCTCGAATCGGACAAGGCGTCGATGGAAGTGCCGAGCGATACGGCCGGCACAGTCAAGGAAGTCCGCATCAAGGCAGGCGAAAAAGTCTCGCAGGGCACCGTGATCGCCGTCGTGGAAACGTCGGGCGAAGCCAAGGCTGCGAAAGAACCTGAGAAAGCTGCGCCTGCTCCCGCTGCGGCCCCGGCTGCAAGCGGCGGTGGCGTGCAGGAAATCAAAGTGCCGGATATCGGCGACTATAAAGATGTGCCCGTGATCGAAGTCGCGGTGAAGGTCGGCGACCGTGTCGAGAAAGAGCAGTCGCTCGTCACGCTCGAATCCGACAAGGCGACGATGGACGTGCCGAGCCCGGCCGCCGGCGTCGTCAAGGAACTGAAGGTCAAGGTCGGCGACAACGTGTCGGAAGGCAGCGTGCTGCTGCTGCTCGAAGGCGCAGACC